>NZ_CP176833.1:422500-1755000 GCF_052279045.1 Novosphingobium aeonii | reverse complement strand
GAAGTTGCCTACAACCCTGGCCCAGGCGCGACGTCCATGGTTGAGCTGCGCCTGACGAAAGGCCGGACTTTGCGCTTTGGAAGCGACATCGAGATCATCTCCCTGACACGGCTCATCCGCTGCGTGGAGGCGGCGTGATAGGGCCGGGAACTGGCGTGCGGGTTTACTTGGCCTGCGGCGTCACTGATATGCGCAAAGGCATCTCTGGTCTTGGTCAGCTGGCCCAGACGGTGCTGCGACAGAAACCGACAAGCGGCGCGGTGTTCGCTTTTCGAGGACGTCGCGGCGACAGGGTGAAGCTCCTGTACTGGGATGGGCAGGGATTTTGCCTGTACTACAAGGTCTTGCAGCGTGGCCGTTTTCCTTGGCCTTCCGCTGCAGACGGGACGGCGCGGCTGACGTCGGCACAACTCGCGATGCTTTGGGAAGGCATCGACTGGAGGCGCCCAAATTGGGGCGCGCCGCCTGCCCATGTGGGCTGATTTTTGTTTTTGAATCTACCTGTTTTCATGGATATTCCTGCCCTTGGCTGGTAAGCGGGATCATGCTGAGCGCGGCGCAAAATCTTCCCGAAGACCCAGCTTTGCTGAAGGCGATAATCGCCGACTTGCAGGCGGAAAACGCGAAGCTGGCGGCAACGGTCCGTGCACATGATCTGGTGGTTCAGGCCCTGCGTCTGCGCATTGCCAAACTGAAGAAACAGGCCTTCGGCAAATCCTCGGAAAAGATCGAACGCGAGATCGAGCAGCTGGAACTGGCCCTAGAGGACATTCTGGTCGCCGCGGCACAAACCGTCGCTTCGCCGAGTGATGTCGAAGAGGATGAGGCCACTGCGCACGTAGACAGTGCACGGGCCATGGCCCGGCGCCCGCGCGTTGCGCCTGACACCCCGCGCGAGCGAAAAGAACTCGACCCGGGCAGCGCTTGTCCCGATTGCGGGGGCGAGTTACGCCTCGTCGGCGAGGACGTGAGCGAAATCATCGAAATGATTACCGCCAAGCTGAAGGTGATCGAGGTCGCGCGGCCGAAGAAGTCCTGCCGCTGCTGTGAGAAAATGGTGCAGGTGCCGGCTCCGAGCCGCCCGATCCCCGGCAGCATGGCCGGAAGCAGCCTGCTTGCCTACGTGCTCGTCTCAAAGTTCGACGATCACTTGCCGCTGTACCGGCAGAACGAAATCCTTGCCCGCATGGGCGCTGACATTCCCCGCAGCACGCTGGCTGACTGGTGCGGCAAGGCGATGCGAAGCCTGCAGCCCTTGATCGAGCGTATTGAGGCATCGGTCCTGGCCAGCACCGTCATCCACGCCGATGATACACCGATCCAGGTGCTGGATCACACAAGGCGGGCCAAGGGGCTCGGCAAGGGCGTGAAGCAAGGCAGGATCTGGGGTTATGTCTGCGATCAGCGCCCGTGGAACGGGCCGGCACCGCCGGGTGTGGTCTATCGCTTTGCCCCCAACTGGAAGGCGGAGCACGTGCAAAACCACCTTTGCAATGCGAGCGGCATTCTCCAGGCCGACGCCTACAAGGGATATGCGAAGCTCTATCAGCCCGGCGCGGACGGCGAACCGCGCTTCCGGGAAGCTGCCTGCTTCGCCCATTGGCGGCGTGACTTCCACGACATCTGGAAAGCGAACAAATCCCCGATAGCGCGAGAAGCCCTCGATCGCATCGGCCAGCTGTACGACATTGAACGCGAAATTGTCGGGAAACCTGCCGATGTTCGGCGTGCCGTCCGCCAGGAGCATAGCAAACCCAAACTCGAGGCGTTGCGCGCCTGGGCCGAGCAGCAACTCACCCGCATCCCCGTCAAGGGCGACTTGGCCAGCGCCATTAGGTATGGCTTGGGTCGCTGGCAGGCCTTCTCACTGTTCATCGAAGACGGACGCGTCGCCATCGATAACAATGCCGCTGAGCGAGCCGTCAGACCTATTGGTCTAGGAAGACGCAACTGGCTCTTCGCCGGCTCCGAAGCAGGCGCTGAAACACTGGCGCGAGCCATGACGCTTATTGAAAGTTCCAAGATGAACGGTCTTGATCCGCAGGCTTATCTCGCCGACGTGCTCGGCCGTATCCATGATCACAAGATCAACCGGATCGAGGAATTGCTGCCTTGGAAATGGGTGCCCTTGGTACCGTTGGCAGAGGTAGCCTGATGGCCACGATCACCCATGTGCACACACTGGCCTATGCTGCCGAAATGCTCGGCGAGGACGTGGAGCTGTTGCAAGCCATCATCTGGAGCGGCGACAATCTGACATACGGCAGCATCATCAGCGTTTACACTGGCCCCGATGAGACCATTACGGCGCTCACCGACGATGGCGTCGACAAATTGTCAGATATGCTTCGAGAAGCACGCCGCACCACCCAGACCTGGCACGGCTTTCTCGATGCCTTCGTCGGCGACCCCGAACTCGCTACGCGCTTCAAGGCCCAACCACCGCGGTAACAATCGGACGGTTACAGTTCCTGCGTGAATACGAGATCATCACCGAGGGCCAGCGCAGCAAGCGCTGGACGGAGGGACACGGTATTCGCCTTCGCGTGCATCTGCTGCCGTTCTTTGGCGACCTTGGTCTCTCCGAGATCACGGGCGGCAAAGTGCAGGAGTACCGGGTGCACCGGATGTCCTCGCGGGGCATCGCCAATCCGCATTCGAAGAGCAATCGCCCGGTCTCGGATAAGCCGCCTGCCCGAAAAACCCTTCACAACGAAATCGTGACGCTGCGCCAGGTGCTGCGCACCGCCGTGAGCCATGGCTGGCTGTCGCACCTACCCGACATCTCCAGTCCTTATCGCGCTTCGAGCAAGGTGGAGCATCGGCCCTGGTTCAGTCCGGCCGAGTACAAGCAGCTCTATAAGGCCACCGGGGCCTACGCGAAGGAGCCGTTCCACGCGCACTTTGCGTGGAACGCGCAGCAGGTGCATGACTACGTCCTGTTCATGGCCAATACCGGCCTGAGACCCGATGAAGCCTCCAACCTTGAGCACCGCGATGTTGAGATCGTCATCGACGATGAGACGGGACAGCAGATCTTGGAAATCGAGGTTCGCGGTAAGCGGGGGGTGGGCTTCTGCAAAAGTATGCCCAATGCCGTGCGCCCCTATGAGCGGCTGCTCAATCGTCCGAGGCCCGTGCAAGGGGAAAGTCGCCGCGCGGCGCAGCGACGGCGCTGGGCCGGAATTGATGAGGCGCCTGAAGCACCTGAGGCTCAGCTTCCGAAGCCGACCGACAAGGTCTTCCCAGGCAATCACGTGAAGCTGTTCAACGGTGTGCTTGCCAGGGCGGAGTTGAAATTTGATCGAGATGGAAAAGCGCGGACCGCGTACTCGCTGCGCCACACGTATATCTGTTTGCGGCTCATGGAAGGCGCCGACGTCTACGCAGTCGCGCGAAACTGCCGTACCAGCGTCGAGATGATCCAGAAGCATTACGCCGCGCACATCAAGAACATGATCAGCGCCGCGTCGGTGAATGTACGCAAGGTCAAGCCTAAGCGCCACCGGCAGCCTGTGCCCGTGGCATTCGAAGATGACGATCTGATCGGCGCCTAGTCGCTACTCAGCGCGGCGCCCGCCGACGCGCCAGCGCATCCCCTTGCGGGTGCGCCTCGCAGCAGCGCCCTTGCGGCGCTGATGCGTGCACGAACGTGCTCTTTGCCCTTCATCGAGCCAACCTTGATATTCCGGGCGTGGCAAAATGGGATTGTCGTCGCCCCGCCGACAGTTGTACCGATGGCCCAATCCCCTGCGAGAAAGGAGCATCAATCGTGACGCCACGTGCCGCCATTCAACAGATCGCGCGCATGGTTCGCGACGATATCCGCTCGGGGGCATTGTCGCCCGGCGCACACAGCATCGCAGATATGCTGGCGGAGCAGCCCGAAGCCCTGCTGCTCATCGTTGACCTCGCGGGCGCCGAAGGGCGCAAGAAGCGGCCTGACGCGATGATGCATCACGCTTATTCCTTCATGCTTGGCAACACTCTCGAGCAGCTGCGGCAGCGAAGCGATGCGGGAAGCGGTCATGCGACCATGGCCATAGAGAACGTCAGGACCGCGATCGCTCAGCAAATCCGTACCGGCAAGCTCGCGGCGACGGCAGCGCTGGCGCTTGTCTCGGCGTTCTCGCGGGCCGGCGTCGAGGTGGGGGGCGATATACGCAGCGCAATGGATCACACGATGATCCAGACCGGAGCCAGCCAGCGCAATCTCCCGCCGCCCGATGTTGACGAGATGTTGAAGGACCTGGTGAAAGCCTGTGAGGGCGATCCGTTCCTGGTCCACAGCCAGTTCGCCGAATTGACGGCAGCCATGCCTGCCGGGCTGCAACTTAGTCTCTTGGAAGGTCTTGTCCTCGCCGAAGAGTCCAGTCTGCGCGAGGCTGCGATCGGGTGGCTTCTTGCAGAACCCGCGATCGCGGCTCCGTTAGCCTCCATGATTGAAGAGACCGCCGGCCGCGGGCTGGTATCGGCAGCGTCGGCTACGTACCTTATGCTGATCCGGAACTGGGTGGCCGAAGATCGGCGCCGCGCGATCGATGCGATCATCAAAGCCGCGCGCGTTGTTAGATCGGTGTCCGAAAAGCGCCTCGCGATCCAGGTCAGGGAGCTCTTGATATCCGAGCGGGATGGGGCAGGGGCCCAAAGCATATTCGCATCTATCAAGCAGGGCAGAAAGAACGCGCTGGTTTCGATTCTGGTCAAGCAGGGGCACGGTGTGCGCGACGCCTGGGTAGCGGGCTCGCTAAGCAGGCCTGAGATCGAAGACATGCTCGGCCACATCGCGTCGGAGATGTCGCTCCATGAAGCGACGGCCGAGGATACTGCGCTGCTCCTGAGCAGCGCCCTTGCGGATGGCTCGGCCAGTTCGCCGCCCCCGTTTGGTCTCGTACAGGCTATCACGCTTATCGGGCTCTCGGATGTAGCGCCCAAGCCTGTATCGGTGCATGATCTTGTTGCCTCGATGCTCGAGGGCGTGGACGAGGCAGCGAGCAATTCCAGGGCGGTTGAGAGGGCCGTGCGCGCCTCCGGCCGATGGTTCGCAACCAACCCTCAACTTGAGTCCTGGTTTGAGAATGGCGACGACGTCACATTGGCGATCAAAGGGAAGCGCAAGATCGAGGACCGCATCGCCGCGATTATCGAGACGGTGCTGGAACCCAAGCGCGCGTTTTGGGCCAGCGTTGCCGCCTGGAGTGCGTTCGCGCAGCGAGGTGAGGGCGACGATCCGCAATGGATCGAAATGGCGCTCGTCGCTCGTGAGATGGCGACGCAGCGTCCTCTCGCCGAAATACCGCTTGCGCGCTTCATTGCGGTCCAGACGGTGGAAGCTGCTGGGACCTGAGGCTCGTCCGGCACTCGCCTCAGAAACGCGGCCTAACCGGACACGTCTTACACGACATTCACGCGAAAATTCTTTGTTCCGGACTCGACCAGGCCCGGTCGTTCTTTGCTCGCTGAAGGAACGGCGGGATCGACATCTAGCGGTCATTCGCCCGCCGATCGCGTCGGCAACGCGGCGCCTGTATCGTATACCAACCATCTCGAGGGGATTATCTGGGTGTCCCTCTAGCCTTTCCATCGGAGCAACAAAATTGTCCGCATGTACAAGTTCTTTGGCCATTAGGGGCGACCGCGCCCTCGGACCAGACGACGTCGACAAGCTGGGTTTCAGCGGAGTGGCGCGTCGACTTGCGACTTCGCTTGTCGACGATGCTTCCAATGACGGCCTCGTGATCGGTATCGACGGGAAGTGGGGTTCGGGAAAATCGAGCCTGCTTTTCATGGTCGAACAGGAACTTGCTACCTTGCCGCCGGGCAAAGCCCCCAGCATCGTCCGGTTCAAGCCGTGGCTGGTTGGACAGCGCGACGCGCTCATAACAAGCCTCTTCAACGACATTTCGGCCGAGCTCGACCAGCTTGCACTGGGCAAGGGCGACGCTACACGCCTAACAGTAACCCGGGCCAAAGTCGCCGCCGAAGCGATGCGCTCCTTCATGAGCGGCGTAAGCCGGGCCGGGCAGGCCATCGAGGTTGTAGGTGATGCCAGCGGCCAAACATGGATCAAATGGCTCGGGAAACTCCTCTCATCGCTGGACAAGGTGTGCAGCAAGCGCGAGCCCACGACCCTTTCCGACCGCAAGGAGAAGCTAATCGCAGCTCTTCGCGACCTGGGCCGCCGGATTGTCGTCACCATTGATGATGTCGACCGGCTCGAACCAGCCGAGGTGATCGAGATACTGCGGCTTGTCCGCTCGGTCGTGGACCTGCCCACCATCATTTACCTTCTATGCTATGATAGCGACGTACTGGCGCAAGGACTTGAGACGGCTGCAGGGATCAACGACGGCCACGCCTATCTAGAAAAGATCGTTCAGGTCAGCACCATGGTTCCCAAGCCCGAAGCTCTGCACCTGCAACACTGGCTGGCCGATGAGCTTGAAAAGATAGCCTCGGTCACAGACCAGGATCAACGGCAGCGATTGCGCACTGTTATCGCATACGAAGGCGCAAGGCAGCTGCAGACGCCGCGCGCGGTCGTAAGAACCCTCGACGCGGTGCGGTTCCTGTGGCCGCCGCTACGCGATGCCGGAGCCGACCTCGCCGACCTCGTTTGGCTCCAACTCATAAAGGGTGGGAACCCGCGGCTGTATCGCTGGGTAGAGCAATATTGCACCGAGGCTGCGCTGATCTCGCTGGAGAATGGACGCATCGCGCAGGAAGAGCTGCGAGCTCGTACCGCCGAACTGCTCGCCACGGTTCCGGAGGGCTGCTTCGCCGCAACGATGTACCGGCACTATTTTGCCGCACAACTGCCCGGGCTGGCGCAAACACACCGGTCTGATGGTGACCCGTTCGTCCTTCACAGGCATGTCGAGGCTCGTGATCGCGATGCCGCGATCCGCGGGAAGCGGCTCGCTAGTCCAGACCACTATCGTCTCTATTTCGCACTTGGCGGACCGGCCCACCTTCTTTTAGAAAGCGAGGTCGCGGCATTCATCGCCGCCGCGCGCGAGAGTGCAGATGCTACCATCGAAGTATTGAAGCAGTTCCACGCACAGGCAGCTTCCGGATCATTGACAAAAGGCGATCTGCTGCTCGCTAGGCTCAGCGCCGGGATCTACGGCGATCTCGATGCCGGCATGAGCGCCAACCTGCTCCTCGCCTTCGCAAACGGTATGGACGAGCTCTATCCCGCGCGCCCCTCTCATTTCGGACTTTCGAATACGATGTTCGAGCGGGCGCAGGACATGCTGCCTGTCCTTCTCGCAGATCAGCCGGATCGAATGGTCGTGGTCATGAATATGTTCGGTAACGGCAAAGCCCTGGACTGGCTCACCGACGTATTTCGTAGAGAGACCTTTGATCATGGACGTGTCGATCGAGGGCGCGCGAAATCTGTCGAGGTTCGGCTCCTTCACGAAGAGGAATTGGACCTAGTCACCGATCGGATGCTGGCGAGATATCGCCCGCTGGGTTGGGATGCGATTGTCGCTTGCGCGGACCCTGTATCGATATTGTTCGCCTGGAAGCAGGGCGGCGAGCCGGAGGGTCCGAGTAACATGCTCGCTCCGCTACTGGAAACGGACGAAGCGATGCTCGCAACGCTGGGAATGCTCGTGGACGAGAACGCGCCAAATCTCGCCGCCAGGCGCGAAGTTCTTCGGTTTCGCAATCTGTCAGCCTTCGTCGATATGCCACCACTGTTACAACGTCTTACCGCACTCCAGCAGGTCCCCCAATCCAGTGCAGTCGCCCAGAGGTTGATCGAGATCATCCAGTCACGCTGAACTGGTCCCTAGCCAATCACGTTCCCCGAGCAGGCATCGATCACTCTGGGGGCGGATTACCAATACCTATTGGAAGCGTGTCTGCGGCATCGACCCTTGTCGGACTCTCAGCAGCTAATTTTCACTGCCTAGGTGCGGAAGGTCCGCTTTCTCGGCGGCTGTACGACCAAAAGACGACTTTCCGACCCGGACCTTCGAACCTCCGCTCCTGACATTTCCGGTCGTTCGCAAGTTTGATAGCTGCTTGGCAGCAAGACGCCCATTGTCGTCGGACAGCGGCTAATGTCCATCACTTGGAAGCTGTCCTTCGTCATGTCTGAGCAAACCCAGGTTCGTCCAATCCTGAGCTTGTGAAATTGCTGCGGTTCGTGCGTAATGCCCAACGCTGACCCGCGTCTGGTGTTTGGCCACCGCTCGGGCAATAACAAGAAACGCTTCGTTCACACACCACAGAAAGTCATACGCACGAGATGCGTATCATGCGGAGGCATTCGTCCCGCGCGCATTCTACGGACGGGCCAGCGCGATGCCACTTCATCACCCTTTGATGGCTAGCTTCAGATGCTTTGCCAGGATGGGCGCGATTTCTGCGCTCGCCTTGACGGCAAGTTCTGCTGCGCGAAGCGCAGATGCAAATCCGCCAGCTTTGCGCGCAGTCGACGCTCTTACTCGGCCTATTGCAGTGGATCTCGCCCCTCGCTGGCTTGTGCCTGCCGGGCCGATCAATATCTTCGGTTCGACTTGGCTGGTAGGTTTCACGCATTTGAATGTGGTGATGATTGTCACCGATGATGGACTAATCCTGATCGATGCCGGACTTCCACAAGCCGCCCCACTTGTTGAGGCAAGTCTTAAATCGGCAGGCTTCAGCATTCAGGATGTAAAATACATCCTCAGCACCGAACCGCATTATGACCATGCCGGAGGAATAGCAGCTCTGGCCAGCGCCAGCGGGGCAAAAGTGATGGCCAGTGCTGCCGCCGCCCCGGTGCTGCGCGCCGGACGCAGCGGCGCCGAGGATCCGCAGCGCTCGTCGCTATTCACCTATCCATCTGTCAGCCGTGTGACTGTAGTACGTGATGGGCAGCGAATCCGGCTGGGCAACGTCGTTGTTACCGCACACGCAACACCTGGCCACACGCCCGGTAGCATGAGCTGGTCTTGGTCATCGTGTACCAGGTCAGCAGAGGGCGATGTTCATACCTGTGCCGACATTGACCGGCCCCCACCGAGTGGTCCGGGTTGTTTGTTAGTGTAAGATTGCCTCCGGCGCCATGGCTGGCCGTAGGTGCAGCGTAGCGGAACCGGAGGGCAGCCATGGCGCCGTCGCCGTCTCCGGGGCCGGCGGTCGATACCCCAGCGAACTATGAGGCCTGACGGTGTTGTAGTGCCGCCGCCAGGCCTCGATCAGGATCTTCGCCTCGGCCAAGGTGTAGAAGATCTCCCCGTTCAAGAGCTCATCACGCATCGAGCCGTTGAAGGACTCACAGTAGCCATTTTCCCATGGGCTGCCGGGTGTAATGTAGAGCGTTTTCACGCCGATCTTCGCCAGCCATTGCTGCACGGCATTGGCGATAAATTCAGGGCCATTGTCTGACCGTATGTGCGCCGGCGGCCCCCGTGTGACGAACAACTCGGCGAGAGTCGCCAGCACGTCCTCGCTGCGCAGCCGTCGCGCGATGGGTAAGGCGAGGCACTCGCGGCTGGCCTCGTCGATGATCGACAGGATGCGGAACTTGCGGCCATCATGTGTGCGTCCCTCGACGAAGTCGTAAGACCACACATGGCCCGGATATTCCGGTCGCAGGCGGATACATGATCCGTCGTTGAGCCAGAGCCTTCCACGCTTCGGTTGCTTCTGCGGCACCTTGAGCCCTTCACGGCGCCAGATGCGCTCCACCCGTTTGCGGTTCACATGCCAACCGGCATCGCGCAGCAAGGCCGTCACCCGGCGATAGCCATAGCGGCCATACTGCCGGGCAAGCGCGATGATATCCTCGGTCAGGGCTGCTTCGTCATCCGCCCCACGCGGCGTTTTGCGCTGCGTCGATCGATGTTGCCCGAGCACGCGGCAGACCCGCCGCTCGGACACCGGCATCATGCCCCGGATATGATCGATACAGCGCCTGCGGCGCGCGGGGCTCAGAAGTTTCCCCGCGAGGCCTCCTGTAGGATCAACTTGTCCAGCGTCAGATCTGACACCGCCCGCCGCAACCGAGCGTTTTCCTTCTCAAGCTCTTTCATGCGCCGAGCCTGGTCCATCTTCAGGCCGCCATACTCCTTGCGCCAGCGGTAGTAGCTCTGCTCGGTGACGCCGATCCGGCGACACGCATCCGCCACCGTTCCGCCCTGCGCCAGCACGATCTCCGCTTCACGCAGCTTGCCGATGATCTCTTCCGGCTTGTGCTTCCTCGCCATTCAAGTCCTCCTTCGTGGCCAAATCTAAAACAGATTTTGGGCCACTCAGAAGGGGGCAGATCAAGCCTGAACTCACTGACCGATGGAACCTACAGATATTCGGAACATCCTGCCGTTGTACGCAAGTTTCACCAGTCTTTTGCAACCATGCGCATGCTCCCTTGTGACATCCTCATTACCGGTCACCCCGAGCACTCCGGCGGGGAAGAAAAGCTGGCTAAGCTGCGCGGCGATCCGGATGGCTATCGCGCGCGCGGAGCATGCGAGGCTTTAGCTAACCGGTTCGACGCGTCGTTGACCCAGCGTCTAAGCGAGGAAAAGTAATTGTCTAGGATAGCTCGGCTCGGGGCATTGTTGAGCGACTCCACCGCGGGAGCCTCTCCTTACTCTGCCGGTAAATCGCTCCACGTCGCCGATCGGTCGTTCCGCAATCGGCCAGGCATCTCGTCCGCTGGCTAGCCGGCTGCAGCCCGGCGGACGGCTGCTTGATCCGGAACCTACCGTTCGGGGTGGCGCTCGTAAACGGCAGTTTTGTCCCAGGCGCCCGTGTCTGGCTCTCTACCGGAAACGGGCGCCCAAGGGTTCAGATCTCGGTGTTTTCGGCAAGGGCAAGCGCGTCCTCCACGTCTATCCCGAGATAGCGCACGGTATTCTCGATCTTGCTATGACCGAGAAGAATCTGGACAGCCCGTAGATTGCCAGTCGCCCTGTAGATGATCGATGCCTTCGTTCGCCTAAGCGAGTGGGTGCCATACTCGCTCCGCATGAGGCCGACCCCTGACACCCATTCGTCGACAAGCCGAGCATATTGTCGTGTGCTCAGGTGCCCTTTGTGATCAACCCGGCTTGGGAAAACATAGTCGTCCACCGTGCCGCCCCGACGTTCGAGCCATGCCAACAAGCTGGCCCGAGCATCTGGTAGCAGTTCGAATTGAACGGGCCGGCCTGTTTTCTGCTGCATGACGATTGCCCGCGTTCGGATCTGACCGCCGCTGACAAGGTCGCCGATCTTCATCCGCACCAGGTCGCAGCCCCGAAGTTTGCTGTCGATCGCCAGATCGAACAGCGCCCGATCTCGCAGGCGGCGGCGCTGATTGAGGTAGAAGCGGATTTCCCAGATCTGTCTCGGTTTCAGGGCCCGCTTTGCACCCACGGTCCTTCCGGCATTCCAAACCGGGCGCTTAGCGGCGGTTAGTTCTGTTTCGGGCATCTCCATGATCGTTCTCCTATGGCCACATTGACCATCTGCAGAACGCTTGCCGATGGGGATGCGCAGGAGTGGCTATGCGGCTCGGGCCGCATTCGGCAGCAGATGTTTGAATGGCCGGTCCCGCCGAATAGGGCCTAATGAGCGCAGTCGCCGGTTGGGGATCGTGGTCCTCGGTTGCTAGATGTCCATAGCTCTGACCTATGGATTTCCGAAAAATAACTATAATTGAATATGCCAGGCTACAGTCGTATCCATCCCCGAAACACAGGGAGAAACAGGGATGGATGGACTGTCACGGCGGGATCTGCACCGCCTTTTAGCGGCGGCCACAGCTTCAATGGGGCTGGGTGGCTTTGCAAAAGCAGCGTTTGCCGGCGAGCCAGCTGATTTCAGCTACGTGCATGCCGAATTGCGCCCCTTTGCCAAAAAGTTGCTCCAACTGGTCGGGTCTATGCCAGAGCTCTCGTCAGAAACGCTAGCCCTTACGCGTCAAGGCATGGGCGCCTGGGCGCAACCACCGCTGGAATATCCCAAGTGGGATCAACGGAATATCAAAGGCCTGCCCGGGAACCCCAGCGTCAGCGTCTATGTCGTCAATAGTGATGTGACGAAGCGGCGTCCGGCGATTCTGCACACGCATGGTGGCGGGTTCATCAGCGGCAAGGCAATCAGTATGATTGCCGACCTGCAGCATCTGGCGCTGGAACTGGATTGCACCATCGTCACGGTGGACTACCGCCTTGCCCCGGAAACCGATTTTCGAGGCTCTACCGCAGACAATTACGCCGCTTTGCAATGGCTGCATGATGAGGCCAAAGCTTTGGGTGTCGATGGTGGACGTATTGCTGTCATGGGCGAAAGTGCTGGCGGCGGCCATGCGGCATTGCTGGCGCTTAAGGCACGCGACATCGGAAAGATTCCGCTGGTGGCACAGATTCTTGTCTATCCCATGCTCGATGACCGCACAGGCACCACAAAAGCGCCGCCCGCGCCCATCGGTACGATTGTCTGGAATGTGGTGAAAAACCGTTTTGGATGGCAGGCGTTTCTGGGCATGCCGCCGGGAACGGACAAGACCCCGCAAGAGGCTGTCCCGGCACGCCACCGTGATCTTTCGGGCCTGCCGCCAACCTTCATCGGTGTGGGATCGATCGATCTTTTTGTCGACGAGGATATCGCCTATGCCAAACGCCTGATCGACGCTGGCGTACCAACCCAGCTGGAAGTTGTGCCCGGTGCCTTCCATGGTTTTGACGGAATTGGCGCATCGACCCAAGTGGCCAAGGATTTTACAGCATCAAAGGTAGCGGCTCTGCGTCGTGCATTTGCATAATTTGGATGCGAATGGTCAAGGAGTTAGTCGCTTAACCGCAGTTTCTGGCGATACCTGCCATTCGAAGAGTGACCCTGGAATGGCAGAAACGTCCAAGGATTTCGGGCGCTTGCGTACGGAATCCTGACATGGAGGAACCCGCGGGCCCCATCCACCGATCTATGGGCAAAAGGGCTTTGGTGTGGATCTGGTTGACTGAGGCAGACGTGCCAGTTTGCCCATCATAGGCAGGCTGGCAAGGGCTTTGGGTACGATTAGGCCGCGTTGCTTCCCTGACCCGGTATGCAATGTGCGCTGTTTTGATCGAGCCCGTGAGGTGGGCGCACTTTTCCGTATGGGCCGAGACGGAATGACCTCGGCCATGCTGTAGGGTGAGCCATGCCGGATCATGGCGCGTATTTCCGGGTCAGGAATGTTGGCGCCGGCGGTGCGCGAGGCTGATACCAACGCGCGAAGGCCTCGATGATGGTCATGTGCCCGCCGCAGCACGGACATGGCGGGCGGTGATCAGGCGGCTCGTCGGGTTCGGGCTCCTCGACCGGCGCGGCGAGGCCCAGCAGCCCACGAGCCAGTGCCATGGCCTCCTTATGCGCTGAACTGGCGAGCAGGCCATAATGCCGGATGCGGTGGAAGCCGCGCGGCAGGACGTGGATCAGGAAGCGGCGGATGAACTCGTCGGTCGCCAGCGTCATGACCTGCTGACGTTCAGCAGCATTACGGCGATAATCCTTGTAGCGGAATGTCACGCCGGACCCGTCGAAGCCAATGAGCCGCCGGTTCGAGATCGCGACGCGGTGGGTGTAGCGCGAGAGATAGGCCAGGACTGCCTGCGGGCCGGCGAAGGGTGGCTTGGCATAGACCACCCAGCGCTTCTTCCGGATCGGCGAGAGATGCCGCAGGAATGTCGTGCGGGCGGCAAGATGGGCATGAGCGCCGAAGAAGCCCAGCTTGCCGGCATCGAACAATGCCAGCAGGCGGGTGAGGAACAGCCGGCGGAACAATGCGCCCAGCACGCGCACCGGTAGCAGGAAGGCGGGGCGCGAGGAGATCCACCGCGTGCCGTCCGGCGCGATGCCGCCACCGGGCACGATCATGTGCACGTGCGGGTGGTGGGTCAGCGCCGATCCCCAAGTATGCAGCACGGCAGTGATGCCGACCCGTGCGCCGAGGTGTTTAGCATCGGCGGCGATGGTCAGCAGCGTGTCCGCAGCCGCGCGGAACAGCAGGTCATAGATCACCGCCTTGTTCTGCCACGCGATGGCGGCGATCTCGGCGGGTACAGTGAACACGACATGGAAGTAGCCGACCGGCAACAGATCGGCTTCGCGCGCCGCCAGCCAGGTGCGCGCCGCGGCGCCCTGGCACTTGGGACAATGCCGGTTGCGGCACGAGTTGTAGGCGACCCTGACCGGCCCCCACCGAGTGGTCCGGGTTGTTTGTTAGTGTAAGATTGCCTCCGGCGCCATGGCTGGCCGTAGGTGCAGCGTAGCGGAACCGGAGGGCAGCCATGGCGCCGTCGCCGTCTCCGGGGCCGGCGGTCGATACCCCAGCGAACTATGAGGCCTGACGGTGTTGTAGTGCCGCCGCCAGGCCTCGATCAGGATCTTCGCCTCGGCCAAGGTGTAGAAGATCTCCCCGTTCAAGAGCTCATCACGCATCGAGCCGTTGAAGGACTCACAGTAGCCATTTTCCCATGGGCTGCCGGGTGTAATGTAGAGCGTTTTCACGCCGATCTTCGCCAGCCATTGCTGCACGGCATTGGCGATAAATTCAGGGCCATTGTCTGACCGTATGTGCGCCGGCGGCCCCCGTGTGACGAACAACTCGGCGAGAGTCGCCAGCACGTCCTCGCTGCGCAGCCGTCGCGCGATGGGTAAGGCGAGGCACTCGCGGCTGGCCTCGTCGATGATCGACAGGATGCGGAACTTGCGGCCATCATGTGTGCGTCCCTCGACGAAGTCGTAAGACCACACATGGCCCGGATATTCCGGTCGCAGGCGGATACATGATCCGTCGTTGAGCCAGAGCCTTCCACGCTTCGGTTGCTTCTGCGGCACCTTGAGCCCTTCACGGCGCCAGATGCGCTCCACCCGTTTGCGGTTCACATGCCAACCGGCATCGCGCAGCAAGGCCGTCACCCGGCGATAGCCATAGCGGCCATACTGCCGGGCAAGCGCGATGATATCCTCGGTCAGGGCTGCTTCGTCATCCGCCCCACGCGGCGTTTTGCGCTGCGTCGATCGATGTTGCCCGAGCACGCGGCAGACCCGCCGCTCGGACACCGGCATCATGCCCCGGATATGATCGATACAGCGCCTGCGGCGCGCGGGGCTCAGAAGTTTCCCCGCGAGGCCTCCTGTAGGATCAACTTGTCCAGCGTCAGATCTGACACCGCCCGCCGCAACCGAGCGTTTTCCTTCTCAAGCTCTTTCATGCGCCGAGCCTGGTCCATCTTCAGGCCGCCATACTCCTTGCGCCAGCGGTAGTAGCTCTGCTCGGTGACGCCGATCCGGCGACACGCATCCGCCACCGTTCCGCCCTGCGCCAGCACGATCTCCGCTTCACGCAGCTTGCCGATGATCTCTTCCGGCTTGTGCTTCCTCGCCATTCAAGTCCTCCTTCGTGGCCAAATCTAAAACAGATTTTGGGCCACTCAGAAGGGGGCAGATCAACCCGCCAGTGCCCGCAGTCGTCGCAGGCCTCGATGTGACCGCCCAGCGCGGCGGTGCGACAGTTCTCGATGGCCGTCATGACCTTGAGCTGGCCGAGACTGAGATGCCCGGCATGGGCTGCGCGATACGCGGACCCGGCACAACGGAAGATATCGGCGACCTCGAGCGAGATGCGCACCGGCTTAACCGGGAGGTGCTCTACCTTCCATCAAGGCCACAATCTGGTCGAGCGGGCTGGCCACCGCCCGCATGGTCTTGCTCGAAACCTTGGTATAGATGGCGGTGGTGTCGATGTTTGTGTGGCCTAGCAGCACCTGGATGACGCGGATATCCACACCTTGCTCAAGCAGGTGAGTGGCAAACGAGTGGCGCAATGTGTGCGGGCTCACTCGCTTGTGGATCCCGGCGAACTCCGCCGCCTCATGCACGGCGCGGTTCAACTGGCGCGCCGAGATCGGATCCGTGCAATTGCGACCCGGGAACAGCCATCCATGGGGCAACATCACTCCGCGGCGCTTGCCTTCGCGCCACCATTGCCGGAGCAGATCCAGCAGATGCGGTGAGAGCATGGCGTTACGGTCCTTGCGTCCCTTGCCCTGTTCGACACGGATGATCATGCGCTCGCTGTCGACGTCTCCAACCTTGAGGTGGGTGACTTCGGACACGCGCAAACCTGCGCCGTAAGCCACGCTGAAGGCGGCCTTGTACTTGATGCCTGGGGCTGCCTCGATCAGTCGTGCGGCCTCCTCGACGCTCAGGACATCTCGAAGCTTGGGTTCACACCGTATGACGGAAAGACCCAGCGCAATCTCCGGCCGCTTGAGCGTCATGGTGAAGAGGAAGCGCAGAGCCGATACTGCGGCGTTGATGGTCGCCGGTCCAACGGCGCGCCGATGCTGGTCGAGTTGAAATCGCCGGAGGTCTTCTGCGTTGGCGGTGTCGGGAGGGCGGCCCAGAAACGCGGCGAAGGATCGTACGTGGCGAATGTAGTCCTGCTGCGTATGCACCCCGAGTCCTCGAAGCTTCATATCCTGTAGCATCCGCTGGCGCAGCGAACCGGTGGGGGCCGACATAATCGTAGTGTCCATGGTGAGTTCCTTTGCGTTGAAGGAACCTCACAATCTCATGGCGACTCCGCCCCAACCAACGTCTGGCAATTACGGCGCGACCTCACCCCAAACACCCCTCCCGCGGAGCGGGTTCGTCCAAGTCCCAAGCCCTTCCTATCACGACCGCCCCTTTGTCGCCATTCAGCTGCCAATTTCGCATCCGCAGGTCCGGACCGTCCGCTGTGGATGGCTCCCGGATTGCAAGCATAAAGTTATGATCTGAAGTTCCGCCGGGTGCAGTCGTCTGTCCGGCCTGTTTATGCAGTCGGCGTAGACTGCTGGCTCTGATGGGGGCCACGAACAAGGTCCGATCGGCTAAGCGGGCTATAGCGCCTCCCGCCTGCCCAGTAACCAAGTTCGTGAAATGCCGTTCGGTGCCAGTTCACCGGGTCGTGGAAATCGTCTGGATGACTGAATGGGACGAAGAGGACTGACGGTGAGCCTGCGCCCTTGCGGCCGGATGAGATCGAGGCCTTCGCGATTCAGGCGCCCGCTCCGTTGCGCGCCCTCTCGCGCTGACGGACGCCTTTGACGAAATCGGCGCCGACCCCGTCGTCGGCACCAAGATCGAGCGAGCAGTTGACCAACGCGGCGAAGCTTGCGTCGCTCAGCTTGAAGTCGAGCGGCAGCAGGATCGGGAGTCCTTGGCGCCGCGTTTCAATCGCTGCAAAGATCGCCTTCAAATAGTCGGCGAGACCCTTGCGGCTGGCGTTGGTTGCCGCTTCGGTTATTTCGTCGCTCGCCTCGATCTCCGCATCCTCGGCGTCCCGCCCGAGAACAGCGATGCAATCCGCGATCCGTGGCCAATATTTGAGGTCATAGGTGCGCATCGCCTTCAGCAGTTCCCTCACGTAGGATTTGTAGAGGTAAACGTCCTCTCCGGCCCGATCGATCAGATTGAGCGGATGGTATTCGGTATTGGAATAGAAGCCGGACTGATTGTGCAATTTCTCGCGCTCGCGAAGGAGCTGAACGAGCTCCGCGGCAGTGTCGGCGATCTCGGCGTTGACTTCCTCCAGGCGTGCGCGAGCGCCGCGAGCCTCGGCGATCGCCTCAAGATCCCAGAAAGTGGCCGAAAGGATAACACTGAGAAAGACGCGGATCGCCTGCTCATCGGGGGCGAGCTTCCTGTGTAGCTCCGTATAAACGGGTATCATCTCGATGCGCCGCCCCAGTAGCCGCTCGGCGACAGCGCTCTCGCTCGGGACAACGTTGTTTTCGGTATTGTAGGCGATTTCGCTGCGCAGGATTGCTTCGCAAAATTCGGTCGGGTCTAGTTTCGTCATCTGTCCGCCTCTTTTGGCAATTGAAGTACGAACCACTTTCTGGCGATTCGCAGCGCGCTTGTCGGAACTTGATGCACAGAAAATTGGCGGGCTAAAAATACCTGTTCGGTGGCGCTCGGTGTCTTGACACGCGCAGCCGTCTCGCATGATTGTGTTTTGGGGTGTTCCTTATTCCGAAACCTCGGCGCGGCCTCGCCCTCCTTCACGTCTTGTCCAACCGCTCTGCTCTAAAATAGGGTAAATCGGCCCTCCGAACCGACAAACCACTTCCGCGTGGGAACCGCGATTGTTATTTGTTCACAATGACCCAGATCACATCGCTCGAGCTTTACTATCGCTTCGTTGCCATCATCGATAAGGCGACTGCGGACGAAGACATTTATGCCGTTCCCAGAGCCGCGGAAGCGGCCGGCATGGTTGGCAGCGAGGAGCCTCAAACCATAAGCCAGCGCTGGAATTACAGCTACACCGACGGTTCGGGTATCGAGTTGCGCGTCCACGCGCGATGGTGGGATAGCTCAAAGCCATTCTCTAATGCACCGGACATTCATGTCATGCGGGCCGAGTTGAATAATACGGCGTCGCCGTTCGTTCACGAGTGCCGATACGAAACACCGCTTTATGGCTGACCCCGCATCATGAAGTGCTTCCGCATCGACGAGAGCGGCTACACCGGCTTCGACCTTCTTAATACCGATCAGCCGTTTCAGGGAGCGACGGCGGTTGCGATTGACGATGATGATGCCGCCCGCCTTATCAAAGAACATTTTCCCACCCTTCAGGCGGCCGAGTTGAAATATCGGGCCTTATCGCGGCGACCCGCCAACCACCCCCGGCTGCTGGCCCTTCTGAGCGACCTGTTCCGCGGGTATCAGAGCGTGACCTACGTCTGCGACAAGCGCTTTCTGTTGATCCTGATGTTCTGCGACTATGCGATTGAACCCTGGTATCATGCCCGTGGGGCCAATTTGTACGAGGATGGCCAGAACTATTCGATGGCCTCTCTGCTCGCGATGGCCGGGCCAGTTCTGCTTGGAAAAGCAGAACTGGCCGCAATGTTCGCTGCCTTTCAGCGCGCGGTGCGGGAGAAATCCCCTGAGGCGTTGAGCGATTTAGTCGCGGCCGCGCGCCGGACAGACTGGCAGCAATTCCGCGAGGGACTTGGACCGCTTGCACGAGATGCCTGCCCGAACTGCCTCGCAGCGATTGCAACTCCCGGCGTCACAACCGACGCGGCTATGGTGGTGCTGCAATCGCTGATCACCCGGATGGAGGTGATGAGCGACGGCCCTTATCGTGTCGAGCACGACCAGTCGAAGAACCTCGGCACCTATAACGATCTCATCCAGCGCTTCATCGACCATGAAGGGGAAATCGAGCTTCGGCAGTCAGAGGTCGCAAGTTTCAAATTTCCGTTGAAGCTGACCGAAGTGCGCCAGGTCGACTCTAAGGTCAGCCCCGCCGTACAGCTCGCGGACGTGATGATCGGCGCAGCGATCGAGGCTGGCAACACGATGGCCGGCCGACGCTCGGGAGGACTGGATCCGGACAAACTCCTGCCGCTCTATGCCGAGGATCAGTTCATCCATCTCGTGCCCAGCATGGACTTCGAAGCGCAGAAGCAATTTCGGCGGGGCACGCAAGCGGCCGATGTAATCGACTATTTCTCGAAGCATTTCGCGGCGAAACCGCCGGCTTGACCGGGTGATGGTAAGAGGGGCAGCGACATTATGGATGCGACGTATTTCCTGAAGAACCGAACTGCGCTCATTCGTACCTTCTATGCGACCGGGGCGCAGGGCTTTGTCAAGCTGAAGGCGAAGATCGAGGCGGGAGAGCCTCCGTTCGATGATCCGCCGTACAGTGAAGATCCCGAACCTCCCTATCTCTCCGAATGGATGGATGCCGAGACCTCCCTGGACATTCTTGGGATGGCGTCCCTGTCGATGCTCTCGGACTCGTTGAAATTGTACCTCAACACCCTCGCTGATCGCGTGATCGGCTTCTCGTTTGAAAATCGAAAGGCCGCTTTCAGGGAGGGCTTCGTGCCAGCCTATTTTGCCGCGCTGGGCGAGATTCTCGCCACCGACTGGAGCGACTGCCCGATCGATCGCGGGTTGATCGAGCAGATCGTTCTGGTTCGAAACCGTGGACAGCACGGCGAGGAACTCTCGACCTTTACGGTCACACTGGACGCCAAGATGCTGGAGAAACATCCGCAACCCTTCTTCGTCACCGAGGACGAAGTGTCGGCCTTGACCGCAGAAGACGGCTCGCTGGGATCGTTCCTTATGCCGTCCATCCGGATCACCGTCACAGGCCTTGAGCGAGCGATCGACGAGGTTAACGCCTTGGCGGAGTGGATCGACAGCCGGCTGGACCGCGCCCATGCGTGGCGGATCCAACAGCGCAGCAAGGGCGAGTCCGCAGCATGACTGCAGCTAAGTTTTTCAGTCAAGGCGAACTTCAAGCCATTGCGGACGCGCTGGGCCACACGGACATCGGGCTGTCCAATCCGGAGATCGAGCTACTGATCCGGTCGGCGAAGATGGTCGACCCCGGCAAGACCACCAAGCGCGTGCGCATTTACAATGCTTTTGTCGAAAGCCAGAACAGCAAGAGAAACCGGACCCACGTCCTCGAATTCATCCGTCTTGCCATGGCGCCAGCACGCCACAGTCGCGAGCCTCAACGCTTTGAACCGATGCGGGCGGCTCTCAACCAGTCACTCGCCTTCGCGGGGCTCGTCGTCGATGAGGCAGGTAAGCTATCCAGCGCCGAGGCTGCAACAACCCTGCCCGAGGCCCAACGCCGGGCGCGAGACTTGCGGGCTGACATGGAAGGGCGCGGCGTTCATCCCGATGTTCTTGCCTTCTGTCGGGCTGAGCTTCTCGCCGACAATTATTTTCATGCCGTGCAGGAAGCCGTGAAGAGCGTAGCGGACAAAATGCGCCGACTTTCGGGACTCACCGATGACGGCGGTGCCTTGGTCGACAAGTCGCTTGGCGGCGATGCCCCGCGCATCACAATCAACGCGCGTTCTACGGTGAGCGAGAAGAGCGAACAGAGCGGCTTTGCAAATCTCGTGAAAGGAGCATTCGGCATGTTCCGCAATCCCACTGCCCATGAAGCGCGCATCCACTGGACGATGACGAAAGACGATGCCGAGGATCTGCTGACGATTGTTTCTTTAATCCATCGCCGGCTTGACGCCGCGCATATGCCGGCCTGCCCTTGATGGCTTCGGTGCGACTCTATTCTCGTTACGGTCCAACCGATTGGAGCAGCCGTCACCGACGGCCATCGGCGAGGATGGTGCAGCGCGCGAGCAACATGTGGCTGGCGGATTTGGGTTGGAAGCTCGATACCCCACTACTGTAAATAACCGGCACGGAAGTCATCAGAATGCCTCTAACGATTGAGACCTCCCAAACGCCGGAGTGCCATTTTTCTGAGTGGTCGATAACCACGAAAAACCGGCACAAACTCATCGAGATAATCGCTTACCTGTATTTGCGGCAGGAGGAAAATGCGATGCGCGTTATTGGCGCTCTCGAACCGCGACGGCGTGCTCCAAAGGGCAAGGTCGCACAGAACGTCGTGCGGAAACTTACGGCGCCACATGCTGAGGATGTCGAACTCTTTCGAAACGGGACAGACAAGGAGAAAGAATCCGCGAAAAAAAGGATGCATACCTCGATGATCCATCGGGACGGCTTGCTGTTCCAGCATGTGTCCTGGGTCGCAGCGAGGATGGCCGTTCCGAACGGATACATGACGGCGCCACACGTGCGGCAGGCTGACAAGGGATTTGACGGGTTCATTGTGGATTTGGACGATGACGGCGAAGAAATCGTCCGGATCGTGCTGTGCGAGGACAAGGCCTCGAAATCGCCACGCGGCCTGATCACCTCGAACGTTTGGACCGATATTGAAGCGATCCTGCGCGGTGAACGTGACGACGAGATCCTCGCCGACCTCGTGACGCTTCTCAAGAGCGTGCCGGGCATCGACGCCGAGACCGCAGTTGATGAGGTGTTCTGGGAAGGGGCGCGCGAGTTCAGGGTCGCGGTGGCAACAGGAGAAAACCAACGCAAGGATGGTGAGTTCCAGCACATCGTCGCCGGCTTCAAAGCCGTAGCGGGCGGCTTGAAATCGTCCCGATCCGCCGCAGTGTTAGCGTTCGATGAGGTCCGAAAGGGGCTTGCTCTTCTTGCTGAAGAGGTAGCTGCCAAGGTGGTGGAGATCACCGATGTTTGACCCTACCTCGCGCGCGCTCCTGAGGCAGGCGCCGGATCTGCCCGGCCTGGACCCTGAGGCATTGGATGAACTTCTCACCGCCGCCCACATCGAACTGTCGACGATACGCCTGCTGGCCAGAGAAGGAGAGCCGGGCGCCGCAAGCGAGGTGATTGATCGGGTCAGACGCCTCGCCTCGACTTTCGAGGCATATGTTGCGCTCGACTTGCGCCCTGAACAGACGCGGGCAGCTGCTTTCGTCGCGGCAAGCGCCCATCAGGTGCTCGGCCGCATCCGCGAAGGCGGCACTCACCGGCTGACGGTGGTATCGAGCGACACAATTAGCTCGACAATCTCCGCGACGCTCCTCTTTCTCATAGCTGATCGCGCCGCCGACGCAGCCGAAGTTGCCGGTGCGCTCAGAGCGAGAGGCGAGCCTCGCGCCGTCCGACGGTCGTTGATTCTCAGCATCCGTGAACTTGCGACTGGCAACCTTGGCCCACTGGTTGAACGAAATCTCGACGAGGATCGCATCGTCCAGGACGACAGCCGTGAAGTTGCCGCCGACCTGTTACTTCGGGAATGTGCCCGTGTAGTACAGGCACTCGGGCATGAGGCACGGGGCCAAGCGGAACTCGACATCGACATCCGAGGACGATTGGAACGCGTCATCCGTCTTTCCGAGGCCGCCATCGTCGATCTCAGCCATGGAATAGGAGGGGCAGCCCACTTCCAGTTCGCGGGCCCGCACCACCTTGCCTCGCTCCTCAGCCGTCTCATCGACGGGGTCCAGGAAGCAATGCTTGTAAAAATACCGGCGCCGTCTGGGGCCAATTCGGAGGCATGGTCCGGGTGGTTGCACTCGCAGGCGCAGTCGCGTCCCTTCCTCTGGATCAATCACCTCAAGGCCATCAGGACCGGCTACCTTAACCGGGGGAGGTCGATGGTTATGACGTCGCCGACCGGATCAGGAAAGACGACGTTGTCCATCCTGAAAATCGCTGCGACGCTTTGTGCTGGCGAAAGCGTGGTCTACCTCGCTCCAACACACGCCCTGGTCGATCAGGTCGAGGCAGATATGTCCGCGCAGATCGGCGAGCTTGAGGATGTCAGCGTCGTGGAGGATGTTTCGCTCGACGAGCTCGGCGACAGACTGCCACCCTTCTCCGTAATGACGCCTGAGCGCTGCCTCGCCCTCATGGGTTTCGCGCCCGAATTGTTCGGAAAGGTTGGCCTCCTCGTCTTCGACGAGTTTCACCTCATCAGTGCGGACGACCCTGCCACTTCGACGAAGGTGAGCGCGCGAGCAATCGACGCCATGCTTGCGCTCCTGACTTTCACGCGCCACCGCAAGGATGCCGACTTGCTCCTCTTGTCCGCCATGGTGGCCAAAGGCAGCGACATTGCACGTTGGCTGCGAGGGGTTACCGCGAGGGAAGTCGACGCATTCGACGATCCCTGGAAGCCGACCCGGCAGCTGCGTTCCTGTGTGATTTATGATCGTGAGGACGTAATTCAGGGAACAGAGGAAGCGGCAGAGGCACACACCAAGGCGGCGCAGAACCGAGTACCTTCCCGCCCCCATGGGCTCTTTTCCCTTATCTCCGGATGGCACCCAAAGCGGCCTGAGAAACTCGTTGTGCAGGCGCTTTCCGATCAGCGCCCGCCGCTGGTCAGGAATGCGAAGAAGAAGCTGACATCCAATCGCAACGAAGTCGCTGGTCAGCTCGCCGCTGACTACGCGCGTTTCGGTAAGCGCGTGATCGTATTTTGCAACGATACAAGGGCCTGCGGTAGCGTTGCTCGGCAGGTAAACAGCCTATTGGGGCCCGCGACGGTCGCGCTCGACGAGAGCCAAGAGGCAATGCGGGACGCCGTGCTGCAAGATGTCGGGTCGCAGGACGCGATGTTCGACCCGGGCGACAGTCGAGCCGCGGTGCATCATGGCGATCTTCTTCCGATGGAAAGGAGGCTCGTCGAAAGCGTTTTCAGAGTCAGGCGGGAGGCGGGAGGCGATGAGACCGGGCTTGACGTGATCGCTGCGACATCGACGATCGCGCAAGGGTTGAACCTTCCCTGCGACGTCGTAATCTTGGCAGGCACCGACCGGAGCGCGGCCGACGATCCCAACGGCAATCCTCGCACCGATCTACGGCCTCACGAGATCCTAAATGCGCTCGGAAGAGCCGGCCGGGCCGCATATGCCGCCACCGGCTTGGCAATCGTCGTGCCTGCAAACCCAATCATCCTCGACCTGGAGGATCTTGACCTGCCGCAATTACAGATTCTGGAGACCGTTTTCTCTGAGCAGGATGCCTGTGAGGAGATCCATGACCCTATCGAGCAGTTGCTCGACAGGATCGAGGTTTCTGCTGGCCTTGATGCCAAGGCCCAGTCCATCGTCCGACGCTTGTCCGCCGTCACGGCCGCTGGGGAAAGCGGATTCGATGACATCGTGGGGCGCTCTCTCGGTTTCTTTCGGCGCAAAGAAGCCAATGCCCAAGCTGCGGACCGATGGCTTGAAAGAAGGCGGGCCGCATTGAAGGCTGCAGAAGCGGACTTGGAGGATCCTCCTGTCCTGGACTGGCAGCGTGAGATCGCAGTCCGCAACGGCGTACCGCCAACGTTCGTCGAGCGACTGGGCAAGGCGCTGGATGAGGCGCCCGTCGACAAGGATGCCACTGAGGATTGGATCAGTTGGCTCTTAGGCGTGGTAGCAGAGCACCCGCTGGACCTTGGCATCTTCGTCAGGGAGACCGCGCTGGAATCTGTTTTTGGTCGGGCCTACACTAACTCGACCAAGCCGAAGGCGACAGCAAAGCGTATTCTGGGAGCACTGCAGCATCTGACGTCGATGTGGTGTGGCGGCTGTACCTTGGTAGAGATCGAGGATTGGCTGCTGGCCTACGTCCGGAAGCACGAAGGGCAGGTCAAGCAAAGAGCAAATCGGTCGGCGACTGCGCAGCGAGCGCGCCGATTTGCGATAAGGATTGCACCCGACCTCGGCTTTCTGTGCGGCGTCCTTGGACAGATAGTATCCCACAAGTCGGCGGCCGGCGAAGGCCCATCGCTCCCCGCAATTGAAATGTTGCCACAGATGGTACGGGCTGGAGACCACGATCGCCATCATTCCGCGCTTCGACAGATGAAAACAGTGTCCTCGCGGGTCGAAACGTTCAGGGCTTCGCTTGCGCTTGCCGACCATTTCTCTGCGGGACCAACGGCGGAAATGGAGGCGGTGAGGGATGAGGTCACGACCGCCGTGATAGTCCAATCTTTCGATGAGCTTGATGAGGACGATTAGAGGCCCGCAGACAGGGATGTTTTGGGAGTCGCGCATTTAACGCGCGCTGTCCTCCCGAATCCGAATAGTTTGGGTCGCAAGTGTCAAGGTGCCCTCTTCCGTCGTTACCGTGAAGCTTTAGAGGACGCTGGCCATGATCGGTTCGGTAGCCGCGGCCAATACAGGCGACCACCTGAGGCGTCGACACTATTGGCCTCCGGTTAGCCGGGTCCTACCGTGGATCACCGGGTCCATCCCCTTCTGAAACATGGCAGCCGCTTTTGTCAGGCTGCCGGGGTATCGTTCGGCGAGAAAGCCGCGCATCAGCCATTGTCGATGTTCTCTGCCAAGCTTTGCGGACATGACGGTGCCAATCGAATGGTCATGACAAGCAGCAAGCATGCCCTCGAACTCGGCAATCGAACAGATCGTAAAAGGGTATCGTTCGCACAAGGCATGATCGAGCCCGCGCCGCGCGAACTCCTTCTGAACAAGTTTATCGAGGTGAGCATAGAAAAAGGGCCCGAACACGAACCATTCGTGGAAGGTGGCAATGAGCGGGAAAATTGGACGGCCGTCATCCCGCCAATGCGGATAGGCTCCGGCGAGCGCATCCGTCAGCGTTGCGTAAACCTGACCGACGGCTCGTGACAGACGCTCGATCGCCGCGACAAACGGTGGCGGGTCGGCGATCTCGGTTTGGGATGCGAGGTCGAGCCGGCCAAGCTTGCACTCGACAAAGAGGGAGGCACTCAGGTCGGAGATGATCCAATCCACGCTGCGCCGTTCCGGTTTCCCCCAGCACTGTTCTGCTCGGATTTCGAACCTGCCCCGGCCAATTCGCGCAGCGACGTTTCCCACATGATCCTCAAAGGCCTTTCCGATAGCTCCACCAAAGCGGGGGTCGGCTCTGATCAGGTCGTAGTACAGCCCATCGGTGAGACGCTGAAGAAGCATGGGGGGGGGCTGGACACATTACTTTCCGCACATCCCCGGCGTGAATAAGCGGATATTGCCGAACCGGATTGACGCCGAAACCCCAGTTCACGTCATATGACTGGGTCTCCCCAATCAGCTTCCGCAGGCCAGACGCCGAATTAGAAAGCCGGCCAAACAGAGCCCGAATGGGATCCTCGAACGAACCTTCGGCTTCCCCGAGAAAGACGAGGGGCAGAGTTGGAGCGTGCTGCAATTCCTCAATAAGTAGGAGGACCATCTGGAACAGCTCGGTCGGCGTCATCCCGAACTCCGTCTCCAACATGGGCGCGACTGCGGGATGTCCGTATAGAGCGTAGTAGCGCGCGAGTGATCTGCCCCCTTCTGAGTGGCCCAAAATCTGTTTTAGATTTGGCCACGAAGGAGGACTTGAATGGCGAGGAAGCACAAGCCGGAAGAGATCATCGGCAAGCTGCGTGAAGCGGAGATCGTGCTGGCGCAGGGCGGAACGGTGGCGGATGCGTGTCGCCGGATCGGCGTCACCGAGCAGAGCTACTACCGCTGGCGCAAGGAGTATGGCGGCCTGAAGATGGACCAGGCTCGGCGCATGAAAGAGCTTGAGAAGGAAAACGCTCGGTTGCGGCGGGCGGTGTCAGATCTGACGCTGGACAAGTTGATCCTACAGGAGGCCTCGCGGGGAAACTTCTGAGCCCCGCGCGCCGCAGGCGCTGTATCGATCATATCCGGGGCATGATGCCGGTGTCCGAGCGGCGGGTCTGCCGCGTGCTCGGGCAACATCGATCGACGCAGCGCAAAACGCCGCGTGGGGCGGATGACGAAGCAGCCCTGACCGAGGATATCATCGCGCTTGCCCGGCAGTATGGCCGCTATGGCTATCGCCGGGTGACGGCCTTGCTGCGCGATGCCGGTTGGCATGTGAACCGCAAACGGGTGGAGCGCATCTGGCGCCGTGAAGGGCTCAAGGTGCCGCAGAAGCAACCGAAGCGTGGAAGGCTCTGGCTCAACGACGGATCATGTATCCGCCTGCGACCGGAATATCCGGGCCATGTGTGGTCTTACGACTTCGTCGAGGGACGCACACATGATGGCCGCAAGTTCCGCATCCTGTCGATCATCGACGAGGCCAGCCGCGAGTGCCTCGCCTTACCCATCGCGCGACGGCTGCGCAGCGAGGACGTGCTGGCGACTCTCGCCGAGTTGTTCGTCACACGGGGGCCGCCGGCGCACATACGGTCAGACAATGGCCCTGAATTTATCGCCAATGCCGTGCAGCAATGGCTGGCGAAGATCGGCGTGAAAACGCTCTACATTACACCCGGCAGCCCATGGGAAAATGGCTACTGTGAGTCCTTCAACGGCTCGATGCGTGATGAGCTCTTGAACGGGGAGATCTTCTACACCTTGGCCGAGGCGAAGATCCTGATCGAGGCCTGGCGGCGGCACTACAACACCGTCAGGCCTCATAGTTCGCTGGGGTATCGACCGCCGGCCCCGGAGACGGCGACGGCGCCATGGCTGCCCTCCGGTTCCGCTACGCTGCACCTACGGCCAGCCATGGCGCCGGAGGCAATCTTACACTAACAAACAACCCGGACCACTCGGTGGGGGCCGGTCAGCTTCGTTGAGAGATTCTCCTTTCCGAGTTTACTTGAACGGCAGCTTCCAACGGAAGCGACCGTTAGATAGTCGATCAGTGAGCGGCGTATGTTGGTCGCAACTGGCCGATAGGAGAATTTCCGGTTCGGAGCTGGAATGGTCGGATAGCTGACACTTGCACCGGGACAGTTCGCGATCAGACCCAGTTTGTTCCACCGAAGGTGTCATTGTCGTGAATCTGCGTTATAAAGCCGATGATTGCTCGGCTTTTGGCGTTGCAGGTTGACCGACGGGCGCAGCCACCCTGCAACGGGCGTTCACTTATGAGAGTGATCAACCTCGCAGGATTGATCCTTCTCCTCGGTTTGAATGGTCACATGACTGATGTCGAAGTGGTCCTTGATCACTTCCAGCACGGCCTGTTGTACCGGTTCTGCAGCAGCGTCGTTCGTCAGGACCACGTGCACGGTGCAACTCACCTCGTCATTGGAGACCGACCAGATGTGCAGGTCGTGCAGGCTCTGAACCCCTTCAACCTCACTGATCGCTGCTCGAACTTCCTTGAGCGACAGCCCCGCGGGAACGCCTTCGAGCAAGACATTGGTCGTATCGCGCAACAGAATCCAGGTGCGGGGCAGCACCCAGAGTCCGATCGCCACCGCAACCACCGGATCGACCCATGTCCAGCCAGTGAAGCGGATTGCCAGCGCCCCCAGTATGACGCCGACCGAACCGATCATATCGGCCCAGACTTCCAGATAGGCACCTTTCACGTTGAAGCTGGCATCCTTGCCTGCCGTCAGCAGCCGCATCGAAACGAGGTTCACGCCAAGACCGATCGTCGCCACGATGAGCATACCCCAGGACTGGATTTCCTGAGGTTCATTGAACCGCTTGATCGCCTCGACGAAGACGTAGATCGCCACGGCGAACAGCAGGACGGCATTGAATGCGGCGGCAAGGATTTCGAACCGCCGGTATCCGAAGGTCCGTTTCTCGTCGGGTGCCTTGCGACCCAACCTGATCGCCATGAGAGCGATGGCCAGGGCGGCAACGTCGGTCATCATGTGCGCTGCGTCGGACAACAGGGCCAGGCTGTTGAAGACGATGCCGCCTATGACCTCGGCGATGAGGTAGATCGAGGTGAGCGCAAGCGCCCACCCCAACATCTTTGCATTCGCGCCGGCAGTATGGTCGTGTGCGTGGCCGGCTTGGCTGTGATCATGCGCCATGGGTCACCTCCTCGTTCTGAACGGAATGCGGGTGGCGGAAGTCGTCGCCCTCATGCTCCTCGTTGTAGTGCTCGTTGGGTCCGATCCGCTTCTGCCCGAAGCGGGCATAGAGTGTCGGAAGAACGAACAGGGTGAGCAATGTGGCCGAGATCAGGCCGCCGATGACGACGGTCGCGAGCGGCTTCTGCACTTCGGCACCGGCACCTGCGCCCAGCGCCATCGGCACGAAGCCGAGACTGGCGACGAGAGCCGTCATCGCAACCGGGCGCAGGCGCTGCATGGCACCTGTCCGGGCGGCCTCGGCGCGCTCCATACCCGACCGGATCAAATCCTGGATCGAACTGACCATGACGAGGCCATTGAGGACCGCGATGCCGGACAGCGCGATGAAGCCGACCGCCGCCGAGATCGAGAAGTCCATGCCCCGCATGAGGAGGAGGAGAACGCCACCGACCAGGGCGAAGGGTACGCCTGTGAAGACGATCGCAGCATCGCGAACGCTGCCGAGGGCCCCATAGAGCAGCAGCAGGATGAGAACGAAGCAGGCCGGGATCACGAGCTTCAGGCGCTCGCTGGCCGACTTCATGTTCTCGAACTGGCCGCCCCATTCGACGTAACTGCCTGCAGGAAGCCGTACTTTCTGGCCGATGGCTGCCTGAGCATCGGCAACCACGCTGCCGACGTCACGCCCGCGCACATTTGCCTGCACCACGACGCGGCGCTTGCCGTTCTCGCGGCTGATCTGGTTTGGACCATCCACGACCTTGATCTCGGCAACGCTGGCGAGCGGCACATAGGAGCCGCTGGGAACCGGCACCTGCAATTGCTGAAGCAGATTGATGTCGGCACGCTGGGCATCGGAAAGACGGATCACCACCGGGAAGCGGCGATCGCCTTCGAAGATCATGCCGGAGGTCCGGCCGCCGAGCGTGGCGGTGACGGTGTCCTGCACGTCCTGCGCGGTGACGCCAAGGCGGGCCATGGCATCGCGGTTCACCTTGATGTCGAGCATCGGCAGACCGGTGGTCTGCTCGACCTTTACGTCAGCGGCGCCTTCAGTCTTGCGCAGGATGCTGGCGATCTGCTCGGCGGTGCGGTTCATGGTATTGAAGTCGTCCCCGAAGACTTTGACGGCGATATCGCCGCGAACGCCCGCGATCAGTTCGTTGAAGCGCATCTGGATCGGCTGCGTGATTTCGTAGGCATTGCCGGGGAACTTCGCGAGTTCACCTTCGATGCGGGAGACGAGTTCGGCCTTGTCCAGCTTGGGGTTCGGCCATTCCTCGCGGGGCTTGAGGATTACGAACATGTCGGTGGCGTTCGGCGGCATCGGGTCGGATGCGAGTTCCGCCGTACCGGTCTTGGAAAAGACGAACTTCACCTCCGGCTGCTTCGACATCATCCGTTCGATCGGCACCTGCATGGCCTGGCTCTGCTGAACCGACGTCGCCGGAATTCGCAGGGCCTGGATCAGCATGTCGCCTTCGTCCAACTGGGGCAGGAAGACCTGTCCAAGCGAGGTGAAGGCAGCGGCTGCAACCACAAGACTGCCCAGAGCAGCACCGATTGTCAGGGTGGGACGCTTCATCGCCCGGTCGAGACCCGGCTCGTAGCGCTTCTTCAGCCAGGTCACGATCCGGCCGTCTTCTTCCTCGACTCGGTTGGACAGCCAGATGGCGATCAGCGCGGGAACGAAGGTGAGCGACATGACGAAAGCGAAAGCCAGGGCCATGATGACGGTGAGCGCCATCGGCACGAAGGTCTTGCCCTCGACGCCCGTGAGCGTGAGCAATGGCACGTAGACGAGGATGATGATCGCCTGGCCGTAGACCGAGGGGCGGATCATCTCGCGTGCAGCCGAAGCAACGGTAGCGAGACGCTCCTTCACGCTGAGCAGGCGACCATGATGGTGCTGGCCTTCGGCGATGCGGCGCAGGGCGTTCTCGACGATGATGACCGCGCCATCGACGATGAGGCCGAAGTCGAGCGCACCGAGGCTCATGAGGTTGGCCGACACGCCGGCCTTGAGCATCCCGAAACCGGTCAGCATCATCGTCACCGGGATGACGAGCGCGGCGATCAGCGCTGCGCGGAAGTTGCCGAGCAGCAGGAACAGCACGACGATGACGAGGACCGCGCCTTCGCCGAGGTTCTTGGCGACGGTCTTGATAGTCGAGTTCACCAGTGCGGTGCGGTTGAGCACCGGCTGAACCACGACGTCAGGCGGCAGCGAGGCATTGATTGACTGCAGCTTGTCGGCGACTGCGGTCGCAACGGTGCGGCTGTTCTCGCCGATCCGCATGATCGCGGTGCCGACGACGACCTCGGTGCCGTTCTCGGATGCCGAACCCATGCGGATGGCCTGACCCGAACGGACCGAGGCGACCTGGTCAAGCGTGATCGGAACGCCATTGCGGGTGGCGACAACGGTGCGGCCGAGTTCCGAAGCATTGCGGATCAGGGCGTCCGAACGCACGGCAAGGCCCTCGCCATTGCGATCGACGAAGCCGCCCCCGACACTGGTGTTGTTGCGCTCCAGCGCATTGCCAAGATCGGTCAGCGATAGGTTGAGCGCAGCGAGGCGCTGAACGTCGGGAACGACGAGGAACTGCTTGGCATAGCCGCCGATGGAATCGACCCCTGCAAGGCCTTTCGTGCTCTTGAGCAGCGGGGTGACGATCCAGTCCTGCGCGGTGCGCAGATACGTCGCCTTCTCGGCCTCGGTCGTCAGCCGCTCGCCTTCGGGCGTGATGTAACTGCCGTCAGGCTGCTGCCCGGGTTCCCCAGGGCGGTGCTTGTCATCCTTGCGGTGTTCAAGCTTGACGGTCCACATGTAGACTTCGCCAAGACCCGTGGCGATTGGCCCCATTTCGGGGTTCATGCCGGCCGGCAGGTTCTCCGCGACACCCTGCAGTCGTTCCCCGACCTGCTGGCGGGCGAAGTAGATGTCGGTGGAGTCGGAGAAGACAGCCGTCACCTGTGCGAAGCCGTTGCGGCTGAGCGAGCGGGTGAATTCGAGACCGGGGATACCGGCCAGCGCCGTCTCGATCGGGAACGAAACCTGCTTCTCCACCAGCTCGGGCGAGAGGGCAGGCGCGCGCACGTTGATCTGGACCTGGTTGTTGGTGATGTCCGGCACTGCGTCGATCGGCAGGCGGGACAACGATGCCGCACCGATGACGGCGGCGATGGCGGTGAGCAGCAGGACGAGCCAGCGCTTCTCGACCGCCCATGTGACTACGCGGGCGATCATGGCTCAGTCCTCCACCGCTTCGCTCTTGCCCAGTTCGGCCTTGAGCGTGAAGCTGTTGACGGTAGCGATCTCCTCGGTGCCCTTGAGGCCTGACTTCACGATGACCATGTCGCCGGCGCTGTCGCCCAAGGTGACGGGCACGGCCTGGAAGCCGGTCTTCGTGCGAACGAAGATGACGGTCTTGCCTTCATCGGTTTGCACGGCGGTGGTGGGCACCTTGATGGCATTGCCGCCGCCGCTGTCGGAGAGCGCGATCGACGCCGTGACCGGTTCACCCACCCGCCACTGGCCCGCGCGGTTGTCGATCGTCGCGATCACCGGCACGAGGCGGGTATTGGCGTCGAGAGCAGGGGAGACGAAGGTCACACGCGCGGTGGCTTCGCGACCTGCGGCCTTGATGGTGACAGTATTGCCCGGACGCACGCGTCCCGCATCCTGGGGTTGCAGGTTGAGGGAGAGCGACACGCTGGACAGGTTGGCGACCCTGAATAGTTCGGCATCGGCGGCGACGGTCTGGCCCAGCACGACGCTGCGCGCGATGATCTGCCCGGAGATCGGCGAGGTGATGGCGATGCGGTTCAACGCACCGCCGCCAGCACCTGCTGCGGACACCTGCTGCTGCGCCAGGCGCAGGGCAATTCGGGCTTCGGTTGCAGCGGTACGCGCGGCAATCAGGTCCTGCTCCGGCGAGACTTTCTGGGCGGACAGGCGCTGTTCGCGGTTGAGGTTGGAGTTGGCGAGGGAAAGTCGCGCCCGTGCCGCTTCGATCTCGGCATTGAGCGAGGCGGCCTCCCGGCTCTCGATCACGGCGATGGCCTGGCCTTGTCCGACCGACTGGCCAAGGTTGCGGGTCAGCGAAACGACGCGGCCCCCGATCGCGGCCGAAACCACCTGCGTGCCCTGTGGATCGCCATCGATCATTGCGGGAATTTCCACGGTTCCCGAACCGCCGATCATGGGGCGACCGAGCTGGATCCCGGCCGAGCTGATCTGCTCGGCGCTCATGTCGACTTTGCCTTCGGCCGGGTTGGCATCCGCAGCGGTGGACTTTTCGGCGGCCGGGGCTTCCGCGGCTTTGTCACCGCCGCCGCACGCCGCAAGCGCAAGGGCGAATGAGAGCGGCAGTGCGGCGTAAGTGAGCGTGTTCAGTTTCATGGTAATCAGTTTCCCCCTTGAGGCGCGACGGCGGGCGCGGTCAGGCGCTCGAGCTGCGCACGGGCATTCTGGTAGGACGCGAGAGCATCGATGGCGGCGACGCGTGTGTCGGCGAGCGTGCGTTCGGCATCGAGCAGATCGAGCTGGCTGAACTTGCCTTCACGATAGCCGATACGGGCGATCCGTGCGGCTTCCTGGGCCGCCTGCAGGGCGGGCCCGGATGCGGCACGCGCGGTGGTCGCCGCATTGTCAGCGTCAGCCTGCGCGTTGGTAATGGCCTGCTCGATATCGAGCGCGGTCACCCGACGATTGGCCTCGGCCTGCGTACGTTGCGCTCCTGCCTGGGCCAGAGCGGCACGGCCGTTGTTGAAGACCTGGAGCGGGATCGACACCGTGAAGACGGCGGCAAAGTCCTTCGTGGCTTCCAGACGGCGCACCGATGGGCCGACATCAATGTTCGGCACGCGGTTTGCCTTGGCGAGGCGTACACCTGCATCGGCGATGGCAAGGTCCGCATCGGCAGCGGCCAGTGCCAGCGTCCCTTGCGGGCTGATCGGTTCAGACGGCCCGTAGGACGCGGAAGTGGCGGGCAGCCGATCAAGCAAAGCAACATCCAAAGGACCGTTGAAGGCTCGCCCGATGCGTCGTTCAAGGTTGGCGCGAGCGGCACTGGCAAGGCGGTTCTGTCGTTCGACATTGGCTTCCGCGTTGACCCGGGCCACGTCAGCACGCTGCTGCTCCAGAGGAGAAGCGCGCCCCGCCTGCACCCGGACACCGGCAGCGCGCAGGGCATCGCCGGCGATACGAGCCTGGTCCTTGGCCGTGACAAACCGCCGTTCGGCCGAAACGGCCTCAACGTAAAGCTGGGTCACCTGCAGCCGTACGTCGGCCGCGATGATCGCCGCCTGCAGTTCCGCGCGGGACAGTTCGGCGCTTGCGACCGCGACGCGCGCGCTGCGCTTGCCGCCCAGCTCCAGGGTCTGCATGAAGCCGACCGTGGTTTCGTTGCTGCGAACACCGGAATAAGGGCCGGTGCCGATGATGTTCTCGATCTGCCCTTGGGCGACCGGGTTGGGGCGAAGTCCTGCAACCGTTCGACCTGCCTTGGCAGCATCGATACCTGCACGGCCCGCATCCATCGCGGGAGCGGAGCCGCCTGCGGCAGCGACGGCATCGTCGAGAGTTAGTATTGCGGCGCCAGAAGGCGCGTTCGGTGCTTCCTGCGCCTGCACCGTTACGGCACAGGACGCCGCGGCGACAAGCGCCCCGAGTATGGTCTTCATGATGTGAAATTCCTGACGGAGGATTCCTGGCCGACATCAGTCGGCCGGCGGAAGCGTCAGGTCCGTGGAGGGCGCGGTGTCACGCTGTCGTCCGCCGGGCATAGCGGAGCAGCTCGCCGAAATCCGCGAACTTGCCCGGTCGATTCGGCAATGAGCGGCGCCACTGTCATCAAGGGTGTGCCCAGATCATGACTGTGACAGGCACCGTGATGGTGAGGGAGGCCGTTGTCGGCGTCGCCAGGTACTTCGTCACCGTCACCGGGCGCATGATAGGAAAAATCGTACCCGGCGTCGCTGCTGCCCGCTGCTTCCACAGCGTGTGCCATGCCGGACCAGCTGACCAGAATCAGCATCAGGCAGGCAAAAAAGGGCAACAGGTTGCGCATCGATCCGTCCCCTATCACTCCGCCGCGGCGGTGTAACCCCTTCGGCCTGAATTGAGCTCACTTCGAGCCTGCACGATGATTTGGATGCCGCCGGAAATGCCGAGCATCGCCATGATGCCCGCTACGATGAGGTCCGGCCATGCGGTTCCAGTGCCGAACACGCCGACAGCGGCGAGCAGCACCGCTACATTGCCGATGGCGTCGTTGCGTGAGCAGATCCAGACTGATCGCATGTTGGCGTCACCGGTACGGAAGCGGTAGAGCATGAAGGCGACCACGGCGTTGGCAACAAGCGCGGTGAAACCGACGAGGCCCATGAGCTCCGCGTGTGGTGTGCTGCCATGCCACACGCCCCACAGCGCAGCACAAAGCACATAGATACCGAGCACTGCCAGAGTGAGCCCCTTTAACAGTGCTGCCCTTGCCCGCCACGCGAGTGCGAGCCCCGCAACGCCGAGACTGATGGCGTAATTGGCGCTGTCACCCAGAAAGTCGAGGGCATCAGCCTGCAACGCTTTCGATCCACCGGCTACCCCGGCAATGATCTCCGCTACGAACATTGCGCCGTTCACGACAAGCGCAATCCAGAGCGCTCGCCGCCAGCGAGGATCGTTCGTCGCTCCCGTGTTCGATGAAGCGCAGCAGCTGCTGCAAGCCATGTTCGTCGCCCTTCGCGATTTGTGTGCGACACCCTATATAAACTCTGTAGCAACTACAGGGTCAAGAGATGAAGGCGCTGACAATCGGCAAGCTTGCCAAGGCGACAGGAGCGACGGTGGAGACCATCCGCTATTACGAGCGCGCGGGTCTGATCGCATCGCCTGCCAGGACGGAAGGGAACTATCGCTCCTACTTGCCCGATGATCTGCGCCGTTTGCGTTTCATACGCCGCACACGCGACTTGGGGTTCTCGCTCGACGAAATCCGCGCTTTGCTTGACCTGTCCGGCCAGAAGGACCGCGATTGCGGATCGGTCGACGAGATCGCCGCGCGCCATCTGGCGGAAGTTGACCGCAAGATCGCCGATCTTATGGCACTGCGCCGGGAGCTGTCCGGGGCCATCTCAAGCTGCAGTGGCGGGACGATGGCAGAATGTCGGATTCTGGAGGTTTTCGCCCCCGACTGACTTTTCTGGCACTTGCCCGTGATGAGTGCGCTAATGGCCGTTTTATTGCCGCACTGTCAGGCATGGTGGCTTCAGCATTGGACAGCTGAAGCCTGGGAGCGGCACGTTTGACAGCGGCATTGCCTTTTGCCTAGGTCGTGAACTGAATGTCCGCTCATAGGTGTGCCAAGTTTTCAAGCGAACGGCTTGGGTGGGCGCGTTGCGGCCAATGAGCTTGGTGCCTGCCAGATGGCAACTTCCCAGCCGAATATGCCGTTGAAACGAGCGGGTGCCGCATGCACAGCGAATACAGCCTACGACCGAACCAAACATGGCAGGACTTAAGCATTTTCCAAATCTTAGCACAAATTTTAGCACATAGCATAACAATGAAAAAAGAAGTCCTTTAAATCAGCAGGATATGATACAGCCTTCTTTCTCATAACCTGAAGGTCGTAGGTTCAAATCCTACCCCCGCAACCATTGTTATCGACATCGGCGCAACACCTGACCTAGATCCCCCGGGCTCCTGGTGCTGCGAAACCCATTCCATAATCGCGCCGAACTCACCGTGCAGCGTGGCGGTCATCTCGCCGCGCTTGGCGCCGGGGAACAGCGTGACCCGTTCGATGAGGCCGCGAATGGCGCAGGCCGCTTCGTCGCGCTCGGCGGGGTGCTGCAGCGCCAGCGAGAGGTGCTGGACCTTATTGCGGTAGAATTTTGCAATGTTCGGGTGGATGTCGGGCGCTATCGGCGCTGTCTCGGTTATCCGCGCGCGTATGACATCTTCTTGCGCCTCCAATACCCGTAGCTTGTCGACCAGACCTCGCGTGGCGTGACCATCGGCTGCCATGTTCACCAGACGATCGATGGCCTTCACGACCTTCTTGAGTTCCGCCTTGTCAGCGGCTCCTGCTGCGCGCCGCTGCTGGTTCAGGCGGTTGGTCTCCTCGACATAGGCCCGCACCGCCTCGTCGACGATCTCCGGGGCCATCAATCGGTTGCGCAAGCCGTCGAGAACGCGGGCTTCGAGATCTTCACGCTTGACGGTGTGGCCATTGCTGCACGTGCGGCGATTGATACGCGCAGAGCACGCGAAGCGGTCCTGGCCGCGCAGGACCATGGGGCCATGGCAGACGCCGCATTCGACGAGGCCGGACAGGAACGACTTGGGGCGGCGCATCGCGTGAAGGTTGGCACCGCGGCGTTTGCCTTCGATCGAATTGGCAAATTGGATCTGCAGCGAGGATTGGCGGGCCTTCACCGCTTGCCAAACCGCATCGTCGATGATGCGTAGCTCGGGTACCTCTGTCGTGATCCATTCGGACTGAGGGTTAACGCGCGAAACGCGTTTCCCGGTCCGCGGATCCTTGAGGTAGCGCTGCCGGTTCCAGACAAGCCGGCCCACGTAGAGTTCGTTGTTCAGCAGACCGGTGCCGCGCTTGATGTGGCCTCGTAGCGTGGAGGGTGCCCAGAGCTTGCCTTCCGGGCCGGGAATACCATCGGTATTAAGACGCTTGGATATGGCCAAAGGGCTGATGCCGTTTGCGTAGTCGCGAAACACGCGACGAATGACTTCGGCTTCCGCTGCATTGATGGTGCGCTCGCCGCGGATCGGTTCGCCATCGCCGTCAAGCCGCCTGACCAGATCGTAGCCGTAGGACCGGCCGCCGCCCGCTTTGCCCTTCTCGACGCGGCCGCGCAGGCCGCGATGGGTCTTCTTGGCGAGGTCCTTCAGGAACAGCGCGTTCATCGTGCCCTTGAGGCCAACGTGGAGTTCGGAGATCTCGCCTTCGGCGAGCGTGACGATGGTTACGCCCGCGAACTGCAGATGTTTGAAGAGTGTCGCAATGTCGGCTTGGTCGCGGGAGATGCGATCAAGCGCTTCCGCTAGCAGGAGATCGAACTTTCCTGTCCTCGCATCCTCGAGCAACTGCTGAATGCCAGGGCGCAGTGTGACGCTTGAACCCGAAATGGCGGCGTCCTTGTAGCTCGCGACCACTCGCCAGCCTTCGCGGGCAGCTTGTTCTCGGCAAATGCGCAGTTGATCTTCGATCGATGACGGGCTTTGCCGATCGGTGGAGTAACGGGCATAGAGGGCAGTGCGGATCATGAAAAAACTCCCGACAGCGAAAGGCCGTCATGCTCGCATGACGCCCGTGCCTCCCTTTCACCCTACGCTTTAGTGATCTCGGGATTCTCTTGGCTTTGAGGGGGTGGTGGCGTCGCGCTCAGCTCGCGGGCGATCTGACGTCCAAGCAGGCGTGCAAGGCAAACCAGTGCGTCCTGGGTTCGGGTTTGGCGCCCTTCGGCAGGTTGGAGGACGGCATCGCCATCCGCGGCAGCCTCGGGCGGGTTCAACGCGCCAATCGGCATGCTTGCAGCCTGGAAGCTGAATGCGGGATTGCGTCCGCCTGTACGCGCTGGTCTATGGTCAAATTATCCGAATGCCGGGGGGCTTCAGCGTCGAGAGACAAAGTCACGCGAAACGCAGGGCGGACGTCGGGAGACGCTCTGACAAGGGCGATCGTATCGGGGCATGTGCGCGGATCGGACATGAGGAACCTGCTGTCTGACGGGGCGATCTGACAGCAATGGGGGTCTGCAACTGTACTTCAAGGGGCTCCAAAATGGGGCAAATCCTGTGCGTCGTCCATCACAGTGCCAGGGCGTCCACGATCGTGTTGCCCGTATGCAGAAATTTTTTTCCGCTACCTGGCCGAGGGTGATGTTGAGATCCGCTCAAGCAGGAAAGCAGGCATTCATGTGGGGCAGAGTCAACCAATGCCTTTTCGCCTGAACTGAGGCGCTTGGTTGGCGTTTTGATGAGTTGCGTTGGAAGAGCCCACGCATGCCGTTCGCTGCGAGCTCAGGTCGGTGGCGATCTTGTACGCTACGAGGGCTCCCTACCCGTCGTGCAGCAGCGCGATTACTAAGCGGTGCTACAGTTAAATTGATCCGCGGGCAGTCGTCCATGCAATCACTAGGCAGTAGGCTGTAGTTTTACATTTTTGAGAAAATCGCTCGTCCAGAGCTAATGATATGAGGTATGAATAACGGGTTAATATGCAGATTAAGAGGATCGTGTTGTCGGTATCTCTCTAGGATAACATCAGTTGTGTACACGCGATAATTGCCCTTATTGCGTATTCATATAACGTGGGTCTATAAGCATGGCCGCCCCGCACAGTCGCGCGGCCCAGGAACGCGAAATGGCGGAAATCCGCGATATTGCCGCAATGCCGGGAGACGGGGCCGCGATCGGGCCCCCCACAGCTGATCCGGGAAAGGAGCTGTCGGCGTCCTTCGTCTCGCTGCGCGCGTTCGAACGGGTCACGATTGATGCCGCGCTCCTCGCCGCTTACGCCGCCGCCAGTTCGCAGCATTCGCTGTTGGCGCTGCGCTCAGATCTCGCCGCCTTCGACTTGTGGTGCCGTCAGGCGGGGCGCTTCACGCTGCCGGCGCAGCCGCAAGACGTGGCCGACTATCTGCAGGCGCGGGCAGGGGAGGGCGCCAGGCCCGCTTCGCTGTCGCGCTACAAGGCCTCGATCGCCAAGCTGCACCAGCTGCTGGGCCTCGCGGATCCCACTGCCGTGCCGCTGGTCAAGCTGACGCTGTCGGCGATCCGCCGCGGCAAGGGCGTTGCCCAGTGCCAGGCCGCGCCGCTGCGCTTCAAGGGGCCGGTTCGCGATGTTGAGCGCGATCCGGCGCGCGGGCTCAATGTCCGCGCGTTACTCGATGCCTGCGGCGAGGACCTGACCGGGCTACGCGACCGGGCGCTGCTCAGCCTCGCCTACGACACCGGCCTTCACGTGCGCGAGCTGGTGGCGGTTCAGCTTGAGGATGTGATGGAGGCGATCGATCCCGAAGCGCGGTTGAGTATTGCGCGCAGCAAGTGCGATCCGGAGGGCGAGGGGGCCACTGCCTACCTGTCGCCGCGGACGGTACGAGCGGTGGCGGCGTGGACTGTGGCGGCGGAGATTGACGAGGGGCCGTTGTTCCGCCGGGTGATCGTGCGGCGCTACAAGGCGCGGACGCGGCAACCGGGAAGCAACCTGGCGACGATCTCCGGCCGGGAGGCCTGGGATGCGGATTCCGATGATCCCGGTCGCCTGTTCCAATCTGATCCCGGCCATCATTCCGATTTGATCCCGGCCGGGTAGAAGCCAGATCGTTTCGCTTGATGGCATTAGGGATTGGCGGTGGTCAAGCGGCGGTTTGGGTCGCAGGCCGGCGCATGGATTCACCTTCGAGTTCGAGCCGGTGTGCGTTGTGAACGAGGCGGTCCAGGATGGCATCGGCGTAGGTCGGATCGTTTATGGTCTGATGCCAGCGGGCCACCGGAAGCTGGCTGGTGACCAGCGTGGAGCGCTGACCGTAGCGGTCTTCGAGGATTTCGAGCAGAAGGTGCCGGGCGTTTCCGTCGAGCGGCTGAAGTCCCCAGTCGTCCAGGATCAGCAGATCGACCCGAGCAAGGCTTTTCATGCGGGCGGCGATACGGCCGTCACCCTTGGCCAGGGTGAGTTCGTCGATCAGCCGCGGCAGCCGGGTCTAGAGAACCGAACGGTTATCGCGGCAGGCCTTGTGGCCGATTGCACAGGCCAACCAACTTTTCCCGATGCCGGTCGGGCCGATGATGGCCAAGTTCTCGTGCCTGGCGATCCATTCGCCGGCGAGCAGCGTTTCGAAGAGCCGGCGGTCAAGGCTGCGCCGCGTTCGGTAATCAACATCTTCGGGCACGGCGCGGTGCCGTAGCTTGGCATGTCGCAGACGCAGAGCGAGGCGTCTGTCATTTCGGTAGGTGGCCTCATGGTCGAGCAGCAGCGCCAGCCATTCTGGGTGGCTGAGACTGGCTGCGTCATCGTTGCTTTCCATCTCGGCGAAGGCCTTGGCCATGCCGGCGAGACCGAGTTGGCCCAGAAGGTCCAGAGTGGGATGCTTCAGCATTCTTGCTCCTTCAGTTGTAGTAGCTTGAGCCGCGGATGTTGGAGTGGATAATCGGCTCTTGCTCAGGGGATTGAGGAACGAGCACCTGGTCGAGCCCCTTCTCAAGGATCGATTTGACCGACGGGTAATTGCGCGCCTGGATCTCCAGCGCGCGCAGCGCTGCGGCTTCGAGCCGCTGGGCGCCGAAGCGTTTCTCGAGCCCGATGATGCCCAGACAGGAGCGGTAGCCCTGCTCGGGATGAGGCTTTGCATCGATGACCTTTTCGACCAGCAGGGACAGCATCGGCCCGATCCGGCTTGCCTCTTCGCGGATCTTCGCCGGCGTCCATTCGCCGTAGCGCCGATGGCTGGAGGGCATGTGCTCGGGGACTGTGATGTGTCTGCCATTCCCGCTGCCGCGCATGTGCACGGCGATGCGTTCTCCTCGCAGGAAGATTTCGACCGTGCTGGCAGTGAAGCGGGCTTCGACCTCGCGGCGGGCGAAGCGGTGCGGGACGGAGTAGTGATGCCGCCCGATCGCGATATGATAATCGAGCCCGACGCGGCAGCGACGCCATTCGGCGTGAACCCACGGCTCTGCCGGCAGCGGCTTGAGATTTGGAACATCGACTTCGTCGAACAGCTGGCGGCGCGTCTTGCCGAACTGGCGCAGCACGCGCCGATCATTGAGATCGGCAAGGCATTCGGCGATCGCCGCGTTGACCTCGGCGAGGCTGTAAAAGATCCGGTTACGTAAGCGGCCCAATAGCCAGCGTTCGACGATACCGACGCAGGCTTCGACCTTGGTCTTGTCCCGCGGCTTGCGCGGCCGCGTCGGCAGGATCGCCGTACCGTAATGCCTGGCCATGTCGGTGTAACTGCGGTTCACTTGAGGATCGAAGTGACAGGCCTTGATCACCGCCACCTTGGCATTGTCGGGCACCAGCAACTGGGGAACGCCGCGGAAGAAGGCGAAGGCGGCATTGTTGCCCGCGATCCAGTCAGGAAACTGCTCGGTCCACGTCGCCAGCGCAAACGACAGGCTCGAGCCGCCCATTACGGCGACGAAGATGCGGGCACCGCGGACTTCTCCGGTCCTGCGGTCCACCACGACCGGCACCGTGTCGCCAGCGTAGTCGAGGAACAGCTTCTCCCCGCCGGCATGGCTCTGGCGCATGACCAGCGGCAGGCGGCCTTCCCAGCGGCGGAACAGATCGCAAAACCGGCTATAGCGATATCCGTCTGGATGCTCGGCGCGGTATTCCTCCCAAAGCACCTGCAGCGTCACGTGTTTGCGCTTCAGTTCGCGCGCTACCACCGGCCAGTCCGGCTCCAGTTGCTTACGCCGCCGAGGTTTGACGCCGGTGACGTGACCCCCTGATTTTCCTCCAGGTATGATTAGAGTCCGGCCCAACAGAAGGACGGACAATGAAGCGAGCAAGGTTCACGGAAGAGCAGATCATCGGCGTGCTGAAGGAGGCCGAGGCCGGAGCGAAGACCGGCGATCTGGCCCGGCGCCATGGCGTATCGGAAGCGACGATCTACAACTGGAGGGCCAAGTATGGCGGCCTGGAGGTGTCCGAGGCGAAGCGGCTACGAGCGCTCGAGGATGAGAACGCCAAGCTGAAGCGGCTCTTGGCCGAGGCGATGCTCGACAATGCCGGCCTGAAGGATCTTCTCGCAAAAAATTGGTGACGCCCGCTGCCAAGCGAGAGGCGGTCGCGCGTCTCCAGGCGGCCCTGGGGATGAGCGAGCGGCGGGCGTGCCGTGTTATCGGCGCCGATCGGAAGAGCATGCGCTACCGGTCGCAGCGGGACGATGATGCCGATCTTCGGTCGAAGCTGCGCGAGTTGGCTCAGCAACGCCGCCGTTTCGGCTATCGCCGACTACATATCCTGCTGCGGCGCGAAGGCGTGGTGATCAATCGCAAGAAGACCCAGCGGCTCTACCGCGAGGAGAAGTTGGCAGTCCGACGAAGACGGAACCGCCGTCGTGCCGTCGGTGCGCGGGCGCCAGCACCCGTGCTGGCGCTGCCCAACCAGCGCTGGAGCCTGGATTTTGTGCATGACCAGATGGCATCGGGCCGCCGGTTCCGGGTGCTCAACATCGTCGATGACGTGACCCGGGAGTGCCTGCGCGCGGTGCCGGACACGTCGATCTCAGGGCGCAGGGTCGTGCGCGAACTCACCGATCTGATCGCCGAGCGCGGCAAGCCGGGCATGATCGTCAGCGACAATGGCACCGAGCTGACCTCCAACGCGGTGCTGGCTTGGTGCGGAGAGATTGGTGTCGAGTGGCACTACATCGCGCCGGGCAAGCCGATGCAGAACGGCTACGTGGAAAGCTTCAATGGGCGAATGCGCGACGAACTGCTCAACGAGACGCTGTTCCTCAGTCTGGACCATGCCCGCGTCGTGATCGCCGCCTGGGCGAAGGACTACAACCAGGCGCGCCCGCACTCAGCCCTTGGATACGAAACACCAGCGGCGTTCGCCGCTGAACTGCATAAGCAATGGCCTGCTTCACTACGCCCTACGGGCTCCGCTGCGCAGGCCATTGCTCAACCCGCGCTCATGCGCAACAAAGCCGCCAGGCTCTAATCGCTGCTGGTGGAAACCATGGGGTCACGTCAAGGCAGATCCCGGGAATTTCGCTCTGGAATGGAGGGGCTAACCCTGACGCCCGGCAAACCGCAGATGGCGCGTGAGCGGTTGTCCCCAAGCGTTACGGTCTGCTTCATGCGCAAAGCTAGCCGAGATCCCGATTACGTCGCTCGCACGCGCATAACTGCGACACTTTCAGGCGGAACCCTCGAGCGCGGTGTCATGGGAGCCGCCCGCGTTCGGCTCTATCGTGTTCCCGAGAGAATAGCCTCAACTAGGCCAACTTCTAGCTGAGCTAAGAGCGCGCCAGCACCACTCCGGGTCCTACTATGGCCATTCGGTACAAGGGAAGCGGACGGCGGCTTCCATTATTGTCAAATCAACCGCCAAAATGACCGGAATGAGGGCGCTTGCCGACCGGAGCTCAAGTGCGACGATCCATCAACTTATGACCCTAAGGAGATCGGCAGCTTTGGTTCCGAATAGCAATTAGCGATCGATCCTTCTCGCGCGCCAACCGTCATCTCAACGGCTAAGAATTTTCAAGGCATTGTCTCTAAGGATCGTTGCGAAAACGTTGATGTTACTCTGGCCGCGTGAATTTTGTCCGGCGGCTTCAGTTGTGGTTGAAGTTGAGTAGTGAAATTCCGCCAATGATAATTTTACCAAAGGTAGGAAGGTGTGGTGCATTTTAGGGTTTTTTTATTGATTTGGCTCAGCGGTCCGTCCTAATCCTTACTGGGGCGTTCGAATGGCCGCTTCGATCGCTCGTCTGACTTGGCGTCTCCTCAACGCTGGATCATTGATCTCAGGAAAGGCTTCTAGCCGGATGCGTCGGACAAGAGTGCGAAGTGCCGATCGCCCAGGTCTGTGGCATTCTCCCACTTCACTAAGCAGGGCAGGATAGTTCCAGTAACGCCCCTCCATTACTTGTTATCCTGGTTGGGGTGGTTGGATGAGCCTTTATTCATGCGGCTAGCGAGAATGAGCGCCAGCGCGCCGAACACGCCGTAGGTAAGTCCCAGCTTGATAAAGTCGCTGTGCGCGAGACCCGCGAGCAATGTTGCGGCCAGAATTGCCAGTACGAAAAAACCCGCCCAATTATGATGATGCAATCGGTCTGCAACACTTGTCGCCATCCAGCACACCAGTCCGGCAGCGAGCAGGCTTCCTAAAACGAGGCCGATCGCCCCGAGCATTTCGCCTACGAGAAACATTGCACGCTCCTCTCCAGCCAGAGCCGCTGTGGCGGCCTCCCTCCTTTTGACATTTATATCGGAGAACGATATAAATGTCAAAAGCGCGAGTCGTTTATCGAGTTCCCGAGATCCCTTTTTCACCCGATTTTGCCAGCCGAACCGGCTGACGCGACTTTACTCACTGGCCCCCGCCTGCACCGCTTCCACAATCGATCTTCTGTGTCGACGTGAACAGATTCGTGGAACTACCTTCGCTGTCTGCTAATCCTCTCAGATTGCAGGTGTTGCGGTGACCCGCTGAATCCACCGCGCATTACGGCCAGTTCCATGTGAATCGACGGACAAATCAAGCGAAGCGTGAGCGTCCAACTTCCGCCATTCGGGATGCGCTGCGAACTTTGAGGAGATCTTGCCGTGAGAGCAGCCCCACCACCTTACGGCTGCTTTGGTCCACGATCGGAATTCGGCCGATTCCCGTCTCGATGATAAGGTCAGCGACCAAACCAGCAGGTGTTTCAGGAAAAGCCACAGGCAAGTCGGCGTCGGAGATCGTCTCGCCCAGGGAAACGTCCTGCGTGCCTGCTGTTGTTTGCCAGCGCAGCGCATCGGCACGGGAAACGATCCCGACCAGACGGTTGTCCGCGTCCACCACGGGATAACTGCGGTGTCGGGCTTCTTCGGCGAAGAACCTCACGGCCTGCGCGGTCGTCATGGAGGCGGGCAGGGTTTCCGGGGCATGGGTCATGATCTGGCCGGCCTGCAGCAAGTCGAGCGTATCGACGGTATATTCCTGAAGGACGTGCCGCCCGCGCCGGGCGATCTTTTCCGTCAGGATCGATCGGCGCATGAACAGTACGCTGACGGCATAGGCGCCGGCGGCAGCGGCGATCGTGCAGGGAATAGCCTCGAAATGGCCCGTGAGTTCGACCGCGAATAGCGCGCCGGTCAGCGGCGCGCGCATTGCGCCGCTCATGATGCCGGCCATGCCGATCATCGCCCAGAACGACGGTTCTCCGGGCAGGAACTGTCCCAAAAGGTAGCCCGCCGCGCCGCCCAGGATCAGAAGCGGTGCCAGCACCCCGCCCGATGTGCCCGAACCCAGGGCGATCAGCCACACCAGCGCCTTGATGACCAGCAGCGAAACGACCAGTTTCAGCGCCAGCGAACCGTTCAGCAGTGCATCGATGTTGGCGTAACCGGCGCCGAGCACGCGGGCGTCCCCAAGGCCGCCTAGGCCGACCGCTATCGCGCCGATCGCCGGCCACCACATCCAGTGCAGCGGCAGCCTGTGGAACAAGTCTTCGACGCGGTAGAGCGAGGTGGAGAGCAGCATGGCTTCGATGCCCACCACGATGCCAAGCGCGGCCGAGGCAAACAGATCCCAGGAGGTTCCGGGCAGAGGGGCGGTCATGGCAAACATCGGCCCCGCGCCGAGCAGATAGGGACGGCAGGAATAGGAGATGATCGCCGCCACCACAACCGGGACGAAACTGCGAGGCTTCCATTCGAACAGCAGGACTTCCACGGCCAGCAGGATCGCGGCGAGCGGTGTGCCGAATATCGCGGTCATGCCCGCTGCTGCGCCGGCGACCAGCAGAGTCTTGCGCTCGGCGGCGCTCAGATGAAAGCACTGGGCGAAGAGGGAGCCGATGGCGCCGCCCGTCATGATGATCGGCCCCTCCGCGCCGAAGGGGCCGCCGCTGCCGATCGAAATCGCCGAAGAGAGCGGCTTCAGAATGGCGACCTTCAGGGACAGGCGGCTTTCGCCATAGAGAATGGTTTCGATCGCTTCCGGAATGCCGTGGCCGCGGATCTTGTCGGAGCCGAAGCGGGCCATCAGGCCGATGATCAGGCTGCCGATCACCGGGATCGCGATCACCATCAGTCCCACCGAGGCGTCGGTGATGGAAACGGTATCGGCCGAGAGGCGGGCGAACCAGAACAGGTTCGTGGCCACGGCGATCAGCTTGACCAGAACCCAGGCACCCAGTGCTCCGCCAGCGCCAACCACCGTGGCCATCACGGCCAGCCGCGGCATTCGGCTATCGACGCTGTGGTCGCCAAGGGGATGGCTTTCGCCGGAGCGAATGGGTGTACCTGACATCTTCTGCTATCGCCTTACTGCCGCGCTTGGCGGAGCAGATATATCGCAATGCGATATAATACAACCTTGGAGACCGCCGTGACGGCGATGGATACCCCATTGGAGGACGCCGACTACGCGGCGCTGGCAGAATTCCGGCACACGATCCGCCGGTTTCTGGCGTTCAGCGAGGCGCATGCCGCGCGTGTCGGGTTGACGCCGCAGCAGCATCAGGCCTTGCTGGCAATCCGCGCCGCGCACCCCGATCAGGCGACCGTCGGGCATGTCGCCGAGCAACTGGTGCTCAAGCCCCACAGCGCGACGGGATTGATCGACCGGCTGGCGGCACTGGGATTGATCACGCGGGAAACGACCGAAAATGACCGTCGCCGTGCCTTGCTCCGCCTGACGGACAAGGCTCTCGGGATCCTGGAAGAGCTGTCTGCCGCGCACCGTGACGAGATCCAGCGTCTGCGTCCGGCACTATCGGCTATTCTCAACCAGTTTGATTAGCGCCGCGGCCGGTTAATGACCGGTTGTCAACGACACTGTAATTTTCCCCGAAACGGGCAAAGTAAAATTCCCCACTTTGCGGCGTAGTGTTCAAGACGGCATGGAGGCACCTCCTGATTTGGGCGGACGGCCTCGACGCTGAGGCTCCGTTGGTTCGGGCGGGGTAATTCGTGCGGTCGAGCGGATTTGCTCGGGCAGCAGGTCTGCGTGGTGCCTGAGGCGATAGCTTGACCCGTCGATCTGGATGACGATGGCATGGTGAAGCAATCGATCGAGCAGCGCGGTGGCGACCACGGGACTGCCGAAGATTTCGCCCCATTCCGCGAAGCCCCGGTTTTGAGGTGAGGATCATCGCCCCTTTTTCGTATCGCGCATTGACGAGCTGGAACAACAGATTGCCGCCGCCGGGACCACCGGAAGTTAGCCGATCTCGTCGACGATCAGCAAGGAAGGCCTGCAGTAGAAGCGGATCCGCTCCCGCAAGGAGCCCTCACGTTCCGCCTTTGCAAGCGCCCCGATCAGATCCGCGAGCGTGATGAACGAGACGCTCTTTCCCGCTTTGACAGCTTCGAGGCCGAGCGCGCTCGCAAGATGGCTCTTGCCGGTGCCCGGGGGCCTAAGCAGATGAACGACCTCGCATCGCGCGACGAAGTTCAGTTCGGCAAGCGCCAGGATACGGGCCTTGTCGAGCGAAGGTTGGAACGAGAAGTCATAGCCGGTGAGTGTCTTGATGGTGTTCAGCCGGCCCATCCGCAAAGCGGTGCGGATGCGTCGTTCCTCGCGGAACGTAAGTTCTTCGAGGAGAAGCTGTTCGATCATTTCGAGTGCGGTAATTTCACCGCGGTCGAGACGGGATACGCAGGTATCGACCACTTCGATGGCGCGCGGCATTTTGAGGCCAACCATGCTGATCTTGATGCGATCAAGCAGCGATGCAGTCGGATCGGGAAGCAGCGAGTTCATGCGCCGGCTCCCGTCGTTGCCATCTGGTGAGCGACCGCGGCGTAGAAGTCGAGCGAGCGGCGCGACACAAGTTCACCGCTGAAGCCGTGCGGAATCGGATTTTCGTCTTTAGGCCGATATTGACGACGGTGACCTTCCAATAGCGAGCTCTGCCGGGCCCTTCGAGAAGAGGGTGACGAGCAATCAGCCGATCATCTTCGAAGATGCAGATCTCGTCCGCCAAACTGTGGACCGCGACCACCTGCTTGCGAGTCACATTGGGCACCGAATAATAGTTGCCACCGACGCTCACCATGCCTTCGTGGCTAATCCTGCGCTCGAGCTTGAGAACCGCTCCGAACGGGATCAACGGCAGGAGCTGGAGGGTCGGCTTTTTCTCCGCAAAAGCGTCATTGACGATACGTTCGGTAGTTGCATGAACTCGCGGGTTTCCGTATCTACGCGTAAGCCCGGTCACCTGCCTGAGGGCGATTTCGAAGGGGTAGGGACGGCGCCAGCCAAGGGGGCGAGAAGGCCAGGCGCCGTTGCCGGGTTCGGGTAGCACCTGCCGGTCCCCTTGTCCCTTCTTACGAAGGCCTCGACTATGAGGCATGTCGGTGCCGGTACAAGTGACCAAAAGGCCTAACCCGCGAATTTCTCGGGCAAAGTTGTCCTCGCGTTGAAACTTGCAGCGACGCGCAGGCCAGAGAGGATAAAAAAAAGCGGGCTCTAAGCACTCGATCGAAACTCTTGGTGCTTCCGGCCGCAAGACCATCAGCAGGCCGAACGCTGCTCACCTGGGGTTTCGGCGAGCTTGTGCTGGGTAATGAGGGGATTTTCCTGCCGGCCCATGGTCCAGTTTTTGCCCAGTCGCACGGTCGCATTGGGCGCGCACCATATCTCACCCGAATTGTCGAGCGCAGTGACCCAGATCAGGTTGTGTTCCTGCCCGTAGTCGATGATCCCAATCGCGTAGCCGTCGCCTTTGCCGACAACGTGAAGGGGAACAGTGGGATTGAGCTGCGTAAACATGCGGGCGTCTTCTTTCGGGTAGGGACCGGGCCGGCGCGGCTAGCACTCCGGCCCGTCCTGGCTTATTCGCTCTTCTCGGCGCCCGGCTTCGAGGTCTTGGGCGCCTTGCCGTCCTCGAGGCGGCCCTCGTTGCGCAGGTCACGCCCTTCCTGGGCCTTCTTCTGCGCCTCGGGCGACTTGCCGTGCTCGTTCAGCTCTTCCTTGACGTAGCCGGCTGCTTCCTTGGCTTTGCCTTCGATACTCATGGTTGTCTCCAGAAGTCGACTTCCGCGCTTGTGCGTGGTGAATACTAATTGCACGAGAAGCGATTTGGATCCTGTGAACAAAAGTGACCATTAGGTCTCGTTGTGTTCACGGTGCGGCAAGTATTATTAGAAATCTCGGGAACTTTTTGAATTGAGCGTACGGTGAGCTGACAGGAGGGCAAAAGGGGGGGGGCGGCGGGATCCGGGCGGGGGCAATTGGGCCGCGATGTGCTGACGTGCAATACTTCCAGCGGAAAGGCTGCGATCTAAAGTCGGGTCTGAAGCCGAGCCGATGTGCGGGAGTGGTCGGAGGGGGCAGTTTTCAGTCGCTTGGGTGGCCCGGAATAGCGGGCAGAACGGGTAGGGCCCCCCCTCAGGCGCGAACGCGCTCTTTGCTACGCGCGGACGGGCTGAGCGCCCGGCTTTTGCACATTTGCGGCACTGGGCCTGGTGGAGTCACGTCCTTGCGGCCGCGATCGGGCAGCCTCGAGCTCGGTGAGGGTGACACCAAATTGGTAAAGCTTCTGACCTTCCTTCATCCGCCCGCCGCATCGTGAAATTTGCGCTTGATCTCCGCAATGTCCGCCTGGACCCGGGGTGTGCGAAGCCGCATCCGTCGCAGCGATCGGAGTATGATCCGTGAGACGGCATAATTACGAAACCATTTATGATCGGACGGAATCACGTACCAGGGCGCGATCTTCGTACTCGTGCGCCGTAGCATCTCTTCGGCCGCCGCCTGATATTCCCGCCAGAGCTTTCGGTCGCTGTAATCGGCCTCGTCGATCTTCCATTGCCGTGACTTGTCCTCCAACCGGCGGCGGAAACGCATGAGCTGTTCCTCGGCCGAGATGTTCAAATAGAATTTGCAGATTTCAGTGCCATTTTCGGCGAGAAGTGCTTCGAATGAATTGATCAGCGCATAGCGTTCGGCCCAGATTTCCCGCGGCACCAATTTGCGCACCCGCTCTGCGAGTACCGCCTCGTAATGTGAGCGATTGAATATCGCGATCTCGCCTTTTGCGGGTGCCCGCCGATGCACCCGCCACAGGAAATCATGACGTGCCTCGGCCTCGCTTGGTTCGCCGAAGGGCGTGACTTTGACGCCTTGCGGGTTCACGCCAGAAAATACATGTCGGATCAGACCGTCTTTTCCCGACGCGTCCGGACCTTGCAGCACAATCAGTAGCGACCGATCGGCACCTGCATAGAGAAGGTACTGGGAATCGCCGATACTCTCGACCAGTCGCCTGGTTTTTGCCTTGGTAGGAATTCGCTCCATGCTGCGGCAAGCTCGGGTCCCGAGCGCGCCAAGGTGCACTGTGTCGTGCGGATGGACGCGGAATTTGCCGGCGAACCCCATGCAGTTGACCTAAGTCGCAATCAGACGAATTGAAGTTCCATCGACTTTTCCCGCACTGCCGAGGACATCACCTCGTTGACGCGATCTGCCGGAAGTCGAGCAATCTTCTCTACAACGCATGATCCCAGATCCTTCGACTGAGAGTTCGAAAGCCGCGTCTAGCTCCTCTGCGGCTGCGCATTTCATGATTTTCTCCGCCGGAGGCTTCATTGCGGTGCCTCAGCTCCTAGCCTCGCATGGAATACTAAACGTCAGGGATGAGATGGGGTTGCTAGCCGAGATCGAGCATGACTGCTTCGTCGGATCGCTGCAGCGGATGCAGCTCTCATGCCCTTGAAGCTTCTTGTGCTCATAGGATCTTTGGCCTGATCCGCACCAAAGCTATCGTTCGTCGCGCGCCGATGGCCTCTGTTCGCTGCCATCAGGCTGGGAGGGTTGCGAAGAGGAGCCGCGGCGGTTCGGCATCTGTATTTCTTCCGAGCAGTTGGAGTCGCTGTTGCGATGTGGGAAAAACCGTTCCACGACGGTCACAGCCGCGAGTAACGTCAGCGCCAATACGGTGCCGGCCAGAACCAGAACGTATTGGCCGGCGCCGGCGGTTATTCCAATGGCAGCTGCCATCCAGAGACTGGCTGCAGTCGTCATATTGCGCACGTCTCCCCCGCGCACGAAAATAAGGCCGCCGGCGATAAATCCGATGGCTTGGGCGAGCCCCTGAATCACTCTGACGGGATCGCCCTCGCCATGCGTTTCAACCAGTTCTAGCGCGGAAAGGGTAAGCATGCCCGAACTGAGCGCCACCAAGCCGTGCGTTCGCAGGCCTGCATCATGACCTCGTCGCTCCCGCTCAAATCCAAGCGCAAGACCCAACACGGTCGCGAGGCCGAGCCGCATGAGTGTGGTGACCAGATCATCTTCAAGCATTTTGGCGCCCATCCATGTCTTGACCATCGCTTGTATGTAATTGCGGGACGAATACCTATCGACGTTCGCTGTAAAGCTGCGATGATGTAACTGAAGCGGAAACGCCGGGCTGGCCTATTCGTTCATCTTTAAGCGTCGCTTGGCCTCTTCTTCGCCTCAGACCCCAAACGGAGAAGTTTCGCTCATGCCGCGATGATCCTCAGATCCGAGCGACATAACTGCGCGTGCTTCGTCGAACCAAGCGAAGACGTTAAGCTGCTCGGAGAGGATCGCCTGACTGTATTAGCTCTGAAGCTAGGTCTCGGGCCAGTAAAAGTCAGGAAAATCGCGATGCAGCCACCGTCATCGTCAGATTTCCAAAATCGCATAGGGCCGGCCGAACCGTTCGGAGACCACGAACTGCGCGCAGTTGTAGACCGGAATGCCGCGCATCGTATGCCCTTCGTAAGTGCCGCGATGGGCATGGCCATGGACGACGGCTTTGACATTCTCGAACCGGTCCACCGCATCGGCCAGACGTGATGAGCCCAGAAACGGAAATATCTCTGGCGGTTCTCCCGCGACGGTTTCCACCACGGGTGCATAGTGCAGGACGGCAACGGCGCGATCGGTTCGCAGCGACCGCAGGCCGTTCTCCAGCTTTCGAGCTTCGCCGATGGCCTCATCCACGAAAGTCTTGATTGCCGTTTCTCCGAAAGCACCCAGTTCGCCGCGCCCGAAGCCGCCGACGAAACCCTTGACCCCGGCAAATCCCACGCCCTCGATCTCGACCGCCTGATCGTCCAGGATCCTGACTCCTGCCTGGCACAGGATCTGCGCTACCGTTTCGGGGATGCCGCATTCGTAATCGTGGTTTCCCAACACCCCCACCATCGGGATCGAGCAGCCTCGCAGATCTTCTGCCAACCGCTCCGCCTCGCTCGCTTTGCCGAAGTTGGTGAGGTCGCCGCAAAGCGCCAGAACATCGGCATTGCGGGATATTTCCTGGAACAGGTCGCGATACCGCCGGGTGTCGTCGTCGGTGACATGAAGGTCGCCGATGGCGGCCAGTCGCAGCGGGGGCGCAGGTTCAGTGGTGGCGTTCATGCTTCTCGTCCAATCCTTTCCCGACAAGATCGGCAAATCCCCACTCGCTGATGTCGGTGAGGTAGTCGCGCGGAGAGAACAGCCTGCCACGGCAGATGCGCACTTCCGCGGGTGGCAGTTCCGCCTGCGCGCGAATGCGCTCGATCAACGTATCGAACAGCCAGCGCGGGATCAGATCGCGTTCGGTCGGATAGATGAAGCGGAAATTGAGCACATGAAGCAGCAGCACTTCCCAGTGGAGTTCCATCAGTGACAGCAGGCGGTGCCAGTCGATATCTTCGTGCCGGCGAAGGATTGTATGGGCGACATCGGCGCCGTCGTACCGGTAGCGGTCCTGGATGAAGGCCTTGGAAACAATGAATTCGGTGGGCGGGGTTATACGTATCTGCGTGCCGTAGACTTGCGCGGTGAAAATCTCGCCAAACCAGGAATCCGTGATCGGGATCGATGCGGAAGACATGTTGAAGATCACGTCGAAGAACGCTTCGCCAGACCAGACTTTGGCAATCCACCGTTCGTCCTCAACCGTGACGCGGTAGCCTTCCGCCTTGAAGCGCGCCAGCAGGCGCGGCGCATCGCCGGGCTTGCAGAAGATGTCGATATCCTTAGTGGGGCGAACCAAGCCGGTGTGGCAAGTCAGGGCGTAAGTACCTGAAAGCAGGTAGGGAATATCCCAGCCCGCCAGCAATTGCAGGCTGTGCGCATAGAACTCAACCGCGTTAGACGGTGGATCGAAGCTGTGCTCTTCACGGTGCGGGTCGTCTGGGACGGAGACTGTAGCCACGGCGCATCCTCTCGCGTGATCAACCGAGACCGGAGCCGCGGGTTCCCTCGCGGTGATCGGTGGGAACCTGCGAGCCCCATTGAGATTGAATCCAGGCGGGCAGGACATGCGTTCTCCCTGCAAACCCAGTGGGAGAGACATCATGCCGAGAGGCGACAAGTCGAGTTACACCGACAAGCAAAAGCGCAAAGCCGAACATATCGAAGAAGGCTACGAAGATCGCGGCGTCAGCGAAAAGGAAGCGGCACGCCGCGCCTGGGCGACCGTGAACAAGGAATCTGGTGGCGGGAAAAAGTCCGGCTCCGGCCGCGGTAAGAAGGAAAGTCACGCGTCTTCGCGCAAGGGCGGCCGCATTGGAGGTTCTTCGCAAAGCCACGCTGACCGGTCCGCCGCCGCGAAGAAGGGGTGGGAAACACGCCGAAAGCGTGCCGGCGGCTGACGCTTTGGCCCGACCTACCGAACTGCAGGGAGATGTAACGCGCTTCTGCACTCTTCCCTAGGAGATGCAATATGAGCGACAATGAGGACCGGCCCGGTGATGCAGCCAAGACACGGCCGAAGAACCGGGAAGTGGAAAACGAGATGATCCGCCCCCCGGTGACCAAGGGTAAACCACCGAGGTCCGCGACCGACCCGCATGGTAACAGCGAGGGGATGGGGGAAAGCAAGGAGGGTGCGGCACCGCCGGGCAACATTCATGAAGGCGAGGGGACAAGGGTAAATCCTGATGCCTTCCGGGCAAGAGCCGGCGAACCGGGAAGGGCAACGCTTCTCCGCTCGAAGGAACTCCCGGTTGAGCGTCATTTCGATGACCTCCAAAGCCTTTATCGCGCTTTGGCGCGGGAGGACGTTGCCCCTTCCGCTGAGTTTTCCGACCATCTCGTGCCCGGCGAAGGACCGCCCCATGCCCGCGTGATGCTAGTCGGCGAGCAACCCGGAGATCACGAGGATCGCACCGGCCATCCCTTCGTAGGCCCCGCCGGCCGATTGCTGGACGAATGCCTGCAGGAAGCCGGGATGCCCTGGGACGAGGTCTTCGTCACAAATGCCGTCAAGCGCTTCAAGTTCGTGCAGCGGGGCAAGCGCCGATTGCATCAGCGCCCCAAGACCGACGAGATTGCCCACTACCGATGGTGGCTGGCGGAAGAAATTCGGCTGGTCGACGCTCCCACGATTGTCACACTCGGCGCCGTAGCGCTACAGGCCGTCACCGGTCGGCGGCAGACGCTCGCTTCGCTACGCGGCGAAGTAGGGGAGTGGGAAGGGCACCGTCTGGTCGCTACCGTTCATCCCAGTTTCCTGCTGCGCATTCGCGGCGCGAATGACAGGGCGGCCGAACACGCGAGGCTGGTCCACGATCTGCACCGGGCGGTGCGTCTTGGATAGAGCGGACGAGAATGGAGAACGGCCCGTCAGGATGGACGCCGGCTTTCGCGGACCCGTTCCTCCACCCAGTTTATCAGCAGCGTGTTGTAGGTTTTGCGCTGCTTTTCATCTTGCAGCGCGTGATCTGCCCCTTTCAAAATGCGGTAATTAAGCGAACGGCTGCGGCGGAACGAAGCCATGTACGAACTGATCGCGGCGTGCGGGACGTAATCGTCGTGTTCGGACTCCACGATCAGGACATCACCGGCAAACGCTTCGCACGCGGCCAGCGCGCGGTCCTGATGGCCGCTGCGGAAGTGGCTGCGATAACGATCGATTTCGGTGCGATCGAGAAGAGCCTTGGGCACATCCCATTCGGAATCCGGGTAAAGTGCTGGAACGCGCAGGGCAAGCCACGCCACACGGCGTTCGGCGGTCAGCAAAGCCGCCAGATATCCCCCGTAACTGGTGCCGACCACGGCAATGGCAGATAGATCGACACCCGGTTGCGAGACGAGGAAATCGTAGGCTGCGGTCACGTCTGCCAGACCATCAGAACGAGTGACGCGATTTCGGTCCTCATCATGGCGGGCGTGACCGCGTAAATCGAAGGTAAAGCACACGCATCCCAGCTGCGCGATTTCTTCCGCCCGCGCCAGGTCCTGCTCCTGGCATCCACCCCAGCCGTGAATGAACAGTACGCCGGGGGTTAGCTTCGCCGGGGTCAGGACCGTTCCGTCCAACGTCTGGCCACTGATTTCGAGCCTGACTGGATGCTTCGTCTTCATTCGATCACCATCACATACTTCGTCATCGGGCCGGCGACCGGGTCGACCCCCGCATAGTAGACGATGGCGCCCGGCGGCGCAGCGTCACAGTCTCCATGGACTTCGACGGTGGCGCAAATCACGTCATCGCACTGCGGGTCTGCGGCGAAGCGCTCAAACGCGGTGATCTCTGCCGGTGTCGCTCCGCCGACCCGCCAGCTCTGTTCCAGCACGCCAATGCGGCTGCGACCCAGATGGTCCCGTCCGCTGGCAACATCGTAATTCCGTCGCGATGCGAACATCCCTGAAAAGCCTTCAAAGATCGTCCGGTCGTAATGACGGGCCTTCTCGATCGCTTCGGCCAGTTCGTGGGAAAAATCGCGGGCGGCAAGTTCCGCCAATCCGCCGCGGACAGCATGAAGGCGCGTGCCGCCGTAAACGGTCTGTCCGCGGCGATCGACAGTGATCGCCTGAGTTCCCCAATACGCGATGCTGCGGTCGAAAATCTTGCTCGATCCGATGCTGAAGGTTTTTACATCGACAAGGTTCTGTTCCAGCACAAGCCCCTCTCGGCGGACCTGACCGGGGTTCAGGCGGCTCAGCGCGGCTTCCAGTTCGTCCGGACTACGGACCACCACTTGTCCACGCCCTGCGGTGGCTTCCACCGGCTTGATGCGGACGGGGCCGGATTCCAGCAGAGCGGTTCCCGCGGCTAGAGCGTCAGCCAGATCGAACGTGGAAAAGCCCGGAAGCACCGTTTCACCCAAGGCTTTACCCAAACCCTCGTTCCAACCTTCGGGCACTGCGCGCGCGCCCCGCACGAGCGGATGGCCGACGGCCTTTGTCGCGATGAAACGGAAAGGCACCACGCCGCCATAGAGATCGCCCTCACACGCAATGCCCAGTTCGCCGGCTTGAGTGGTAAGAAGAGTGTCGCTGGGAATGAAATAGGGTCTGGGTTGACCCTCACCGTCAAAGCAGGTGATCCGGTCATGCTCTTGGCAAGAAACGCCGCGGCACAAACCCGCCAGTCGCCGCGCCACTTCATGCCGGGATGCCCAGTCATGCTGGTTATCGTGCTGGTCCGGTGCCGGGTTTGCCTCGGAAAAATCCGCACCCATCGATGTCCGCCATATGTTGCTTAGTCACCATCGGCGGTAACGCGCGAGACGAGGCGGGGATGCCTGGCGGCCCATCTTTCGATCGTTGGCGAAAGGCGGCGCAACGACAATCGGACGAGACAACCCGGACGTTTTCCTCGACGCTGCCTTGAAGGTCGGCAGCGGCAACCTCCATCCCGCCCGGGATTTGCTGGACAGGAACGAGGTTTGGGCCAGCGCTCCTTGCCACCCCGGCGACCGCGCAAACCGCTGATGCAAACGGCTAACCGCGCAGGCGCGGGCGCAGTTTTTCCTCGAAAAAGCGGATGAAGCCTGCCTGATCCGGCCCGATGCCGGTCAGCACTATGTGATCGAAACCGGCGTCGATCGCTTTGCCGATGGCCTCCAGATGCTGGTCTGGATCGGGGCCTGCAGGGATCTTGTCGACAAGATCGTCCGGCCGCACGAACCTCGTCGCGGTCTCGAAGCCTTCGACCGTCGGTATCTCACTGTTGACCGACCAGCCGAAGGCCGAAAAGCGAAAGCGATTATGCGCGGTCTCTCGCCCCTCTTCCTCGCTTGGCGCGTAGGCGAGGGCGACTTCGACGTATTTGGTGCCATTCGGGAATCCGCGCGCAATTTCCGGATCGGCATCCGTCGTCATGATACCGTCGGTTTTGGACCGGGCCAGCTCGATCGATGCCGGGCCGCTGACGCCAAGAACAATGGGAACGGGTTTGCTCGGCAGATCGAAAACCTGTGCGTGATCCACCGTGAAGTAGGCGCCCTGAAAATTGTGCGCGCCCTGCGTCCACAGGAGACGAAAGATGTCGATGGCCTCTTCAAGCATGGCGTGGCGTTCAGGGATTGATGGCCAAAGATCGCCCGTCACATGCTCGTTGAGACGTTCGCCTGCGCCAACGGCAAGGGAAAATCGATTGTCGCTCATCACCGCGATGGTCGCAGCAGCCTGCGCGACGATTACCGGGTGGTACCGGATGATGGGGCAAGTCAACCCGGTCGTGATTCCGACTTTGGAGGTCGCGTGCGCAATCGCGCCGAGCACGCTCCAGGCGAAGGACGCATGCCCCTGATCGAAGAGCCACGGGTGGTAGTGATCGGAAATCGACACGAAATCGAAACCCGCCCGTTCGGCGGCGAGAGCGTTGCTGACGAGGGCCTTGGGTCCGTGCTCCTCGCTCATTAGCTTATATCCGAAATGCGCCATGGATCCTCTCCCTGTTCATCTCCGGGCCTTGCTTCGTCTCAACGCCTCATGGTGCCGTGGGTTCGCTCGGGATGTGGTGCTGATCGTCTTTACAGCGCATCCCGGCGTGCATCGTCACGGCACAGTTCAAGCGCGAGCCGCTACGCTTCGGTTTGGCCGGGTTCGAGGCCTCGGGTATTGGGCCGCAGGGCGGAAAACCGGGGTAACTCGTCGTTCGCCAGCGCCCAGGCCGGCGCTTGCGAGACGTATAGACGAAAGCCGGGCTGTACCGCTTCCGGCTGATCGAGAGAACCGACTGCGATGTCGATCTCGTCCGGCTGGTAACGCACGTGGATGGTCAGCGGCGCTCCGCAAAGCCTGCAAAACTGTCTCCGGCCGAAGCGAGTGGAGGCGAAACTGCCGATAACTTCCGAGCCCAGATCAATGACAAGGTCGACCGTCGGCAGAGTGGTGAAGACCATGCCGATCGAACCCGAGACTTGCCTGCAGAGCCGGCAATGACACCAGCCGGTGTCGTAAGGTGTCGACAGGAGCCTGTATCGGATCGCGCCGCATGCACAGCCTCCTGTCAAAAACCTCATGTCGGTATCCCTAGCTTGCGGACGAAGAGGCGGGGGCAAGCATGACCTCGCCTTCTTCCTCTCCGTCCCAGTAGTGCGCGCGTTCGCCGCTGACCTTGATCAGCACGAGGCCGGGCGTTTCCACACCGTCCGGCCACCACCGGTTGAGGCCTTCGGTCCAGTGTTCGGCAAGTGCGGACTTTTCGCGGATCAGGGTGGCGCGACCTTCGACGGCGAGAAAGAAAGGACGGTGGCCAAGAAATCCGGACTTGCCCTGATAGCTGAGCGTGACCGCGGCATTGCTTGCGATATCGGAAACCATCCGGGTCTTCTCTTCGGTGAAGAACCAGGCATCGCCATCGTATTCGACGTCCCGGTTGTTGCTCATGGGCCGCGCGGCGATCGCGCCGTTCTGGGTATGCGTGGCCAGCATCGCGAAGTCGATGTCCTTCATCTTTTCGGAAAGATCCTTGAGCGTCTTCGTCATGAGTGCGTTCCTCTGAAATCGGATACGCATGTCAAACGCACAAGACGCGGACTCTGCTCTCGCCGCCTTCAGAAATATCGCTCTGCCTGTCGCATAAATAGTTGGCCGGGACCCCCGCCAGCCACACGGCCAAAGTGAGGCAGCAATTGCCGCCGCGGGATCAACTCAGACGATCAAGGCTATGGGTCGGAACCAGTTCGCTGGGCCTCCGTTTAGGGGAGATGGAGAGCCCGGCAAACCGATCGCCCCGCTGGCCCACTGTCCTCTGGCTCATCCGCCATGGCCAGAGCGCGGGCAATGTCGCGCGGGACATGGCCCATGCAAACGGAATGCACCGCATCGCGCTGGACCATCGCGATGTGGACGTGCCGCTCTCGGCGCTGGGCATGGATCAAGCGCGAGCGCTGGGACACTGGTTCGCGCAGGGCGAAGAGGGCCACCGACCCGAAGTTATACTCTCCAGCCCTTATTTGCGTGCGCTGCAAACCGGGAAGATATTCCGAGAGGCAGGCGGATGCGCGCTGGATCTCAAGATTTGCCTGGATGAGCGACTGCGCGAAAAGGAGTTCGGCATTCTTGACGGATTGACCACCGCGGGCATTCGCGCCTTGCAGCCCGAGCAGGCTGATTTCCGAAAGGTGCTAGGCAAATTCTACCACCGGCCGCCGGGCGGTGAGAGCTGGGTGGATGTGATCTTCCGCCTGCGCGCGCTGTTGGATACGGTTTCATTGCACTACGCCGGGCGGCGAGTGATGATTGTCGCTCATCAGGTGGTCGTGCTCTGCATGCGCTATGTTATCGAAAACATGAGCGAAGCGGAAATCCTGGCTATCGATGCGGAGGGAGACGTCGCCAATTGCAGCGTCACCCAGTACCGCTTCGATGCGCAAGCCGGGCGGCTTACGCTGGAGCGGTACAATGTCATCGCGCCGTTGGAGCGAGAGGGAACCCCCGCCACCCACGAGCCGGATCCGATGATCGCAGCCCGTGGCTGAGCGGATCGACGAGAAGATCAGTTGCCCTCCGCTCGATGCGGCGTGGATTCGCGCCCATCCCATGCCGATGCCGTCGGGAGATGTCGACAAGAACGCGCGCGGGCGGGTGTTGGTCATTGGCGGCTGCCTGCAGGTTCCCGGCGGCATTCGGTTGACGGCGGAGGCGGCCTTGCGCGCCGGTGCCGGCAAAGTACGCATCGGCACTATAGCCTCGGCCGTCATATCCATCGGCGTGCTGTTTCCGGAGGCGGGCATGTTGCCTCTGGCAGAGGGTTTTACGGGCGAGATCGACGTTGATGCCGAAGTGCTGGCCCCCGATCTGGCGCGCTGCGACGCAGTCGTCGTCGGACCGGCGATGGCATGTGCACGCCACGCTTCTCGCCTGATCGGCGCGGTTCTCGACGTAATGGCCGGCTCCGTGTCAGGTGCCGGGGAGCGGGGTCTAGTGATCGATGCCTCTGCGCTGATGACCTTGGGCGATCACGCCGCGCGCTTGCAGGCACGCAGGACGCCTTGCATAGTCACGCCTCACCTCGGCGAGATGGCAGGCCTGCTGGGGTGCGAGCCAAGCGAGATAGAACGTGACAGGATCGCCGCTGTGGGGCAGGCCGCGAAGCGGTTCCATGCCGTCGTCGTCTTGAAAGGCGGCACTACGCTGGTTGCCAACCCTGCAGGCAACTGTTTCGCCTATACTGGCGGAAACATCGGCCTGGCGACCGGCGGTTCAGGCGATGTGCTGGCGGGGATCGTCGGGGCATTGCTGGCTCGGGGATTAGCCCCGTGGGAAGCTGCGCTCTGGGCGGTATGGCTGCACGGTGAGGCTGGACGGCAGTGCGAGGAGACGATCGGTCCAGTGGGCTACCTCGCGCGCGAACTGCTGGCGGTTTTGCCAAAGGTGATGGATACCACACCCGATTGCTGAAGGCCGGCTACGCGTACTGTACGCTGTTCCGGCCTTGTCTGCGTCATGTGCATGAGTTGGGCAATCGGCTCCGCATTTTGGCGCGCATAGAGCGAGACAACCATTTGCAGCACTCGGCCCATCCCGGCCAGAGCTTATGGAACTGTCCTACGAATAATTCGTTCAGCGCGTGCGGTACATGAGGCCTGAAGCCATGGCACCTCTCGTGACAACCCCGTTCTCATGTAGTCGCCAGCACCTGGCGCATGACCGGCTCTGCCTGATGCCGGAAAGGCAGAAGTCCCAAGCGACACCACCTCTCGTGAGCACGATCTTTGACATTTTAGCGAGGGTCGCGAGTCGTGATTTTGATACCGTCTGTAGGCAGGCCTGGCATGATCCCTGAGCCAAGCCTGGTCGTACAGATCACACGCGCTCTGCCCGAGGCGATGATTGGTAAGGTCTCGCGGATCCGGCGCCATCGGGCTCCTGACAATGTCGGCGCGGCGGATCTGGTAGTCGCTGGCGAGGTCTCGGCGCTGACCCACACTGGCAAGAAGCGGAGAAAGATCGTCAAGCCGCTGGGCTATGGCATGAATGACCTCGCCTTACTTCTGCACTTGCACGCGCTGGCCTAACATCGATCCCCCGAGCAGGATATTCCGGTGTGCCTCAAAGAGGTTGGGCCAGACCACCAAGCTGGCCATATCCGAGATGAGGGAGTGTTCTCCCTGCCTCCTAATGGCAGTTAGCTCTTTGGCGATTTTTGTATAACCCGCCCCGTATGGATTCACGGAGCAGCATGTGGCTCCGGTGCTGATTTTGAAATTTTGGGCAAAGATTGCTGAGGTGACGCCAATTCCAGCTTTAGCTTGCTTGGATTTACTGCGGCGCGGTCCGCCCCGTCAGGATGAAATCCCGCATCATGGGAAAGTATGTCTCAGGCGTGCGGGTCGACACGCGTGACCCGTCCGGCGCCAGTTCGTATCTGTACATGCCGTGATCTGCACCCGCAAAGACCACCGTCGTGATTGGGCGACCCGTTTGCTTCAGCTTTGCGAGGCGGCTGGCCGTTTCGGCACTTGGCGCAATAACGTCGTCCGAAGCCAGCAGCCATAGCTGCGGGACATCGAGATTTCGCAAGACCGGCATAGGATCGTAATAGAGCGAGATGTTCGGTGCCAATGCAGAAGCCTCGTGCCGGAGCTGGTCCGGCGACATGTCGAGGATCATTCCTACGAAACTGCCCCGCACATAGCCGAACCACGGTTCATTACGATACCGCGCGCGAACTTGCTCGAGCTGCTCGTAACCGGTTTGAAAATTGCTATCGACGAGTGTTTCGACGGCGCGCGAAATCTCAAGCGCTTTGGCGGCCGTCTCCGGTCCAAAGCCGTGCTTGGAGAGTTCAGCCGAAATCAGCTCGTGTTCTGCCGCTACGACAGAAACCGCCAGGCCGAAGCTCACGATTACGAAATCGACAGGCTCGATACGCGCGGCGAGCGGCGCCACCCATCCCCCCTGGCTGCCGCCCTGATAGCCGATGCGCAAAATCCTGGGGCCGCCAATCCGCCGAGCCTCATGAAGGGCGGCGACGGCGTCCGTTGCCAGCGTGGCGTAATCCTGCGTGTACTCTCCCGCCGATGCGCCTGTGCCACGCTTGTCATAGACAAATACTCCAATGCCCGCTGCCGGAAACATTCGTTGAAGGGCATAGTCCTGACGCGCGGAAGAGTGCTCGGCGCCGTGTATGAGGACTACAACAGGGACCGGCCCATTGCTTCTGGGCATCACGAGGCGCCCCGCGAGAATGGCCCCATCCACTTCGAAATGGGTCTCGGTCACGTCGAACGCGATCCGTTCCCCCTGTTGACCGTCGAAGCGCAGTCCGTCGTCATCACAGTCGAACGAAATTCGATGACCATCCGGTCGGCCCGTCCAGCCCAATGTACTTTTCCAACGCTCGCCTGCCGTCTTGGAAAGCTCCCCGGTCGTTCCGTCGGGCTGTCGCCAACGCAGATGCTCACCTGTGCCGGGTTCAATGACGATGAAGTCGCCATTCGCGAATTTGTAAGTTCCGATCGCGCAATTCTCGCTCACGGGAGCGGCTGCCCCGAGGAGGAGCAAAAATGGCAGTAATACGGGCCTCATGGCACATTCCTCATGAAGCAGGTGGCTTTGCGCTCCGATTTATGTAAAGCTTTACATATAATGTCAAACGGTCACTCCAAGAAGGAACCTTCCCGCGATTTCATCCGCGCGCAGGGGCCTGCCTATCTCGCCCATCTTCTGCGACGGCTTGCGGACGAACTCGTGCGTGGAGGCAGTGAATGGTACCCGGAGGTGGGCGTAACGGCGCCGCCGCGGACGTCCTCTACACTTCTGGCACTCGACGAACGAGGCCCGCTTGGGGTTACCGAGATCGCGGCGTTGCTGAAGCAGTCCCATCCGCTGGTCATCGACTGGTGCCGTCAACTCACATCGTTGGGCTTTATCGAAACCCAGACTGATATTCGCGACCGCAGGCGGTCGATTATCGCGCTGACCGATGAGGGAAAGCAGGAGGTTGAGCGCCTCCGGCAGGCGCTCGTGATTATGCAGCATGCATCGCAGAGGCTGATGGACGAAGCAGCACCGGGAATATTCTTGGATCTTTGGCAACTTGAGGCGGCTCTTCGCCAGCAGAGTTTTATCAATAGACTGCGTAATGAGACGGGTAGTGACAGAGAAGCCATATAGAGACACAAGTGGTTTGATGCGCTGCGGTGTCCAATCTGACTGAGAACGATCAGCGTTTAGACCTATCGGGAACCAGAGGGCCTGATAGTCGATGACATCGTGACGACGTTGGCAGCGGATGCGCCCGGCCGGCACAAGTTCGATTGTGAGGCCCAGCACGATCTCGCGCGAAGTACGGCGCAACGCTGCCACACGTGGCGGCAATCTGGATTACCGTGCCAGCGTCGCGCAGTGGCACGCTGAACGCGCAGGTCCGCGTCCGAGCAGCTGGCCAGCATTCCTGCTCTACGCGCTTATGTCGAGGAGCGTCTTGCTGGTCGGGTCACGAATGCTGATCGTATCGGCTTTGCCGGCCCTGAAGTGGTATGGAAGAAACGACGCGCCGTGCTTCGACAAAGTCGGAGCTGGTCGATTGCATGGCGCCCGGAGCAGATCGCCCATCGGCTGCGGATCGATTACCCAGAGGATCGCGCCATGCGCATCAGCCACGAGGCTATTTATCAATCCCTCTACGTCCAGGGACGTGGTTCCCTACGCCGGGAACTGACGGCTTGCCTGCGTTCCCGGCGAGCTCTTCGCGTCCCTTGCGAACGAACTCGCGGTCGTGGAAAATCCTTCGTGGGGAACGCCATCATGATAAGCGAGCGGCCTCCGGAAGTGGAAGATCGTGCAGTTCCCGGACACTGGGAAGGTGATCTCATCCTGGGCCTGCATAGCTCGGCGATCGGCACTCTCGTCGAACGCAGTTCGCGATTTACAATGCTGCTGCACCTGCCGCGCGAGGAAGGGTATCAGCGCGGGCAAGGGGTCAAGAATGGTCCGCCGCTTGCCGGGCATGGAGCCGAAGCCGTCCGCAAGGCCATCGCCGAATCCATGCGGGAGCTGCCAGAGAAACTCCCTCAGTCGCTAACGTGGGACCAAGGCGCCGAGATGGCCCAGCACGCAACGCTCCGGGTCGATAGTGGACTGGAAATCTACTTCTGCGATCCGCAAAGCCCGTGGCAGCGTGGCTCAAATGAAAACATCCACGGCCTGCTCCGCCAGTACTTCCCGAAGGGCACCGATCTCAGCCGGTACTCGGTACGGGAACTCGAAGCGGTTGTTCACGCCATGAACACGCGCCCGCGAAAGATGCTTGGATGGAAGACACCTGCAGAAGACCTCGACCAGTTTATCGCCCCGCAGCAAGAAGCAGGTGTTGCGACGACCGGTTGAATCCGCCCGACAAGACAAGAAACAAAATGGTGGGCCGGGCATTGGGAATACCAAGACTTCATCTCCGAACGGGAGAGCCAATTTGCCCAATCCCCAGTCATTTGGCCGGCACATGCGCCAGACGCGCATGCCGCTTCATCCGCTCCAGGCGGTTTTGCTGGCATTTCCGGTCGCCCTTTTTCCTACCGCGTTACTCACCGACATTGCCTATCTCGAGACGGCAGACATCCAGTGGAGCAACTTTTCCGCGTGGCTGATAACCGCGGCCCTGATGATCGGCGCTTTTGCATTGCTCTGGGCCCTCATTGCCGCGTTGAGGAAGGGGCCATCTCAGTCTCAAAGGCGCTATCGTTTGCACGCGTTACTGCTCGCTCTCGCCTGGCTAGCGGGCCTCATCAACGCGTTCCAGCACAGCCATGACGGATGGGCGTCTGTAGGAACGTTCGGCCTCGTGCTTTCCGTGATCAGCGCCGTTCTTGCGCTGGCGGCAGGATGGATCGCCTATTCGGGTGTTCGGATCGAGACGATGGAGACGGCTCCATGAATTTTCACGGTTTTGCCTTCTGCACGGCAGCACTCTTGCTCGTTCTCGCATCCTGCGGGAGGAGCGAATCCAATCTCGATCAGACAGGTTCCCAGCCCGATCTGCCGAAGCAGCGCCAAACGCTCCTGCCGCCGATGAACATCGCGACACCGGCAGGGTGGGGGCGTGAAGCGCCCCAGGCACCCGCCGGTTTTACGGTGACGGCCTTTGCGACGGATCTGAAGGTTCCGCGTCAGATCCTGGTGCTCCCCAATGGCGATGTTCTGGTGGCCGAGGGGATGGGAGGCGCCAATGCGCCCAAGTCGCGTCCCAAGGATTTTATCGCAGGCTATATAAAATCCCTCGGAAAGACATCGGTGAAGGGCGGTAACCGCATAACTCTGCTGCGTGACACGAACCACGACGGCCGACCGGACTTGCGCACGGAGTTCGCGACGGGGCTCAATGCTCCCTATGGTCTCGCCTATGTCGACGGGAATATCTATGTCGCGAACCAGGACGCGGTAATCCGGTTTCCTTATCGAGACGGGATGACCCACGCGGCGGGGCCGGGCCAGGAATTGGTGAAGTTGCCCTCGCGCATCAACCATCACTGGACCAAAGCGATGACAGTCTCGGCCGATGGATCGAAACTCTACGTGGGAATAGGATCCAACAGCAATATCGGCGAACGCGGTCTGAACGTTGAACAGGACCGTGCGGAAATCTGGGAGATCGATCGCCAGACCGGAGCCCATCGGACTTATGCGCAAGGCGTGCGCAATCCCACAGCGCTTGCGATCAACCCCGCCAGCGCGCAACTCTGGGCCGTGGCCAACGAGCGCGATGAACTGGGTCCGCAACTCGTGCCCGACTATCTCACTTCGGTGCGCGACGGGGCTTTCTATGGTTGGCCCTATAGCTATTGGGGACAGAACGTCGATCCGCGCGTCTATCCCCAACGCCCCGATCTCGTCAGCAAGGCGATACGCCCCGATTACGCACTAGGCTCACACGTCGCGACATTGGGCCTGACATTTGTGGCGCAGGGCGGATTTGGCGGCCCATATGCAGAGGGCGCGTTCGTCGGCGAGCATGGCAGCTGGAACCGTCAGGATCTCGCCGGCTACAAGGTTGTCTGGATTCCCTTTGCGGGCGGACGGCCATCGGGAAAACCCCAGGATTTCCTGACCGGGTTCATAAAGGATGGCCACGCCCGGGGCCGGCCTGTCGGCGTAGCCTATGATCCGGTCAGCCATGCGTTGCTGGTCGCCGACGATCTTTCCAACACCGTCTGGCGAGTGGCACCGGCGACCCGATAGCAGACAATTCGAAACGCTTCGCGCGAGGGCAGGATCACCCTTTCCAGAACCGGGTGAGGTAGTCCGCCGCCGTCAGTGTGAAGAGGATCGCCAGCCAGACGAAGCCCGCGATCGCCGCAAGTCGGGCCAGACCGCCCTCTTGTCGCAGCTCCATGAAGAACCACAGGATGAGCGCGGCCTTGGCCGATGCGATTCCAAAAGCGATCCAGGGCGTGGGCGCCGCCGGGTAGCCAAAGAAAAGGACCGGAAGCATCGCTTCCGGTCCCTTCCGGTTACGCCGCCGTCCGCAAGCAGTCGAGATCGTCGGCGTAAAGATCACGCATCCAACTTTGGATTTGATCATTCACGGCACGGTGCAGAGCCTTTAGCCGGCGCACGTCCGGCTTACCAGCCTCGCCCCGTGCTTCAGCGCGCTGGATAGCGAGCTCGAGGCGTTCTCGTTCTTTGCGCAGCAGGCTGAACAGTTTGTCTGCCATGATCATGCCTCGCGATTATCAAGTGTGCGCATGGCAGACATAATGTCGTCGAACCGAACTGGTTCCGAAGCGCCTGCCGGTCGCCTCAGATCTGGTTGACCTTCCACGGCAGAGGCATCCGATGCCCACGATGCAAGGATCGCGCGCTTTACCTCGGGCTCAAGCTGGGGATGTTCCATGAATTCGAAGGGATGAAAAAATTTGGAGAGGGACATTGCGTTGCCTCCTTTCTTCCAACTCTCCTCGTTGCGACAGGAGTGACCTGTCGGATGAAATATCTTCAGAACCGCGATTCGATTCAAGACTCAATTGAGGGGTTATTGGGGTGACCGCTGCGGCTCGGGAAAACGCGCCCGGCGGTATCTCGGCCGAGAAATGCGTGGCCAATCACCTGGCCATGCGTCGGCTATCCTGATTGGTTCGACATCGCCGGGAGCCTTGGTCAGCAGCAGGCCATCGCCTAGTTGCTGGTCGAGGCGCGAGGTCATTTTCTCGTTCCGCGGTCGGTAGTGATGTGTGCCTGCATCCCTGCAGGGGCAGCATCCAAGTAAAGTCTGTTAACTGGGAAAAACGAGATGCATCGAGGATTGGAGATGCACCATCATGGAGCGGCCCGCATGCTGCCGGAGAATTGCTGGGACATAGACCGCATGGGAAAGCGGCCAGCCCAAGAGCTCCAAGGTCATGAGCGGTATTCTCGATGCGATAAAAAAACTCAGTCTGCTTAACGTCAACCTGCGTATAGATTTCTTTTGTGCGCTTGAATCACCGCACATCGGCGCAGTCATAGGCAAGGCAGCCTTATGTCTATCAGCGCCGGAGCACGCCGGCAGGAGGATAAATTTTCCGGCGCCGGGAATATTATGAAAGACCGTGACGAGCAGATGCACGTTCAGAGGTCGGGGAACGCGATCCGGCTTCGTGCGATTCAGGCGGTATGAAAACGCGAGAGGACGCGCTGGCCCAGGCCGGCGAGGCAGGAATTATCGTCGATGCGCAGGAGGCGGCGGAAAGCGAGGGCCTTGTCTATGTCACTGATGACAGCCCCGGGATGAGCCGCCAAACGTATCGTGGCAGGTTTCGCTACCGCGATCCGCGCGGTAACGTCGTCAAGGACGACAAGACTCTGAAACGCATTGCATCGCTGGCAATCCCCCCGGCATACACGGATGTGTGGATTTGCGCCAAACCCAATGGCCATATCCAGGCGACCGGCCGCGACGCCAAGGGCCGCAAGCAGTATCGCTACCACGCCAAGTTTCGCGAGGTGCGCGACAGCACGAAGTACGAGCACATGCTCGATTTTGCCAAAGCCCTGCCAGCCGTGCGCGAGAGGATTGACGCCGATCTCCAGAAGCGCGGTCTGCCACGCGAGAAGGTTCTGGCTGCGGTCGTCCACCTGCTAGAAACCACGATGATCCGCGTTGGCAACGCGGACTATGTCAAGCAGAACAGGAGCTACGGGCTTACGACGCTCCAGGACCGCCATGTCGCGGTCGAAGGGGCGGAGCTTCGTTTCAACTTCAAGGGCAAGAGCGGCAAGCAGTGGAAGCTAAGGCTCAGGGACCGGCGCATCGCGAAGATTGTGAAGGCTAGCCAGGACCTGCCGGGCCAGCATCTCTTCCAGTACATCGGCGAGGACGGCGAGCAGTACGAAGTCACCTCGAACGATATCAACAGCTATCTGAAAGAAATCTCAGGGGCAGACATCACAGCGAAGGACTTCCGTACCTGGAATGGCACGGTGCTCGCTGCGCTGGCTCTTGCCGAATACGAAAAGGTGGATAACGAAGCCGCCGCCAAGCGAAACGTACGCGCGGCTATAGAAGCGGTGGCCTCGCGCCTGGGCAACACGCCGACGGTCTGCCGAAAATGTTACATTCACCCCGAGGTGTTTGACAGCTACTTGAGCGACGAACTCGTGCTTGAGGCGCGGGACGCGGTGGAAAAAGAGCTGCGGGACGAATTGTCTCGGCTTCGCCCCGAGGAGGCAGTGGTCCTCGCTTTTCTGCAACGTCGCCTCGCGGACAAGGCCAAGATTCCCGCACTTTGAAACGCGGCGGAATCGTGGAACGCGCGCCTGCCCCATCCGTTAATTGTTCGAACCCTCCATCACGGTGACGGCATGATCAATTCGCAGAACGCTTTCTCTCAGCTGGTCCCATTCACATCTTTGGCCCAGAAATCTTTCTTGCCGAAACCCGACAACAAAAGCTTCAATGTTGCCGTGATTGGCACATACGCACCGCGTAAATGCGGCATTGCGACATTTACCGAGGACCTCAAGACGAAAGTCGAGACTTTTTATCCTCGCACGAGTTTCGACGTCTATGCACTCGACCTGCACGAGGCGGCACCGCTCTACGGCGATCGCGTCAACCTCATCAACGTTGACGAACCGGAGAGCTACCGGAAAGCGGCCCGGCAGATCAACCGTTCCGGCGTCGATGCCGTCTGGCTTCAACACGAGTACGGCATCTTCGGCGGGCCCGACGGAATTCTCGTGACCGAACTGGTCGACCGGATCGAGGTACCACTCATCGTCACCTTCCATACGATACTCTCTCAGCCATCCGCTGGTCAGCGTGAAGTCCTCGGACATATTCTGGCGCGTACCGACCAAGCCATGGTCATGTCAGAGCATGGTCGCAGCCTTCTCACCGAGCTGTATGGTTTTTCGCCGGATCGTATCACGATGATTCCCCACGGAGCTCCCGACCGACCCTTTGGCCGAGAGGCGGGGTTCAAAGCGCGCCTCGGCGTAGCAGGTCGCCCCGTTCTCATGACATTTGGTCTATTGGGGCCGGGCAAGGGCCTCGAGCATGCGATCGAAGCGTTGCCGGCGATTACCGCCGCGCATCCCGATGTGCTCTACCGGATTGTCGGTGCCACGCATCCCAATCTCCTCCGCGAGCAGGGCGAGGCATACCGAAAACTCCTCGAAACGCGGGTCTCGGAGCTCGGGGTCGAAGACAATGTGCAATGGGACAATCGCTTTGTCGACACTGAGGAACTGCTCGATCAGATCGAGGCCTGCGACATTTATCTTACCCCCTATCCTAACCTCCAGCAGTCGACGTCCGGCACGCTGAGCTACGCTGTAGCTCTCGGAAAGGCTGTCGTTTCCACCCCGTATATCCACGCCCGCGAGCTTCTCGCCAATGGGGTTGGCTGCCTCGTCCCGCCAGAAAAACCATCTGCCATATCGGCGGCGGTCAACGATCTTCTCGATCACCCATATTCTCTGGCCGAGTTGAAGGAACGCGCCTATGCGCGAGGCCGGTCGACAATATGGTCGCGCTTCGCGCAGGCAAGCGCAGACCTCATCAACAAGGCGGCCGGGGAGCCGGCTTCGGCAGTCGCCGCCCGCGATGCGCAGATTTATGAAAGGATTGCGGCAGAATCCGGCTCGGCGGCTCTGCGCTGCCGCTGACCAGTTCAGTGCATGATCAATCCGACACCGCAGCATTCCCCCAAAGTCGGATAGAAGCGCGATAGACGGAACCACATTGCAGCGCAGAGTGTTGTCGTGTTTCAGCACGAGCCCTGCGACGATGACTGTTCCCTTGAGCTGCTTGAACCATGGATTGTCCCCGCAACGCTGGTTCGCGATATGTCTCCGAAGCATTCATGGGTGCGAGCAAGATGGCCGTGCCCGGCTGCCGATCCTGCGTGCTGCTGTCCGGAACTCTTTTTCGGGCGTTTGGCGCTGGATGACGCCGAGGTGATCGGGACCGCTTTTAGCCGGTCCAATGCGCGCGGTAGACACCGCAATGCGTGCGTTGCAGGATGCGGCGGCCGTCCTGCGCGCGATCTCTGGCGCCCGACACCTAGCTCATCGAGTTGCTCGAAGGTCAGGCGAGGGGCCCCGGCCTGCTGTGCCTATGGCCTGATTTCTGCTGGTTCGCGCCCGACGTAACTGTCCGGTTAGGCATTTTGCCAGAGATGCCAGCGGTTATGTCGTAAAAGAAGCGGGGCTGGCAAATCGGCGCCATGCCCCACAACGAATGGGATGCCGGCGAGGGCGAACTCATCACTGCCGAGCACGCTCAGCGCAGCAGCGGCTGCTTGGCGGCGAGATCGTTTCGAATGGTCGTCGCCGCGACGCCGGCTTCCCCCATCGCATGACTGATCTGATCGAGGCCCTTGGCGACATCGCCGGCCGCATAGAGGCCCGGCAGGCTGGTCCGCTGGTGGGCGTCGACAATGAGGCAACCGTCTTCGGTCGCTTCCGCGCCGAGCATGACGGCAAGTTCTGAGCGGATAACAGATCCCAGCGCGGGATAGACCGTGTCGAAAGCGAGGGTTTCGCCGGGCACCGGAACCAGGATCGTCTCGCCTTCGATGCGTAGCGGCGCGCATGGACCGTCCCGCAAGACGATGCCAGCTTTCTTTAGCTCGACCAATTCTTCCTTGCTAAGCGTGTGACCGCCCTCGGGTGCGATCAGCGTCACATCCCTCGAATACATCCGGAGAAACAACGCCTCGTTATGGCCGCGCGCGCGCGAGCCGATCACGCCGATCTTCTTGTCGGTCACCTCATAGCCATCGCAAATTGGGCAATAGCGCAAGAGTCCGCGAGCCAGCGCGGCGTCATGGATCTCTGGAGCCATCCTGGGCGAATTGTTCACGACACCCGTCGCCAGGAGGACAGCACGTGCATGCAGGGTTTCATCGCCGATGCGGGCGATAAAAAGCTCGCCTCTTCGCTCGATCCTTTCGACCAGTCCTGCACGGGCGCTCGCACCGAACTCCGAGGCCTGCTTGCGCATGAGGGAAAGCAACTCGCGGCCAGGAATGCCGCCAGGATAGCCGGCATGATTGTGTGTGCGCGGGATCAAGGCAGCTCGGCTCTTGCCGGCATCGACGATTTCCACGCGTAAACGGAAGCGCGCTAGATAGATCGCTGCGGTAAGGCCGGCCGGGCCCGCGCCGACAATCAGGCAATCGGAAGGGGCGCTCCGGGCGTCCGACATGCATCAACCTCCTTAAGGCACCAGAGTCTCGAGAAGGTCAGCTACCCGCGCCAGTCGGGTGGCTTCGTCGGTCTGTTCTCTCAGCAACCAGCGTCCATCCTTCTCGGTGAGATCAGTGCCATCCGGCAGGTGCAGTTCGCCGCCGCGCGGGGTGAGAGCGATGGCTGCGGGTCCGGCATCTACGCGCTCTATTCCTGCCGTGCGGGCGAGGATGCCGATCCGCGCTGCTGCGAGCAGCCGCTCGGCATGCGCCGGAAGCCGGCCGAACCGGTCGGCAAGTTCTGCTTCGAATGCGTTGAGTTCGCCCTCATCCGTAAGACGCGCGAGACGCACGTAAAGACCGAGCCGGATATCGGGGTCGGGTATCCATTGGGCCGGCAGGCCTCCGGGATCTCCCAGATTGAGGTCGGGCGCCCAAAAACCCGGATCCTGCCCGAGGGCCTGCCGTAGCGCGGCTTCGAACAGGTGTTGATAGAGGTCGACGCCGACGAGTTTCATGTGACCCGCCTGGGTATCGGCGAGCGGGTCGCCGGCGCCGCGCTGGTCGAGGTCTGCCGCGCTAATCTCGAAGCCTGCACCAAGCCGGTCGTGAGCGGTCAGCGTACGCAGCCGCTTCATCGTCCGCTCGGCGATCTCGCCGCCTTCGGTCAGCATGATGACCTGCCCCCTGCGATTGCCGCGCCCCACCCGTCCGCGCAGTTGGTGAAGCTGGGCGAGGCCGAAGCGGTCGGCGCGCCAGATGAGCATGGTATTGGCGCGCGGGACGTCGAGGCCCGCTTCTATGATATTGGTCGCCAACAGAACATCGCCTTCGCCGTCGCCAAAGCGGACCATTGCCTCGTCGATGGCGCCGGCCGCCATCTTGCCGTGCGCTTCGATGACGGTGAGGTCGGGCACGATGCGGGCCAAGCGTGCGGCGAGGGACCCGAGGTCCTCAATCCGAGGCGTGACAACGAAGCTTTGTCCGCCCCGTGAGCGTTCGCGCAGGAGCGCTGTTCGAATCATGGCATCCTCGGGAGTGGCAAGGATCGTGCGGATCGGCTGACGCCGCGCTGGCGGGGTGGCGATAACCGAAATCTGCTGCAGACCGATCATCGCGCGGTGGAGCGTGCGCGGTATCGGCGTCGCGCTCATTGCCAGAAGGTGTACTTCCGCGCGGCCTCGCAACCGGGCCTTATCGGCCGCTCCAAAGCGCTGTTCCTCGTCGATGATGACGAGTCCGAGCCGCGCATAGCGGACGTCCTTCGCCATGACCGCGGCCGTGCCAACGACGATTCCAATAGAGCCATCGGCGAGGCCGGCTTTGGCCGCTTTTCTCTCCGCCGCGCTCGACAGCCGGGACAGACCGGCAATTTTCACACCCGTGCCTTCGAAGCGGCGCGCGAATGCCTGCAGGTGCTGGCGTACCAGTACGGTTGTCGGCGCTGCCAGAATGACCTGGAAGCCCGCCAGGGCGGCGAGTGCCGCAGCGCGCAGTGCGACCTCGGTCTTGCCATAGCCGACATCGCCGATGACGAGGCGGTCCATTGGCCGGCCCGAAGCAAGATCGTCCCGCGCGGCCTGGATTGCCCGTGCCTGATCCGCGGTCTCGTTGAATGGAAAGGTCGCGACGAGTTGTTCGTAGCTGGCGGAGTCGGGTTCGATCACCGGCGCTTCGAGCCGGCGACGCTGCTCTGCAAGGAGGAGCAGTTCGCGCGCGCTTTCGGCGATGGCTTCGTCGATCGACCCGCGCCGTTTTTCCCAGCTCGAGCCGTCGAGCCTGTCAAGCTTCACCGCCTCTCCGTCGCCGCCGTAGCGCCATAGCCGGCCGGCCTCGTGCACCGGCACCAAACGGCGGTGGCCCCCGCCATATTCCAGCACGATGAGATCGACCCCGGCTTCGCCGGGCGCATGTTCAAGGCCCACCACCCGGCCGACTCCATGATCCTGATGGACCACGAGATCACCCGAGCGGATGTCGCCGCTTGCAAGCTGCAATCCAGCTTGCCTCTGTTCGACATTATCCAACAGGGCGCGGCTGCCGAGAAGATCAGCCGCGGCGATCATCACCACATCATTCGAGGCAGCGCCCCGGTCGATCGGCGCGACAAGCGCTGCGACCCCGCCGGCGGGAAGCCCCGCCAAGTCTTCGAGCGCTTCGAGCGTTTCCACCTCGACGTTAAGGATCTTGGCGAGCTTTGCTCTCAGGAACCGAACGTCACGTTCGCTTCCGACCAGCAGCATGCGCTGCCTGGCAGCGAGCAACGGCGATGCGAAGCGCCGCAACGCGGTGAGAGGGGATTTCTGCTCGGCAAAGCGCGGTGTTGGCGAAACTTCCGCTTCCAGTTCGCTCTGCACCCATGCGGCAAGGTCGTTAGTCCAAAGGTCCTCGGAAACGGCGTCGATCGCTCCGCCGCCCGCGCTGGCCGCTTGGTCGGCAAGGCGGACGAAGCGCTGCCGGCGCTTGTCCGCCTTGGGCGACAAATAAACATGGCCGGGCACCAAATGGGCGAGGATCGAGACCTTTTCCTTCGAGACCGGTTCGGCGGCTCGGCCGATTTCCAGGTACTCGCATGGCTCTTCGCTAAGCTGCGTTGCAGGGTCGTAGCGGCGGATCCCGGCGATGCGCCCGTCTGCGACATCGATCCGCGCGGGAAGGCCAGCGTCGGCAGGGAAGATGTCGATGACATCGCCGCGCACCGCGACTTCTCCAGGCTCGTCCACCCGGTCGTCAGTGAAATATCCGAGCCCCTCCATCTGGGCAGTGAAACCCTCGATGTGGATCGGATCACCGGTCCGCAGCGTCGGTGGGGCCGGGTCGAATGCGGCGGGCTTCGCATAAAGCCTGGCCGCGGCCTCGCCGCTCATAATCGCTGCGAGGTGCGGTCGCTCTTCGTCAAGGACCAGCCGGCGCAGATCTCGCAGGGCCGCGACCCGCCGACCGATATTTGCCGGGGAGGCAGGCGCGCGGTCGCCGGGCAGAGTATCACTCGATGGAACGAAGACGACGCGGGCGTTGGGAACCAATGCTGCTAGAGCGGCAGCGACCATCTCGGCCTCACGGTCGTCGTCTGCCAGGTAAAGGAGATCGCCGGCGCGCAGGCCCCAAGCAAGCGTCAGGGCGGTTTCTCCCAGACCGCGAGAAGCGGTCATCGGGCAAGACTCGCAGCCATCTCGGCCCGTGCGGCGGGCCAGTCTCCATCGGCAAGCGGCGGCAGGCTTTCGAACCAGGCGCGCGGACGACGTAGCTTCATCCGATCGCAGGCGAAATCGATCTGCGCCCGATCCACCGCGCGCAGTTCTTCGCCGATCCCACCGACACCGCTCGAGGCGATCACGACGTAGCTCACGTTGCCGCTCTCGCATGTGACGAGCGCTTCGACCGCTTTGCCGATCGTCTCGCCGTCGGCCGACGCTACAGGCATGCCGGCGATACCCGTAGCGGTGAAAAGGGTCGGGTAACCAGAGCGCCGGCTGGCCTCGGTTGCCGACTTACCGCCATCGTCATAGGAACGCTGCTTGCCCAGCCAGCGCCACGCGCCGATCAGATTGACGAAGATCAGGAAAACGTTGGTGGCGAGGAGATTGTTCTGCCCGGACGCCAGCCCCACCACCGACCAGGCGATCGAGCCGATCATGAAGACGACGAAGCCCCAGCCCGTGACCCGAGCGCCGAGATTGGCAGCGGTCATCATGGCGGCGATCATCGTGGCGGCAGGCGCGATCCAACCGGCGACGTCTTCCATAGGCAACTCCTTGGCTGGGGTGAGAATCGAGGAACGCGAAGCGCCGCTTTTGGTGCCGGAGCCGGGGTAGATTTCGGTCGCGCGCCTGTCCTGCGCCATCCAGTGTCAACGAAGCCGGCTCCGAACGACTTGGCGTATCGCTTAAGCTTCAGACGAAAAGCGCTTCGTCTTGCACCAAATAGCTGGCGTGATTATGGCGAGAAGGCTGCCTTTGGTATATGGGTGATGCGGCATGCGAGATCCGCTTCTCCAGAGGCAACGACGTAGTAGCTGCCAGCGTCTACAATCCCGGTGGTGAAGACCACATCTCGCAAATACATTTGATGCTCTATCGGCTTGGTGAGTTCCGGGTTAGGTTCTATGAGAGGTTTGTGGCTCGAACGAACGGTAATGCTCGGATCGTCGCGTGCCAGTATTGACCAATAGGTCCGATAAATTCCTACCAGTTCTTTTGGTTCAACACCGTGCCAAAGGGACAACCATCCACCATCCTCGATGCCGGTTGTTAGCAGGGGAGGGCTGCCCCCACCCATTCTCGCGGTTGCCAGGGTAGCGGCGTGTGGCCGAATTCCCGGCTTTGAGAATGGCTTCCAAAACCGTCCGTCCGGCGAGTGAGCGAGATTTATCGATGGTCCGGCGCGCCATTCACTGCCTGGCGGGTACGCAAAGTAAGCATCGCCAAGGGGACGGGTCTGTGCCCAGTACTGATTGTTGATCAGACCTTCGAACAGCAGCATGTCTTTGTTTTGATGGTCGAGGAGGATGTCAGCGAATGTCCAATCCAGCCCGTCGCTCGAGGAATAGAGCGTCGTGCACTGCCGCTCGGGACCGACCGAGCAGGTTGTCATGAACCATTGACCTTCCACGTAGCTGATCCGCGGATCCTCAACGCCATAGCATTGCAAGCTGTTGATTGGAGCAATTGCCTTATCGTAGTGAAACGCTAAAGGGGTCATCCCGTCCGGCGTGAGCTCGACTGGCAGTAGCCACGAGAGCGAAGTCAGTACCATGACATTCCAGCCGCCGCCACGAAGGCGGACTGCGCGGGGATCCGACGTGTCGACGAGCTCCAAGGGCCAAGCGTCGGTGACAAAACGGCCGCCGCTCGAAGCCTCCCAGCGAATCGTATGCAGGTGGCCATCAGCGATCGGATCGCGCAGTGCTTCCGCAACGCGCACCATCAGCAGCAAATTGCCATTGGGCAATCTGGTCAGCCCAGGATTAAAAGCACCCAGCACGAACGTTTCTGCTTCGATGTGGTTTGCGAGCGGTGAACGAGCCCGATCAATGTCGTCCGGAAGAACCACCAGTGCGTCGACATCATATTTCATTGCTCTTACCCCCGCCAAGTCGGCCGCGGCGTATTGGTGTATGACACCGAAAGCATGGATCCGGACTCTGTCTCGCGGCAATCGGCCATGCGATTGGTGTCGGTTCGCGCACTGAAGCGCGGCATCCGTCATGCTTTAGCATCGAGACCGTGCCCTGTCCGCCGGTCGAACGACGCGGCGTACTGGGCAGTGCGATACGGCCAAGCCCCTTTGGGGTCGCACACACCGCGTGAGATCGCTCCCCCCGATATCCGCGAGCTTCAACTGGGAAATCCGCGGGACCCTCAGTAGCTGCCCGGAGGATCACTGGCAGGGAAACTCCCGTCGATCTGTTCGTCCACCGTGTCCCAATCGTCGTTACGGATGCCCGATTGCTCCTCCGGACCTGCATTGCGAACAATGCCCGACGAGCCCACGGGGCCACGGTCATCGTCGTCCAGCCGCCGTGATGCTGCGAACTTGGAGTAGGCGAAGTAGCCAAGTCCGGCGAGGATTCCTAATCTCAGCAGTGCACGCATTGCGATTCTCCACGTGGGAAGCAGTTGGCTTCGGCTTGAATTCAATGGGGCCGGCGTCCTGCAAGTTCAGGGGGGCGTCACGACGCCAGTCGGGAGGCAAGGCCGGCGACTTTGGCCATGCCGCACTGGTCTTGAGAAATTTCGAGACCCGGCACAGGCCGAGCGTTAACGGTATAACGATCCAGACATCCTCTAGGACCCGGCCGAGATGAGCTGTTACCGCGTGTCAGCAACGCTCTGTCCCGATCTGTGGCAGCGGCACACGGTTGCAATGGTCTTTTTCCTTTTTGGGAAGCGTGCGCTTTTCGACTGACCTCGATCTTCGACGGACCTCGACGCCGTTGGACGGCGAAGCGGACGCTGTCCCTGACCGGGTTTCCAGACCAGGGCGGTGCGATGCGAGCGTCAGATCAGCCATCAGGCGGCCGGTGCGCGCTAATGCTATCTCCGCGGTCCTTTGTCTGCCTCTCGGCATCGCGGGCTGCGGCCACCAGACTATGTCCCGTCCGCGCCGCGGCTTCCGGCGTCATCGTCACGGCCACGCCATTTGGTCCATCGAGAATGACGAGGCCGTCTTCCGCACTAGCGATACCGGGATCGGAATAGGGCGGAATTGCGCCTGTTGGTGTGTTCATCGATTTAACCCTGCGCTGGAGGACGGATTCGCCTCGGTGTAGAGATAGGCCGGATCGAATTGACCCCGGGCGGCCAACCGCGTCGGATCCAGGATTTCCACGAGCGAAGAGCGAAAGACGCACAGGCGCTCCTCCCGCAGCTGGCGCAGGATCCTGTTCACATGGATAGGTGTCAGGCCGCAAATTTCTGCAAGGTCGACCTGGGTAAGGGAAAGCGCGAACCGGTGACCATCGCTGAGCCCCACTGCTTCCAGGCGTGTATTCGTCTCACACAGGAAGTGGGCAACGCGCCCCATCGCATCGAGCCGTCCAAGACGGAACAGCCACGCGCGGTGGATCGCCGCATCGATCAGCGTTGCGTACCAGAGCTTACGGCCGAGTTCCGGGTTCTCACCAATCAAGGTGCCGAGATTTGCATGTGGAACGATTGCCACTGTAGCTGCCGTCATGGTCGCAACATCGTGGTCGAGGAACTTGAGCGGATAGGCATGAAGATCAACGAAATCGCCGGGTAGATGGATCGCGACGAGTTGCCTCAACCCATTCCGGTCATCGATGTAGCGCGACATGATGCCCTCGATCAGAAGCGTGCTGTGATCGAGCATAGTTCCCGCACGTACCAGCACACTGCGTGGCTCAATCGCACGCACTTCGACGATGCCGGCTTCCAATCTCGCCCGCTCGGCGGCGGAGATGTGAACGTTAATCTTGTTCCTGAGAAATCGTTCGCTGAACATGGAATGGTTACAGTGTCCATAAAGGTCAAACGAATGTGACAGAGCTGAAACTATAGGCGTAGCGTCTTGTTTCCGGCCCTGCCGCGCATTCGTGTTGATACAGGTTAGTTTAGTGAAGCGATCCGCAACCGGGCGGGGCGGTGAGAGATTAGAGCAAAACTATCGCTGCGGTGCAGTGCCGGCCGATCAAGGTCGTCCGAGCTCGCGGCGCAGCTTTTTTCCATGACGAGGATTGCCCCATGGCCAAGACGCCCTCGAACGCTTCTACACGCACTGCCAAGCCGGCGCCGACGATTTCGCCGCTCGATCTCGCGCCCGCCGACATTGCCGGCGAATCCCCGCAGAAGGCTGCTCGGTTCCCCAGCGACATCTCGGTCTCGCCGTCGTTTGCCGAAGCTCAGGCAGAGGGGGGAGATACCCATCAGGTTGCCGGTGGGGACGTCGAGACGCTCACCACCGAGCAGGGAATTCCGGTCGCTGACGACCAGAATAGCCTGAAGCAGGGGGCGCGGGGGCCAACTCTGTTGGAGGATGCCCACTTCCGCGGAAAGATATTCCATTTCGATCACGAGCGGATACCCGAACGTGTCGTTCACGCTCGCGGTTACGGGGCACACGGATTCTTCGAACTCACCGAAAGCCTTTCGGACGTCAGCCGTGCGGACGTCTTCCAGCGGGTCGGTGAGCGGACGCCTGCCTTTGTGCGCTTCTCGACTGTCGCGGGCTCGAAGGGCTCGTTCGATCTTGCCCGCGACGTCCGGGGCTTTGCGGTTAAGCTCTACACCCAGGAAGGAAACTGGGATCTCGTCGGTAACAACATCCCTGTCTTCTTCATTCAGGATGCGATCAAGTTCCCCGACCTGATCCATGCTGCCAAGCCGGAGCCCGACCGCAACTTTCCCCAAGCACAGACAGCCCATGATAATTTCTGGGACTTTGTAAGTCTCACGCCCGAGAGCTTCCACATGATCATGTGGACCATGTCGGACCGCGCGATCCCGCGCTCGTTCCGGACCATGGAGGGTTTCGGGGTTCACACCTTCCGCTTGGTCAATTCCGACGGCAAATCGACATTCGTGAAGTTCCATTGGAAACCGAAACAGGGCCTGCAGTCGGTCATGTGGAACGAGGCGGTGAAAATCAACGGCGCCGATCCGGACTTCCATCGCCGTGACCTGTGGGATGCCATCAATTCCGGCAATCTTCCCGAATGGGAGCTTGGAGTTCAGCTTTTCGACGATGCGTTTGCCGAAAGCTTCGACTTCGACGTTCTCGACGCAACCAAGTTGATCCCCGAGGAATTGGTGCCGGTCCGCATCATCGGGCGCTTGGTACTCGACCGCGTCGTCGACAACTTCTTCGCCGAGACCGAGCAAGTCGCCTTCTGCACCCAAAACGTCCCACCGGGCATCGACTTTTCCAACGATCCGCTGCTCCAGGGTCGCAATTTCTCGTATCTCGATACGCAGATCAAGCGACTCGGCGGCCCCAACTTCACCCATATACCGATCAACGCGCCGAAGTGTCCGATGGCACATTTCCAGCAGGACGGTCACATGGCAATGCGCAACCCGAAGGGGCGCGCGAACTACGAGCCGAATAGCTGGGGCGCTACAGAGGGCGGTCCGCGAGAAGACCCGGCCAAGGGTTTCACAAGCTTTGCCGAAGTGGCCGAAGGACCCAAACAACGAGTTCGGTCGGAAAGCTTTGCAGATCACTATAGTCAGGCCAGGCAGTTCTACGTCAGCCAGACTCCCATCGAGCAGAAGCATATCGGGGACGCCCTGGTCTTCGAGCTTTCAAAGGTGGAGCGGCCGGACATCCGTTCGCGGACCGTGTCGCACCTCTTGAATATCGATGCCGGTCTAGCGGCCCAGGTCGCGGATGGGCTCGGCCTTGTGATGCCCGCCCCGGCGGTCGCTGCACGGGAGCCAATTGCCGACCTTGCGCCGTCCGATAGGCTCAGTATCGTGAAAAATCGGCCCGACAGCTTCAAGGGTCGCAAACTCGGCATTCTGCTGACCGACGGGGCCGACGCCAAGATCCTTGCAGCGCTGCTGAAGGCGGTGGAGAGCGAAGGTGCGGTATACGAGGTGGTAGCGCCCAAGATCGCTGGGGTCACCTTGTCGGACGGGACCACGGTTGCCGCAAGACACAAGATCGACGGCGGTCCTTCGGTCCTGTTCGACGCCGTCGCGATCGTGATACCGCAGGAGGGGGCGGCGATGCTCTCGCTCGATGCGCCAGCCAAGGATTTCGTCGCCGATGCATTCGCGCACTGCAAGTTCATCGGGTTCACCACCGAGGCCGAAGTGCTCCTTGCGAGGGCCGGCATCAGTGTAGATGACCTCGATGAAGGATGCCTGCCGCTCGATGAGGCCGCCGACGCACAAGCGTTCATCGAAAGCTGCCGCGCTCTGCGCCATTGGCCTCGCGAACTGGAGGTCGATCTGGATGCACGGCCCGCCGCCCGATAGTCCGCTAGTCGCCGCGACGAAACCCGAGCATGGCGGCCCCATGCTCGGGAGCCGAGATTGCAATTCGCGCAGATGAATACGCGTTTGACGCGGTCTCTCAACCGGTCGATGGTGAATGGTGGCAGGTTGTTCCCGCCGATCATGTGACCGCCGACAGCGTCGGTCTTGATGCTTGCCTTTCGCGTTCGACATTGACGCACAGATTGCCTGCGGAACCGAAACGTCCCTTTCACCGCCCAGGAGCGGGGTGGTGGGAACTGGATGGGGCTCAAAAGGCCGAGCCCCTGTTTCGTGACGGTTGGACACATCAGGGGTGAAATCCCTCTCCTACGTCCCTACCTTCCGTAAGGAGGAGTACGATATGGCGAATGGCTGGGCGCCCGATAGCGCCGTACAGGATCAGATCGAGGACAGTCTCAACGACGCGGTGGCTGCTGCTCGCGCATCCATGCCGCGCGGCGAGGGTTTGCCTGACTGCGAGGTCTGCGGCGAGATGATCCCGGAAGGCAGACGGCGCGCGGTTCCCGGTGTGCGTACATGCGTTACGTGTCAATCGAAACGGGAACACCGCCCGGTTGTCTCGGCGATCAATCGGCGGGGGAGTAAGGATAGCCAACTCAGGTGAGCGATCGAACAGGCGGTGCGAACGTAGCTCAGTGGGACCTTTTTGGCCCCGCTCCCGCTGCTGCGCGCGCTGCACCTGAGGGTTTCCATAGTTGGCGAGACGTCATTTCACCCGCTGAGGAAAACGATCTTATTGCGCGGATCGACGCTTCACAGCTCCAACCCTTTCGCTTTCAAGGATGGTTGGGCAAACGGCTTACCCGCTCGTTTGGATGGACTTACGATTTCGATCGCGGTTATGCAGAACGGGGCCCGCCCCTCCCGGCCTGGCTCCTTCCCATGAGGACGCGCGTTGCCGATCATGCGGGCTTGCCGCCGGAACGTTTCGAACAAGCGCTTATCATCCGTTACGATCCAGGCGCGGTCATCGGCTGGCATAAGGATCGGTCTATGTTCGAGCATGTCGCCGGCATTTCTCTGGGCAGGAATGCTCCGCTGCGGTTCCGACGCAAAATCGGAGACGGGAAGTTCGAACGTTTTACTCATGAAGCGCCGCGGCGCGGTCTCTATCTGCTGACCGATGAGGTTAGGCATCAATGGGAGCATAGTATTGCCGAGCTGGACAGCGCCCGCTGGTCGATCACTTTCCGTACCTTGGTCGGTCCGCCCCCGATCGGCGCGGCCTAATTTCTCAATCGCTTGGCGAGACGACTCAGGCAAGCGTCTGCAAGCCTGTCGACGAGCCGAATCGAGGGCTGGAACGCGCGCGACACCGGCTTTTGCCATGGAAGCTCGCGCCTGGGTGAGATTACCGCGGAAAATCCGGAGCGAAGGTTGGGAGAGAGTCAGGGAAGGGTGTTTCCGCGCCTTCAGCGCTGTGACCTGCTGTCGTGTGACTTATTACGACGTCGACGAGAATGACGAGACCCGTGTTCGTCCATGAATGGCCGACCGTGTCGACTTTGTACCAACCGTCTTTCAGTTGAACGAATTCACTGGGGCTCGCTGGAAAGGGACGTGATTGCGATCTGGTGGCCCGAGCTAAAGATGTTCACGTTGTTCATTGACGGCACTCCGGAGCGACGATGACGTGCATTCACTGTGCCATGTTTGAACTCACCGAGGCACGCCGCGTTCCACCTTGGGCCGGCCTTTTCGGACAGTCGTCTTTGACAGCGAGGTCAAGCGCCTGGGACTGCCGCGGCGAGGCAGTTGCGCGGCGCATCCGCCGACAAACCCGCAAACGTAGCTTGTCCATTGCAGAAGATACCGTGCCCGGCATCTCTAAGTTATGATACGGAGAAACCCCATCTGTCCGCCCGGACAACTTGGCAATTGCAGCCTTCCGCTAATGTCGATTGATTCGCCCGCGCCAGGTTAGTCCCTGCGCGGCCCGGCGTTACGTCCAGCTTACAATCAACCGCCCGCTGGCCGGCACGCGAAATTCGAACCGCTCCCCGGTGCGCCTGTGGGGCCGTACAACGTCCCCTCCGGCAGTCTCCACTCTGATTTTCGGAAGTTTGGAGCGACCAATTTTTATGATGCACAGCATCGCCGTGCACGTTTCTCCTCCGTCCAGGCGGATACTCAGTGCCTGCTCGGCGGTGCGTTCGTGCGCCATGATGAAATGGTCGCAAAACAAACGGAAAGGCGCATTTTCGACATTGTGAAAGGAGCGCGATGCGAACACCATGGCCGCGCCAGCACCGTATATCTCCTGGCCCACTTGCCCTGCAGGCTGGCCGTCGACATACAAATCCTCAAGAGGAAACGAGAGGGCGCGATCGATCTGGCCGTTGCGGCTTTCCTTGGCGACGGCTTCCTCGGGAAGGGCGTCTGGGTAATAGAACCATGCGCGGTCCAACGCATATCGGCAGTACTCGCTGATCAGCATCCGGGCGGCAGGCTCGAGCTCCGGGCCGCTGTCGCGTAGATAACAGTCGAACGCTGCAAAGCTGTCGAAACACTCGTATATCGCCATGTAAGGCGCATCCTGCAGGCAAGTTACACCGAGGAAATTGTGATACCGCCCGGCTCGCTCGATCTCCGATTCCCAGATCGCACTGTTGTGAAAGAAGCTTGCAAGATAGACATAGCTCTGAAGCCGGTACCTTTCGATATTTGTGATCCGCCACAGGCGCAGGCACGCCGAAGCTCCCCACGCGGTGAGGTTGGCCTGATAGTTGAGATTGAACCGCATTCCCTCGGCGGCATCGATCGCGGCACGAGCCTCCTGCAAAAACCGCTCCTCACGTGTGAGCTCGTACCCCTGCAGCATAACCCAGGCATACATGCCGCCCACATCGGTCTGACCGCGTTGATCCGCACCAGCAAATTTCGTAATGACCGAAAAATCGGTGATCTTGTATTGGATGGGCCACTTGTAATCAAAGTGGCGGGCTGCCTGGATCCCGAAATCGATGGAGCGCTCGAAAAGGTCCCGGGCCTTCCCATTACCTGCAATGGCAAGCCGGCCGAGATTCATGAGCGGGTGGTAGAGATACCAGCTGTCGACGGCATCTGTGTCTTTGTCCTTGCCGACATTGGGCAAATAACGCCTCAGCGCGTTCAAGTGCTTGTCATAGAACTTCTCGAGTCCAGCCTCGAACTCGCTCTGGAGCCTAATTGTGCCGCCGCGCCAGAGCGCGAAGTCGTGCATCGGCGCGATGAGTGCCATTTGAACCATGCTGTCGGGATATTCGGCTCCGGTGTAGGGATGAGCGTAGCGATGGCCATAGTGGCGAGTCGTCGCCTTAGGTGAAGACGCCAGGTCGGACAGCGTCTGCTCTGCACGTCCAACCCAATCGCGGTGCTCCACAGGCGGCAACTCAAGCGCGGTGTATGCCGCGCCCAACATCTGCAAGAACCTGCGGGCGGAATCGCGCTCGTCGGGCGGCGTTTGGTCTCGAAATATTAGAACCGCGTCGGAAATTGTCACTGTCACGCCAGCCGATAACGGCTTGGTTGGGGGTGTCCCACTCTGCGGCGGCGTCGGCGGCAGATAGCCAAGCTCTGGCCATTCCCCGCCCACCGCGCCATCGGGCTTAGTTTCCGTCGCGCGGTAGTAGGCATTCATCGCAGTGAGGTTCTGAAAATAAAGCACGCTGCCCAGCGCCGGGGTGTCGACGTGAAAGTAAAGAAGACCGGTGTTTAGACCGCGCTGGGCGGCCTCGACCCTGCCTGCCGTGCCCGCCGGGTCATCCTGCGCATCAAGCGGATAGAGATCCCGCGGCATAAATGGCAGGAGAAGAGGCGCTGCTGGCGTCAGCTCCGTGGTGACGCGCAATCGCTGCAGATCGAGCCCATCGGTCTTGAGCGCAACTACGTGCCGTCCCATGGCGCTGTGGACCGAAAAGCGCAGTTTTCGCCGGGGCGGCGACGCAGCTGCTTGACCCGGTCGATCCCGCCGGGCGCATACGCGAGCCTGATTGCAAGTCCGCCGTGTTCCGGACAGCGCAAGATAGCCCAGAGCGTATCCTTCCCCTGGGCCACATTGCAGGTCAGTTTTCCAAATCCGAAGCTGCCTCGGGAGATCAAGGAGCCGTTCGCCAGTTCAGCCCGCAGGGCGAGCACCCAAGGGCTCACCGCTTCCAGTTGTTCAACATCCCCTTGCGTGTTTGTCATGGCGCTGGCTCCGGCACGTTTGAGGCTATCGCGGCGATCTCGGTAGGGAGCCGCTTCGCAGGCCCTATCAACAACCATCACCGGCGACTGGTCGATCTCCGAATGCTGAGAATTCAAGATGCCTTTTTGAGGGTTTGATCCCTCCAGAGTTCGGCGCGGTAGCGTTCGAAGCAGCTTGCTCCACATCTCAGCCGCATCAAAGCGCCTTCGGCAATGGCAGTAGCTCGGCGGGGATCTTCTTCGACCAGAGGTCTGAGCGCCTCGCGGTTCCAATCCTCGCTGTGCTTTACGTCAAGGACAGCATGGAGATCGAAGTAGCGGCGTTCTTTCCCGCTCAGGCCAATCCGTCTCAGGCCTTTTGCCACGAGCGCTGAGCGGCCGGGCGCAGTAAGTTCAATCACGCCCAGCGCTCCGACCGAATGCCACGCATACCGACGGGAGGTCGCCATGCCCGTCATGGCGTTTGCAAGGGCAAGGCTTTCGGCCACTGTGGTTTCGATCCTGGGTTTAACTGAGAGTGCATCGGCGACGATGTGCAACATCGGACCGTGCATGCCCTTGGGATTTCCTCGACCCATCTCGTCCCAGTAATTGCGCGCAAGTTCGAGTTTCGCCTGATCTGGAAGCTTGATCTGCGTGAGGGCTACCAAATCATCGAATCCCGCTTCGCCGGCGGCTTCCTGCTCGAAAAACCAGCGGATTTGCTCGCGAGAAGCTACTTCGGCCAACCAGGGAAAGAGAGGGTCATTCTGACCCGGACCGAGATCGATCAAGCTTTCAAACCAGTCGACGAAGGCGGCCGGTTCCTCAGGTGCCTGTGCTGCGTCTTCCCGCACATCCGCGCGTAATTGCTCAAGGAATTCTCCCTCGAGTTTCTGCATCCGGGCATTTCGGGCGAGCTCAGAGGTCCAGTCGTCCGCCGGAAACTGAGGAAGGAGGCGTTCCCTGTTCCAGCGGGCTAGCCTCCGCTGAAATTCGTCTGTCAGATAAAAGCCATCTCGCGCCCGATCCTGCACTTCAGAAGCGCAATCTGCAAATTTCAACTCAAGCATGTCGATCTCCCAATCAAGGCGTCCCGCCAATGGAGGAGGAGGGGGAGCCTGCCGGTTAAAATCAGCGCTCGAAGCGCTGTGTGTCGGTAGGCATTTGGCAATTAAAGGGCGAAGAGGTCGTATTCAGATCCGAAACAGTGCCTGATCGCGGTAGCGGCTCAACCGGCACGCCGTAGCGGTCGAGGTCGGCGAACAGGAGCTCCAGCTGGGAACTCCAAGGTATCAAACCTATGTACGCGACGTTCGGCATCTCCTCACCAAAAAGAGCAAGGGCGTCCCATGCGGCATCAAAATACCGCACGGCGAAGCCGCGGTGGTCAAGATCGCGGATGCTGTCCATTGCCATCTCATGCGAGCCAGCAAGTACTAGTGCCACCGGCGTCCCTATTGTATCTCGTGCCATGCAAAGACAATGCGGTGGAATCCGATTTGGCTCCCGAGGGTGAGACAAAATAGGCTTGATCTGAGTTAAGCAACCGTTCGGCCGGCAGCTGAATTTGACGCGGTGCTTCATAACGCCACGCATTCAGAACGTACTTAAGATAGGGAACCCAGTCGGCCGATTTGCAAGCTGTCTGAAAGTGATCTGGAGTGGAAGGGGTCCTAGCTAACTGGCCGATGGCACTGCTTTAGCTTGCCAAAGCCGAAATACTTACAAGGACGGAAAATCGGGTCGACATCGACGGGTTCTTCGCGCCGAAGCACCGGGTCTGCGCAGCAGATCGAAGCGTAGCACGATGGCGTACCAGGCGATGCGCTGGTGGCTGGGGAACTTTGTCGCAGTGCTGGCCTTTCCTCCGCAAAGGAGAACGCTCATGAACGGTCAAACATCCATCGGGCCAGCCATCTCGTCGGGCGATGGTGCGAATGTCGAAACTCAAAACAGCGAAGTCGTAGAAGGAGTGGACGCGCAGAAAACAAGTGAACTCGAAGTCCGGGGTCTAAAGGGGGTGACCTGCCCCCCGAAAGGTCCCTCATTCTGATGTAGAGTCTGCCCACGAGAAGGAGCAGACGCATGAGGAAAAGCCGTTTCACCGATGCGCAGATTATCGGGATGATCAAGGAGCAGGAGGCTGGACTTCCAACGGTGGAGGTTTGCCGGAAGCACGGGCTGAGCACGGCGACCTTCTACAAGCTGAAGGCGAAGTACGGCGGCATGGAGGTATCAGCCGCCCATCGGTTGCGGCAATTGGAGGACGAGAACGGCAAGCTGAAGCGGCTCCTGGCCGACAGCATGCTAGACAACGCGATCCTGAAAGACCTGCTGGGAAAAGGCTGACGACGCCGGGCCAGCGGCGCGACGTGGCGCTCGGTGTGATGCGGGACGACCAAGTCTCGCAGCGTCGGGCCTGCGTGCTGATTGGCGTCGCCCCCAAGACGGTCAGGCGCGAACGCCCGCCGGACCACGGAGCCATCCGCGAAGCCATGCGAGAAATCGCAGGGCAGCGCCGTCGGTTCGGCTATCGTCGGATCGGCGTCATGCTGGAGCGCAAGGGCATGAGCATGAACCACAAGAAGCTCTACCGACTATATCGAGAGGAAGGTTTGTCCGTGCGCCGACGGCGTGGCCGCAAGCGTGCCCGGGGCAGTCGTACGCCAGTGCCCGGGGCACTTCGCCCCGGTGACCGCTGGTCGATGGACTTTGTCGCCGATACGTTTGGCGCGTCGCGCAAGTTCAGGATTTTGGCGATCAACGATGATTGCTGCCGGGAGAACCTGTGCTTGGTCGCGGACACCAGCATCTCGGGAGCTCGAGTGGCGCGCGAACTGGATGCTCTGGTTCGCCTACACGGGAAACCGGCTTGCATTGTCAGTGACAACGGCACTGAATTTACGAGCCGGGCGATCCTGCAGTGGGCCAGCAAGAACAAGGTCGAGTGGCATTACATCGACCCCGGAAAACCCCAGCAGAACGGCTTCATCGAAAGCTTCAACGGCTCATTGCGCGATGAGCTGCTCAACGAGGAACTGTTCGACAGCCTGGCCGATGCCCGTCGGAAGCTGAGCATCTGGCGCTACGACTATAACCATGTTAGGCCCCACTCATCGTTAGGAAATCGAACGCCTGCACAAGCGCGTCGGACGTTCGTGCAGGACGATAGCATTACGCCCAACGCGCTTGTGCAGGCGAGCGCGCCGGAATATTCAACCGCAAGGCTCTCGTTATGATCGAGGGACCGCCGGGGGGCAGATCCAGGGAAAGTCCCGCAAAGCTCCAGCGATCGAGTCATCGCCCGAAAAGCAGGGCGACTGTGAAGGCTCTTCATCGCAGGAAGGAGGCGAACCTCCAAGCAATGATCCGAACGAGCGCAGCGACATGATTTCCGAGCGTCGCCATCCAGGTATTCACGGCGGTGGCGGTGACGTCGGTCGCAAGCCTCGCTAGTGGGTGAGGATCGGAGATTGTTCTGGTGGGTAACCGGGTGCTGCCGTGTTCTTTCGGCTGAGATAGCGATGGCGAGATCGAAGCTGCCTCCGGCAAAAAAATCGTCTTGATATAAGTTAACAGGACGGAACCCCTCGCTCGGTTGGCGAATTGTGCCGCAGAACCCAAGATCCGACCGAGGGGATACATGGAATTCACGAAAGTCGTTCCGTCGCCCAGTGGAGTACTTTCCATCGTTCTGGCCGGCGGCAAAGGAAGCCGTCTCCACGATCTGACGGACTGCGAAGCGAAGCCGGCAATTCCGATTGGCCCCAATCTCCGGCTGATCGATTTCACTCTGGCAAATGTCGTCAATTCCGGATTGCGGAAGGCGATGGTGCTGACCCAGCATGCGCCTGCCACGCTGCACGATCATCTGGAGCGATCGTGGCAGTCCAACCATGCCTCATGCACGTTCACGGTGCTCGATGGATCGGACCACGGGCCATTCGCCGGAACGGCCCACGCGGTGGCCAGCGTGATGGATCGGATCGACCGCGAGCCGCCCGAACACGTGGTGGTGCTGGCCGGCGATCACCTCTACCAGATGGACTATCGGCCTTTGGTGCAGCGGCATGTCGATCAGGCCGCATCGGTAACGGTCGGTGTCGTTCATGTACCGGTATCGCAGGCGAGCGAGTTCGGCATTTTGGCCGTCAACACATCCGACCGCATCACTGCCTTCGTCGAGAAACCCCGGATCGCGCCCGCAGTCAGGGATCGGCCGGGCCATGCGCTGGCGTCGATGGGCATCTACGTGTTCAAGTGGGACGTGCTGCGCGCACTGTTGCAGGCGATGGTGACGACAGTGCCCGATCTGGATTTCGGAAAGCACATCGTCCCCCACCTGGTCGCGGCGGGAACCGCCTTTGCCTACGCCTTGCCCGGAAGGGGCGGGGAGGAACCGCTATGGCAGGATCTGGGCACCCTCGATGCCTACCACGCGGTGCAGATGAGGCTGGCGGCAGGCGGGCTGGTCCTCGATCCCGCATGGCCCGTGGCCGGTCGAGCGGATGATCGTCCAATCGGGGCGGGCGGAGGCTCACTCCTGCGAAACGTCGCGGTTCTGCCGGGCGCGCGCATCGGGCGGTGGGTATCCATGTCCAACGCGATCGTGACAGCCGATGCGCTAGTTCCCGATGGCTTCAACCTTGATGAGACCATAGCCGAGTTCGGCGACTGGTGCATCGTTTCCCCCGGTGGCATCCGTCTGGTTTCTGCAAGGGCACTGCGGCATCTCGCTGTCCTGCGGCACAAGCGCAGGATCCTTCCGGAAAGGCCGTCGATCAGGGGCATCGGAGAAATCCCGGCTCCTGCAATCATCCCCGTCATCCCGGCGGCCTGACGCGATGACGTTCGCTTTCTCCAAGCCGGACCGGCAATATCACGAACTGGGTGCGGAGTTCACGGGGGAGGGCACGCACTTCGCGATCTTCTCTGAAAATGCCGAGGCCATGGAACTGTGCCTGTTTTCCGAGGACGGCGAAGAGGAAGTCGCCCGGCTGGAAATGCCGAGCCGCGAAGGCTCGATCTTCTCCGGCTATGTGCCCGGCGCGTTACCCGGCCAGCTTTACGGCTATCGCGCCCATGGAGCCTACGAGCCCAATCGCGGCCATCGCTTCAATGCCAACAAGCTTCTGCTCGATCCTTATGCGCGCGAAATTGCCGGCAGCCTGCAATGGGACGACGCTCTGTGGGGCTATGATCTTTCGGGCGGCGACGATCTGACGTTCGACGTTCGCGATTCCGCGCCCTTCATGATCAAGGGCGTGGTGCAGGACCCGGCGTTCGATTGGGAGGGAGACAACTCCATCCGTCGGCCCTGGGGTGAAACGCTGGTTTACGAGGCGCACGTTCGCGGGCTCACCATGCTCCACCCCGATGTGCCGGAGGAACTGCGCGGCACGTATGCGGGCATGGTCAGCGAACCGATCCTGGATCACCTGCGCAAGCTGGGCGTTTCGGCGATCGAACTGTTGCCCTGCCAATTCTTCCTCGATGACCGCATGCTGCTGGACAAGGGGCTATCGAACTACTGGGGGTATCAGACGCTGGGCTACTTCGCGCCGGAGCCGCGTTATCTGGGGCCCGGTCGCAGGGGAGGACACGGAGGCTCCGGGGCGATCCGCCAGTTCAAGGACATGGTGAAGCGGTTCCACCAAGCCGGCATCGAAGTGATCATGGACGTAGTCTACAATCACACCGCCGAAGGGTCCGAGCGCGGGCCGACGCTCAGCTTTCGGGGGCTGGATAACGCCAGTTACTACGTCCTTTCGCCCGAAAACCCCCGCTACAGCTTCGACCAGACCGGCACGGGTAATACCCTTAGCGTGGCGCATCCGATGGTCATGCGCATGGTGCTCGATTCTCTGCGCTACTGGGTGCAAGTGATGCATGTGGACGGGTTTCGCTTCGACCTTGCTTCCACTCTCGGCCGTGAAGCGATGGGCTTCGACCGCGAAGGCGGCTTCTTCGATGCGATCCGGCAGGATCCGATCCTCTCCGGTATAAAGCTGATCGCCGAGCCGTGGGACGTGGGCAGTGGCGGCTATCAAGTCGGCGGCTTTCCCTATCCCTTCCGCGAATGGAACGACAAGTTCCGCGATACCGCGCGCGGTTTCTGGCGCGGCGATCCGGCACTGGTGGGAGACCTTGCCAATCATCTGATCGGATCGCCCGAACAGTTCAACCACTCCGATCGGGGTGCGACCTCTTCGGTCAACTTCCTTGCGGCCCACGACGGTTTCACGCTGCTCGACACCGTCTCCTACAACGAACGCCGCAATGATGCGAACGGAGAGGGCGGCGCGGACGGGCACGACAACAACCTCTCCCATGACATGGGCGTGGAAGGGCCGACCGAAGACGCCGGCATCAACGAGGCCCGGGCCCGCCGCCGCCGCGCCATGCTGGCGACGCTGCTGCTCAGCCAGGGCGTGCCGATGATCCTTGCCGGCGACGAATTCGGCAACAGCCAGCACGGCAACAACAACGTCTACTGCCAGGACAATGAGATCGCCTGGGTGGATTGGGCGGACAAGGACGACGCGTTGCTGGCGTTCAGCGCCCGCATGGTGGGCTTTCGGCGCGACCACCCGGTGCTCTCGCAGGACAACTTCCTGAATGGTGACCCCGTCGAGGATGGCCGGGTCGAAATTGCCTGGCACCAGCCCGACGGGCGGGAGATGGACGCCGAATTATGGGCCCAGACCGAACTGCGCGTGCTGGGCCTCTTCCTGACTTATTCCGCGCAGGAGGCCTTTGTCGAGGGCGAGCGGCCGCTGTTCATCGTGCTCAACGCCGGTGACGAGGTGACCTTTACGCTGCCGGGCCACAACGGCATCGCGAACTGGCACCGCGTGGTGGATAGCTCCCGCAACGAGGCCTTCGAAGCCGAGGCGGTGGAGAACGGTACGGCGATCATCCCCGCCGCCAGCGTCAGCGTCTTCGCACCGGCGTGAGGCGGATGCCGGTCAAGACATCGGTCCGCACAACAAAGTCCTGGGGTGCTTCACCGCTGGTCGACGGCCGTTGGCGCTTTCGTCTCTGGGCGCCGGACGCGAAGGCGGTCGCGGTCGAGCTACCAACCGGCAGCAACGATCTCGAGCGGCAGGGCGAGGGCTGGTGGAGCGTCGAAACCGACGCCCAGGCGGGTGACAGCTATCGTTTCGTCGTCGATGGCTTCGCTTATCCCGATCCCGCCGCACGCACGCAGCAGGGAGATGTCCACGGCCCCTCTCTATTGGTCGATCCCGAGGGCTTTGCATGGCGTAACCAATGGGCGGGGCTGCCGTGGACCCAAGCGGTTATCTACGAAATGCATCTTGGCACATTCACGGGGGACGGTACTTTCGCGGCCGCCACAGCGTGGCTTTGCCGCCTGCGCGATTTGGGCGTCACGCTGATTGAACTGATGCCAGTTGCCCAGTTCGACGGCCGGTATGGCTGGGGATACGATGGCGTTTTGCCTTATGCCACTCATAGCGCCTATGGCTCGCCTGACGATTTGCGTCGCTTTGTCGACGCCGCGCACGGCTTGGGAATGGGGGTTTTGCTGGATGTGGTCCACAATCATCTTGGCCCTTCCGGCAACTATCTGGCGGCTTGGTGCCCATCCTTCTTCCATCCCGATCGCCGCTCGCCGTGGGGTCAGGGCATCGCTTACGAGACGGCAGCCGTGCGGGATTTCTTCATCGAGAATGCGCTGTACTGGCTGGCCGACTATCGGCTCGACGGGCTACGGCTGGATGCGGTGCATGCAATAGAGGATCGTTCGCCGGTCCATTTCCTGGACGAACTGGGCCAGCGCGTTCGGGCAGTTGATTGGGGCCGTCCGATCCACCTCATTACCGAGGACGAGCGTAATCTGACGCGTTATTTCGGCAAGGGCGCCCCCTTCGATGCCACATGGAACGACGATTGGCACCACGCCGTCCATTGCCTGCTGACGGGTGAGGAAGAAAGCTATTACGCCCCGTTCGCCGCCGACCCCCTGGCCGACATCGAAACCGCCCTGTGCGACGGTTACGTGGAGCAGGGGCAGCCCCGCCCGGCCACGGATACATTGCGTGGGGAACCTTCTGCAGACGCTCCGCCGACCAAGGTGAGCGATGTTAACAAAATTTGCAGGATAATAATTGGGGAGCTTCAGGAGATCATCATTGAGGCTCCATAACTCCCCTGCGATCTAATTTTATTGGGCCAAGTATGGCACTGACTTCCACCAGCTATCGTCTTGGAGGGTTCGAATTGGGTTGGAGATCTTGTTCAAAACTTGCGCTTCCGCTAGTCGTGAAATTCATGATTTCGTCTTTGTCCGGATTGTATCGGTACCAACGCTTCAAGGCGGCACCATTCGGATCGCCTGTCTTCACGAAATTAACCAGATAGGAACTGATGGTTGTGCCCATGCCGTTGTCGCTAGGCGTCGTGTTTTCCCGGTATTTAATTGCCTGAGTATCTAGGAAGAATGGTATATCGCTGGCGTGACCCGCGCCGAACCGATTAAGCGATTCTGCCACATACGAAAATCGGTAAGCATAAACAGGCACCCCCGCGCGAGTGAGGGTAGTGGCCACCCGCCGTGCGCCCGCGATCATCGGTCCGGTTGGCCCGCCTATATCCGCGCTCGTCGCACCAACCATCACAGGCACGTGATTGAATCGCCCGGATTCGAATGCGGCTATCGGGTTTACTGCGATGCGCCCATCTGCGAAAGGTCCCGCGTAGGTGGGGCCCCTATGCATAAGATTGAGTCCGTCCACAACTTGTTCGGCGGGCAGTGCGCGCAACTTTGCCAGGGCACTGGCGTCATTCGCGGCGATGCCTTTAGCTTCGCCGAAAGCCACTGCCGCCTTTTCAGCTGCAGAGGCATCGGGTTCGAGGAGTGATCTGCCGTCGCCACCAGACATTATCACCGCACCGGCGAGAAGCCCCTTCGTCTCTGGCGATACGGGTAGGTTCTGCGCGGAGGATCCTCCCGCGCTCTCGCCCACGACGGTAATCCTCGCCGTGACCGGCCCCCACCGAGTGGTCCGGGTTGTTTGTTAGTGTAAGATTGCCTCCGGCGCCATGGCTGGCCGTAGGTGCAGCGTAGCGGAACCGGAGGGCAGCCATGGCGCCGTCGCCGTCTCCGGGGCCGGCGGTCGATACCCCAGCGAACTATGAGGCCTGACGGTGTTGTAGTGCCGCCGCCAGGCCTCGATCAGGATCTTCGCCTCGGCCAAGGTGTAGAAGATCTCCCCGTTCAAGAGCTCATCACGCATCGAGCCGTTGAAGGACTCACAGTAGCCATTTTCCCATGGGCTGCCGGGTGTAATGTAGAGCGTTTTCACGCCGATCTTCGCCAGCCATTGCTGCACGGCATTGGCGATAAATTCAGGGCCATTGTCTGACCGTATGTGCGCCGGCGGCCCCCGTGTGACGAACAACTCGGCGAGAGTCGCCAGCACGTCCTCGCTGCGCAGCCGTCGCGCGATGGGTAAGGCGAGGCACTCGCGGCTGGCCTCGTCGATGATCGACAGGATGCGGAACTTGCGGCCATCATGTGTGCGTCCCTCGACGAAGTCGTAAGACCACACATGGCCCGGATATTCCGGTCGCAGGCGGATACATGATCCGTCGTTGAGCCAGAGCCTTCCACGCTTCGGTTGCTTCTGCGGCACCTTGAGCCCTTCACGGCGCCAGATGCGCTCCACCCGTTTGCGGTTCACATGCCAACCGGCATCGCGCAGCAAGGCCGTCACCCGGCGATAGCCATAGCGGCCATACTGCCGGGCAAGCGCGATGATATCCTCGGTCAGGGCTGCTTCGTCATCCGCCCCACGCGGCGTTTTGCGCTGCGTCGATCGATGTTGCCCGAGCACGCGGCAGACCCGCCGCTCGGACACCGGCATCATGCCCCGGATATGATCGATACAGCGCCTGCGGCGCGCGGGGCTCAGAAGTTTCCCCGCGAGGCCTCCTGTAGGATCAACTTGTCCAGCGTCAGATCTGACACCGCCCGCCGCAACCGAGCGTTTTCCTTCTCAAGCTCTTTCATGCGCCGAGCCTGGTCCATCTTCAGGCCGCCATACTCCTTGCGCCAGCGGTAGTAGCTCTGCTCGGTGACGCCGATCCGGCGACACGCATCCGCCACCGTTCCGCCCTGCGCCAGCACGATCTCCGCTTCACGCAGCTTGCCGATGATCTCTTCCGGCTTGTGCTTCCTCGCCATTCAAGTCCTCCTTCGTGGCCAAATCTAAAACAGATTTTGGGCCACTCAGAAGGGGGCAGATCAACTGGCATGCGGTCGTTGAGATCCAGCATGGCCTCGTGCGCGGGAACCGTCATCATCGAGAAAACGTGTCCCCATTCGTCGCTACGCCGCCAGATGCCGGCGACTGCGAAAATCTCCTCGCCGGGTAGCGAGAACCAGGTCCGGGTCATCTTTCCTTTTTTACCTTCCGGTTCGGCCCAGGCGGTTATTGGAACGAGGCAGCGACGCCGCGCAAAGCTCCCGCGCCAGAACTTCGAACCGATCTTGTCTGCACGCGCATTGTAGATGGGGTGAGGCTTCAGCATCTCGCCGGTCACTTTGCTTGGATCGGTACGCGGGAAGCCCCAGGCCATCGCCCGGACTTGGCTTTGGGAAATTACCAAGCCGGGGCCTGTCGGTGCCACCACCTCGAGATAATTGGCCCCGCTCGACGGCTCGGTGTCGAAAAGCGCGGCGATCGCGCTGGCCGGGGTCGTCAGGCGATAGAGGTTGCAGATGGGAGCATCCTTTCAAAACCAATCCTACGCCTGCGGGGAAGCTCGGCAAAGAGTGAGCGTTCGCTGCCGGTGCTTCGTGCATTCCGATTCGCTCATCTCAAAGTCCCAGTGCATGTGGCTCTGCCCGGAACTGGAAGCGTCAGGCATCTGCGCGGCGTAAAATCTTTCCTCCTTATCGCCTGAATTTCGGGCGCTTTCGTGCCCGCAGATTGCCACGTTCCAGGCGCGGCGTTGACTCTTAGTCTGAATGGAACAAAAGAAGAACACAAATTCCATCGCAGAGCCACAAGGAGGCCCTTCATGACGGAGCGAGGGTCGCCATCTCGCATTGACGCCTTGCGCGCCCGGATCGCCGAGATCGAGGGTGGAGACAGGCGCGCGCGCGATGTCCTGCCGTTTGGACTCGACGCGATCGATGCCAAGCTACCCGGCGGAGGGCTTGCGCTGGGTTCGCTCCATGAAGTGGCCGGCGGCGCCCAGGGCGTGACCGACGGCGCGGCTGCAGCCTTGTTCGCCGCCGGGATCATGGCGCGCGCCGAAGGCAAGATTCTCTGGTGCATGACCAAGGCCGATCTCTTCGCGCCGGCCATCGCCCAGGCTGGGCTCGATCCTGATCGTGTCATCTATCTTGAAGCGCAGGATGAGACTTCGGTGCTCGCCTGCTTCGAGGAGGGGCTGCGCCATGGTGGGCTCGGCGGTGTGGTTGCCGAGGTGTCACGGCTCTCGATGCCGGTATCTCGCCGCCTGCTGCTGGCCGCGGAAACCAGCGGCGCGATCGGGATCGCGCTGCGCCGTTGGCGGAGGCACGAGGATGCGGCCGATTTCGGGCAGCCGACGGCGGCGGCGACGCGCTGGCGAGTGACGGCGGTCCCGTCGGAAATCTTGCCGGTGCCCGGCGTCGGGCGGTCGCGCTGGTTCGTCGAGCTCATCCGGTGCCGGGCTGGCGAGAGCGCCGATTTTCTTCTGGAATCCTGTGATGAGACAGGTCGTCTCGCTCTTCCTGCCGACCTGGCCGATCGACCGGCTGCGGCGCAGGCTTGGGCGGCAAGCACCGCCGCCTGACGCGCCGCTGGTCTTGGCAGGCATGGAAGGGCGGCGCCGCGTGCTGACAGCAGCAAGCATGCCTGCGCGCGCGCTTGGCCTGCACGTAGGCATGGCGGTGACCCAGGCGCAGGCGCTGGTGTCCGATTTGCTGCTCATGGATGCCGACCCTCCAGCCGATGAAGAGGCGCTGGAGCGCCTCGCGGTCTGGTCGCTGCGCAAATACTCGCCGCTCATTGCGCTCGATGCGCCTGATGGGTTGATGCTCGACGTGACCGGGGCAACCCATAGCTACGGCCGGACCGAGGGACTGCTTGCCGACATGCTGCGCCGGCTCGCGGAAGTGGAGACCGCCGCGCGCGCCGTCTGCGCGCCGACCTACGGGGCTGCGCATGCACTTGTCCGGTTCGGGGGCGAGATGTTGCGCCCCGAAGGACTTGCCGTCGTCGATCCCGCAGACCTTGTCGAAGCAGTTGCGCGCCTGCCGCTTGCGGCCCTTCGCCTGGAGGCCAAGGCCATCGAAATCCTCGCCGCGCTGGGCATTGAGGCAATCGCCGAACTGGAGGCAATGCCGCGTGCCTCGCTCGCCTTGCGGTTCGGTTCCGATCCCGGCCGGCGGCTCGACCAGATTTATGGGAGGCTGTCCGAACCTTTCGAGCCGGTCGAGGCGCCGAAACAGATCGAGGTCGAGCGCCGCTTTGCTGAACCGATCGGGGCCCCGGAGACGATCGCGCGTTACACCCGCAAACTGGTCGAGGCGCTCTGCCAGGTGCTGGAGGAGGCGGGGTTAGGCGCGCGCCGGCTCGATCTTCGCTTTCACCGCGTCGACAATGCCGTCCAGGCCATCCGCGCCGGCCTTGCCAAGGCGAGCCGCGAGAAGAAGCAGCTAGCCCGGCTGCTGTGCGATAGGATTGAAACCGTCGATCCCGGCTATGGCATCGAGCGCATGGTCCTGGCTGCGCCGGTGATCGAGCCGCTGGGCCTGCGGACCATGTCGAGTCTCGGCGACAAACCCGTTCCCGACGTATCCGCGCTCGTCGATATCCTCGGCAATCGGGTTGGCGAGGAGCGGTTGTTCCGTGTCGCCGCGCGCGAGAGCCATATTCCCGAGCGTTCGGTGATGCGCATTGCGCCGATGGCGGATCCGACGTTGCTGCGCTGGCCTGAGCGCTGGCCGCGTCCGGTGCGCTTGTTTGCAAGACCCGAGGCGATCGAGACAATGGCGCTTCTACCCGACCATCCGCCGGTTCATTTTGTGTGGCGCGGCGTGCGTCGGCGTGTGAAGCGAGCCGACGGGCCCGAGCGCATTTATGGCGAATGGCATTTGAGCGAAGCGGAATGGCTAAGCGTGCGCGACTATTTCCTCGTCGAGGACGAGACAGGCGCACGCTACTGGGTCTTCCGGCAGGGCGACGGGATGGATGCCGCCACCGGCAGGCAGGACTGGTTCCTGCATGGAATCTTTGCCTGAGAAACGCGGGGGAAATGCCGATATCAAGCGACTAATGGCCTGCAGTAAGCCATCCTCGATGGGGGGATTGCATTGAGATAACAGCAGTTTTTCGTTTTGTTTTAGGTCGTATGTTGTACCGCGTACGACAATCGGGCGCGGCGGATCAGGCGTTTTTCGGGGGAAACATGCAAGCTAGGTGGTACAAGTGGGGTTCTCGTGTCGTACGTTTGCTGCAATTTGGCGCGGCGGGTGTTGCAGCGACGGTTCTCGTCAACTTCCAGCCCGACGTGGTTGTCGGCTTCGCGATCGATGGCCCGAACAGCCCTTGGCAAATCGACGACCATTTGAACTGCGAGGCCGACCCCGCCTCACTTAGCAGTAAGCATCCCGGAACAAATGAATTTGATGACATTCACCGAATTGCCGGCGGCGTCCCCATTCTTGGGCGGCTCTGTCTGAAAGCGCGTGTGTCCGATCAAGGCGAAATGCTGATCCCGGTCAGCGAGGAGGGGAGCGGGTGGACCGGCTGGCCCAAGGACGAGGCCACGCGGTATGCCCAAGGAATGGCAGCCGGTTTCGATCCAACCTCCGACGTCGATCGACAGGCTGCCGTGATCGCAGAGAAGCAGGCATATGTTATCTGGCGGGAGCGGATTCTGGATACGCTCGGTGCCGCTTTAGCCGTTATAGCCGGACTCGAAGTGTTCTGGCGACTGGCCGCGTGGCTCGTAAACGGCGTTGTCGGCATTCCAAAACGAAAGCAATCCGAGGCTGCCTGATCCGGCTGTTTGCGGGCAGAATATTGGGGCAGCAAAGCGTACAGGACGAAAAAAAGCCGGCCACGAGGGCCGGCTTGGAAAGTCTTTGGGAGAGGATGCCTGAAAGGCCCCCGCCATATGTGGGCGAACGATCTTCCGATCAAATGCAAGGAGTGCAACCAGTGTTGCCCAATCTGATTGCGTTTTATAAAATCGGCATAAGACGCAGTGCTTGGGTGCGGCACGGCGCGAATATCGGGAATGTTCCCTAAATGTTCCATTCGTGCTAACAGCGAGGAATGGCCGAGTCTCCGCCCAGAAAGATCATCCACGTCGACATGGACGCCTTCTTTGCGTCGGTCGAGCAACGCGACGATCCGGCGCTGAGGGGCAAGCCGGTGGCTGTCGGCTATCCGGCCGCACGCGGTGTGGTAGCGGCGGCAAGCTATGAGGCTCGTGTCTTCGGTGTGCGCTCGGCTCTGCCTTCAGTCACGGCGAAGAGGCGCTGCCCTGACCTCATCTTCGTGCCGCCGCGCTTCAATGTGTATAAGGAGGTCTCGCGGCAGATCCATGCGATCTTCGCCGATTACACCGATCTCATTCAGCCGCTCTCGCTCGACGAGGCCTATCTCGATGTGACCCCCAATCGTCAGGCGATTGCCACCGCCTGGCTGACCGCCAAGGAAATCCGTGCGCGGATCCTGGAGGAAACGGGCCTCACGGCGTCTGCCGGCATTTCCTACAACAAGTTCCTCGCCAAACTTGCCTCCGATCAGAAGAAACCCAACGGCCAGTTCGCCGTAACGCCCGATATGGGCGGCGCCTGGGTAGAGAGCCTGCCGGTGAAGCGCTTCTACGGCGTGGGCCCCGTCACCGCGCGCAAGATGGAGGCGCTTGGCATTGAGACCGGCGCCGATCTGCGCGCCAAGACGCTCGCCTTCCTGCAAGAGCATTTCGGTAGCTCGGCCGAATGGTACTACCAGATTGCGCGCGGCATCGATGAGCGACCGGTCAATCCGGATCGGGAACGCAAGTCGTCAGGCAGCGAGACGACGTTCGAGCGTGATCTGGTCGCAGATACGGAGATCGAGGCCGGCGTGCTGGGCCAGGCCGACGATGTCTGGACCTGGTGCGAACGGGCGCAGTCCTTCGGTCGGACGGTGACCGTGAAGGTCAAATACGCCGACTTCCAGCAGATCACGCGCAGCAAGACTTTTCCGGCGACCGTGCGCAGTCATGCGCAGCTGCGCGAAGCAAGCCTCGCACTCGTTCGCCAGGTGCTGCCGACCGAAAAGGGCGTACGCCTTGTCGGCGTGACGGTATCGGGCTTCGAGCAACAGGAAGCGGGCGCCGCGCTGCCCCTGTTTGCGGATGGGCTCGCCTGAGAAAGCCTTGCTGAAGGGCTAAACAGCCATGCGCTATGCCGAACTCCAATGCGCCTCGCATTTCTCGTTCCTGCGCGGGGCTTCGAGTTGCGAGGAACTGTTTGCCACGGCAGCGGCGCACGGGCTTGAGGCGCTCGCCATCACCGACCGCAACAGCCTCGCCGGGATCGTGCGCGCCTACGATGCCGCGCGATCGACGGGCGTCCGCCTCATCGTCGGTTGCCGGCTCGACCTCACCGAAGGGCACTCACTCCTCGTCTATCCCATGGGCCGGGCTGGCTATGCCCGCCTTTGCCGCCTCCTCAGCCGGGGCAAGCAGCGGGGCGGGAAGGGCAAGTGCCTGATCGGCTGGGACGATGTGGCGGACCATGCCGAAGGGCTGCTGGCGATCCTGCTGCCGGGCGAAGTTCAGGACGCCGAGGGTGTCATTGGCCGCTTCGAACGGATCTTCTCGGGCCGGTGCTATCTCGCCCTGACGCTGCATCGCCGGCCCGGCGACCAGATGCGGCTTCACGCCCTGTCCAACCTGGCCGCACGGCACCAAGTGGCGACCGTCGTCACCGACGATGTCCTCTACCATCATCCCCATCGCCGCGTACTGCAGGAGGTTATGACCTGCATTCGCCATCGCTGCACGATCGACGAACTCGGCGCGCGGCGCGAAACCAATGCCGACCGTTTCCTCATGCCGCCTGCCGAGATGTACCGGCTCCATGGCCGCTATGAAGCGGCACTGGCGCGCACCATCGAGATCGCCGAGCGCTGCCGCTTCTCGCTGGGCGAACTGCGCTACCAATACCCCGAGGAAACCGCGATCCCCGGCCTGACCTCGCAGCAAGTCCTCGAAAAGCTGACCTGGGAAGCGGCCGCAGAGCGCTATCCCGAAGGCCTCCCGGACGAGGTGGCGCGGCTGCTACGGCACGAACTCTCGCTCATCGGCGAGCTTGGTTATGCCCCGTACTTCCTGACGGTCAATTCGATCGTCCGCTTCGCGCGCAGCCGTGAAATCCTGTGCCAGGGCAGAGGTTCGGCGGCCAACAGCGCGGTCTGCTATGTGCTTGGCATTACCTCGATCGATCCTGCGCGCTCCGATCTGCTATTCGAGCGCTTCATCAGCCAGGAGCGCAAGGAGCCGCCCGACATCGACGTCGACTTCGAGCACGAGCGGCGCGAAATCGTCATGCAGTGGGTTTTCGAGACTTATGGGCGTAATCACGCAGCGCTTTGCTCCACGGTCATCCGCTACCGCGCCAAGGGCGCCATCCGCGATGTCGGGAAGGCGCTCGGCCTCTCCGAAGACCTCATCAAGTCGCTGTCCGGTCAGATGTGGGGCTGGAGCGAAGACGGCGTCGAGGACCGCCACGTCAAGGAATTGAACCTCAATCTCGGTGATCGGCGGCTGCGGCTTGCCATCGACCTTGCGCGCGAGCTGATCGGGACGCCCCGGCACCTGTCGCAGCATCCGGGCGGCTTCGTGCTTACCCATGACCGGCTCGACGAACTGGTTCCGATTGAGCCGGCGGCCATGCCGGACCGTCAGGTCATCGAATGGGACAAGGACGATATCGACATCCTGAAGTTCATGAAGGTCGATTGCCTGGCCCTCGGCATGCTGACCGCCATGAAGCGTGGGTTCAATTTCCTCAGCCAGCACAAGGGCATCGAGATGGATCTCAGCACCATCCCGCCCGAGGACCCACGCACGCCATGATCCGCGCAGCCGATACGCTCGGCGCCTTCCAGATCGAAAGCCGCGCGCAGATGGCGATGCTGCCGCACATCAAGCCGCGCACGTTCTACGATCTCGTCATCGAGGTCGCGATCGTCCGGCCCGGGCCGATCCAGGGCGACATGGTCCATCCCTATCTGCGCCGGCGTGCCGGCAAGGAACCGATCCATTACCCCAAGCCCGAACTCGAAAAGGTCCTCGGCAAGACTTTGGGCGTCCCGCTGTTCCAGGAGCAGGCCATGCGGGTCGCGATCGAGTGCGCGGGCTTTACCCCGACCGAGGCTGACCAGCTGCGGCGCGCCATGGCGACATTCAAGTTCACCGGCGGCGTCTCGAAATTCAAGGAGAAGCTCGTCACCGGCATGACCGAGCGCGGCTACACCGCCGAGTTCGCCGAGAAGACCTTTGGCCAGCTTGAGGGCTTCGGCAGCTATGGCTTTCCCGAGAGCCATGCCGCGAGCTTCGCGCTGATTGCCTATGCATCCTGTTGGCTCAAGTGCTGGCATCCCGATGTCTTCTGCGCCAGCCTGCTCAATGCCCAGCCTATGGGCTTCTATGCTCCGGCGCAGATCGTGGCGGATGCCAAGGCGCACGGGGTCGAAGTGCGGCCGGTCTGCATCAATGCCTCGCGTTGGGATTGCACGCTCGAACCCACCGCGAGCAGCGGCGAGGACGATCGCTTCGCCATGCGCCTCGGCATGCGGATGGTGCGTGGGCTCGCAGAGGCAGATGTGGCAAGGATTGTCGCCGCGCGAGCGGATCAGCCTTACATCAGCGTCGAAGAGCTGTGGCGCCGGGCCGATGTTCCAGCGGCCGCTCTCGGCAAACTCGCCGAGGCTGATGCCTTTCGCCCATCGCTTCGGCTCGCTAGGCGCGAAGCGCTGTGGGCGATCAAGGCGCTGCGCGATGAGCAATTGCCGCTCTTCGCTGCCGCGGAGGCGCGCGGCGACGGTTTCATCCATGAGATCGTCGAGCAGCCGGTTCTGCTGCGTGCGATGACCGAGGGCAGGGAGGTGGTCGAGGACTACGGCCACGTTGGCCTGACGCTCAGGCGCCATCCAGTGGCGTTTCTCCGAGAGGACCTCGACGCCAGGAAGATCGCGCCCTGCCGCTCGCTCGAGAGCATTCGCGATGGGCGCCGTATCTCGCTTGCAGGTCTCGTACTGGTGCGCCAGCGGCCAGGCTCTGCCAAGGGCGTGCTCTTCATCACTATCGAGGACGAGACGGGCATCGCCAACCTCATCGTCTGGCCGCGCATGTTCGAGGAGAACCGCCGGATCGTCATGGGTGCGAGGATGCTGGGCGTCGAGGGCGTGGTTCAGCGAGAGGGAGACGTGATCCACGTCATCGCTAAGACGCTGGTCGATCTGACACCGCTGCTATCTGCCGTGGGGCGCGAGCGCGGCGGCACTCACGACGCGTTCCCGCTGCCTCTCGGGCGCGGCGATGGGGCGAAGAATGGCGGCGGGCCCGATCCGCGCGATCCGGTCGAGAAGCATCCTGCCGCCCGCAACATTCTGGATCCTTTATGCCGAGTTCGGCATAAAGGGATTTATGCCGAGCCCGAGGTTATGCCGAACCCTCTGCAAAAATCGCGGGATTTCCGCTGATCTCGTAGCCAACCATTCGGCATAGTCGCGCGTCTTTCTCCTGCCGGAACGGCACAGGAGAGACTGACCGGCCCCCACCGAGTGGTCCGGGTTGTTTGTTAGTGTAAGATTGCCTCCGGCGCCATGGCTGGCCGTAGGTGCAGCGTAGCGGAACCGGAGGGCAGCCATGGCGCCGTCGCCGTCTCCGGGGCCGGCGGTCGATACCCCAGCGAACTATGAGGCCTGACGGTGTTGTAGTGCCGCCGCCAGGCCTCGATCAGGATCTTCGCCTCGGCCAAGGTGTAGAAGATCTCCCCGTTCAAGAGCTCATCACGCATCGAGCCGTTGAAGGACTCACAGTAGCCATTTTCCCATGGGCTGCCGGGTGTAATGTAGAGCGTCTTCACGCCGATCTTCGCCAGCCATTGCTGCACGGCATTGGCGATAAATTCAGGGCCATTGTCTGACCGTATGTGCGCCGGCGGCCCCCGTGTGACGAACAACTCGGCGAGAGCCGCCAGCACGTCCTCGCTGCGCAGCCGTCGCGCGATGGGTAAGGCGAGGCACTCGCGGCTGGCCTCGTCGATGATCGACAGGATGCGGAACTTGCGGCCATCATGTGTGCGTCCCTCGACGAAGTCGTAAGACCACACATGGCCCGGATATTCCGGCCGCAGGCGGATACATGATCCGTCGTTCAGCCAGAGCCTTCCACGCTTCGGTTGCTTCTGCGGCACCTTGAGCCCTTCACGGCGCCAGATGCGCTCCACCCGTTTGCGGTTCACATGCCAACCGGCATCGCGCAGCAAGGCCGTCACCCGGCGATAGCCATAGCGGCCATACTGCCGGGCAAGCGCGATGATATCCTCGGTCAGGGCTGCTTCGTCATCCGCCCCACGCGGCGTTTTGCGCTGCGTCGATCGATGTTGACCGAGCACGCGGCAGACCCGCCGCTCGGACACCGGCATCATGCCCCGGATATGATCGATACAGCGCCTGCGGCGCGCGGGGCTCAGAAGTTTCCCCGCGAGGCCTCCGTAGGATCAACTTGTCCAGCGTCAGATCTGACACCGCCCGCCGCAACCGGGCGTTTTCCTTCTCAAGCTCTTTCATGCGCCGAGCCTGGTCCATCTTCAGGCCGCCATACTCCTTGCGCCAGCGGTAGTAGCTCTGCTCGGTGACGCCGATCCGGCGACACGCATCCGCCACCGTTCCGCCCTGCGCCAGCACGATCTCCGCTTCACGCAGCTTGCCGATGATCTCTTCCGGCTTGTGCTTCCTCGCCATTCAAGTCCTCCTTCGTGGCCAAATCTAAAACAGATTTTGGGCCACTCAGAAGGGGGCAGATCAGCCGGAGACCCCCCAAACGACTATCAGCAACAAGGCCAAGGCAAACGTGATCGGCTTCCCGGCCGCGCCCGCGATCGCCGTTGCGATCCTTGTAAATAACTGATTCATAGTCGGTCCTTGCCAATGGTCTGAACCTCTGCAGGAAAAACCGATGAAACGGCAAACGTTTCTCCGCAGCGACCTCTCCGGGCAACCAACAACGCGCGGATTCGTTAGGTCAGCAGAGAGGAGAAACATCATGAAAATTGTAATTGGCGCGGCACTTGCTGCCGCGCTGGGGTCTTCTGCTGCCTACGCGCAGTCGCACAACCCGGCGGTTAAGGACCCCACTGTAGCCACCACGCGAAACGCTGCGAAGGGGCACAACTCCTTCACAGAGGATCAGGCACGAGGCCGGATTGCCAAGGCCGGCTACACGAACATCGGCACGCTTACACAAAACGAGAATGGCGTCTGGCAGGGGAAGGCCATGCGGCACGGCAAGCCCGTGACGGTTGCACTCGATTACAAGGGCAATGTCACCGTCCACTGACCCCCCCCAGCGCGGAGAAAGATCATGACAAAGACAATCACTCGTCTCTTTGACAATTATGCGGATGCCGCAGAGGCAATTCGCGAGCTTGAAAGCATTGGCGTGCCCCGCGACGACATCAGCGTTATCGCCAACAATGCTCATGGAGAACATATCCGTGAGGGTGTGAGCGAGGGCGGCGCAGTCGCTGCAGGCACCTCCGCCGGCGCCGTGCTGGGTGGTGCTGGCGGCGTTCTTGCTGGATTGGGGATGTTGGCCATTCCTGGCCTCGGTCCGATCGTTGCTGCCGGATGGCTGGCCGCTGCTGCGGTCGGTGCAGGCGTTGGCGCAGTCGGCGGCGCAGCAGCTGGAGGAATCGTCGGTGCACTCACGCACGCCGGACACACCGACGAGGAGGCGCAGGTCTATTCCGAAGGCGTGCGCCGGGGCGGAGTGCTGCTCAGTGCAAAGGTTGACGATGCCGAAGTCGATCGCGCCAATGCTGCAGTCGATACTGTCGGTTCCGTCGATATCGCTGCGCGCGGAGCCAGCTACCGGGACAATGGTTGGACTCGATTCGACGAGAATGCGCCAGCTTACACGCCTGAGGAGGTCGAACAGGAGAGGGTGCGATACGGGCTCTCGCCTCGCTATTGATTGACTCACCCAAGCGGAGAATTTGATACCGCCTGTGACAGTTCGCTCCTCAAGGGGCGAGCTGTCACGCCGCTTGGGGGGGCGATGTGCGCCGTGCTCAAGGCTGAGGCGGTGCATCCCCTGCGCCTTGAAAGGGAGGCTCTTAGGGGAACCCGTGGAATTGGCGAGCTTTGTCAAAGGCCGTTCGACGCCGAAGTCATGAAACGCCATGGCGTCAGCACAGCCGATCTGATGGGAGGCCCGCGGATGGAACAGGTCGCGCATGTCGAAAACGTGGGACTCGCCACATCAGAGCGCGGCGGCAAGATCAGCCTCGTTCCGCGTGGAAAGGCTTGAGATGCCCGATTGGTTGAGAGATGCGCTTCAATACTACGGCGCGGGCGCTGCCGTAGTCGCATCGCTGCTTGTATCGCTCAATCTGGGCAGGCTGTGGACCGGGCGGGCAATGGTCATCTTTGTCTCCAGTTCACTTGCCCTTATCGCCTGGGGCTTCCTAAATCCGGACAGCGAGGGCATTGGCTGGCAGAACCTGGTCCTGCTCGCAATCAACGCGGTTGGCGTATGGCGATACCTCATCGTTGGCGCACGAACCGGAGCCTGATCATCCGCCAAGTTACTTGGCACCTAAGGCCAAAGCGCCAAGTTGCCGGTAGGCCTCGATGATCAAGAGCGCCGCGCATTTGCAGCATTTCCCCGGGCCCGGTGGGTGACATATCGAGGAGGAAATGGACATTGCGTCCTGGCCTCCTAATTTCAATCCGCCTTCCGCTCCTGTGTTTTCTGTTTCGCCTCGCGGATATGGCGCAGGCCCTCGGTCTGTTCCTTTTCGCCTTCCACCACAAGGTCGGGGCGCGGAGCGATTTCTCCTGCGAGTCTCTTGGCGTAGCCCTTGACGATTGAGCCGAGCCCCTGCGCGAGTTCTTTTTCCTTTTTATCCGTCATGTCGTTCATCCTCTAACTGCAACCTCCGCCGCTGCTTACGCTGCAATCGCCGCTGGTGCGGAACCGCTTATCCACCCAGCCGGGGACGCAGACTTTCCTCGAAAAAGCGCTGGAAGCCAGCCTGGTCCGGCCCAATTCCGGTCAGCACGATGTGATCGAAGCCAGCATCGATGGCCTTGCTTATAGTTTCAAGATGCTTGTCGGCGTCGGGGCCGGCAGTGATCTTGTCGGCAAGGTCGTCGGGGCGCACGAATTTCGTCGCTGCTTCGAAGCCCTCCACCGTCGGGATCTCGCTGTTGACCGACCAGTCGAACGCCGAAAAGCGAAAGCGCTCGTGTGCAATCTTGCGGCCCTCTTCCTCACTGTGCGCATAAGCGAGAGCGACTTCGACGTATCTCGGACCCTCGGGAGAGCTATTGGCAATTGCCGCCTTAGGATCGGTTGTCATGATGCCGTCCGCCTTGGATCTTGCCAGTTCGAGCGACGCCGGGCCGCTCACTCCCAGGATAACAGGGATCGGCTCGCTCGGAAGGTCGAAGATCTGGGCATGATCCAGCGTGAAAAATGCGCCCTGAAAGCTGTGAGCCCCATCTGACCACAGCAGCCGAAAAATATCGATGGCCTCTTCCAGCATGGCATGGCGCTCCGGGATGGAGGGCCACAGATTTCCCGTCACATGCTCGTTGAGCCGTTCGCCGGCACCGACTGCCAGTGAGAAGCGGTTGTCGCTCATGACCGCAATCGTCGCGGCGGCTTGCGCGATGATTGCCGGGTGATAGCGGATGATCGGGCAGGTCAAGCCTGTCGTTATGTCGATCTTCGAGGTTGCGTGTGCGATTGCTCCAAGCACGCTCCAGGCGAAGGAGGAATGACCCTGAGCGAAGAGCCATGGATGGTAATGGTCGGAGATCGAGACAAAGTCGAAGCCCGCGCGTTCGGCCGCTATGGCATTCTCGATCAAGCCCTTCGGTCCGTGTTCTTCGCTCATTAGCTTGTAGCCGAAGCGCGCCATCTTATCTCTCCTCATCGTTCGCGTTTCGAGCACCCGGGCCGCGGGATGGGTTCGCAGGCTCTCATCCAACAGATGGACAACCAGCCGCGCGGCGGCCATCCGGCGAGGTAGCTTCCAGTACGCCGCTCACTCTCGCCTCAGACATGGGCAATGCCGGAAGCCTACTGGGATTAATTGAGGCCGCTCTGCTCTTTGACCCCGGTTTCCTGCTCTTGATCCAGCTTTTCAGCATGCCAAACATTTCGTCCGGCGAATACCAGCACGATAACCCCGAGAATAACCACGACGACAAAGATGCCGGCACGGCCCAGTCTTCGGACGCTTGGTTTGTCTGAAGTGCTCATCGATTTGCGATGCCTTTAAGAGATAATCCTCGCGTCTGTCCGGACCGACGATCGGCTGGCCGCCCGCCTTCTTAGGCAGCGATAAGATTGACCGCTGTCGGCTTTGCTGCGGGCAGCCTACCGCCACTCGCTGCGGCAACCAGTTCTTTCTTGCGAGCCAGCATCCGGTCGCGCAGCTCGACGAGATCTACGTCTGCCTTACGGCACTGCGCGAACATCCCCTCAGAGGGCATTTCCTCCTCGTGGACGTGATGCTTTATTTCTTCGGACAGCACTTTGACCTTTGCTGCGAAGAAATTGTCCTCCGGCGAGGCTGCCTCGATGTCGTTGATTAGAATCTTGGCGCCGTCGTGTTCGACATAGGCTTCGTCGAGTGTGTCGTCCTCGATTTTTCCTCGAAAGCTCGGGTAAAAGATCTCTTCTTCGATGGCCGTATGGATCTTGAGCTCGACACAAATCTCGTGCGCAAGCGATTTCTTCTGGGAAGACGTGCGCGCGGCTCCGAACTTTTGGAACAGGTCTTCGACCTTCCGGTGGTCGGACTTCAACAGCGCGATTGCGTCGGTGAACTCTTCTGCCATGGAATCCTCCGTTTTCGGGGCTTGCCATAGTAAGTGCGCCGTTGACGGGTTCGTTCCCCGAATATTCCTTCCTCAACTGCTGTCCGAATACGAAAGGCCACGGAGCTTTTGCTTTTTGGGACGAGTGGAGGTCGAAGCGTGAAGCCGGACGAATCCTGTTCGCGCCGCTTCGCGATCATCGCCCAGAAACGGGATCTTGCTTGGCTGCCGTCATGGTCTGGATACGCTCGAATGCCTCCTTGGATGGCGAATCCTGGCAAATGTCCCAAACCTGCCCCTCGGGGGTAGGCGCCCACCACGAGGAAATCTTCGCTGGCCTCAATGAGGCAATGGCCGGTGCCGACCGGTAGCACGAGTGCATCGCCCGCTTTGACGCTCACGATCAGGGCGCCGCTCCCACCCAGCATCAGCGAGGCGCGGCCGCGCGAGACGCCCAATGCCTCATGAGCGGTAGAGTGATAGTGATGATAATCGAATATCGTATCGCGCCATTTTGGCGGCCAGCCATGCTCTGCGAAGCGTTTCTCGAAGGCTTCGGCAATCTGCTCCGCCTCGCCGCTTTCTACGTTTCGATAAATGAGCACCGGCAGGCGTTGATTGTTGGGCACCCAGTCATTTGCATCGAGCAGGAATTTCTCCGGGATCATACCATGCTCCTATGCTTTGCGCCGAGACTTGCGAACCGGTTCATTGCTAAGCTCGACCCAGACAGGCGCATGATCGCTAGTCTTTTCCCAGCCGCGGGCGCGCCGGTCGACCTCGGCAGCCACCAGGAGCCTGGATGCCACCGGGTTGAGAAGGACGTGATCGATCCTGAGGCCGGCATCGCGCTCGAAGGCGCCGCGCCAGTATTTCCAGAACGTGTAAACGGTCTCGTGCGGATGGAGATGCCGCAACGCATCGGTCCATCCTTGCTGGAGAAGGCCGGCGTAAGCCGCCTTCACCTCCGGCGCGAAAAGCGCATCGTCGCGCCAGCGCTCGGGCGCATGGACGTCGCGATCCGTTGGCATGACGTTGAAGTCGCCCGCAACGATCACCGGAGCTTCCAGCGCGACAAGTTCGGCAAGACGATCCCGTAATCGCTCAAACCATTTCAGTTTGAATTCAAACTTGGCGCTCGGCCTCGGATTGCCATTGGGGAGGTATAGCCCAGCAATGAGCATGCCGTTGATCGCCGCTTCGATGTAGCGGCTCTGCGTATCCTCAGGATCGCCAGGAAGCCCGCGGCGGGTCTCGTGGATTTCGCCGACTTTGCTGAGGATTGCCACTCCGTTCCAACGGCTCTGTCCATGCCAGATGGCTTGGTAGCCCGCTGCCCCAATCGCGGCCTCGGGAAACTTGTCCTGCGGCGCCTTCAATTCCTGCAGGCAAACGATGTCCGGTTCGGCGAGTTCAAGCCAGCGCAAAAGCACCGGAAGCCGTCCGTTGATGCCATTGACGTTGTAGGTCGCGATTTTCACAGGACTGGCCTCTCCTGATCTGCGGCGGAAAATCCGACCGATATTATTGACAATGCTGGGTCCAATAAGCCGATAGCATCGACGGTCGAGAAACCGAGACCTTGCCGATTGTTCTCATTTCCGTCCGGCTGATTGGCGCAACCACCTGCGTATGCCGGCGTTCCGGCCATTTTTCCGGAGGCAGCGACTCTCGCGCGGCCGTCGCCCACCGATTTCCTGAAAACTATCCCTATTGGCTGGGTTTGCCGCGGGGGCTTCCCGCTTGAACACCGGTTCGGGTGTTGAGTGGAATATCCTTCGCCGCTCTGCCGCCGTGGTTATCGGTCGGCCGGGCTCCGACGCCGCCGGTACCTTGGGTATCCTGGCCGGGCGCGGCGCGTTCATGGTCATGACCAGACGTGTCGCGGATCGGAGGATAGGTGCTTTTTGTATCTGCCATGACGGTCTCCTCGCTTACCCTCGTATCGCTACAACTGACGCGAAGCATTTCCCGTTCCGCAGGACACAGCAATTGTGTCACCGGAGAATGCAGAGCTGTTTCGGCGAGGAACGATAAACGGCCGACCCTTGTTTAGGACAAACATGCAGGTGCCGAGCGTCACGCTTTGAAGGAGATGCATCATGAGCGAAAGCCGATCGTGGCCCAAGAACCATGAGGTCGAGAACGAGATGATCCGAACTCCGGCCGTCGAGGGTGATCCGCCGGCACCAGCGACGGCACCGAACAAAAAGGACGAGAACGCGCGTAGAGCCAAGGATGGATCGGCTCCGCCGGGAAATATTCGGGAAGTCGGCCGAAAAAGATGATGGCGGTGAGAAGGGAATTCGGCCGGGTTTGGTGGAAGGCAACATCCTGATCCGGTTCCACCTGGGCGCTCAGCTGCGGGTACAGGCCCGACGCTTTGCCGTTTTGGCAGTTCGGTGTGTCGAAGCTGCTGACGAAGCCGCTTGAGGCGAAATCGCGGCCGCCAACTCGAGGTCGTATAAGAAGGTTTGTGAAAGGAGAGAGACTGTGCCGCGAGGTGACAAATCCAGCTACACGGATAAGCAAAAGCGCAAAGCCGAACATATCGAAGAAGGCTACGAAGACCGTGGTGTCGGCCATAAAGAGGCCGAACGACGGGCTTGGGCAACGGTCAATAAGGAGTCCGGCGGCGGTAAAAAATCCGGATCGGGCCGGGGAAAGACGGAAAACCACGCGGCGTCCAAGAAGGGAGGTCGCATTGGCGGAAAATCGCAGAGCCATGCCGATCGATCCGCGGCAGCCAAGAAAGGTTGGGAGACGCGACGCAAGCGGTCCGGAGGCTGATACGATATAAGGGTTTCGATCGCCGTCTCAAAGCGACGAAACCGTCTGGCTCTCGGGCAAAATCGCAGATCGGTTCAGCGTGCCGGCGGCGCTGGGCTTTGCATCCCGGGTTGATCTTGCGGCGCCGCGTAACCCTGTTCTATCGCTTGGCGGGTATCGCTGACACCGCCTGTATCCTTGGGCGCTTGAACGGCGCGTACGATCCAGATTACTGACAATGAAGCGACTACCAGGATCAAGCTGATAAGTAGCACATACCGGACGACACCGGGGGTAGTTCCAGCACGGACATCCTCTTTTGGAACCTCTATTCTTTCGTTGTCTGGGCTCATTATTCCTCTCCTGAAATAAATCTCGGATGATCCTCTGGCATTAATCGCAAAGGTTAGGTTCAGGCATTTCGAACCCGTGGAGTCTGGAAGCCGCCGGTCTCCGATCCCGCGATCAGATCGGGGTTCGCCACGAGAATGCCGGAACCAAGGACCATGGCATCTTCGACAAATCCGGTGGACGTCTGGCCATAGCGCCGCATTGCCGCGCACCGCAGGCGCCAGCCAATGTACGAAGACACCAGTGCGGTCGCCGACGCTACGATCGCACCTGCCGTGCGGCTTCCGCGGGGGGCAAGCGCAGCCCCGGCATATGCGGAAGTCACTGAACGCACGGCCAATCCTATCGGCACGATGCGATCCGGCGCTGATTTCATCTTGTCGCCGGCCATCTCTGCAGCAGCCAAGGCCGCTGCTCCTGCTGCAACAATAGGATTTTTTAGAAGCGCCTGCAGGGGAAGGGCCGACGGAATAGCACCGCGGCGCGTTGCAAGAGCGATCGAGGCTAGCGGCGATATTCCACGCTGTCCGGCCACAAGACCGATGAGGATTGAACGGATCATGATCGGCTTTCATGCTGAGTCGTGAATGCATGAAATGCGCGCTGCCGAAGATTTGATCCCGTCATGCGCGGTTGCCGTGTCAATGTGTTGGATCGCTGCGCCAGGCTGTTAGGCTTCCTATGCTTCGTTCCTCAGGACAATCAAATAATCAGAAGCGTAGATCGGCCGCAGAGTCGGCACCGACTGCCTTGTGAGAGTTGCGCGCCGAGCATGACGGGTTTGGTATGGCGCCCAACGAAGCCAGAAAGCCTACAGGTTCAAGTGCCTCGTAGCCGGCCGTTCCAGCTTATCGCGGAACATCGGGAAAGGTCGCATGTTTTAGAACAGGGCTGCTCGAAAAGGTCGATGCAGCGTTTTTATCTAGGGAGAGGCCTCATGTTTCGCTGGGCCATCATTTTTGCCGTTGTTGCACTCATTGCAGCGCTTCTGGGATTTGGCGGTGTAGCAGGTCTTTCCGCCAGCCTTGCCAAGGTCTTCCTGCTTGTTGCAGTCGTGATCCTGGTCCTTGGCTTCTTTTTCGGTCGAGGCCGAAGGATGCCGTAAAGCGCATAGGACGGAGCCGACGCGCAAGCGTTGAACCGCACGCCATAGCTTGAACTTTCGAATTCTGCGGCGTGACCGGCCCCCACCGAGTGGTCCGGGTTGTTTGTTAGTGTAAGATTGCCTCCGGCGCCATGGCTGGCCGTAGGTGCAGCGTAGCGGAACCGGAGGGCAGCCATGGCGCCGTCGCCGTCTCCGGGGCCGGCGGTCGATACCCCAGCGAACTATGAGGCCTGACGGTGTTGTAGTGCCGCCGCCAGGCCTCGATCAGGATCTTCGCCTCGGCCAAGGTGTAGAAGATCTCCCCGTTCAAGAGCTCATCACGCATCGAGCCGTTGAAGGACTCACAGTAGCCATTTTCCCATGGGCTGCCGGGTGTAATGTAGAGCGTTTTCACGCCGATCTTCGCCAGCCATTGCTGCACGGCATTGGCGATAAATTCAGGGCCATTGTCTGACCGTATGTGCGCCGGCGGCCCCCGTGTGACGAACAACTCGGCGAGAGTCGCCAGCACGTCCTCGCTGCGCAGCCGTCGCGCGATGGGTAAGGCGAGGCACTCGCGGCTGGCCTCGTCGATGATCGACAGGATGCGGAACTTGCGGCCATCATGTGTGCGTCCCTCGACGAAGTCGTAAGACCACACATGGCCCGGATATTCCGGTCGCAGGCGGATACATGATCCGTCGTTGAGCCAGAGCCTTCCACGCTTCGGTTGCTTCTGCGGCACCTTGAGCCCTTCACGGCGCCAGATGCGCTCCACCCGTTTGCGGTTCACATGCCAACCGGCATCGCGCAGCAAGGCCGTCACCCGGCGATAGCCATAGCGGCCATACTGCCGGGCAAGCGCGATGATATCCTCGGTCAGGGCTGCTTCGTCATCCGCCCCACGCGGCGTTTTGCGCTGCGTCGATCGATGTTGCCCGAGCACGCGGCAGACCCGCCGCTCGGACACCGGCATCATGCCCCGGATATGATCGATACAGCGCCTGCGGCGCGCGGGGCTCAGAAGTTTCCCCGCGAGGCCTCCTGTAGGATCAACTTGTCCAGCGTCAGATCTGACACCGCCCGCCGCAACCGAGCGTTTTCCTTCTCAAGCTCTTTCATGCGCCGAGCCTGGTCCATCTTCAGGCCGCCATACTCCTTGCGCCAGCGGTAGTAGCTCTGCTCGGTGACGCCGATCCGGCGACACGCATCCGCCACCGTTCCGCCCTGCGCCAGCACGATCTCCGCTTCACGCAGCTTGCCGATGATCTCTTCCGGCTTGTGCTTCCTCGCCATTCAAGTCCTCCTTCGTGGCCAAATCTAAAACAGATTTTGGGCCACTCAGAAGGGGGCAGATCATCCAGGCCCGGAACTGGCGGATCATGGCCTTCGGTTGCCTCGGCCTGTCCTGCGCCATGGCGGCTGGACTCATCTGGCAGTCGCTGCAGAGCCGGGTGGTGCCCTATGTCGTTGCGGTCGACAGGCTTGGCGAGCCCCGCGCGGTCAGTGAAGCCGAGGCCGGTTATCAGCCGACCGATCCGCAGATTGCCTGGGCTCTATCCAAGTTCATCGGGCATATCCGCGGGCACTCGCTCGACCCTGTCGTCATGCGCGATGGCTGGCTCGAGGCCTACGACTTCTCGACCCAGCGCGGCAGCCGTTTTCTCAGCGAATACGCGAGAGGCTCAGGTGCGCTGACGGGGCTTGGGGAGCGGACGGTCTCGGTCCAGGTGACCAGCGTGGTTCGGGCCTCGGACAAGAGCTTCCAGGTCAAATGGATCGAGAACGCGTTCGAGCGCGGCAGCGCGGCCGGCACCAGCCACTGGACCGCGATACTGACCATCGTTCAGCAGGCGCCGCGCGATAGTGAGACGCTGCGCAAGAACCCACTGGGCATCTATGTCGACGCCATCGACTGGAGCCGCGAACTCGAAACGTCCGCACCGGCCGCTGCAGTTCTACCAGCAAGTCCAGCGGCCAACCAGGCCGCGTCAGAGGCGCCCGCACTCCTCGATCCCGAACAAGCCAAGGAGGTTCTGCCATGAAGACTTCGCTACTGGCCGCGGTTGCTTTTGTCGTGGGCGCCCATCCAGCGGACTTGCCGGCGCGTGCGAAGCTGCCCCCCAGCGGCATGAGCCGATCCAGCGTTGAGCCGTCTCCGAATGCCTGGGTCAATGCCCGCCAGGTCTACCTCTGGTCGGATGGCACGGTGTACCACGCCTATACCCAGCCCGGGATGATCACCGATATCGCGTTGCAGGCGGGCGAGGGACTGATTGCCGTAGCCGCCGGCGACACCGCGCGCTGGGTGATCGGTGATACCTCGAGCGGGAGCGGAGAGGACAAGCGGACGCACGTGCTGGTGAAACCGTTTAGCGCAGGGCTCGCGACCAATCTCGTCATCACTACCGATCGGCGTACCTATCATCTGCTGCTGACGAGCCGGCCAAGCGCGGGCATGTCCGCACTGTCTTGGAATTATCCGCTCGATGAACTCGTCGCGGTGAAAACCGCGCAAGCCGCAGCCGAGGCGGCGAAGCCGGTCGCAGCAGGGATGGGCGTCGAGCAGCTCTACTTCGGCTACGTGATTACCGGCGATACGCCGACCTGGAGGCCGGTGCGGGCTTTCGATGACGGGAGGCAGGCGTTCATTGAGTTTCCGGCATCGATTGGTGTCGATGAAGCTCCACCGCTCTTCTTGATCGGCGCCGATGGGGCGGCAGAACTGGTCAACTACCGCATGAAGGGCCGCTTCTATGTGGTGGATCGCATCTTTGCCGTCGCGGAGCTTCGGCTTGGGACGAAGAAGCAGCAGGTCGTCCGCATCGCCCGAGGCGGCGAGGGGAGGGTGCGGCGATGAGCGAGGAGCTGGAAGCAGGCGATGCCGTACAGGTTCCGCGCCCCGTAGCGATCTCGCAGGAGGTGCAGGCCGAGCCGGGGGAGGCACCGACGTCGGCGCCGAAGCTTGATCCCGAGACGCTGGCAATACGCGCCCGCACGCCGCGTGTTACCCGCTTCCGCAAGGAAGTGATTATCGGCGGGAGTGTTCTGGCTGCGATCGCCATTGTCGGCGTGGCGTGGATTGCGCTGAAGCCGAGGATCATGGGGCACGTCGCGGTAGACAGCATGATGTCCCAGCCGGATCGGAAGCCTTCAGACGATGCGCTGGCCGGGCTCCCCAAGAGCTATGGGGATGTGCCGAAGCTAGGCCCGCCGCTGCCCGGAGATCTTGGACGACCGATCCTGAAGGCGCAGCAGCGCCAATTGGCGGGCGCTGGTATGGCGGCGCCCGCCACCTCTCACGTTGACGAAGCACGGCAACGACAGGCTGCTGAGCTCAAGGCAGCGAGGCAGTCGTCGCTGCTAATTCAGGGCGCACGTACGGAAACGGGCACACCGGCCGTCGCCGCTGCGACTGCGCCTGAACCTTCGATTGGTTCGGGACAGAGTGCGGCTGCCGATGCATCGAGTTCGGCGACCGCCGACCGCAAAACGCAGTTCGCCGAGAAGCTCGACGAGCGCGGCGATGTCAATCCGCACGGTCTGGCAACGCCTGCCTCGCCCTATATACTGATGGCCGGCAGCGTCATTGCGGCCAGCCTCGTCACGGGCGTGAATTCCGATGTGCCAGGGATGGTGATTGCGCAGGTCACGCAGAACGTTTTCGACAGCGCATCCGGTCAGACCTTGCTCATTCCACAGGGTGCAAGGCTGATTGGCAAGTACGACAGCGTCGTGGCCTATGGGCAGAGCCGGGCACTGGTCATCTGGCAGCGCCTGGTAATGCCCGATGGCAGGTCGGTTCGGCTCGATAACATGCCGGCGGCTGATCCATCTGGCTACTCGGGCCTCTCGGACCGGGTGAACTACCATACTGGACGGCTGCTCAAGGGCGTCGCGATTGCAACGCTTCTGGGCGTAGGCACCGAGCTCTCGATTACTGGCGAGAGCGATCTGGTGCAGGCGATCCGGGAGTCCGCGCAGACCAGTGTGTCGCGTGCCGGGGATCAGATCACCCAGCGCAATCTTGATATCCAGCCCACTATCGACATCCGGCCGGGCGCGGCGGTGCGCCTTGTGGTACGGCAGGATTTGGTGCTGGCGCCCTGGAAAGGAGAGAGCGGACGATGAGCACGATCAAGCTGGGGAAGCTTCCGGACAAGACGCCGGTGAAGCTAGCGATAACAGTTACACCGGACCTCCATCTGAGCTTGCAGGACTACGCGGCTGCCTATGCAGTCACCTATGGAATTGAGGTGCCGGTACCGGAATTGGTCCCTGCGATCCTGAGCGCATTTCTGGAAGGAGATCGTGGATTTCAGCAGCAGCGGAAGGGGAAGTGACAATGGATCATGAATTTGATGTCCGCGCGCCTTCCGGTGGGATGGAGCCGATCAGCGTGCGAATTTCCGACGCCGTAAGGTTGACCGGACTGAGCCGAACACGAATCTACCAAATGATTTCCTGTGGCGATCTGGAAGTGGCTAAGGTCGGTCGATCGACCGTTGTCATCGCTTCAAGCCTACGTGATCTTATCACGTCAAGGCGGATACCACGTGCGCCGCACCATGCTGATAACTGCTAAGTTGGACATTCGCGACAGTCAGCTTTGGAGCGGCCCATCCGAGAAAGCTGCCGTTCCTGTGCTTGTCCGGCGTCAGCGCCCATGGCACAGATTAGGGGTTGAGATTTAAGGAGGGTTTGGGCTTCGTCGTAGTGACGAAGGAACGAAGATGAAGCCCAAACCCTCCTTGCGAAAATCGCCAGCAAAGGCCTCTGCCGAAGCCGTGGTGAAAGACATTCGCCGACAGACGCGGCGGCATTTCTCGGCCGAGGACAAGATCCGCATCGTGCTCGACGGATTGCGCGGCGAGGACAGCATCGCCGAGCTGTGTCGGCGTGAAGGCATCGCCCAGAGCCTCTACTACACCTGGTCGAAAGAGTTCATGGAGGCCGGCAAACGCCGGCTCGCGGGCGATACCGCCCGTTCTGCGACCACGGGCGAGGTGCAGGATCTGCGCCGTGAAGCCCGTGCCCTGAAGGAATGCGTTGCTGACCTGACGTTGGAAAACCGCCTGCTCAAAAAAAGCATGATCGCGGATGGGGGCGACGACGAATGAGGTACCCCGCCGCAGAAAAGCTGGAGATTATCAGGATCGTCGAGCAGTCGCACCTGCCGGCCAAGCACACTCTGGACAAGCTGGGTATTCCTCGCCGGACGTTCTACCGCTGGTATGACCGCTTCCTTGAGGGCGGTCCTGAAGCCCTGGAGGATCGCCCCTCGGCGCCGAGCCGGGTGTGGAACCGCATCACCGAGGATATCCGCGCGCAGATCGTCGAGATGGCGCTCGAGGCGACCGAGCTTTCCCCTCGCGAACTGGCGGTGCGCTTCACCGACGAGAAGCGCTATTTCGTGTCGGAAGCCACGGTTTACCGCCTGTTGAAGGCCCATGACCTGATCACCAGTCCAGCCTATACCGTGATCAAGGCCGCTGACCAGTTCCACACGAAGACCACCCGGCCGAATGAGATGTGGCAAACCGACTTCACCTACTTCAAGATCATCGGGTGGGGCTGGATGTACCTGTCGACCGTGCTCGACGACTACTCGCGCTACATCATTGCCTGGAAACTGTGCACCAACATGCGCGCCGAGGACGTCACTGACACGCTGGACTTGGCCCTCAAGGCATCGGGCTGCGACAGCGCCACGGTCCTGCACAAGCCCCGGCTACTATCCGACAACGGCCCCAGTTACATCGCGGGCGAACTCGCCGAGTACATCGAGGCCCAGCAGATGAGTCACGTCCGTGGCGCCCCGTTGCATCCGCAAACGCAGGGCAAGATCGAGCGCTGGCACCAGACCTTGAAGAATCGCATCCTGTTGGAACATTACTTCCTGCCCGGCGACCTCGAAGCCCAGATCGAAGCGTTCGTGGAGCACTACAATCACCAGCGCTACCACGAGAGCCTGAACAACGTGACGCCCGCTGACGCCTACTTCGGCAGGGCTCCCGCTATCATCAAGCGTCGCGAAACCATCAAGCAAAAAACCATCGAATATCGCCGCTTGCTTCACCGCAAGCTCGCCGCCTAACATCAACCCCCAGACGAGGCTCGCTCTCCGCTAATCCACGCCCCGATCTGTGCCAAATGTCTCGACGACGGACAAGGATCAGTGGGCTGGGTTGCCTTTTCCTTGCCACTGTCACCGTCGCCGACCGGCTGCGCTTCGGGCAGAAACGCGGCTAGGGATATCTGGAGAGAAGGGCGCCCATATCCTTTCAGGAAGGTCCTGATGATGCTGCTCTTGCCCGATCCGTAAGGCCCTGTGAGCGCGATGTTCATCACACGATCACTACTGGTCGCGCTTTTCAGCGCTGCCGAGTACACGCCCGTTGGATCGGCGTCCTCATTCGGGGCAAGGTCGTTGAGCAGGACGCCTTCGTCGGTCTCCTCGGGCTTGCGAGCGACGTATTTCGCAGCCGTCGCCAGCCAGCCAGCCAGTTTCGTTCGGTAGTCGAACAAGTATCAAGAACTCCGTGACTTAGCTACCCGGGCTTTGGCTACCACGACTTCTCCCGTGACCAAAGATGCATTACCGGCCGTAGTCATTCTTGTTCAACGCCTCTGTGAGCCGGATTGGGATCTGCTTGGTCTGCCCGGAGCCGCCGATCTGCCCGCCGTAAGGTGGAGGCAGCAGAACCTTGCCAAGCTTCCCGCCGAGCGTAGGGCAGGTCTCATCGAGCGCCTTGAGGCCGTATCCGTTGAGTGACCTTGCAGCACGTGTGCTGGAAGGCCAATTGACCGACAATTTTACACTCCGCCGCTTGATTCCATTGCGATTTAAGCATGAAAAGGGGACACAGTTTTACGTGTCGCCCCCGGCCAACTTCCCCGCGCCGTTTGACAGGAGGCAAAGGTCCTGCTGGCGGACGTTTTCTGTCATCGGCGAAAGTAGAGCGCGCCCAGGGTGTCCACGAATGGCTCGGTCTCCGTGCCAGAAAGATTGCGGGCAAAATGCCGGCAAGCAAGTTCAGCCTGTCTTGCAAGGCGCGGACGTGTGCCCAAGTCCAGCAGGCTTCCTGCAAAGGCGCGTGTCCGCTCAGCGGGCGACGCCGCGAGCCGCGCCCTCCACACCGCCACTTCGAACATCACCATGACCTCGTCCTCATCCTCTCGGGGACCAAGGCGTTGGGCTTCTGCATCGATCCATTCGGCCATTTCCGTCCAGCCGTTAACGGCTGCGAGCGCAGAAAATTCCAACAATGCAAAACGACTGCCCCGAAGGTCATCGTCCTGGCGCCCAACGACCCCAACACGGCCATCCTGATCGATTGCCGCCTCACGGCACTTCTGCGACAAGGCTTCTGGAAGGGGGGCGTCCCCGCCAGCGATCCGTAACAGACGCCATGCTGCGCAGCGCTCATCGGTGCCGGATTGCGATCCGAGCAATTCGTTCAACATATCTGGCAGATAATCGCGGAACAGCCCGGCTATGCCTGGATGCAGCTCCTTGAGCGCTTCACCCAGCGGCGCTGTGAAGAAACTGTTCAGCGCATCGTCCGGGGCAAGCGCGCCGCGGGAGATTTCCAGTCGGGGTTGAGGCAGCCCGTCCTCCGAAGGCTCGAGCATCAGCGCGCGCAACATCGCCTCGGCCCACTCCCGATGTCTGGCAAGCGAACGTAGCCGAAGCAGCGCGGGCGCTGCACTATGAATACGTAGCCTGTCGGGTGTCATGCGCTGCGGATCTGCCACATCGTGCTGAAATTTGTGTATCTGTGCCACGAGGCTTCGCGGTGAAACAAGTCTGGCGGACTGCAGAACTTCCATCAGCGAGGGGACGATCACGCCGCCGGCGACGAGGATTTCGATCAGCGAACTGGAATGGGACCAACAGGCCGCCAATTGCTGGGACGCGGTGAGGCTATTCCATTTTGGGTCGCTCGGGCCTTCACTGGCGGTGAACTGGGCAAAGGCGATATAAAGTTGCCATAGCGACGCGCTTTGCGGTCCCAAGGCTTGCTCTATCAACTTACGAGCCCGATCGGTGAGAATTTTATCCGATGTCGCGGACAAAAGCAGCTCGGCCGTGAACAGCTGTGCCCAGGGCGTTGCCGTCTCGATCTGCGCTGCGTCGAGGAGCGCCGCTAGCCCGGCTGGGTCAAGGGCACCGGCCAGCTCATGCAGCGCTTGAGGCGCGATGATCGGCAAGGCGCTGATACGACGTATCGCCAGGCCCAAACCGCGCTCGCCCAGAAGTCGTTCGGTCGCTTCCTCAATGCTGGTCTCGAGGCGGAGGTGTCGGACGATCTTGTGAACATCGCGCGGCGTGAAATCCCACAGACCTACCGCTTCGCGCTCGTTCACCTTCTGCTCGAGATCGCTGTAGTCGTGCTGGGCGGTCTCATGAGTGCGCGACAGGACTGCGCGAACACGTGCAATCCTGTCGGGAATTTCACCGATTCCTGCATTCAGATCGGCGCGTTCGGAAGCAGAGAGGTCGAGTACGACATCACGCTCCTCGATCGCCGCCTTGCGAACATCCGGATCATCGCTCGACACCCGCCTCGGCCAGTCATCGACACGCATTTGCCTGCTGCCGACCTTGAAACGAACAAGTTCGCCGCCGTCCACCGCGACGAGGTCGACCTGCGTGTCATTTCCAGTGATGGAAACGAGACGAACAGGTGTCTGCATTGATGCGTCGATGACCGCCCGGAAGAACTCGACCTCATCATAGTCCTCGCCACCGACAGAAATCTGTCCATGGCCGGGAAGTTCGAATGCCTGGCGCACATCCTCCCGCGCGAGCAGCGACGCACGAAGTGGGAGGGGAACGGCATTGAGGACCTGGGCCAGATACCCTCGCCAAAGCTTCTTCTCAGGCCCGCTTTCACCATCATCCTCAAGGTGCTTTGCAATCATCGCTTCAAGCGATGGCCGGATCTCCGGACGGATACGAAGAAAATTGCCGAGGTAGTGCCGCCAGAACCAGTCGAGATAGGCCGCCTGGCGTGAGGTATCCTTGCCGCTGAAGAACTGCAGCGCGACAAGAACAAGGCTGCCAAGATGAACGCCGAGCAACTCGTCGCTTCGCGGATCACCGGCCGCCAGACCCTGCATCGGGAACAGGCCGATTTCCAGAACGTCTATGATCCATTCCGATGCCGCCTCGGCGTCGTCCAGCGACCATTCATTGTCGCGCCAGATAGCGGCCAGCGCCTGCGTCACGGCATGGCCGGTATCGAGAAGTAAGGGAACCTCGCCGCGTATGCCCTTGGCTACAGCCGCCGGATCCGGCCACTGCAAGCGGCGCCGGTGGATGAACAGTTCACCGATGGCACGTCGTAACAATTCCAGGTCCGGTGTCTCGGTCACTTCGCCCTTGCGCGTGGCTGCACGTAGATGGCGTACGATCTCGTCGCCCCGCTGCGGCATGAACAGCCATCCGGCGGCGCGAAGACGCTGGCGCAAAGCGTCGCATTCTCGATCGGTCAGCCGGTCATGCCGTACCAGCGCGTCGAGAACCTCGATGGTCGTCGCGATCTGGAATTGGGCGTTGTCGATCGACGAGGTGTAACGATCATCGACCCAGGCAATCCCGCCATCCTCTTGAAGAGCCTTGAGGCATTGCATGAAAGCCCGGCGGAGCGGATCGAGGCCGGTCTCGGCGCCATACCCCACAGTCTGGTAATGGCCATCTTCCAGCCCGTCATGGAGACGCTGAAGCAGGCGGGACAATGAATCGACCTGTCGCTGGCATGCATCGGCGCTCAGTATCTCGCTTGCGAGCCGGTCCGCTTCGAGAGGATCGAGGCAAATGCCAAACTGAGCGATCAGGGGCGACATCAGCCCGGCCATCTCAAGCGAGACCGCAAGCCCCGCTTCAAGCACGAGCGTGCTGCCGGCGGCCGGGTGCATGCCGACACCGGGACCGGTAGCAAGCTCGCCAAGCTCGCCGCAGGCATCCTGGATGACTGTCGCATCAAGGGTCTGCTCAAGGGTCTCGATGAGCCGGGCCAGAGAAAGGTGATCAGGGCCAAGGACGTCCTCCCCTTTCCAGACGACCTTCATGGCACCAACCTCGACCGGGGCCTGGATTGGGGCCCCGTCCGGCTGCGAGACGGTGCCGATCGCCCCTGCGCGGCACCGTTGCATCACCCGGCGCGCTGCCTCCACCCTCTCTGGTTGAGCAACCTCGACATCCGAACGAACCTGCAGCAACGCAGGAATCGCTTCGGGGGCGATACGAATGGGGCGGAAAGCACGCTCGACCGTGTCGAGAATCCCCAGACCATGGGCAGTCAGCAAGGCCGTGACGTCAATGATCAGCCGCACATCGCCCCGTTCGGCCGGCCAGAGATCCTCCTCAAGGCGCCGCCCGTAGCGGGCGTAGAGGGGCATTCTTGCAGCTCCGATCGCCGGCACCTTGATGAGAGGCTCGAGATAGAGGTTCGACAGGAACGCTGGCTGCAGCCCGGAGAGAAAATAGACCGGGCTGTGGCCATTCGCGTAGAGCTCGAATGCCCGTTCACCTTGCTCGCGGCGTTCCCTCGCCATTCTGACAACGTCATCGAGCGTCACGAACTCGACGCCGCCTTTTCCGGCATCTGCCAACGCCTGGATACGGGGCATGAGCGCCCTCTGCTCGGCGCCCATCCGCAATTTGTTCGCCAGCTCGAACGCAGCTGTCACAAAGTCGTCCGGGGCTCCCGCCGCGATCTGCCTGGTAATCCGGCGTGCGATCTCGGGATGAGATTGTAGGACGGCCCTTGCAAGCGTGATATGGCCCGGCGAGGGATCGGCCAGGCTCGCTGCATGCTCTTCGTAGATAGCCAGGGCCTTGGGTGCCGCCCCGATGGCCAGCTGGAGTTCGATAGACCGCCACAGATCGCTCGGCTGCCCGGTAATGCGCGCTACCGCAAGGCTCGCGTCCCGCGCGCTCAGCAGTGATCCGGTGGCAGCAAGGCATTCGGCTCGGAGCCGCTCGAGTTCGACAGGAAGCTCTCCGGCTGGAAATGCATCACGACAGGTGAGGGCCGCCAGCACCTCCTTCGAACGGGCGCAACGGTAGTAGGCTGTTGCAGCGGCAGTGATGGCCTCGGCGGTGGCGACCCGCTCAATCAGGAACGATGCGGCCCTGACAGCACTTTTAGGCGATCCTGCATCCAGCAACAGCTGCGTGGCTGCGAGTATAACTCGTGCGTCGCCATCTGCGGCAAGCTCGCCTTTCAGGACTGTGGCGATCGCCCTGATGCGCGGTTTTTTGGAACTGATGTTCACTGCACGACGCAGTCGCAGCCAGGGATGGGCCGCGAGCGCGGCGTCGGCAGGAGATTTGCGCATCTCGAGATCGAGAGCTGCGGACCAATAGGAGTGAAGGCCCTCATGGCCCGCTGTCAGTAGGGCCTCCCGGTGGCTTTCAAGCAGGTCTCGAGCCTGCTTCGGCTTTCCATCGGCATTGGCGAGCGCGACGCGGATCAGCAACGTCTCGAAATCGCCGGGATCAGCCGCCAGCTTGCTGTCACACTTGACGGCAGCTGCCACCCGATCAAACGGCAACGCACGCGATATTGCCCATGCGATAATCGGGATAGGCAGTGCGTCGGTACTCTGAAGTTCCTCAAGTCGGGCGAGCGTGTCCGCGTGCCGCCATGGCATGCAAGCAAGCACTCCAAAATGCCACATCACCATCATCTCGTGATGTTCGAGATCCGGGGAGGCCATCAGCGACCGGAACAAGCGCTCTGCGTACTCGAGGTCTTCACGGGCCCCATCCGATGCCATCACGAGAGGCTGGTCGATCGGTTGCGGCCATTCGCCGATCTCCGGCCTCACCATCGGCGAGAGGGCTCGGTGAAAGACGCAGGTCGCCAATGTCTGCTGGCATGCCCGCGAATCGGGATCCCGCTGCACTGCGCGTTCGGCCAGGGCCACTGCGCCGGCACACTCTCCCAGAACCAGACTTGCAAGCGCCCCCAGCCGGAGTGTCTCGGCGCGCGGCTCAGCATCATCGACGAACCGGGCCATAGCGCTGAACGCTTCATGGGCGCGACCTTCGCGCAGTAGTGCTACAGCGCGCACTTCAGCAAGCTCAGCAGGCGCATCGTCGGCAATGTGTTCGAGCACTTCAGCGCTGCCCACAGCTTCCATGAGGAGAATGGCGCGCAGGCGGGCAGAGTCGCCATCGAGCTCGTCGGCCTCATCGAGGAGCCGGCGGATCCGGACATAATTCCCAGGTCCCATGGTCAGCGCGGCGAGCAGCCGCAGCTTGGCCGCCTTGACCGGAGCCGCAAGCACTGATGCGGTTTCCGATTTCAACGCACTCTCGAGCTCGGAGACGACCCGCGCGCCTTCCCCTCTGCCTGCCCGGCGCTTCAGCTCCGCGATCTCTGCGGTCTCGGCCTGGTTAAGTCGCGTGACCATCGCCTGCACACGCAAAACGCTGAGGTCCCAGCCCGTTTCAAGATCTCGCACAAGCTCGCTGAGAGGGCCGGCCGGCTTGCCAAAGATCTTCTCGTACCAATCCTGCCCAAGATAGGTCCGCACTGCAGCGGGGGCGCCGGGCAATCGATCATAGATTGCCGAGGAGTCCCACACCACGAACTCTACGCCCAGCGCGGCAAAGCGGCCGGTCTGGGCAATGATCTCGTCGCTCGCCTTGCCGCTCTTGATCGCGCAGCCTACGAAGAGAATGAAGCGGCGAACGTTCTTGTCACGCCACCGAGTATCCCAGTTGCCCAGAAACTTGTCGGCAGCCTTTCGAATGGCGTCAGCTCCGAACCGTCGCTCCGCCTTCGCCTGCCCGACCTCGAGATGCATACCGCTTTCGCTTCGATGAAAAGCGACATGATCTATACCGAACTGTTCTTGTCCATCTGGCGCGTAGAGGTTTGCTCCGAAGATACCGGGCTGCGCTTCATGCAACGCTCGGGCCAAGTGCTCAAAACGCCGCGAACCGATTTCATAGAATGCGTGATCGCTGTCCGGGCTCGTGGAAAGTCGTGGGGTGCGAGGCGCCTGTGCCATGCAATCAGATGGCAATCCCGTGACCAATGATGCAAGCATTTCCGACTAGCTTTGCACAGGTATTCCTTGCTTCAAGCCATGACCCACGGACAATCAACCGCCGCCCAGGACCGGCAGGTCCGCGACACAGGATTGCGTACCGAGAAGCGGACTGATCCTTGGTGGAGATCGCCATCGAGGCGATAGAGGGCGGCAATAACCCCTGTAGCCAAAGTCGACGAGTTTTTCCCGATACTCGGGGTCCATATCCTCCACCGGACGGCCGATGCGCGGTAAGCTGATACTCCCACCACCGCGTCGGAAAGACGTTTATTGGTCGCGAGCTGCCGGAAAACCGGACGGTCTGCACTCAGGCCGCCGAATTCTGGCTTTGAGCGTCTCATAAGGGTCGGCTGTGATGGGCGGGGCCTGGGACAAGGACGAACCCGCTCCGCGGGAGGGGTGTTTGGGGTGAGGTCGCGCCGTAATTGCCAGACGTTGGTTGGGGCGGAGTCGCCATGAGATTGTGAGGTTCCTTCAACGCAAAGGAACTCACCATGGACACTACGATTATGTCGGCCCCCACCGGTTCGCTGCGCCAGCGGATGCTACAGGATATGAAGCTTCGAGGACTCGGGGTGCATACGCAGCAGGACTACATTCGCCACGTACGATCCTTCGCCGCGTTTCTGGGCCGCCCTCCCGACACCGCCAACGCAGAAGACCTCCGGCGATTTCAACTCGACCAGCATCGGCGCGCCGTTGGACCGGCGACCATCAACGCCGCAGTATCGGCTCTGCGCTTCCTCTTCACCATGACGCTCAAGCGGCCGGAGATTGCGCTGGGTCTTTCCGTCATACGGTGTGAACCCAAGCTTCGAGATGTCCTGAGCGTCGAGGAGGCCGCACGACTGATCGAGGCAGCCCCAGGCATCAAGTACAAGGCCGCCTTCAGCGTGGCTTACGGCGCAGGTTTGCGCGTGTCCGAAGTCACCCACCTCAAGGTTGGAGACGTCGACAGCGAGCGCATGATCATCCGTGTCGAACAGGGCAAGGGACGCAAGGACCGTAACGCCATGCTCTCACCGCATCTGCTGGATCTGCTCCGGCAATGGTGGCGCGAAGGCAAGCGCCGCGGAGTGATGTTGCCCCATGGATGGCTGTTCCCGGGTCGCAATTGCACGGATCCGATCTCGGCGCGCCAGTTGAACCGCGCCGTGCATGAGGCGGCGGAGTTCGCCGGGATCCACAAGCGAGTGAGCCCGCACACATTGCGCCACTCGTTTGCCACTCACCTGCTTGAGCAAGGTGTGGATATCCGCGTCATCCAGGTGCTGCTAGGCCACACAAACATCGACACCACCGCCATCTATACCAAGGTTTCGAGCAAGACCATGCGGGCGGTGGCCAGCCCGCTCGACCAGATTGTGGCCTTGATGGAAGGTAGAGCACCTCCCGGTTAAGCCGGTGCGCATCTCGCTCGAGGTCGCCGATATCTTCCGTTGTGCCGGGTCCGCGTATCGCGCAGCCCATGCCGGGCATCTCAGTCTCGGCCAGCTCAAGGTCATGACGGCCATCGAGAACTGTCGCACCGCCGCGCTGGGCGGTCACATCGAGGCCTGCGACGACTGCGGGCACTGGCGGGTCGCCTACAACTCGTGCCGCAACCGGCATTGTCCCAAGTGCCAGGGCGCCGCGGCGCGCACCTGGCTGGCGGCGCGCGAAGCCGATCTGTTGCCGGTCGGCTACTTCCATGTCGTGTTCACTGTACCCGCCGAGATCGCCGCCATCGCGTGGCAGAACAAGGCGGTGATCTATGACCTGCTGTTCCGCGCGGCTGCGGACACGCTGCTGACCATCGCCGCCGATGCTAAACACCTCGGCGCACGGGTCGGCATCACTGCCGTGCTGCATACTTGGGGATCGGCGCTGACCCACCACCCGCACGTGCACATGATCGTGCCCGGTGGCGGCATCGCGCCGGACGGCACGCGGTGGATCTCCTCGCGCCCCGCCTTCCTGCTACCGGTGCGCGTGCTGGGCGCATTGTTCCGCCGGCTGTTCCTCACCCGCCTGCTGGCATTGTTCGATGCCGGCAAGCTGGGCTTCTTCGGCGCTCATGCCCATCTTGCCGCCCGCACGACATTCCTGCGGCATCTCTCGCCGATCCGGAAGAAGCGCTGGGTGGTCTATGCCAAGCCACCCTTCGCCGGCCCGCAGGCAGTCCTGGCCTATCTCTCGCGCTACACCCACCGCGTCGCGATCTCGAACCGGCGGCTCATTGGCTTCGACGGGTCCGGCGTGACATTCCGCTACAAGGATTATCGCCGTAATGCTGCTGAACGTCAGCAGGTCATGACGCTGGCGACCGACGAGTTCATCCGCCGCTTCCTGATCCACGTCCTGCCGCGCGGCTTCCACCGCATCCGGCATTATGGCCTGCTCGCCAGTTCAGCGCATAAGGAGGCCATGGCACTGGCTCGTGGGCTGCTGGGCCTCGCCGCGCCGGTCGAGGAGCCCGAACCCGACGAGCCGCCTGATCACCGCCCGCCATGTCCGTGCTGCGGCGGGCACATGACCATCATCGAGGCCTTCGCGCGTTGGTATCAGCCTCGCGCACCGCCGGCGCCAACATTCCTGACCCGGAAATACGCGCCATGATCCGGCATGGCTCACCCTACAGCATGGCCGAGGTCATTCCGTCTCGGCCCATACGGAAAAGTGCGCCCACCTCACGGGCTCGATCAAAACAGCGCACATTGCATACCGGGTCAGGGAAGCAACGCGGCCTAATCGTACCCAAAGCCCTTGCCAGCCTGCCTATGATGGGCAAACTGGCACGTCTGCCTCAGTCAACCAGATCCACACCAAAGCCCTTTTGCCCATAGATCGGTGGATGGGGCCCGCGGGTTCCTCCATGTCAGGATTCCGTACGCAAGCGCCCGAAATCCTTGGACTTTCCTGCCATTCGCCGGCGACCCGTAGAACGACAGGTCCTGCCAAATGCCGACGTTCAGCGTTTCCCGCGCGGGTTTCGCAGACCACAGAGATTGGGCCGCTTGCCGCCAGTCCGCTTTTGCACCGCCACCACACGATAGCTGCTGTTCGCGTAAAATGTCCTCGGACGGCGGGACTTGACCAGTTGCGGTCATTTGCTGTCAACGTGCCGGCTTCGAAAGGTGTCATATCTGCCTAGCGATTTGGCTGTTGCCGTGCTCATCCGCGGTGAGTGAGTGCGTGTCGCGTGGCTTTGTCAGCGGGATAGAAGCATTCGAGGGTTCGCCACACGCGCTGCCGGCGGATATCGTCGGCGAACATCGGACCGAACCTGTTCCACCTATGCCGGACGGTCTCATGGCAAATGTCGATGCCGCGCTCCGCCAGCAGGTCCTCAACGTTCCGCAGCGACAGCAGAAATCGCACATACATCATCACCACTAGGCTTTGAGCACCGTAGGCTACAAGCCTGCGTCTTCGACCTTCACGAGATAGGACAGTTCGCGGCCAGGCGCGGACTGCTCAGCCTGAATGCTGCTGGTGGTCAGCAATGACAGCCCGAACGGTCGAGGAGTGTCGCTCGTCATCCACGCGTCAACGCCGATCTCAGTGCCTAATATGCCCGATCGCACGAGCGACTCCCACACACCAAGGTCATGGGCGATGCCGGCACCGCGGACATGATCGCGGTAGCGTGATACGGCGTCATGTATTTGGTCGGACGCTTCGGCTAGGCTGATTCCGCCACGCGCAGTCGCCGCGATCCAGGCGCGCAAGCTGCGCAGACGGTCTTGCGAATCCGCGTCGTTGCGAAAGGCGAGTATGTCTTCCCACGGCACTCGTCGCGCGGGCACCGGCAGGCCTTCAATCACGAACTTTGCGAGGCCCGCTTGATTGAGGTTTGCATCTAGGCCGGCCCGCCGCCGCTGCGGTGGCATTTCAAGGCTGGTGGCGATCGCCCGACCGGAGCGCCGGATATTTAAGGCAGCACGCTCGGCATAGAGCGCCGCGACGTCGCACGACATTCTGAAGTTTTCCATATGCGCATCGGCAAGCGCTTGCACGCCAACGCGATCGTCATCGTCAGGCTCAACACCGGGGATATGCTGGCTGTAATGCTTGTTCATCTCGTCGAGGAGCGCGTCGAGTTGCGCGTCGATGCCGTCCAGCCCCGGCAAGCCGATATCCCCAAGAATGGCTGTGCCTGAGGTCCTTTTCAGATATCCCCGCTCTATCAGCCAATCGCACTCGGTGATCGTCTCGATCTTGCCATATCCACCGTTACGTTGCTCATCCATCGCTTCGTCGAGGTCGATGATCTCGAACCGATCAAAGAAGAGCGCGTAGCGACGCAGCCAACGGTTGGGCCGGGACATTCGACCTTGGAACGCGCCGACACCGATGTGTTCGAGACTCACGGGCGAACCCAATCAAACGACGGCATTGGCCAGGTCAGGCCGGCAGGACGGGGAGCGGTGGCGATCATGACCGCTCGATATAGGCGCGCACCATGTCCGCTGTCAGCTGCTCCTCGGCCAGCCCGGCTTCTTGATCTACGAATGGGCCGCGCGGGAGCGGGGTAGGCAGTTCAAAGGTTTTGCCGCCCATTGCGCGCGCGAGTGCCAGAGAGAGGCTGGCGACGGTCGACCAGCGCAGAAGAATATGGAGGAGCGTCGATAGCTGAAATCCATCGACTCGGAGCGGCGGATTGCTAACCCTGTTGCGGCCGACGAAGTCGGTGAACTTGAAACCGTCGCGCGCCAGATTGAACCCGGCGATTGCTTGGATAAGGTTGTCGAGCGCGGCGTGTTCGTCCGTCGGACGAAAGGTCCCGGTCGCGGGATCGTATGCCAGCAGCAGGGGATCCGACAGGAACGGCACAAGTGGCGCAGGGTCCATACGGACGCGTAGGGCGATACCGCACAGGAAAATCAGGGTCGACCAGGTTTCGACATCGAGCTCGACACCGCTTTTGGCACGATCGAGTGTGAGCCCGATCGATGCGACAAGGCGATGCGTTCGATTAATCGGCGTGATCGGACCCTCTTTGCCTTTGATCAGCACGTCTTGCAGCAAAGTGGTCAGGCGCGAGTAGAGCACGGCTCGGCCCGCTGCCTGCGGCACGTCGAGCCCGGCAAAAATCAGCGGATCGAGCACGGCACGAATTTCGCCGAAGGTCCTAAAGGGGTGCAGCCAATTGTTGATCGGGAGCGCGCCCTCGCCCTTCAACGCTTTCGACGTATCGGCATTGCGCGACACCAGTTCGATGAACGCGATGGTGGTCGTCGCGTCGGTCATAAACTTGGTCGGCATGCTGGTGACTGTGACCGGCCGTTCCTGCTGCGCTTCCTGATCCTCCTTCAGGAATCGCTCCATCTCTTTGAGGCTCTCCCGATGCGTCCAGACCTGGTCGCGGACGAATGCAACGATGCGGATCCGACCTTGCTGGGCCAGTTCGTAGGCGCGTTCATATTCAGCGCGAGTGATGCTTTTGCGTGTTTCCTTGTCTACCAGTCCGCCGACGCGTGAACCGATCAGCAGGACAAATAGATCGGCTTGCTCGATCGCCTTGAGGCAGGCGTCGTAGGAATGTGGTTCGAGATCCTTCGCAAAATCATTGTAGTCGGACGCGTAGACCGTGCATCCGCGGAGCTCGAGATAATCTTTGAGCGCGCTGCGCAGATCGTGAAAGTCGTAGATCGTCGAGGAAAGGAAAATGGTGGGCCGCCGCATAGCGTCAGCTTAGCATCAATTTGCGCCTGGCGCGTCCCCCACTCGCCAAAAACCTGGGATCGATTTTCGATTGACCAACCGAGGTCGCAACCGGCGCCTTCACTGAAACGGCGCATCGGATTGAGTTCGAACTGCCGCGCGATGAACTGGATGAGATTGTCGGGATGACCTACGGCTCCGCGAACGACCGCGATTGGGGCGCGTTGCCGCCTGGCGGTTCCGCAGTAAGCGAACGGCGGGATCTAACGGAAGCTGCCGTTCTAAGCCCGACCGGCGAACGACGCGTTGTGGTCGCGACCTGCCAGTTACCGGACGGTCCGGACGTAGGGATGCAAAATTGGTGTCTGAATGGCGGCAAAGGGTCGTATGCCGACGTCTCGCTGGGACCGGACAGCAAAGGTGTTCCGCGGTCCTGGCAAGGAAGATGACCTGTCGCACCACGATGACTTCTGATCCGCGGCCACAATCGCTACCTCGGTCAATCCTCAGTTGAAGATGTCAGCTTCGTCGGCTCGTTGGTCTGGTGCCAAGCTGATCGAGCGCATCGGGATTATCGCGCCCCCATGCATAGAGCAATTCGACCGGCTCAACGAAACGCATGCCCAGCGCGGTCAGGCGGTATTCGACCGCCGGTGGAATATCGCTTTGGACATGACGGCTGATCAAGCCGATTTCTTCCATATCGCGCAGAGTTTGCGTCAGCATCTTTTTTGAGATGCCGGGAAGGCTTCGCTGCAAGGCACCAGTGCGGCAAGCGCCACCATGGCGCGCATGCAGAGTGTGCAGCACCATGCTGGTCCATTTGGTTGCGAACAGCGACAGGACCCGGCGCGGGGCGCAGTCCTCGCGCCATTCTTCTTCAGCGGTACCGGGGAGCATGACTGGTTACCTTTTGGTGCCTAGTGACCTATTTGGTGCCGTCTAGAACCAAAAGCGCATCGTGCCTAGTTGAGTTGCTCTTGAACGAGACGAAGGTGACGATCATGGCGAAGACGGCGTTGGTAGTTGGCGCGAGCGGCATAGTGGGAAACGCGACGGCTGCATTGCTGGTCGAGCAGGGCTGGACGGTTTATGGGCTGTCCCGGCGCCCGGTCGAGCAGGACGGCGTGCTGCCCATCCTTGCCGACCTGCAGGATGCGCAGGCTACCTCTGCGGCACTCGCGCAAATCGACCCCGAGGCGGTCTTCATCACCACATGGTTACGCCAGGACAGCGAGGCGGAAAACATCCGGGTGAATGGCGCTATGGTTCGCAACCTGCTGGCGAGCTTGCCGAAGGCCTCAGGCTCTCGCCACGTCGCGCTGGTCACCGGGCTCAAACATTACCTGGGGCCGTTCGAGGCATACGGGAAAGGGATCTTGCCTCAGACGCCCTTCCGTGAAGAGCAAGGTCGGCTCGATGTCGAGAACTTCTACTATGCTCAGGAAGATGAACTGTTCGCGGCGGCGCAGCGCGATGGTTTTACCTGGAGCGTTCATCGTCCCCACACGGTCATCGGCAAGGCTATTGGCAACGCCATGAACATGGGAACGACCTTGGCGGTCTACGCTTCCTTATGCCGGGACGCCGGTCGGCCATTCATCTTCCCCGGTTCGGCCGCACAATGGAACGGCCTGACCGACATGACCGACGCCGGGCAACTGGCGCGCCATTTGCTATGGGCGACGGAGACCGAAGCAGCCCATAACGAAGATTTTAACGTGGTCGATGGCGATGTATTCCGTTGGCAGTGGATGTGGAGCCGGATAGCAGACTGGTTCGGCATCGAGGCGGAGCCTTTTGATGGAACCGTCCGGCCATTGGAAGAGCAGATGGCGGATGATGCCGAGATCTGGCGGGCGATGTCCGAGCGCGAAGGTCTGATTGAGCCGGATTTGTCGCGCCTCGCGTCGCCTTGGCACACCGATGCTGATCTTGGCCGACCGATCGAGGTCGTTACGGACATGTCAAAAAGCCGGCGGCTCGGCTTCACGGCATATCAGTCGACCGACGAGGCCTTTTACGCGCTATTCGAACGGCTCCGCGCGGATCGCCTCATCCCGTGATGCTGAACACGTGGGAGAGATGAGCGGACGTTCCGCACCTGAGGAACCAAAAACGCTGGCAGAGTGTCTTGTAAAGGTCGACAATGCCGGAATCCGTTGTCCGTTTCATTGCATTGGGCCACAGGGCTTGCGTCCATCGGCAATCTGCAATAAATGGACGTCAGCCAATATCGGCCTGTTTTTGAACGAGGAAAGGAGAAGATCATGCGCGCAGCATTTGACCGTGACGAAAACAACTTCTCATTTCCCTGTGTTCAGGAACAGATTGCATGGGCAACTGCCTCAAGGGCGACACTTCTCGCCTGATTGCTTTTCGCGGCCCTCGCACCGCTGATTTTTCCAGACTTTCCGTCGTCGTCACACCTCTTTTCGGGGAGGCTTTTCATGCGTGATGACATGTTCAAGGTGATCGTCGAACGCCCCCGCTGGGGTGCGAGCCACGCCACTTCACCCAAATTAAAAAGGATCCCTCAAGCAGACGCACGCCATATCGGTCTCAAGCGCCATGCCCGCATCGGTGCGCCCTGCACCAAGTCATTGAACGAGAACCTTGCCCCGTTGCTTCGCTATCTGCGGCGCCAGCGTGGACGCCAGTGGGACGCCGTCTTCAGCGAGATCTGTGCGAAGCTCGACACGGGCAGCACTGTCAAGATGCACGTACGCGAACATCTCGAGGATTTCGTGCTGACCCGTATTTCGATCGGGCGTTATGGCGAGTGGATGTTTAAAGGCCAGGTTCTCGGCCGCCGGGGGCAATGGTTCCGGCGTCGGGAGCTGTTCGTCGATCCGCGTGACGGGGTTCTCAAGGACATGTCCGTGCTTGAGGCGATGCTGATCTCCGGAATGGTCAATGACCGGGGAGGCGCACAATGACTCCGATCTCCCTGATCGCCAACGATCCATCGCGGTTCGATCCGCTGTCACTCGACCAACTTCAGGCAACGGCAAATTACGAGGGTATGGCCCGCGTTGTCGGCCTGCCCGATCTCCACGCCGGCAATGGTATTGCCGTGGGGGCCGCCTTCTGGTCGCCGGATCGCATCTGGCCCCATCTGGTGGGCAGCGACATCGGCTGCGGCATGGCATTGTGTGAGACCACTTCGCCTTTGCGCAAGTTCCGGCTCGGCAGCGTGGAGCGCAAACTGAAAGGGTTGGACGCTCCTTGGTCGGGCGATGGCGCAGCAGCCCTGAAAGAGGCTGGGTCGCCGCCCGACCTGACCAGCCCTGCGCTGGGCACCATTGGCGGGGGCAACCATTTCGTCGAATTCCAGCGGATCGAGGCGGTGGAGGACGAGGCGCGCTTCGCGGCCTTTGGCTTGCGGCACGACCGGGTCTGGATGATGGTGCACAGCGGTTCGCGAGGCCTTGGTCAAGCCGTCTTACAAGCCCATCGACAGCCGGAAATCAGCCATGGAATACCTGCAGACAGCCCGGAGGCCGCGGCCTACCTTGCCGAGCATGACGCTGCGCTTGGCTGGGCGATTGTGAACCGTCAGATCATCGCCCGGCGTTTTTGCGAAAGTCTTGGCATCGGCGGCCGGTCGGTGCTGGACATTTGCCATAACAGCGTGACGCCGCATCAAGGCGGGTGGCTGCACCGTAAGGGGGCTGCGCCTGCTGATCGAGGTCTGGTCACCATCCCCGGCTCGCGAGGGGATTTCAGCTACCTGGTGGAACCCATAGTGGACGACGCCGACAAGGCTCTCCATTCCCTGGCCCATGGCGCGGGCCGCAAGTGGAGCCGCAAGGATGCCCATGCCCGCCTTTCGCGCCGTTTCAACGTCGCGGACATGCAGCGCACCGCCCTCGGCAGCCATGTCATCTGCGAGGATCGCAAGTTGATCTTCGAAGAGGCTCCCGATGCTTACAAGGACATTGGCATGGTTATCGCCGATCTGGAGGGTGCCGGCCTGATCCGTGTCATCGCCAAGCTTCGCCCCCTACTCAGCTACAAGACGAGAGCGGCATGAGCGAAGTGATCCTGTACATCACGGCGGGCAAAGGCCCCAAGGAATGCCAATGGGTAGTGGCGCAACTGGGGCGCGCTTTCGCAAAGGAGGCCAAGAGCATGGGTCTTGAATGCGAAGCGCTCGAGGGTTTGGAGGATTTGCCGTCCTCGATCCTCCTCCGCATCGAGGGCGAGGCAGCATCGGCCTTTGCTGCGAAGCGCATAGGTTCCAACCAGTGGATCGGGACCAGCCCCTTCCGCCCCCGCCACAAGCGGCGGAACTGGTTTGTTGGCGTAGCGCTTGCACCCGAGCCTGACGCGATCATGGACCTGCAGGATGAGGACATCGATTATCAGGCGATGCGCGCCAGCGGACCAGGCGGCCAGCATGTCAACAAGACGGACAGTGCGGTTCGGGCCACGCACCGGCCGACTGGCCTGGTGGCCACGGCACAGGAGCAACGATCCCAACACGCCAACCGAAGACTGGCTCGGATGAAGTTGGCAATCATGTTGGAAGAACGGCGTGGGCAAGCCAATGACGGCGCAAAAAGGTTGCAATGGCAGGCCCATCAGGATCTCGAACGCGGCAATGCGGTCAGGATCTATTCTGGAAATAGATTCGTGCTGAAGGAATGAGGCTTGCTGAGCCGGACGGCATGTCCGGCCGGCTCAGCAATTTCTCCGACCTTTAAGCGGGGCGAATGCTGCGTGTACACGTCGCTCCGTTGCGAACTGACTGCCAAGGATGGAAGGGCTGCTATTGAGCAGTAACTGTCGGAATAGCAGAACGTCCGCATCTGGGGATTGGGAATCGGCGGCTGAATGACTGGGAACGGTCGGTTTCAGAAACCGCTCGGCACTCGTCTTAATCCAATCAGCCTGATTTTAGTTTGAATGCTCTTGATGGCGATGAAATTGCCGATCTGATCATTCAAGCGATGCGACGAAGCGCCTTTCCTTGGGGCTGACGTGATCGAGACAGTCTTCCGAGCGACTGCTAACACTCTACGGTGATTACGAATTCTGACGGCCGGGGGCCGCCGGGATCTAAGCTCGAGATTGTTAAGACGGGGGCGGCATTGTTGAAGCAATTCCTTTTCATCGGCTTCTGTGCCAACGCGCTCGCCGCCTGCACGGATGCGTCCACGGGACAGGCCCAGGCAAAAGAGACGCCCGGCGTAGCCGTACAACGAGGGGACGGGCGGCCCTACGAGGTCACCGAAAGCGAGGTATGGGACGTGCCCGATCCCGCATCGCAACGAGGCTATCAGGTCTTCGTGGCCCTACCGCCATCCTACCGCACACAGCCTGAGCGTCGATATCCGGTAATCTATGCGACGGACGCCGATTACGCGTTCCCGATGCTCAAGCAGATCGGCCGCCGTCTCAATGTCGAGGGGCCGACCATCGAAGAGTTCATCCTCGTCGGGGTCTCTTATGCAAAAGGGGAAGGCGGCGTGGAAAGCCGCCGTCGCGATTACACGCCGACGGAGAACGGCCCTGCCGGATCGCCGAAGGGAGCGGTACACGGTCAAGCGAAGGCCTATCAAACCTATGTTCGGGACCAAGTGCTACCTTTCGTCGCTCAACGCTACCGGACGGACGAGAAGCGGCGGATTTTTCTGGGCCATTCATACGGCTCGCTGCTCGGCATGCAGATCCTGCTGAGCGAACCCGGCCTGTTTGATGGCTATGTTCTGGGGAGCCCCTCGTTCTGGTACGATCATCATTTCATGGTGAATCAGGCACGCGCCTACGCGACCAGCCACGACGACTTGCCGGCGCGGGTCTACATGTACATTGGCGAATACGAAGAGACGCGACCCGGCGATGCGCGTTTTTCCAAATCCGCCAATATGGTGACTGATACCAGGGACATGGATCAGATCCTGCGATCCCGCAGATATCCCTCCCTTCGTTTGCAGACGGAAGTTCTCAATGACGAAGATCACGTCAGCGTCGCGCCGCGCGGCTTCACCCACGGGCTGAAGTACCTACTGCCGGTCACAGTCGGGCTCCGCCAGTAGGATAGCGGCCAGTCGGCTCCTGGGAAGGAAAGTTTTAGCGTTGAGCGTCTGGAATGGGTCGGCGACGGATTGGCAGCAACGCGCCCATTCCAGCCATTCACGGATCGATTTGACGATGCTGGAAGCCGACCTTCAGCGCGGAAGCGACGGAGAGGTGAGCGGCCGATTGTGCGCCCGTCGAATTCAGATCAGGGTCTTCTTAGCAACGCTGCGTACCGCCTCGGTAAACGTGCGCAGGGCGGAAGCATGTAGTCTTGTGACCGTCCAGTACAGCTTCACCTCAAGCGGATGCCCTGGCGCCAGCTCGACGAGTTGGCCCTCAGCAATCTTGGCCTCTGCAATCATGGCTGGATGCATGCCCCATCCCAGGCCGGACAATCCAAAGTTCAAGAACCCGATGCTTGACGGCACCCAGTGCATCGGCGCGTCCAGTCCGATCTTGAAATTCTCACGCACCCATCGCGCCTGGAGGCCGTCCCTGCGTTCGAACCGCAGGCAAGGAGCATTCTGGAGGGCCTCTGCAGTGACGCCGTTGGGAAAGTGCTGATCAGCGAATTCCGGGCTGCAGCAAGCCAAGTACTGAAGGTTGCCAAGCTCAATCGTCTTGCAGCCCTGGACCGTCCCTGGGTCGTCAGAGACTGCAGCGATGACCTCGCCGGAGCGCAAGCGGTCCGCAGTGTGGGCCTCGTCCTCAATGATAAACTCGAGAAGGTAACCCGTGGCATGAGAGAATTTCGCTGCGGCTTCCGGGAACCACGTCGCCATGCTGTCGGAATTTACAGCGAGCTTCAGCGTGACCGGCTTTTCTGTTCGACCATCTGCGAACGACAGCACCGGAGCAAGGTCGGCCTCCAGCAACTGCACCATGTCTACATGGGCACAAAGCTTGCGCCCGAGTTCGGTTGGGAGGCACGGTTGCCCCCGCACAATCACGATGCTGCCTAGCCGCTCCTCCAGAGCGCGAATTCGCTGGGACACCGCCGAGGGGGTAACGCCCAGTCGTTCGGCCGCCCGCTCGAAGCTTCCTTCACGCACAACGGTAGCGATGGCGGCGAGTGCGGGATAGTCGAGCATGATTTAGCTGTACTTCATCAGATGTAGAAGAACAAGTTTCCCTGAATCGCTGCGTACAGGCATAGGCTGGTCCATGACCAACGTCCTGCCCACCTTCGTCACCGGCTTTGCAATGTCGGCCGCATTGATCATGGCAATCGGTGCCCAGAACCTGTTCGTCCTGCGACAGGGGCTGAAGCGTGAGCACGTCGGAACAATCGTCCTGTTCTGCGGCTGCGCCGATGCTATCCTCATTGCCGCCGGTGTCGGCGGTGTGGGGGCGCTGCTTGGCGCGATGCCCCAGTTGACGTTGGTTCTCACGCTTGGCGGCGCCGCATTCCTTTCGTGGTACGGCCTCAAGGCATTTCAGCGAATGATGGCACCCGAAGCCATGGCGGTATCGGCACAAGGCAAGCTAACGTTGGGCAGCGCACTGGGGGCGACGGCCGCGTTCACGTTCCTCAATCCGCACGTCTATCTAGATACTGTGCTGCTGATGGGGGCAGCGGGGTCTGCGCACGCACCGGCCTTGCGTCCTGTCTTCGTCGCCGGTGCTGCGACGGCGAGCATTACCTGGTTCGCAGCGCTTGGTTACGGCGCGCGCATCCTGACCCCGCTCTTCGCCCGGCCTGCGGCCTGGAAGGTCCTCGATGCCATCGTTGGTATCGTCATGCTGACCCTGGCGGCATCTCTGACTGGAAGGATTTTCTTATGACCCCACTGATGACGAGGCAGGACATGCGCAGACCTTTGCAGCCCCGGCATCCAGGCACCGCGCCGGCCGACAACCGCACGCCGTCACCGGTGGCATCGATCCGGCATTGGCTGCTCTCAATATCCGAGGTTGCGGTGAAGCACGGTTACGCATCCCCGTGGGAGCAGGACGATCGGCGCTCGGGGATGATTGCAACGGGAAGACGATAGGCCATGGCATGGATCGTACTCGGGATCGCAGTGGTTACCGAGATCGCATGGGCGCTCAGTATGAAATGGACGGCAACGCAGGGAAACTGGACGTCGGCGTCCGTCCCCATCATCCTGAATTTCGTTAACATGGGCCTGTTGGCTTTCGCCATGCGGACACTTCCGGCAGGTACCGCCTATGCGGTATGGACCGGTCTTGGCGCGGTCGGCGTCGCCGTCATGGGCGTTGTCCTGTTCGGGGAGCGTTTGAATCCGGTGCAGATAGTCTTCATATCTCTCGTCGTTGTCGGCGTCGTCGGCACCAAGTTCTTCGCGACCGCGTAGCATGTGGAAAGATCTGGTCCTCGTCTACGGCGCCTATGTCCTGACGGCAGGCAGCCCTGGTCCTAGCACAATGGGCATCATGGGGATCGCCATGCGTCACGGACGCAGGCCCGCTGCAGCCATGGCCGCCGGCGTGGTGACGATGTCGTTCGCATGGGGCTTGATCGCCGTCACCGGCCTTGCAGCCCTGGTCATTCGCTACGCACAGGCACTTACCATCCTGAAGATCGCCGGCGGTCTTTACCTGCTGTGGCTTGCCTTCAAGTCCGCCCGGTGCGCCATGCAAAAGGATGCGGCGCCGCTGATGGTTTCAGCAGGAGAGGACAATCTGGGTGCCATGTACCGGCGCGGCGTGCTCATGCACGTTGGAAATCCGAAGGCGATCCTCGCCTGGGTTGCCCTGATGTCACTCGGCGTTGGAGCACATGCTTCGGCAGAGCATCTGGCCTTGGCGTTCGGCGGCTGTGTTCTTCTCGGAATGCTCATCTTCTTCGGCTACGCCGCGCTGTTTTCGACGGCACCGATGGTCAAAGGCTATGCCAGAGCTCGACGCTGGATCGACGGGACGCTCAGTATCGTTTTCGCCGGCGCCGGCGCACGCCTGCTTTTCAGCCGATAGAGGATTGGATAAACAGAGATGACGGTTTTCACGGGTCTTTCCGCTTTCCCGCCGACGCCGGCGAACGTGGACGGCATTGTCGATACCGATGCGCTGGGCGTTCTTGTCGATCGCCTTGCGGGTGCAGGCGTCAATTCGGTAAGCGTTCTCGGTAGCACGGGGACTTATGCCTACCTTGACCGGGATCAGCGCAATCGCGCTGTCTCGGCTGCGGTTGAAGCGGCTGCCGGCCGTGTGCCTGTGGTCGCAGGGGTCGGAGCGTTGCGAACCAGTTGGTCCTGCGAACTTGCCGTTGCAGCCCAGAGTGCCGGGGCCAGCGGTCTCTTGCTTGCGCCGATGTCCTACGCGCAGCTATCCGCCAGGGAGGTCGAGCATCACTTCAAAGCAGTCGCCGCTGCGACTGATATGCCGCTGTGCATCTACAACAATCCGGGCACGACGAATTTCAAGTTCTCGCACGACCTGATCGTCGAGCTCGCCCACGTGCCGAACATCGCCGGGGTGAAGATGCCGCCGCTCGATGACGAAGCTTATGCTTCCGAAATCGAAGAGCTTCGCATCCGCGTGCCGGAGGATTTCAGGATTGGCTATAGCGGCGACTGGTGTGCTGCGCCGGCATTCATGGCAGGCGCCGATGCCTGGCACAGCGTCGTTGCGGGTGTGCTGCCGGAGCCAGCGGTCCGCTTGACCACAGCTGCAATGGCTGGCGATGCTGCCGAAACCAAAAGGTTGCAGGCGCTCTGCGCACCGATGTGGGCGATCTTCGAAAGGTACGGCAGCTTGCGTACCATCTATGGGATTGCAGAAATCCTCGACCTTGAAGTCGGGACGGCCCCGATGCCGGTGCAAGCCTATGTCGGCAAGGACCAGTTAGCCGAGCTACCGGCTGCCATCGATAGCATGAATTTGATTGCCAGCTGAACCATGCACAGCCTTGCAGATAGCAAGGGTTGAAGACCAAGCTCCATTAAGCGGATTACGTCGAATGACGCATAGCGCCCGTGCGCCTCGACATTATCCTTTTCCTCTCATCGTCAGGAATGCTGCATGATACGCTGGCCGCTCATTTCTTCAGCCGCTCTCCTAGCCGTGGTGATAGTCGCGCGTGGAGACGCCTTGCCCACACAGAAGTCGACCTGGAATGGTACCGCAGCAGCAGCCTATCTGGACAATCGCCTCACTTGGTGGCGTCAATGGCCCAAGGCTGAGCGGGACCATGGCACACGCTGTGTATCTTGCCACACCTCCTTGCCGCATGTCCTTGCTATGCCATCGCTCCGCAACCCGTCAGGCAAGCAACGCCAAAGCGTCGATGAGATGGCAATGTTTGATGATGTGGTGAAGCGAGTCTATCTCTGGGATGAGGTAGAGCCGTTCTATCCAGACCAGACACGCGGCGTACCTAAGTCGGCAGAATCTCGCGGCGTCGAGGCCGTTCTCAATGCGCTGATACTGGCGACACGCGATCAGGAACGCGGTCACCTTGGACCCGACACGCGACAGGCTTTCGCCAACATGTGGGGCGTGCAAATGAAGGCAGGCGATCAGAAGGGCGGCTTCACCTGGCTCAACTTCCGGCTGGAACCTTTCGAATCCCCGACAGCGACCTATTGGGGAGCTACTTTGGCCGCGCTGGCTGTAGCGCGTGCGCCGGACGGGTATGCCGCCGATCCGGCGGTTGCTCCGCAGATTGAAGCATTGCGTGCCTATCTGCGAACAGGCATCGCCGGCTCGCTTTATTCCCGCGCACTTATCCTGTGGGCTGACAACCAGCTTGGCGGCGTATTGTCGCCGGATCAGCGAAGCAAAGTGATTTCTGAATTAGTCGCATCCCAGCGAGCGGACGGCGGATGGAATTTACCAAGCCTATCAACCTGGCAGAGGATCGACGGCTCCAATCTGCCGGAAGAGAGTGACGGATATGCCACCGCGATTCTTGCCGCAATTCTGCGTGAGGTAGGAGGAGTGAACAGCGCGGCGGCGCTCATGAAGGCGCAGACTTGGCTGGCTGCTCATCAGAACAAGGACGGCTCTGTAACGGCAAAGTCGATCAATAAGGATCGCAAGCCTGGTACCGACGCCTACCTCTTCATGACCGACGAAGCGACCGGCATGGCCGCACTGGCAATGCGTCGATAGATTCCAACGGCACACTTCAACCAAAGCCGGCCGTTTCAAGGTCGTTGCGATAAAAAATACTTTTGCAATGAATGCCCACTATTTCGGAAGCGCCCGTAATTAATATGATACCGGACGATCAGCTACTCGCGCCCTTCCGCCGCAAAGCAGTCAGTCCGCAATCGGCCAGCGTTGCCCGTTCCCTGCAGCTACTTGCTGTCTCTTGGAACGTCTGGTGTTCGGCTGAAAGCCGCCATTTCGACGCCTGCCTGGGAATGGCGGCAATGTCCAAGGATTTCGGGCGCTTGCGTACGGAATCCTGACATGGAGGAACCCGCGGGCCCCATCCACCGATCTATGGGCAAAAGGGCTTTGGTGTGGATCTGGTTGACTGAGGCAGACGTGCCAGTTTGCCCATCATAGGCAGGCTGGCAAGGGCTTTGGGTACGATTAGGCCGCGTTGCTTCCCTGACCCGGTATGCAATGTGCGCTGTTTTGATCGAGCCCGTGAGGTGGGCGCACTTTTCCGTATGGGCCGAGACGGAATGACCTCGGCCATGCTGTAGGGTGAGCCATGCCGGATCATGGCGCGTATTTCCGGGTCAGGAATGTTGGCGCCGGCGGTGCGCGAGGCTGATACCAACGCGCGAAGGCCTCGATGATGGTCATGTGCCCGCCGCAGCACGGACATGGCGGGCGGTGATCAGGCGGCTCGTCGGGTTCGGGCTCCTCGACCGGCGCGGCGAGGCCCAGCAGCCCACGAGCCAGTGCCATGGCCTCCTTATGCGCTGAACTGGCGAGCAGGCCATAATGCCGGATGCGGTGGAAGCCGCGCGGCAGGACGTGGATCAGGAAGCGGCGGATGAACTCGTCGGTCGCCAGCGTCATGACCTGCTGACGTTCAGCAGCATTACGGCGATAATCCTTGTAGCGGAATGTCACGCCGGACCCGTCGAAGCCAATGAGCCGCCGGTTCGAGATCGCGACGCGGTGGGTGTAGCGCGAGAGATAGGCCAGGACTGCCTGCGGGCCGGCGAAGGGTGGCTTGGCATAGACCACCCAGCGCTTCTTCCGGATCGGCGAGAGATGCCGCAGGAATGTCGTGCGGGCGGCAAGATGGGCATGAGCGCCGAAGAAGCCCAGCTTGCCGGCATCGAACAATGCCAGCAGGCGGGTGAGGAACAGCCGGCGGAACAATGCGCCCAGCACGCGCACCGGTAGCAGGAAGGCGGGGCGCGAGGAGATCCACCGCGTGCCGTCCGGCGCGATGCCGCCACCGGGCACGATCATGTGCACGTGCGGGTGGTGGGTCAGCGCCGATCCCCAAGTATGCAGCACGGCAGTGATGCCGACCCGTGCGCCGAGGTGTTTAGCATCGGCGGCGATGGTCAGCAGCGTGTCCGCAGCCGCGCGGAACAGCAGGTCATAGATCACCGCCTTGTTCTGCCACGCGATGGCGGCGATCTCGGCGGGTACAGTGAACACGACATGGAAGTAGCCGACCGGCAACAGATCGGCTTCGCGCGCCGCCAGCCAGGTGCGCGCCGCGGCGCCCTGGCACTTGGGACAATGCCGGTTGCGGCACGAGTTGTAGGCGACCCGCCAGTGCCCGCAGTCGTCGCAGGCCTCGATGTGACCGCCCAGCGCGGCGGTGCGACAGTTCTCGATGGCCGTCATGACCTTGAGCTGGCCGAGACTGAGATGCCCGGCATGGGCTGCGCGATACGCGGACCCGGCACAACGGAAGATATCGGCGACCTCGAGCGAGATGCGCACCGGCTTAACCGGGAGGTGCTCTACCTTCCATCAAGGCCACAATCTGGTCGAGCGGGCTGGCCACCGCCCGCATGGTCTTGCTCGAAACCTTGGTATAGATGGCGGTGGTGTCGATGTTTGTGTGGCCTAGCAGCACCTGGATGACGCGGATATCCACACCTTGCTCAAGCAGGTGAGTGGCAAACGAGTGGCGCAATGTGTGCGGGCTCACTCGCTTGTGGATCCCGGCGAACTCCGCCGCCTCATGCACGGCGCGGTTCAACTGGCGCGCCGAGATCGGATCCGTGCAATTGCGACCCGGGAACAGCCATCCATGGGGCAACATCACTCCGCGGCGCTTGCCTTCGCGCCACCATTGCCGGAGCAGATCCAGCAGATGCGGTGAGAGCATGGCGTTACGGTCCTTGCGTCCCTTGCCCTGTTCGACACGGATGATCATGCGCTCGCTGTCGACGTCTCCAACCTTGAGGTGGGTGACTTCGGACACGCGCAAACCTGCGCCGTAAGCCACGCTGAAGGCGGCCTTGTACTTGATGCCTGGGGCTGCCTCGATCAGTCGTGCGGCCTCCTCGACGCTCAGGACATCTCGAAGCTTGGGTTCACACCGTATGACGGAAAGACCCAGCGCAATCTCCGGCCGCTTGAGCGTCATGGTGAAGAGGAAGCGCAGAGCCGATACTGCGGCGTTGATGGTCGCCGGTCCAACGGCGCGCCGATGCTGGTCGAGTTGAAATCGCCGGAGGTCTTCTGCGTTGGCGGTGTCGGGAGGGCGGCCCAGAAACGCGGCGAAGGATCGTACGTGGCGAATGTAGTCCTGCTGCGTATGCACCCCGAGTCCTCGAAGCTTCATATCCTGTAGCATCCGCTGGCGCAGCGAACCGGTGGGGGCCGACATAATCGTAGTGTCCATGGTGAGTTCCTTTGCGTTGAAGGAACCTCACAATCTCATGGCGACTCCGCCCCAACCAACGTCTGGCAATTACGGCGCGACCTCACCCCAAACACCCCTCCCGCGGAGCGGGTTCGTCCTTGTCCCAGCCCCGGCCATAACCGGACTGACCGCTCGTAGGCGCGGGACTTTTCCAATTGAGCGGCTTGGATGGGCGCGTTGCAGCCACTTCCCCCGTCGACCCTTTGCGGTGATTCAGCACTCAATTTTACGCTCCCAGGTGCGGACCGGCAGCTTTCCCATTCTGGATGCTCAAGATGGCCGAAAGGAGAATGGCGGCTTTAGAGAGTTGGACTGCGATAACCGACATTGGCGACAAAGCACTCTCGGTTTCTCTGTAGGCAAGGGGCAATCAATTTTTTCCAGCAGGCGGGACGAAGCCGACCTGAGCGAGACGCCATGACCGATCTTCTTGTCTCGACCAATACTGGCGGGGATGACGCTTTTCTTCTGGTGGATGAACGCCATGGATCTCTGCACGGATCAAGCGACCTGTTTCCCGAAGTCGAATATTAGCTTCTGGAAACTCGGCCTGGAGGCTTCGCTGGAGTTCAAGCGCGTCATCTGAAAGATTCGGGCTGGAGAGCGCTCTTGGAGCACCGTCTATGAGTTCTGCGGTGGAGGATCGCAAGGCTTTGACGCCGTCGCTGATGACGTCGAGCGATATGATCGCGGCCGCCAGGGAATCCGCCCACCACCAGCCCAGGCCAAGACCGATGATCCCGGCAAGGCCTGCGGCGCCGGTCAGCCAGTTCGCTTTGTTCATCAGGGCATCGGTGTGCAGAAGCTTGTCGTTGAGCCTTTCGGCCAGAGGCAGTTCCTTGCGTCCGATGAGCATGGGCGGCACGAGCGAATATATCTGCGCGGCGATCATGAGCCAGCCTAGCCAAAAGTCGTAGCCAAGCAGAACGATCGAACCGACGCTGGCATGTTCCTGGGTAGCAAGCGCGATGGCGGCGTTGTAAAGCAGCAGCAGGCCCACAGCGGTCAAGGCAACCGCAGCGACGAAGAACCCCAGACCATTCACCCGCTCGAAACCGAACGGAAATTTCCGGGATCGCTTCCCGTTCAGCTCCAGGTGTGCGGCGATGAGAAACATGATCGGCGGCACGACGCCCAAGGTGTCTTCTACCCATGCGGTTTTCATCGTCTGGCTCTGGCCTAGGACCAGTCCCATCACCGCGATGATGGTCGCGGTCCAGAACAAGTTCCAGTACTCGAGGCGAATGGCTGCGTGCATGGCCGGGCGCAACTCATCGGGAAGGCTGCTGGTCATTGTGCCCTCCCTTCTGCCGACACCACGCGGGAAGAGCGCTCGACCAGCATGATCCAGCGGTTTTCGCCGTTGCGCATCACAGTCTTTAACTCCAGCGGCGCTTCCGAACCCGGCAGCGTTTGCAGGGCAGGCCCGAAGGTCACATCGGTTTTCCAGGGGCTGTCTTTCGAGAACGTGCCGATTACGAGGTCGAGTTTTCCGGCGTTGAGGTCGCCGAACAGCTGATCCCCTGGGCCTTCGTGCATTTGGCCACGGGCCTGGGTTCGCCGCTCGACCTCGGAGATAAGTCGGTGCGTAGCCGGTTCATCGGGCGTGCCCGCTACCACGCCAACATCGAAAATGCGGGTTTGCTCGATACGCGTAAGAGTCTTCGCCGGGTCACGCGGCAGCCCATCGCAGCCTGCAACGAGCAGCGTCAGCATCATTCCAACGATCCGGCCTTTCATCGGCTCTCCCCTTTTCCTGCATGATTGGAGGAACGAGCAGGCTCCGGTGTTGTTTCGCTTCGAGCCAAGAATGGACACGATAGGGAAACGATGCGGAAACCGGGGTTGCTGATGGCATGTCGCTTGTGATACCCGCGCCGGCCCTGGCCCAGGATCAAGCAGCCGATGCGCCGGAACTGCGTGAGCTGTGCACCGAGCGCCCCGGCCTCACCACTGCCGCGTGCACCGTCGATCCGGGGCATTTTCAGATTGAACTCGGCCTAGCGGATTGGGAGCGCGATACGGATGGCGACGGCAGGGAGACGACGCTCGGGCTGGCTCAGACGCAGGTGCGTTACGGTTTAGCCGCCACAACGGAACTTCAGGTCGGCTGGACGGCCTTCACGCGGATGGTGCGCAAGGATTACAGCAGCGAGGTCTCGGAACGTTCGAGCGGTATCGGCGATGTGACGATCGGCCTCAAGCAGAACCTGCGGCACCCGCAGGAGAAGGGAAACGGCATCGCGGCAGGACTCCTTGCGTATGCGACGCTTCCAACGGCGACGAACGGCGTGGGAGACGGCGACTGGAGCGCGGGGTTGATCGTTCCGCTGAGCTACAAGTTCAGCGATACGGTTGCGTTCGCCATCTCTCCCCGCATCGAAGCGGCGACCGACGAGGACCGATCCGGGCGGCATCTGGCTTATGGTTCCGCCGCCGGTTTCCAGTTCACGATTGCCGAGAAATTTCGCATCGCGCCGGAACTGGAGCTCACCCGCGACCAAGATCCGCAAGGCAGCACGACGCGGGCCAGCGCCGCCCTCTCGCTGGCATGGCGCACGGACGATCTCACTCAATTGGATTTTCAGACGACGATGGGCCTCAATGCCGATACGCCGGATGTGCGTTTCGGTCTCGGCATCAGTCGCAAGTTCTAGATATCCGCCGCCATAGCGGCGCCTTTCGTGAACCGATCGGCGTGGCCGGCATCACATTTTCAGGAACGGGGCAAAGGGACCGTATTGCGTCGTCCATTGCTTCTGCAGGTTCCTTGCCGGCAGCATGGCGATTGATGCCATTCGCCGATATTCTTCGGGCGCCCGGAACCTGCTGAACCACTCACTCCTTACGTAAGGGAAAGGATTGGTATCATGGCGAACGGCTGGGCGCCCGACAGCGCAGTGCAGGATCAGATAGAAGACAGCGTGACAGATGCTGTCAATGCAGCGCGGGCACGCATGCCCAAAGGCGTGGGCTTATCGGAATGTGAGGAATGCGGTGAAGCCATCCCCGCCGCTCGCCGTGCCGCTCTTCCCGGCGCAAGGACTTGTGTGGCGTGTCAGAACCGGCGCGATCGCGGCACCAAATTCTCATCCATCAACCGGCGGGGCAGCAAGGATAGCCAGCTTCGCTGAGGCGATCACAGGTGACAGGCTTCAATTCAGGGCAGGCCACACAAAATAAGATCGCGGGCCCAGCAATGGCACGACGATAATACGTTCCTGCCTTATGCGTACTCACGAAAATATTGTTCGAGATTTGATTTAGCGTGCGACACATTTTCGCTTCATCTCAACTTTGAGCAATCTGCCGCAAAACCCTGAATTACGCCGTGCCGATGAGGAACGGGTTATGCAGGGCACCGTTAGAGCAGTTCACCATCAGGAGAATTGCCGTGACGGAACCGCAGCCATTGGCCGCGCGCGACGACGCACCTCTATCGACATCAAAATCTCATCGGGCGGCGGATGCGACCGCCCACTCCGCGGGTCTTGACGATGATCGGGGCGATAGCGTGGTCGGGCGCAGCGTCACCATCAATCGACCGCGCGAAGACCTATACGCCTATTGGCGCGACTTCGCGAAGCTGCCCACTTTCATGGACAACGTGGAGCGCGTGGATATCCTTGACGCCCTGCGCACCCACTGGGTGGTAAAGGCGCCTGGCGGAAAGACGGTCGAATGGGATGCCGTCATAACCCATGATCACCCAGGCGAGTGCATTGCCTGGGCATCTGCCGAGGGAGCCGATGTTCCCAACAGCGGCAGGATCGATTTCGCAGACGCGCCCGGCGGCCGCGGCACGCAAGTTACAGCCACCATCATCTACGATCCGCCCGCAGGCCTCGTCGGCAAGCTTGTTGCCAAGATCTTCCAGCGCGAACCCGCCATCCAGGCACGCCGCGACCTGCGCCGGTTCAAACAACTGATGGAAACAGGCGAGATCGCCACCGCCGCACGAACGAGAAAGCAGCTCGAGGAGGAGAACGCCTGATGCGCGCCCTGACCTGGCACGGAAAGCACGACGTTCGCGTCGACACTGTCGATGACCCCGAAATTCTCAACCCGCGCGATGCGATCATCAAGATCACCGCGACGGCGATATGCGGTTCGGACCTGCATCTCTACGATGGCTATATTCCCACGATGAAGGCCGGCGACATCCTTGGCCATGAGTTCATGGGCGAGGTGGTGGAGACCGGCCCCGGCTCGACCCTGCAGAAGGGGCAGCGAGTTGTCGTCCCCTTTACCATTGCCTGCGGTTCCTGCTTTCACTGCGGCAAGCACCAGTACTCGGCTTGCGACAATGCCAATCCCGCCGACAATCAGGATATCGGTCAGACGCTCTACGGGCAGCCGATGTCCGGCCTGTTCGGCTACAGCCACATGACTGGCGGCTATGCGGGCGGACAGGCCGAATACGTTCGTGTGCCGTTCTCTGATGTGGGGCCCATCGTCATCCCCGAGGGTCTGGAGGACGAGGAAGTTCTGTTCCTCTCAGACATTCTGCCCACCGGCTGGATGGCCGCCGAAAATGCCCAGATCGAGCCGGGCGATACGGTCGCGGTGTGGGGCTGCGGCCCCGTCGGGCTCTTCGCGGTGCAGTCGGCGTTTTTGATGGGAGCCGAACGGGTAATCGCGATCGACCATTTCCCGCACCGCCTCGAACTGGCAAAGAGGTTCGGCGCGCAGACCATCAACTTCGAGAAATCGAAGACTTACGAAGCGCTGATGGAGATGACCGGCGGCATCGGACCCGATGCGGTGATCGACGCGGTCGGCCTCGAGGCCCACGGCTTCTTTGTCGACAACGTCATCGACCAGATCAAGGCATCGACGTTCCTGGGCACCGATCGCACGCATTCGATCCGTCAGGCCATCCTTGCCTGCCGCAAGGGGGGGCGCGTGTCGATGCCGGCGGTTTATGGCGGATTTGTCGACAAGTTCCCGCTCGGCGCGTTCATGGAAAAGGGCCTGACGCTCAAGACCGGCCAGACCCATGTCCAGCATTACATGCCCGGGCTGCTGAACGCGATCCTCGAGGGCAAGATCGATACGACATTTCTGATCAGCCACACGCTGCCGCTGGAACAGGCGCCTGACGGCTATCGCATGTTTCATGATAAGCAGAACGAGGTGACGAAGGTCGTCCTCAGGCCCGGCCTGAGCGCCAGTGCCTGACCCCCAACATCCAATTCATGGCCAAGGAGCATCTCATGGCGGATAAATTCGCAATCATCACAGGCGCCTCCAGCGGCATCGGACTTGAACTGGCGAAGCTCGCGGCAAAAGATGGCTACGATTTGCTGGTCGTGGCCGACACACCGCTGGTGGACGCGTCCGCAGGGCTGCAGGGTCTTGGAGTGTCCGTGGAGGCACTGGAGGTGGATCTATCGACGACAGGCGGCGTCGATCACCTTCTCGAGAAGGCCGGAGCCCGGCGCATCGACCTGCTGTGCGCCAATGCAGGCCATGGGCTCGGCAAAGGCTTCCTGGATCAGAGCGTCAGTGACTGGCGACACGTCATAGACACCAACATCACGGGGACGCTGTATCTCATTCAAAAGGTACTTGGCCCGATGGTGGCCCGGAACGGCGGCAAAGTGCTGGTGACAGGCTCGATCGCAGGTTTCATTCCCGGCAGCTTCAATGCCGTCTACAACGGCACCAAGGCTTTCGTCGACAACTTCACCGAAGCGCTCAGGAACGAGACCAAGGATAGCCCCGGGGTCACGCTGACCACGCTGATGCCCGGCGTCACCGACACCGAATTCTTCGAGCGTGCCGGGCTGGGCGATACCAGCGTCGGGCAGGACGACAGCAAGGCCGATCCCGCAAAGGTCGCAAAGGATGACTGGGATGCCCTGCTTGCCGGAAAGGGGCATATCGTCTCCGGCTTCTCCAACAAGCTGCAGGTCGCCGCTGCCGGCATTGTCCCGCAGGCCATGCTTGCCAATCAGCACCGAAAGATGGCCGAACCGGGTTCGGGAGGCGGCGCATGAGCATCGTTGTCCAGCCTATCAACTGCACGCTCAAGGCAAGCGGTGCCAGCTCGACCGACGCGATGATCGCCGTCTTGAAGTCGGCCTTCGAGAGCAAGGGGGCCATTGTCGCTGACACCATCCGCGCGGCGGCGCTCGACATCAAGCCCGGGGTCACTTCCGACGAAGGCGATGGGGATGCCTGGCCTCAAGTGTGCGAAAAGATTCTCGCCGCCGATATCCTGCTGCTAGGCACCCCGATCTGGATGGGGCAAGCGGGCAGCGTCGCCAAGCGGGTCATGGAAAGGATGGATGCCTTCCTGTCGGAAACCGACGATCAGGGCCGCATGCCAAGCTACGGCAAACTGGCAGTTGCCGCGATCGTCGGCAACGAAGACGGCGCGCACGCTGCTTCGGCGCAGATCTTCCAGGCCCTCAACGATGTGGGATGGACGATCCCACCGATCGCGGTGTGCTATTGGGTCGGAGAGGCAATGGGTTCGACCGATTTCAAGGATCTGCCGGATACTCCCGAAATGGTAGCCAAGACCGCTGAGATGCTTGCCTCCAATGCGGCGCATCTTGCTTCCCTGTTGAAGGGCGCACCTTTCCCGGGGTGACGATCGTTCGCTCCGCCACCCCTACAAAAGAGAGACTGATCATGACCCAGCCACCCGTGCACTACCGGCCGGACGTCGAAACGATCGAACCGGACGAAGCGGAGGTTCAGCAGGAACTCGCGGAGACGTTTCGCAAGATCATCGAGACCACCCATGCCGATACCGGGCAAGCGCTTCGCGGCGTCCACGCCAAGAGCCATGCCTTGCTGCAAGGGCAGCTGGATGTCCTCGACGAATTGCCGCCTGAATTCGCGCAAGGTGCGTTCGCCGTTCCGCGCGCCTTCGAAGTACTGGTTCGCATCTCCACCGGATCCGGTGACCTCCTGCCCGACTCTGTGTCGATCCTGCGCGGCATCGCCATCAAGCTCGTCGATGTGGATGGTGAGAGGCTCGAAGGCAGCGAAGGTGCCAGGACGCAGGACTTCCTGCTCGCCAACGGCAAGGCTTTTCCCGCCCCCGGCCCGAAGAAGTTTCTCGCCAACCTCAAGCTGCTGGCGAAGACGACCGACAAGGCCGAAGGCCTCAAGAAAGCGGTTTCCGCTGTATTCCGAACCGTCGAGAAGGGGGTGGCAGCGCTGGGCAGCGAAAGCCCGGCGCTCGAACAGATGGGCGGTCATCCCAACACGCATCCATTGGGCGAAACGTTCTTCACGCAGGCGCCCATCCGTTACGGCGATTACATCGCGAAACTCGGGCTCTTTCCGCGCTCGCCCAATTTCCAAGCCCTGCAAGGCGAAGAAATCGACATTGCGGGCCGGAGCGATGCCCTGCGCGAGGAAATCGCGCGCACGCTGGCGGCAGAGGGCGGCGAATGGGAACTTCGCGCGCAACTCTGCCGCGATCTGGAGAACAACCCGGTCGAGGATGCCTCTGTTGCCTGGCCAGAGGAGGACAACCCCTATGTTCCTATCGCAGTGCTGCGTGTTCCCGCGCAGGAAAGCTGGACATGGAATCGCGCGCGCAGGCTGGACGACGAGACATCGTTCAATCCGTGGCACGGGATCGAAGCGCATCGCCCGCTGGGCGCCGTGATGCGCGCCCGCAAGGTTGCCTACGCGGCGTCGGTGGAGATGCGGGGGCGCCTTGGCGGTTGTCCGATTCACGAGCCATCAACCGCAGACCTTTCGGCTTGAGCACAAGGTGCGGACCGTTTGGTGAATATCATCGGAAAACCCGCGGGCCGCACAGCTCAGCAAGGATCAGTTACGGCAGAGCAACCGAGATAGCGCGCGCCGTCCTGATCTCTTGCCTGCAAGGGTTCAAGCTACATCTCAGGACAGGTACTGAACCCCACTGGAAGCGCCATCTTCAACGGGAGAGGGTCAGCCGGCGAGTTCGGCGATTGGCGTGCGCATATCCAGCTTGAGGCCGTCTACCTCATAGCGTGGCTCGACTTTACACGAACCGCCAAGCCCCATCGCGATCAGTCGCGAACCAAATCCCTTGGCGGTCGGCGCCGTCACCGGCGGCCCGTCGGTTTCATGCCAATGGAAATCCAGATGATCGCCATTGATCGTCCATGACAATCGGATCCGTCCGTCAGCAACGCACAACGCGCCGTATTTGGCGGCATTTGTGGCAAGCTCGTGCAGCATGAGCGACAGCGCCACCGCAACCCGCGAGCCGATGGCGAGGTTGGGGCCTTCTCGCATGATCTGTCCACCTGGATCGTGCGGCTCAAGGGAATGGTCTATGACCTCGCGTAGCGATGCCGACGCCCAGTCTTGCTTGAGCAAAACGTCATGCGCATGCCCCAAAGCTCCAAGGCGGTGGTTGAAACTTTCGATCGCCGATGGTTCGGCGGCCCCACGCAGTGTTTGGGTGGCGATAGCCTGCACCAGTGCCAGCGTGTTCTTCAAGCGATGACCGAGTTCTTCGTTGACCAGTGCGAGGCTCGCCTGTGCCCTTACCGTGTCGCTGGTCTCGATGACGGTATCCATCATGCCCATGATACTGCCGTCGGCAAGGCGCAGCGGGCTGTAGCAGAAGGTGAACCACGTCTGTTCATTTTGGCCAGTGCGATTGATGACCAGCGGGAAGTCTTCGATATAGGTCGGCTCCCCGGCATAGGCGCGTTCGGCGATCGGTCCGATTTCGCTCCAGTTCTCCGACCATATCTCCGCAAACGAACGGCCGAGCGCGACATGCTTGTCGCCAAGAATGGGCACGAAGGCATCGTTATAAATAGTGGTGAAACCGGCGCCCCAGACTATCGCCTTGGGAAATCTCGAATCGAGAATCTGGCGCACGACGACTTCAAGTTCGGATGGCCAGTCCGCACGTGCGCCCAGCGGCGTGGCATCCCAGTCGAACGTGTCCACTCGCTCGCGCATGGACGGCGCCATACAAAAAAGGGCCGTTTGCTCAGGAGCCAAGACTGTATTTGTAGTCTGCCGCAAATGTCGTTCCCCAGTCGCGCAAGCGCGAGCGTGAAGCTCTCTGCCGGACAAATGCTCGCTGGGTCATTGTCATCCGATAAGAAGCTTTTAGCACACATGGCGCTCCGCGTCTAAATGTATCGAGGCTGGGCACAGGCCGGCTTACCCTTATCCTCGAGAGACCCCGCCGACGAACAAGGCCGTTGCGATAGCTCTGCTGATAATTTCTGGTTTGGGTCGCGACGCAGCCAAACGGTTCGCGCGAGGATTTGCCGATATGCCATTTCGCCGTTAGCCGGCAGACTATTGATGAAGCCAGCGGAGCGGTCGCTAACGGCCATTGCCGAGCAGCGCCGGACGAAAGTCGCTGCGCCGGCTCACTGTCTCGCCCGCGACAACGAATACCCCGTCCCCCGTGTAGTGGAGCGTTCTGGGGTGTTTGGGCCGAGGCGCTACGTACGCCTTCACAATTTCGAACAGGAAAAGATTATAGTCCTCGACCATCCGGTCGTCCGCTAATCGACACTCAAAGTTCGCGTAACATGCGGTGAGCAACGGGGAGCCAACCTTGTCGGCGGCTTTTGTATCAAGTCCAAAATCCGCGAACTTGTCTCTGTCCCGGCCGGAATTATTGCCGATCGCCACGACGGTATCGAGCATGTCGAGTGTCGGCAGATTCAGCACACATTCCCGGCTGCGCCGGATCAGCTCGAAACTGTAATTACCGGCGGAGATCATGCAACCGACAAGGGAGGGCGTGAACTCCAGCACCATGTGCCAACCCATGGTCATTACATTGCGCTCGCCGTCATGGCATGAGGTCACAAGCAGGATCGGACCGGGTTCGAGAAATGCGCGCGCCCGATGCACGGGTAGGTCAAGCTTTTCAGCCATCAGGTGCTTCGGGCTAGATGGCAGCCTTCCAAGAGGCCGGTCATGCGTTGCCGTTTCGGCGACGCGTCTCCCACCCCTTGCGGGCAGCGGCCGATCGCTGCTCTGCCGATCCCGACTTATGCGCTTTGCCGCCCCGAGAGGATGCGGTGTGGTTTTCGGGCTTGCCTCGGCCCGAGCCGGACTTCTTGCCGCCGCCGCTTTCCTTGTTGACGGTCGCCCAGGCCCGGCTTTCGGCTTCCTTCTTGGAAGCGCCACGCTTCTCGTAGCTCTCCTCGATATGCTCGGCTTTGCGCTTCTGTTTGTCAGTGTAGCTGCTCTTATCGCCTCTAGGCATCCTCATTCTCCCTTATCCGGCCCGGGGATCGCGATTGCAGAGAGCCTTGCGCTGGGCCGGGTCCCGCAGTCGAGACCCGGCCTGAGCCTTCAGCCGATGAACCTGATGAGATCGTCGTTCAGCCGTGTAGGCGCCGTCGCGAACAGGCCGTGGGGCTCACCATCGTATTCGATGAATTCTGCGCTCGGAATGGCCGCCGCAGCAGCCTGTCCGGAAGGGTCGATAGGGACCGTCTTGTCAGCGGTGCCATGGATGATGAGCGTGGGGACGGTGAAGGAGGCAAGGTCAGGGCGAAAATCGGTCTTTCCGAATGCGTCGATGCAATCGATGGTAGCCTTCGGGCTCGCCATCGCGCCCAGCAGGAAGCTCCAGTCGAGGATACCCTGGCTGACAGGGCTCGAAATGAAACCGACACCGTAGAACTGTTTTGCAAAGTCCTGGAGAAAGGCGAACCGGTCTTCCCGGATTTGCGCCTTCATGGTGTCGAAGACGCTCTCGTCGACGCCATCAGGATTGTCGCTGCCCTTGAGCAGATAGGGCACCACACTGCTCACTAGGACTACCTTCGCGATCCGGGCGGTGCCATGACGTGACAGGTACCGCGCGATCTCGCCACCACCCATCGAGAAGCCTACCAGGGTGGCATTGTCCAGGGCGAGTTCGTCCAGAACCGCTGCAAGATCGTCCGCGAAGGTGTTGTAGTCGTAGCCGGAAGCGCCGTGCCCGGACTGCCCAAATCCGCGCCGGTCGTAGGTGATGACCCGGTACCCTGCCTCGAGAAGGGCCAAGGTCTGGTACTCGAACATGTCACCGGTCAAAGGCCAGCCATGAATGAGTACCACGGGCTTGCCTTGACCCACGTCCTTTACGTGAAGGTTGGTGCCGTCTTTTGCTTCAATGAAAGCCATTCAGAACGCTCCTTGGCGTAGATCGCCTGCTGACCTAACCCTGACGGCCTGTGATAGTTCACTCCGCTCGTCGCTTTCCCAGCCGCAGACGCTCAAGGGATGCCAATCCATCGTTTGGCCAGAACCATCAGGTGGTTTCGCGGCGCATTATCGCGAGGAAGGCACGAACCAGCACCAATCTCTCAGGCCCCGGAAACGCAGCACGCCTGTCGGGCTTTTCAGGATCAAGAAATCTGGAGACAGCCATGGAAAGCAAGCAGCACGAACCGGGCAAGGAGCAGGCTGCTCCTCGCGAAGCCTCAGACGATACGGCCGAAGGCATTCGCTCACTGGAGGCCGAGCGCCGTGATCCCGGCCCGGATCTAGAGGCAAGCGGAGGAATGGGGGAAAACCCCGCCGAGGCGCACAAAGGTCGAGCGGACGACCGTGCACTGCGGGAAGCGGGGGTACAATCGGGAACCCAGCGAGATCCGAGTTTTTCGGAGGAAGATGAGTAGCCGCGACGGGTGAGGCGCCTACGGCACATTTCAATGCATAGAGGGAGGCTCCCTCAGCTCGCCTTTCTAATCGGTATGTAGCGACAGGTGAAGCTTGGTTGCTCATGTCGATCGATCGGCGTGAGGTGCACGAACAGACGCTGGCCGACGGAACGCTCGCTCAGACAATAGGCATGTTCGGCCTCATAGAGATCGTCCTTGTGTGGCTCGATCCAGTCCTTCACCATCTTCAACGCGCGATATTTCGCCTTTGATTCGCTTTGCGCGACTACAAAAACGTTGCGGTGTCGCTCGGCGAATTCTTCCGGTTGGTAGCCGCCCAAGTTGACGAAGTAGAGCTTTTCCTCCCCTTCAAAGGGCTCGGGCTTCAAGGAGATCGCAAAGCCATCCGCCGCAGTGACCTCGGACCAGCAATCGACATGGAGGCTTCTGGGCACGCCCCACCATTGCTCTCGCAAGATCGGGAAGGTTCCTTCGATGCTGTCGGCGATTACGAAGCGCACGTCGTGTACCTCGATGTTCGCGCCGGGGTGTTCCCCGCCGATGTAGACGGCGAAAAGCTTCATTGCTCGTTCAATTCCTGTGTTGTTTCGTCAGTGTCGCAACCCCCGCTAATTGCGGCAGCCAGCTCTGAAGCCACGATCTGACCTATCTCATGCGAGCTTGTGATGCCCTACACGAACGGGTGCCTCCCCATGATGAAGGGAAGGCTCACGCAGAAAAGCTGGTCTGCCGGGATCTGCGAGGAGATGGGATGAAAGCGGTCGTCGATGGCAACACCGCGTCCAGGTCCGCCATCGGTCGAGGCTTGCACGTCATGGACGATCCCCTGCTCGCGAAGCGAGGGGAAAGGAAAGTCCTTGGCCGAAAGCGCGCGCTGGCCGGTCGCTTCGATGAAGACGGGAAAATGGAATTTTGTCGAGCCATGCGTCAGTAACGCTCCGCTCGAGACGCCGTGCGGATCAATCTGGTAATCCTCTCCGACAGCGATCACTTCCAGCTTTCCGGTGTCATGGAGCGCGAGCATGCGCAGAATCGATTCATGCGGCACGGTGGCATAGTCATCGATGAAGACGGTCTTGAGGTACCGAGAAAATCGCAGGAAATCGGCGTCGCTGAGATAGGGGACGATGCCTTCGATCACCTCATGCATGCGCAGGATCGCATAGCGCCAGGCTACCACATGCTGTTGTTCGTAGTTGCGCTGCGCTTCTGCAAGATTGCGCCGAGCCCATTCGAAAGGGTCGGTGGCGAGGCGCCGGCTGAAGTAACCCTCGCAGAAATCCTCAAGGTCGAGCGAGGCGAGGCCCGTCTCTTCGGCATATCGGGCATCCGCAGCGGAGAGCTCACGTTTGAACAGTTCGAACGTGCGGTCCAAAAGCTGGGGGTGGTCAGAGGCAATGAGCTTGTCGATCGCTTCCGCAGTGCAGATCGAAAGGGGCTCATACGGAATCGGGAAATAGAAGTCGGCCTCTGGCAGCAGCCCTTTGCGAGACAGCATAGTCATCTTGAAATCATCGGTGCCTGGCGCAGGGACATAAGTGATGCCACCGTCTTCGGCTTCCACAAAATCACCATGAGCGAGGGCCAGAGCGACGGCAGCGTCGATGGCGGTGAGCGACGAGCCTCGAATGCCGACATGGGTCGCCGGGATCTTCTCGATCTCGCTCGCCGGCCAGGGACTGGCGAAATACCCCGGGCTGACCTCAGGTTGCTCCGGCCATTGATGCCCGGTGGCAAGAATGACGTGATCGAAGATGGCTTCGAAACATTCGCCGCGATGGGGTTGGACGCGCAAGGTCATTCCATCAGGCTCGCTGGCGGCATCGAGCACTTCGCATCGGGTACGCACGGTCACGATAATGCTCTCGGAGGCTGCCTGCTCCAGCAGCATTTCCATCTGTTCGGCGAAAAATTCACCCAAAACCACGCGCGGATAGAAGGTCCGATCGTCAATGGCGGCCTGGTCGATGTGCATCTCCGCAAGCCGCTCTGAGCTCTGCGCGTGCAGCCATGCAACCAGGCTTGTCGCGAGCGGCGGTATCTCAATGCTGGCTATATTGGAAAGCATCGCCGGATCGTTCCAGCCGGGGCGATAGGGGGTGCCCTTGCCGATGAAGGGCTGCTTTTCGAAAATGGTGAGCTCGAAGGGTGCCGGCTGCAGCGCGAGCAATGCATTCAAGGTGTAGATGGCGGTTGGGCCGGCGCCCACGATAGCCACGGAACAGGTCATGCAACCCCCGGATATGCGAATGGAACAGGCAAGCGCCGATGTTCACCGCGATGATGGCTTTGGAATGAAAACCCCCGCCGAAGCGGGGGCTCCTTGGTCACTGCCCGGTACCGGGCTCGGAGGTCTTGGGCGGCTTGCCATCTTCGATCCGGCCTTCGTTACGCAGATCGCGGCCTTCCTGCGCCTTCTTCTGGCTTTCCGGGGACTTGCCGTGCTCGTTGAGCTCTTCCTTGACGTAGCCGGCGGCTTCCTTCGCCTTACCTTCGATGCTCATGATCATCTCCTGCGTTGGTCTGCGTTTTGCAAATCCTTGCAGGGATGGAAGTGCGCGACTGCCCGAAAGAGTTCCAGTCACCGGCGCAGTTCATCGCACGTCCGAATAGCTTCTTGTAGTTCAGATGATCTCGGCCATCCAAAAGGTCGGCGTGCGCAACACCTGTGAGCGGATCGCCGGGCGGCGACGCATCGAAGGTGCCGCCGCCCATGGGGCGCCGTCAAGCGCGAAGACTATCAGACACAATGCCCCCGTTTTTTGCGAGCTTGTCCATGACCGCACGGTGCAAAGCGATGTTCTGCTCTGCGGTGCCGTTCGCACCGGCGTGCACGCCCAGTTCCTCCCCCAGCTCCTTGCGCGCAGCTAGACTTGAATCGAGGTCGAGCAGCTTGAGGAGATCCACGATGGACGTGCGATAATTGCCGCCGTGATCGGGCTTCATCCCAGCCATGGCTTCAAGCACCGCGCCGACATCCACCGCAGGTTGTGCTGCGACGACAGGAGGCGCAGGTGCGGTTGCCGGAGATGTGGGTGCCGCCGGAGCAGGCGTCGGCACTGTCTTGGGGCTGCTGCCCTTGGCTGCTGGATCGGCTTCCTTTTCGGGCCCGCGGTGGAAAATCTTATTTACGATTTTGCCGAAGATGCTCATGCCTCTCTCCTCGTCGATGGTGGCGCTACTAAGCGATGGTGAGCCCCTCAAACGCGTCAGCGCGTCGATGGTTGAGCGGAACGGCTTCGCCCCGCCAATCGTTCAGCTTTCATTCCCCACCATTCAACGCGGAGCCCATATCGTGATCAAGCATAGCGCGCTCTTGGCAACATCCCTCGCCGTCGTCAGTCTCACCGCCTGCAGCAAGAAGGAGCCGCAACCCGCCGCCGATATGACCAGCGCTCCCGCCACAGACGCTATGGGCGACACGGCGGCAGCACCGGCACAGAGCCCGGCGCAGGCTTTCGCCAACCTCGCCGCCGCAAGCGACATGTTCGAGATCGAAACATCAAAGCTGGCCGCAGAGAACGCCCAATCCGGCAAAGTGAAGGCCTTTGCCGAGCAGATGATCAAGGCCCACACCGATTCCACCAGGAAGCTGACAGAAGCAGCCGAGGCGGCCACGCCGCCAATTACGCCCGCCCCTAGCCTGACCGCAGCGCAGAGGACCCAGCTTGCCGATCTTGAGGCAATGACGGGTGCCGCCTTCGACAAGGCTTATGCCAAGGCGCAAGTCAGCGCACATCAGGCCACGCTGGATGCCCTCAATGGCTACGCAGCAGGCGGCGATCAGGCATCGCTCAAGACGTTTGCGAAGGACGTGGTGCCGACAGTCACCGCACATCTCAACATGGCAAAGGGCCTTTGAAGCCACTCGACCCTTCCCGATATTTTCAGCGACCCACAGGAGCAAGCATGGCCGACCGGCTTACGATGCAGGACCCCCGCACCCAGTACCCCAAGCCACCGTTCCCCGAACAGCCGCAGCCGCGGCCAGGCATCGCGGGAAAACTGGAGCCACGGCCCGACCACGGTGAGGAGAGCTACGTCGGCGCAGCCAAGCTCACCGGCCGCAAGGCACTCGTCACCGGCGGCGATTCCGGTATCGGGCGCGCCGCTGCTATCGCCTATGCTCGAGAGGGTGCAGACGTGGCCATTGCCTATCTGCCGAGCGAGGAGGAAGACGCGCGCGAAGTGATCGCGCTGATCGAGGCGGAAGGGCGCAAGGCCGTGGCCCTCCCCGGCGATGTGAGCGATGAGGCGTGGAGCCGGCAGCTCGTCGAGGATGCGGTAAGGGGCCTTGGCGGCCTCGACATCCTCGTCATCAACGCCGGGCGTCAGCAGTTTCGCGAGAATGTCAGCGAACTTACGTCCGAGGACTTCGACAAAACGCTTAAGACCAACCTTTATGCCCTGCACTGGATCACGCAGGCTGCGGTGCCGCACCTTCCCGTGGGCGCGTCGGTCATCACCACGGCATCGGTCCAGGCTTACGAACCATCGGACATCCTGCTCGATTATGCGACAACGAAAGCGGGGATCGCCGCCTATACGAAGGCGCTTGCCAAGCAGCTGATGGCAAAGGGCATCCGTGCCAATGCGGTGGCACCGGGGCCATTTTGGACGGTGCTTCAGGCCAGCGGCGGGCAGCCGCAGGAAAAAGTCGCCAATTTCGGTGAACATAGTCGGTTCGGTCGGCCCGGTCAGCCCGTTGAGATCGCGCCAATCTACGTCTTGCTCGCCTCACAGGAGGGTAGCTACATTACGGGTGAAGTCTATGGCGTGACCGGTGGCGCCGGTATCGCCTGACACTGCAATCGCCATGCCGCTTTAGTTTACAAGTTTTAGACACTATCGGTGATGGGAAGCGCATCGCGTTAAAGATGCGCCTCAGCTAAGGACACTTGCGCACCCAGTATGCGTGATAGTGGTTATAACCTTTGGCGTTTAATGGAGAACATGCGGCCGCTACAACTCCTATTCGACCGCGCCCGCACGCCTCATTGAAAAAGAACTTGCGCCTCAAATCGGATCACAAGGGCTTGATGAGGGCACATTGACGGCGCGAAAGGAATGTGGATGCATCAACCTTCCAGGCGGCGAGTTTTTCGCTACCGTGGAGAGATCGCCTAGAATGTCCGGTCTTAGATCGATAATCGAGTGGACTGAACGGCGGCAATGGGCGCGTAGCTGTCAAAGCACAGATGGCAATCTCTATGCCAGGAGCGTCAGCTTTCTTGGGCTACGTGCTCGGAACCGGACCGAGCAAAATGTCCCATTGCCGGCCGTTCATCGTGGCTGATCTTTCGGTGAACGAATGACCGCTTCTGACATGCTCGTGGGAGGAGTCGAATGTCCGCTCTGTCGGCGTTGCTAGCTCCTTGCCTGAGAGGTCCGCCTGGAGTTAAAGTTTCTCTCGCCATAAAATGTGGCCGAGGAACTGTCGGACCGTCGCTGCCGTTGGCTGTGGTTGAGCGCCAAGTCGCCAATCAGTCGCTGAAATGCGACTGAGAGTCGGTCTCCGCGGGCGTGCCGATTACACCGCCGCGCAATGGAACGCCGACATCTCGTGCCCAGTCGAGCCACAGTTTGTCCAGCCGTGCGACTACCTCAGGGTAGAGCTGTCGAACGTCCTGGGTCTCGGTCCGGTCATTCTGGAGATCGTAGAGCGCCCAGGCAAGGTCGGCCCGCTGCCCTCCCGGGGCCAGCGAGACGAGCTTCCAGCGGCCGTCGATCACCCCCCGGGCACCGTAATGTTCGAAGAAGAACGGACGGTTGACCGGTGATCTGCCCCCTTCTGAGTGGCCCAAAATCTGTTTTAGATTTGGCCACGAAGGAGGACTTGAATGGCGAGGAAGCACAAGCCGGAAGAGATCATCGGCAAGCTGCGTGAAGCGGAGATCGTGCTGGCGCAGGGCGGAACGGTGGCGGATGCGTGTCGCCGGATCGGCGTCACCGAGCAGAGCTACTACCGCTGGCGCAAGGAGTATGGCGGCCTGAAGATGGACCAGGCTCGGCGCATGAAAGAGCTTGAGAAGGAAAACGCCCGGTTGCGGCGGGCGGTGTCAGATCTGACGCTGGACAAGTTGATCCTACGGAGGCCTCGCGGGGAAACTTCTGAGCCCCGCGCGCCGCAGGCGCTGTATCGATCATATCCGGGGCATGATGCCGGTGTCCGAGCGGCGGGTCTGCCGCGTGCTCGGTCAACATCGATCGACGCAGCGCAAAACGCCGCGTGGGGCGGATGACGAAGCAGCCCTGACCGAGGATATCATCGCGCTTGCCCGGCAGTATGGCCGCTATGGCTATCGCCGGGTGACGGCCTTGCTGCGCGATGCCGGTTGGCATGTGAACCGCAAACGGGTGGAGCGCATCTGGCGCCGTGAAGGGCTCAAGGTGCCGCAGAAGCAACCGAAGCGTGGAAGGCTCTGGCTCAACGACGGATCATGTATCCGCCTGCGACCGGAATATCCGGGCCATGTGTGGTCTTACGACTTCGTCGAGGGACGCACACATGATGGCCGCAAGTTCCGCATCCTGTCGATCATCGACGAGGCCAGCCGCGAGTGCCTCGCCTTACCCATCGCGCGACGGCTGCGCAGCGAGGACGTGCTGGCGACTCTCGCCGAGTTGTTCGTCACACGGGGGCCGCCGGCGCACATACGGTCAGACAATGGCCCTGAATTTATCGCCAATGCCGTGCAGCAATGGCTGGCGAAGATCGGCGTGAAAACGCTCTACATTACACCCGGCAGCCCATGGGAAAATGGCTACTGTGAGTCCTTCAACGGCTCGATGCGTGATGAGCTCTTGAACGGGGAGATCTTCTACACCTTGGCCGAGGCGAAGATCCTGATCGAGGCCTGGCGGCGGCACTACAACACCGTCAGGCCTCATAGTTCGCTGGGGTATCGACCGCCGGCCCCGGAGACGGCGACGGCGCCATGGCTGCCCTCCGGTTCCGCTACGCTGCACCTACGGCCAGCCATGGCGCCGGAGGCAATCTTACACTAACAAACAACCCGGACCACTCGGTGGGGGCCGGTCAGTCCAGCGCCGGGAGGCCATCCTGCCCGAACGCAACCGGCTCCCAGAACCACTCCGGGTCCGTGTCGAGCAGCCGATGCGTCAAAGCGGCGTGCCCGACGTACCGATTTGGTGTTTGCTGTGCTCGTACCCGTCCCAACCGTCGCCCGCCCGGCGACTATCCTGCCCGCCCGGTCTGAAGCCCACACCCCCCTCCAAGGCCGGGCGGGTCTTCCCATCGATTTGAACCACTTCGCTCATGAGCGTGAGGTAATCTGACCGTGAACCGCACATCCACCCCCACCCGCCCTGTCTTTTCCGCGTCGTCTGTTCGGGACAAGATTTCCGAGACTCTTGCTTCCATCAAGGAAGAGGACGGCCTGACCTATGCCGACATGGGCCGGGTTATCGGCAAGAGCGGTGACCGAGCCGAGGCCTACTGCAACGGCGACTTCTCCGACATGTCGGGTTTTTCGCTGCTCGCTGCATGGCGGGAGTGGAATGGCCGCTCCATCGGTCCGATCCGCGATCTCGTCGAGGGCAGCCGCTCGGGCGCCCACTGCGATTACGCTGGCCAGTCCGCCATCCTGAAAGCCGCTCTCGCGCTGTCGGTTGCCCTGGAAGACGGCGTTGTCGACCACGAGGAAGTGCGCGCCAACCGCAGCACCCTTGAACTCGCCCGCGACGCGATCGAGGCTCAGCTGGCGAAGCTGCGCCCGGCGGCTTGATGTCCGGCCCTGCCAGCCTCGACGATCACGAAACCCTCGTGCGCTTAGCTGAAAAACGCATCCGCCGCGCGAAGGCGAAGATCGCCGCCGAACAGGCTGAGCTGGCCGCCGCACAACTCTCTCTCTCTCTCTCTCTCTCTCTCTCTCTCTCTCTCTCTCTCTCTCTCTCTCTCTCTCTCTCTCTCTCTCTCTCGATTCCGCCGCCGCCGGCCGGTCTGCCTGGATTGCTGATCGCGCCCGCGACGAACCCCTGATGCTTTGAAAGGACCATCTACCATGGCCGAAACCACCGATGATCGCCTCCGCCTCCTGATTGAGCGGATCGAGCGCCTTGAGGAAGAAAAGAAGGGCGTCGGCGATGACGTGAAGGACGTTTACGCCGAGGGCAAGGCCGTCGGATACCCGTTCCGACGAGACGCAGGCGTGGTTCGCCGCCCTGGTCCGCAAGGCCAAGCTCCTGCGCATCGGTATCCCCGACCTCGACAGCCGAGACCCGGAGCAACTGAACAAGCGCATCGAGGTCATTGCGCTGGGCGAGAGCAGCCTCAACGCCACGGTCTATCGCTGTTCGGGAGGCCAGGACGACGCGGGCGAGACGATCACCGACTATCAGGTAACCTGGACAGGCATCCCGGCGATGATGGATGCCTTCGACCAGCGCGTCTCCGCCGTGTCCGACATCCCCTTCACGCGCCTTCTAGGCCGCTCCCCCGCTGGCATGAACGCCACCGGCCAGCACGACATGGACAACTGGAACAAGGCGGTCGTCTCTGGTCAAAAGCTGGAGGCCCGGCCTTGTCTTGAGCAGCTGGACCCGTTCCTGATGCGCTCGGCAGGCGCAGATCCGGCCAAGGTGACATGGAAGTTCGCCCCGCTCTCGGTCCCGACCGAGAAGGAAGAGGCGGACACCTTCAACGTCACCATGGACGCGGTGACCAAGCTACAGGCCACCGGCGCGATTCCCGACGAGGCATTCGCGAAGGGCCTCCAGAACTTGATGACCGAGCGAGAATATATCCCCGGTCTCGATCAGGCGCTCGCCGAGATCCCCGAAAACGAGAGGTTCGGGTTGACCCCGGACGACGACGGGACTGACCCGTCTGCCATTCAGGCCGAAGGAGGTGATCCCAATCTAGCCGGCGGCGGGGGTTCCGCGCCCTCCCGCCGTGCTACCGCAGATGGGGGTGTGCCGACCGGCGGGCGCCCTTTTGAAGACTCAAATTCGAACCGATATCCGGCGGGATCTCGCCGGGGTGGGCAGTTCGCCCCCAAAAACATCGGCGGTTTCACCTCTGCGCTTCCTACTGTCCCGATCCTCAATGCAGCCCTCATCAAGCAGCAGACTGGGATGGAAGTGGGCCATTTGCTGCGAGAGGCCAGTCCCGACGGCCTGAACCACGCTTCCAAGTTCTCGAAGGGCGGCCGCACTCCGCCAAGCAAGTCGGTGCTGAAGAGCTACGCGACGCACGCCGCAAACGCGCACTTAATCCGTTCACAGGGCCAGCGAGGCCACGGCGCCGGCCTGCGCATCCGCTCGGACTTCTCGATTGGTAGCCGCGATTACACGCTGATCGAGCGCGTAGGCGAACGATCCGGGAAGCTGGCGTTGGTTACGATGTGGGAAAATGTCTAGGACCGCCCCGCCTGATGCAAAGCCCCAGCCACTGCGCCTGAACGTGGAGCGATCCTGTCCTCAGTATAGCCCAGGAGGTGCGCCGGTTCAATGAAATACGACCTCGCCACCATCATTCGCCGTGCAAACCCCGGCATCCGCCGCAAGAGCATCGTCCTGCGAGATATTGCGCCCCCGGCCGTGCTGGCGACGAACTTGCATAGGTCTGTGTATAAACCTGTGGCGGATGCGTGGACAGCCAGTGCAGATCGCATCGCGATGCTTACGCGCGCACCGTCGCGGAGATGACCACTGACGCCCCGGCAGACGTGAAGGCCGAGATCGATGGCGCTGCAGAGCAGGTGAACCGGCTGCTCCTGCTGCTGACGCCGGAACTGCGCGGCTGGGCACTGAAGGTGGAGCGCTGGCAACGTGGCAAATGGCGCGGCGCGGTCCTGTCGGCCACCGGCGTCGATCTTGAGACGATTATCGGTGCTGGCGACATGCGCGCCACGCTCGAAACCACGATCGGGTGGAACACGGACCTGGTGCGCAATGTGTCCGACCAGACACGCTAGCGCATCAGCAGCGCCGTGTTCGATGGCCCGCTGAGCCGGACGCCCGCGCGCGATGTGGCCAAGTCGATCAGCGAGGCCACGGCGCTTGGCCGGGGCCGGTCGATTCGCATTGCCTCGGACTAGCTGAACAAGCTCACGTCATCGATGGCCGACGAGCGCCGCCGGGAAGCGGGCATTGATACGTGGATCTGGCGGCGTAGTCGAAAGGCCCACCCGCGCGCGGATCACCAGGCGCGGGATGGGAAGGAATACACCGATGACACAGCGCCGCAGGATTTGCCGGGAAGGCTTCCTTATTGCGGCTGCAGATCCCAGGCGGTCATCAAGTTCGCTTAGACAATGGTGTCCGTCTTGCGATTATTGAAACCGATTCCGCTCCTGTCGCTTATCAGGCGTGAGAACACAGGAGCTTTCATGCGAAAGACAACGATCGCCATCGCGGTAGCAGGGACCACACTCTTGCTCGGGGCCTGCGCTGTCATCCCTCGGCCGGGACCAGTAGGGAACAATGCAGTTCCCCCACCAGCCAAGCCGGTTGATGTGAGCCGCTACATAGGCCGCTGGTACGAGCAGTACCGCTACGAAGCCTCGTTCCAGAAGGATATGGAAGGCGTCAATGCGAATTACTCGCTCAATGACGACGGCACTTTGAAGGTCGTCAACCGCGGCCTTCGCAAGGGGAAATGGAAGGAATCCATAGGTAAGGCCAAGATCGTGGACGCTGCGACAAACGCAAAGCTGAAGGTGTCGTTCTTCGGACCATTCTTCGGCAATTACTGGGTCCTGGATCATGGCGATGATTACGAATGGTCGATCGTCGGAGAACCATCGGGCCGGTACCTCTGGGTGCTCACTCGTGACGCCCGCCCCAGTGCTGAACTGCTTTCGAGCCTAGAGTCGCGGGTGAAGGCACTGGGATACGACTGGTCGCTGGTCCGTCGGACGCAGCAGTAAGTCGCGACCAGGCACGCGCCGATGCGAGGGCACCGCAGAATCTGCCGGGGCGGCTGCCCTGCTGCGCGTGCCGGTCGCAGGCTGTCGTGAAGTTCGATTAGCTCACCAAGCGTCTTGATAACGAATCCGCGGCATCTGCGGCAACTTTGGCAGGGGCTGTAGGGGCGGCAGTGGCGGAATAGGCGGAATTCGGGGGAGGCGGGGGAGACGTGGCATGGCCGAGGTCTGGCGCTGGATGTAAGCGTCATTGACCAATTGCCCGAGATAATGTCCGTCGCTTCCCCAGGCATCATTGCCTTCGAGGTAGCCGCGGTAATTCCCTTGCTCGTCGAATATGTTCACGCCGCTGGTGTATCAATCATAAGTACCGTCCCACCGAAATAGATGTGCCATAATAAATCCTCCGATACGTTTTCATTCTGAATAATAACACTTGTGGAGTCGCGTTCCAGATCGTCACAGCTTCATACTGGCACACTTCGAGCGCGGTAAAGTCGACCTAAGGCTCATCCTACCGTCCCGGCTATGCAATTTCAGGACAGCCTCACCCTTGACGCACCCCGCCGGATCGAAGGCGGCGCCATGGCGCGTTCGCGCACGCGCGGCGCGCACTGGCGTGTATCAGTACGGCCGCTCCGAGGTAGATCCGGACAACAAGCACGGCCTGCGCGACACCGCGCTAGTCAACGTGCTCCGCAACGACGGCACCGTCTTCGACGAGAAGTCCGTCCGCAGCTTCATCGGCAAGCCGGTCACCGACGATCACCCCGCCGCCCCCGTCACGACCGAGAACTGGCGCGATCACGCGCGCGGCACGATCATGGGCGCGATCCGCGACGGCGATTACCTCGCTTTCGACCTGCTGCTGACAGACGCCGAGGCCATTGCCAAGGTCGAGAGCGGCAAGCGCGAGCTGAGCAACGGCTACAGCAGCGACCTCGAATTCGGCGACTTCACTGCAGCGGACGGCACTAAGTGCCAAGCCCGGCAGAAGTCCATTACCGGCAATCACGTTGCGCTCGTCGATCGCGGCCGCGCCGGTTCCGAATGCGCCATCAAGGACGTGTTCGCCATCTGCGACACCCTTCCCACCAACCTTCCCGATTCACTCACTCAGGAGAGCCCTGTGCCGAAGATCGTTCTCATCGACGGGCTTTCCGTCGACGTGTCGAACGCGGACATCGCCGCTACGACCATCACCACCCTCATGACCGCCCGTGACACTGCCAACGGCAAGGTCGCGAGTCTCGAAACCCAGGTCGCCACCCTCACCGCCGAGGGCCAGACCAAGGACGCGAAGATCACCACGCTTGAGCAGGAGGTGAAGGACGCGAAGCCGACCCCCGCCCAGCTGCGCGACGCGGGCAAGGCGCTGCTCATCACCGCTGGCAAGGCCAAGGCCCTGGGCGTCACCGTCTCCGACGATATGGATGAAGCCGCGATCATGTCGTCCACCGTCTCGAAGCAGATGGGCGATGCCGCCAAGGGCTGGACCGCCGACCAGATCGCCGCCTCGTTCGCGGTCCTGACGAAGGACGCGAAGGTCGAGGACAACGGTGTTCAGTCGCTGGGCTCGCCCATCAACATGTCGGACGGCGCAGCGGCGTGGAACGACAACGTATTCCAGTCGGCCGGTGTGGCCATCAAGAAGGAAGCCTAAGCCATGGCAACTCTCACCGAGGGCATCCACACCGCTGGATTCCTGATTTCGGAGGCGCAGGGCATGTATCGCTCGCGCGACCAGGTTACGGTCGCGGGCGGCGCAGCCCCCGGCCTCTTCGCTGGCACGCTGCTCGGCAAGCTGACCGCCGGCGGGAATTTCGTCCGCCATGCACCCGGTGCATCGGATGGCTCGCAGACTGTGGCGGGCATCCTTTTCGAGGGCGTCGTCGGCACGGCCAAGCGCACCATCGTCTCGCGCGATGCGCAGGTGGTGGGGGCTCACCTCACCTATTCAGCGGGCGCTGACGCCGCAGCCATCGCAATCGCCAACGCGGCCCTCGACGCGCTCGGCATCATTCGACAAGATGGACTTCAACCCGCAGCTTCTCGGGCAGCTTGGCCTGTTTGACGCAATGCCTGTCAACACCCGCGACATCTGGGTTGATCGCCGGGGCGCGACGCTCGCACTCATCCCCTCGTCGCCGGTCGGCGCGCCGCCCGCCGAACTGGTACGCGACAATCGCGATGCCGTGCCGCTCAAGACCACGCGCCTCGCCAAGGGGTTCACGATCTACGCGGAAGAGGCTCAGGGCATCCGCGCCTTCGGATCGCAGACGGAACTTCAGTCGGTTCAGGGCGAGTACCTGCGCCGGATGTCCGATATGGAACTGACCCATGAGTTCCACCGCTTCGGCGCGCTGCAAGGCCTGCTGCTTGACGCTGACGGCACCACCGGCATCTATAACTATTACACGGCCTTCGGTGTGGCCCAGCCTGCTGCAATCAGCTTCGCACTGAACGTCGACACGACCGACGTGCGCGGCAAGTGCGCGCAGGTTATCCGCTCGATGAAGCGGGCATCGAAGGGCGCCTTCACCCCGGCGACGAAGGTGCATGCTCTGGTCGGCGATGCGTTCTACGACGCGCTGATCAACCACCCGCAGGTGCGCGAAACCTACCTGAACTGGTCGGCCGCCGCTGACCTCCGCGGCAACAACAGCTTCGGCGACTTCGAGTACGGCGGCATCACCTGGCACAACTACCAGGGCACCGACGACAATTCGACCGTCGCTGTCGGCGTGGACAATGCTATCTTCTTCCCCGTCGGCGCGCAGGACGTGTTCAAGAAGTCGATGGCCCCCGCCTAGTTCGGACCCTACGTCAACACGCCTGGTCAGGACATCTACGCCCTGAACATCCCGGACTTCCAGCGCGCAGCATGGTCGCGCGGCGAACTCTACAGCTACCCGCTGTACTTCAACCAGCGGCCCGATCTCATCGCCCGTGGCACGAGGACCTGAGGCATGAAGTACAAAGTGACCAACAACGACTTCCGCGCGAAGGCCTTCCAAACTCCCGATGGGGTTAAGCTGGTGGAGCCGGGCGATACAGCCACGATCCACGTTTCCCAGCCCATCGGCGAAGTCGAGGGGCTGAAGGCCAAATTGCTCGACGACTAGGGCTACGAGGATGTGGACGCGCCGGACATTTCGAAGATGACGGTGCCGGAACTCAAGGTCTTCGCTGAAACGAACGGCATCGACTTGGGCGAGGCGACCAAGAAGGACGACATCCTCGCCGCCATCGAATTGGCGAACGAGCCTAAGCCCTGATCCTATTGCTTTCGTCAAATGATGGGGCCGCCTCGCATTGTCGCGGCGGCCCTTTTCCTTGAAACGCAGGATTGAGGGTCGCCTAAACGATTGCCCCTCCAGAAAGTTCCCGAGAATCGACCGGAAATGATTGTTCTAGGATGGGACGATGAAACCGCTTGTCATCCACTGCTGTTTAGCGCAGCAATACATGGCGACCCGAAGGGATGAGCGAAAGCGGAATCTCAAAAAACTACCCGGCCTATTTGTTAGGCCGGGTATTTTTTTGGTATATCGCAATCTACCAGAAGTGTGCACAAATACACGCCTGTTACAATGTTTTCGTATAAAATCGTTATCATCGGTTCTATATTGGACGCATACCCCGTCGGGTCGCACCAAGGGGGCGCCGGTGAGTGTCTGGGCACCACCGGCGCTTGCTCCATGCTGATGGCGGTAATTTCCCCGATCCTTCCCGGCACTTTGCAGTATGGCTTACGCTCGCCTCCCGCTCGCCCAATTCCAAGCAACCTACCCGGCGTCCTCCACGCGGACCGCAGAGCCTTACGCCGCCTGGGCAACCAAGGCCGAGGCGCGCGTCGGCGAGAACTACGGCGACGAGCAGCAGGATGCGACCGAGCTACTGACCGCCCACCTGCTCGCGCTCAACGGCGTGGGCCTGGCCCCTGGAACAGGGACGCTCGCTGCGACCGGCGCGACCAGCTTCAAGAGCGGCACTTTCAGCGCGACCCTGTCTGACAGCGTCGTCGCTCAGCACGCCAAGGGTGGATATCAGGCGACCCCATACGGCCAGCAGTTCGCCGAGATCCAGCGTCGCCTGTTCGGTGGCCCGCGCTTGGTCGGCTTCACCGGGTTGCCCTGCTGATGAACCTGCCCGCAGCCTTCGCAGAGATCGGCCTTGGCTTCTCGTCGCTGATCGGTGGGCCATACTGGCCTGCGCGCGTGATCGAGCAGATTGCCCCGGTCTACGGTGACGGCGGTTCGATCGTCATGCCGGGCGGTGTCTCCTATCGAGCCTGCCAAGCGCAGATCGACACGGCCACCCAGCGCATGCGCGAGGCCGAGGGTTACGTGGAAACAGACGCCGCTTTCATCGTCCTCACCGACACGCTGGAGGGCACCTTGAACACCGAGGCGCGGATCCAGATCACTGAAGGCCCTCATGCTGGCATCTGGTCGGTCGAACTGATCGAGCGGGACACTGCCGCTGCCGGATGGGTCGGACGCGGCCGCCGTGCCTAAGTCTCGGCTCATAGGCGCCAAGGCCCACGCAAACCGCCTCAAGAAGCTATCAGGGGAGAAGATGGTCCGCGAGGTCGGAAAGGCCCTGTTTGCCGCCGGTGAAATGATCCAGGTCGAGGCGCAAATCAGCATCACCGCCGGAGCGGTCAGCGGCAAGAAGCACGTACCTTCGGCGCCCGGTCGGGCACCGAACAACGACACCGGCACGCTGGCCGGGAACATCGAGACAAACCAGACGGCCCCGCTTGTCGTCGAGGTCAGCAGCAACGCGCCCTACGCGGGTGATCTGGAGTTCGGCACATCGAAAATGGCCGCCCGGCCGTACATGGCCCCTGCCCGTGACGCTAAAAGGAAAGAGGTCGAACAGCTCGTTCGCCGCGCCGTCGATAAGGTCGTGCGCCAGAGCAAGTCAGGAGATTCGTAATGCAGACGGTGACCTTCGCTCGTGAGTTCCGGCACCCGCTGGGGAACAACCGCGAGGCGCGCTATCCGCCCAACGTCGAGATCGAGGTGACGGATGCCGTTGTCACCGCCGCCAGGAAGGCCGGCGCATTGAAGAAGGAGGAAAAACCGCGTGCCAAGCGACCTGCTGCGACCGGCTGAGCGCGCCGCCGTCATCAGCCTGAAGGCAAATGCCGCGCTGCTGGACATAGTGGCAAAGACATCGATCGATCCCGTCGCCGAAGCGCCGGAATGGCCGTTTGTCCGCCTAGACGGAACGCAGTCGATCCCGGCTGGGCGCGGCTGCACTGCCCGCGCCGAGGTCAGCTTCATGCTTCACAGCTTCGCCAAGCCCCGATTCGTCGATGCCAACCCGGCCGGCGCAATGATCGAGACGGCAAAAGACCACGCCGCGCGGCTGAATAGCGCAGTCGTAGAGGCAATCCACAACCACGCCGTCACCGTCAGCTCTCGGCGCTATCGCTTCACTGTCCGCTCGTCCCGCCTGATGCGCGACGGGGCGGAAGCAGACGCTTGGCACAGGATCGCATTCATCGTGGCGAAGGCATACCTAGGTTAACGGCTCCCGCTCAAGAGGAGGAACCATTACATCGTCTAGATGCTCGTTCTTGTCCTTAACCAAATGACCAAGGCCCCTTCATGACGAAACTAAAGTACGCAGCTGCCTTCACGTTCGCCGCTTTGTCGCCAAACATAGCGCACGCTTCGTGATCTGCCCCCTTCTGAGTGGCCCAAAATCTGTTTTAGATTTGGCCACGAAGGAGGACTTGAATGGCGAGGAAGCACAAGCCGGAAGAGATCATCGGCAAGCTGCGTGAAGCGGAGATCGTGCTGGCGCAGGGCGGAACGGTGGCGGATGCGTGTCGCCGGATCGGCGTCACCGAGCAGAGCTACTACCGCTGGCGCAAGGAGTATGGCGGCCTGAAGATGGACCAGGCTCGGCGCATGAAAGAGCTTGAGAAGGAAAACGCTCGGTTGCGGCGGGCGGTGTCAGATCTGACGCTGGACAAGTTGATCCTACAGGAGGCCTCGCGGGGAAACTTCTGAGCCCCGCGCGCCGCAGGCGCTGTATCGATCATATCCGGGGCATGATGCCGGTGTCCGAGCGGCGGGTCTGCCGCGTGCTCGGGCAACATCGATCGACGCAGCGCAAAACGCCGCGTGGGGCGGATGACGAAGCAGCCCTGACCGAGGATATCATCGCGCTTGCCCGGCAGTATGGCCGCTATGGCTATCGCCGGGTGACGGCCTTGCTGCGCGATGCCGGTTGGCATGTGAACCGCAAACGGGTGGAGCGCATCTGGCGCCGTGAAGGGCTCAAGGTGCCGCAGAAGCAACCGAAGCGTGGAAGGCTCTGGCTCAACGACGGATCATGTATCCGCCTGCGACCGGAATATCCGGGCCATGTGTGGTCTTACGACTTCGTCGAGGGACGCACACATGATGGCCGCAAGTTCCGCATCCTGTCGATCATCGACGAGGCCAGCCGCGAGTGCCTCGCCTTACCCATCGCGCGACGGCTGCGCAGCGAGGACGTGCTGGCGACTCTCGCCGAGTTGTTCGTCACACGGGGGCCGCCGGCGCACATACGGTCAGACAATGGCCCTGAATTTATCGCCAATGCCGTGCAGCAATGGCTGGCGAAGATCGGCGTGAAAACGCTCTACATTACACCCGGCAGCCCATGGGAAAATGGCTACTGTGAGTCCTTCAACGGCTCGATGCGTGATGAGCTCTTGAACGGGGAGATCTTCTACACCTTGGCCGAGGCGAAGATCCTGATCGAGGCCTGGCGGCGGCACTACAACACCGTCAGGCCTCATAGTTCGCTGGGGTATCGACCGCCGGCCCCGGAGACGGCGACGGCGCCATGGCTGCCCTCCGGTTCCGCTACGCTGCACCTACGGCCAGCCATGGCGCCGGAGGCAATCTTACACTAACAAACAACCCGGACCACTCGGTGGGGGCCGGTCATTCGGAGATCTCGACCCATGTCCTCGATCTAGCGCGGGGCGTCGGGGGCGCCGGGGTGCCTGTTGTACTCTACAAGTCGGAGGGCGGTGGCAAATGGTCAGAGGCCGGGCGCGCGCAGACCGATGAAAACGGTCGAGTGCGCAGCTTTGGTGCCTCTGCCGATCACGCCCCGGGTGTCTACAAGCTCCAGTTTGATATGTCCAAATACCCAAGCGTCGGCGCAGAACCGTTCTTCCCTGAGATAGACCTCGTCTTCCGGGTTACCGATGCCCAAGGACACTACCACGTGCCGGTGGTGGTAAGCCCGTTTGGGTACTCAACATACCGCGGCAACTAAGGACTTTATGGGCAGGTGCCTTGCGGCACCCCTTTCTGCTGGTATGATGATTGGCGATGGACGCCCCTCTCGCCGAGCGCATGCTGAGCGCCTTCCTCACGCAGATGATCCGCACAGAGGCGGTGGACCCCGAAGACATTTCGGAAGCGGCCGACCGCCTCGACCGCGAGGGTGATGAGGAAGCGGCGCATGCGCTGCGCTGCCTTATCGTCCAAGCCTCGACGCCGGAACTTTCTGATTGGAACGCCGACCGCGCCCGCGCTCGGTTCCACGCCATTGACGGCGGTAAGGCCGAAGACTGAAGCGTTCTACCCTCCGGCAAACCATGCTGGAGATTGCCCGTGTCCGAGCCGAATAGCGCCGACTTCGCCCTCATCAAGATCAAGACTGCTGACGGCCCGCCGGTGGTGATGACGCTGCTGTGCGGCATCGAGGGTGTGAATATCAACCGCACCGCCCAGACCAGCGAGCGCTATCGCCGCGACTGCGCCAAACCTAACCGCCCCGGCACCCGAAAGCTGCGTGTCACCGGCTCCTCGTGGAAGGTTACCGGTTCCGGCAATGACAACATCGACCTCGAAACCGAATGGACCGACGCTTTCGGCGTGCGCAAGGTCCACGAGGTCGAACTGTACAAGGACGACGGCACCGACGGTGGCGAGCTGATGGGCACCTATGGCGGCACCGCGATCCTGACGACCCGCAACCAGGCTTATGCGCAAGACGGCGACAGCGGCACGACCGAGGTTACCCTTGAAGGCGAAGGCCTGCTGACCTGGACCGTCGCGCCGTAATGCCGGACACTCGGGTCGAACTCGATTTTGCTGATGGCCGTTACCCGTTCTGGCTTTCCCTGCCTCATGTGATCGAGCTGGAGCGGAAATGCGGCGGGAAGTCGGTGTTCGCCATGTACGATGCGATGGGCGCCGGGCTCGACACGGCCGGCGACGATCCCGTATATTTGGGCGGCGGCACCGCAATGGTGACCGAGATCCGCGAAACGATTCGGATCGGGCTCATCGGCGGAAACTCCGGCTTCGTCGACGGGGCTGAAATTGAAGTCGGGCCCAACGGAGCGCGCAATCTCGTCGATGCATACACCTTCCCGGCGCGCCCGCTGATCGAAGGTCTCCATATTGCCTGGACCATCCTTCATGCGGCGATCGTCGGCATCGACCTAAAAAAAGCGGACGGCGCGGGGGAGAAGCCGCCGGCCCCCAACCACTTCGAAAAGGACAGCTGATAGCCAACTGTGGCGGAATGCATCTCAATTGGGAGCGCCTGTCACTCTCGGGCTATTTCGAGGGAGAGCGATGCTCGCGAGGGCGGACCAGGCAGCCTAGCTTTTCGGCCTCAGCCAATCTCTTTTCCAAATGCCCCGCTTTTCACGTCGGACCGCTCGCCTGCATTGCAAGCAATGGCTGTGATAGTGGGTGCCATCCCATTGAACTTGATCTTTGGCAACGGCGTGCCTGTTGAACAGGCAGCGAAGCGGCTGCGGCACTAACGTCATAATACGCCCCCCCGGGTTTCTCATAAGGAGAAGCCCCATTAAAACGCGTTAACCCATGTATTCCAAATGAACGGGACCTGTTATCGCCAGCAGATTATCACTTTGAACGCACACAGATGCGGCGATTCCCCCAAGGGCCTGTCCTCCCCCGATAGGTCCCTTGGTACCAAAGGCCGTCCTGCAGCATGCAGGGCGGCCTTACTGCTCCATTAGCAGCGTGTGCGACTGACTACCCGCCGCCATTCATGATCGGGTGGCGTGGGCAGGCAGACATCGGGTTTCTGCGGCCGTTCTAGATCGAAGCGGATCGGCCGAACTCGCTTCTTTGCGGCGCTCGACTTTTCCCTGGATGCACATACCCTGCACCAGAAGCGAGCCTTGGCGGCCGAGAACGCGCCGTCCCATCGGTAACGCTCGAAATGATACCAGAGGTCCCACGGATCGAAGGAACAGCGGTACCCGCATTTGCACACGGGAACCACCGCACAGCAGAACAAGGCGGCTTCCTTGATCGATGACGGCTCGTGGTATCCGTCCTTGTTGTAGCGCATGGCCGGTAACGCCTTGGCTCGCTGGTCAGTAGCTCAGCCAGTCGAGTTCAGTTTCCTCGACGGCCTCGAATATATCGCCATCGGCGCCGCAGTTGCTAAGCCGCTTTCGAACCGCTTCGGGATCGCCATCGAGGGGGAACTGGCGATCCGCCCGGGCGGCCTTCACGAGGTTCGCCAGCAAACCCGTAGCCTCGGTCTGGCGGACGAGCCATCGGCCGAAGGCGCCGCGCTCGGCCGGTGGCAGCGTCCTGCCGCTTTCACGCAGGCGCGGGTCGGGCGGGGCCGGGGTGAACGCGCGGTAATCGGCGCCGGCAAAATGCCCCTTGCCGTCCAGCAGGCGGGTGATTTCTCGGCGAAGATCTTCGGGCGTGCTTTTCTGGATATCCGTCATGAAGGCACCTGTCTCACTCGGCGGCTTCTGACAGCAAATGCTGCCAGGGTTCGGGGCTGTTCAGATCGAGGCGTTTGATCGCCACCAGATTGCGAGTGATCTCAGCCTTCTCCCGCAACCGCTGGAGCACGGCAGGGAATATATCGCAGAGGTGCCTGAAGTCTTCCTCCGTCGCGCCGCTACGGTCGGCGCGTTCATACTTGTGCTGGGCCAGAGTAAGCGTCCGGTCTCCGCGAATGGAACCTGCTTTTTGGGTTTCGTTCCGGGAAACAACGGGCGTTCAGTATGGGGAGTTGCTAAGAGGTCACCCCAGAGCAACGATTTTCGTTGCGCTGTTGATTGGATCGGAGGCAAGCAGTGGAAATGCGGCCTGCGATTTCATTGTTGGTGCTTATGGCGATCAGCGGATGCAGCCATCCTGCCGATCGCTACGCGAAAAGATTTGTTGAGTGGGACGCGCGTTCTGATGCCGAGAATGTTGCCGGTGCGGGATGCAATAACGAGTATAAGCTGATTCCTGGCCGATCTGGCTTGCTCGCGGAGGACTATGAGTGCCTGACCACGTCGTTAGGATCGGTGGCGCGCTGGCGTCGTCTGTCTGAAACAGATCTGGGGCCGCGCTTTATCGATCTCTCCTCAGCACAGCGGAATGGCGACGTTGCATCCGTCGACACCGAGTTGAGGATGGAACCCGTTATAAAGCGACGCGAACACTTCGATTGCGCTAGGCGGATGATGCTCGTCGACACCTATATCGTGACGGATTTGCACGACCCCAAACTTGTCCCATCAGGTCAAGATTGGACGCCAGTTACTCAAACTGGAGACGGCGTAACGATCTGGAAATTGCATGCGGCAACGATCAGACCATGACCACCATTAGGTCCGTCACCCGATAATTGGTGGCCTCATCTCAAGTTACTCGATCCGTTGCCTTCCACGCCCAAGGCAACAGTTCATCGATCCGGTTGATGGGATGGCCCTTGCCGATGCGATCGAGGACGTCAGCCAGCCATTCCTGCGGATTGACGCCGTTGAGTTTGGCCGTCTCCAGAAGCGAATACATCGCGGCGGCGCGCTCACCGCCGCAATCGGCGCCTGCAAAAAGCCAATTCTTCCTGCCGAGACATATACCTCGCAGCGCATTCTCCGCCGGATTGTTGTCGATCTCCAGCCTGCCGTCGTCGGTGTAGGCGAGCAGTTGCGGCTTCAGCTTAACCGCGTAGCGCAGGGCCTCGGCCAGCGGCGATCGGGCTGAGGCTCTGGAAAGCACCTCTTCAGCCCAGGCGAAGAAATCCAGCGCCTTGAGCTTCGAAAGCTTCCGAGCCTTGCGACGAAAATCCGCGGGTTCGCGCACGATCTGCCGCTCGACGTCGTAAAGCTCACCGATCATCTGCAGCCCATCGAGCGCAGCCGAGTTCGGGTCTACTTTGTAGACATCGTTCAGCTTGCGCCGGGTATGGGCCCAACACGCAACCGGCGTGATCGGCGCGGGCTGGCGGTCACTCGCGTAGAGACGCTCGAAACCGGCATAGGCATCCGCCTGCAGGAAGCCTGCAAAGGTCTTGAGATGCTCGCGCGGTCGCTCGCCCTTGCGATCCGGGCTGTAGCGGAACAGCGCTGCCGGTTTGTCCAGATGGCTCCATCGTCGGTTATCGCGGAGATACACCCATAGCCTCCCGGTTGCCGTCTTCCCGGTCCCCGGCGCCAGCACCGGGACGGGTGTGTCGTCGGCGTGGAGCTTCACGCTGGCCATGACGTGATCGGCGATCCGATCGACCAGCGGTTGCAGCAACCAGCTTGCCTGCCCCAGCCAGTCCGCCATCGTCGAACGGCTGATCTCGACGCCCTCGCGGGCGTAGATATGCGACTGGCGGTATAACGGCAGGTGATCGGCGAACTTGGAGACGATGACGTGGGCCAGTAGGCCGGGGCCGGCACGGCCGCGCGGTACGGGAAGCGCCGGAGCCGGGGCTTGGCTGATTACATCGCAGCGGTTGCAGGACAGCTTGGGGCGGACATGACGGACGACGCGGAAGCGACCTGGGACATACTCCAGCACTTCGGTCACGTCCTCGCCGAGCTTGCCCATTGTGCCCCCACAGGCGGAGCAGCCGTCGGCATCCGGCGCTGCGTGCATAACCTCGTCGCGAGGAAGATGGTCGGGCAGCGGAGCACGGCGAGGCTTGCGAGGGGTAACCTTTGCCGGGGCATCGTCGGGCACATGGCCTTCGATCACACACTCAGCATGGGCATGTTCGGCCTCGAGGTCCTCCAGCGTCAGTTCGAGCTGATCGGCCTGTAGCGCAAGGCGCTCCGAAGACTGGCCGAACTTCATGCGCCGAAGGCGGGCCAGCTGGACCTTGAACTTCTCGATCTGGAGCGCCGTCAGCTTGATCGAGTTCTGGGCCGTCTCGAGCTTCTCGCGGGTCGCGTCATGGGCCGCCCGTTCGGCTTCCAGCGCCTGCTCCGAAGCCGCCAGACGTGCGCGCATCGCCTCGGCAAAAGCGCGCAGTTCTGCGGGATCCACAGGGAGTTCGAGATCGTCGGGAGACACGCTTCCTGTTAGCAGAATCCGGCCTTCCGCCCAAGCAGAAAGCCCGGAAATGCGACGATTATCGCGTCAAATCTGCACCGGCAGGCGAGGCGGATCGGGGGGCACCGTGCGCCGCCAATCCATTGATTCGATCAGCAGCGCAAACTGGGCTGGGGTCAGCACGACACCGCCCTCGATGAGCGGCGGCCAGACGAAACGGCTGCGTTCCAAACGCTTGGCGAACAGGCAAAGCCCGGTCCCATCCCAATGCAGCGCATTCAGGTAGTTGCCGCTCTTGCTCCGGAACAGGAAGACATGGCCCCCGTAGGGCTCGACCGCGAACAGGGGGCGGACCAATGCCGCCAGCCCGTCGAAGCCGAGCCGCATGCTGACCGGCTTGCTTGCCAAGTAGACCTTAGTCCCGGGCGCTAGCGAAATCACGACACGTCCCGGAATGCCCGTAGCACGCGGGCCAATGCCTTCTCGTTGACGTAGCTGTCCACCGACAGGTGAACGCCGCTGGGCAGGTCTATATCTATGGCGCCGGGGCGGGTGCCGGGATGTGGGCGGATCAGTTCCTCCGGCGCGGACGGCATCGACGACGAAACAGGTCGCTGGGCCTTCTGAGGCTCTGACACCGCTGGCGCAGTGACCGGCCCCGTTGTTATGATCGCTCCATAAGGAATGAACTCGAGCGCTTCACTGGCGATGGCTGCTGCCTGACGACGCGCCGATCGCCAGTTGTAAATTAGGCTCTCGGCAATCTCGTGGCGCTCTGCGACCTGACGGACCGATACTCCGTCTGCATCTGCCTCGACGAGGATCGCCGCCTTCTCGGCATCCGAAAACTTCCTGCGCCGATCGGTGCGCGCGATGATCTCCACTCGATCCTTCACTTGGCCTCCTTCTGGAGTCCAGAAAGAGACTCCTTAGCGGAGGTCCGTCAGCGCCAAGCCTGAATGCCGCAACACGCGGGAGGCCGTACGCTTACGGGCCAGACGGATCAGGTCATCATCTGCCAGCGGGAGGGTAAGTTGATCGACTGCCATCGGAAATCCATTCGCGACTCATCGTCCGAACTGGATAGCATGTTCCATGTTTGTTCTAACCCCGCTATCAGGAAGCGGCACGCGATAATCGTGCTAAATCCTTCGGATAACGCCGAAGAATTTGTTGGGACGCGATCGCGGTCTGAGCGACACTCCCTGTATGTGCAATTTGTACCGCATGACGATGCCCGCCGACGCGGTGGCTGGATTGTTCCACGCCCAGAGCGCCATCGCGCCCAATTTCGCGGCCGAGGTTTATCCGGGATATGCTGGCCTAGTCATCGCCGGGGAGACGGTGCGCGCCATGAACTGGGGGTTCCCGTTGGTGCTGAAAAGCAAGAAGACGGGAGCCCCGCTCAAACCCAAACCGGTCAACAACACGCGCGAGGACAAGCTGCACACGGGCTTCTGGCGAGACAGCTTTGCCAAGCGTCGCTGCCTGATCCCCGTCAGCGCATGGGCTGAAGCTGAGGGCGCGAAGGGCAACATGACACGCACCTGGTACTCGCTACCGGATGAGGAATTGTTTGCCGTCGCCGGCATCTGGCGGCCGACCGCCGAATGGGGTGATGCCTATTCCATGGTCATGGTCGACGGGTGCGAGCAGATGGCCGAGGTGCATGACCGGATGCCTACGATCCTGGCGCGCGAGAATTGGCGGCGCTGGACAGAAGGCACGCCCGAGGAGGCATTCGAGCTCTGCCGCGTCTATAGCTCGCCGTTGATTGTGGATCGGACGGCAGAGCCGTGGGTCAAGAAAGCTGGCGCGCAACCATCGCTTCCCGATTCGAGCGCTGCTTCAAATACACTCCTTTGACGTCACGTTCGCAGGACTGCGATTTAATAGGCGCGGGCGAGGAATCGGCTTCAACTCCATTCTATTGCAGAAGCTCTGTATCCTGTGATTTTGTATGAAAATGGCACTTATCGCACTCAAGCAATTGAGATATATGGTTTGAAAAATCACTCATAACAGTATATCGATCGGGTACTTATTAGCCAATGAGAGGGGCTGTTTTGAACAAGACTGTCGTGATTCTCACTGCGATGGAAGAACTGCTCGCGAACGTAAAAAAGTCCGGGCATGATCCAGAACATTGGACACTCAGGCTTTCGGACTGGCTGAGAATAGTTAACTGCTATTACGACAAGTCGCTTTCCTGACCGGCCCCCACCGAGTGGTCCGGGTTGTTTGTTAGTGTAAGATTGCCTCCGGCGCCATGGCTGGCCGTAGGTGCAGCGTAGCGGAACCGGAGGGCAGCCATGGCGCCGTCGCCGTCTCCGGGGCCGGCGGTCGATACCCCAGCGAACTATGAGGCCTGACGGTGTTGTAGTGCCGCCGCCAGGCCTCGATCAGGATCTTCGCCTCGGCCAAGGTGTAGAAGATCTCCCCGTTCAAGAGCTCATCACGCATCGAGCCGTTGAAGGACTCACAGTAGCCATTTTCCCATGGGCTGCCGGGTGTAATGTAGAGCGTTTTCACGCCGATCTTCGCCAGCCATTGCTGCACGGCATTGGCGATAAATTCAGGGCCATTGTCTGACCGTATGTGCGCCGGCGGCCCCCGTGTGACGAACAACTCGGCGAGAGTCGCCAGCACGTCCTCGCTGCGCAGCCGTCGCGCGATGGGTAAGGCGAGGCACTCGCGGCTGGCCTCGTCGATGATCGACAGGATGCGGAACTTGCGGCCATCATGTGTGCGTCCCTCGACGAAGTCGTAAGACCACACATGGCCCGGATATTCCGGTCGCAGGCGGATACATGATCCGTCGTTGAGCCAGAGCCTTCCACGCTTCGGTTGCTTCTGCGGCACCTTGAGCCCTTCACGGCGCCAGATGCGCTCCACCCGTTTGCGGTTCACATGCCAACCGGCATCGCGCAGCAAGGCCGTCACCCGGCGATAGCCATAGCGGCCATACTGCCGGGCAAGCGCGATGATATCCTCGGTCAGGGCTGCTTCGTCATCCGCCCCACGCGGCGTTTTGCGCTGCGTCGATCGATGTTGCCCGAGCACGCGGCAGACCCGCCGCTCGGACACCGGCATCATGCCCCGGATATGATCGATACAGCGCCTGCGGCGCGCGGGGCTCAGAAGTTTCCCCGCGAGGCCTCCTGTAGGATCAACTTGTCCAGCGTCAGATCTGACACCGCCCGCCGCAACCGAGCGTTTTCCTTCTCAAGCTCTTTCATGCGCCGAGCCTGGTCCATCTTCAGGCCGCCATACTCCTTGCGCCAGCGGTAGTAGCTCTGCTCGGTGACGCCGATCCGGCGACACGCATCCGCCACCGTTCCGCCCTGCGCCAGCACGATCTCCGCTTCACGCAGCTTGCCGATGATCTCTTCCGGCTTGTGCTTCCTCGCCATTCAAGTCCTCCTTCGTGGCCAAATCTAAAACAGATTTTGGGCCACTCAGAAGGGGGCAGATCAGTGGTGGTCGCGAAGCGTGACATCGTCTCACGGTGGGAAGATTGACGCTTGCAACCCTCGGGAGGTCGCCGTGGCGACTGAGAACGTGTGAAAGCGCGCCGAAAAGGCGGTGCGCCTGACGCTTTGGCTCATGCCAGTTCCGGACCAAACTCACCGGTGCGCGGCGTAAGAGCAAATGGTCCGCCAGCAGTTCGCCCGTCATCCCACGGCTTGGCTTCGGATAGTTTGCTCGCAAGGAGCACGGTCGATGGCGTTCGCTCTTCTCGTGCTGGCTCATCCGTATACCCGAAAGACGCATATTCATCGGCCGAGGCGGCAAGCGCCCCGCTGGCGGCGCTGTGCCAGGGCCAGCACGTCACGCAAAAGGAAAGCCGCGGTCCAAGGCTGGCCTGCTGGCAAGTGAATGCTTCGCTCTGTCTTCTTAGATCCGGACTCTCGCAGCCGGTATCCATTGTCGCCGTCGCCGACGTATGCCGCCTTTCGCTATGCTATTTCATAAGGGCTTTCACCGAGACGATAGGGACATCGCCCTATGCGTGGCTGCTCGAACGGCGCATCGAGAAATCGTGTACGCTCATGCAGGAGACCACGCTGCCACTCGCGCAAATTGCATTGGAGTGCGGCTTTGGCGACCAAAGTCATCTGACGAAAGCGTTCGCGAAGCGAGTAGGAATGACGCCTGGGCGCTGGCGGCACGCTTCGGAAAGGGCAAGGCAACTGGCGAGCAACCGGGACGGGAGAGCATGACCGATACGGTCCGGCGATCGATGCGTGCGGCCCTTGTTTGGCCCGCGGCATACGGTCAATCCGGATGCATTACTGGTCACCTCCTGGCTGTGGCCTGCTAGGTGTCTGGTTGCGACACATCATTGGCATAAAATAAGATATCGTCGACTTGCACCATAAGATCGTCGGGTGCCGATGGCTTGTAAAGAGGATTGGCGAGCGCGGGTCTCAGCCCGATCCGTTCTCCTACCCTCTGGCGCGGTGAGCTGCCTTGGAGCACGCGTTGTCGTCGTCGATTGTAAGCGCGGTTGAAGCTGGTCAGCAGGATTTCGAGATCGGCGTGGCCGGCAACATTGATTCCCAATACCTCGCTGGCAATACGGCCATTGAAGCGTTCGACCATACCGTTGGTTTGCGGCGTATAAGGCTTTGTCGTGCGATGAATGACTTTGAGCTGCGCGCAGGCGCGTTCAAAATCATCAGCTGTGAAGCAGGATCCCCGGTCCGTCAGGACCTGGGTGATGCGGAACGGGAAGGCCTTTCTGGCAGCCTTGAAGAAGGTGATGGCATTTGCGGCATTTTCGGCGTCGTAGACGCCGAGATAGACGAACCGTGAGCAGCGATCGATGGCCACATACAGGAAGCGCTTGCGGATCTCGCCGTCCGCGGTGCGCAGCTTGGGCAGATGTTTTACATCGATGTGCACGAAACCCAGATCATAGTCTTTGAAACTGCCTTGCCCTTTACGCGGCTGCACTGCAGGCTTGGGCGGGCGGCGGTTGAGCCCCTCAGCCTTGAGTACTCGATAGATGCTGTCGCGATTGAGGTGCGGCAGAAAGTGGCGAAGCACGAAGGTGAGATCATCCAGGGGGAAACCAGTGGCCCGACGTACCGCGCAGATAATCGCGCGTTCTTCCCCGCTCATGCGCCACGCCAGTCGTTTGGGCCGGCTCGAGCGATCCTGGACCGCCTGGTCTCCACGTTTGCGCCACTTGCGCACGGTTTCGTCGCTGATGCCATAGCGCTTGGCCACATGCTGGCAGGCTCAACCGAACGAGCAATTTCCGCGCGTACAGCAGGTGTGGTCCGGGCTTGGGGATGTATTTGCACCATCACGAAACCTCATCAGCAAGAGCGGAAAAGCGCCACGCGTGATCTGCGATGGCCCCATTTACCATGTCCCAATGATGTGTCGCAACCAGACAGCTAGGTGGCGAGACCTGGGACTGTTCGCTCATTAAATCAGATGGATAGCATGGCGGGCCCACACTTCGGGCCGCTGGCCCGACTGCATTCGATACCACCTGCGGCTGCTCACACCTCGTTCCATGACGGCTATCGAAGAGTATCGGCATTCGGTTTGAGTGGGCTTGGCACGCATATTAATTCTCATGGCGCGATGAGATCAATCGATTTTATCCGGTTTGTGGTTTGTGTCTGTGGCGTTCAAAATCGCTATTCATAATTGTCTCGTATTAATTCATAATAACGTGGGGCGATTCGGGGGGTGACATGACGAACATGTACGCATCGATAAGGCGTAACTTCTACAACGACGAGGCCGGGGCGAAGCATTGTGCTGAACGCCTGCTTGCGATTCGGGCGCGACAAGCGCAGCTACGCGAACGCAAGCGCGATTCCTCGCTGCTGCTTGCGACTTGGAACATCCGCGATTTCGATTCGAACAAGTTCGGTTACGGCCCGCGGCGGGAGGAAAGCCTCTACTACATCGCGGAAATGATCTCCTGCTTCGATCTGGTTGCCGTGCAGGAAGTCAATCGGGATCTGACCGCGTGGCAGAAGGTCATGGCGATCCTCGGCCGCGAATGGGATTTCATTGCGACCGACACGACCGAAGGTTCGGGCGGGAACGACGAGCGCATGGTGTTCGTCTACAACACCGAGAAGGTCTGGTTCCGCAAGATCGCGGGTGAGATTGTGCTGCCCAAGGGGCAGCAGGTCGTAGCGCCCAAGAAGGTCGAGAAAACCGGGGGCGACGAGCAAACGGAGGAGAGCGAGCAGCTTCAGTTCGCCCGCAGTCCGTTCCTCGTGGCCTTTCAGTCGGGCTGGTTTCGCTTCAGCCTGTGCACCGCGCATCTGTATTACGGCGCCGCCTCTGGTCCGGCGCTCGAGCGCAGGATCGACGAGATCGGGAAGATGGTGAAGTTTCTGGCCGATCGGCAGAATAGCGAGAGCAAGCAGGAACAGGACCGGCACGGCGCGGTCGAGAACTATATCGTGCTCGGGGACTTCAACGTCGTCAGTCCCAAGCACAGGACCATGGAGGCCCTCAAATCCAATGGTTTCGTTGTCCCTCCGCAAATCGATGGCGATGTCGTGCGCAAGGCGGGGGACCATTTCTACGACCAGATCGCCGTGCGCGTGAAGGATCCGCGCTTCAAGGTGATTACCGGCGGCATGCTGCACATGTACGAGGACGTTTTCCGCGACGAGGACTTTGATTACTATAGGCAGTTTCTTCCGGCGAAGGACCCCGAGGAAGGCGAATTCGAAGCCAAGACGCCCGAGAAGATCTATGCCAAGTGGCGTACGTGGCAGATGTCGGATCACCATCCCTTGTGGATCGAGATCGCTACCGATTTCAGTGACAGCTATCTGCAGAATATCGCCGACAACGGCCTGGTTCGGCTCGGATGATCGGACGCCGGCTGCACGGTGCCGGGCATTGCGGGCCCCGAACCGGGCCACGCGGATCGACAGAGTAGGAAGCGTGGATAGGCTCTTATTGCTGGATTCTCACTATGGAAGTCGAAAGGACGGATGAACGGCAAGCAGCAACCCATGCGCTGATCATCAGCGTAGGCGGCTATCGTTCGCTACCCGGTTTGCAACTGCAATCTGCCGGCGCATCTGCAAGCGCATTGTCCGACTGGTTCCAGAAGCAATTTCGCAATGTCACGGCGCCGCTCGGGTCGATCGAAACACTTGCTTCCCAGGATGGCCTGCTAGACAGCGAATGGCCGGCGCCAACGATCAAGAACATCCGCCGCAGCGTCGAGAAATGGGTCTACAGCGTTCGCAGCCATCCCGGCAACATAGCCTTTCTCTACTTTGGCGGACATACGCCCGACGTCAATGGTGACACCTTGCTGCTCGCGGATGACGTCTCGCTTGGCAGGCGGGACGGCGACTATCCTGATGAAACTTCGGCGCCATCGTTTCAGTCTGAGAGCACCAGTGCAGCCTTGTCGCTTAACAATTTGCTTGAGGCTTTGGACGGCGCTGAATGCCGCGGGCAGCTCGTTATCGTCGACGGCTGCCGGGACATGCCAGGTAGACTGGACTATTCCGGTTTGCGTGCGGGGCCTCGCTTGCAGGTCTGGCGGGAACGGGCACTGTCACCGAGGCTCCTCATCTACGGTGCGGAACCGGGCGAGTTCACTTATGCGCCTGCAGGTGCACGGCCGTCTTTTCTCGTTCAGGCATTTCTCGATCAGATGAGAACCGCCGATCACGGGCTGGACAGTCAGGCAATCGCGCAAGGTGTCGTCGAGCGAACGGGCATCCTTGCAGCGCAGATGAAGGTCAAGCAGTTACCGAAGATCGACATGCGCGGCAATTTCCCGTTCATCGCACCGGTCATTGATACCTTGCCGAACGAGGCGCCCATGCAACCGGCGAGCGGATCAGTCGCGTCCGTTGCGCACGAACCAGACCCCACAATACAGACAGAGGATTCGTTCGTTTCGCCTGTCTCCTCGCCGGCATCCGAACCGGCGCCTTCGTCGGTTGGGGCGTCGTCGGTGCCCCCAACGGTGTCTCCAGTGACTGGGCCTGAGGTAAATCAGGAACCATCAATCTTGCCCGAGTCCTCGGCGGGCTCGCCGCCTGTGCCTGCGCCGGCTTCGCCGCAGTCTTCCGCGCAGGACACGGCAGGACCGGTTGGCACGCCGCCACCGGACCTTGATTTCCTGGACGACGATGCGGAAGTCGATGACGATGCATTGGGTCGCGGCGGTATCGCCATTGTCCTTGCACGGCGCCTGCACATGATCTGGTGCAAGCTCAATCGGGATTGTGCGCGCTCGAAGACCCGGGCCTCGTTCGTGCTCCATCTCGATGCGCCGTGGGGCGGGGGCAAGACTACCTTCGCGAACTTCATCGCGCGCGTCCTCAATCCCTACGGATACGGCGGTACGCCGGCCGGCTTCCTGCGCGCCCGCTCTGCCGACGAGGCTGCAATCGGGCGCATGTTTTACGAGAAGATCGCTTTGACGGCGGCGGAGAAGCGCCCCTGGATAATCGTCGAATACAACGCATGGCAAAGCGAGCATATTTCCCCGCCCTGGTGGGCCTTCTACCAGGTCATTCGCCACACTTGTTTCGATGCAGTGCGCAAGGGCGATGCCAGTCCAGAAAAAGCTGGCGGGCAATCGAGGCGTTGGGCTGCATTGAAGAGATGGGGCGGGTTGACTTGCGAGTGGCTTTGGCTCTGGATCCGGGAGCTTGGTTGGCGTCTGTGGACGCCCAAGCTGATACTCCCGCTAACGACCTTCCTCCTTGTTCTGGCGTTGAACCTGGGGCTGCAATGGTGGGGTGCTGCCGGTGTCGGGGCGAAATCGTCCGAGAAGATTATTGGCCCGGTGCCTGATAATTTTGCAGGATGGCTCCTGCTCGCCTCGGGCGGCCTGACGGCTCTGGGCGGAGCGCTATCGCTGCTCGTGGGCTCGCTGGCGCCCGGCGTGGACCCGCTGGCCGAAAGACTGAGCCTTGGCCAAAGCGATCCGCTCGAGCGCTTCAGACGCCACTTTCACAAGACGATGGTCCGTATGGGGCGACCAATCCTGGTCGTCGTCGACGATCTCGACCGCTGCAAGCCAGACGTCATCGTCGATCTCGTTCGCGGCATGCGCACTATCCTTCGCAGTCCGCGCGTCGTCTTCCTGATCCTTGGCGATCGCGAGTGGCTGGAGCGCGCTTTCGAGGCGAAGCACGGTGAGATGCTGGAGGTGTCCGGCAGTGCGGAACAGAGCATAGGCGCGCGTTTCGTAGAAAAGGCCATCCAACTGAGCTACCTCCTGCCCGGTCTCGACCCTCAGGTGCAGGTGACTTATGTCGGCGGCCTTCTCGATGGCGCGCAAGGAATTGGGCCGGCCGCTCAAGCCCTGAAGGCCGCTGCGCGTGATGCCGAGATCGCGTTGCGTGTGAAAGTTCGGGAGGAAACAGAAAAGGATCCCACTATCGTCTTCGAAGCCGAGACACTGCGCGATCGTATCAAATCCGAATGGCTTGAAGCCTCGACGGTTATGGATCAGGTTCGCCAGCGAGCGGAAGCGGGTGTCGTGACTGGTGCTGGAGCGGGCGCTTCTGCAGCGACATCAGCAGTCAGCGCAGAAGATGCCGCAAACCAGGCGGTCGGACGGATCATCAACGATGAACTGGCTATCGCTGTTGCGGCCACGCCGGATGTCGATAAGGTGACTGCGAGGCGCCTCGTTGCGCTCGCCCCCTGGCTTCCTGCCAATCCGCGTCAGATCAAGCGGATCATCAACTCCTTCGCCATTCACCATGCCGCTGCCCTCCAGCATCCGACTTACTCGACAACGGGGGACGGCTGGTTCCGGCTGGCGACCTGGGTCGTGCTCATGGTCGAGTGGCCCACGACGTGGCGTTTGCTCGCATCCTGTCCCGAGCTTGCCGACATGCTTGCGCAAGAGGATCCCTCCGCTACCGTCAAGGCCTGCACTACCGCGCAATTGCCGGGCTCGTTCGAAGCGACCTTGAAAGAGCTTCAGAGAATGAAGACCGACGACCGGTTGATGGGGCTTGTCGGCGGGCAATTTGCCGGGGGTGTGCGTCTCGACAAGGCCGCCGTTGTAGAGCTGCTGAAGTTGACCCCGCCTTATGCGCGCGCGCCGCGCTTGCCGGACCCTGCTCCTCCCAAGACCTGAACTCTCTGGGACCCGGGCTCTTTGGGTCCGAGCGTTTTGGGCCTGATCTCTGGGTGCTGAGACGCTTCCTGATGACCCGAAGCCATCGGGCGCCTCGCGCCTGAGGCGCGACCGCGCTCCATGCCGCACGCGGACGGGACAATGCCAGCGTGCAGGGCACCGAGCCCTTTCGGTCTCGGCCATTCGGTGAGGATCGCTGGCGCAGGATGCCGGTCCATCGTGATGGACCGGTGACGTAGACGCGCGCTTTCGCGCGCGGCGTCTTTTGGTGAGCCTCCCTCTCGGAGCGCGGGTGGGCTTGGCGCCCGTCTAGGCCCGCCGGCACCGCCTGCAAGCCGCACATGGGTGCGGCTCCTCCGACTTCGCTCCGGCCCCAAGGGGGGCAGGCGCTGCCCTGCAGCGGGCCTTGCGGTCACCCGTGCCGCCCACCCCCGCTCCGTCGGGGGAGGCCATGGTGGTTTTGGGGCGAGGTATGGAGGTGAGACATGCGCAGCAATCGCAAGGCTCCGTCATGCGCGGGGTCGCAATCGGGAGGCGCGCTATCGAAGGGCGCGGGCTCTGGTGCCGTGGGATCACGAGCCACAGGTCGGGGGACGAATCGGGCCTCGCTTTATGACGAGGTTACGGCCCGGATCATTGCCGAGCTCGAACAGGGGCGAGTGCCGTGGGTGCAGCCTTGGAGCGGCGAAACCGCTGGCGGGAGTTTTGGGGGACCGGTGACGGGGCTTGCAGTCAATTCCCTGACCCGGCGCGGGTATTCAGGCATAAACGTGCGGATCCTGTGGGGCGCAGTCATCGCGGGCGGCTGGGCCTCGCAAGGCCGATGGAAGCTGGCGTATTTCGTCCGAACATCTCGAAGTAGCAGAACGCTTCGAGCAGCGCGATGTCACTTCCCGGCCCGTCGCTATCGAGGTCCTGGGGGCGGGATCGTTGGAGCGGATGGCCGTGATGGAAGGGGCGACCTGGCTCGATCGCGAACTTGCATCACCCTCTGGACTGGCCATGCGCGATGCGGGTTTCGGCCGGGAAGTTCGTGCAGGTCTGGATCAGCGGCGCCAATGGCTGGTCGAGCAGGATCTGGCCGATGTTTCGCCGAGTGGTATCAGATTGCGGCAGAATGCTCTGGCGTTGCTTCAGCGGCGCGAATTGCTGCGGATCGCAGAGCGTCTTTCAATAGAGCTTGGGAAGGATTTCTCGGAGGCGAAGACCAGCGATTGGATTGAAGGCAAGGTGAGCCGCCGGATCGATGGCATTTCGGGGCGCTTCGCGCTTATAGAGCGAAGCCACGAATTCACCCTGGTTCCATGGCGGCCCGTGCTCGAAAAGCAGCTTGGACAGCAGGCCGGCGGGATCATGCGCGAGGCTGGTATCAACTGGCAGTTTGGACGTGGTCGTTCCGGGCCGGAAATCTCGTGATCGGGGCTTGGCGGTGGAGGGGGGGCGTGGGCGCTGCTTATGCAAAGCGCCGCCAATCCGGGTGCATCCGCGGTCGCGCTTGCTGACGGGTGTTCTACATGCCCTCCATGAAAAGCGAACGTGCAGCACAACGTTATCGGCAGGCCGTGAATTTTGCGGGCAACAAGCAGGCCATTGAAAGGGCGGGGCAGGCCCTCATCAACGCGTTGTGGGCGGGGGGGCGTCCGACGTCCGAACGGAGGGACCGTTTCCATTGAAGACGTATATTGAAGCCGGTCTCCTGGCGGCGGCGCTTGCGCTTCCCTGGTTGGTGCGTCTGATCGCCTGAGTTTGGGCTACAGCGGCAATGACAACTGCGGTGAGGGTGCCGGCGGCTTGTCCATTTGGGACTTGTCGGACCATGGCTCGTCGGATGGCTCGCGCAGTAATTCCCGCTCCCATGGATTGCAGAGCCCGTGAGCGGCGGTTGGCGAGCCGTCGGTCCAGGTCTTCCAGTTTTCGCGGCGCAGGATCACTGGCATGCGGTCGTTGAGATCCAGCATGGCTTCATGCGCGGGAACCGTCATCATCGAGAAAACGTGCCCCCATTCGTCGCTACGACGCCAGATGCCTGCGACTGCGAAAATCTCCTCGCCGGGTAGCGAGAACCAGGTCCGGGTCATCTTTCCTTTTTTACCTTCCGGTTCGGCCCAGGCGTTTAGTGGAACGAGGCAGCGACGCCGCGCAAAGCTCCCGCGCCAGAATCTCGATCCAATCTTGTCCGCACGCGCATTGTAGATGGGGTGAGGCTTCAGCATCTCGCCGGTCACTTTGCTTGGATCGGTACGCGGGAAGCCCCAGGCCATCGCCCGGGCTTGGCTTTGCGAAATAACCAGGCCGGGGTCTGTCGGTGCCACCACCTCGAGATAATTGGCCCCGCTCGACGGCTCGGTGTCGAAAAGCGCGGCGATGGCGCTAGCAGGTGTCGTCAGGCGATAGAGGTTGCAGATGGGAGCATCCTTTCAAAACCATTCTACGCCCGCAGGCAGGTTCAACAAAGAGTGAGCAACACTTCTGAGGGCGGGCGCACGCCGATTCGCTCACTCGTTAGCCGCCACTGCCTGACGCTCTGTCCGAAACGTAAAGCAGTGGGGATCGGCGGCTCAAATTTTCGCAGCCTTATTGTCTGAATTCCGGGCCCTTTCCGTGTCCGCGCGTTGCGATGTTCGAGGCGCGGCGTTGACTCTTAGACGGAATAGAACAAAATAAGAACGAAAATTCCATCGCAGAGCCACAAGGAGGCCCTTCATGACGGAGCGAGGGTCGCCATCTCGCATTGATACCCTGCGCGCCCGGATCGCCGAGATCGAGGGCGGCGACAGGCGCGCGCGCGAGGTATTGCCCTTCGGGCTTGAAGCGCTCGATGCCAAGCTACCCGGCGGAGGGCTTGCGCTGGGTTCACTCCATGAAGTGGCCGGCGGCGCCCAGGGCGTGACCGACGGCGCAGCCGCAGCGCTGTTTGCCGCAGGCATCATGGCACGCGCCGAAGGCAAGATCCTCTGGTGCATGACCAAGGCCGATCTCTTCGCGCCGGCCATCGCCCTGGCCGGGCTCGATCCCGACCGTGTCATCTATCTCGAAGCACAGGACGAGACCTCGCTGCTCGCCTGCTTTGAAGAGGGGTTACGCCATGGCGGGCTTGGCGGTGTGGTTGCCGAGGTGGCGCGTCTTTCGATGCCGGTCTCTCGCCGCCTGCTCCTGGCTGCGGAGCAAAGCGGTTCGATCGGGATTGCGCTGCGCCGTTGGCGCAAGCGCGAGGATGCTGCTGATTTCGGGCAGCCGACGGCGGCCGCGACGCGCTGGCGGGTGACAGCGGTTCCGTCGGAAATCTTGCCGGTCCCCGGCGTCGGGCGGCCGCGCTGGTTCGTCGAGCTCATTCGGTGCCGGGCTGGTGAAAGCGCCGATTTTCTTCTGGAATCCTGCGATGCGACAGGTCGTCTCGCTCTTCCTGCCGACCTGGCCGATCGACCGGCTGCGGCGCAGGCTTGGGCGGCAAGCACCGCCGCCTGACGCGCCGCTGGTCCTGGCGGGCATGGAAGGGCGTCGCCGCGTGCTGACTTCGGTGAGCGCGCCTGCGCGCGCTCTCTGCCTGTACGTGGGCATGGCGGTGACCCAGGCGCAGGCGCTGGTGCCCGATCTGCTGATCATGGACGCCGACCGCGACGCAGACGATGAGGCGCTGGAGCGCCTCGCGGTCTGGTCGCTGCGCAAATACTCGCCGCTCATTGCGCTCGATCCGCCCGATGGCTTGATGCTCGACGTGACCGGGGCAACCCACAGTCACGGAGGAGCCAGGGGGCTGCTTGCCGACATGCTGCGCCGGCTCGTCGAAGTCGAGACCGCCGCGCGCGCCGTCTGCGCGCCGACCTACGGGGCTGCCCATGCGCTTGCCCGCTTTGGCGGCGAGATCTTGCGCCCCGAAGGACTTGCTGTCGTCGATCCGGCAGACTTTGTCGAAGCGGTTGCGCGGCTGCCGCTTGCGGCACTTCGCCTGGAGGCCAAGGCGATCGAAAGCCTCGCCGCGCTGGGCATCGAAACGATCGCGGAATTGGAGGCCATGCCGCGCGCTTCGCTCGCCTTGCGGTTCGGTTCCGATCCCGGCCGGCGGCTCGACCAGATCTATGGGAGGCTGCCTGAACCTTTCGAACCTGTCGAGGCGCCGCGTCAGATCGAAGTCGAGCGCCGTTTTGCCGAGCCGATCGGAGCCCCGGAGACGATCGCGCGCTACATCCGCAAACTGGTCGATGCGTTATGCGAATTGCTGGAGGAGGCAGGTCTCGGCGCGCGCCGGCTCGATCTTCGCTTCCACCGCGTCGACAATGCCGTTCAGGCCATCCGCGCCGGGCTTGCCAAGGCGAGCCGCGAGAAAAAGCAGATTGCCCGGCTGCTGTGCGACAGGATCGAAACCATAGATCCCGGCTTTGGCATCGAGCGCATGGTGCTGGCGGCGCCGGTGATCGAGCCGCTGGGCCTGCGGACCATGTCGAGCCTCGGCGACAAACCCGGTCCCGACGTATCCGCGCTCGTCGATATCCTCGGCAATCGGGTCGGGGAGCAGAGACTGTTCCGCATCGCCGCGCGCGAAAGCCATACCCCCGAGCGTTCGGTCATGCGTATTGCACCGATGGCGGATCCGACGCTTCTGCGCTGGCCCGAGCGCTGGCCGCGGCCGGTGCGGCTGTTTGCAAGGCCGGAGGCGATCGAGACGATGGCGCTTTTGCCGGACCATCCGCCTGTTCATTTCGTGTGGCGCGGCGTTCGCCGGCGCGTGAAGCGCGCCGATGGCCCCGAGCGCATCTACGGCGAATGGCATTTGAGCGAAGCGGAATGGCTGAGCGTGCGCGATTATTTCCTCGTCGAGGATGAGACCGGCGCACGTTACTGGGTCTTCCGGCAAGGCGATGGCGTGGATGCTGCGACCGGCGGGCAGGGCTGGTATTTACATGGACTGTTTGGGTGAGGTCATTGTCCTTCGCGAAATGAATGACATTTCTTGCCTTGCTTGCCGAGGGCAAGTCCCCCCGCGAGACGATCGATGCGCTTCTTGCCTCGGACGGCAATTTCGAGGGTGAGGATATCAGCTTCAGGCAAGTCGGCGTCGTTGCTCCTGGTAGCCCGGGAATGGTGTATTCGGGAAGTGAAGCGCTGGCGTCGGGATGGGCGGGAGCGCGTTCGGGCTCCGTTTTAAGCGTCCAGGGCAATGGCCTTGCCGGGGAGCGGGTGCTCAGTGCCGCGGAAAGGACGTTTCTTTCGGGAGAGGGCAGCCTTGCCGCGCGCCTGCTGGCCGCGCTCGAAGCAGGGGAGGCCGCAGGCGGCCAGACGACGGGAAGAATGTCCGCAGCGCTTCTCGTCAGAACCCGTGACGACGGCTGGCAGGACGTCGATTTGCGGGTGGATGCCGCGCCGCAGCCGGTGGCCGAGCTGCGCCGGTTGTTCGATCTGCGCTTGGCGCAGGAGTCGATAGGCCGCGCCGAGCGTGCCTGGTCGGCCGGGAAGCGGGCCGAAGCTGAGGCCGCAATTGGGCAAGCAACGCATCTGGGTGAGGGCTGGGATCGCATCTGGCGCCGTGCGGCTCGGCTTTCCATGGCGATGAACGATCGGGCGCAGACAATCGCGGCGCTCAAGGCATTTGCATCGCTCAATCCTACATGGGCCAGGATCGAGCTTGCTGGTCCGGTTTATCGCGGCCTTGATATCGCAAGCCTGATGCCTGCGCCGGGACAAAGTCGGGCCGATCTCAGCGAACCGGTGCACTCATCCCCTGCGTTCTTCCGGATAGGACCCATTCACAGGAGTTCCCTGGTCCGCTGATCGTTTTGACGGTCGGGAATCTCAAACCGACCGGGGCGGCGCAGCGGGCCTTGGATCAGACTTGGCAGTGTTGCGGAGCGTTTGGGCTCGGTAAGGGCGCGGATGGTGTGCGTGCCAGTTTGGCAGGCTGGTAGTCAGACGATGGCGGCATGTGTGCCGGTAGGTGGCCTGCGTGCCGGCAGGTGGCCTGCGTGCCGGTAGGTGGCCTGCGGGCCGGTAGGCGGCCTGCGGGCTGGTAGGTGGGCGGGTGGCCTCCAAGCTGATAAACAAGTCGGGCTTGGTCGTTTCGAGCAGCCAATTACTGCGTTTTCACGTTACCGCCTAATCTTAGCAAATCCGGCATTGACCTGAGTGTGGTAGGTGTCATCTCGCATCATGCGATCTTGATTTGGAGCACTAATGGCCGATAGCCGACCCATCATGAGCGAAGCCGAGTTCGAACGTGCTGCAGCGTATTTCGACGATCGGTGGTGGATGACAGGAGAAAACCTGATCCATGTCCCATCGGTCATGAACATTGAGGGCTGGAACCTCTACGGTCACTCCGGGCAAAAGCTATTGACCGAGGCGCAGCGAACCCTTTTGATGTGGTCCGACATCGTTGGACAAGTCAGCAATGGGGGTTTCACGCAGTATTGTCAGAACTATGCGGAACACCTGTCACTTAGGGTTGCTGCTGTTAAGGCGCTGTACTGGCCTGAGCTGAGTGACAGGTTTGCGCTGGCGATGACTGAACAGGCGGGTGATGTCATTGCACCGCGTTGGATCGAGCCGATCTGGCCTGCGGATGATCCCGAGTTATGGGCTCGAAGCCGTGATAGATTTGTTCGACACCTTGCTCGCAAGCGGAAGCCATGGTGGCGACCAGTTATGGGCCGGGATCTTGCCGGGGTTGCAGCGCAAATTGATGACTGGGGACTTGCGGTACAGTATCGCGAGGCAGTGCGGGCAGGCGATCTGCCGTCCGGCGGGGAGCGCTTCCTGGACTATGTCGAGCCTGCGAACGATGATGCCAATGCGTTCGATGAATGGTTCTTCTCCGTCAAAGCTCAAGCTGCATCGGTGCAGCACGTGCACGCGTTTATAATGCGGAATCGTCAGGAGCTTTATCGCACACCATAAACGAACGGCTGGCCTGGAGGAGCGGCAAGCTGTCCCTGAACGTTTGCAACGGGGCGTTTCCTGCCGCCAAGGGTCACGGGCGGACTCTTACTCATCTGGCATCGGGGCGATTGAACGCGCCAGTATGTTCTCTAATTGTTCTTTTTGTGCTAGCTGGGGATCTATGCCCGACTCGCGCGTAAGAAAGATCATTCACGTCGACATGGACGCCTTCTTCGCGTCGGTCGAACAACGCGACGATCCGGCGCTTCGGGGCAAGCCGGTGGCCGTCGGTTACCCGGCCGCGCGCGGCGTGGTCGCGGCGGCAAGCTACGAAGCGCGAACCTTCGGCGTGCGTTCGGCGCTGCCTTCCGTCACCGCGAAGCGGCGTTGCCCTGACCTCATCTTCGTGCCGCCGCGCTTCGACGTTTACAAAGAGGTCTCGCGGCGAATTCATGCGATCTTCGCCGACTACACCGATCTCATTCAGCCGCTCTCGCTCGACGAGGCCTATCTCGATGTGACGCAAGCCGTCGCAAAGGGGCTTCGGGGCAATGCGACCGCCTGGCTGACTGCCAAGGAAATCCGTGCGCGGATCCTGGAGGAAACAGGACTGACGGCTTCCGCCGGCATTTCCTATAACAAGTTCCTGGCCAAGCTCGCCTCCGACCAGAAGAAGCCCAACGGGCAGTTCGCGGTGACGCCCGATATGGGGGCAGCCTGGACGCAGAGCCTGCCGGTGAAGCGCTTCTATGGCGTTGGCCCGGTCACGGCGCGCAAGATGGAGGCGCTTGGCATCGAAACCGGCGCTGACCTGCGCGCCAAGACGCTCGGCTTCCTGCAGGAGCATTTCGGCAGTTCCGCCGAATGGTACTACCAGATTGCACGCGGCATCGACGAGCGACCGGTCAATCCTGATCGGGAACGCAAGTCCTCGGGCAGCGAGACGACCTTCGACCGCGATCTGGTGGCGGATACAGAGATCGAGGCAGGCGTGCTGGGCCAGGCCGACGATGTGTGGACCTGGTGCGAACGGGCGCAGTCTTTTGGGCGGACGGTAACCGTGAAGGTCAAATACGCCGACTTCCAGCAGATCACACGCAGCAAGACCTTTCCGATGGCCGTGCGCAGTCATGAGCAGCTGCGCGAAGCAAGCCTCGCACTCGTTCGGCAGGTGCTGCCGACCGAAAAAGGCGTGCGCCTGGTCGGCGTGACGGTATCGGGTTTCGAGCAACAGGAAGCGGGCGCCGCGCTGCCACTGTTTGCGGATGGGCTCGTCTGAGAAAGCCTTGCCGAAGGGCTGTACAGCCATGCGCTATACCGAACTCCAATGCGCCTCGCACTTCTCGTTCCTGCGCGGGGCTTCGAGCTGCGAGGAATTGTTCGCCACGGCTGCAGCGCATGGGCTTGAGGCGCTCGCCATTACCGACCGCAACAGCCTCGCCGGGATCGTGCGCGCCTACGATGCCGCGCGTTCGACGGGCGTCCGCCTGATTGTCGGTTGCCGGCTCGACCTCACCGAGGGGCACTCGCTCCTCGTTTATCCCATGGACCGAACAGGCTATGCCCGCCTTTGCCGCCTCCTCAGCCGGGGCAAGCAGCGGGGCGGGAAGGGCAAGTGCCTGATCGGCTGGGACGATGTCGCGGATCATGCCGAAGGGCTGCTGGCGATTTTGCTTCCGGGCGAGGTTGAGGACGCCGAGCCGGTAATTGCCCGCTTCGAGCGGATCTTCTCGGGGCGCTGCTATCTCGCCCTGACGCTGCATCGCCGGCCCGGCGACCAGATGCGGCTCCATGGCCTGTCCCATCTGGCCGCGCAGCACCAGGTGGCGACCGTCGTCACCGGGGACGTACTCTACCACCATCCCCATCGCCGCGTGCTGCAGGAGGTCATGACCTGCATTCGCCACCGCTGCACGATCGATGAACTCGGCGCGCGGCGGGAAACCAATGCCGACCGCTTCCTCATGCCACCTGCGGAAATGTACCGCCTCTACGGCCGTTACGAGGCGGCACTGGCGCGCACCATCGAGATCGCCGAGCGCTGCCGTTTCTCGCTTGACGAATTGCGTTACCAATACCCAGAGGAAACCGCGATTCCCGGCCTGACCTCGCAGCAGGTCCTCGAAAAACTCACCTGGGACGCAGCCGAGCAGCGCTATCCCGAGGGCCTCCCTGATGAGGTGGCGCGGCTGCTGCGGCACGAACTTTCGCTCATCGGCGAGCTTGGCTATGCGCCCTACTTCCTGACGGTCAATGCGATCGTCCGCTTCGCGCGCAGCCGGGAAATCCTGTGCCAGGGCAGGGGCTCGGCAGCCAACAGCGCGGTCTGCTATGTGCTCGGCATCACCTCGATCGATCCTGCGCGCTCCGATCTGCTGTTCGAACGCTTCATCAGCCAGGAGCGCAAGGAGCCGCCCGATATCGACGTCGACTTCGAGCACGAGCGGCGCGAGATCGTCATGCAGTGGGTTTTCGAGACCTATGGCCGTAATCACGCCGCCCTCTGCTCGACGGTCATCCGCTACCGCGCCAAGGGCGCCATCCGCGATGTCGGGAAGGCGCTGGGCCTGTCCGAAGACCTCATCAAGTCGCTGTCCGGCCAGATGTGGGGCTGGAGCGAAGACGGTGTCGAGGACCGCCACGTCAAGGAACTGAACCTTAATCTGGGGGACCGGCGGCTGCGCCTTGCCATCGACCTGGCGCGCGAACTGATCGGGACGCCCCGGCACCTCTCGCAACATCCGGGCGGCTTCGTGCTCACCCGTGACCGGCTCGACGAACTCGTGCCGATCGAGCCGGCGGCCATGCCGGACCGTCAGGTGATCGAATGGGACAAGGACGATATCGACATCCTGAAGTTCATGAAGGTCGATTGCCTTGCGCTCGGCATGCTGACCGCCATGAAGCGCGGCTTCAACTTTCTCAGCCAGCACAAGGGTATCGAGATGGATTTGAGCACCATCCCGCCCGAGGACCCGCGTACGTACGCCATGATCCGCGCCGCCGATACGCTCGGCGCCTTCCAGATCGAAAGCCGCGCGCAGATGGCGATGCTGCCGCACATCAAGCCGCGCACGTTTTACGATCTGGTCATCGAGGTCGCGATCGTCCGGCCCGGACCGATCCAGGGCGACATGGTCCATCCCTATCTGCGCCGGCGCGCCGGCAAGGAGCCGGTCCATTATCCCAAGCCCGAACTCGAAAAGGTCCTCGGTAAGACGCTCGGCGTGCCGCTGTTCCAGGAACAGGCCATGCGCGTCGCGATCGAATGCGCGGGCTTCACTCCGACCGAGGCCGATCAACTGCGCCGCGCCATGGCGACATTCAAGTTCACCGGCGGCGTCTCGAAGTTCAAGGAGAAGCTCGTCACAGGCATGACAGAGCGCGGCTATACCGCCGAGTTTGCCGAAAAGACCTTCGGCCAGCTCGAGGGCTTCGGCAGCTACGGCTTTCCCGAAAGCCATGCCGCGAGCTTTGCGCTGATTGCCTATGCTTCCTGTTGGCTCAAGTGCTGGCATCCCGATGTCTTCTGCGCGAGCCTGCTCAATGCCCAGCCCATGGGCTTCTATGCGCCGGCCCAGATCGTGACCGATGCCCGCGGCCATGGCGTCGAAATCCGCCCGGTCTGCGTCAATGCCTCGCGCTGGGACTCTACGCTGGAACCCACGGCAAGCAGCGGCGAGGATGACCTTTTTGCCGTGCGTCTCGGCATGCGCATGGTCAAAGGGCTCGCGGAGGCGGATGCTGCCAGGATCGTCGCCGCACGCGCGGATCAGCCCTACATGAGCGTTGAGGAGCTGTGGCGCCGGGCCGATGTCCCGGCGGCCGCTCTCGGCAAGCTTGCTGAAGCCGATGCCTTTCGCCCTTCGCTTCGCCTGGCGCGGCGCGAAGCCCTATGGGCGATCAAGGCGCTGCGCGACGAGCAGTTGCCTCTCTTTGCCGCTGCGGAGGCGCGGGCTGACGGCTTCATTCACGAGATCGTCGAACAGCCGGTTCTGCTGCGCGCGATGACCGAGGGCAGGGAGGTGGTCGAGGACTACGGCCACGTCGGTCTGACGCTCAGGCGTCATCCGGTCGCCTTCCTTCGCGGGGACCTGGACGGCAGGAACGTCGCGCCCTGTCGTTCGCTGGCCGCCATCCGCGACGGTCGCCGCGTTTCGCTCGCCGGCCTCGTGCTGGTGCGCCAGCGTCCAGGCTCTGCCAAGGGCGTGCTGTTCATCAGCATCGAGGACGAGACAGGTGTTGCCAACCTCATTGTCTGGCCGCGCATGTTCGAGGAGAACCGGCGGATCGTGATGGGGGCGCGCATGCTCGGCGTCGAGGGCATCGTTCAGCGAGAGGGGGAGGTTATCCATGTCATCGCGAGGAAGCTCGTCGATCTGACCCCGCTATTGTCCGCCGTGGGGCGTGAGCGCGAGGCTGCCTGCGAGCCGTTCCCGCTGCCCTTCGGGCGCGGTGACGGCGCGAAGAACGGCGGTGGGCCGGATCCCCGGGATCCGGTTTCAAAGCATCCCGCGCCCAGAGACATCCTGATCCCCTTATGCCGAGTTCGGCATAAGGGGTCTTATGCCGAGCCCGAGGCTATGCCGAACCCTCTGCAAAAATCGCGGGATTTCCGCTGATCTGGCAGCCAACCATTCGGCATAGTTGCGCGTCTTTCTCCTGCCGGAACGGCACAGGAGAGACACTATGGCTACTTTCAAAATATCGGATGAGAGCCTTTGGCGGCGCCTTGAGGCGTCGCCGTACAAAGCTTTCGTCCAGAAGCTCGTCTCGTCCATGGAGACGGAAGGATACAGCCAGTCGTCGGCGCGATCGGTGATCTACATATCGGGCCGGTTTGTTGAATGGCTTGAAGAACCAGGCCCAGGATCAAGCGCCCTCGATTACAGCGCGTTCGATCGCTTCCTGAAGGTGCCAACGCTAAGTCATCTGTTCGGGCACGGCGAGCGCAAGGCGCTACGCCGGCTGCGTGCGATCATGGTTGATGCCGGTACCATCGGTCCAGCGCCCGCCACCACGGATCCAATCGACGTCACATTCGATCGTTTCGCCAACCACCTCCTCCATCACGGCTATCAGCCTAAGTCGATCATTGCTTTCGGATCATTCTGCAAACCGTTCCTTCGTGAGGTCTGGACCTGCAGCGAAGGCATCGCCCACCTGCGGGCACCAGACATCCTTTCTTACGTGGAGCGCCGGGCAGCACGCTACAGCCGCAGCAGCGCGTCGCTGATGTGCTGCTGCCTGCGCGGATTTCTCCGGTACGCCCGGGCGGAGGGGCTTGTTGAAGCTGATCTAGCGCTTGCCGTGCCGAAGGTGCGCAACGTGAAGCAGGCGGGTCTCCCCTGTTACATGAGCACAGAGCAGTTGGAGGCAGTTCTGGCTGGGTGCAATCGGGCGACTGTCGCGGGTAAGCGAGACTATGCAATCCTGCTGTTGCTGGCGCGTTTGGGCCTGCGAGCTGTCGAGGTCGCCCGGCTGACGCTAGACGCTATCGACTGGCGAGAAGGGCTGGTCCGGATCGATGGCAAGGGCGGCAAGGTTGCAACCATGCCGCTGCCGGATGATGTCGGCATGGCGATCATCGAATATATTCGCGGAGGACGGCCTCGCACGCGCGCTCGAACGCTTTTCCATTTGGTCGAGGCCCCACGATCACCCTTCACCTCGGCAACACCTGTGATCCTGATCGCGAGGCGTGCTTTGCACCGGGCAGGCGTAACGGGTCTTGGTCGCAAGTCGCACAGCTTCCGCCACACTCTCGCAACCAACCTGATCCGGGCAGGCGCAAGTCTCAATGAGATCGCCCAGGTCCTGAGGCATCAGGATGCGGACACCGCGCGGATTTACGCGAAGGTGGACGTGGAGAGCCTCCGCACATTGAGCCTGCCTTGGCCGGGAGGTGCACTGTGACCCCGCTGCAAAACGCCCTGGACAGTTACCTCACAATGAGGCGTTCGCTGGGTTACAAGCTGACGACCCAAGAACAGCGCCTGCGCGGCTTCGTCGCATTCATGTCTCAGCGACCGGCGCAAACCCTAACGGCTAAGCTAGCCGTCGAATGGGCAGGCTCGCAATGCGGACCTGCAACATGGTCTTCACGGCTGTCCACTGTCAGGTCTTTCGCCCGGCATGTTCAAATGCTCGATCCCCGGACCGAGATACCTCCCTCGGGCATGTTTCCACCCCAGCGTCGCCGGCGACCGTACATCTACGCGCCCGATGAGATCGACGATCTGCTTCGAGCTCTTCCGAGCCTGGTTCCAACGCCATATCAGGCACGGACCTATTGCCAGTTTCTGGCTCTGCTCGCCACGACAGGGATGCGCTTCAGCGAGGGAGTTAATCTGACCCGAGCCGACGTGGATTTCACTGCTGGCCTAGTGACGATCAGAGAGACGAAGTTCGCCAAGACCCGGATCATTCCGCTTCACCACACCGCGATCGAAGCGCTCAAGTCCTACGCGGATATCAGAGACGGCGTGAAGGCCCGAAGGGATGCTCCACACTTTTTCGCAGGGTTTAAAGGGAGCTTTTTGCGGCACGACGCCATTCATAAGCCGTTCCTCACCTGGGCCAGGCGAGCCGGCATCCGAGGTCCAGGGAGATGGAACGGACCATGCATTCATGATTTGCGACACACCTTTGCGGTTCGAACGCTGATCCGTTGGTACGAGGCCGGCTCCGACGTAGAAAGACGGCTGCCGCTGCTCTCCACCTATCTTGGCCATACCCATGTCCGCGATACCTATTGGTATCTCTCTGCGACCGCCGATCTGCTCCGCCACGCAAGCCGACGGTTCGAAGCGCGATGGGAGCATGCGTCATGACCAACATCCTTCCCAGACTCATCGAGCGCTTCTTCATCGAGCGACTGAAGCAACAGCGCAATGCCAGCTCCCATACCGTCGCGTCGTACCGCGATACGTTCCGATTGCTGCTGCAATTCGCGGGCCGCGAACTGGGGAAGTGCCCTTCCGATCTCGAACTTACCGACCTTAACGCCGATTTTATCGGCGCATTCCTGGATCATTTCGATGGATGCCGCCACGCGAGCGCAGCCACCCACAATCAGCGTCTTACGTGCATTCGCAGTTTTCTCCGCTTCGCCTCTTTTGAGGAACCCGCCGTTGCCGGCCAGATCCAGAGGGCCCTGGCGATCCCGCCGAAGAGGGCGATCCGAAGGGAAGTCACCTTCCTTGTAAGAAGCGAGATCGACGCAATCCTAGCCGCACCGGATACCAGCAAATGGATTGGGTTCAGGGATTACACGTTGCTGCTCACCGCCGTTCAGACCGGAATGAGGCTTTCCGAGTTGACCGGCCTGGACCGTGACGCGGTTTGCCTGGGCCCATCGGCACATGTCCGATGCCTTGGCAAAGGTCGGAAGGAGCGAGCGACGCCTATTACCAAGACCGCGCAACATGCACTGAGTGAGTGGCTAGCGGAACCTGCTCGCCTGAAGACAACAGTGCTGTTCCCGACGATCCAGGGGGCGAGGATGAGCTCGGATTCCGTGCAATATCTTCTGGCAAAGTATGTGGGCCAAGCAGCAAAGGACTGCCCGTCCCTGCGAAGCAAGCGGGTTTCTCCTCATATCCTTCGCCATAGCGCAGCGATGGAATTGTTGGCGGCGGGTGTGGACACGACGGTCATTGCCCTGTGGCTCGGGCATGAGTCGACCCGATCGACTCAACCATATCTCCATGCACACATCGCGATGAAGGAAGCTGCCCTCGCTAGGCTTGAGCCCGTTTCCGGGCAGGCCGTTTCACGTTTCAAAGCGGATGATCAACTCCTCGCGTTTCTGGATTCGCTATAGAGATTTAAATCGGTAATTTACGATGTTTTGTTGACCTCGATAATTGCATCGGATAAAAACGATGCATGGACACTGGCGATGCACTCTCGATTCTCTCAGCTCTAGGCCATCCGACGCGGCTCGATGCGTTTCGGCTGCTGATCAGGCACGAGCCTGAAGGTCTGTCGACCGGCGAACTGGTCGAGGCATCGGGGCTGACCCAGAGCACGTTTTCGACGCATCTCGCCGTGATGGCGAAGGCCGGACTGGTGCTTTCCGAGAAGCGTGGCCGCCAACAAATCCAGCGCGCCAATCTCGACGCGCTGCGCGGACTGATGGTCTATCTGGCCAAGGATTGTTGCCAGGGGCGCGCCGAACTGTGCGAGCCGCTTCTGGCCGAACTTACCTGCTGCTGAAGAGGCAACAATGACCGATATCGTGATCTACCATAACCCGCTTTGCGGGACCTCTCGTAATGCCCTGGCCATGATCCGCAATGCGAGCATTGAGCCTCATGTCGTCGAGTACCTGAAGACGCCGCCAAGTCGCGCGCTGCTGGTGGAACTCATCGCGCGGGCCGGCATCACCCCGCGCGCCCTGCTGCGCGAGAAGGGTACGCCTTATGCTGAACTGGGCCTCGGAGACGACACCTTGACGGACGAGGCATTGGTCGACGCGATGATAGAACATCCCATCCTCATCAACCGGCCACTTGTGGTGTCGCCGCTGGGCGTGAAGCTCTGCCGTCCTTCCGAAGCAGTGCTGGACCTGCTGCCCACAGAACAGCGCGGCACTTTCGTCAAGGAAGACGGCGAAGTCGTGGAAGCGACCCGGCGATGACGCTTTCGGTTCGCAGAGCGACGATCGGCGATGCCGAGGCCATCGCCGCCATCTATGCGCATCACGTTCTTCACGGCACGGCGACCTACGAAGTCGTACCGCCGACCGAGGACGAGACCGTCGAGAAGATCTTGACGGTGTCCGGTCGGAGTTGGCCGTTCCTCGTCGCCTGCGACGGCGATCAAGTGGTCGGCTATGCCTACGCCACGCAGTTCCGGGATCGCCCCGCCTACGCCTATGCCTGTGAGAACAGCATTTACGTGGCGCACGACCGACGCGGTGGGGGCATCGGCAAGCTGCTACTCAAGGCCCTGCTGGAAGGCGCCGAGGCTCACGGGTTCCGCCGCATGGTTGCGGTCATCGGCGGGGCGGAACCTGCCTCGGTAGCCCTCCACGGTTCCTGCGGTTTTGAGCACGCTGGACGCTTGACCGGCATGGGCTGGAAGGCCGGCCGCTGGCTCGACACGGTCTACATGCAGATCGCCTTGGGCAGCGGTATCTCGACCGCGCCTGTCGCTCCTGGGAAGGGCTGACGACCATGTCGCTTTTCGAGCGCTATCTCTCGCTTTGGGTAGCCCTGTGCATCGTAGTGGGGATCGGTCTCGGCCACTTGCTGCCGGCCGCCTTCGAGGCGATCGCAGCGCTGGAGATCGCCAACGTCAACCTCGTGGTGGCGGGCCTGATCTGGCTGATGATCATACCGATGCTGCTGCGGGTCGATTTCGGCGCGCTCCATGGCCTTCGGCAGCACTGGCGCGGAATCGGCGTCACCCTCGTGGTGAACTGGGCGATCAAGCCATTCTCGATGGCACTGCTTGGCACCTTCTTCCTCGGTTATCTGTTTGCGCCGATGCTGCCCGAAGGCGCATCGTCGTCCTACATTGCCGGACTGATCTTGTTGGCTGCAGCGCCGTGCACCGCGATGGTGTTCGTGTGGTCCAACCTTGTCGAAGGTGAGCCGAACTACACCTTGAGCCAGGTGGCGCTGAACGACCTGATCATGGTCTTTGCCTTTGCACCGCTGGTGGGCCTGCTGCTCGGCGTGGCATCGATCACCGTGCCGTGGAACACGCTGGCGCTTTCGGTGGGCCTCTACATCGTCGTCCCGGTGGTCATCTCGCAACTGCTCCGCCGCGCGCTCCTTCGCGGCGGTGAGAAGCGGCTCCAGCATTTCCTGTCCGCCATCGGCCCGATCAGCCTTGCCAGCCTGCTGCTGACGCTGGTGCTGCTGTTCGGCTTTCAGGGCGAGCAGATTATCCGGCAACCGCTGGTGATCGCGCTGATTGCCGTGCCTATCCTGTTTCAGGTCTATCTCAATGCCGGCATCGCTTACTGGCTCAGCCGCCGTTTCGGCGTGGCATGGTGCGTCGCCGGCCCGTCGGCGCTGATCGGTGCCTCCAACTTCTTCGAACTGGCTGTGGCCGCCGCCATCAGCCTCTTTGGCCTCAGTTCCGGCGCCGCACTGGCAACGGTCGTGGGCGTGCTGGTCGAAGTGCCGGTGATGCTGTCGATCGTCACCTTGGTGAAGCGGACCCGCCCCTGGTACGAGAAAGGTATTTCTGCATGAGACTGCGCGAACTCGCCGCTCCCGACCATCTTCCTGCTTTGGACAAGGCTTTCGCGCTGGCTCGTCCCGCCGCTGGCCTTGGCCCTGATCAACCGCCTCCGCGCATTCTGCTGCTCTACGGCTCGCTGCGGGAACGCTCGTTCTCGCGGCTCGCTGTGGAAGAGGCCGCCCGCCTGCTGCAATTCTTCGGCGCCGAGACGCGGATTTTTGATCCCAGCGACCTGCCTCTGCCCGATCAGATAGCGGGGGACGATCACCCGGCAGTGCACGAGCTGCGCGAGCATGCGCTGTGGTCGGAAGGCATGGTCTGGTGCAGCCCCGAGCGCCACGGCCAGATCAGCGGCATCATGAAGACGCAGATTGACCATCTTCCGCTTCAGATGCGCGGGATGCGGCCAACGCAGGGCCGCACGCTTGCGGTCATGCAGGTGTCCGGCGGCTCGCAATCGTTCAACGCCGTCAATTCGCTGCGCCTGCTGGGCCGCTGGATGCGAATGTTCACGATCCCCAACCAGTCCTCGGTGGCGATGGCCTACAAGGAGTTCGACGAGGACGGCCGGATGCGGGCGTCGAGCTATTACGAGCGTATCGTCGATGTGATGGAGGAGCTGGTGCGCTTCACCGTGCTGATGCGGCCGCATGCGGCGCAACTCGTCGACCGTTACTCCGAGCGGAAGGAGGCCGGGAATCAGGTCGATGCTGCTATGGACCATTCGGCGATCGCCATCACTCCGCAAAGCTGATCTTTGACGAGAGAACCACTTAAGCGCTTGACCCTGTAGCAACTACAGGCCGTAAGGGGCTGCCTCACAGCCGCGCCGCGTGGCGCGCCAGCATACTGAGGCAGGGGCAAGTTTTGAGTTTTACGGGAGTTATCGGGGCGCGGCGGAGCGCTGTCGTCGCATTGGCAATGGCATCTTCGATTGCTCTGCCGGTGCAGGCCCAAGAGCATGGGGACGATGATGGGTCGGAGGAGGGCTCTGAGATTGTCGTCCAGGCTACCCGTAGCGGTCGGCGGGTGCAGGATGAGCCGATCCGGGTGGACATACTCGACCGGGAAGAGATCGAGGAAAAGCTCCTCATGCGTCCTGGCAACATCGCCATGCTGGTGAGCGAGACGCCGGGTGTGCGGGTGCAGACGACATCTCCCTCCCTTGGGGCAGCGAATATCCGCATCCAGGGGCTTAAGGGGCGGTACACCCAGATCCTGGCCGACGGCCTGCCGCTTTACGGCGGCCAGACTCCATCGATTGGATTGCTCCAGATTCCGCCCACCGACCTCGGGCAAGTGGAGATCATCAAGGGCGCGGCTTCGGCGCTCTACGGCCCTTCCGCGCTGGGTGGGGTGATCAATCTCGTTTCGCGCCGCCCGGCGGACGAACCCCAGGGCGAGTTGCTGGTGAACGCGACCAGTCGCGGCGGTCAGGACGTGACCGCCTATTCGTCGGCACCGATCAGTTCTACGCTGGGGGCATCTGTCACGGCAGGTTTCGACCGCCAGGACCGCAAGGACCTCAACGACGATGGCTGGGCGGACATGGCAGGCTATCGGCGCTGGTCTGTCCGTCCCCGCCTGTTCTGGGATGACGAGGCAGGCTCGAACGCCTTGCTGACCTTCGGTGCCATGACCGAACAGCGCGGCGGCGGCACGCTTCCGGGCGCGACCGCGCCGGACGGAGCCGCATTCGTACAGGCGCAGCATAGCCGCCGCTATGATCTGGGTTTCACGGCGGAGACGCCGTTGGACGGGATTGGCACGCTGCATTTGCGTGCGGCGGGTGTGACGCAGCTTCACGATCACCAGTTCGGGGAGACAATCGAGAACGATCGTCACCGTACAGCCTTTGGCGAGGCCTCGCTGTCCGGCGAGGCGGGCGCGACGAGCTGGCTCGCGGGCGCGGCCTTCCAGATGGATGACTATCGCTCGCGCCAGTTCGGCATCTTCGACTATCGCTACACCGTGCCGGCCCTGTTCGCCCAGATTGAGCAACAGGTAGCCAGCGACCTGGCGCTCTCGGGTAGCGCTCGCTGGGACGATCACAGCGAATATGGCTCACGGGTCAGTCCGCGTCTTTCGGCATTGTATCGTCCTGGTCCCTGGACAGTCCGCGCTTCGCTGGGCCAAGGCTTCTACGCGCCGACGCCCTTCGTGGAAGAGGTGGAGGCCAACGGTTTGTCCCATGTCGAGCCCTATCGTCGACTGAGGGCGGAAGTCGCCGACACGGCCTCGATCGATTTTGGCTATGCCACGGGTCCGTTCGAGGCGAACGTCAGCTTCTTCGGTTCCAACATCGATCATGCCGTGCAGGTGCGGACCATCGCCGCTGACCGGATCACTCTGGCAAATGCCGAAGGAATTACGCGGACGCGCGGCGCCGAGGTCTTGGTGAAGTACCGCTGGGAAGCAATCACTTTGACTGGCAGCTACGTGCATGTGGCCGCGAGTGAACCCGACCCGGACGCTTCCGGCAGGCGCACCGTGCCGCTGACGCCCAGGGATAGCGCCGGGCTCGTCGCCATGTGGGAGAAGGAAGGTCGCGGCCGGGTGGGCCTTGAGGCCTACTATACCGGCCGTCAGTCGCTCGACGACAATCCGTACCGAACCCGCAGCAAACCCTACGTCCAGCTTGGCGCGATGGGCGAACTCATTCTGGGGCGCATCAGCCTGTTCGCCAATGCGGAGAACATCCTAAACGTCCGCCAGACCCGCTACGATCCTCTGCTTCTCCCGGCCCGCGCGTCAACCGGGGCCTGGACGGTCGATGCCTGGGCGCCGACCGACGGTTTCGTGCTCAACGCTGGGGTGCGGTTCCGCTTTGGGGCGAAGTAGGGGCGTGGCGGTCTTTCAGCTCCTGCCATGCCTGCCGGATGATTTGCCAACCGCCGGAAACGCCCAACAAGGCCAGCACGGCCGCCACCGTGATATCGGGCCAGGCGGTTCCGGTTCCGAACACGCCCAATGCGGCGACGACGACCGCCACGTTGCCGATGGCGTCGTTGCGCGAGCAGATCCAGACCGAGCGCCGATTGGCGTCGCCCTCCCGGTGACGCCAAAGCAGCACCGCGCAAAGCAGGTTGGCGGCCAGCGCCAGAACGCCGATTGCGCCCATGGTCTCGGCTCTAGGCAAAGTGCCGGTCGTTGCCATCCAGATGGTGCTGCCGATTACCCAGAGGCCGAGCAGCAGCAAGGATACCCCTTTCGCAAGCGCAGCTCGCGCCCGCCATTTCAGCGCGAGACCGGCCACGCCAAGGCTGATCGCGTAGTTCGCGGAATCTCCCAGGAAATCGAGAGCATCGGCCTTCAATGCGGCGGAACCTGCCGTGACGCCGGCGACGATTTCCACCCCGAACATGCCGGCATTGATGACGAGCGCAATCCAGAGCACGCGTCGCCAGGCTCGATCCTCGATCTTGCGAGCCGTATCCGCGCAACCACAGCAGCCACCGGCCATCTCGGCCTCCATTTTTCCGTACCGGCGGCCTATATGGGGCCTGTACCAACTACAGGGTCAAGAGCATGGCGCTGAGTATCGGCGAGTTGAGCAAAGCCACGAACACCAAAGTCGAGACAATCCGCTACTACGAGCGCATCGGATTGCTACCGAAGCCGGCTCGCACGAGCGGAAATTATCGCGCTTACGGCGAAGGGGAGCTTGGGCGGCTGTCCTTCATTCGGCGTTCGCGTGATCTTGGCTTCTCGCTGGATCAGGTTCGGGCGCTGCTCAGTCTCTCCGACGATCGCAGTTGCGACTGCGCCGGGATAGACAGCATTGCCCGTGAGCATCTCTTGGAAGTGGATCGCAAGCTTGCGGATCTCACGGCAATGCGCCGGGAACTGAAGTCGGTCATCGATTCGTGCAACGGTGGTGTGGTGGCAGACTGTCGGATTATCGAGGCACTGGCCCCGACCGATTAAAAGCATCACTCTCATGGGAATGGACGCGCAACTATGCCGAATGGTTGGCTGCCAGATCAGCGGAAATCCCGCGATTTTTGCAGAGGGTTCGGCATAGCCTCGGGCTCGGCATAAATCCCCGACCTCCACATCGACACGTTCGGGAAGGGGCGGAATTTCAAATGAGAAACCGCCCGGCATTCCCTGTCGCCTCGACCTGAGGCCAACCGGGAACGATGTACCTGCCGCTGATCAGCTTAGCCAGGCCGCGCTGTCGTAGATTTCGCTGTGCGCGCCGACCGGTACGCATTTGAAGCCTACGGATTCGAGAAACAGCAGATGGCCCTGTTGGCTGCTGTCGGTCGCATCGTTCCTGTAGACGTACCAGGCATCTTGCTGAAGCTCGGGGAACTTCGCGAAAAAGCGGGCCCTTTCGATGAGCAGCCAGCGCAGGAAGACTTCGTCTTCTCTGAGGCCCAGCCCGATTACCAGAAGGGGCCGCTTGAACATGATCTGTAGCCAGGTGTGACGTCCTGTCCAACTGGACAGGCCACCCGGCTTGAAGATGCCGGTCTGGCGCCTTTGCATCCATCCCCGCGCGCGCTGCGCAAGACCGACATAATGGCTGAGTCCGAGACGGATGCTGCTGGGATGGCAGGCCATCCCGTTGATATGCCAGATGCCGAAGCCCGCGCAGGGATCGTCCAGCAGCGTGTGCGCAAAACGCGTGTCCCAAGGATAGAAGGCAGTGAACCTTCGGTGCCTGGTCCGCAGCTCTCGAGCGCCCACGGCATCGGCAAGCACATTGTCGAAATTTGTGGTGAGCACAGGGACGTCATGTCGCTCTGCCCATCCGACAATCCGGCGGTGGTAATCGCTGATCTGCCAGTCGCCCATCGCCGTGCAGAACTCCCTGGCCATCTCGGCGCCCTGGTTTTGCCTGCGCAGGGCCAGGATATCGAAGAACTCGATGTTCGAAAGGCCGGCCGGCCAATCCTTCAGGCCAAGGCCGCTTTCGTTGGCAAGCCGGAGCAAGAGACCGCGCCAGGAATTGCGGCTCGGGCCGCCGGTAAGGTGGATTCCGTTGCCGATAATGAGAGCAAGCTCATCGCCGTGCCTGTGCAGGATATCTGAAAACGTCATCGTGCCTCCAGCCGACACTTCGCTAAGCGTGAAGGCGCTGTCCGGTTTTGCATACGCCGATATCCCTCTCTGGCGAAATATCAATTGCTTGTGCCGTTTGTGCGCCCGCCGCCCCGTCCCTACCACTCTATGGTCTTGTCGGATATCGGGGGCATGCACTGCCACCCTGCGATGAAGAACTGGTAACTTGCCATGGCCGATGTCTCTCGGCACCGCCCAAAGTGGGATGCTTCACCTTCCGGTTTGGCAGGTGGGCGTTATGCTGCCCGGCCTGATTTCCTGCGCGCCGACCTGGGTCAGCAGCGGCTGCTCCTTGCCCTGGTAACGGGAAATGTCACTGAAAGCGCCCTGCCGCGCGGCATATGGGAATGAGAATTGAATCGGAAGGAAGAGTTATGACGAAAGCCGGAGGGCGTCCGTTCAGCCAGTTCGGTATCGTCGAGCTTGAGAAAATTGTCGCCAGCAACGAAAGAGATGGCGCCACACTCGAGGCCGTTCTGAGAGAACTGGGCTGGCGCAATACACAGCGGGCAGAGCGCCTGCGTCTGCGGCTGGAACAGACGCTCCAGACGGCTTGCCCAAGCTCGAGGGAGGCCGAAGCTGTGACCGATCGCGCCGCTGAGGTCGATAGTGGCTCGCAGCCCAAACCGTCGCCCGAACTCCCGTTCTCGGCGCATCAGCATCGCAGGGCTGAAGCGCAGCCCCGCCAAGTTGAAGCGGCGCCGGTCGTGCCGGCACCGCTTCCCGGTCGCGCGGAGGAAAACCGCATGGAGGACATTCTCCGCGCCTGGACGGTGCTTGAGGTCCTGTCGCCGGCGACCTTCCGGCGCCCCGCCGATCTTGCTGCCGGCGACAACAGGCGGATCGTACGGCTCGATCGCGGACTGCCCTGGGATGACGGCCCCGCGAAGGGGCCTATGGGCACCAGGCTCTATTTCCAGATCGTGCTTGGGACCGTCTCCATGAAGCCGGCGATGGACCAGCTCCTGGCCCGCTTTGCGGATAAACGGCCTGAAAAACCTCAGGCACGGGGAGAGACTCCGCTCGCGATTGTCATTGTCGATCGCTTCGGCAAGCCTGTTCCGGACGCCTGCGCGACCATTTCCAGCTTTGCCTGGGGACTGCCCCGGGCGCTGCGCGACGAGCCATCGACGCTTGCGGCCTGGACTGCGCAGGAGGAGCGGCTGCAGGGGGAGCTCCATTCCCGTCTTTACCGTGAGGATGAAACTGACGGTGTGCGTCCGCTCACCCTTCAGGCCCTGAACGCCGCCTTCGAATGGCTCGTCGATGAATGCGGGCTGGAGCGCGGCAGTGTCACGCCTCCGTCCTTTGCGGTCCGTTCGCTGGTATCGTCGAAGTCCAGTGAACCGCCTGAGCCGATCCTGCTCAACAGTTTTTACCTGAAAGATCTGGCAAGAGCGGGCGAGCTCGTTCGCAAGGGCCAGTGCCCCGAGGCGCTTCAGCGCTTCCTTGGTGCAAAGCCGCCCGCCGAGCGCCGCGACCTGCTGAGTGACAGGGACGCGGTAGAAAGCGCGCTTGCGCCGGCACGGTTTCCTCTCGCCCGCTGGCCGGGGGCAGGGCGCCATCCGCTCGTCCTCATGCAGCAGGCCGCAGTCAACCTGGCAAGCGAGCAACCCTCGGGCGAGATCCTTGCCGTCAACGGTCCGCCGGGTACGGGCAAGACAACGCTGCTGCGCGATGTCGTGGCGGCGCTGGTCAGCCAGCGGGCTGATGCGATGGCGCGGTTCGACGATCCGGAAACGGCGTTCACCGCATCGGGCCAGAGGCAACGTTTTGGCAGCGCCTTCGTGCACCTCTACCGGCTGGATCCAAGCTTGAAAGGCTTCGAGATGCTGATTGCATCCTCGAACAACAAGGCGGTCGAGAACGTCAGCGCCGAGCTTCCGGCAATCGGGGCGGTGGCCGAGGATGCCGCGAGCCTTCGGTACTTTGAGCCCTTGGCCGATGAGCTTCTTGGCACCAAGGCATGGGGCGCGATCGCGGCAGTGCTCGGCAACGCCGGCAATCGCGCCGCGTTCCGCGACCGTTTCTGGTGGAACAAGGAAACCGGGCTGTTCGGGTATTTGAAAACGGTCTGCGGCACGCCTGCTGAAATCGATCTGCCCGATGGTTCGACCCGGCCGCCGAAGATCGTCGCCGACTTGCAGCCGCCGCAAGATCGCCGCGAGGCACTGCGCCGATGGCATGCCGCGCGTGCTCGGTACACAGAGCTTCGCGGGCGCGTCGAAGCGCAGCACAAGGCGGCTGAAACGCTTCGCCTTGCATCCGTGCATCTGCCCCGACTTGAACGTGCATTCGAGGCCTGCCGGGAGCACGCGGCCATGCGGCCCGGTCTTCTCGCGCGCCTGTTCGGTTCGGCCGCCTGGCGTCAGTGGAAGGCAGAGCACCTGGACCTCTCGGCTACACTGGCGAAATCTGGCCGGCCCCTCGTGAAAAGCGGGGCGCTATCGGTGCCCGGAGCAGCTCTCACAGCTTCGCCGTGGCTGCGGTTCCGGCCCGGGCAAGCGGTGGAGGCAATCTCCGGCGCGCTTCGTCCAGCCCTGGCGGCTTTGCGCGGGCAGCAGACGATCCGAGGCGTGCCTGTGCTCGATGATGCGTTTTTGGGCGGTCCGCGGGAGACCGTCCAGACGGCTGCCCCCTGGCTCACGCCCGCCGAGCACCGCGACCGGGATGCATTGTTCGAAGCCGCGCTCGATCTGCACCGGGCCTTCATCGACGCCGCCGCCAAACCGCTGCGGCAGAACCTTGGCATGGCCATGCAGGTGCTCGACGGCAAAGGGCTCGATGCTCCCGAAAAGGACAGCCTGATACCGGACCTGTGGTCCAGCCTCTTCCTGGTGGTGCCTGCGGTGTCCACGACATTTGCCTCTGTTGGCAACATGCTGAAGATGGTCCCGCCCGAAGGGCTGGGTTGGCTCCTTGTCGACGAGGCAGGGCAGGCAAGCCCCCAGCAGGCGGTCGGCGCTCTCATGCGCGTGAAGCGGGCGATCGTTGTCGGCGATCCCGTCCAGGTCGAGCCCGTTGTCCTGCTCCCGGAAAGCCTCACGGGCGCTATCTGCCGAAGCTTCGGCATAGATCCTGATCGGTTTTCCGCGCCGGCCGGATCGGTGCAGACGCTCGCGGATGGAGCGACGTCTTCTTTCGCCGAGTTTCCGGCCAGGTCTGGCACGCGCACCGTCGGCGTCCCTCTCCTCGTTCACCGACGCTGCGCCAACCCCATGTTCAAGGTCGCCAACCGCGTGGCCTATGAGGGGCTGATGGTGCAGGCGAAAACTGCAAAAACTTCGCCGATCCGAGAACTCCTCGGTCCCGCCCGCTGGATCGATGTTCGTGGAAGCGGCGAGGACAAGTGGTGCGGGGACGAAGGGCAGGTGGTTGTCCGCATGCTGGAGGAGATCGCTCGGGCAGGGCTTGAGTTTGACCTCTATATCGTCACGCCGTTTGTCATTGTAGCTGACGGTTTGAGGCGGATGATTGCAGGCAGCCCGGTGCTGGCGGAAGCAATCCCCGACATTGCGGCCTGGGCGCGTAGCCGGGTCGGCACTGTCCATACTGTCCAGGGCAGGGAGGCTGAAGCGGTTTTGTTCGTGCTGGGCGCGCCCGATGCTGCGCAGTCAGGGGCAAGGAACTGGGCGGGTAAGACGCCGAACTTGCTGAATGTCGCTATGACCCGCGCGAAGGAAGTCGCTTATGTGATCGGTAATCGGGAATTGTGGAAACGGGCGGGGGTGTTTGCCGATCTTGATGGGTTGGTGGGGTGATGGGCTGGCTTGTCGGACGATCCGGAACGGCGCCTATTAAAGCGAAGTGACCGAAAGCAGCTGTTCGTTCAGGTCTTAGCGCGCTTGTTTTGGGGGCAAGGTGCCGAGGGGGTAACGTTAGCAGTCCGGAACAGCTTCAATCAAGAGTAAGAGAGGCTCAACCTGAACTTCGTACAGCCGTATCGGGCGCATTAAGCGGAGGTATCAGGGTTCAAAGCGGTCATCAACGGCCGGTGTTAGGGAGGTGCTAACTAATTGCCGGCGGCGATTTCCGACGTGATAAGCAAGTTTTGCGGAAAACACGACGGATTAGCCGAGCCCCCCATAGCACCGACGGCTGTTGCCGATAAATGTCTTTGTTTAACCTTGATTCTCGGGGGTTCTTGGATGCGGCAGTACACGACACGCGCGGATTTGATCGAGTGGGGCAATCAGGTGCAAAAATCCGCATTTGTCACCAACAGGTACTCGCAACATGGCCGTTCGCTGACCGGATCTACCTTTCTGTCACATTCATCGAAGGATCACGATCTGGTGGCAGGGGCGACGCTAGTGCTCGAAAACCACGGCGCGCAGGTTTATATTGACGAGATAGATCCGCAAATGCCCCCAACAACTTCAAGGGTCACTGCCGATATCCTGAAGTCCCGGATTCGCGACACTAAGCGCTTTGTTCTCCTAGCTTCGAACAATAGCAAGGACAGCCGCTGGGTTCCTTGGGAGCTCGGTTATGGCGATGGGCACAAGGGGACGGGCAGGATCGCTATCTTTCCAGCGGTCGACGTCTGGTACGACACCGGCTGGACTTCGCAGGAGTATCTTTGTCTTTATGATAGAATAATCTGGGGCGACATCGTGGGGCAAAAAGATCCAATGTGGATTGTCCTCAATGAGGAAGCAAGTACCGCGACCCCACTTCGGCAATGGCTTCAGGGATATTAAGCGACAGTGTGATGTTGTTTTCGCAGCATTAACCGCGCAGAAGGTTCCTGGTGCGTTTCCACTTTCAAGCAGGTCGGCGCTATAGAAGGTCAACCGTTGGTTGGAGGTGATTGGCGGGAGGAAATTGAGAGGCGAGGAGGTGCAGCGCCAGCGACTGGATCGAAGAGAATCTCTAGGGCTGCAGCTGTCTCATCGTCCTTGTTGGCCGCGTACCGGCTGGGCGCAATTGTGTGAAGTGCAGGATCGGGGAAGCGTGTAGCGAGCGAAAGGGAAAACGCGGCCACAATGCGCTAACCCGGAGCACTCAGCGGGGGCCGGTCAGGGGATGCTAAGGCTATTGCGCAAACTGCAGCTTCGACGCCTTGTGTGTTCGGGCGCTCCGCAAACATTTATGTCCGATCTGATTAATTACAGATCGGCTTGCTGTTGGCGACATGCGACTGCACTTGACCTGCCCCCCGAAAGATCCCTCATTCTGATGTAGAGTCTGCCCACGAGAAGGAGCAGACGCATGAGGAAGAGCCGTTTCACCGAGGCGCAGATCATCGGGATGATCAAGGAACAGGAGGCAGGACTTCCAACGGTCGAGATTTGCCGGAAGCACGGCCTGAGCACGGCGACCTTTTACAAGCTGAAGGCGAAGTACGGCGGTATGGAAGTTTCCGATGCCCATCGGTTGCGGCAGTTGGAGGACGAGAACGGCAAGCTGAAGCGGCTCCTGGCCGACAGCATGCTGGACAACGCGATCCTGTAAGACCTGCTGGGAAAAGGCTGACGACGCCGGGCCAGCGGCGCGACGTAGCGCTCGGTGTGATGCGGGACTACCAAGTCTCACAGCGCCGGGCCTGCGTGCTGATTGGCGTCGATCTCAAGACGGTCAGGCGCGAACGCCCGCCGGACCACGGAGCGATCCGCGAAGCGATGCGCGAAATCGCAGGGCAGCGCCGTCGGTTCGGCTATCGTCGGATCGGCGTCATGCTGGAGCGCAAGGGCATGAGCATGAACCACAAGAAGCTCTACCGGCTATATCGGGAAGAAGGCTTGTCTGTACGCCGACGACGCGGCCGCAAGCGCGCCCGGGGCAGTCGGACGCCGGTGCCGGGAGCACTTCGTCCTGGTGACCGCTGGTCGATGGACTTTGTCGCCGATACGTTTGGCGCGTCGCGCAAGTTCAGGATTCTGGCGATCAACGATGATTGCTGCCGGGAGAACCTGTGCTTGGCAGCGGACACCAGCATCTCGGGAGCTCGAGTGGCGCGCGAACTGGATGCGCTGGTTCGCCTGCATGGGAAACCTGCTTGCATTGTCAGTGACAATGGCACTGAATTTACGAGCCGGGCGATCCTGCAGTGGGCCAGCACGAACAAGGTCGAGTGGCATTACATCGACCCCGGAAAGCCCCAGCAGAATGGCCTCATCGAGAGCTTCAACGGCTCATTGCGCGATGAGCTGCTCAACGAGGAACTGTTCGACAGCCTGGCTGACGCCCGTCGGAAGCTGGCCATCTGGCGCTACGACTACAACCATGTTCGGCCCCACTCATCGTTGGGAAATCGAACGCCTGCACAAGCGCGTCGGACGTTCGTGCAGGACGATAGCATCACGCCCGACGCGCTTGTGCAGGCGAGCGTGCCGGAATATTCAACCGCAAGACTCTCGTTATGAGCGAGGGACTGCCAGGGGGCAGGTCACACTGGGTCCGTCGCTAATGGGGCAGTATGCTCCGGCTGTGCAGTAAGGCAATCATTGCTTGTTGGGGTGATGAAATTACAAGCGCGTGGGCGCGTCCGAGTTCGGCTCCGATCTAGAGCCCGATGTCGGCACTTTTTTGTGGATGCCTTCGATTTATGGCTGGTAACTAAAATTGTAATAATTACCGTCTGTTCAAATCCGCGATGCTACTTAAATTTCTGTGGCAGCGTCTGCAGATTTCAATGGGGGGTGTCGATGGCCGACATGAAAAATGTGTTTATCAGTCATGTTCACAGCGATGACGATGGTCTCGCGAAGTTGAAGGGGCTTCTTGGCTCAAAAGGGCTAACGATCCGCGATTCGTCAATTCACACGGGAAAATTCAATAACGCGACAGATGAAAGCTATATCAAGACGGGGATATTGGCTCCGGCAATCAATTGGGCCGGGGTTTTCATTTGCTACGTATCGCCTCAAACGAAGGACAGCGAATGGGTGAACTGGGAGATTGAGTATGCAGCCAAGCAGGGTAAGCGCATCGTCGGTGTCTGGGCGCACGGCGAAAACGAATGCGAACTTCCGTCAGCATTGAGGGAATATGCTGACGCTGTTGTGGGCTGGAACGGCGATGCCATCATTGACGCGATCAATGGAAAAGACGGCTGGGAGAAGCCCGATGGGGGCGCTTGCGAGCCCGTTGTTCTCAAAAAGCACCCTTGCTGATGGCGCGGCTCTATTCATACGTTGTGCGGTACGATAGCGGTTTCGCTCCCAATCCATTTTACGAGTATTGTACACTCGCCACCTGCAAGCCCGATATTCGCCGGTCGGCAATGCCGGGCGATTGGGTTGTGGGAAGCGGAAGCGCTAATCGAACCGTTCGGCGCGGTGGGCACCTAGTACATGCGATGCGCATATCGGAGGTCCTGAGCTTCCAGGAATATGATGCGGATCCCCGCTTCGCTAGTAAAAAGCCCTATCGGTGTGGAAGCAGGAAGCAGAGCTGCGGTGATAACGTTTACTTTTGGGACGTAGTAAGCGGTTGCTGGGGCCAGCGGGATTCCTTCCATACGACCGACGCTGGTCACCAAAATCCCCGACATATTGCGCGAGATACCGGCGTCAATCGCGTCCTGATTAGCGATGACTTTGTGTACTACGGTGGGTACGGCCCACAGATTCCCGATTATCTGGTCGACGCGAACGGTCGTTCGGTGTGCAAGCGGGGTATCGGCAGAAATGTACTCACAGACGAAGAATTGATCGCCCAATTCGAGCAGTGGATCCGCTCACTTGGCGATGGCGGCTATCAAAGCGCGCCCTTTGAATGGAGGCAGCTGCGTGGCAACACTGGATACTGAGCTTGCAAGGGGGTCATTGCCCCTTAGCGAGTATGTGGCGCAAATCGCAGGTACCGACGTCCTCAACCCTGGCAGTCTCGAACCGATCCAGCTAGGATTGTATGGCGAGGTCGGCGGTATCATGTCAGCTTCGAAAAAGCACGTTCGAGAAGGAGATGCATTTCCCGGGTACCGCAAGGCCGCTGAAGAGGAATTTGGCGATACATTGTGGTATTTTACTGCGCTTTGTCGGCGTCTTGGGCATCCGCTCGAGGACATCTTTGCGGATGGAATTGCGAACGGCGGTTACAAACGCGTCGGTGTGGCAAGCGACTATCGTCTTGGGGCTCTTGCTCAGATTCTGGTTCCGGAAGGCGCAGTAAACCTTGATTTGGCATTGTTCGACCTCGGGCGGGGGGCCGCAGACTTGCTTGGCGAATCACCTGCTCGAACGGATCTCGTCGCTTTCGCTGGCTACTATCTTAAGGCGTTGAGCGGCGCCGGCCTTGATTTCTCGACGGTAGTCCGTGCGAACATCAAGAAGACGCGTGGCGCTTTTCTCGCCCCGGACCCTGCTTCGTTGATCGACTTTGATCGCGATTTCCTGCCGGAAGAGCAATTGCCACGCCAATTCCGGATCAAGGTCAGTCAGCGAGCCAGCGGAAGAACCTATCTGCAATGGAATGACGTATTCATTGGCGATCCCCTAACCGATAATATCGCGGACCGCGACGGCTACCGCTTCCACGATGTCTTTCATTTTGCCCATGCTGCGATTCTTCATTGGTCTCCCGTTGTCCGAGCCTTGGTCAAACAGAAGCGGAAAAGTCGGAAGGAGTTCGATGAGGAGCAGGATTGCGGCCGTGCGATTGTTGTGGAGGAGGGCCTGACGGCGTGGATCTTTGCACGTGCAAAAGACTTGAATTTCTTTGAAGATCAACATCAGATTTCGTTCGGCGTATTAAAGACGATTGGCGAGTTCGTGAGCGGTTATGAGGTCTCGAGTTGCCCGCCGAAGCTCTGGGAGAAAGCCATTCTGGACGGATACAAGGTTTTCAGGCAAATGCGCGCCGCGCAGGGCGGATGGATCGTGGGTGATCGAGACGCTCGAACGATCCATTTTGAGCCTCTAGCGGAGCCCGCATGAACTCGCAGTCTTTTGTCAGGGCGGTGTCGAAGCTGTCGTTTGAGCACGCTTTCAACCCTTATACGGATCGCTGTGAAATCTTTGATCGTTCCGATGCTCCGCAAACGCGGACTGCTGCTCTCTCGGCTATGCTCGAAAGTGCCACGTCTGCCCCGGTGGATGCAATCTGGATTGGTCGAGATCTCGGATATCGCGGTGGGCGCAGAACCGGCCTTGCTCTCACAGACGAGGTAAATGCCCACGCCCATATGAGCCGTTGGGGTGTGGAGATAGATCGTCCGACTGTCGGTGACGTTGTAGCTGAGCGAACGGCAGCGGTGATTTGGGCAATTTTGGGAAAGATTGATGCGCGGATTTTTCTTTGGAATGTCTTTCCACTGCATCCTTACGAACCAGGTAAGCCATTCACCAATCGAAATCATAACGCAGCCGAGCGACGCGCAGGCGAAGATATTCTCGCGATGCTGATTGAGCTTTTGCGACCGCAACGAATTTTCGCGATTGGTAACGATGCCGCGAAGACAATGACCCGCTTGGACACACGCCTTCAGGTGATTCCCGTCAGGCATCCGAGCTATGGGGGGCAAACGCAGTTTCTCGATCGGATTCGTGAGGCTTATAGCCTTCCTGCCGCGCCTAGCCCGGTCATGCCGATATTGCTGTAATCTCGTCTGCTACAAGTGATTGGATGATCAGGGTCGTTTCCCCAACCCGCATGAGAAGGCCATGAAATGGCATCCATCATGCCCGTGCTGGTGAAGACTATCAGATTTGGTGCACTTGTCCGCTAGAAACGATGAGCGCGCAGTTCGGCAGCGAGCTGATTGAACCCAGACAGGGCGAGCAGGGAGTCAGCGTTGCACTTGCAGAGTGTGATGCTCCAGCGTAACGCACGGGGCAGACACCTATGCAAACCTATGCTACCCAAACGAGTCTGGACGGATGAGCGACGCGCCTACTCCATTCTACGAATTGATCGTCCTTGGCGCTGTCACGGACGCAGAACGCACGACGCTCGCCAAGCGGGTCGCGGAGATCGCTGCGGAATTCCAACTCGACTTCGGCACTGAGATTGTCCTTCGCGATGCGAGCGACTGCGAGGCACGTAATCGCGATGCGAGCACCACTGCGCTCTACTTTGGCGGAGATCCAACAAGGGATCAGTCGCTGATCGACGCGCTCGAGATCGACAAAATGCCCATCGTGCCGGTGGTACGCGCAGGCGAAAAGCCCGAGGATGTACTCCCCGCCACCATCGCCGCGCTCAACGCCGTATTCCTGGACGCCGACGACACCGAACTCGAAGCTCCTTTTGCCATCGCGCTGGAATGTCTGGGCCTGCTCCATCGGCAACGGCGGATTTTCATCAGCTATCGGCGCACTGAATCGCGCGAAGTGGCGGTCCAGCTCCACGACGAATTGAGCGGGCGCGGGTTCGACGTGTTTCTAGACACCCACGATATCCGCCCCGGCACAGTTTTTCAGGAAATGCTGTGGCATCGTTTGGTCGATTGCGACGTCGTCGTCATGCTCGACACGCCTGATTATTTCAGCAGTAAATGGACCTCTCTGGAGCTTGGCCGGAGTCAGTCCAAGGGCATTCAGCTCCTCCGACTGGTCTGGCCGGACCATAAGCCCACGCGCAAACTCGGGCTTAGCGATACGATCATGCTTGAGGCTGGCGATTTGACGGCGCAGCGTCAGCTCACTGGGGAGATGATCGATACGGTCGCGCGGCGAGCCGAGCGCGTGCGGAGCCGTAGTATCGCGACGCGCCAGTTGAGCCTAGCCGGCAAGCTCGCCATGGAAATCAAAGCCATCGGGGGGACGATCGAAGGGATCGGCGCTTATCGGGCGATGGCGATCAACTTGCCCAATGGCTTGAAGCTTCACGCCTATCCGATGGTCGGCGTGCCGACCGCCGAGTTGCTCAATGAGATCGAGACCAAGGCGCAGCGCGCCAAGCATAGCCGGTTCCCATGCCTGGTGTTCGATGATGTCGGTATTCGACCAGCTTGGCGCGAACACCTTGCTTGGCTCGATAAAAAGATCAAAGACGTGCGCTGCCTCAAAGTGCATGATGCAGGATGGGAGCTGGTCGGATGGGACAATCAGTGAACCCCAATGGAGCGGTATTTCTCTCGGCCGGCGTACCTGATCCGGCTGCCAAACATTTCATGGGTGAGGCCGACACCGCCGCGATCACGGCTGCGGTTTCCGCGCTGCTTTATGTAACGCTCGGCCGGCGCCAGCTGGTCTGGGGTGGACATCCTGCGATCACGCCGATGGTATGGGCACATGCCGAAGCGATGGGCGTCGACTATGGCGCCTGGGTAAAGCTGTACCAAAGCGAGTTTTTCGAGGACGAGTTCCCCAAGGAAACCGCTTTGTTCGACAATGTTGTGGTGACACCGGAAGTACCGGAGGACATGGCCGCAAGCCTGGCAATCATGCGCGAACAGATGCTCGATGACACAAGCTTCGGCGCTGCGGTGTTCGTGGGCGGCATGCAAGGCATTATGGACGAGTTCGAGTTGTTCAAGGCCAAGGCGCCCGATGCCGCCATCCTGCCGATCATGACCGCCGGCGGCGCGGCCGCGATCCTTGGCCAGCAGATCGGAGCGGATCCCGAATTTGCGCAGGAGCGTGACTATGTTGCCCTGCTCCACCACCAACTCGACATTCACCCTAGCGAACAGCGCTACCCGACTCCGGTCGAACAGCCTGAAGCAGTGGCGGATCGACTGCGACGTCCCCCGGAACCTTAAGTCATGGTCTGCTCGGGCTTCGTTAGCAGCGAAGTCACTTCGCAGGCGTCCGACGGACGCATAATTCGCGACCGCGACCAGCCTTTGCAAGCGCACCTGAATACTCGGCTCCTCGATGCGTCATCGCGCAGCCATTGCCAGTCAACCAACACACATCGTTCAGATGCGGCGACGAAAATGTTGGCTGCGATGGAAATCGTCATTGCAAGCTTGAGAGATGGCGGGAATAGAATTTGAGTATGGCATGGTCAACGCTCTATCAAGCGAAGAATTCGTTCACGCTCGGCCCGTTTCGAAGTCGCAACGTGTTGACAAAGATCCTCGCTTGGCTGACCTCTTCAAGAAGCCGCGGACCTATCGGCAGAAATCCGAATAGCTAAACACTGCAGTATTACGAGGATCGAAAATGGCCCGAAAAGTATTTTTCAGCTTTAAATACGACGATGTTCATCGCGCGATGAATGTCAGAAACAGCAATGTTATCGGAGGTGTCTTAAAATCTGGTTTCATTGATAAGGCTGAATTTGAGAAGGTTGAACGAGCGGGGGATGCCGCCATCAAGACGTGGATTGATAATCAGCTGTCCGGAACGAGTGTCACCGTAGTGCTGATCGGTGCTAACACCCACAAGAGCAAGTGGGTCAAGTACGAAATCGGGCAGAGCATTTCTCGCGGCAACGGGCTGTTAACGATCGACATCAGCAAAATTTCGGACATGCACGGTAACACCACTAGCTGTTGCGCGTTGCGCGCCCCAGGATACAAGCACTATCTCTGGAATAACGACAACGGTCGGGGAAACCTCGGCGCATGGGTCGAAGCTGCAGCAAAGGCTGCTGGAAAATAGGGTGAAAAATCCATCGTGCTTGCTTAGTGATCGCGTCTACGGCTGGGAGCCTGGAAGCCGCGGCGTGCTACGGGCCGTGCTTCATGAGGTGCCTCAGGACGAGACCCATTTCTCGCAGTACACCTCGCATAGGCATATGGCCTTCTCGGGTTACGCGTGCTGAGGGCAGGCCATGAGCCGTAATTCAGGCAATTCCATTCTGTTGCACCTATGCATTCGCATCTCGATGCAGGGTCTTATTCGCTAATGTCAGAAGCAGTCTCAGTCCCCGGTTTTATGAACGGCTCCTGGGAAAGAATGAATCTTTTAATATCAAGATCTAAATCCTCGTCATTTTTGAGCGCCTCCTCGAAACGGATGAGATCCATGATGCCGGGGACCGTTTCTACTGCATGCGAAACCTCTTCAAGCCCACATCCCTTGTTTCCTTCCTTTAAAAGGCGGTCGGCTACCAGAAGATGCAAGGCGGCATCTATCCTTTTCGGCATGACCTGAAAACTGTTCCCGCGCCGGGCGGCACGGCGCTTCGCCGACAGGGATACCATCGCCTCTGAAGTCCAGGGGATGGGGCGCTGTAGTAGCAACTTCACGGCAAAGCTCACCATACTGGGCTCAGCGAGGTCGTCTTCGAATTTTTCCCGCAGCGGCTTCTTGAGATTGCGCCGCTTATCTGCAGGCGCACAAGCATTCCAAATGGCCATCATACCAGCCATCGGGAGGCGATCCTCCCGATCCGAAAGCCCCAGCGCGGATCGCTCTATCACGTCCAGAACGGCGCCCATATCTACGAGACCGGCTTCGCTCCGACCGGACATGCCTTCGATAAGAAATTCGACCATACCATCGAAGTAGGCAGGTGCGCTGTGCCGGTTAAAGCCGGCGGCCTGGTGGACCCAATATTGTGATGCCAACCGCATATTGAAGATACCCGGCAAAGCTGATCGATAGTTGAAGTCGTGATCCGCATCGCATGGCGCACGCTCAACAAATCTGCGAACCACATGGCGACAGAGGCGTGCCAGCCCCTCCAGGCTCAGAAGTGTCTTGCCCTCCGCAAAAGCAGTATCGGCACGATCTGCCGCCATCCAAATCTCGGGAGCGAGATTTTCCAATGCATGGACGTTCCGCGATCGGATCGCGTAAGCTTGGCGTAGAGCGGATGGCAGTTCTGCGGCCGCGATCGGACGCACGGCTCCGATAGCCTCCTCTCGATAGAAACTCGGTTCGACATGGCCGATCACGAAGGCGACAAATCGCCGCTGGAGCGACAGATGCTCATTGGCCAGAATGGCTGTGCGGATCCGCAATTCGCGCGTTTCGCACAGGCCTTTAGTCGCCTCATCGATTCGGGCCCGCTTACGCGGGTCATATTCCGACCAGAGGGCGACTTCCGGCTCCGATGCTTGCCCGAGTGACTCAAGTGCCGCAACCATCAGCGTGTAAGCGAGACTTGAATCTTCGTCGACGATCAGCATGGCGTCGACTATCTGGCGGATGGCCCGGATCGCTGCTTCGTAACTCTTGCGGTTAAGGGCAATGAGTGACCTCATGAACTGGTCGATATCAGTGACATGATATTCGCTGAAAACGACGGTTTTATCGAAGGTTTGGCGAAGGATGCTGGCTGGCCCTTGTTGATTCGCGTTAGGATTTTCTTGGTGAGAGATAAGCCGCCTCGCCATGTCGACATCGCGAACGCAGACCACATTTGTGCAGAAGGATATGACGGCGGCGATTTCTTCCAACAACTGGTCGCCGCTCGTCGCGGCAAGCACCTCCCGCTGGCCATCCTCCGACTGTGACTCCAGGCGTTCGATGGCTTCGACGGTAAAGCTGCCTATCCCATGGTGGGTGGTAGAGGGGAGCAATCTACCAAATGGAAAAATGCGCGCGTTGCGATCTCCGAAGGCACGCAGGTTCGTATAGAAAATCCCACGGTGGGTGGTATCCGTAAGGGGAACATCGCGAAAATACCGGCCTTGAACTATCTGTAGCACGCCTACACCCGACCATGAAGAAGCTGAGCAGAACTCCTAACATTGGGACGGCCGCCAGTCACGCTGACACCCCTTCCGGCGTTTTCAGAAGCCATTAACAGATCTAGCCGATTTGTGCGCTGCAACGCTCCGTGCATAGAACATCCGTTGCCATGCTTTGAGGAGTGATGATGCCGACTGCATGATAGAGACTGCTGGCTAAGCACATTGAAAGGCATTTTATGCTGCACTGACCCTAGTATTTCGGGCCGTGGTTCTTCTGATGTCCGTTAAGTGACGCAAAATCCCATGCCAAACCATTCAGGTTCATCCGTAAGTTGGTGAACGGACGGCAGCTATCAGGGAGTCGAGATGAGGCACTCTACGGCAGCTATGTCGGCGAATTCACCAACAATTGAAAGCTTTCCTACGATTATCCCGAGAGCGCCCGCAGCGTCCCGGCAGGGCATTTTCATGCCATAGTTCCAGTCAAGGCGTTTCCGCCCGTTCAATGAGCGGTAATCTCTAGTGGGCTATTGAGGTCGATGGAGAAACATCATGGGACATTCAGACCTAGACCCTGCCGTGCACGAACGACGCCCGTGGAATGCAGGCCAGAACGTGGGGCCAAAACGCCCGCTTAAACTGCGAGACGTTTGGGCCATCCGCTTCTACCTGGACGAGCACAGGCGGCTGCGCGACCGCGCGCTGTTTGATCTTGCGATCGACAGCAAATTGCGCGGCTGTGACCTCGTGAAGATAAAGATCGGTGACATCGTCAGTCGCGGGAGCATTCGCAGCCGCGCAACTGTTATCCAGCAGAAGACCGGCAAGCCCGTCCAGTTCGAGATCATGACAGAGGCACGGAAAAGCCTGACGGTGTGGCTCGACAGGCGCGGATGGAACTCAGAGAACTTTGTATTCCCGAGCCGTACCGATTATCGTGGTCACTTAAGCACACGGCAATATGCTCGTCTGATCGACGAGTGGGTCATGACAGTTGGCTTGGACAAGCGGGAATTCGGCACGCATTCACTGCGGCGCACAAAAGTCTCGCTCATCTATAAGGCGACCGGAAATCTTCGAGCGGTGCAGATATTGCTCGGCCACACCAACATCGAAAACACAGTGCGTTACCTCGGCGTCGATATCGATGATGCTCTCACCCTATCCGAGCGAACTGAAATCTGAGCCGCCCTGCGGCTCCGCGACCGTCTCGGGAACGCGGTTTGCCGCCACGAGCAAACGGCTGGAAACAGCAAGCCGCCACAATGCCTCGAAGGGTTACTTTGTTGGGGTGAAAGGCTGGAAAGCGTGGTCACCCACCGAGGCAGGTTTGACCTGCAGGTAACCGGGGCGCTTGGGCATCCGGTTCAACTATTCCGTTCGCGCGCCGGAAATGCTCCTTGGCGCCAGCCGTATGGTTAGAATGAACGCGGCAAAACCAAGAATTATGGCGGGAATCGAAGCCTCAGGGCCAAACGCGCCTCCTGTTAGGAGATCAGAGGATCCGAGGTTAGGTAAGCTTACGAGCAGACTTCCTTCGCCACTCATGCCTGAAACACGGGCCCCGAAAACCCCGCCAAGCACGAGATTCCAGCCCGCGTGGATTCCCGCCGACATCCAGATACGCCCTGTGAGGAAGTAGAAGCCGGCGAAGAGTAGGCCGGCCTCGATTGCGATCGCAAACGCGGCAAGCGGGGAGGAGTTCGGGTTAGCGAGATGAGCAGCTCCAAATGCCGCGGCCGAAACGACGAAGCCCGCTGGCACTCCGAATGCCCGGGCGAGCAGGCGGAAGAGGATCAGGCGGGCCAGCAATTCCTCGAGCAGACCGGTACCGATCGCCTCGCGTAAATCATGCGCCCAATCAGTCCAGTCGCCTCGGTGGATGACGTACTGCCCTGTCAGCCACAACGATCCGATCACTGTGGTGATGATCGCTGCACCGACGAGAAACCCGGTCGTGTATTCGCGCAGGAGAGGACGGACGGCCAGTTCGCTTGTTCCGCGACGTTCGCCGTAATGCACCATTGCGGAATAGGCTGCATAGGCAAGCAAAGTGCAGGCGAAGGCCATGGCAAGAGTGACGGAGTCGTTGTTGACCAGCGACTTCACGATGGATTGAAGCGACAGGATGGCGCCCATGATGACAAGCACAACCGCCATCCAACCCAGACTTCGTGCCGAGGCCCATCTGCCATCCCGTAGAACGCCTTTGTTGCCAAGGACGATGCTGCCCTGACTGCCCCATGCGGCACTGCGAACGTCAGCCTTCATTATCGCTGGGTACTCCATTTCACGTGTTTGATCGGTCCGAGGGGGCCGTTGCCGGTCGAATTTTTGGCGTCTGACGATTTCCGGGCCTCACGAAGTCATCAGCACGACGCCCGTTTTGCCGGGCCGTTCGACGTGAGAGGCTGCATCGCGGGCATCAGCGAGATCGTAGCGCGCTGACACAGGGAACAGTTCTGGATGGTGCCGGGCAAGGTCCATCGCGAACTTCAAATCTTCCGCTCTCTGGGCAGCGGGCAACTGTGCCCATGTGCCGACGGTCACGCCGAAGATGCGGATGTCGCGTGTCGAGAAGGACAGCGCGGATACCGAGATTGGCTCGCCAGAAAGGTCGCCGTAGGAAATCAGCGAACCTCCACTGGTTAGAAGTTTCGCCAACTCACTGGCTAGTGCGCCACCTACAGGATCAAGCACTGCTCTAATGGGGCTGGAGCCGATGGTGTCCGCAAGGTTGTCCTTCCAATGCGAATTGGCCGTCGAAAGCACAGGTAGCCAAGGCATCTGATCGCGAAGCTCCTGCGCGCCGCGGTCGCTACGCACGAGGCCGACGACCGTGACGCCGGCTGCGGCGAGGGTAGTGATTGTCAATCGTGCGACGGCGGAACCGGCGGCGGTAAGAACGACGACGTCTCTGCCAGGAACTGTTCCGGCTCTATCGACGGCGCGTCGCAGTAGAGCGGCGGTGAGGGGATTTACATGCAATTGGGCGCCGACCTCGTCGGGAAGCTCCTCAGGAAGCGGTGTAACGAATTCGGCTGCCACCGTGGCGTATTCACTCCAGGCGCCGCGACCCGGGAAGAACGCGACACGGGTTCCGGGCTGCAGATCAATGCCTTCTCCGACAAATGCGATCTCGCCCAGACCTTCGAAACCGACCCGATTGCCCTCAGGCGGCACGGACAAGTCGCCGCCGCTGCGATAGCGGCCCGCTATGCCCAGCAGATCGCCGTAATGAACCGGGCGCATGCGAACACGCACGACAACGTGGCCTGGTGGCGGAGGGGGTGGGGCAGGGACCTCCACGGTTTCCAGCACTTCAGCGGGAACGCCATGTCGGTAGTAAAGGACGGAACGCATGGAGCTTCTTTCCTGAAAAGGGTTTGACGCCCGGTCACCGTGCGGAGGGGGAAGCGACCGGGCGTCTGGCTGTTTGAAGCAGGATCAGACCTGCGCCTGTCCGCCGTCAGCAAAAAGCTCCGCGCCGTTCACGAAGCTGGCATCGTCGCTGGCGAGGAACAGGACGGCCTTGCCGATCTCTTCCGCCTCGCCGACGCGGCCCAGCGGAATGCGCGAGGCGAGGTAGTCGAGCAGACCCTGCTGCGCTGCTTCATCCTCGCCTGCCAGTTCCACGAGGCCGGGCGTTCTCGTCGCGCCGGGGCTCACGACGTTTACGCGAATGCCGCTGTCCTTGAGATCGAGTACCCAACTGCGCGCAAGGTTGCGCACGGCGGCCTTGGATGCGGAGCATACGCTGAAGGCGGCGGTGCCTTCGGTCCCAGCCGTCGAGCCAGTGAGGATGATCGATCCGCCCTTGCCCATCATCGGCAGGGCCTTCTGCACGGTAAAGATCACGCCTTTGACGTTGCGGTCGAATGTGTCGTCGACCTGCTCCTCGGTGATCTGACCGAGCGGGAGCATGCTGCCGCCGCCCGCGGCGGTGTAGAGGACATCGATCCGCCCGGCTTTGGTCTTTATTTGCGCGAAGAGGGCATCGAGATCGGCCAGACTGGCGGAATCGGCGCGGATGCCGGTGACATCGCCGCCAATCTCCGCGACTGCCTTGTCGAGAACATCCTGTCGGCGCCCGGTGATGAAGACTTTAGCACCTTCGCCTGCGAAGACCTTTGCCGTGGCAAGGCCGATGCCGCTGGTTGCACCGGTGATGAGGGCGATCTTGCCGCCGAGACGTTGGGACATGCTCAGGTTTCCTGTCTATTGATGGGAGTGTTAAGGCGTCAGGCCTGGCGCATCGTGCGGAAGGCGCGGCGCATCTCTTCGGAGAAAAGCTGGGGCTGTTCGAAGGCGGCAAAGTGTCCGCCGCGATCGACCTCGTTCCAATAGAACATGTTCGGCCAGCGGGCCTCGGCCCAGGCCTTGGGCGCGCGGTAGATCTCCCGTGGGAAGATCGTCGCGGCCATCGGCAGTTCGATCGTGCCAGCATCGAAGCCGCCGCCGTTCCTTGTGTTCTCCCAGTAGATCCGGGCCGAAGATGCGGCGCTGTTCGTGAACCAGTAGAGCGATATGTCGTCGAGCATCTGGTCGAGGCTCAGGGCATCCTCGGGATTGCCGCGATTGTCCGTCCAGGCCTGGAACTTCTCGTAGATCCAGCTGGCCTGACCGATGGGCGAATCCGCAAGCGCATAGCCGACGGTCTGGGGCCGCGTGCCCTGTTCCTTGAAGTAGCCGAACTGATCGTTCAGGAACGCGGCGATGGCCGTCATGCAAGCCTGTTCGTCTGCCGTGAGCGGGACGGGAGGTTGGGCCGGGATGACCAGCGGCCAGTTCACATGTGCGGCGATCAGACCGGTAGGCCGGACATGGCCGAGCGCGTGAGTAACGCCTGCGCCCCAATCCCCGCCCTGTGCAACCCAGCGGTCGTAGCCGAGCCGCTGCATCAGCGTGCCCCAGGCCTTGGCCGTGCGGACAACGTCCCAGCCTGTCGTCGAGGGCTTGTCCGAGAACCCGAAGCCGGGCTGTGAGGGGATCACGACGTCGAAGGCATCCTCCGCCTTGCCGCCATGCGCGGTAGGATCGGTCAGCGGGCCGATGACATCGAGGAATTCCACGATGGAACCCGGCCAGCCATGTGTGAAGATGATCGGCAAGGCGCCGGGATGGCGCGAACGAACATGGATGAAGTGGATGCCCAGTCCGTCGATCTCGGTACGGAACTGGGGGTAGGAATTGATCCTGCGCTCGAACCGGTGCCAGTCGTAATGGTCGCGCCAGTAGGCGACCAGCGCCTGCGCCTTTGCCAGCGGTACGCCCTGCGACCAGTCTGAGACAGTCTCGCGTTCGGGCAGGCGGGTCAGGCGCAGGCGCAGCTTGAGGTCGTCGATCGCGACTTGCGGGACTTCCACACGGAAGGGCGTGATCGCGGGTGAGGCCGGAGCGAGATGCAGTCCTTGCGCTTCGGCAATTGCCGGGGCCGCCGTCGCCGCGACGGCAGCGAGCGCTGCGCCTTTACCCAGTTCGGCAAAGACCTGGCGGCGGGAGTGACCGGATGTCATGCAGTTCGTCCTTTTCGGCGGAAGTGATCGTTCCTTCAGCTAGGATATCGGCATGACCGTGACGATTAGACGCGCAGGTCGTCGGTCGAACTCCAGGTGTCATGCACTCATACGCAGGTATGATCGGGGGGCTTGTGGGCATTATTGGGGCTGGCGAAGCGGATCCCTAGTTGGGATCGCTGGCCGTTCACGCTCAGCCCGGGCGGCGGCCGCTCGATAATTCAACAGATCAAGAGGAGGCCGGTATGGCCGACCACGACAAGACGCTTTCCACCGAAGTCACCGTCAGCGCATATTACCGGGTTCATCCGGAGGATCGGCAGGCCTTCATTGACGCGGTCATTCCCGAAATGAGGGCGGCGCAGAAGATGCCCGGCTGCATCTACTACGCTTTCGCCCAGGACCTGACCGATCCGAACACCTTCCACCTGCTCGAAGGCTGGGCAGATCAGGAAGCCTATGAAAACCATGAAGAGGCCGAGAGCTTCCTTTCGGCGCTGTCGACGGTCGTGAAGACGGTGCGCATCCTTCACCGCGAAGGCGTCCGCTACGATATCGCGCGGATGCACATCGACGATCCACGCGGCAAGGTCTCGTGACGGAGTGAGGAGCGCCTCAGGGCGCTCCTCACTGGCTTGCGGGAAAAACGAGTTCGATCTGCGAACCCCAGGGGGTGAGAAAATAGAACCAGCGCGAACCATCGGGCAATGTCACAGGTTCGTTCGAGACGGTCAGGCCCATGGCCCTAACCGTCGCCACCGCGCGGGCAGGATCGTGGGCCTTGAGCGCGATATGGGTCGCGCTGACATCGTCCTCGTGCGGTTGCCGCAGAGAGGCATGGGGCGAGGCATATTCGAACAGCTCGATCTTGGAGCCGTCACCAGCCTCGATCATCATGAGGCGGCGCAGCCGTGCGCTCGCGTGCCAGCGAAAGCGGCGCTTCCACTGCCGGTCGACCGGGGCAGGGCGCCAGTCGGACATCACGCGCGTGCCGATCAGGTCATGGAAGAAAGCGGCGGCCTTTCCCGCATCCGGCACGTTGATGCCGACATGATCGATCCCGCTGACTTCGAGGGCGGGTGTCGAAGCGTCATCGAAGCGGCTTTTCTCTTGCGCAAATGCGGCGGCAACTGGAGTTGCCGCCGCAAGCAGGATCGCGAGTGGAGCAGCGCGTTTCACCACAGCGTCGGCGCCGCGCGGCGCAGTTCCTCGGCGAAGATCCCGGGCTGCTCGAACGCCGCGAAGTGTCCCCCGTGAGGCGCTTCGTTCCAGTAGGTCAGCTTCGAGTAGATGCGTTCGCCCCAGACCTTCAGCGGGCGGAAGATCTCTCCGGGGAACACGCTGACCGCGACCGGAATGTCCAGCTTCTGAGGCGAGAAGTCGGTAGTGAAACTTTCGGCATAGAGCCTTGCTGACGAGGCAGCGCTGTCCGTCAGCCAGTAGAGCATGATGTTGTCCAGCATGCGATCCCGGCCGATTTCCTTTTCCGGGTGGTGGCCGGAATCGCTCCAGGCCGCCAGCTTTTCGTAGATCCAGGCGGCCTGTCCGGCAGGAGAATCCGCAAGCGCATAGCCGATCGTCTGCGGCCGAGTGCCCTGCAAGAGCGCGTAGCCGGATTCGTCCGTGCTGTAGGCCACCAGCTGCGCAATCGAGGCCTGTTCCTCGGCCGCGGGGGTGCCCGCCAGCGGCGGCGGAAACAGGATCGGCAGATTGAGATGCACGCCGGCCAGGCCGGGGACGTGCTGCTTCGCCATCCAGGTCGTGACCCCGGCGCCCCAGTCACCGCCCTGCGCCATATAGCGCTCGTACCCGAGGCGGTTCATCAACGTACCCCAGGCGCGGGCGATGCGCGGCAGGCCCCAGCCGCGCTCGGTCGGCTTGTCGGAAAACCCGAAGCCGGGAAGCGAGGGGATGACGACATGGAAGGCGTCCTCGGCCTTGCCGCCGTGGGCGGTAGGGTCGGTCATCGGGCCGATGACGTCGAGGAATTCGACGACCGAGCCCGGCCAGCCGTGCGTCAGGATGATCGGGCGTGCCTGCGGATGGCGCGAGCGCACGTGAATGAAGTGGATGCCAAGGCCGTCGATGCCGGTGCGGAACTGCGGCAGGGCGTTGAGCTGGGTTGTCAGCCGTGCCGGATCGTAGGCGGTTCGCCAGTAGTCCACCAGCGTGCGGGTCGCGTCGAGCTGGGCGCCTTGCGTCCAGTTGCTGACGGTTTCCGGTTCGGGCCAGCGGGTCAGCGCCAAGCGCTGGCGCAACTGGCTGAGGTCGGTGTCTTCGATCTCGACGCGGAATGCGGTGACGGCATCGCTTGCGGGCGGCAGCAAGGGCTGCGAGTTGCCGCCGAGCGGCCGAGCCTGCGTAACACTGGGGAGAACCGCGGCAGCACCCGCGGCCGTGAGCGCGCCGCCGAGGAAATGCCGACGATCGGCCGCAATATCGCCGTGGGGAGTGGGCATGAGAGTCATGAGGGGATCCTCGCTGGGACGCAGCGGCTCAATGTTCCAGCGCCGCTTCTAGGTTTCCGAACACGCCGAGTTGGGCGAGGAGGATGGTGGCCGCCGTGTAGCAGTGGAACGAGGCGACTTTGCCATCCCGCAAGTGGAACACGTCGCAGCAGGGGGCGTGGATTTCGTTGCCGGTGGCCTTGATCGTTCCGGCCGGAAGACGCAGATCGCCGCGATGCGTGCCGTTGAGGCTGAGTTCGACAATGACGATATCGCCGTGGACGATGAACTTCTCCAGCTTGCGGTGCATGTCCGGGAAGGCTTCGGCATAGATGTCGACGGTGTCGCCGATCTCCTTGCCGTAATACTTCTGGCCGGCGGCGACATCCCAGAAGTAGCCGTCCTCGGTAAACAGGGAAACGAACCGGGTAGTGTCCTTGTCGCTGCCTTCGGCGCTGGCGTAGAGCGAACGGATCACATCTTCGTTGGTCGGCATTTCGAGGGTCCTTTCCAAGGGGCAAGCCCCGGTCTCCGTTCTGGACAGGGGGACGCGGGGTATGGCGATGATAGGAAAGGAAGCCCGGCAGTGCGTTCAGGCGCGCGTATCGGTGCCTGATACACGCGGTCTAGGAGATCATACGCGGGTATGAATGGCCGCATGGATGGCCGCGAGGCTGCAAGGCCAGCTCCGTTACAGGATGTCTTTCACAGCTTCTGCCATTTTCACGAAGTCGGCCAGATTTCTCGCGCCCATCTTGCGCATGGCATTGCCGCGATGGATCTTGACGGTGATTTCGCTGAGCTCGAGATCCCAGGCGATCTGCTTGTTCATCCGGCCCTGGGCGACGAAGCCCATGACCTCGCGCTCGCGCGGCGACAGCAGGGCATAGCGCTCTCGCAGTTCCTGGGATCCCTGCCGCTCGGCACGTTGCCGGGCATCGCGGGCCAGCGCCGTTGTGACGGCGTCGAGCATGTCCTGTTCGCGAAACGGCTTGGGCAGGAAGTCCACCGCACCCGCCTTCATCCCGCGCACGCTCATCGGAATGTCGCCGTGGCCCGTCATCAGGATGACCGGCATCTGCACGCCGGCTTCGGCAAGCTGGACCTGAAAATCGAGTCCGCTGACGCCGGGCAGCCGTACGTCGAGGATCACGCACCCGGCGGCTTGCGCGCATCCGGAAGCCATGAATTCCGTAGCACTCGCAAACGTGCGAACGGTGTAGCCTACCGAGCGGAATAGGCCGTCGAGCGCGACGCGGATCGAAGGGTCGTCATCGACGACGTGGATCGTTTGAGCTTCGTCTGTACCGGTCATGGTGGTCAAGTTCATGTCACGCCTCTGCGATCGGCGTCCAGCGCAGCGCGACGGGGCGCGATTTCAGAGTGTGCATCATCACTTGCCACTGCCGTCGAGGAAGACGATCAGAGTAGCGATCCGGCCGTTGCTGGTGATCACGACGTCCCAGCCGGTATAACGGGGAGGTTCGCCAGCGGGACCGGAGCCCCAGGCTAGCCGGCCTGCATCATGCAGGATTTGCGGCTCACCAATCGGCGTATAGACGAAATCGGAATGCGTAGCGCGAAGCTGGCCGGCGAAGGCATCGATCGCCTCACGTCCCCGGATGACGCCGGGCGGAGCATGTAGCGTGCAATCGTCGGTCCAAAGTTCGTTCAATGCCGCTCGCCGGCGGTTCGGATCGTTTTCGCCGAACACTTCGTGCAGATTGCGTTCAAGCAACTCTTTCATGCCAGCCGAAGAAATCGGCAGTTCGGCATGGCTATCGACAGGCTGATCCACGAGTTCGATCCTCAACTTAGCGGCGTACCGCATGACGTGGGTCAATGTGGCCTATCCTGGCGATTTGTGAACCTCATACACGGGTATGAGCGCTGCGATACGCAATGGCGCCAGCATGCGCATCCCCCCGTTTGGGGGGATAATCCCTCCCCTCGGGCGCGCGATTGTTGCTCTCGTAGGCGGTCAATATCATCGCGCCGCCTGCCGCTCTCCGGGCCCTGCCTAAAGGGGCGGTCGGGACGGCTCCAAAGTAACGATGCGAGGCCCGCCGGAATGTTGGACACACGATCGAAGTCCGAGGCTGGCGACTACGGGGTCTCGACCGCCGACGCCGTTCCTGCACTAATCTCGTTCTTCGATGCCGGGCATGTCTGTCGCTTCGCCAACGATCACCATATCCATTGGTACGGACGAACGCCGGGACAGCTTGTCGGCAGCCATATGCGCGATTTCCTTGGCGAAACTCTCTATGCCAAGCGGCACCCCTATCTGGAGCGCGTGGCCGCAGGCGAGACGGTTTCGTTCGAGGCCGAGGTTCCGCATTGCAGCGGCGGTTCGCGCGAGGCGGCGATCCGTTACGTTCCGAGAATTGCCGATGGGCGGTTCGAAGGCTTCCATACCCTCGTCTTCGACCTCTCGCGTGAGCAGAACCGGTTTCACAGCGTGTTCGACGGCACGATTGTGGGCTTCGTGGAGATCGATCTACGCGGCGTTCGCCGGGTCATGGCGGAACTGGCAAGCGAGGTTGCGGACATTGCCGCCCAAATAGCGTCCGACATTACCATCGTCAGGCGCGTGCTCGATTGCACCCCGATCGTCGGCCTCAACGAAAAGGCCTGTCAGATGCTGGGCGTGGTTCCGACTGAAGCGGTCGGCAAGCCGCTGGGTATCTGGTGTCCGGACGAGACGATGGCGGTGTGGAAGGGTGTCTTCCTTGATTATATCGCCCGAAAGGTCAGCCATGAGGCTGAAACGGTGATCCGCCGGCAGGATGGCACCAACCTCGACGTCATCCTGAGTGCTGCCTATCCCAAGCGGCCGGAGGAGCAGATCTTCGTCGTCGTGGGCCTCGTCGATATCAGCGAGCGGATCGCTCGTGAAAAGGCGCTTGCCCGCGCGCAGCTGGATCTTGCCCATGCGGGACGCGTCTCGGTCCTGGGGGAACTGGCCGCATCCATCACCCACGAAATCAACCAGCCGCTGAGCGCGATCATGGCGAACGGCAATGCCGCGCTGCGTTGGCTGAACAGGCCGGTGGCCGATCTCAACGAGGCACGTGCCGCCATCGGGCACATGATCCTTGAAGGGGAGCGCGCATCCCGGATCATCGCGCGTACCCGCGCCATGGCGATGAAGGGCAGCGGCGAACGCACTGTCTTCGAGTTGAAGCCGACACTGGCGGAAGCGATCGAGATCACGCGGCGCCAGATCGGTATCCTGGGTGCATCCTGCACGCTGACCGGCTGCGATGCCCCGATCCGGATTCTGGGCGACCGGGTGCAAATGCAGCAGGTCATCATCAACCTCATCGTCAATGCGGCGCAGGCCATGTCCCAGGGCGGCAGTCCGGGAAGGGTGGTCGAAGTCGGATTCCAGATGGAAGGCCCGCGTGCCAAAGTTCGCGTGGTCGATACCGGGCCGGGCCTGGATGCCGTGGGTGCAGCCCGATTGTTCGAGGCGTTCTTCACCACCAAAGCCGATGGTATGGGGATGGGGCTGTCCGTTTCCAAAGGGATCGTCGAGGCCCATGGCGGCACGATCGTCGCGTGCAACAACGCCGGACCCGGATGCACGTTTACGATCGATGTCCCGATCATGGCGGCGGATGAGCGAGACCTAGGCGAAGGATCGGCGACGCTACGGTTTGCGTGATGCAACAAGGGCACCGGTGAGGGCGAGTACACTACCGATCATCCAGGCTTTCCCGACGCCGCCATGATCGACGATCAGCCCTCCGATAAGAGCGCCGATCGCCACGGAAGACTGGAAAACAGTATTGGTAAGCGCTGAGCTTGCCTCGAAATTCTGCGGTGCCGCGCGAAGCGTCCAGACCTGCAGGCAGAGCGGAAGCGCGCCAAAGGCGGCTCCCCAGGCAAGAATAGTGGTCGCCGCCATGGCAGGTCGTGATCCCGCCAAAAGCGTGGTGCCGATCGCCAATCCGATGACCAGCATAGCGCCTGCAAGCGCCCAGCGCCGGCTCATGCTGCTTGCCCATGTCCCCAGCCAGACGCCGATCAATCCGGCCAGACCATAGCCTGCCAAAAGCCACGCCATGACTGCGCCGGAGACCCCTCGTGCCGCCAGAAACGGTTCCAGATAGGCATAGGCGCTGAAGTGCCCGGCAACGACGAGTGCCGTTGCCAGAAAGCCGATACGGATAGCCGGAACGCGCAGCACGGCCGTCATGGCCTTCACATTCAGGCGCTCGCTGGCTTCGAGCGGTGGGATGATCATGGCTTGGAGCGCAAATGCGATCAGGGCGAGAACGGCTACGCAGCCGAAGGCGGCACGCCAGCCAACGAGCCCGCCGGCCAGAGTGCCGAGCGGCACCCCGAGCACGGTGCCGATAGATATGCCGCCCATGATGATGGCGGCCGCGCGGTTGCCATCGTCCTGCGACACCAGTCTGCGCCCGATTGCTGCGGCGAAAGTCCATACTCCGCCGAGGGCCAGACCCAGCAGCACGCGTCCGGCAAGAGCCATCCACAAGTGAACCGCTTGGGCCACGGCCAGATCCGAGAGCGCAATGCTGAGGGTCAGGCCTGACAGCACCAATCGCCTGTCGAGGCGACCGGCAAAGATGGCGAAAGCAGGCGCGCTGATTGCTGCAACGAGGCCGGGTACGGATAGCAAAAGGCCGGTCCGGCCTTCCGAAGCGCCAAGGTCTCGCGCAAGAGATCCGAGCAGGCCGACCGGCAGGAACTCGCTCGTCACCATGACGAACGTCCCAAGGGCAATGGCGCAAACGGCGGTCCAGCGACGGGAGGTGGCTTCCGTAGGCGGGGCAATGGAATTGGACATGGTGTTTCCGTTCCCCGGAGTTTCCGAGCGCGCCGGATGGTTGGCGCGGATGGAACCCTAAGAGCGAAAGCGCTGCGTCCTGTCGATCATGCCCGCGTATGACCGGCTAACCCCATTGGCGCGCGCCTGCCGCAGTCGCATTCAGTCTGCGCGAGGCAGCGTGAACTGGAAGCTGGCACCGCCTTGTGCCGAGGTGTCGACCCTGATCGTGCCGCCATGTGCTTCGACGATCGTGCGGGTTATCGAGAGGCCCATGCCCATGCCATCGGGCCGAGTGGTATAGAAGGCGTTGAAAATCGGTTGGCCCGCGATCTCGGGAATGCCGGGGCCGTGGTCGTCGACCTGAACCGTCACGAATGTGCCGTCCAGGCGCGCGGAAAGGCTTATCCGGCGCGGCGCCGGGATGGTTGCCATGGCCTGTGCGGCATTGACCAGCAAGTTGATAAGCACCTGTTGGATCTGCACTTTGTCGACCTGCACCTTGCCGACATTCGCAGCGATCGCCATGTCGACTTCCGCGCCGAGGCTTGCCAATTGCCAGCGGATTATCGCCAGTGCTTCGTCGACAATCGTCGCGAAGTCATGCGGCGCGCGCAGGCCGTCGCCCTTGGTCGCCATGCGGCGGGTGCGGGCGAGCACTTCGCTGGCGCGAGTACCGTCCTCGACGATACGCGCAATGGCATCGATCGCTTCCTTCAGGTCTGGGGTTGGCCGCCTGAGCCAGCGCAGGGCCGCATTCCCATTCGCGACCAGCGCGGTGAGAGGCTGGTTGACTTCATGGGCGATGGATGCGGCCAGTTCGGCCAGAGTGGCGACGCGGGCTGCCCGAACAAGCTCGGTATTGAGTCTTGCCAGTGCTTCCTCGCGCTCGATGCGATCGCTGATGTCCATCACGGCGAACGTGCCTGCGGGGGGCGATACCGGCTCCTGCGGAAACGCCGTGCTGACATGGACGGGGAACAGTGAACCGTCCGCCCGCATCATCACCGCCTCGCCCTCGTAACCTGCTTCGCCGGTCAGATAGGCCACGAGATTGTCGAGCAGCATCGTTTCCGCCTGAGGCGGACACCAATGCCCGAAAGGTGTCGCCAGCGCGGTTTCGCGGTCGACGCCGAACAGCTCCTGCGCGCGCGTATTAAGGTCGAGAACGCGGCAAGTGTCGATCGATTGACGGATGAAGCCGGGATTTGCCCGGACGTAGTCGGCCGGTTCCAGCCCGCTCTCCCGGCACCTTTCGGCCAGCATGGCCTGCATGTCGGCCAGATCGATTTCCCAGAACGCGACGACCGTGGCTTCGAAGATGCGGTGATAGCGGTGAGCCTGGGTACCGGAGTCGGATGCTGGAAACTCGGGTGCCGAATTCATTCGTCCGCCTTGGGTTGCGCTTCCGGAAACTCCGGGGCGTCGGGATCGTTGGCGGATGGGTATACGTCGAAGTCCGAGGCTTCACTATCGCCTTGCGAAGGTTCGACCGGGCTTGGCGGCGTTCCCACCGTCATGCTGCGCAGCACACCGTCTCTGCGAACCAGGCCGTGGAACAAGGCAGCGCAGAGGTGGGCGAGGATCAGGGCGAAGAACAGCACCGCGATCACCGTATGCGCCTGCCGCAGCAGCGCGTAGAGCCACAAGTCGTGGGGCGCGATGGGCGGAAGCATCAGGCCGGAAAACAGCTCCACCGGATAGCCGCCGGCTGCCAGCATGGCCCATCCGATTAGCGGCATGGCCGCCATGCTGGCATAGAGCAGCACATGCGAACCCTTGGCGGCCAGAACCTGCATCGGCGGCAGATCATCGGGGAGGGGCGGTGAGCCTGTGACAAGGCGCAAGGGAAGGCGCAGCACCACCAGGATCAGGATTGCAATGCCGACCGGTCGGTGCAGCGCCAGCAGGGCGAGGTAAGCCGGTCCGGTGGTGGAGACCATGCCGACACCGATGAACAGCATGGCGAGGACCATGGCCGCCATGAGCCAGTGAACCACGCGCAGCAGCGGATGGAAATCATGGGGCGGGCGGTTCATTGCGCAGACTCCTTATAAGCAGGGTCTTTGGCAAGGTCTTCGGCAAGATCGCCCCCGGCCGCGCTCGGATGCGGCCCTTCGCCGGCGCGGCGCTGGAACGAGGAGGAATAGACCTTCGATCGTGCTGCCAACAGCGGGTCATCGGACAGGCCGATGCCGACAGGCAGGATCGTGGGATCGAAGTTGAGATCGCGGCAGGCGCCGACCTCCTCGGGCATGACCTTGTCGACGGTGAGAATACCGGCGTCGATGGTCCGGTGCGGGCCTGACCAGGCGACGGTGGCGCTGTCGGTTCGGTCGCCGGGGTTGGCGATCGTTAGGATCAGGTGCCAGCGCGATGCCCTCTTGGCTGTGCGTTCGATCATCTCGCGGAATAGGGCATCGCGGGGCAGGGTGTCCAGATGGGCCTTGTCAAGCCCGCCGAGCGCTGCCTCTGGCGTGAACTGCCAGCGGACGAAGCGGGTATCGCCCGTGCCGTCGGTCATGGTGAAGGCATTGATCGCGTAATAGGTCGCATTGGCGAAGCTGCTCGGCAGCACGGCCTTGGCGAGATAGTCCTGGAACGCCTTTACCGAGGGATATGCCGCGATCAGGGCCTTCATTTTCGCCGGATCGGGTTTGCCCGTCGCCGGGTCGGGCCGCGTGGCGCGTTGCAGGGCGATGAAGCCCGCCGCGCTCGATACCGGGAAGATGGGCGTATGATCCATCGCCATGCGCCACTCTTGGCCGTCGGGCGTCTTCAGAAGCAAGGCCATGGAATGGAAGACATTGCGGCCATCGGTGGCGAGCGGATTGCCACCCGCCACCGAGAAGCGCCCGATCACGGGATACGTCCCGGGTTCGAACGCCTGGGCAGTCGAGACTTCGGTTCCAGCGCCGTTGGCGGTGAAATTGCCCGACAGGCAAAGGCCCTTGGCATGGGCGCGGCGGAAGCCCGGTTGCTTCTTACCGGTGTTGTACTCAAGCGCACGGGTGACATCGCCGCCGCTGATGCGCTTGGGGCCGATCCATCCGGCTGCCCACAGGAAGGCAAGCACGAGCAAGGCGGCGATGCCGCCGATGAAAAGGATGGGGCCGGGAGGAACCGGTTTTCTGGTGGACATGAAATCTCCGTGCCGCCGTGGCATTTGGCGTGGGCGTTAGGCGTGGGATCGGATCGGCTTATGCCAAGACTTCAGGAAATGCTTTTATACGCGAGGATGATCGAGATCACCTGCGCATCTGGCACGGCGACGATTGTTCATTCCGTATCACAGGCACGAGGAAGCTCGAGTTCGATATCGATGCCTGTTCCCGCGCCGTTGCGGGTAACCCGGATGGAGCCACCATGGAACTGGGCGATGGCGCGGCAAAGACCGAGGCTTCCGGCTGAGAGATGAGCGGGTTGTCGATCCGACACCAAGGGGCCTGCCGGTTCGGCGGTAGCGCTGCAGGTGATGTTGAGGCGCACGTAGGAGCCATCGGCACAAGACGCGATCCCGATCGCCCTTTGCTCATCGGGGCGGTGCGCGGCATTTAGTGCGCCGCCAATCAGGCTGGAGACGAGCCGCTCCAGCAGTTGGACCTCGCCAAGTATGTGGTCGTTGCCATCGTCGAGGGTCAGTTCGATCGTGGCCGTCGGCTGCCGGGATCGGATTGCCCCGCTCACGCGCCGGATGAGAGGGGCAAAAGGTATGGGTGACCGCTCCAGACGACCCCGTTCCACTACTTCATGGACTTGGGCAATGACCTGCGCGGCATCCTCTCCAGCATGTTGCGCCTGGCCGATTACCCGGCGGGCTTCGGTGACGGCAGGAGGGCGCCTGTCGAGCCAACGGCCCGCGGCTGCGAGATAGGCGTTGATTGACGACAGCGGTTGGCTGACCTCGTGCGAAATCGAGGTGGAGAGGCCACCGATGATTGCGCGGTGCAGGGCCTCGTCCCGTTCGAGCCGGGCAACATCGAGGTTCCTTTCCATCCGCTTGCGCTCGGTAAGATCGAGCACGCTGCCACAGACGCGATCATAGCCGTTGCCATCGGTCGGCAGGCGCATCGTGATGAAAATGGGTATGAGGTTGCCCCGCGCGGTGCGGACCTGGCATTCGATCTCGAATGTAGGGCTGCGCCGGTCGAGGGCAAGCAAGCCTTCCAGGAAACTCTCATCCTCTTCGGGCAGAAAGTCGGAAAGGCGCTCGAAGAAGCCTGCCTCACCTTCCAGATCCAACAGTCGCATGGCTGCGTCATTGGCATGGGTGATCCTGACCAGGCTGCACATGTGCGCGACCCGGCCGGGATTGGCCCGCAGATAGGCTTCCAGATCATCGACACCGCCTGCCTCGATGGCGTTCAGTTCGGCCATGACTTCAGTGAAATCATGCTCCCAGATGGCAAGGGCAAGCGAGTTGAAAATTGTTTCGTAACGGACATCTCTGGCCCTGACCTGCTCGCGCAGCCGTCGGTTTCGGGCGAGGAGCAAAGCAGCGATGGTGACGGCGGCAAGGCTGGCCACGAGGCGCAGTATTTCGTCCGTATCGGCCCTGCCGCCGTGGTTGATGAGAAAGCTGATCACGGCAAGGGCGGCGCAGGGATAGGCCCAGTAAGAGGGGCGAGACCGAGAAGTTCCGTCGTCGGCTATCAGCAGCACCAGCGCATAGAGCACGGCGACGGCGCTCTGCAGGCGCGTGAACGTATCGATGACGAAGACGGCTGCCGCTGTCAGCGCGGCGAGAGACACTCGCGTCCTGTCCGTGAAGGGCGTGACCATGGCTAGCCTTGTCCGGCCCCGCCCAGCAGACCTTCGATCATGGCGATGACGGCATCGGCATCCAGAGGTTTGGCAAGGAAACGGTACGCGCCCTTTTCCTGCGCACGCTGGCGCCATTCGGCATCGGGGTACGCAGTCATCAGGGCAACCGGGAGATTGGGCGCCAGTGCGCGGATGCGGTCCAGCAGCTCGATACCCGACAGCTCCGGCATTTGAATATCGCTCAGAACGAGGATGAAATGACGGAGGTCTTGTTCGAGCAGGCTGATCCCGCTTTCGAACAGAGCCGAAGGCACCTCGATCGACCGCAGCAGCCCGGCAAGGGCCGTGCGGACACATTCCTCGTCATCGACGATCGCCACGCATGGGTATGGAAGTGGTGTGCGGTTCATTGAAAAGCCTTCCGATCTCCTCCTTCCTAAGCCGGATTGTTGGCCCCGAACAATTATACGCGGGTGTGAATGGGCTGCGCTTGGAGGATCGACCTCCATTGCGCTCAGCTCATACCGGGGCATGAGTGCATCATCGCCTGCTCGGTGCTAGGGGCGATCACGCCGTGATGCGTCGCCACTCGGGGTTAAGGAGAAACGGGTGGTTTTGAACGCAGTGGCGCGGCGCGGCCGAGCAGGATTATTGCGGCCGCGGAGACGGCTGTCCCGGATTGGTCTGCTGAGCGCGCTCAGCCTGCTGTGCATGGCAAGCGGCAGCGCTGGGGCCGGAACTCAACCGCTATCCTCTCTGGAAATGCGGGGCTGGCAGCACAGCTTCACAGGGCCGCGGGAGGGCGCCCCGGCCGGGGTTCGGTCCCTGGCGCAGACGCCCGACGGGATTCTGTGGATCGGTGCCAGTGACGGTCTCTACAGGTACGATGGCCGGAGTTTCGTGCGACAGCCGCCTTCCAGCGCGAAACCGATCCAGGCCGATACGATCGGGCCGCTCTTGGCAACTGCCGATGGCGATCTGTGGGTCGGTCACGATTACGGGGGGCTCTCGCTTGTGCGCGCCGGTCGGCACGTCGCGCAGACCGGCCTTCGCATGAGTACCGTCTGGGCCCTGCCAGCCAACCGTGCCGGAATGGCCTGGGCCGTGGGCAGCGATAGCAGGCGGGTCTACGTGGCCCGCTTGATCGATCGCAAATGGGTTCTGTGGACCGAGTTCAAGGCCGAGCTGTTCTATGGCAGCGCGATCGGCGGCGATGGGACGCTATGGCTGCTGGTGGGGGACCGGCTGATCGCCGTCTCGCCCAGGGATCGAAGGTTGCGCATCGTGGCAAGCGGGATCCATTCTTCCGGCCTTGCGAATAGTCCCGACGGCCGTGTCTGGCTGGTCGGAAAAAGCCGCCTCACCGAGCTGGGTTCCACCAAGGTCATTGGCGGCGAGGCTTTTGCGATCACGGGCTTTACCCGCAAAGGCGACGCGCCGGTCCGCTTCGAGGATGCCCGCCACTTCTGGATCATTCAGGGCGACAATGTGCTGGAGCGCTACGCCATCGGAGCGTCCGGGCGTGCGGTGCGTATTGCCGGATGGCCCAGCGGCTATGCGTTGACTGCATCCGTATTGCCGCTGAGCGCGCTGCCTTCGATGATCGATCGCGAACAGGCGCTCTGGATAGGGACGAGCCAAGGCTTGGAACGCTTCAGCCGCAGCTCCTTCGTGTCGGTTCTGGCGGGCGCCAACAACACGGTTGAAAACCGTTCTCCGGCATTCGCCGCCGCCGACGGGCGCGGCACTGTCTGGGCCTGGAGGCAGGACCACCTGTTTCGGTCCGGCTTCGGCCAAGGCCTTACATCCTGGCCGGGAACACGCCCGGGCGGGGTCGCGCCGTGCGCTGCCCGGGCCGGGGGCGTCTGGGTGTTCAATGGGACGGACCGTTTTACGCGCATCGGCGGACCTTCGCCGGCCTCGCTTCCTCTCGGCCACGATGGGGCAAGACTTGCGAAAGAGCTGGGCGTTAACGGATGCCTTGAAGACGATCGGGGGCGCCTGTGGGGCGCTGCCGATCGCGGCCTTGCACTTCTGGGACCAAAGCACTCCACCGCCGTCGCTCTCGGTGAGGATTCGGGCTATTCGATCGGCACTTATTCCGCGTGGCGCGACGGCTGGGTGCTCGCCTATATCGGCAATGGCAATCTGTGGCTGACCGATGGCGAGCATTCCCGGATCGTATGGCGCCATGACGACAATACGCTGGGCTTTATCGAAGCGCAGTATCGCAGCAGAAATGCGATACTGCTGGGCGGTGACCGTGGCCTTGGCCGGTTCGACGGTCGATCGGTCCAAGTGGTGTCGAGCGTTCGCTTCCCCTGGCTCAATTTCGTCGCCGGGATCGTACAGACCCCGCGCGGCGAGACGTGGCTGCAAACGAGCAGTGGGATCGTCCGGCTGCGGACGGCCGATCTTGATCGCACATTTGTCGATCCGCATTTCCAGCCGGATCTGCGTATTTTCCGAGCTGCAGACGGCGTGCCTGGTCCGCCAACTTACGCGAACATGTCAGGTCTGGCAGCCGACGGCAGCGGGCGCATCTGGGTTTCGACGAGCAATGGGATCGCCGTATTCGATCCGGCCACCGCGCCTACGGATGGGCCGCCGCCGCCCGTGCTCGTCACGGCAATCGAAGCCGATGACCGGGCCATGCCGGTGGGGCCCAGAGTGGAACTTCCTTCCGGCACCGTTCGGCTGCGGATACAGCTTGCCGTCGTCGATTTCGACAATCCCATGGCGACGCGCCTGCGCTACCGGCTGAAGGGCATGGATACGGAATGGGTCGACGCCAGCGAGCAGCGCGCCGCCATGTTTACGCGGCTGCCACCCGGACATTATCAGCTCGAAGTCGTTGGTGCGAACTCTCACGGCGTCTGGAACAATCAGGGGCAGGCCATCGAAATCGATGTGGCGCCGCATTTCTGGCAGACTTGGTGGTTTTCCGCGTCCACGGGGCTTGCCCTGTTGCTTGGCGTCTGGCTTGCCGTGCGCTGGCGTGTCGCTCAAGTCGCGCGGCGGTTGCGTAGCCAGGCAGCCGAGCGCGCGAACGAGCGCGAGCGCATCGCCGCGATATTCACGACACCCTGCTGCAAGGCATGCAGGGGCTGGTCATGCGCATCCAGGCGATCACCTCCAGGATGCAGGGTGCCGACCCCAATCGAGAGGAATTGGAGCAAAGTCTCGACCGTGCCGATGCGCTCATTGCCGAGGGTAAACTGCGCGTTCACAACCTGCATCTGGAGGACAGCCCGGCCGACCTCGATGCCATGCTGCAGCAGGTGATGATGGAAATGCCCTTCGCGGCCGATGTAGACAGGTCGGTCTCGGTAAATGGACACGTTCGACCGGTCGATGTCGTGGTTATTCGCGAAGTTCGCGAGATCGTGGCAGAGGCGCTGTTCAATGCGGCGCGCCATGCGCGGGCGCAGACTGTCACGGTCGAACTGACGTTTGGTAGGCGCGCTCTGGAGGTCGTGGTGGCCGACAATGGTTCGGGTTTTGAGAGCCGCGGAGATTCGGGATCCGGCTTTGGCCTCCTGGGGATGCAGAAGCGTGCGGAAAGCATCGGGGCCAGGCTGACGGTCGAATCCCGGCCGGGAGCCGGTACTTCGATCTGGATGCGGGTTCCGGAGCGCAAGGCCTATGCGGTCCGCGTTGGCTTTCCGACTTGGCTGGCGAGCCGGTTTACCGGCCGATCAGATCGTCAGCATGCCTCGCCGTAGTGCCTCGGTGACCGCGTGGGTGCGGTCGGAGACGTTGAGCTTGGTGAAGGCGCTCTTGAAGTAATCCTTCACGGTTTCCTCGGAAATACCCAGGATCTGCGCAATCTCGCGGTTGCCGTTGCCTCTGGCGGCTTCCGCAAGCACCTGCGTTTCGCGCGCGGTCAACGACCGTTCGCCGACATGGATGGCGATTTCCGAAGCGACCGACGCATCGATGTAGCGCTTGCCTGCGTGCACATCGCGGATCGCCTGCGCTATGACCTTGCGAGCATTACTCTTGAGCATGTAACCGGCCGCGCCGATCTTGAGAGAGCGGGCTGCTGAGGCATCTCCGGCATATGTCGACAAGACGATGATCCTTGCCGACGGCTCGCCCGCCAGAATGGTCGCGATGGCTTCAGCACCGTTCGCCTTGGGCATTTGCATGTCCATCAAGGTGACGTCCGGCCGAAGCGCCGAGAACTGATGCACGGCTTCGATCCCGTCGCCGGCAGTTCCGGCTATCGTCAGGTCTTCTTCGCTTTCGATGATTGCGCTCAGGCCCTCGCAAACGACGGGGTGATCGTCGACCACCAATATACGGATCATCGCTGCATCTCTCAGGCGTAATGAAGGGCCAAGGATTGATCCTAGACGCGCACTGCATGGAGGGACAACCGGATTTCCGCTTCGGACGGGTTTCGGTGCCGAGGTTCGAGGGGCACAGCGACCTGTTCGATCGGTGTTCGGCGGAAACGAGCATTGACCAATTGCCCCCGGGATAGCGATCAGCATCCCGGGGGCCATTCTATCGTTCAGGCCTGCACGAAGGCGAGCAGGTCGGGATTGATGGTGTCGGCGTTGACGGTGAGCATGCCGTGCGAGAAGCCCTCGTAGATCTTGAGCGTCGCATTCGGCAGGATCTCGGCCTGCAGCACGCCGGCGTTTTTGTAAGGCACGACCTGATCGTCATCGCCGTGGAGCACCAGCGTGGGCACGGTGATCGCCTTCAGATCGTCGGTCTGGTCGGTTTCCGAGAACGCCTTGATGCCCTCGTAGTGGGCCTTGGCACTGCCCATCATGCCCTGGCGCCACCAGTTGTCGATCACGGCGGGCAGTACGTTCGCGCCTTCGCGGTTGAAGCCGTAGAACGGGCCGGCGGCAACGTCGCGGAAGAACTGCGAACGGTTGGCGGCAAGCCCGGCGCGCAGGCCGTCGAACACTTCGATCGACAGACCGCCCGGATAGCGATCGGTCTTGAGCATGATCGGCGGTACGGCGCTGACCAGCACGGCCTTGGCGACGCGGCCCTGCGGGATGCCGTAGCGGGCGACATAGGCCGCGACTTCACCGCCGCCGGTCGAGTGACCGATGTGGACCGTGTTCTTGAGGTCCAGATGCTCCATCACGGCGGCGGCATCGGCGGCGTAGTGGTCCATGTCGTGACCCTCGCTCACCTGTTCCGAGCGGCCGTGGCCACGGCGATCATGGGCGACGACGCGATAGCCCTTGGAGAGGAAGAACAGCATCTGCGCATCCCAGTCGTCCGACGAGAGCGGCCAGCCGTGGTGAAAGACGATGGGTTGGGCATCCTTGGGGCCCCAGTCCTTGAAGAAGATTTCGACGCCGTCCTTGGTGGTTACATAAGCCATGATGCTGGTCCTTCGGTGTGTGTGGTCAGGCGGATTAGGGGCGAAGCCGTTCTTCCTCAGCCGGTGAGGTGACTTCTGGCGACGATCGGGTTTTCGGAAAAGTCAGATAAAATCAGATTGTTGTTTCGGAATACTGGAATGATTGGCTTGCCGGCTGGGTTTGCCTTGGCTTGATTTCACCAGAAGGACGTTCGATCCGAAATCATCCCTGAGTATGCCTGACGTAACATCTGAGGAGGAGGCTTTCGGCTTTTGGCACCCGCGAGGTGAAGAATCCCAGATCCTACTCATCGTTCCATGTATAGAACGATGAGTAGCGATTTTGCTGTCTACAGCCAAGATCGTTCCGGATGCATTTGTTCTCCAGCGGCAGGGAAACGGTTTCCCACCGAATGCACAAATGGAGAATGACATGGCTAACAGGTTCGAAAACAAGGTCGTCGTGGTCACCGGTGGCACCACGGGGATTGGTCTTGCAACGGCCAAGGCCTTCGCAGACGAAGGCGCATCGGTGTTCGTCACCGGACGGCGGCAGGAAGCCCTCGACGCGGCGGTCAAGGCGATCGGCGGCAACGTCACCGGCGTACGCGGCGACATGAGCAAGCTGGCCGATGTCGACCGCCTCTACGACGCGGTTCAGCAGCAGCACTCCGCTATCGACGTCATCTTCGCCAATGCCGGCGGCGGCGAATTCGCACCGCTCGGCGCGATTACCGAGGAGCACTACGAAAAGACCTTCGACACCAACGTGAAGGGTGTGCTGTTCACCGTGCAGAAGGCTCTCCCGCTGCTGCGTGACGGCGCTTCAGTGGTGCTGACCGCCTCGACCGTGAGCATCTCGGGTACACCTGCGCTGAGCGTCTACAGCGCCAGCAAGGCGGCCGTGCGCAACTTTGCGCGCAACTGGATCCTCGACCTGAAGGATCGCCACATCCGCGTGAACGCCGTCAGCCCCGGCGTCACCGATACCCCGGGTGTCGATGAACTGTTCGGCGGCGGTGAGGATGCCGAGAATACCAAGGCCTATCTTGCAGGGCTGATCCCCGCCGGTCGCATCGGCCAGCCCTCGGAAATCGCCAAGGCCGTGCTGTTCCTCAGTTCGGACGAAGCAAGCTTCATCAACGGTGTGGAACTCTTCGTCGATGGCGGTCAGGTCCAGATCTGACCAAGGTTCCTGTGATCCTCAAGCGCCCGCCCGCCGTGATCCGGCGGCGGGCGCTAGTAACAAGCATCTCATACCCAGGAATGAGTGAAGCAGCCGCATGGACGAGGTTTGCGTCCACGCGTCTGGCAGCGCGCGCATCGTGCGCTGCGCTATTCGAATATCCGACCGACGCCGCAGCCATTCTGGCTCAGGGAGCAGCACCACATGATCCGGAACTTCACTTTGCGAATTGCACTCATGGTGCTTTCGGCTAGCCCCGTAATGGCAGCAGGCTCGGTGCTGGCAGCTTCGCCCAGCGCGATTACGCCGGCCGCGACATCCGATGAAGCGTTGCTCAGGCATTTGCCGGGATTCCGCGAAGGCTTCGTCGAAGTCGGCGGCGTACGTCTTCATTACGTCGAAGGAGGCGCGGCAAACAGCGCAAACCCTCCGCTGATATTGCTGCCGGGATGGCCTCAGACTTGGTGGTCGTATCACAAGGTCATGCCGGCACTTGCGCGAGATCGGCGGGTGATTGCGGTCGATCTGCGCGGTATGGGGTCTTCTGACAAGCCTACCGGTGGCTATGACAAGAAAACCATGGCTGCCGATATCGCGGGTCTGGTGGGTCAGCTTCGCCTCGGTAAAGTCGATATAGTCGGCCATGATATCGGGTCGATGGTAGCCTACAGCTTTGCGGCCAATCATCCAGACCTAACCAGCAAGCTGGTACTTCTCGACGTCGCTCCGCCGGATGCAGGACTTGCGACATGGCCCATGCTGCCGGCGCTGGGTACGTTTGGTGACAAGGTTGGCGACGGTTCACATGCCTATGTCTGGTGGTTCGCTTATCACCAGGTTCCCGAACTGCACGAAAAGATGGCGGCCGATGGCCGTATCCGGATGGAGCAGGACTGGTTCTTCCACTACCTGACCCAAGACGAACGCTCGATCGATGCGCTCGACCGGGACGTTTATGCTGCAGCTTACGGTTCACCAGATGCCATCCGGGCGGGCGACGGTTGGTATCAGGCCTTTCCTCAGGACATCGTCGACGACGATGGCTATGCGCCGCTTAAGATGCCGGTGCTCGCACTTGGCGGGCCGGGTTATGCGTGGCTGAAAGGCGTCCTGGCAACCAAGGCGCCCGGAGCCGAAGTGGTCAGGGTCGACAGCGGGCATTTCATTCCCGACGAAATTCCTGAAACGCTGGTTGAAAACATCGAGCGCTTTGTTCGCTGATGTTGAGCTTGCCGATTAATAAATCCAATCGAGTACATTAACGTACAGCAGCTTTGAGGGAGGCGGGTGAGCATCGGGAACGTCGGCTATGTCGGCGGGCGTGGCCGGGCTAAGCGGGCAGACGAGCTAGCAAATATTTAACCCCGTACCGGTCTGGCAGCATGCCCAAGGTTCGCTGCCGGTCCCGTTATACCAAGGTGCATTGATCAGAACCCATGGGCCCATTGGCGCAGTCCGAGGGACATGATGCGCCAGGGCTGTTCGACGAGCTTGTTCCAGGCGAAGCAGCAGTGGTCGACGATGTCATCGTAGGATTTGAAGATGCGGTTCGACAGCCAGTTGTCGCGCATGAACTGCCAGACGTTCTCGACGGGGTTGAGCTCCGGGCACCTGGGCGGCAGCGGCATCAAGGTGATGTTGGGCGGCACGACCAGCTCGACCGATCCATGCCATCCGGCCTGATCGAGCAGCAGAACGGCATGTGCGCCTGGCGCGACGTGAAAGGCGATCTCCTCGAGGTGCTTGCTCATCGTCTCGCTGTTGCAGCGGGGCATGACGATGGCGGCGGCTTTACCTTCGGCGGGACAGATCGCGCCGAACAGCCATGCCGAGGAGCGCCGCTGATCCTTGGGTGCCGAGGGCCGCGTGCCGCGCTTCGCCCAGCGCCGGGTGAGCTTGGTTTGCTGACCGATGCGAGCCTCGTCCTGCCACCACAGCTCTATCGGCGTTCCTCGCGGGAGGCGCCACCTGATCTGCGCCAGGCGGGCAGCGAAGCTTTTTTAAAATCGGCAATGTCGTCGCCCTTCTGCCCCCGATGGCGGGGCCGCGCCGAGAGCTTGCGGTAGCCCATCGCGCGAAGCTCACGCCCGAGGGTATGGCGCGTGACCGAGAGCGCGAACTCGTCCCAGATCCACTGGGTCAGATCGGCAAGCCGCCAGCGCACGACGCCATGCGACGCGGGGATTGGCCCGGCCTCGACTATCGCCGCAAGCCGCGCGCGCTGCTCGTCATTGAGGATCGCGGCCCGGCCCGGCGCCTTGCGCGTCGCCAGACCATCGGGGCCGCCTTCGTTGAACCGCAGGACCCAGTCGCGCACGATTTGCAGCGTGACGCCGGCAACCTTCGCCGCTTCGCTCCGGCTCCCGCCGTCCAGGATCAGAGCCACCGCCAATAGCCGCCGGACCTGATCCGCATCATCGCTTCGTCGCGCAAACTGGCGCAAATCTGCCGATGTGTAGTCATACCGAACCCCAATCGCTGCCGCCATCGCAAGCCTCCACGTGCCTGCTACGTCGAATCAGATTTTCACGATCTTGGGAATCCCCCGCGTGAGTCAGCCTCAACGCACCTTGGTATTACACGTCCCCCTTTAGCGCCAGCGGCCGATACGTGCCCCCGGATCGTGGTGCTGTCGATCATGTGTTGCCAGTCGTCGGTCAGGCCAAGGTCGACCAGTGTTTGCAGCATGGCATCCCAGACGCCCTGCTCGGCCCAACGGCGGAAGCGGACGTAGACCGAGTCCCACTTCCCGTATCGCTCATGCATGTCCCGCCAAGGGCAGCCAACCCGCAGGACATGAAGCATTCCGTTGAAATAGCGCCGATTATCTCCGGTAGGGACGGGCATGCCTGCCACGCTCGGGCGGAAGCAGCGGCCCGATCAATTCCCATTCTGCGTCGCTCAGGTCGCCGCGATCCATGCCTGTCCTTCCAAAAGGTAGGCTTGAACAAGAACTCGACCGGGGTGGGAATCCCTTTTGTCAACATGGCCTGGCGCAGCCGGCAAGGGAGATGACGTGTCGAGCCGTATCAATTCCTCCACGGGGGCGACCGCCCCCTAACCGCCATTGCCGCTATCCAGTCGCGCAAAGGGAAGGGGGGAGCGAAAGGAGCGCGGATGATTGGCAGTCCGCGGCCTGGAACCTCGTACGGAGATCACGAACATGACAAATTCATCCAGCCTCCCGCAAGTGCAGCCTCTGGCACCGTACCGCGTCGACGTCAGCCGGGGCGAGAATGTTTCGCGCGTGTCCTCGGAATGGTTTGCCCGCCCGGCCGACGAACGCTTCCTTTCGCTCGGCGACCTTCACGCGATGATGCTCGCACGGGCTGAGGCTGCAACCACCCGGATAGTCGAGAGCCGCGCTATCGAAGTCCGCGCAGAACCCGGCGATGCCGATCGCCTGACTTTGCTAACCCCGGGCTGCGCAGAGCCCGTTGCGCCGACCAACTGGTCGTTCGGGCAGCTTTGCAGCCTCGTCGGCGCTCCCAGTGCCTACCTCAGAGGGCTTCCGGCGACGCTCGCCGGGATCAACCTGCAGCACGGCCTGCTCTCGCACCGCGGTGAGCATGTGAAAATGCTGGAAACCCGCGATGGCCGGACGGAACTGCGGGCCGTGACCGGTCCCGATTACGGCCGTATCTGGGACCATGAGCTCGTGGCGGCAGTGATGAGAATCGCTGGCAACGGCACCGGTGATACGCGCTGGAAGGTACCGGGTGTGCTCGACTGGTCGACGATGACCTACAACCCCCATGTCGATGTCACGAGCGATACGACCACGCTCTATGCATCCGATCGCGACGTCTTCCTGTTCCTCGTCGATGACACCAATCCGATCGAGGCGGGCAAGCTGCCGAGCGGCGAGCCGGACCTCTTTTTCAAGGGCTTCTATTGCTGGAATTCCGAGGTCGGTTCGAAAACCCTCGGTCTCGCCACCTTCTTCCTGCGCGCCGTTTGCATGAACCGCAACCTGTGGGGGGTAGAGAACTTCGAGGAAATCAATATCCGGCACTCGAAGTTTGCTGCCAATCGCTTCGCTGAACATGCAGCCCCTGCGCTTTCACGCTTCGCGGGCTCTTCGCCTCGCAGTTTCATCGAGGGCATACGCACCGCGCGCGAGCGTATCGTTGCCAGAAACGATGAGGACCGCATCTCCTTTCTGCGCGGTCGCGGTTTTTCGAAGGGGGACACGGGCCGCATCATAGCGACTGTCCTCGACGAGGAAGGTCATCCCCCAAGCTCGCTCTATGATTTTGTCCAGGGCATTACTGCCACGGCCCGTAGCAAGGTTCATCAGGACGACCGGCTTGAATTGGAAGGCAAGGCTCGCAGGCTTCTTGAGCGCGCGAGTTGATGGCTGGGGGATTGCGGCCTTGATGGCCGCAATCCCCCCGTACGTCCTATCCGGGAGTACCGAAAATGACCGATCAGGTTGCCTGGACGGAACTGATGCGCGTGCGGATCGACTTTTACAGCGGCAGCCACTGTTACGCGGCTGAAGAATTCGCAATGACCATCGTCGATCCAGACGCCGCCGTCTCCCTGGCTCTGCTGCGGGTCGAGCAGAGCCCCTATTACGACGAGAGGGTCTTGTCGGGTGCGGATCAGATTTTGTGCGCACGAGCCATCGGAGACGACCTGTAGCGGTTGTGATGCACTGCGTGGGCACATTCTGGGGGTCAGGAGGGGCGTGGCCGGTGATCATCGCCGGCCGTTGTCCGTTCCAGTACCGTAGGACGACTGCGATCACTGCCCGGGGTCGTTGGCACCTTGCTGATTACCCCTGATAGCGGGTACAGCTGCGGGACCGACCGTTCTGGCCGCTTTCTCGTGTTGGGGCCCGCTTGTGAGGAGCTCACTTCATGCGATCCTCTGCAATACGCGCCAGGCTGGCGTCGTTTCAGAATGCCTATGTTGTTGCGTTGCGCCTGCGGGCGCAGACCGGCGCGGCGCAGTACATCGTCAGAACCGAAAATCCGCTTCACCCCGTGATGGTGACAAGTCAGTGGCCCCGAGACGGCGAGATCCTTCTAGCCGAGATCCATTGACCAACATTGCCATCTACTCCGGCAATCTGGATCGCTAAAAAAAGAGCGGCCATCCCAGGAAGATGGCCGCTCTTTTTAATCCAGGCAGACGATCGTGCGCCGCCCAGGAGATTGCACTTATGCCGGCGCGTCACTCGGCGCGGGCACCGTGCCCTGAGTTTCGGGGACGCGAGCCGTAGCCTCAGGGGTGGCGGCTTGCGGTACGGTGACCGAGCCGTATTTCGGCGTCAGCTTGGTCTTCTTGGCGCCCGCCGCCTTGGCTTTTGCGGGCACGCTCTTGGCACGCAGATCGCCAGCAGTTGCCTCGGTTGCTACGGGGGGGCTGGTCTTCGCTTTCGTGACTTTGGCGGTCGCAGGCTTTGCGGTCTTGGGCTTCCCGGCTGCCGCTTTCTTGGCTGCGGATTTTGGAGCGGATTGGGCAACAGCGGGCACGCCCGATACGCCAGCCGGGATCGTCGCCGGAGCACTTGCCGGCGGGCGCGCCATCTTGCGAGCCGAATTTCCGGCGGACTTGGCTGAGGCCTTGGCAGACGATCGTGGCCGCGATGCGAGTTTTGCCTCCGACTTGCTTTCAGGAGCGGCGGGCGTCTTGGTTGAAGTGTTCCCGCCGGTCTTTGCCGCAGGCTCCGCCGATGCGGCAACCGGCTTCTTCATAGCCAGCGTTGCCTTCGCCTTGGAAGCGGCCTTTCCAGCTGCAGCCTTGACCGCAGCAGCCTTTTCGTTCTTCGCTGCCGGTGTTACCGGTTCAGGCGCGCTTGCTGCTGAAGCCGGTGCCGTCTTGGTGACAACAGGCTTGGACGCTGACTTGGTGGCCGATTTTGTACTCGTCTTGCGGGTTGCCTTCGCCGGCGAGGTTTCAGCCTTCGCGGCCGGCTTTGCGACGTTGGCAGTCGGCGCGGCGCTCGATACTGGCTTACCAGCGCTTCCACCCAGTCCGGCAGCCTTCGCAAAAGCACGACGCTGTTCGGAATAGCTGGGAGAAACCATCGGGTAACTCGCCGGAAGATTGTAGCGCTCACGGTATTGTTCCGGCGTCAGGCCATTGTTGGTAAGATGACGCTTCAACGCCCGGTAAGGCTTTCCGTCGATCAAGCTTACGATGTGGTCACGCGAAGCAAGGCTTTCCTCGATCGTCACCGCCGGCTTGAATTCCGGAGCCGGCATCGGTGCTTCGCCCGATTCCCCTGCAAGTGCCGAACGGGTGGCTTCGATCAGACCTGGCAGAGCCTCGCTCGAGATTGTGTTGTTGGCGACGAATGCGCTGAGCAATTCGACGGTCAGGCGGGCGAGCTCGGACTGCTCAGTATCAGACATGGGGATCCCCTCTTCTGGGCGCTTTTGAGTGGAGCTGTTCTTGTACCAATTGGCAAACGAGTAAAGCACAATGTCGATATGTGGTTCCAACGGCGCTATTGGACAGAACGGGGGTGGCGCGGCGTGACAGGTTGTCTGCATAGTTCGCGACGAAGCAATGTCGCTACCCAATAGTTTGCGGTCAGGTGCGCTCGTTCCTGGCTCTGGCGCTCTTCGATCGTTTTCTGTCCCAATACCCGTTCCGATATCTGCTCGGCACCTTCGCCGGTTGTTGGTCGACCGCAAACATATCACATCGGATAATCGAGGATTTTCTTGTTTCCGACACTTCGCATCGACGTTGCACCAGCGTACTTTCGCGGCCGCCGGCGCAGCGCGATCTGCATCCGTGACTTGCGCTACCGGTACGCGATTGGTGACGGCTACCGATCAGGAAAAGGTATCGTTGCTCGCCGCTGACATCCCTCCGGGCCAGCTACCTCAACGTCAGGATGAATTTGGCTATCATCCGGATGTTGCTCAACCAGAACTGCTCGCCTTTCATGTCACCAACAGCGGGGGCCGGATTGTCGATGATGCTTACAGGGAAGAAATCGAGCGGCTTATCGCCGAACTCGATAGGCTGGCGGCTGAACGCGGTCTCTGAACGACCTCGCGAACGAAAGGGAGCCGTCGCAGGCATGAACACAGGCGGGGTGCGAATGGGGCGCTCTGCACATGGATGGAGAGTGTTCCGCAGGGGAACGGGCCGGGAGAAGAGAGGGACCTTTGAGGGTGTCGTTTCGGATTGCTCGAAGCGGCGTACGTCAAAGGAGAATTGAGATGAACATTGGTGAATTCCAGCTGCGCAACGGCCGTCTGATGGGCTCGATTGCCACCCGCACCATCGATCTGCCCCACCTTGGTTTGCGTCCCGTCGAGAGCGGCAACGATCGCGCCCCGGTCTTCGAGATCGTCGCGCTCAATGTCGGCAATCGCTGGGTCCAGATCGGTGCGCTGTGGGAAGCTGTCGCTCGCAACACCACTGGCGAGGCATTCCTCCAGGGCTCGATCGACGATCCCAGCCTTCCCGAGCCACTGCCGATCGCGCTGTTCGGCAGCGAGGAGGAAGGGCTGCGGGTCGCCTGGCGGCGGCCGCAGCGCCGCGACGACTTCGGTCCCGCAACGCGCAGTGGACGGAGTGACTATGAAGCCGGCGGTGCGCACCGCATGAGCGCCGGAACCGGGAACGGTTTCGGCGATAGCACCGCTGATGGGGCCGGTTCGCTCACGGACGAGCTGCCGGGCGGACTCGGGGACGATCTCGATGACGAGATCGCCTTCTGAAGGCCGACACCGTCACCGGGGGGCGCGCAGCGCGCACCCCCCGGCTTTTTCCACTCGCATGCGGGAGACGCATCATGTCCCGTACCTCGACCATTGACCGTTTTGCAGACCTGAAGACACTCTATGCTGAAATGACAGCCACGCCCGAATTCAGGGCCGCTTTCGGCGATCCCATGCCGCTCTCGATTTCCGAACCGGGAGAGGCCGCCGCCGAGCACGAGATGCCGGATCCGCTCGCAGCGCAGGCCGACTGCGCGGGGATTGTCGCTACGATCTTCGATCTCTTCACTGATACCCGGCTCGAACCGCTGGCAGCCGAACTCGCGTGGGGCTTCGTCAACTCGTTCCACTTCGTTGCCGGGAAACTTGAACGGCGCGAGGACGCACTGGCCGACGAGATCGGCGAAATGGCCCGTTCTCCCGACATGAGCGAGGTCTTCACCTGCAGACTTGAGGACAAGCAACTCCTGTGTCGATCTACCGCCGAACAGCGCGAAGCGCTCGAATGCATGCGGGATTATGCCGCCGAGATGTACCGGGCCCTGTCGGGTTGGCCGTGGTCCCCCGCGCGCGGCAGCAGGGTCTCGCGGGCGTCCTCGGCAAGTCAAATCGCTGCGCAGGATTTTCTGCGCCAGCGTGCGCTTGCCGCGCGTGAACGCCACTTGCCGCAGGGACCGATCGTGGTTTTCTCCGGCCCTGCGCAGTGGGCGGATTGGCGGCCGATCTGGGACCGGCTCGACCAGATCCATGCCCGCGTGCCCACCATGACGCTGGTAACGACGGGTCAGCGTAAGGGTGCCGATGCCATCGCCGCGGCATGGGCATCCCGCCCGGAAACCGGGGTGCCGCTGGTCACTTATGGGCTCTACGGATCGGGTCGCAAGGTCGCCTTTACCCGCAATCGCAAGCTCGTAGACCTGAAACCCGTCGAGGCCGTCCTCTGCGAAGGTTCAGGGCTTCAAGCCAACCTCTATCAACTGCTGAGGGAGGCCGGTATCCCGATTCATGCTTTCCGCAAGCCAGAGTTGGCGATCCCTCTGGCACGGCCAGTGATGCGCGGCGCATCGCCGCGCGCGGCGGCTTGAAGGGTAACGACTATGGCAATCCCACGCACATTTCGCCGCAATTTCGAAACCATACGCCGCGCCGCCCAAGACGGTCATCTCGCACTCCTTGAATGCACCCGCGCGCAGACCGGCGAACGTCGCTATGTCATCTGCGCGGTAGGTCATGACGAGAAGGGTTCCGTCTTCACGCCCTTCGGGCACCTGCACGAGGGCAATCCTTTCGAGGCCTATATCCCGCCTGGGGCCTGATCTGCTGGCATCGTTCGCGAGACCTAGTGCGCCCGTTTCCGAATGGAAGCGGGCGCACTGCCTATTGTTGTCCTAGTCCGGGACTCGCGCCCTGCCGAAATGGCCCTCAGGGGGCATTGAACCCCCTTCGGGCCAGCTCTCCCATCTCTCTCTGGTCGTCCAAGACTGGCACGGGGCCGCTGCGGCCTCAAGGACGACGGGGCCCCACCATTTTGCTTCGCAAAATCGTTGCCCCCATCGCCGCTGGCGCGGTCACGGGGCTGCGCCCCGCGATCCTTGACCCCGCAGCTCGGAGCCCGTGCCGATGAAAAGACCTCTTCAAGAAAAGGAGGTCACGATGACTGATGCTTACCGGATTTCCCGCAGCTTTGCCGAGATTGCCGATCTGCTCGCCGAGGAACGGCGCGAGCCCGCAGACGCCTTCGCCGCCGCGTTTGCTGAGACGGCATACGAGGTGCGGCTCACGGTGGCCGAGGACGCGGTGACGGCAGACATGCCCGAGGCCCGCGAGGTGCAACTGGCCGTCGAGATGATGGTGACGACGCTCTTCGACGTGCTGCGCGACACACGCCTCGAGCCCCTTGCCGAGCGCATCGCTTGGGGCGTCGTGCACAGTTTTCACAAGGTGGCCGAAGGGCTGGGGCGCGAGGCGGATCATGCGGCGCGCAAGCTCGGGGAGCAGGTGCGTGAAAACGACGGAAGCGAGATCGCGACAGGGGGGATCGAGGACGGGCAAGCGCTCTGCAACGGGCTCGATGAAGCCTGCGAAGCGCTTGCCTGCATGCGGGACCACGCCGCGCAGATGTTCCGCGCCGAAACCGGCCATCCGTGGTCTTCCCCGCGCGCCACGCTTACCTCGGGCAAGCGTACGGCGTCGGTCATAGCCGCTGCCGACTTCCTCGCCGCCCGGCGCGCAAAGCGCATCGAGGTGAACGCGCCGAGTGGACCGATCGTCCTCTTTTCGGGAGGACAGGTCTGGGAGGACCACGCCCGGATCTGGCGCGAACTCGATAGCATCAAGGCGCGCATTCCGGGGATGGTTCTGGCCACCAGCGCGCAGGTCAAGGGCTGCGATGCGATAGCCGCGGCATGGGCGGCGCGCTCCGGCGTCAAGCTGGTGGCGTTCACGCTGGACCGGCGGCACGGCAAGCGCGCAGGCTTTGCGCGCAATGAGGCGATGATGCGCTTGAAGCCCGTTGAAGCGGTGGTCTGCGAAGGCTCGGGGCTCCAGTCGCATCTGGCAAGGCTGGTGCGTAGCGGCGGCGTGCCCGCACACTTCATCGCCTGCGACCCAGTTCGGACGCGGCATCACGCCTGACCTCGAATGCAGGGCAGCCGGCAAGGGCATGGCCTTTGCCGGCTCCCCTTTTTTGTGCGGCGAGGGAGAAGATCGCCGGGCTCAGGGACCCGTCAGAAGACGGGTCCGTCGCCCGGCGATGCGACGCCCTGGTCCGGCGCCGGCCTCCTGCGCGCGGCTCCGCCGTGCTCGTCGCCGGGACGCCGTTCCGGCGCAGTTTGCAGTTTGGCGGTGACAGAGGTCTGCGATTTGAGCGCGGCGATCGCAGACGGACCGCCCAGCCTGATGGCATGCGTCACGACATCCCTGAACTCACGCTCCGACAAGTGCTCGACGGGAAGGTCAGCGCAGATCAGACCGTAGCTTTGCCGGAGCGTGCGGCGCACATTCTCGGCCTCTTCGGCGAGCTTCTTCTGGTCGCTTTCGATCTTGGTGAGGCGTTCGCGCGTCGACATCTTGGGCATTGGTAATCTCCTCGAATGAGGAGGCCTGCCCGCCGCTGTGAGCATCTCGCGTCGGAGCACGCCGTGCAAGAGGGATTTGCTGCGGGCTTGCCGCCCGCGAAGAACAAGTGATCCCCTCCCGGGGAGCCCCGCGCCTTCCGGCACGTGGCAGCGCAGCGGGCAGGCCGCTGCGTAGAAGCGACGCACGCCACAGGGGCGTTTGTAATGCACCGTACGCACGGGTGCTGCGGCGCGAATCGCTCAAGTTTCCGGGGGTTTGCACCGTCGCCTATGGTCTGACGGTGGGTCACAGAATGTCGGGTGTGTCGGACACGGCGGTAGCCGACGCGGTCCAAGTGATTGATCTGGCTTGGCACCGATCGTCGCACGTGTCGGACACGTCAAAACCTTGAGAAATCCGTGGTTTTCTGCTACCAAGGTGAGGCTTCACCACGTGCCGGCGCAGCATGGACCTGCGCATGGCAAGGATTACCATCCGTCTCTCCGACGACCTGTTCGAGCGCTTGCTCGATCAGGCGGCCACTCTCGGCACTACTCCATCGGGCTACGTTCGCGATGTCCTCGAGCGCTTTGAGGGCAACGATCCCACCGGCTACCACGCTCGTTTCGACGAAATTCACGCAACCGCAATCCAGACGCTGGCGATCCTGGCGAAGTCCGTCGGTGCCCGCGCACCAAGCCTCCTCGAGGAAGGGCTGGGCGATGCGCGCCGTCTCTTGCGTGACAGGGGGCTGCTCGATCCCGAGCAGGACCGCACGTGAGCATCTTCCGCCACGACACGCTCGGGTCCTGGACCCGTGGTGGGCAGGCCACTGTCCACAATGTCCGAATGACCACGCAGGTCTTTTATCAGACCTGCCTTGCCGGGCTGGTGGTCTGGATCGGCGGGATCGTCTGGTATGCGCTCGAGCGCTCCAGCGCGTACGAGCGCTTCGTCCTTGCCAAGGTCGGCCAGGCTCTCGTGATGGGAGACACGGTTCCGGGTAATGCCACGCCTATTCTGTTCCACACCGAAAGCGGTGAGCCCTACTGGACGACACCAGCGCGGCTTATGGACGCCGAGGTCGCCAAGGACACCTTGCGGGCGTTCGAAGGGTATCTCCTCCATGGGGCTGCCATCTCCGGCGTCTTTGCCCTCGGCATGCTGCTCTGGGCATGGTTCTACTTCACCCGGATGGGGAGGGGACTAGGGTCCAACCAGTTCCTGCGAGGGGCCCGCTTCGGCACCATCAGGCAAGTGCGCCGGGCGCTCTGGGCGCAGGCGCGTGGCAGCTTCGAAATCGGCGGAGTACGAGTGCCCGATGCCTTCGAGCCGGAGCATATCCTGATCTGTGGGGCGCCCGGGACAGGAAAGACCAACATCATCGTCAAGATGCTGGCAGGGATCCGTTCCGCGGGGCGCCGCGCGATTGTCTACGACACTGCTGGGACCTTCGTGGAGAAGTTCTATCGGCCTGGGATCGATGTCCTGCTGAACCCGCTAGACCTTCGTTCGGATCGCTGGTCGCCTTGGGTCGATGTCCCGCGGGACTACCACTACGACCAGATCGCCGAGTCCACGATCCCTGATAAGTCGGGTGATCCGTTCTGGGCCAAGGCCGCGCGCGGCTCTCTGGTTGCGGTCATGCGCAAGCTCGCGCGCCAGGAACGGACGCTCGTTTCGATCCTTCTCGACACTCTCCTGCGCTCAAAGCTGAAGGATCTTGCAGCCTTCGCCGCTGGCACCGATGCCGCGGCCTTCATTTCCATGGAAGGAGAGCGAACCTCGGCGGGCATCCAGGCCGAGCTGGCCTCGGTGTTGCGCAGTTTCTCCTACCTCGACGATACCGCCGATGGCCTCTCGATCCGCGATTGGGTGGCAAACGAGAAGGACGACAGCTGGCTCTTCATCAGCGTGAAGGCGGATCAGCTGCCCTCGCTGCGCCCTCTGATCACGGTCTGGCTCGACATTGCGATCAGCGCGATCATGAGCCTTACCCCAGACCGTAATCGTCGGCTCTACTGCGTCATCGACGAGCTGCCGTCGCTTCACAAGCTGCCGTCGCTTTCTGACTTCCTGGCGCGCGCGCGGAAGTACGGAGGCTGCGGGGTGCTGGGGTACCAGAGCTACCCGCAGCTGGAGGCTACCTACGGGATACAGGATGCTGCTGCGATTACCGGATACTGTTCGACGTGGGTCGCGCTGAGGGCAAACGACACGCTGACCGCCAAGCATGTCAGCGAGAACCTTGGACAGGTGGAACAGGTCGAGGCGAACGAGGGCATGTCCTACGGCGTCAACGATATGCGTGACGGCGTGAACCTGTCGCGCATGCAGGTAACCCGCCCATTGGTCATGCATACCGAAGTGACGAACCTGCCCAACCTGGTGGGTTATCTGCGCTTTGGGCGCGATCTTCCGGTGGTGCGCTTCGAGGACAGCTTCCACAACGTTCCGTCCGTCGCCTTTGCCTTCGAGGAGAAGCTCGATCCGCCGGTTCGGCTGGCGGTTCATGAGGAGCCTTCGGCTCCCGACCTTGTCGCTGCTGAAGTGGCATCCCCTCCGAAGCGTGGCTCAGCGAAACGTCGTCAGACTCCGACCGCCGATGCCGCTTCCTCACTGATGCTGCCTCTCGATGCGGTCGCAGTGACACGTTCCGAGGAGAGCCTCCAAGGTGACAGGCGGGAAGTCGAGGCGGCACCGTCGGCGAGCGCGACGCAGCCCCTCATGCTTCTCGGCAAGCCGGCAGACTTCCGTCTTCATCAGCACGGTCGCCGCACCGGCGCGCGTGATGCGTCGAGGCCGGCATGATCCATCCCCGCCGCCTCAAGGGTACGCCGAAGAACCTCGCGCGTTATTACGCCGTCGGGGATTACTACACGAAAGGGGAGGGTGAGCATTCGCAGTGGGGCGGGCTGATCGCCGATGAGCTTGGTCTCTGCGGCAAAGTGGACCCTGCCGTGATGCGCGATCTGCTGGCAGGCAAGATCGGCGATCAGCAACTGGGGCTTCGAAAAGGCGACGGGACCATCGAGCATCATCCCGGCTGGGACTTTGCGGTCAATGCGCCGAAGTCGGTTTCGATCATGGCGCTTGTAATGGGGGACGAGAGGATCGTTGCCGCTCACGAGACGGCGGTAACCGAAGCTCTGGGTTATCTCGAGGAACACGCGACCCTGCGCCGCCGTTGCGACGGCGAAGTGGTCCACGAGACCACGGGGCGCCTCGTCTACGCCCGCTTTACGGAGCATGCCTCGCGCGAGCTTGACCCTCATCTCCATACTCACGTGGTCATCATGAACGTAACCAACCGAGGGGAAGGGGAGCAGTTCGTGAGCCTCGAAACCCGGGCCATGTACGCCGAGCAGATGGTTGCCGGGCAGGTCTATCGTAATGAGCTCGCTCACCGGATCCGAGAGCTTGGCTATGAAGTCGATTTCGATCCCAGGCGGGGTCTCTTCGAGATCCGCGGATTCCCCAAGGATCTGGTGAGCGAGATGTCGCAGCGCGCCGAACAGATCGACGCCCATGCGAAGGAGCATGGGCTCGAAGGCCAGGCTGCACGGCGCAAATCGTTCTACGAAACCCGGGGCCCCAAGGCGCGCGCAACCCTCGAGGATCTTCGAGGCCAATGGAAGGCTCGCCTCGGGCCGCACCGGGAGGCGCTCGAAGGGGCGAGGGAGACAGCCGAAGAGCGTGGCCCACGGATGCTTGAGCCATCCCATGCTGTCTCGGCGCGCGCCATGTTGTTCGGTCTGCGCCATTCCGAAGGCAGGGAAGCGGTCAATAACCTCGGACAGCTCTTGCGGGCGGGGCTCGCTTCGCACCTGGGGGAAGTTCGCCTTTCCGATATCCGGCCTCTTGCAGAGGAGCACGAGGGGCGGCGTAAGCTGCTGAAGGCGCAGCAGCCCACAGGAGATCTGGTACTCACCCGCGGGCGCACTACGCGCAGGACCGCCCGCCTTGAACTGGCCTTGTCCGACCACCTGGCTCTGGCCTTGAACGATGCCGCCCCGCTTGCGGTGGACGCCCGGCTGGTCGAAGCGAGCGCCGAACACGGACTTACCGCGGCGCAGCAGGGAGGCCTTCGGCATCTGGGAACAAGCCCGGATCGCCTCGTCGGTGTCCATGGCGTCGCCGGCGCCGGTAAATCGACACTCGTGGGAGCTCTCCGCCGTGCCAGCGACGAGCGTTTCACCATGATCGCCCTGGCCCCTACCTCGTCCGCCGCTGCCGAACTTGGTGGGCGGGCCGGCATCGAGAGCCGTACCGTCGCCAGTCTTCTCGCGCGGGGAGGGCGGGGCCTGGACGAGAACTCGGTGCTGATCCTCGATGAGGCCGGGCAGCTTGGCAACCGGCAAGCCATACGGCTGTTGGAGCTGAGCCGGCTCTCGGGTGCGCGGCTCATCATGCTTGGCGACAACCGTCAGACAGGTGCCATCGAGCAGGGGAAACCTTTCTGGCTGATGCAGCAGTTGGGCTTGTCGCGGGTCGACCTCATGGTGTCCGTCCGTCAGGAAACCAGGGCGATGAAAGCTGCGGTCGCGCTCGCTCGTAGCGGAGACTATGCCGGTTCGCTTGCCAATCTCGACAAGGTCCTGACGCAGGAGAAACCCGAGGAACTCGCGCAAAGCCTGGTTCGGGAATGGACGAGGCTCAAACCCGAAACCCGAACCACAACCAACATCCTGGTGCTGGACAACGCTACGCGGCTCATCGTGAACACGAAAGTGCGCGAGGCGCTCCGAACCGAGGAAGCGATTGGTGCCGAGGATGCACGTCTCTCGGTGCTGACGCCGGCGGGACTTTCCGATGCCGAGAAGCGCTATGCTAGGTTCTACAGCCGTGGGCAGGTCTTGACCTTTTCGCGCGGAGATCACCGGTCCGGGATCGTGCGCGAGGGTGAATACCGTGTCGTGCGCATGGTTACGGATGATGCCGAGCGGCAGGTGCTCGAGCTTGCCGATGAACACGGTCGGACGGTCCGCTGGAATCCGCGACTGGGGCGCCCGCAGCGGGTCAACGTCTTCAATGTGGAGGACCGGGAACTGACGCGTGGCGATCGCATCCAGTGGCGCCTGGTGAACCACGATCTCGACATCAAGAATGCCGAGCGGGGAACGGTCGAGGCGCTCGAAGGCAGCCGCGCAACCATTCGATGGGACCGCGATGGCCGGCGGCAATCAATCGATCTGGATCATCACAAGACCTGGGACCACGGGTACGCGGAGACGATCTACGCGGCTCAGTCGAAGACGTACGACAGGGTCTATGTGCTGGCGCCACTTGGTTCGCCGCTGGTAAACGGCAAGAACTACTACACCGCGATCACCCGGGCCCGCTTCGGGGTAAAGCTATGGACCCAGGATCGGGACAAGCTTGCCGAATTCCTGACCGTGAGGTCGGGCGAAAAGACCTCCGCCCTGGAGGGGCTGGGCCGCGTCGAGCGCGACAGCCTGAGGGGCAGGTCACCGCGCCATTCGGAGCGATGGGCGCGCATGAGGGAGGAACAAGCGAACGAGCGGTACCAGCGCAAACTTCGGCTTGCTGCACAACGGAGTTCAGCCGGGTGGGGAGGGCGCGAGGGGCTTGCCGCAAGTCTCACCGAGCGGGGGCGTTCCGCAGCGGCAATTCTCGATGCATGGATCCAGTCGATCTTCACCCATGGTCGTTCGGGCGATGTTGCACCCGAAATACAGGTCCGATCAACCGGCCCGAGCGAAAGTGCGGCACCTCACAATGGAGACGGCCGTGATCGGTAAACCCGTTATGCTAAGCTTGGGCGTTGCCGTCCTTGTCGCGGCACTGGTTCCAAATGGAGCGGGTGCGCGTCCCACTCGGAACCTGGAGCAGAAAGCCCTGATCGGCCGGTGCATTCGCGAGGCTGCCTCTGGGCGAGAATGGCTGGAGCGCACTTTGTGGGGGCTGCGGGATCAGGAAGCTGGCTGGATTGGCGCCGAGGTTCCAAACACCAACGGGACGCATGACCTTGGGCCGATGCAGATCAACACCTGGTGGATCCCAAAGCTCTCTGCTCTCATCCACAAGCCTCCAGAGACAGTCAGGGCCTGGCTCATCCAGGATGCTTGCTTCAATGTCCAAATCGCGCGCTGGATATTTCTGGCAGAGCTCAGCGCAAATCGCGACTATTGGAGGGCAATCGGCGCGTATCACAGCCCGACCGATTGGAGGGGCCGAGATTACGCGCTCTCGGTCTCGAAAAAGATGAGAGCGCGGTTCGGCACGAATTGACGAGTGTTAACTCCCTTTCGTCCAGGTCGTCGCTATGGTCTCATGGCGGGCGGATGCGCATAGCGATTGGTGAAACATGCTGACTGATCTCGATAATCTCCCACAGGAAATTCGACCCGATCTCCAGCTCGTACTAGGCCGTAGACTCATAAGCTCGCAGCCATAGCCGCATTGAGGCAAGTTGAACCATGGCGAGGAAGTTGGCGGCGAGCTTGTCGTAACGGGTGGCGACGCGGCGGAAGTGCTTCAGCTTGGAGAAGAACCGCTCGATCAGGTTCCGTTCGCGGTAGAGCCACGTGCTGAAGTACGGTTTTGACCGCCGGTTGGCCTTGGGCGGAATATTGGCGAACGCACCCCTCTCGCGGAGAGATGCTCGGATGCGATCGGCATCATAGGCCTTGTCCGCCAGCACGATTGTTCCGAGATCAATATGATCGAGCAGTGCGTCAGCGGCTTGACCGTCATGGCTTTGCCCTGCGGTCAGGCTCAGCCGGATCGGGAGCCCTTGCCCATCAACGACCGCATGGATTTTGGTCGTGAGCCCGCCTCGGGAACGACCGAGACAATGATCTCGATCCCCCTTTTTGCCGTCGCGGCCTGCTGATGGGCGCGAACGGAAGTGCTGTCGATCATCTGGATATCGCCATCATGCGCGGCGGTGATGGCATCCATCATCCGGTCCCACACTCCGGCCTTCCGCCATCGCACGAACCGATTGTAGCAGGTAGTGCGCGGGCCATATCGCTCGGGCAGGTCGCGCCATGGTGCGCCGGAGCGCAAAACCCAGAAGATCCCGTTCAGCACGCGGCGGTCATCTACGCGCGGAACGCCTCGCGGCTTGTTGGGCAGCAGCGGCTCGATCACGCGCCACTCGAAGTCAGTTAGGTCGTATCGGCTCATGCCGACGCTGAATCAGCCTTGGGCATGAGATGCAATCAGATAGCGGTCAGCACCGGATCGTGCCAAAAATGTCCATATGAAGCCAAAGGCGAGCCTATACCTGCGGATGCGCCGTTTCGTGGATCACGATCAGTCCACGCGAATGCGACCGGCCACACCATTCCTCGGCATTTTGCCGATCGCACTTGCTGGGATGGTACAATCACGGTTGAGCGATACTGCGGCGATGTGGGCATGGATCATTGCTGTCACGATCGGCGGGGCCTGGACGGCCTTCGCTTGGTGGCGGGGCTATCGGCTTTTCAAGGCGTTCGGCCTACGCGGTGATCGTCAATTTGACGAGCGCGACAAGTTTGCTCTGGCACCTGAATACCACGGCAGCGAAAGTGCGACGAGGGCCAAGCAAAAGCGGAGGATCGGACGGCAGCGCGAGCGCTAATCGTCACACGCCCACGCTGCCGTTTATGAGTTTACGACCTAGAATTTCTCTTTTTCGAACTCGCGAACTCGCGAACTCGCTGGTCCTATCCACTGATCTGCCCCCTTCTGAGTGGCCCAAAATCTGTTTTAGATTTGGCCACGAAGGAGGACTTGAATGGCGAGGAAGCACAAGCCGGAAGAGATCATCGGCAAGCTGCGTGAAGCGGAGATCGTGCTGGCGCAGGGCGGAACGGTGGCGGATGCGTGTCGCCGGATCGGCGTCACCGAGCAGAGCTACTACCGCTGGCGCAAGGAGTATGGCGGCCTGAAGATGGACCAGGCTCGGCGCATGAAAGAGCTTGAGAAGGAAAACGCTCGGTTGCGGCGGGCGGTGTCAGATCTGACGCTGGACAAGTTGATCCTACAGGAGGCCTCGCGGGGAAACTTCTGAGCCCCGCGCGCCGCAGGCGCTGTATCGATCATATCCGGGGCATGATGCCGGTGTCCGAGCGGCGGGTCTGCCGCGTGCTCGGGCAACATCGATCGACGCAGCGCAAAACGCCGCGTGGGGCGGATGACGAAGCAGCCCTGACCGAGGATATCATCGCGCTTGCCCGGCAGTATGGCCGCTATGGCTATCGCCGGGTGACGGCCTTGCTGCGCGATGCCGGTTGGCATGTGAACCGCAAACGGGTGGAGCGCATCTGGCGCCGTGAAGGGCTCAAGGTGCCGCAGAAGCAACCGAAGCGTGGAAGGCTCTGGCTCAACGACGGATCATGTATCCGCCTGCGACCGGAATATCCGGGCCATGTGTGGTCTTACGACTTCGTCGAGGGACGCACACATGATGGCCGCAAGTTCCGCATCCTGTCGATCATCGACGAGGCCAGCCGCGAGTGCCTCGCCTTACCCATCGCGCGACGGCTGCGCAGCGAGGACGTGCTGGCGACTCTCGCCGAGTTGTTCGTCACACGGGGGCCGCCGGCGCACATACGGTCAGACAATGGCCCTGAATTTATCGCCAATGCCGTGCAGCAATGGCTGGCGAAGATCGGCGTGAAAACGCTCTACATTACACCCGGCAGCCCATGGGAAAATGGCTACTGTGAGTCCTTCAACGGCTCGATGCGTGATGAGCTCTTGAACGGGGAGATCTTCTACACCTTGGCCGAGGCGAAGATCCTGATCGAGGCCTGGCGGCGGCACTACAACACCGTCAGGCCTCATAGTTCGCTGGGGTATCGACCGCCGGCCCCGGAGACGGCGACGGCGCCATGGCTGCCCTCCGGTTCCGCTACGCTGCACCTACGGCCAGCCATGGCGCCGGAGGCAATCTTACACTAACAAACAACCCGGACCACTCGGTGGGGGCCGGTCAGAAACGACAGGGACGCATTTTGAAAGTCATCCTGTTCGGCGCCTATGCACGCGGTACTGGAACGCGGGAGTTACCGGGCGGGCGTACGCCAAAGTACTCGATCCTTGTGGTGGTTAGCGATGACCGGCTTGCGCAAAAATCCGACTTTCCATTGCATGCAGAAGATCGACTCATGCGTGAACATGCCATCACGCGGCAACTTGCCGTACCGATCAGCCTGTCGATCCGCGGTATCAAGTCGGTCCACCGCGATCTGTCGCACGGTAAATCGTTTGTGTGTGGGGCGGTGGCTGACGGCACAGTACTCTACGAACTACCAGGTCATCCCCTGTCATTGCCAATGGTGCCGGACCACGCTGCCGTGCTTCAGGAGCGCCGCGCGGATTTCGATTACTGGTTCTCCAGCGCGAGCGAATTCCTGGAGTTTGCCCAGATTTCGCTCGCCCGCAAGTGGCTCAATCGGGCGGTCTTCCAATTTCATCAGGCGACGGAGGTCCTGTACCACACCGTACTGTATATGCTGACGGGAGACAGTCCGCGATCGCAAAACGTTACCTGGCTTCGTGACCGAAGCGAGAACATCGTGCCTGCGTTGGCGAGGGCGTGGCCTAGCGAAACGAAGTCGGAAAAACGCTGCTTCAAGCGGCTGCACGACTCCTACGTGAAGTCGCGATACGATCGCCAATATCGGATCTCTGAAGACGAGCTGGCTTGGATTGCGGGGCGTGTAGATTACCTGCATTCCGAAGTTCAGGCATTGTCTTGCGACCGATTGGGAGTAGATTTTATGGTGCGCGGCGAGACCTAAGTATCCCTGATATAGCTCTTCAGACTGGACCTTGGATGCATTTGTACCGGCGTCCCGCTAATATCTGAATGGCGCTAGAAATGTTGCAGAGAGCATTCGAATGAATTTTTTTGGGCCGACAGAGGAATGTCGCGTTTGGAGAAGTGAAAGTGAGATAGCTGCCGGTCGCTAAAAGGCAGGGCAGAATGTGCGATAAAGCTTCGCTCAGAGTATAACGCTATCAAATTAGTGCTTGAGCGTGGTCACATTGCTGAATGTTATGCTCTTGGCGCTGTCAAAAGTGTCGCTGTACCCACGCAGTTGCGATTCATTCGCAACATCGATAGGGCGCATTTCGCCATGTCGAGCAACTCCGCCTTGCTATCCCGTCTGCTGACCACCGAGCGCGCCGCCCTGGTGCGCTGGCTGGCGAGGATGGTGGGCAGCGTCGCGGCAGCAGAGGATGTCGCGCAGAACCTATATTTGCGCGTGCAGAGCGTGAAAGACGATCCGCCGATCATCAACAAGCGCTCCTTCCTGTTCCGCCTCGCCTCGAACCTGGCGCTGGATCATCTACGCGCCGCGCGGCGACAGGCAGCCCTGTTTGTCGAGGAAGCCGATGGTCACGGCGTCCCTTCGCCGGATCCCAATGCTGAAACGCGCCTGCTCGATCAGGAAAAAGTTCGCCAGATTGCTGCGGTAGTCGATACGATGCCGCTCCGCTGCCGACAGGTCTTCGTGCTGGTCAAGATCGACGAATTGAGCGTCTCGGAAGCAGCGGAGCGGTTGTCGATCAGCCAGGACATGGTGCGCAAGCATATCCGTCATGCCCTGGTGCTGTGCCATCGGGCTTTGTCGGACGCGGCCGAAGCATGAGCGATCCTGCGATGACACCCTATCGTTTTGCTTGCGCCGAACGTCATGGGATGAAAGCGGAATGCAGATTGGCGGCAATTTCGCATGGGAAATGACTGTATGCCGCGTGATACCGAGGCGCCTTTGCCGAATTCGCTTGCCGATGAAGCGGCCTATTGGGTTTCCGCCGATTTCGACGGCGAACTGCCTGCCAAAAAGCGAGCCGAGCGCGATGCCTGGCTGGCCCGAGATCCAGAACACGCGCGCGCCTATGCGCGGATGCAGGACCTCTGGATGCAGATGGGCGCCGTGCCCGAGACTCCGGCGCTGCGCGCATCCCTGCCGCAAGAGCCCGTTCGCAAGACCCGAAGGCTCGCTCGGCCAGGGGCACGCGTGCGGCGGCGCTGGGCAATTTCCGCGATCGCCGCAAGCCTCATTTTTGCGTTGGTCTGGTCGGCGCAGGGCTGGATGACGATGCTCCAGGCTGACGCGATGACCGGAACCGGCGAGAGGCGCACGATGCGACTTGCCGATGGTTCCACGATGCAGTTGGGGACACACAGCGCAGTGGCTTTCGAATTTGCAGGCAACCGCCGCGTGGTCCGGCTACTGACCGGCGAGGCTGCATTCACCGTGGCACCCGATCCATCGCGCCCGTTCCGCGTGCAGGCGGGCGCGGGATCGACGACGGCGCTCGGCACCCGTTTCCTCGTCCGGCGCGACGGCGCCGAAACGCGTGTAACCGTCACCGAACACAAGGTGCGCATTCGCTATCCGGCCGAGGACGGCACCTCTGCCGTCCTGCACGAAGGCAAGAGCCTTTCCTATGGGCCCGCAGCAGGGATCGGCCCTGCATTCACGGTCAACCCGGACGATGCCATGGCGTGGACCGAAGGAGCGCTGGTGTTCAAGGATGCGCCGCTCAGCGAGGTCGTCGCCGAGATCGGGCGCTACCATCGAGGCTATCTGGGGGTAGTCGGTGCGGCGCGTGACTTGCGCGTCAGCGGGGTGTTCCACATCGACGATCCGGTTGCGGCCATCGCTCAACTCCGCAGCTCTCTGGGGCTGCGTTCGGCCCAGCTCACTGACCGCATGATCTTGATTTTCAGCTGATTTTCCGGTCAGGCGAAAAAATTTTCAACCTGAGCTCTCGTTTCGCAAACCATGATCGTCATAGATGCAAGGCGTTCGCATTAGCAATAACGCCTCGAGTTCAACGACGTTCGGGGATTATCCAGAGTGAAGATTTCGACAAAGGCGCGCGGCGGGCAGCGCGCGAGCGGCAGGCTGATGGCCGCCGTACTCCTTGCCGGTACGACGATGGGGCTTTCGGCCGGGATCGCCGCTCCGGCGCTGGCGCAAGAAGCCCGGAGCTACGATATTCCCGCCGGCGCGCTGGCCGATGTTCTCAACAGCTATGCCCGGCAGGCCGGTGTCGAACTGGCCTATCGCGCCGAATTGACAGCGGGCGTTTCAAGTCCCGGTCTCAAGGGCAGCTTTGCCCCGGCGGAAGGCCTTTCGCGCATTCTTGCCGGTAGCGGGGTGACCTTCCGCCAGACCGGGCCGCGCGCCTTCACGCTGGAGGCTGCACCTCGAACCGCGGATGGCACCATCCAGCTTGGGCCGGTGCAGGTTCAGGGCAGTGATGGCGGAAACGGCGGCAGCCTGGCTGGACTGACCAGCGATCCTGCCGTGAGCGAGGGAACCCGTTCCTACACCGTACGCAGCACCTCGACCGCCACCAAGCTGGCTCTCTCCCCGCGGGAGACGCCCCAGTCGGTCTCGGTCGTCACGCGCCAGAAGATGGACGACCAGAACGTTCAGTCGCTCGACGATATTGCCCGCACCACGACGGGGATTACCTATACCAAGCTCGGGACCGACCGCTCGACCTATTACGCGCGCGGATCGGAGATCACCGATATCCAGTTCGACGGAATTCCGAGCAACATTTCCGAGAACTACTCGATGGACGTGATGTCCACCGCGAACATGGCGATCTACGACCGGGTCGAGGTGGTGCGCGGTGCCAACGGACTGTTGCAAGGCACCGGCAATCCTTCCGCAGCGATCAATCTCGTGCGCAAGCGGGCGACGCGCGACTTTCAACTGGGTGTCGAGGCAGGCATTGGATCATGGTCCAACTATCGCGGGCAGGTGGACGTTTCCGGGCCGATCACCAAGGGCGGCGACGTGCGCGCGCGCGCCGTGGCTTTCTACAACAACGCGGGCAGTTACCGTGACGGCGCCAGCAGGGACAATCGCCTGCTGTACCTGACGGCGGAAGCCGATCTTACCCCCGGCACGTTGCTGCGCGTCGGCGGCACCGCGCAGCGCGATTACAACCACGGCTACGACTGGGGCGGGCTCAACACCGACGTCAGCGGTGCGTTCTACGATCTGCCGCGTTCGGCCTCGCTGGCGGGCAAGTGGGCCTATCTCAAGCGCCGCAACTATTCGGCCTTCGGCGAACTGCAACAGCAGATCGGCAGCGACTGGAAGATCGTGGTCGCCCCCAGCGCGATCTGGTCGGACGCGGACTTTCGCTCGTCCTATCCGGCACGTTCCTCTGGCGACATCTACCGGCTGGTGGTCTCCGACGTGGACTACCGGGACCGGCAGGTGGGGCTCGACGTCTATGCCACCGGCCATTACCGGCTGCTGGGCGGCGAGCATCAGCTAGTCCTTGGCGGCAGCCTGCGGCGCGACAAGTTCGATTTCACGATCCACACCGCATCCAATACGCCGACCGTCGACATCACCGACTATGACTATGCGTCGATCACAGCCCCGGTGCTCAACACCGCCAGCACTTATTACAATTACAACCGCAAGGAAGGCGGCCTTTACGGTTCGACCCGTCTGGCTCTGGCCGATGGGCTTCATGCCATTCTCGGCGCACGCCTGAGCTGGTCGAGCTACACCGTCCTGAGCCCTTACGTGAACGACGAATACAGCTCGAAAGCCCGGTTCCTGCCCTACGCCGGGGTTGTCTACGATCTCGACAACCACCATTCGCTCTACGTCAGCTACACGGAAGTCTACAAGACGCAGAGCTACTACAGCGCGGGCAATACGCTGCTTGATCCGATCCAGGGACAGAACTACGAAGCCGGGGTAAAGGGCGAATACTTCGACGGGCGCCTGAATGCATCGTTGGCGGTGTTCCAATCCAGCCTGCTCAACATGCCCGAGGCCACGACGGCGGACAAGACGTGCGGCGTCACCGGTACGTCCACCTGCTACGTCGAAGGCGGGCGCGTACGCAACCGCGGCTTTGAAGTCGAGGTTTCCGGCTCTCCGCTGCCGGACTGGAACGCGACGCTTGGCTTCACCTATAGCGATCCCGAATATGTCGCAGGCGTCAACAAGGGGACGGACTACAACACCCGCATTCCGCGCAAGCTGTTCAAGTTCTCGACCGACTACCGCCTGCCGGGCAGCTTCAACCGCATGCGGCTGGGCGGCGACCTTTATGTCCAGAGCAAGATGTATACCCAGACCGCAAGCTATACGATCAAGCAGGGCGGTTACGCGCTGGTTGGACTGCACGCGCGCTATGATGTCAGTGAAGCGGTCGAACTGGGTCTCAACGTCAACAATCTGCTGGACAAGACCTACTACCAGTCGATCCCGACCTCGAACAACTTCGGCGGATTGTTCTACGGCGATCCGCGCAGCGTGATGGCAACGGTGCGCGGACGTTTCTAAGTGCCATCCAACAAGCCGATTATACTGTCACCCTCCTCGGACAGCCCTGCGCTACCCGAGGAGTGTGACCCTGCGCGAGATGACACTGTCGGCTGGCGATTTGCGAGCGATTCAAGAACCTTTCGCTACGCGGACCAAACGGATTCGCTGACCACGCGTCTGGTCGGATTGGGCGGGACAAGCGCGATCGGCCTGGCCATTCTTGCTGGGCTGTTCCTGACCTGGCAGACTTATACGGCCATGCCGCCGCCTGCGACGCTGACGGCGTTCAATGTCGCACGCCCGGCTGCTCCGCCCGAACCCGTTCGCGAAGTGCCGCCAGGGCCGGAGCAGGTGAAGAAGGACAAGCCCGTCCCGAAGCCTCAAGTACCCGAGATCGAAGCGCCGAAGATCGTCATTCCGACCGCCAATGTCGTGGCAGCAACGCCGCCTGCCAAACTCGTGCCGCCCGATCCCGGCCCTCCGGTGAAGGATACTACGGCGCCAGCCAGCAAGCCCGTGCCGCCCGCCCCGCAAGTTTCGAGCGGCAGGCCGACATGGCAGGGCCTCGTCCTCGGCGCCCTCGACAAGGTGAAGCGCTATCCGCGAGACGCCCATTTCGCACGGCAGCAGGGCGTTCCGTACATCCGCTTCGCCATGGACCGGCAGGGCAAGGTACTGTCGGTCAGGTTGGAGCGCTCGTCAGGTGTCCGCTCGCTGGACAACGAGGCTTTGGCGCTTCCGAAGCGGGCGCAGCCGCTGCCCAAGCCGCCAGAGGATGTGAAGGGCGAAGCTATAGAACTGGTCGTGCCAGTTGAGTTCCTCATAACCTGACGGGGACCATTGCATGACCGTATCGACGCTCCCGATCCACCGCCGCACCCGCGCCGGCGCGGGCTGGCATTGAAGTCATGCCTCCCGGCAGTTCTTATGTCAGTCAGAACGGATTGATGTTGCTTTGCTGGATCGCGGAAGCTCAGAGAGGAGCAGGGTCAGTTTCGTCTTGGACAATCGCTGTCTGACCGCCGTCGTTGGGCGTTGCGTACTAGCGTTGGATGCGCCCCCTGCGCGAGTCTCAACTGACACTGTATTTTTCCCGCTTTCCGAAAGTCTGGCTACGACTGGTTTCAGGAGATGGCCCTGTCTTGCGGTATGACCGACTTGGGCGCGTTGCTGCCGTCTTGGTTTATCAGGGCCAGAGCGCCGTTCCAGCGAGCAGATGCCTGCGCGGCCATGGCGCTGTTCGCCTTGCGTCATTGCCCGGTTCCCGAGGTGACGCCTCAGATAAGCACGAGCCGTGGGAAGCCGGCAGCCTTTGCTTGCTGCATGATCCGAGGCTCGATTTCGGCGCCAGCCGTGTTGAGAATGGCGGCGAGCGCAATGTAGGCCCCGATGACGAAGACCAGTTCGATGACCTGCTGCGTTGTGAAATGCTCCACGAGTTGGGCGAGCGTCTGTGGCGCTATGCCACCCTCCGCGTAGATCTCGTCGGTGGCGCGTATCAGCAGGATTTCCAGGCCGGACCATTGGTCATCGGCATCGTCGTTCTGCAGCGCATCGAGATTCGCCTTGGTCAAGCCGGCGCGCGCTGCCGAAAGCGTGTGATGGATCCATTCGTAATCGGAGGCCCGCCGCCACGCGACGCGCGAGATCGCGATTTCCCTATACCACGCACAAAGTACGAAGCCTTCCGCGACCTTGGCGTTGAAGCGGAGCCAGGGATCAGCGAGCCCCGGTGCGCCAAGAGCAGGATCGAGTTGAAGTCCGAATCCGTGGTGGTCGAACCGGGCGGAAGCATGAGCGGAAATAGCGCCTCGACTTCCGGCGTCCACTGCTCTTCCGGCAAGTTCGATATCCGCTGGCCGTTCTGAAGTGCGCTGGCGCTCATCATTCCGGAAGGCCTTCGACGATGACGACGCGCCACTCGGCTGCATTTTTCCGGAAGGCTAGCGCCTCCTGGTAGGCAGGGCTTGCGTACCAGGCCCTTGCCTTTTCGATTGAGGGGAACTGCAGCATGACGACGCCGTCGGGATTGTCGCCTTCCAGTGCCTGAGAGGTGCCGTAGACCACCAGAGGACGGATTCCGAATTGCTGCTGGAAGGCTGCCGCGCTCTCCCGATTGCGCCGGGAGTATTCCGCGATCGCAGTCTCGTCCCGCACAGGGCTTTCGCGATAGACAATGATATAGGCAGGCATCGGTAGGGTCTCCCGTGTTCAGGCGATGGGTTCTTCACCGACAAGGGTCGTCCGGCTGAGCAGGCGGCCACTGTCGGCCGAATAGGCCTCGACGCGGTGCATCACGCCGGTATTGTCCCAAATGATCAGGTCACCCGATGTCCATTCGTGGCGATAGACGAATTGCGGCTGGGTGGCCCATGCCTGCATGTCATCGATGATCCTGCGGCCTTCCTCCTCGCTCATCCCGTCGATGCGGCCAGCGGTGAGGCCCAGCAGCAAGGACTTGCGCCCCGATCGATGCGTCCAGACCATCGGATGAACCTGTTCAGGGTGCTCGCGCCAGCGAGCCAGTTGCGCCTCGCTCGGATCGGGATGCATCGCGCGCTGGATGTATTCCTGCGAGTGGACCACGCGCAGGCTGTCCGCCTCTGCCTTTCGATCTGCCGGGAGATCGTCATAGGCGGCGTAAGTGTTGGCGAATTCGGTCTGGCCGCCGATTCTGGACAATACGCGCGCGGTCAGCAGCGAAGCCCGTGTTGGCACCATGTCCTGAGCACCGTCGACATGCCAGTGGACAGTGGCATGGAGGTAATCGGCGGTGTCATTCAGCGCGGGATCGAGCGAAATCTTGTAGATGCCCTTCATGCCCTGGTCGATCACCTCGCCGAGGGTCCGGGCGAAAGCGAGTTGCTCGTCATCGGTCAGGTTCAGTTCGCGAAACAGCAGAACCCCGCGCTGTTCCAGCAGTTCCCGTATATCCTCGCCCAGGCCCCCTTGGAGCAGATCCTGCTTGCTGGCCTTGATCTCCGTGCCGATGCGCGGGGTCAGGTCTGCGGTTTCGAATTTCATCATCTCTCTCCGATTGCGGTCTAACGGCAGCTCGATCACCCGCCTGCGCGTCAGACGAATTGCGCGAGGGCATCCGTTGAAAAGGGAACCATTTCGTCAAACCGGCCGGTCTGTGCCTTGTGGGCCCAGTCGGGATTGGTGATCAGCGCGCGGCCGATCGCGATCATGTCGAACTCGTCACGCTCCATGCGTTCGACCAGACTGTCGATGCTTGCAGGCTCAGAATGCTGGCCCTTGAATACCTGAAGGAAATCGCCGTCCAGCCCAACCGATCCGACGCTTATCGTCAGTGCACCGGTCAGCTTCTTCGCCCATCCTGCGAAGTTGAGGCCCTGCGCGCCGTCCGCTTCCGGAAACTCGGGCTCCCAGAACCGGCGCTGCGAACAGTGCAGCACATCCACACCGGCTTCGACCAGCGGTACGAGCCAGTCCGCCATCGCTTCGAGGGTCTGTGTCAGGCGTGCGCTGTAGTCCTGCTGCTTCCACTGGCTGACGCGCAGGATCAGCGGGTAATCGGGCCCGACCTCGGCGCGGATCGTGGCAATGATCTCAGCCGCGAAGCGCGACCGCTCCTTCAGTGTGGGGCCGCCATAGCGGTCATCGCGCAGATTGGTACCTGCCCAGAAGAACTGGTCGACCAGGTAACCATGGGCGCCATGGACTTCCACGCAATCGAAGCCGAGACGCTTGGCATCCGCTGCCGCCCGGGCAAAGGCGGTGACGGTATCGGCAATGGCTTCCTCGCTCATGGTGTCGCCGCGTGCCTGATCCGGTGCGATAAGGCCCGAAGGGCTTTCCACCGTGAAGTCAGGTTCCCAATCCATACTGCTGCTCCGGACCGCGCCAGTGTGCCAGATCTGCGGCGCTATCGCACCGCCGGCACCATGGACCGCGCCGACGACATCACCCCATCCTTCCAGATCGTCGCCGTAGAACCTGGGCACATTGGGCTCGTTCCGAGAGGCCGGCCGGTCCACCACGACGCCTTCGGTCACGACTAGCCCCACGCCGCCTTCAGCGCGCTTGCGATAATAGTTGGCATGCGCAGCGCCGACAGCTCCATCGATGGCGAAACCGCGCGTCATCGGCGCCATGACAATGCGGTTTTTCAGGGTCATCGACCCGATGCGCAGGGGGCGGAAAAGAACGTCGGCATTGCAGGCCATGGGGCGTGATCCAGTGTTGCGGCAAGATGGCCGCTTCCTGGCCGATGCCCTCGGCCGGTATCAATCCCGGATTGTTCAACCCCTTAACTATCCCCCCGCGTGACCGGCAGAAAATCACGGTCCATCATCGTGTGCAACTGTGCGATGATCCGCTCCAGTGCGTCGCGATCGCCCTGCGGCAACTGCCGATAGTGATGCACGAACCGTCCGGCATGCTCGAGGTCGCTGCCGATGCAGCGCACCTTCTCGGCCCCTTTGCTGGTATGCAGCAACATCTTCGTGCGACGATCGGCGGCCGCTTCCGTGCAAGTCAGCAGCCCCCGCTCCGCCAGCCTGGCGACCCGACCCGACAGCGCAGCGTTCGTGACGTTGAGAGCGATGGCGAGATCGGTTGCCCGCATCGGCACTGGATCGTTCATCATCAGGGCGCTGAGCAGGTGGAAGTCGGCAATGCTCAGGCCATGTTGCCCGCTTATCTGGTTGAGGTCGATCCCCATGAGCTGGCCCACCTTGAACAAGTGCCAGATCGCGCCGAAGTGGCTCACATCAAGCCCCAGATCGGCAAAATAGGCCTTCCCGGCTGCAACCTGATCGACAGGGCGCACCGACTTTGTAGGGCGATTGGTCATCGCCGGATCAAGCCGCCATTAGCCCCATCTGGCAAGCATGATTTCGTCATCTCGGCATAGCGCCCAAGCATCACCTCATTTGCTCGGATCAGACACTGGGCAGCGTTGAAAAATGGGGTGGCGTCAACTCGATGGCGCGCAAAGCTCCAGCTGGTCTGAGCCCGTGGATTTCCTCCAGATTTGAGTAGAGTCCTGCCCTTGGATTCGGATGGCTATGAAGCGGAGCAGGTTCAGCGAGGAACAGATCATCGCGGTGTTGAAGGAGCAGGAGGCCGGAATGGCGGCCTGGATGTCTCCGAAGCCCGGCGGCTGCGTTCGCTGGAAGAGGAGAACGCTCGGCTGAAGCGTCTTCTGTCTGATGCGATGCAGGATAACGCCATGCTCAAGGAGATCAGCCTGAAAAAGTTCTGACGCCTGGAGCGAAGCGTCAGGCGGTGGGTCATCTCCAGGAGGTTTCCGAGGTGAGCCGGCGCAGGGCTTGCGAGACTCTGGGCGTAGATCGAACGAGCGTGCGCTACGACAGCCGCCGACCGGACGATGCTGCGGCACGGGCACGCATCCGCGAGTTGGCCGGGCTGCCTCGCCGGTTTGGCTATAGCCGCTTGCACTGGCTGCTGTGCCGAGAAGGATGGACAATGAACCACAAGAAGTTTCGGCGGCTGTATCGAGAGGAACGCCTACAGGTGCGCCGGCGCGGTGGCCGCAAGAGGGCCTTAGGCACGCGAGCATCCATGACGATGCCACAGGGCCAAACCAGCGCTGGAGCCTCGACTTCGTATCTGACACCCAGAAGGTCATGAGGTTCGGCTGATCCCGCCAATCTACGTGAAGCCTTTCGTGAAGCGGCAGAAGAACGACGCTGCAGACGCGGCGGCCATTGCCGAAGCCGCTGTACGCCCGAACCTGCATTTCGTTGCGGTCAAAAGCGCGGAACATCAGGCGAGGGCTGTGGCCTATCGCACCCATCAATGTTTTGTGAGCCAGCGAACGCAGACTATCAACGCGCTACGAGGACACTTGGCCGAGTTCGGCCTGGTGTTCCCCCAAGGGATTCCTCATCTGAAGGAAATCCGCGCAGCCATGGACGACGAGGATGTCGACGTGCCTTCCAGTATCCGGGAGATCGCAGGCCTCTACCTCGAGCATATCGACACCCTGTCCGAATGGGTCAAATCGGCATTCGCAAACTTCTCGTCGTCGGTGCGATGAGCAGGACACGATGGATCGCGCGCAAAGGCATTCTCCCCGACAACTGGCTGGGCCGCATGATGGCTCGCCGGCCCAGGATGGTGTTCGCCGTAGCACTGGCAAACAAAATGGCGCGGACAATCTGGGCGATGATGACCCGCGAGGAAGACTACCGTTTGGCGTGATGGCGTAACTGCCATAGCGCTCGGGGCCTCGGTCCCGACAAGGAGATCGACTGATACTATGCGGCAAGGACTTCAATGTTCACGATACGGCTAACCAGTCACAGTGCCAGAGCAAACCAAGCTCGCTGAACCGATGTGGCCCGGATCGTTCGAACTGCATAACGGCCCTTGGCGTCAGCAAGCCACATCGGAGGCCTGACACACGACTGATGAAGCGCTCTGCCGAGCAAAGTCAGAAAATTACCTTGCAATCTCGGAGGCATCCACGCGCGCGGGCGCCAGCGTTCCGTCAGCGTGGATGGCAAGTATTCTGGAATACCGGAAGGTCTCGAACCAGTCCCTGTATCTCTCGGAACGGTCCCGGCAATTTCAGCTTGCGAATGACGTATGCCGCAGTTTCACCCTTGTCGGCCGGATTGATCCAATGCCTGAATGAGGGCGTCCTCTACCCGTTGGTCGTCAGACTGCGCCACGTTGAAACGCATGAACGGCGCCGCAGACTGCGATACGCTGAATACGTTGCCCGGGGCCAGCACTATGCCAGCCTCCAGACAGTGCCGGGCGATATCCGCAGAATCAAGGTCTCCAGGCAGCCGGCACCATAGATAGAAGCCACCTCGCGGCATGAGCCATGGCACGATTCCCAGCTTCGCCAAACGTGCGGCGGTGCGGTCCCGCGCCTGTGCCAATCGCTGTCGGAGTTCGGCCATATGCTTTCGGTAGCTTCCACCCGCCAGCACATCGGCGATCAACTCTGTTGCCACCGGACTGGGCCCGCCGAAGCTCGTCGCAACCTGAAGATCAATCAACCCCTCGATCCAGTCGCGACGCGCAGCGATATAGCCGCAGCGCACGGATGCGGAGAGTGTCTTGGAGAAGCTTCCTATGCGGATGACCCGGTCGAGCCCGTCCAGAACGGCAAGACGCGGCGACGGCGATGGTTCGAAATCGGCGAAGATATCGTCTTCCACGATCGTGAGGTTATGGGCTTCGGCAGCGCTCAGCAGTCGGTGCGCCGACTGGTGGGAAATACTGGCCCCGGTTGGATTGTGGAGCGCGGAGTTGGTAATATAGAGCCTTGGCGTATGTGCAATCAGCGCCGCCTCGAATGCCGCTATGTCGGGACCGGTGGGCGTGTATGGAATGCCGACCAGCTTCACACGGTGAGCGCGGAGCAGCGCCTGGAAATTGAAATAGCCGGGGTCGTCGACCAGCACTGTGTCGCCGGGATGCAGCAGATAGCGGCAGATCAGATCAATGGCCTGCGTGCCGGATCCGGTCAGCAGAACCTGGTCAGCGCTCGCTTCTATTCCCTCTTCGGCGAAACGACCGAGAAGCAGACGGCGCAGCGCCGGGGAACCACGCGCGCTGCCATATTCGGTCAGCAGCGCATCCTCGCCGCGTGCCAGCGATCGCAACGCCTTGCGGAGTGCTGCATTGGGCATCCAGTCCGTTGGAAGCCATCCGCAGCCCGGCTTGACCATGGAAGTATCGGCGTCGAGCGATTGGCGGGAAATCCAGAATGGGTCAACGGCCCGGTCGCGGCGTGGCCCCATCTCGCTGACCGACATCGGTGGGATACTGCCTCCCGTCACGTAAAAGCCTGAGCCTCGACGCGCGGTGATAACCCCCTCGGCCGCCAATCGGTCATAGGCCTCGACCACGGTGGATGGAGACGCGGACATCGTCTCGGCAAACCCGCGGACAGAGGGCAGCCGATCCCCGGGGCCGATCGCGCGGCTTGCGATCTTCGCACGGATTGCATCCATGAGTGCTTCGGTTCGGGTTCCGCGACGCAGCCGGACCATTATCATGCCCTTTTGATTGTACGGTAGTTTTTGGACATACAGTTACCGAGTTTTGTATGGAATTGTCCCTGCCTTGGCCAGACCTTTCCGGATAGTCCGATCGCGAAAGCGAGGAATCATGGAACGGACTACAGCCGGTTGGGGCAGCGGCATCCTGGGCGTCATCATCTTCAGCGGGTCTCTGCCGGCGACGCGTCTCGCCGTCGCGGATTTCACGCCCCTGTTCGTGACATCGGGACGTGCCGTCATCGCGGCGCTGCTCGGCGCTGTCTTCCTCATGGCACTCCGGCAGGAGCGGCCTGCGCGCTCCGACCTGCTGCCCCTCGCCATCGTCTCGATCGGCGTGGTCCTCGGCTTTCCGCTTCTGACCGGTCTTGCCCTCCAGCACATCACGGCTGCGCATTCGGTGGTTTTCGTGGGGCTGCTTCCACTGTCCACGGCCATCTTCGGCGTACTGCGCGGTGGCGAACGCCCGAAACCCGCCTTCTGGTTTTTCTCGACGATCGGAGCTGCTTCGGTGGCCGGTTTCGCCCTGTACTACAGCGCAGGCGGTTCGCTGACCGGAGACCTGCTGATGTTAGCATCGATCGTGCTATGCGGGCTGGGCTATGCCGAAGGTGCGTCACTTTCACGGCGCCTTGGGGGATGGCAGGTCATAAGCTGGGCTTTGCTCCTCTCGTTGCCGGTCATGGCCATCATAGCTTTCGCTACCATGCCAATTAGCTTGGGCGACATTGGCTGGCGTGCCTGGTCCGGCTTCGCTTATGTCTCGGTCTTCTCGATGATGCTGGGTTTCGTGTTCTGGTATCGCGGTCTTGCCATCGGCGGCATTGCCGGCGTTGGCCAGCTTCAACTCCTACAGCCCTTCTTCGGGCTGCTCCTTGCGGGTGTTGTTCTCGGAGAGCCGGTTGCATGGACGATGATCGCGTCGACCGTCATCGTCATCCTCTGCGTCGCCGGCGCGAAGCGTTTTTCCTGATCGCCAGCTAGAATCTCCAGTCACGAGACATTGCTGTGGCCGAAGAATTCTATCGCATAGAGAGATGGGCCTGACGCCGCCACTTGCGTGGGCGGCGTCAGGCGCGGGTCAGGCGACCATGGCGATCAGGGCCTTGGCCACATCCTCGCTGCTGGCCGGGTTCTGGCCGGTGACCAGCGTGCCGTCCTGCACCACGAAGGGCGCCCAGTCAGGGCCTTTGCGGTAATCGGCGCCCTGCGCGATGAAGGTGTCCTCGATGAGAAAGGGCACCACATCGGTCAGTTCCACGGCTTCTTCCTCGCCATTGGTGAAGCCTGTAACGGTGCGGCTCTTCACGAAGGGTTCGCCGTTGACGGCCTTAACATTCTTCAAGACGCCCGGCGCATGACACACCAGACCGAGTGGCTTGCCGGCCTTGGCGAAGCTCTGGATCAGGGCGATCGAGAGTTCGCTCTCGGCCAGATCCCACAGGGGCCCATGGCCGCCGGGGTAGAACACCGTGTCGAAATCCTCTTCCTTCACCGTTTCCAGCTTCACGGTGGACGCCAGAACCGCCTGCGCTGCCGGGTCGGCCTTGAAGCGCGCGGTCAACGGCGTCTGGAAATCGGGCAGATCGCTCTTGGGATCGAGCGGGGGCTGGCCGCCGGCGGGCGAGGCGACGGTGATATCGGCCCCGGCGTCGAGGAAGGTGTAATAGGGGGCAGCGAATTCCTCCAGCCAGAAGCCGGTCTTCTTGCCCGTATCGCCCAGCGCGTCATGGCTGGTCAGGACCATAAGGATTTTCATGTGTGTTCACCTCTCTTGTCCGCCCGGCGCTTCATCGCACCGGATGCGGAAGGAATGAATGGGATGTGTTTCAGTTCTTCGGGCTCAGTATAGTTTCCAGCGCAGCCTTTTTGTCGGCGTAAGGAGCGCGCAACCGCAGTCCGCTCAGCCCTTCGACAGACTGCCGCACGGTGGGGCGGAAATGGCTGAACCGGCGGAAGCCATGCACCCCGTGGTAAGCGCCGATGCCTGAGGCTCCCACGCCGCCAAAAGGCAGGCTTTCGATGGAGGCATGCGACATGATGTCGTTGATGACCAGGGCGCCAGAGGTGACCGAGGCGGCGAAGCGTTCCTGCACGGGCTCGCGGTCGCTGAACAGGTAGGCGGCCAGCGGTCGGTCATGGGCGTTGATGCGGGCGATGGCCTGGTCCACGTCCACGGCGACGACCGGCAGCAGCGGACCGAAGATCTCCTCCTGCATCACGCGCATGTCTTCGGTCGCGTTCAGGATCAGCACGGGGGCTATCTTGCGCGTGGCGGCGTCATGCACGGGCTCTCCGACGGCGTTGAGCGGCACGATGGTCGCGCCCTTGGCTTGCGCATCGGCGATAAGGTCGAGGAGCCGGTCGAAATGACGCTGAGCGATGATCGAGGTGTACTCGTCATTGGCCTGAATGGCCGGGAAGGCGCGCGTCATGAAAGCCTTGGCCGATGCCACGAACCCCTCCACGGCATCCTGTGGCATCATCACATAATCAGGCGAGAGGCAGATCTGCCCGGCATTGAAGGTTTTGACCGTCAGGGTGCGCTCTGCCGCCGTAGCGATGTCGAAACCATCGTCCACCACCACCGGGCATTTCCCACCCAGTTCCAGCGTCACCGGCACCAGATTTTCCGCCGCGGCGCGCATCACATGGCGACCGACCGACGTGCTGCCCGTGAACACCAGATGGTCGAAGGGCAGCGATGTGAAGGCCTGCGCCACATCAGGTCCGCCGATCACCACGCCTAACTCATCGGCGTCGAACGCATCGCCAACCAGACGCGCAATCAGGTCCGAGGTGTGCGGCGTGAACTCGGAGGGCTTGATCAGAGCCGTATTGCCCGCCGCGAAGACGCCGGCCAGCGGAGCAAAGGCCAGATTGATCGGGAAGTTCCATGGGCTGACAATGCCCACCACCCCCAGCGGTTGCGGTTCGATCCATGCGGCCACGGCAGGGTCGGTGACCGGGGCGCTTTCGCGTTCCATCCACTGGTCAACATGGGCGGCGCTGTGGTGCAGCCCGGCCGCGGTGGTCGCGATATCGGTGGCCAGCGTGTGGTAGGCGGCGCGGTTGCCAAAATCGGCGCTGATGGCGCTGACCAGAGCGGCGCGGTGGTCGGTGATGAGGCGCGCGGCGCGTTGCAGGCGGTCGCGGCGCAGGGTGGGGCTGGCGGGGCCGGCGGCGAGATGCGCCTTCTTCATGGCCCGCAGGATGTTGCTCAGATCGTTGAAATGGTCGGTCATGGTGTGTCTCGCAGATTTCAGGCCAGCGTCAGGGCGACGTCGATGTTGCCGCGCACGGCGTTGGAATAGGGGCAGACCTCATGGGCAGCCTCGATGAGCCGCTGGGCGGCGGCGCGCTCCACGCCAGGCAGGTCTGCGGTCAGCGCGATCGACAGGCCAAAGCCCTGCGTCGCCAGCGGGCCGATGCCGACAGTGGCGGTCACCGTGGTTTCTGCGGGCACCTTCATGTCGAGTGATCCGGCGATGCTCTTCATCGCGGAGAGGAAGCAGGCGGAGTAGCCGGCAGCGAAGAGCTGTTCGGGGTTGTTGCCATGGCCGCGCCCGCCCAGTTCGACCGGCATGTCGAGCCAGACATTCAGAGAGCCATCCGCAGTGCGGGCGCGGCCATCCCGGCCCCCCGAGGAGGTCGCGGCGGTGGTGTAGAGTGTCTTGGTCAGCATGGGGGCTCCTTCGAAGCGCCGGGTCGTTTCCGTTGCCGCCCTTCTAGACGGAGTTGCAGGCATTGACTCACAAGGCTAGTGCAAGCAGCCATCAGAAATCTGATGGAACTTTACCCATGTCCCTTGTTCGCCTGCGCACCTTTGTCGAAGTCTACCGTTTGCGCTCTATTTCCGGCGCGGCGCGCAGCCTGGCTCTCACCCAATCCAACGTTTCGCAGCACATCGCCGGATTGGAAGTGGCATTCGGCCGCACCCTGTTCGAGCGCCGGTCGCGCGGAGTGGAGCCTACCATGGCCGCTGACGAACTCGCGCAGGACCTGGGCGACCTGCTCGACCGGGCGGAAGAGGCGATGGGCAAGGCGCGGGCACGCTCGTCCGATCTGGCCGGGGTGATCCGCATCATCGGTCATGCCGATTTTATCGCTGAAGAGATCGTGCAGCATCTGCCCTCGTTGATTGCGGCCGGGATGCGGGTGCGGCTGCAACCGGCGCATCGTGATCTGGTGCAGCAGATGTTGTTGGAGGGGCATTTCGATCTGGGGGTTTCGGCCTATCCCATCGTCGACGCTCGTCTGCACAGCGAAATCATCCGTGACGAGCCGGTTCATGCCGTAGCCGCACCGCAGGTTGCCGCCCGCATAAAGGCGGCATCATCGCTGGAAGCGGGGCTCAGGGGAGAGGTCATGGTGGCCTATAATCTGGACCGTCCACTGATCGACACGTGGCTGCGGCATCAGCGCCTGGGACATGTCGATACATCGCCGGGTTTGACGAGCCCGGATTTGCGAGTGCTACGTCAGATGTTGCAGGCCAATGTGGGCTGGTCGGTTCTGCCTGACTATATGTGCCGTGAATATATTGCCGAAGGACGTCTGGTGAAGATCGCGCCGACTTCTACGCCATTGACCAATCCCTACTCGCTGGTCTGGCTGCCTACGGCTCTACGCAATCCGCGCGTGGCGCATGCCCGCCAGACGCTATTGCGGGGGTTGCGCGGCGGATAAGCTGTGGGGTCCGATGCCGGTGGATCAAGATCTGGAACTGCGAACTGCACGACGACCCTGCCTGTGGGGTTTCCCGTCACGCGGTTCGCAAGTCTCGAACACGGTTCCTTGGGCAGGATGGCAGGTCGTCCTAGGCTGTATGCCATGTTCGATGGAACATCGCGGCGTTTATCGGCGGGGGGGCATCGATCAGCCCGGTTCCATTTCCAGCAGTGCCAACGCGCCGTCCACCAGCCTGACGATCTGCCGTTCGGTCAGTGTGGTGCGCAGCACCGCGACATGGAAGATGATGTTTCCGATCAGCGTATTGAAAGCGAAGTCGCGCACCTGTTCGTTGGTGCCGGGGCGGGCACGTTCCAGCTCGCGCAGGTAGAATGCCTGCTCGTTTGTACCGTGGCGAGCGATGGCGGCGGAGAGGTCGGCATGGTGTTCGGCACTCACCGACATCATCAGCATCGCTGGGCCGCGCGGACCGGCCATGTAAACGCATAGCGCGCGGGCGTGGGCCAGCAGGATTTCGCGCGGGCTCATCGTTTCGTCGATCTTCGGTTCGATCCGGCGCGATGTCTGACCAAGTATCGCCTCGACCAGTTCGGCCTTGTGGGCAAAGCGCCGATAGAGCGTGGAACGGCTGCAACCAGCCAGTTCCGCCACGCCTTCAAAGGTCAGCCCTTCATACCCTTTTTCGGCGAGAATCCGCCAGGTAGCCTCGGCAATGGCCACGTCCTTTTCTTCATCGCGTGGCCTTCCTCGACCGCGTGTCGGCGCTTCCGTTTCGTCCTTCATCGACAGCCCTTCTACCAAATTCAGTCTCACAAATCTGTCACATAATAACGATACACGTCCGTATCGTATTTCGGAATTGTAAATAAGGGATTCGGGTCGTGATCGGAAAATTCGCCTTGTTCTCAAGCGTTCTGGCGCTCAGCGCCGGGCATGCCCATGCCGGGGAGGTTCCTGCACAGTCCCTCCCGGCGGAAGATGGGTCCGGCGACGCCATCGTCGTCACCGCCCGCAAGGTGAAGGAAAAGATCGGGGACGTTCCGCTCGCCATCACCGCCATTGGCGCGGAGGACCTGCGCCGCAATGACCATATCCGGTTGGAGGACCTCAACCAGCTCGTCCCCAGCACCAATGTCGTCGTCACCAACGGTCACCAGACCAGCATCTCGATCCGCGGCATCGGCAACAATCCGGGCAGCGACGGGCTGGAGAACAGCGCGGGTGTCTTCATCGACGGCATCTACCTGGGCCGTCCGGGCATGGCGGCGAGCGACTTGATCGACATTGCGCAAGTCGAAGTGCTGCGCGGTCCCCAGGGAACGCTGTTCGGCAAGAATACGACCGCAGGCGCTGTCAACATCACCACCGAACTGCCGCAGTTCGATTGGGGTGGCCGAGGGGCAGTGACGAACGGGCGCTTCAACTACCAGCAGTACCAGGGCACCGTCACCGGCCCGATCAGCGACAATCTCGCTTTCCGCCTGACCGGCTATGACACCACGCGCAACGGTATCGTCAAGAACATCACCAACGGCGACAAGGTCAGCGATCTTGGGCGGCGCGGTGCGCGTTTGCAGCTTCTCTACAAACCTTCCGCCGATCTCAGCATCCGGCTGATCGGTGAATATGCGCGCGAGCAGCAAAGTTCGGGGGCGGTCACTGTGATCCCGAGCTGGGGTCTTACCCCATCCGTTATCCAGACCAAGCTGGACGCCACCGGCGCCACGCTCGCGATTGATCCGGATGGTCTTACCACCGCTGCCGCCGGCCCATACAGCACTGGCACCCGTCAGGGAGCGGGCTCCGCCGAAATCAACTGGAACTTCGGCAGTGGCTTCACGCTGACGTCGCTCACCGCCTATCGCTATTGGCAATACGACAGCGCCTCGGACACCGAAGGCAGCAGCGCCGATGTCATGTACGGCGGTTATCACATCAAGAACGACCAGTTTACGCAGGAAGTCCGTCTGGCCTTCCCGCGCATGGGCAACGTCGATGCGGTGGCGGGTATCTATTACTTCTATCAGAAGGTCGATACGACGCAGTACGTCTCCTATGGCGAGGATGCGGCGGCGTGGCTGGCGGGCATGCCCACCGCGACGATCAAGGCCTATGCTCCTTACTCGGCGGCGCTGGCGACCCTGCTGGCCTACAACGGCACGCGCTGGGATACGCATGCCGCGCCGGAAACCAACAGCATCGCCGGCTTCGGTCAGGTCAACTGGCATGTGACGCCGAACTGGAACGTGACTGGCGGCCTGCGTGTCACTTACGAAACCAAGCAGGAAGACGTGACCCGCCCGGTGCCGGTCAGCACCGCGACCGGCGATCCTGTCGCTGCGCTCGCCTCGCAGGCGGCAGGACCGATCCATGCGCGCATTTCCAACACGGCGCCTTCGTTCCTGTTCAGCACCGACTACCGCTTCAACCCTGAAGTGATGGTCTATGCGCTGGTTTCGCGCGGGCAGAAGGCGGGCGGTCTCAACACCACGCTGCCGCCTTCAGGGCTTGGCGCCGACGCGCTTAAAGTGAAGCCGGAAACGGCGACCAGTTATGAAGCCGGCATCAAGGGCGACTTCCTCAACCATGCGCTAACCGTCAACCTTGATGTGTTCCGCACCGATATCCGCAATTATCAGGCCAACGTCCTGATGGAGGTGAACGATCAGGTCGTGCAGCTTCTGACGAACGCCGGCAGTGCCCGCACGCAGGGTGTGGAAGCCGAAGCGACGTTGCGCCCGATACGGGGATTCACGCTCCATGGCTTCGTCGCCTACAATGACGCCAAGTACCGCGAGTACACCGAAGGCCCATGCCCTGTCGAAACGACCGGACAGGCGACCTGCGACCTCTCGGGCCGCCCGATTGCGGGTGCTCCGAAGTGGACGGCCGGTATCAACGGCTCCTACGAGCATGAAATCGCCTCCCGCCTCATCGGCTATGCCAGCGCCGAATTCTCCTATCGTTCTAGATACTTCGGTTCGCTTGACGATTCCGCGCTCACCCGCACTGGCGGTTACGGGCTGCTGAACCTGCGTGCGGGCGTGCGCATCGACGACAACTGGGATCTTTCGGTCTGGGGCCGCAACGTCACGGACAAGAAGTACGCCACCAATTACTTCAACTACGGCTCGGTCCTGCCGGGCACTTACGTTGCCTTCTTCGGCGATCCGGCGACTTACGGCGCGACGCTGCGCTTCTCGTTCTGACCTTTCCTGACATCTCTCGGAGCCATGGAATCATGAAAACGCTTTCCCGCCTGCTCGCCCTTTGCACTTGCCTTACCGGTGTGGCGCTTGCTTGCGCGCCTGCGACAGCCGCAGACAAGGCCGACGACAGCTTCACCATCGCGGTAATCCCCGATACGCAGAACTATGTCGACTACACCCACCAGACCGGTGAGGGCTTTGCATTCGACGCCAGCAAGATGTTCCTCGACCAGATGGCCTTTGTCGCCGCCAACCTGAAGAGCGCCGGCGGCGATATCGCTTTCGTGGACGGTCTGGGCGACAACTGGCAGCACCAGTCGCTCATGATCGATCCGGCCCACGCGGCTCGTGGCTTCAAGCGCGCCCCCAACCCGATGATGGATGCCCACTTCGCGCCGACCGAGAAGGTCCACACTGTCGAAATGCCGACAGTCCGCCAGGGCTGGGACATGATTGCGGGCAAAGTGCCGTTCTCGGTCGTGCCGGGCAATCACGACTATGATGCGATGTGGACGGATTGGAACCATCCGCCGGCCGCGCAGGTCCGCAGCGCGGCGGATGTAGGCATGCTGCATTCGGGTGGCCTGTCGAACTGGAAGAAGGTCTTCTCGGACCAGTCGCAGTACTTCAAGGACCAGTCGTGGTATGTCGCCAGCCATGACGACGGTGCCGACAGTGCGCAGATTTTCACGGCCGGCGGCTATCGCTTCCTGCACATCGGCCTGCAGTTCGATGCACCCAATGCCTCGCTGAAGTGGGCGGCGGACGTGATCGCCAGATATCCCGGCCTGCCGACCATCGTTTCGATGCATGACTTCCTGGACACCGCCGGCGAACGTCTGGCCAATCCGATCATCGACAACGCAGCCGCCGATCCGGAGGATAACAGCCCCCAGATGATTTGGGACAAGCTCCTCAGTCAGCATGATCAGATATTCATGGTGCTCTGCGGACACGAACACGCGCAAGCCTTCCGCACGGACTTCAATAAATTCGGCCATCCGGTCTACCAGGTGCTGGCAGACTATCAGGACCGTGCGCAGACTGCCAAGGATGCCGGGGCAAAGCTGGAGCCAGGCATGGGAATCGGCGACGGCTGGTTGCGCCTGATGACTTTCGACCTCGCCCTGAAGGTGCCGCAGGTGAAAGTGCGAACCTATTCGACGCATTACAAGGTCAATAGCGTGGACGCGTCTGACTATGCCAAGTGGTACAAGGCCGATGAAAAGCCCAAGTTGACAGATGAGGAATATATGAAGGCGGACGATTTCACGATCGACCTCACCGATTTTCGCACGCGTTTCCGCAAACCTGCGCGATCCGCGAGATAAGCATCCGTAAACATGATGAGCGGGAGAGGGCGTTCGAAGCCGCATTCGCCCGCTCATCATGCAGGTGCTCGGAAATCATCAGCGCCGCTGAGCTTGCTGCCACCGCTGGCAGCGAACGTGTCCACGACTTCGATGATGGCCCGGGATTATCAGCCTCTGCCGTGCAGTGCCGGCGGCGGCGTGGAGGCGATCCAGGGGGATGCCTTCTCGTAAGCGTGACCCACCTGAAGAACGCCCAGGTCGTCGTGTCGCTTCCCGATGATCTGGAGGCCGATGGGAAGCTTCAGTGCGCCGCCGAAGCCCGCGGGAACGGCGAGTGCAGGCAATCCGGCCATCGTCGCGGGCAGGGTGACTTCCATCCAGCGGTGGTAGCTGTCCATCGGCTTCCCCGCGATCTGCGTGGGCCAGCGCTCCTTGACGTCGAAAGGGAAGACTTGCGCGGTGGGCAGGACAAGGAAGTCGAAATGTTCGAAGGCGGCGTCGAAGGCCTGATAGATGCGGGTTCGCCCGGCAGATGCCTCGGCCAGTTGCGGGCCTGTCAGCTTCATGCCGCCCTCTACTTCCCAGATCGCCTCGGGCTTCATCTGCGCGCGCTTGGCCGGATCGTCGTAGAACGCCTGGAGATCGGCACCGACCGACCACTGACGTAGTATCTTCGCCGTGCGCCACATATCTGGCGCCCGTTCGGCAAGCCTGGCCGCCTCTACCTTCATGCCGATCGCCTCGAAGGCCTTGAGCGCCCTGGCGCATGTGTCGAGGATGCCCGCTTCCATCGGCAAGGCGCCGTCGAGATCGCCCAGCCAGCCGATCCTGCCGCCCTTCCAGTCCCGGTCAAGCGGCCGCGCGAACATGGCGGGATCGTCGCCAAGCGAGAACGGTGATCTCCTGTCGCCACCCGCCTGGACCGAAAGCAGCATGGAGAGATCCGCCACCGTGCGGCCAAGCGGCCCCGATGTCGCGAAGTTCTGCCAGAAAAAGTCGGTGTTGGGGACTGAGGGGACGCGGCCGAACGAGGGGCGCAGGCCGAAGACATTGTTCCAGCCGGGCGGGTTCCGCAGCGAGCCGCCGAAGTCGCTGCCATCGGTCACAGGCACCATCCGCAGTGCCAGCGCGACCGCGCCGCCGCCGGTGCTGCCACCGGCCGCACGGCCGTGGGCATAGGCATTGTGGGTGGTCCCGAACACGGGGTTGAAACTGTGCGAGCCCAAGGCGAATTCGGGAACGTTGGTCTTGCCGATGAACACGGCGCCGGCCTGACGCATCCGCGCCACCACGAGGCTGTCGGCGGTCGGGATATTGCCGCGCAGGAGCGGCGATCCTTGCGTCGTGCGTATGCCCTTGACCGGGGCGGTGTCCTTCACGGCATGCGGGAACCCATGAAGAGGACCGTGGAAGCGGCCGGCGGCGGCATCCTCGTCCATCGCTGCCGCCTGTCGCAGCAGCACATCGCCATCCACGCGCGAGACGATGGCATTGAAACGCGGGTTCAGCTTGTCGATATGGGCCAGATGCGCGGCCATCACTTCACGGCTGGAGAGATCGCGCCGATGGATCGCGGCGGAAAGGTCGGTTGCGGTCATCGTGACGATATCGCCCGGACCCGAGCCGTTCGGCCGCGCTCCGGCGAGAGCGGGCGTGGTGCCGGCGGCAAGCACCACGGGGGTCGCTGCCAGAACCGTCCTGCGGTCCATGGTCACGCGTTCGAGGATCGTATCGCCCATTCTCATTCTCCAGTATCGAACGCGGCCGCTTCTTCGCCGTGATATTGGAGCCGTAAAGGTCCAATATCACATTGAAGTGCGGGTCCAGGCGCGTGCTTTCCCCGTCAGGCGGCGGCGCGCTGAAGCATGCCGAACAGGTCACGGGGATCGTCGGGATCGGCAAGGATGTCCAACTGCTGGAAGAATTGCGTGCCTTCCAGCTTGCCCAGTACATAGCGCAGCGCCGAAAAGTCCTCCACCGCGAAACCGACGCTGTCGAACAGGGTGATCTGCCGGGCATCGGCACGTCCCGGCGCCTCGCCGTTCAGGACCTTCCAGAACTCGGTCACGGGATAGGAAGCTGCCATCTGCTGGATCTCGCCTTCGATGCGGGTCTGGGGCTCGAATTCGACGAAAGTCGAGGCGCGCGACAGGATGTCCTTGTGCAGTTCGGTCTTGCCGGGGCAGTCTCCGCCGATGGCGTTGATGTGGATGCCGGCGCCGACCATGTTGTCGGAAAGGATCGTGGCATAGGCCTTGTCGGCGGTGCAGGTCGTCACGATCTGCGCGCCCTCGATCGCCTCCTGCGAGGTTTCGCAGGAGACTACGCCGAGACCGGACCCTTCCAGATTGAGCGCGACCTTGCGGGTGGCGGCGGGGTCGATATCGAACAGGCGCACTTCCTCGATGCCGACAATGGCCTTCATCGCCAGCGCCTGGAATTCCGCCTGCGCGCCGTTGCCGATCATTGCCATGACGCGCGAGTCCGCCGGGGCGAGCTTGCGCGCGACCATCGCCGAAGTCGCGGCGGTGCGCAGGGCCGTTAGCAGGGTCATCTCGGCCAGGAGCAATGGGTAGCCGGTGTCGACGCGCGCCAGCAGGCCGAACGCGGCAACCGTCTGCAGGCCCCTGGCGATGTTGCTCGGGTGACCGTTCACGTACTTGAAGGCGAAAGCCTCTCCATCCGAAGTCGGCATCAGTTCGATCACGCCTTCGTCCGAATGGGAGGCCAGCCGGGCGGTCTTTTCGAACATGGGCCAGCGCAGATAGTCCGCCTCGATCGCGTCGGCGAGTTCACGCAGCATGGTCTCGATCCCTAAATGATGCACCAGGCGCATCATGTTCTCGACGCTGACGAAGGGAATGAAGGCGAGGGGGGAAGGAGGCGGGGCCATGAATTCTGTCCTTTGGGAAGTGATCCGGACGGATCGTAAGGCGGCACGCTGTTGGTATAAATGGCAAGGTTGCCTTGCAATTCGCCCAATTTTGGAGAATTTTTATAGTCCAATTAGGCAAATTGCATGAATGAAAGTGCTGCTGCGTGGTGTCTGCAAAATTCATCCCCGATGATCTCGATCGGCGCATAATCAGTTATCTGCGGGTGGACGGGCGCGCGTCCCTGTCCAGGATGGCGGATGCCCTGGGTGTGGCGCGCGGCACCGTGCAGAGCCGTCTGGACCGGATGGTCGATACCGGGACGTTGCTGGGTTTCACCATCCGCGTCCGGGACGATTACGACGACTTGTCGGTCCGTGCGGTGATGCTGATCGAAATCACGGGAAAATCGACGACCGAGGTCATCCGCAAGCTGCGGGGGATCGTCGAGATTCGCACCCTGCACACAACCAACGGTAGCTGGGATCTGGTCGCCGACATCCGTGCGGCGAGCCTCTCGGATTTCGATCGCGTGCTGCGGCAGGTGCGCATGATCGACGGGGTGCTCAACAGCGAGACCAGCCTGCTCCTCAGCACGGTCTGACCGGCCGATCCGGCACGCCGGCAATGGTCCCCTCGCCGGATGCAAACTGGATGTTTTGCGGGCGGTGCCCGGACCGCAATGGAATGTGCCCCGATTTATGACGTGAAAGGTGATGCGGTGAACAGGTGGTTGGCGAATTCGGCGATCGTGACGGCCGCGGCGCTGCTTGCAAGCCCGGCGGCTTGGGCGGATACGTTACCGCCGTTGACCGGGCGGGTGATCGAATACGATACCCGGCAAGTCACCTGGCCCGCGCTTGATGTCGCGCCGGATGGCAACACCATCCTGTTCGACTTGCTCGGCGATATCTATGCCCTCCCCGTGCAAGGGGGGAGGGCCCGGCCGATGATGACCGGCGCCGCCTTCGACACCCAGCCGGTGTTTTCGCCGGACGGCCGCCATATCGCCTTCGTCAGCGATCGTGACGGGCGTGACAACCTGTGGATCGCGGATGCCGACGGCAGCAACGCTCGCCGCGTGTCGAAAGACGAGAGCGGGGCGCCGCACTACGGCTCGCCGGCATGGTCGCCAGATGGAAGGACGCTTTACGTGTCGCGCATGATCTGGGGTGTGCTGGCGTTCGAGCTGCTGTCGTTCGACGTGGCGAGCGGTGCTCGCGAAGTGCTGGTCAAGGCGCAGCCGAACGGCGATGATCCTCACCCGGAGCGGCGCAATGCGATGGGCGTGGTCGCCTCGCCCGACGGCAGGAGCCTGTACTACGCCACCAAGGCGGGAACCACATGGACCAGCGGGGCGCTGCCGCACTGGACGATCGTGCGCTTCGATCTGGCGACCCGCCAGCAGCAGGCTTTCATGACCACGCCCGGCGGTGCCATGCGCCCGGCACTGTCGCATGACGGCCGTTTGCTGGCCTATGCCACGCATGAGGGCCAGCAGACCGTCCTGCATCTACGAGACCTTGAGGACGGCTCGGACCGCGTGGTTCATGGTCCGCTGGACCCGGACGGCCAGTCCGGCGGATACTATGTGGACCTGCTGCCCCGCATGGTGTTTTCCGCCGACGATCGCAGCATATACCTTGGGCAGGGCGGCGGTCTGAAGCGGCTCGACATCGCGAGCGGGTCGCTGGCGGACATCCCCTTCGAGGCGCACGTCCGGCACGAGATGGGGCCGGACCTGCGGCGCCAGCACCGCATCGATCAGGGCCCCGTCCATGTCCGCGTGATCCAGACGCCGCGTCTTTCGCCGGACGGCAAGCGCGTGGTGTTCGGCGCCCTGGGCCGTCTCTACATTGCCGAGAACCGCAAGGGCGCCAAGCCCCGGCGCCTTGAGGTGCCCGGTTCCGCATGGCAGCCGAGCTGGTCGGACGATGGCCGTTTTGTCACTTACGTTACCTGGACCGCGAAGGACGCAGGCCATATCTGGGTCGCGGCGGCCGATGGCAGGACCGCGCCGCGCCGCATCACGTCGCAGGCGGCCTATTACTCGGAACCGCTGTTTCTGGCGGGCAACCGGGACGTGGTGGCCTTCAGCGCCAGCCAGCACGACCGGCTCTACCGCTCCGCCGAGAGCCTTGGGCCGATGCCTTCCTCGCTGGTGCGCGTGCCGGCCGACGGGGGCGTGATGACCTCGCTCGGCAGTGTCGGGGCGGCGATGGACCTGCGGCGCGATGCTGATCCGGGGCGGGTGCGCTACTATGCCGATGGCTGGATTTCCTCGCACCCGGTTGACGGCGCAGCATCGGCTGGGGACGCGGCCCGCCATCTGGTCAAGCTGGTCGCGCGGCCCGACAGCCAGTATTTCGACGCGCCCGCGCCGCTGAAGAACGCGCAGCTCAGCGCGGATGGCCGAACCGCGCTGGTCCGTTATGCCTCGCAGCTGTACCTCGTCCCGGTGCCGGAGGCGAAGCAGGGCGAGGCGCCGACCGTCACGGTGAGCGATCCGGCGTCCGGTGCGCGGCGGATTACGGCGATCGGGGCGGACTATATGGACTGGGCGCCGGACATGCGCTCGCTGGTATGGTCGGTGGGCTCGACGGTGCGGCAACTGGCTCTGGGCGCCGCCGAAAGCGGGAAACCGGCTGCCGTCGAGGCGCGGGCGCGCAGTGCGCTGATGGACGTGCAACTGCCGCGCGACGTTCCGAGGGGCAGGCTGCTGTTGCGCGGCGCGCGGGTCGCCACGATGAAGGGGGCGGAGGTCATCGACGATGCCGACCTGCTTATCGTCGATAATCGCATCGCCGGCATAGGACCTAAAGGCACCTTGAAGGTACCTAACGGCACCGAGGTGCGCGATGTGACGGGCAAGTTCATCGTGCCCGGCTTCATCGACGCTCACGCCCACTGGTTCGAGACACGCCGCCGTATCCTCGACATCGGGCACTGGGATTTCGCCGCCAACCTCGCCTACGGCGTGACCGCCGGTCTCGACGTGCAGACCTTCGACCCCGACGTGTTCGGCTATGCGGACATGATCGACGCCGGGCTCATGATCGGGCAGCGCGCCTTCTCGACCGGAGAGGGCGTGTTCCGCACCAGCCCGATGGGCGATCGCGAAGAGGCCATCGCCACGCTGCGGCGCTATTCGGATTATTACCGCACGCCGAACATCAAGGAGTACATGGTCGGCGACCGGGCCGAGCGGCGGCATCTGATCGAGGGGGCGCAGGCGCTGGGCCTGATGCCGACGACGGAAGGCGCGAGCGACTATCGCCTTGATCTGACGCAGATGCTCGACGGTTATGCCGGCAACGAGCACAGCCTGCCGATCGCGCCGATCCATGACGACATGATCCAGATGCTGGTGCGTTCGCGGATCGCCACGGTGCCCACGATGCTGGTGCTCTACGGTGCGCCGGGGCCGCTGGGCGCGATGGTGGCCGGGCATCAGGACGACTTCGACAGCAAGCTTGCCCGCTTCGTGCCCGAGTTCGCGTTCGCGGCAAAACGGGATTCCGCGCAGTGGAATCGCGCGGACGGGCAGGGGTTCGCCCTGTTCGCCCGGCAGGCGAGCGACATCGGCAGCGCGGGCGGTCTGCTGGGCGTCGGCGCTCATGGCATTGTCCAGGGGCTGAGCTATCACTGGGAACTGGAGGCGATGGCATCGGGCGGGGCCAGTCCTGCGCAGATCCTTCAGGCGGCGACGATCGGCTCGGCCCAGGTGATCGGGCGGGCGCTCGATCTCGGTTCGATCGAGCCGGGCAAGCTGGCCGACCTGTTGGTGCTGGACAAGGACCCGCTGGCCGACATTCGCAACACGCGTTCGCTGGAGCTGGTGATGCAGAACGGCCGTCTCTACGACGCCGCCACGCTGGACGAACAATGGCCGCGCCGCAAGCCGAAGGCCGCGCCGTGGTTCGCCGGCATGTCCGGAAGCGAGGTCGCGCTGGCCATGAAGACGGCGGCCGCCTTCGAGGAAGCACAGGGCAACGCCGCCTCGTTCGAGTACTGAGCCTTTTGCCTGGGCGGAAGGCCCCGGAGGGGCCTGGGACCATCCGCCATTCTGGACCCCGCTTTTTGACGATACTGGACCTTGAGATGGACCAGTGCCTGACCCACTGCACGGATCGGCGCGGTATCTATCGCCGCGTGCACGAGGAGCAGCGCTTTGAATGAATCATTCGCGGCCTATGGCCCGCAGGACGTCCGTTTCCTGATCGAACGGTACCCGCTCGCCTGGGTGCAGTCATGGGCCGGTGGGAATGAGGTTCAGGCATCGCTGCTGCCGCTCGTGGGCGAATATGATGAACAGGGGCAGCTGACTGCACTGATCGGGCACATGGCCCGGCACAATCCGCTCCACCGCGCCTTGCGCGCGCGTTCTGCCGCCCATGTGCTGTTCACCGGGCCGCAGGGCTACGTTTCGCCCGAGCACGCGGGCCTTCGCGACTGGGCGCCCACCTGGAACTATGTGCAACTGAAGATTACCGCAGACCTGCGCTTCGACGATGCACTGACCGGGCCTGCGCTGGAGATCCTGATAGACGAGATGGAACGATGCCGCCCGGAGCCGTGGAGCAAGGAGGAACTGGGCGGGCGCTATTCCCGACTGGCAGATGCGATCATCGGCTTTCGCGCGGAAATCCGTTCGTGCACGGGCATTTTCAAGCTGGGGCAGGACGAACGGCCCGAGGTTCTCTCGCATATAATTGCCTCGCACCATGACCCGGTGCTGGTGGAATGGATGCGCCGCTTCAATCCCTGACTTTCGATGCTACAGGCCAAAAAAAGGCGGCGGGTGTGAAACCCGCCGCCTTTCCTTTTTGCCGCCGGGCGTTCTTCAGAACTCCAGACGCGCGCCGACCGTCATGTATCGTCCGATCACGTCGTAATACGGCGAGAAGGTCGAGTAGAGCGGCGGGTCCTTGTCGAACAGGTTCGACACGTTGCCGTAGATCTCGAAATGCTTGCCGCCGTCGCCGAAGGGAACCTTCTGGCTCAGTTGCAGGTCGACATAGGCATAGGCGGGGATGCGGTTGTTGGTCAGCGCGGTGCTGGTGCGGTTCCAGTAGCCGGCCGAGATGTAGCGTGCGCGCACCATGCCGCTGAAGCCGTCGCTGGCATAGCCGACCGAGGCATTGGCGCGGATGCGCGGCACGCCGTTGACGAAGGCATAGCCTTGCGATTTCACGTATTCGACCTTGGTTACGCCATCGTCGGTGGTGAAGTGGTTCACCCAGGTGCCCACCAGCCGGAAGTTGAAGCGGCCGTTGGCATCGTTGTTGACCGGCAGCGTATAGGCCACTTCGGCGTCCACGCCGTCGCTCTTGAACTCGGACAGGTTGACCGAGGACGACGCGACGCTGGTGATGCGGTCGGTACTGTCACGGGTGATATAGTCGCACAGGCTGGTGTTGCCGCCATCGCAGCGATCGATCAGCACTTGCGCGCTGATGCTGGTGATGACATCCCTGATCGCGATGTTGAAATAGTCGATCGAGGCAGTCAGGCCGTGCAGCGGGGCGGTGGTGATGCCGGCCGTCCAGGTGTCCGACTTTTCGGGCTTCAGCGAAGGGTTGCCGCCGCCATAGACGACCACGCTGCGGCTGCCGTCATCGGTGTAGCGCGGATCGACGATGTTGACGTTGCTGACCGTCTGGTTCGTGTAGAGTTCGCTGACGTTGGGTGCGCGGATGTCTCGCGAGCGGGTGACGCGGCCGATCACGCCGGGCAGGAATTCGTTGGTGGCGCCCAGTTTCCACGACCATACCGTGCCGCTGGTGCTGTAGTCCGATGCGCGCACGGCGCCGTTCAGTTCCAGCTTGCGCAGTACGGGCACGTCGCGGATCACCGGCACCACCACTTCGGCGAAGGCTTCCTTGACGTCGTACTTGCCGCGCAGCGAGTTGAACCAGAACGAGGTGAAGGCCTTGGCGGCATCGAGTTCGCCGACCTTCGACACGGTGGACAGGTTGCGCCCTTCGGCGCCGATCGCGATCGAGACCGGCCCGGCCGGAAGGTCGAACGGCTCGCCGCGCAGCGAGACGCCGTAAGTGTCGATCTTGTTGAGGCTGTTCAGGCGCGGCGTGCCGGTCACGTAGTCGATCGCTTCCTGCGAGGGCGCGCCTTCGCCGAACAGGTCGATCGGCACGCAGCCCGCCGCGCCGGAACGGCAGACCGCCTCGCCGGTGGCCGGGTCGATCACCGCGTCCACCGCATTGTTGAAGTTCTGGGTGATCAGGAAGCCCGGGGTGTTGATCTTGTTGCGGTACTGGCCGTGGCTGTAATAGGCCCCGTAGCGCCACCGCCCGTCACCGAAGCTGCCGTCGAGCGCGAGCGTGCCCTGGATGCTGCGGCGGTCGAGGTTGATGGTGCTGTACGACAGGTCCGCGTTGTAGCGGGCCATGGTGAAGCTGCCCTGATCCGCATCCGCCAGCATCTGCCTGATGTCGTCGTTCAGGAAGGCGTTGTCGGACTTGATGGTAACGCTGCCGGTGTGGTCGCCGAACCAGGTGTAGCTGTTGTAGTAGCGCGAATAGCGCAGGTCCGCGCTGAGCTTGAGCGTGTCGGTCAGCTCGAACGATGTCTTGGCCATCAGGGTGTAGCGCTGCTGCGGCGTGATGAGCGGGCTGCGTTCGTCATCAGACGGGCCTTCGCCGCCGACCATGTTGGTGCCGACTACGGTGCCGATATCGGGCGTGCGCAGGCTGCCGTCAGGGTTGAAGCCATAGCCCTTGAGCACGCCCGAGGTGATGTAGCCGCCGATCAGGCGGGTGGCCAGGCCGACATCGGGGGTCAGCGTGTTGCTGATGGTGGCGAAACGGCCGGTGTTCTTGCGGTCGGTCTTCTTGAGGATGCCCTTGTTGTCGAGGTATTCGCCGCCGATCACCAGATGGCCACGGCCCCCCGCGAAGGCGGTGCCGTACTTGCCCTCGAACTTCACCTGGCCCGCGTCCCCGCGTGAGGACAAGCCGCCCTCGGCGCCGAGGCGCACGCCTTCGTAATCGCTGTCGATGATCATGTTCACGACGCCGGCGACGGCATCGGAACCCCAGGCCGCTGAAGCGCCGCCGGTGACGATGTCCACGCTCTTGACCATGATCGAAGGCACGGTGTTCAGATCGTTGTCGCTGACCAGCCGGCGTCCGTCGACGAGAACGAGCGAGCGTGTCTCGCCGAGGCCGCGGATGTTGATCGGGAAGCGGCCGGCCTGCGCATTGGTGCCCGAGGTCTGGGGCGACTGCGAGGCCTTGAACTGCGGGAGATCGGCCAGCGCGGCGCCGACGTTGGTACGGCTGACCACGTCGAGGTCGGCCTGGGTCATGTGGAGCAGCGGGGTGGGCGATTCGTAGCCCGGGCGGTCGATGCGCGATCCGGTGACGACGATGTCGCCGGTCTTGTCCGCATCGGCCGAAGAAGTTTGCGCGCCCGTCTGGGCAAGGGCCGGCGTGGCCGCTGTGCACAGGGCAAGAAGCGCGGTGCCGGCCAGGAAAGGCCGGCGGCGCGCGCGAAGAAGCTGTTCCGTCATTTTAAATCCCTGATTCACGGTCGCCCTCGTCATGGTGAGCGATCTGACAAGGCTCTGTGGCCCGGCGGGGGGATGAAGCAGGTGGCCGGTCCAGCGGAACATCCACTTCAGGGAAATGGAGGGGACCAAGCTCGGACCGGGCTATCGCCCGGCCGGAATCCGGCGCCGGGCCGATGTACGCTGCGAGGGCGGTTCTAGTCCGGCAAGATCAGGCAGAATATCGTCTGATCGCTACGCCAGGTCGAGAGTGTCCCGCCATGGGCATGCGCGATCTGGCGAGCGAGGCTGAGGCCGATTCCGGTGCCTTCGGGCTTGGTCGTGTGGAATGCCCGGAACACCAGCGCCTCGTGTTCGGGCGGGATGCCGTTGCCGTTGTCGCGGACTTCGAAGGCCAGCCCCTGATCCCGATGGCGCACGACCAGTTCGATCCGGGCGTCCGCGCCGCGATCGGCGGTTGCGGCCTCCGCTGCGTTCTGGATCAGCGCCCACAGGGCCTGGCTGATCTGGTCGCGGTCCATCAGCCGGGAAGGGCCTTCCTTGACGTCCACAGAAATCGCGACCTGCGGCCAGCGCCCGGCGCAAAGGCGCGTAAGGTCTTCGATGAGCTGCTCAACCGGGATGGAGCGGAGTTGCGGAGCAGGCAGGCGCGCCAGAATGCGGTAGGCTTCGACGAAACGTTGAAGGCCTTCCGCCTGCCGGGTCAATGTGCCGAGGATCTCGCGAAGCAGCTGCGTGTCGGGCGCGGGGCTGTCGATCGCGGCAAGGCCGCTGTCCGCCAGCGAGACGATCGGCGCCAGGCCGTTCAGCAGTTCGTGGCCGAGCACCTGTATCATTTCGGCGGTCGCCCGCGCTTCCGCCGCGCGTTCTTCCTGCTCGATGTCGATCAGCGTGACCACGGTGCGGCTTTCGGCTGCCAGCAGAACCCTGTCTATCCGCCAGCTGCGTCCCTGATGGCGGAAATGGCTGGCCTGGCCATCGGCCAGCGCGGGCGGCACGGGCAGAACCCTGTCGTCCGTCGCGAAGAGCTTGCGCGCCGCACGGTTGAGGGCATGTGCATTGTTCCCCTGTATCGCGAGCATCGGGGTGGGCGCGGCATCGAGCAGCATACGATGCGAGCCGATTTCCGGCGGCGCGGGCAGAACGGCTTGTGCAGCGGGCACCCGTTCCGTTCCCGAGCGCCAGGCGCGGATCAGGACGATCCAGACCGCGAGCAGGGCGGCGCCGGTCAGCGTGCCCCACATGCCCCGATGCCAGGCCTCGGTCGCCACCGCACCGCTCAGGGCGAGCCCGATCCCGGAAGGGATGGCGCCCAGCCTAAAGCCCATAGCGCGCCATGCGACGATAGAGCGCGCCCCGGCTGAGGCCCAGCGCGGCGGCGGCATGAGTCACATTGTGCCGATGTTCGCGCAAAGCCGCCTCGATCATCGCTTTCTCGGCGTCGGTAAGGTCGAAGCTGGCATCCGGGGAACCGGCGGCAACCGGCGCCATCGGTAATGCCAGTGCCGCCGCATCGACCGTTCCGTCCTCCGCCAGCAGCACCGCGCGTTCGATGGCCAGCGCCAGTCCGCGCACTTCATCGTCCCACACGGTCGAGCGGACTGCCTCTTCGGCCGCCGCCGTCAGCCGGGGCGGGGGACGGCCAAAGCGCTCCGCGGCCCGGCGCGCAAAGTGCCGCGCCAGCAGGATGCCGTCGCCTTCCCGCCGGACGAGTGGCGGCACCGCGATTTCGACGGTGGCGATGCGGCGCCGCAGCGCCGGTGACAGGGTGGCGAGATCGTCGGCGATCGCGATGCAGCGCACGGCTGACGGCAGACGATCCAACAGGCGAGCCTGCGCCACTTCGCCCAGCTTGTCGGGGTGACGCAGGATTACCGTGCCGGTGCTGTCCTGAAGGCGAACCCATGCGCCGTCGTCGCGCAGGTCGATCCTGGGGGGCTCCTCCTCGCCCCGCCCGGACGCCGCATGGACGGCCAGCGCCGTGAGCGTGCGCCCGCTGCCGGATGCCCCGGTCACCGTCACCCCGGCTGGGGTGGGGGCCACGCGGCGAACCAGTTCGCGCAGGGCCTGCATCGCCGCGCTTTCGCCGAGCAGCCGGACAGGCTCCGCTTCGGGCGGCATCGAGGTCGGAACCGGGGCGGCAGGGGCGTCCCGCGCGATAGCGGCCTCCACTTTGGCCACCAGTTCGCTGTTTCGCCATGGCTTCATCGCAAAGTCCCGCGCTCCGGCCTGCATGGCCGCCACCGCGATCCGGATGCCGCTGTGCGCCGTGATGACGACGACGCAGGCCGCCGGATCGTCCGCCATGATCCGCGAGAGCAAGGCCAGTCCTTCCTCCCCGTTGGACTGGCCGGGCGTGAAATTCATGTCGAGCAGGATGGCATCGAACCGCCGGCTGGCAAGGCGCGACAATGCCTCTTCCGGGCCGCTGGCCGTATCGAGCCGCCGCCCGGCCAGGCGAAATGCGATTTCCATGGCCCCCGCCACGGCAGGGTTGTCGTCGATCAGGAGAATCGTACCGTCGCTTGACAAGGCGCCTGACTGTCCATTTGCGGACAGTGTGTCCGCGGCCGGACGGTCACTGGGACCGGCATCTTCAAAAACTCCAGCATTCATTGAGGTTTAGGCTTTCCGGCGGACATGGGTGACACTGTTCCCATGATGACCGAACAGCCCGTACATGCAACCGTTTCCCCCGGCGCGGAGATGGATCGCAAAGTCGAGCGCCGCCGCGCGCCGCTATGGCGGCGGCCCGCCGTTCTGGCGATTGCCGGCGTCGCGGTGGCCGCCGTGCTGCTCTGGCGGCTGCTGCCGGCCAGCGGATCGACCGATATCGCCGCTGCCCAGATCGAGACCGGCATAGTAAGCCGCGCGCCTTTCGCCGACTATCTGCCGGTGCGCGCGGCGGTTGCGCCGAAAGTCACCACGCTGGTCGGCGTGCTTTCGGGCGGGCAGGTCGAGAAGCTGCTGGTGCAGGACGGCGCCATGGTTTCCGAAGGCCAGCCGCTGGCCTCGCTCGCCAATCCCGAACTGCGGCTCGACGTGCTGACCCGCGAGGCGCAGATCGCCAGCCAGCTTGGCGGCGTTGCGGGGGAGAACCTCGGCATCGAGCGCAACCGCATCGACCGCGCCGGGCAGGTTGCGCAGGCCAATTACGATCTCATCAAGGCCCGCCGCGAACTGGCTATCCGCCAGCAGCTTTACGATCAGGGCTATCTCTCCGATGCCGGTGTGCGCAGCTATGCCGAAGAGGCCGCCTACCAGCAGAAGCGGCTGGCCCAGTTGCAATCGGGCAGCGCGCGCGAGGCGGGCATCACCGCCACGCAAGGCGCGCGGCTTGGTGACACCCGCAGCCGTCTCGAAAGCAATCTTGCGGCCGTGCGCGCCAGCCTCGATGCGCTGACGATCCGCGCGCCGATGGGCGGCCGCCTCACCAATTTCACGATCCAGCCCGGACAGGCGCTCAAACCGGGCGATCCGGCCGGGCAGGTCGACAGCGAAGGTTCGTGGAAGCTGACCGCCGATGTCGACGAATATTACCTGCGCCGCGTCGCCGTGGGGCAGACGGCCATTGCCGATGGCGCCCGCCTGACTGTTTCGAAAGTCCTGCCCGCCGTGAAGGATGGGCGTTTCCGCACCGAACTGGATTTTGCGGGCGCGCCGCCCGCCGGGCTCAATCGCGGGCAGACGCTCGACATCCGCATCACGCTTGGCAGCACCGCGCCTGCGCTGGTCGCCCCTGTCGGCGGCTGGCTGGAAGCGGGCGGCGGTTCCTCGGTCTTCGTGCTCGACGCCGATGGCGCCCATGCCCGCCGCCGCGCCGTGAAGACCGGCCGCCGCAATCCCGAACAGGTGGAGATCCTCTCCGGCCTCCAGCCGGGCGAGCGCATCGTCACCTCCAACACCTCGTCGGTCACCGGCGACATCCTCAATATCCGCTAACAGGGAGCCATTCTCATGATCCGACTGGAAAAGATCCAGCGCCGCTACGTTTCCGACGAAGTGGAAACGACGGCCCTTCGCGATATCGACCTTGAGGTGGCCGCCGGGGAATTCCTTGCCATCATGGGGCCATCGGGCTGCGGCAAGTCCACCCTGCTCAACACGCTCGGCACGGTCGACCGGCCCACGGGCGGGCGCTACCTGTTCGGCGATCGGGATCTGGCGGCGATGGGCGAGAAGGACCTGGCGAAGTTTCGCGGCTCCACGCTCGGCTTCGTGTTTCAGAGCTTCAATTTGATCGATGAACTGACCATCGAGGAGAACGTGGCCCTCGGCCTTGCCTACCGCAGCAACGGCGGGGATCGCCGCGCGCGGGTTTCGGCGGCGATGGACAAGGTCGGCATCGCGCACCGCGCGCGTCACTTTCCGCACCAGCTTTCGGGCGGCCAGCAGCAGCGCGCGGCGATCGCCCGCGCCATCGTTGGCGATCCCCGGCTGATCCTTGCGGACGAACCGACCGGCAACCTCGATACCGCCAATGGCGAGCAGGTGATGAACATCCTCCAGGCGCTGAACGACGAAGGCGCGACCATCGTCATGGTCACGCACTCGCCCAGCCATGCCGACATGGCCAGACGCCGCATCGACATGCTCGACGGGCGCATCGTCGCCTCGGCCATGCGCTCGATCTGAGGGGCCGGGGATGAACCGCTTCGCCTTGCTTTCGCTCTACCGCTCGCTCACCCGCCACAAGCTCTATGCCGCGCTCAATGTCGGCGGGCTGGCGGTGGGGATCGCGGTGTTCCTCGTCCTGGGGCTCTACGCCCGGTTCGAAACCAGCTACGAGAAGTGGCTGCCCCGGCATGAGGGCATCTATGTGGTGCAGACCGTGTGGAACCTGCCGGAAAGCCCGTTCAACGGTGCCTATCCCTATACGATGAGCGGCCTGCTCGAACAGATGCGCGAGGACTTTCCCGGCCTTGTCGGCACCCGCATCCGGGGCGGCAGGAACGGCGGCGTCGTCATTCGTGGCGGCGTTGCCGCGTCGGTCGATGTCGCGCAAGTCGATCCCGCGTTTTTCGACGTGTTCGACCTGCCGATGGTGCGCGGCAGCGGCACGGCGCTGCGCCAGCCCACCAGCGTGCTGATCAGCGAAACCCTGGCCCGCCGGTATTTCGGGACAAGCGATCCGATCGGCCAGACCCTGACGATAGCGATGGACAAGACCATCAATTACCGCGTCGCCGGGGTTTTCCGTGATCTGCCCAGGAATACCGATTTCAAGCTGTCGCTGCTGGTGCCGATGCCCACCACGCCGCCTGTGCCGCAGTGGTTTCATTGGGGCAGTTCCTCGCTCCAGACGTTCCTGCGGTTCGACACGCCGGAGGCCGCGCGCGCTTTCGAACAGAAGCTGCCGCCTTTCGTGAACCGGCGGGGCCTTGCCGATCTGGGCAAGGATGCCTGGAAGACGCAGCAAATCTCGCTGCTGCCGCTTGCCCGCATGCATCTGGAACCGGAAGGGCAGGCCAGCGCCAGCCAGAAGATCACCGTCGTCACGCTTGCGATCGTAGGACTTCTGACGCTGCTGGTGGCCACCGTGAACTACGTCAATCTGGCAACGGCACGCGCCAATCTGCGTGCCCGTGAAGTCGCCATGCGCAAGGTGCTCGGCGCGGACCGGCTTGCGCTGGTGCGGCAGTTCCTGTCCGAAGCCATGCTGACGGTCGGCGTCGCGGCCCTGCTGGGGCTCATTCTGGCCGAACTGAGCCTGCCGCTGGTCAATGCCGCCGGCGGCCTGACGCTGTCGATCCCCTATGCGCTGGTCGTTCCCGCGCTGGTGGTGCTGACGCTCGTCGTCGGCCTGCTGGCGGGCTTCTATCCGGCGCTGCTGCTTTCCGGATACCCGGCTGCGAGTGTGCTGGCTTCTGCCCGTTCGCCCGGCGGCGGCCGCGTGGGAACCCGCGTTCGGGAGGGGCTGGTCGTGCTCCAGTTCGGCCTTGCCATCGCCTTCATGGTCGGCACCGGCGTGCTGGTCGCGCAGACCCGCCATGTCCGGCAATCCGATCTCGGCTTCCAGCGAGAGGGGCTGATGGTGGTGCTCTCCACCCGCGACAGCCTTGTCGCCACCGCACAAACGCGCGCGGTCGTGGCGGCGATCCGCGAACTGCCTTCGGTTCGTGCCGCCGCGCTCGGCAACAATGCGGTGGGCGGCAGCGGCGAGAACAACGCCGATAACGTGCCCCTGCCGGGGCGCGCCGGAGACGGGCCTTCGCTGCGCTGGATGATCGTCGGGCTCGATTTCTTCAAGGTTCACGGCACCCGAATCCTTGCCGGCCGGGTGTTCGACGAGAGCCACCGCGACGACGATGCGCTTTCCCGCACCGACGGGCAGCAACGCAACATCGTCATCAACCGCCGCGCGGTATCGACGCTCGGCTTCCGCTCGCCAGAGGATGCCATTGGCAAGACTGTCGGTGGCAATCGCCCACGCACGATCATCGGCGTGGTCGAGGACATGCGCTTCTTCTCGCCGCGCGAACCCAACAGCGCCAGCTACTACGTCTATTACAGCGAGCCGGAAAAGGCCTACACGACAGTCGCCTCGATCCGCTTCGCCGGCGATCCGCGCGTGACGATGGATGCCGTGCGCGCGATCTGGCAACGCACCGTGCCGCAAGTGCCGTTCGAGGCGGAAACCGCCGACACTCAGCTTGGCAAGTTCTATGAGGCGGACGACCGCGCGACGCGGCTCTTCGCCATTGGCGCGGGCCTTGCCGTGCTGATCGGCTGCGTCGGGCTATGGGGGCTGGCGTCCTACAACACCCAGATGCGGATCAAGGAAATCGGCATCCGCAAGACCCTTGGGGCATCCTCCGGCGATATCGCCAGGCTGCTGGTCGGCCAGTTCCTGCGCCCCGTGCTGCTGGCCAACCTGCTGGCATGGCCGCTTGCCTTCGTGGCGATGCGGACATGGCTGGCCGGCTTCGACGACCGCATCGCGCTTTCGCCGCTCTTCTTCATCGGTGGCAGCCTGCTGGCAACGGTGATCGCGATCCTGACGGTACTGGGCCAATCGCTGCGGGCCAGCCGTGCGGCTCCGGCGTGGGCGCTGCGCCATGAATAGGGCCATGCAAAGAGGATCGGCGTGGGCCGTGTCCGCCTTGCTGCTCGCCTCTCCGGCTTCGGCCGAAACCCTCGGCGAGGCGATAGCCGCCGCTTACGAGACCAACCCGCAGCTTGCCGCCGCCCGCGCCCGGCAGGAAGCCCTTGCCGAAACGCCTGAACAGGAGCGCGCACTCGCCCGGCCCACGGTGTCGGTCGATGGCGATGCCGGCTACGACCGGCAGGGCTATGGCAGGGCAGGATCGCTGACCGCGAACCTGGCCCTGCCGGTCTGGACCGGTGGCCGGGTTTCTTCGGCGGTGCGCGCGGCGAACGGGGATGTCGCCGCCGGGGAGGAAGGACTGCGCGACACTGCAGCGGCGATCCTGCAAGGCGTCGTCGCTGCTTATGCCGCGCTGCTCTACAACCAGCAGGCGGTGGAAGTGGCCCGCGTCGGCATCGAGCGGCTGGATACCCAGGTCGCCGAAACCCGCGCTCGCTACGATCTCGGGCAGGCGACGCGCACCGACGTCGCGCAGCTCGAAGCACAGCGTTCCACCGTCATCGCCAACCTTGCCGATGCCGAAGGCGCGCTTGCCACGGCGGCGGCGACCTATCGCGCGGCCGTGGGACGTGACGCGGGCGTGCTGACGGCCGATGTCCCATCGCCGGCCGCGCTGCCCGCCAGCAACGACGATGCGCGCCGGGCGGCGGAAGCGGCCAATCCCCTGCTGCTCCAGCAGCGCCTTGCGGTGGAAGCCTCGACCGCGCGAATTGATCGGGCGCGGGCGGAAGGCGCGCCTTCCGTCGATCTTGGCGGGGCTTACGGGCGCGGCGGAAGGCTGGCCGGCGGGAACCTGCGCGATTTCGAAGGCGCCGCCTCTGTCGGGATGACACTGCGGGTGCCCTTGCTCACGGGCGGTCTCGTCTCCTCGCGCGTGCGGCAGGCCGAGGCAAACAATCGGGCAGAGCGGTTTCAGGCCGATGCGGCTGAGCGCGAAGCCGTGCGCCGCGCGGACACGGCCTGGGCCATGTTGAAGGCGGCACAGGGCAGGCTTCGCGCCAATGGCGAAGGGCTCTCCGCCGCCGATCTCGCGCTCAAGGGCGCCCGCGCGGAATATGGCTTCGGCCTGCGTTCTACGATCGACATTCTCGTTGCGGATCAGAGCTTCCGCGCCGCACAGCTTGCTGTCGCCCTGGCCCGGTCCGACGTGCTGGTGGCCGAGGCCGCCTTGTTGCGCGCAACCGGCAGGCTTGACAGGACGGCATATGAGTAGAGCGGCGGCGCTTCGCTCTCAATTCCCCGAACGGCGGATAATCGCGCAAGAGCTGTGCCGGTTCTTCGGTCATGGGCAAGAATAGAGCTTCCATGACGCGGGGTGTGTGATGTCCAGCATGTTCGATATTGCCCGGCCGGGGCGGCGAGACGCCTTGAAACTGGGGCTGGGGATGGCCGCGTCTACCGCGCTGCCATCGGTAACGGCAGGAGCGGCGGCGCGTCAGCTTGATCCTGCCGACCCTGCCGATGCCCGGCTGATCTATCGCAAGCTGCGCTACCGCACGGATGACGGATTGCTGTTTTCCTGGATCAAGGGGCCATACATGGCATCGACGGGCGGTGACCTCGTTCCCATGTACGCCCTGAACCTCGGGGCCATCCAGCGTGTGACGCAAAATGCCGACGGCAGCTTCGAGCTCATCGATCTGGAGATCAGTTTCCGCGTCGATGTACAGACCGGCGAGCGGTTGAAAACCTTGCGCAACCCCGTCACCGGAGAGACGGTGACGGTCGGCGGGCGCGGGCCTGTTCCCACTCACCTGAAAGTGTCGGCCGACAACGAGTTCGTCATCCCGGAAGTGCCCGGCCAGCCGAAATACGAGCATGAACATATGCCGGTCAGCTTCTTCCCGCTCGGCCGTACCGAACTGGCCCTTCGCGACCGCTCGCACGCGCGCGTCACCGCGCCGGACGGCTCGGTATCCTTCCTCAACGAAGTCAGCACGATCGCCGGTCCGCGCGAAATCGTGCTCGACCCCCGAACCACGACCGTCAACGCCCGCGTCCAGTCGAACGATGTTCGCAGCTGGCCGGCATGGCTGAAGATGGACGACCGGCCCGGATCGCTGGCGCTGTTCGCGAACGGGGGCAAGGTCAGCCGCTTTGCCGACCTGCCCGACGATTGGCATGCCATGCTGAAGCGGTACTATCCGCAGATTGCCGCGGATCCGATCGCGGTACTGGATGGCAAGGTCAAGGTGGAAGCTGCGACCTGGTGAGCCTGACGAGGGACCGGCGCACAGGCGTTCAGGCCAAGGGGTGCACTACATGTACATGCCGCCGTTCACGCCGAGAACCTGGCCGGTGACATACCTCGCATCCTCGGATGCGAGGTAGGCGCATGCTCCAGCGATGTCTGCGGGCGTGCCGGGGCGGGAGATCGGGATCATCTGGACGATGGCCTCCAGCGGAAAGCCGCTGCTCTCCGCGTGGCGGTGCATGGTCGGCGTCTCGACGAGCGAGGGCGGGATGGTGTTCACCGTGATGCCGTGCGGCGCGAATTCGCGCGCGAGTGCCTTGGTCATGCCGATGACGCCGCCCTTCGATGCCGAATAGTGGACCTGCTGCGGCCCGCCGGACTGTGCGGCCTGCGATGAAATCGTGACGATCCTGCCCCAGGACTGGTCGATCATGTCCGGCAGGGCGGCCTGCACCGTGTGGAATACGCCGGTCAGATTGACCGCCAGCATGCGATCCCACAAGGCCTGGCTGAGGTCGGCGAAGGGTACGAATTCGGAAATGCCGGCGTTGGCGATGACAATGCCGATCGGGCCGAATTCTGCCCGGACCCGGGCATAGGCGGCATCGATGGCTTCGCGATCGGTAATGTCGAGCGCATGGGTGAGGACCTGATGTCCCTCTGCCCGCAAAGCTTCCGCTTCGTTTTCCAGCAGGTCTGCGTTCATGTCGAGCATCGCGGTCGGATGGCCGTCGCGGGCAAAGCGCTGGGCAATACCGAGCCCGATGCCACCGGCTGCGCCGGTGACGATGACTGTTTTCCTGGTCATGTAATTTCCTCGCAAAAAGGATGGGGGATCAGGCCGCGGCCGGCGTGAATTTCAGATGGAGCTCTTCCAGCCCGCGGATGATGAAGCTCGGTTCGTAGCTGAGATCGGGTGCGGACGCGGAACCGTGCCGGGCTTCGTCAAGGGCGATGTGGCTGGTATGTTCCAGAAACCGCTCGATGATGATGCGGATTTCCACTCTCGCGAGCGGGGCCCCCGAGCAGACGTGGCCACCACGACCGAATGCGACCTGCTCGCGCAGTTTTGGGCGGTTCAGCTCGAACTGATCGGGATTGTCCCAGCGGGCGGGATCCCGATTGGCGGCCGCCAGTGCGAGCATCACCTTGGTTCCCGGCGCAATTTCCATCTCGCCGATCTTCGTCGGTCGGCGCGCCAGACGGAATGTCACCTTGCTAGAGCCCTCCAGGCGAAGGATTTCCTCGATGAAGGCCGGAATCAGGCTGCGATCTTCGCGCAGTTTCTGCTGCAAATCCGGCATGCGGGCCAGATAGAGCATGGCATTGCCGAGCAGCTTGGCGCTCGTATCCGCACCGGCTCCGAACAGGAAAGTGCTCATCTTGACGAGATCGATGATGTCCGGAAGCGATCCGTCGGGATAGGTGGCCGTCGCCAGGTCGCTGAGAACGTCACCGTTTGGAGCGGCCCTGCGCTCCATGAGGTAGCGGACGAAGTAACCGGCCATGAATTCCAGCGGACCGACATCCGTCGTCGCCCCTTCCGCCGCGATGCTGCCCGGAGGCGGACCCTGATCGAGGATATTGCTGAACACTTCGCGGTCCTCGGACGGAACACCGAGCAAATCCGCGATCACGAGGGTGACGAACGGAACCGAGATCTCCTTGATCAGTTCGCATCGACCCGTGCGAACCACATCGCGGACGATCCGGTCGGCAAGATGCTGAATGTATTCCTCGTTCGCCTTGAGGCGGGAGGGAACGAACAGGCGGTTGAGCACGGCGCGTGCATTGGAATGATGGACGTCGTCAAGCGCGACCAGAAGATCGCCGGCAACGATCTGGTCGCGATGCGCCTCGATCTGCGCGGTGATGTCGTTGCCCTCGGGTGTGAAGGGCAGGGGGAGCGCCGGGCCGCCGGGGGCGATGGAGGAGGAGAAGTCCCGGGGATTGTTCAGGACTTCGAGCGTCTCGTAAAATCCGGTAACGATCAGCAGATCCCGGGTCTTGGGCTGGTAGACCGGGCCTTGCGCACGCAGGGCCCTGAAATATTCGTAGGGGTCCTTCAGGAGCGTAGGGTCCGTAAGGTAGTCGCGGTCCTTCAGGGCCAGTTCCTCGGTCACAATTCTCTCCAGGACTTTATCGTTTTCGGGCTGCTCACCTCGCCGCGGACGCTGGCCCGGCTGCGTTGTGCGCATGATTTTCGTCACGCGAGAATCCTGACGTAAAGATCCCCGGTCTCTCGACTGAAAACAAAGCTACCAACCAGTTGGTATATCGTGCAACCGAAATCGTGCCACTGCTGCGCGCGCCAGGCCGGAGATTGATCCGCGCGTAAGGGAATGAGCCGGAAAGCGGCACATTTTAGCCGGACAATGTGCGGCGAATAACGTGCAGGCGATTGCCCGCATGTGCGCGGTGCTGTCCTGCGGGCTGCTGATGAGCCCGCCGGTGGAGAGGAGCAGTTTATCGGCGCCGGCTCATCTGCCGAGAGAGGCGCCGAGGAACGCCGTGCTTACTTCACCTTGTAGGCCGCGAATTCCGGGGTGGGCGTGTCGGTCGTCCTGCGGACCGAAAGCGGGTAGTTGCCACCGCGATCCTTTATCTCATACTCCCGGCCGACTTCGGCGCCGATGACGACCTTTCCGTTCCAGCGCTCCATCATGCGCGGATCGTTGAACATCGCCCAGGCGACATGGCCCGTATATTCGGTGGATTCGAGTTTGCCTTCAAGGTGGCCGAACTTTTCCGGCGCAGCCTCCATCATCTCGAGAAGCCGTTCGGTCGTCAGTGGGCCCATCCAGATCGAAGCTGCGGCAACATGCGATCCGGAATCGGCAAAATCGATGCCCATGTCATGCGCCATCTTGTCCACGCCAGCCTTTTGCGCGCCATAGCAGGGGCCGAAGCAGTAGTGGTTTGCGCCGGGTGAGGAGGTGAACAGCACAAGGCCCTTGTCCTGCTTCACCATGTGCGGTGCGGCGTACCAGCTTGCGACAAAGCCGCTGCGCAGGCCCACATTCATCATCTCGGCAATCTCGAGGGGCTTTTCCCAGAATTGGCCCGGCGCCGAAATCGCATGGCTTTGATAGCAGGCATTGTTGATGAGTATGTCCAGGCGCCCTTGCTCTTCGATGATCCTGTCAATCAGAGCCTTGACCTGTTGATCGTCGCCATGGTCGCACTGAACCGCGATGCCGTTTCCGCCGGCTTCGGTCACTTCAAGAGCGGTTGCATGGATGGTTCCAGGCACTTCCGCGTCTCCGGGATTGAGCGTGCGGCCAGTGACGTAGACGGTGCAGCCATGAGCGCCGAGAGCCCGCGCAATCCCTCTGCCCGCGCCGCGGCTGGCGCCCGTGACCAATGCGACGGTGCTGTTTACGGCCATTTGCATTCTCCCAATTCCCGATGGTTCTGACTTCGCGCGGAATCGCGGGTGACCGCGCGATCCCTGTCTGCCGGAGTGGCCTGCCTACCAGCAAAAATTGCGGAGGCGAATAGGCGGGCCGATTCATCCTGTATACGATCATCGCGTATATCGTGGGCGCCCAAAGGTAAATTGGCGTGTTCAATGGGTGCTGGAATAGCATTGAATACAATATCGGGTTTGGGATCGACGGGGCAGTGACGGCTGACCTTGCCATGAAAACCAACTGGTCGGTAAGGTGCTGTGGCGCTCGCCGCGAATCGAAGTTCGCCGGGGAGATGTCGCGGCTCGGTACGTTCGGGAGCTAGCTTGACCGCACAGCGCGCCCTGAACGGGCGGCACAAGGGAGAGAGTCATGCCGAAATTCTCGCTGGACAGTCTTACGCTTACCGACACCGAACCGATGGAACTGATCGAAGCGGCCGCAGAGGCGGGCTTCGGAACGATCAGCCTGTGGGTTCAGCCGCCGGCGCTCTATCCATCGTCTGCCTGCACGGCGGAAAAGGAAGCGGATTGTGCGCGCCGCATCCGGGACACGGGCATCGCGATAGAGACGCTGGAGGTTTTCGATCTTCATTCCTTCGAAGCGCTCGAAGCCTATAGGCCCGCGCTTGAGCGCGGCGCCCGGCTTGGTGGGAAAACGGCCCTTGTGCTCAACTACTCCAATCCCGACCGCGGGCAATCCGCCGAACTGCTCGGCAAATTTGCAGAGATCGCGGCGGAATACGGCATCGGCGCCAATCTGGAACCGGTTGCGGGAGGGAAGACCAGCTCGCTGCAGCAGGCCGCCGAACTCATCGCCGCGTCCGGCGCGGATGCCGGTGTCGTCCTCGATCCGTTCCATCTGATCAGATCCGGGGGATCGGTGGCCGATATTGCGGCACTTCCCGAAGGAATGATCCGTTACGTCCAGCTCTGCGACGGGCCTTTGCAGGTGCCGCCGGAAATTGCCGCGAGCGAGGCGATCGGGCATCGTCTTTATCCCGGCGAAGGAGAATTCCCGTTGCTGGAGATCCTGCGCGCTGCGCCATCGGATGTGACGATCGGGATCGAGTGCCCCAGTCTTGCGCGTGTGCGGGCAGGGCAAACGGCCTCCGTGCAGGCCAGGGAAGCGATGGCGGCAATAAAGCGGATTTTGCAGGAAACCTGATGCAGGACGCGGCCGAAAGTCCATCGCTGTGCCGATATCGACGGGTCGGGGTTGCCGCAAAGCTGCGCGAATCCACAATCGGCTGTCCTTGGTTATCGCTTTCCAGTCCGGCGATTCTCGCAACACTGTCCGGCCATGGCGATTTGCGTTGAGGAACCGAACGGTTGGTATATCAGTCTGGCTGCCGAAGGCTCTGGAGGAGTCGCTCCCGGTGCAAGGCGGGATGCGGTCCGGATCAGGGTACATGAGGCAGGGACAAGGGATGGAGTGCCGGTGGCAATGTGCCGGCTCGGAGAGATCAACCTGAAAGGAACTGAAATGGGAATGTTTCGCAACCTGATGCTTGCAGGTGCAGCCGCGCTTGCCGTGCCCGTGGCGCTTTCGCCCGCGATTGCTGCCGAAGCGCCTGCGGCGCCGGTCTATTCAATCAATACCGATCTCGGCACGTTGCTGGACAACCCGCAGACCAAGGCCGTCCTCGACAAGTATATTCACGAGATGATCAGCAATCCGCAGATCGATATGGCGCGTTCCATGACGCTGCAGCAGCTCCAGTCCTATGCCGGCGATGCGCTGACTGACGAGAAGCTGAAGCAGATCGATGCGGATCTGGCCAAGGTTCCTGCCGCAAAGTAGGGCCTTTCCGGCACCCGGTATAAAAAAGGGGCGGCGAAGGCTGCCCCTTTTTCTTTCATGCGATCCTCAAGCTTTCATCAGTTGAGATAGCGGCCGCCATTCACGCTCAGCGTATGGCCCGTGATGTAGTCGGCGTCTTCCGATGCCAGAAATGCCACCGCGGCTGCGATGTTTTCGGGCCGTCCCGCGCGTCCCATCGGTGTCATCGGTGCATATGCCGCTACATCGACGGGAGATTCCTGCAGCCCTTCGGTGTTCACGAACCCCGGCGGAACGGCATTGACGGTGATGCCGCGCTGCGCGAATTCCATGGCGAGCGCCTTCGTGAAACCCAGAACCCCACCCTTTGACGCAGCGTAGTGCGCCTGATTGGGCGTCCCTGCCTGTGCCGACGACGATGCGATATTGATGATCCGCCCCCAGCGGAGTGCCAGCATGTCAGGGACGATTTCCTTGACGCAGAGGAACGGGCCCTTGAGATTGATGGCCATCAGCTTGTCCCATGTCTCCTCGTCGAGTTCCTCGAACTTCGCGAATGGAGAGAGCGCGGCATTGTTCACCAGTATCGAAATCGGGCCTAGCGCTTCGCGGCTCCTGACCGCCGCATCGCTGATCTGGCCCGCGAGGGAACTGTCCGCCGCCAGACCTATGGCCTGCCCGCCGCGTTCGGCGATCAATTGAGCGGTCTCGCGGGCTCCGGCCTCGTTCAGGTCCCAGACGGCTACTGAAGCACCGTCGGCCGCGAGCCGAAGAGCGATGGCGCGGCCCAGTCCGCGTGCTCCGCCGGTGACGACGGCTGTCTTGCCTTCAAGCGACAAAGTCATTCTCCCATTTTTCAGATTGTATACAATACCTGTCGCATGGTTCCATGGTGTTTGCAAATCGGGAGGCGCCTTGCCCCGGAAATGCAGGAAGTCTACGATGCGGGGCTAACGATCTTGAAGGGCAATGGAATGGGCGATGAATCCGATCTGGCGGGCGACCGAGTTGCCAGGATCATCGCTGAGCGGATCATGACGGGGCATCTTGCCGCCGGCGAGCCGATCAAGCAGGACGAGCTTGCGGTGGAGTTGGGAACGAGCCGGATCCCGGTGCGCGATGCGTTGAGGATACTCGAAAAGCGGGGAATGGTTTCGCTGCGCGCCAATGCGAGCGCGAAGGTGGTCAGCCGGACCGTGGAGGACATGGATGTTTCCTATCGCATCCGCGAGGTTCTCGAACCGATGCTGCTGGCCGAAAGCATTCCCCATCTTGACGAGGAGGCGATCGACGCGCTTCGCCAGCTCAAAGATCGCCTTGCCGATGATTTGGGGTATGAGGAATATCTCGCGCTTACTCGCGAATTCCATGTGCTCTGTTTCAGCGGGCATCGGGCGCCGCTGCTGTCTCACATCATAGAATGGCTATGGGATACCACTTATAGTTACCGCGCCGCCTTTGCGCGCATGTCCGTCGCGGATGAGGAACGTCTGCGGGCGATGCGGGTGGAGCGCGAATTGCTCTTCGATGCCATTTCTCACCGGGAAGTGGACTTGGCGCAGCGGATCTGGGCCATTCAGGTGAGGCGTACTCACAAGGCGCTGCTGCGTTACGCGGATCGGGCGGATTTGCTGGGAAGCGAAACGCCGGCAGGCGCAAGGGGCAATTCTTCCCGCTGATTTCGAAGTGGATACAGGGTGCGGGCGTGCCGGAACGCCGCCTGCGCGCCATTGGCATTTCCGCTCGCCATTGACCAACCTCATTTGGACTGACAGAGTTGGACCGATTGGTCCATGATGGTCAGTCCAAAAAGTTGCAATGGGGATGCTCCGGTGACAAGATATGCGAAGGGCAAGCGCGCCCTGTTTGCGGCACTGCTTGGCTGCTGCTGTTCTGCTTTCGCTCCTTCCGTCGCCCAGGCGGCAAGCGCCCAGCAGCCCGCGGCGCAGGGCAGGTCCGTGCTCGATCTATCGCAAGGCTGGCGGTTCCAGGTCGGCGATCAGCCGGAGGAGGCCAGCCGGCAAGGTTTCGACGATGCGGCCTGGCAGACGGTTTCCGTTCCGCACACCTGGAACCGGCTTGGGGAGTATGTGAAGGAGCGATCCTCGTCCGCCAACAACTACCAGGGGGCGGGCTGGTATCGACTCCACGTCAAGGCGCCCCGGGCAGCCGCGCGCGAGCGACAGTTCCTTGACTTCGCGGGCGTGGGCAAGATTGCCGACATATGGGTGAACGGCACGCATGTGGGGCGGCACGAAGGAGCGTTCGCGCGCTTCAGGATCGATGTTACAGCCGTCTGGAAGCCGGGCCTGGACAATCTGGTCGTCGTGCGGGCGGACAATTCGAAGCCTACCGCGGACAACGAAAGCGGGCAGGTCATACCGCTTTCGGGCGATTTCTTCGTCAATGGCGGAATCTACCGGGGCGTGACCCTGCTGACGGCGCCGGATGCCGGTGTCGATCTGCTCGATTTCGGCGGGCCCGGCGTTTACGCGAAGGCCACTTCGGTCACGCCGGAAAGCGCAAGCGTGGACGTGCTGGTTCGCCTGCGCAATCAGGGCGCATCACCCCGAAAAATGGTGATGACCACAACCCTTCGCGATGCCGGGGGGCGAACGGTGGCAACACAGTCGCAGACGTTGAGCCTGGCGCCGGGGCAGGATTCCCGGCAGGTGAGCCTGTCGCTTCCCCGCCCGCACCTGTGGAACGGCCGGGCCGACCCCTACATGTACTCCATTGCGGTCGAGACAAGGGAGCCGGGGGCGGCAAGGCAGACTGTCACCGTGCCGCTGGGCGTGCGATCGTTCTCGTTCGATGCCAATGCCGGCTTCTTCCTGAATGGCAAGCATGTGAAGCTGCAGGGGGTTTCCCGCCATCAGGACGTCATGGGCAAGGGATGGGCGCTTTCGGATGAAGACCATGCCCGCGACATGCGCATGATCGAGGAACTGGGGGCCAATACCGTGAGGCAGGCCCACTATCAGCACGCCGATGCATGGTCGGACGAGGCAGATCGCTCCGGCATGGTGGTCTGGGCGGAGCTGCCCTATGTCACGACGCCTTCGCTGTCGGGCGGGAAGGGCAGCGACCGGCTATGGGCGAATGCGGAGCAGCAGCTTCGCGAGCAGATCCGGCAGAACTACAACCATCCCTCGATCATGATGTGGTCGGTGGGCAACGAGGTCGATTCCGCCAAGGGTTTCGGCGTCCAGGGAGAGCCGCCACAGCCGCTTGCGCTGCTCAGGCATCTCAACCAGATCGCCAAGCAGGAAGACCCGTCACGCCCGACCACTTTTGCTGATTGCTGCGAAGGGCTGACGATGTTCAAGACGGCCGGCGAAGGGCTGGCCGGGGCCGCCGATCTTATCGGCTACAACCGTTACTACGGCTGGTACATGCCCAACCCGACCGATGCGCGCAGGCAGTTCGGCGAAGCGCTGGACAAGCTTCATGCGGATCATCCCACCTTGCCGATTTCGGTTTCGGAATACGGCGGCGGAGGATCGCTCACCCAGCACAGCGACAATGTGCGTGCCGGCTTCGTGAACATGGCGGGACGCCCCCAGCCGGAAGAATTCGAATCCTTCGTTCATGAAGAGAACTGGCCGGTCATTCGCGAGCGGGATTATGTGTTCGCCAGCTGGGCGTGGAACATGTTCGATTTCCCCAGCGACTTGCGGCAGGAGGGCGATGCGATCGACCTCAATACGAAGGGGTTGGTGAGCTTCGATCGCAAGACCCGGAAGGACGCCTTCTACTACTACAAGGCGCAGTGGAATCCGGAGCCGATGATCCATCTGACGGGCAAGCGCTACGTCGACAGGGCCTATGCGGTCATGGAGGTCAGGGCCTATTCCAACGCCGCGAAGGCCCGGCTTACCGTCAATGGCCAGATGATTGGCGAGACCGACTGCCCCGACCGCATATGCATCTGGCCGGATGTCAGGCTTGCTCCCGGGGAAAACCGCGCGGTGGTCGATGCCGAGGTCGGCGGCGCGAAGGTGAGCGATGCCACCGTGTGGACCGGTCCGAATCCGGCCCTTTCCGGCATTGCGATCGATGCCGGCGATCTGGCGGGGCGGGTCGTGGCGGGGCGCCGGTTCGGCTCGGACAATTTCGTGACCGGCGGCGCGCCCATGATCCTCAACATGGAGGGCTTCGGCCGCAAGGCGGCCAATCCGCGCCGGGTCGAAGCCGGGTCTCCGGAGCTCTTCGAGTTCTGGCGCGAAGGCGAGGCGTTCTCCTATGCGATACCGGCTCCGGACGGCCGCTGGAAGGTGACGGTGCTCACCTTCCAGCCGAGCCCGGCGGCACCGGGCAGCGCGATGATGGCAATATCGGCGAACGGCGCTCTCGCAGTGCCGGCCTTCAATATTGCCGCATCGGCCGGCGGCGCGCTGAAGGCAAAGTCGATCACCTTTGCTGTAGATGTCAGGGGCGGCGTGCTGAAGCTCGACTTCGCCGGCAAGGGCGGCAAGGCGGTCGTCGCCGCGATCACGCTCGACAAATGATGTGAAAAGGGCGCCCCAGGGGGCGCCCTTCGATCACCAGTTCCACATCGTGCCGTCTTCGAGGCGGGCGACGGGAAGATAGGCCGGCTTGTAGGGATACTTTGCCGCCAGCTCCTCGTCGATGTCGACGCCGTGTCCGGGCGTTTCGCCGCAGATGAGATGGCCATCTTCGAAGCGGTAATCGTGCGGGAACACCGCATCGGTTTCCTCGCTGTGGCGCATGTATTCCTGGATGCCGAAATTGGGGACCCAGGTGTCGAAATGCAGGGCGCAGCCCATCGTCACCGGGGAAAGGTCCGTCGCGCCGTGGCAGCCGGTGCGGATCTGGTAGAGGGCGGCCAGATCGGCGATGCGGCGCAAGTGCGTGAGGCCGCCCGCGCCGACGACCGTGCAGCGGATATAGTCGATGAGCTGGTTCTGGATCAGGTCCTTGGCATCCCAGATCGTGTTGAATATCTCGCCCACCGCCAGCGGCGTGGTGGTATGCTGGCGCACGAGGCGGAAGGCCTCCTGATTTTCGGCAGGCGTGCAGTCCTCCAGCCAGAACAGCTGGAACGGTTCCAGCATCTTGCCGAGGTTGGCGGCCTCCTGCGGCGTGTAGCGGTGATGGCCGTCATGCAGCAGGTGGTGGCCGAAGCCGTAAGTCTCTCGCAGCTTTTCGAAAAGGCGGGGCACGTGGTTGAGCGCCTTGCGCGTATCCCAGCCCGTTACCGAAGGAAGCGCGGCGTCGGCAGGCTCGTAGAACAGCTTGCCCCGGCCCACGCCATAGGCGTCCTTGATGCCGGGAATTCCGGTCTGGGCGCGGATGGCCTTGTACCCCATGTCGATGTACTGGCCCACGGCATCGACCGTTTCGGCGATATCGCCGCCATTGGCATGGCCGTAGACCATGACGCGATCGCGGCTGCGCCCGCCCAGAAGATCGTAGACCGGCATTCCGGCCATCTTGCCCTTGATATCCCACAGCGCCATGTCGACCGCGGCGATCGCGCGCATCGTTACGGGGCCGCGCCGCCAATAGGCTCCGCGATAGAGATATTGCCAGATGTCCTCGATGCGGCGCGGATCCATGCCGATCAGGCAGGGGATAACGTGATCCTCCAGATAGGATACGACGGCCTTCTCGCGCCCGTTGAGCGTAGCGTCGCCGATTCCGTAGACGCCCTGATCTGTCTCGATCTTGAGAGTCACGAAGTTGCGGCCCGGGCAGGTCACGATGACCCTGGCGCTATGGATAAACATCTGGCGTTCCGGCTCCCTGTTCCGCCCGCCTTGACGGCGCGGTGTCGTTCTGTACAACTTCTCGTATATTGGTCAGGCCAAAAGAGAGCAATATGTCTGAACGTGAAAATGCCTCCGGAGGGCGGCTCTATCAGGAGCTTGCCCGCAAGCTGATGGAGGAACTGGTGGCGGGCCGTTACGTCGTGGGGTCGCGCCTGCCCGCGGAAAGGGACATGTGTACCATCTACGGCGTCAGCCGGCCGATCGTGCGCGAGGCGATCATCGCGCTCGAAGTGCAGGGCTTCGTGGAGACGCGGATTGGATCGGGTGCCTATGTCGTGCGCCTGCCCGGCCATAACGATGTGCCCGGCTTCGATATGACCGCGTTCGAACTGACCGAGGCGCGTCTCATGGTCGAAGGGGAAGTGGCGGCTCTTGCGGCAACCCAGGCGACTGCCGAGGATCTGCGGGAAATTTCATCGCTCGTTGACCAGATTGCCAGCGAGAATTGCGATCCGCTTGGCAAGGAACGCGCGGACCGGGCTTTCCATCTGGCAATCGCAAGGGCGACGCGCAATCGCGCGATGATCGATCTTGTCGAGCGTTTGTGGGACCTTCGCGAGGCTTCGCCCGAAAGCGCCCTCCTGCACGACAAGGCCAGAACGGCCAATGTGAAGCCCGTGGTGGACGAGCATACGGCAGTACTTGCCGCGATCGAGGCGGGCGATGCGGCGGCGGCAAGGGCGGCCATGCGCGGCCATCTGGCATCGGTGCTAGACAGCCTGTTGTTCGCGACGGAGGAAATGGCCGTGGAGGAAGCGCGGCGCGCAACCGAGGCGAAGCGCGCAAGGTACATTCGCACGAACTGAAGACTTCGGCGCGGCAGCAATTTTCCGCTTCCGCGCCAAATCATATGCCGATGGGTCGCCCACAGGCATACGGCGATACCGCGCAAAGCAGGGTCGCGACAAAGAACATAGATCGAATGGGAGAGAGATTATGGAGGATCGACAGGTTCGTTTCGACCGCCGCAAGGCAATGGCTGCGACTGCTGCAATGGTCGCGGGCGCTGCTGGCATCGGCGCATCCGCCGCACTGGCCGCACCGGCTTCGCGCCGGTTTCCCAAAGGCTTTCGCTGGGGCGCTTCGACGGCGGGTTACCAGATCGAAGGCAATAACGTGAACGCGGATCTGTGGCTGATGGAGCACGTCAAGCCGCAGACGTTCGCGGAGTTTTCCGGCGATGCCGACGACAGCTATCACCGTTGGCGGGAAGACATTGCGGTGATGAAGGCGATCGGGCTCAATTCCTATCGCTTTTCCATCGAATGGTCCCGCATCGAGCCGACGAGAGGTCAGTTTTCTCAAGCCGAGATCGACTATTATCGCCGCTTTGCAGAAGCTCTGCGCGAAGCGGGGATCGAGCCCGTCATGACCTTCTATCATGTCGCGGCGCCTCGTTGGTTCGCTGAGGCAGGAGGCTGGCTCAATCCGGATTCGCCGGACCTGTTCGCCAATTATTGTGACCGGGCCGCGCGTCAGCTTGCGTCGATCATCGGCGTTGCCTGCACGATCAACGAGCCGCAGGTCGGCCTCACCTATCGGACCATGCCCCAGTCACAGGCCTACTTCGGAAAGCTGGACGAGGCGCAGGAGGCCGCACACCGGGAGGCTGCGCGCGTGACGGGTAGCGCGCGCTTCGTCACGATGAACCATCCCGATATCAAGGGCATGACGCCGCAACTCATGGCCGCCCATGAAAAATCGGTGCAGGCGATCAAGGCGGCGCGGGGCGATCTTCCGACCGGCGTCACGCTGAACCTCGTCGATTTCCAGCCCGCGAACGAAGGCGCGAAGCACCAGGAACTGCGCAAGGCCGCTTATGGAGACTGGCTGGAGGTTGCCAAGCGCTCTGGAGACTTCGTGGGGGTGCAGACCTATCGGCAGGTTCGGATTCCGGGCGAGGGTGCCAAGCTTCCCGATCTCCCGGACATGCCTTACGTTGATCGCGCGCATCTCGAAGAGATGATCAAGCAGCCGCAGGCGCTGCGCAATACGGTCGAATATGTTCACCAGCAGACCGGAAAGCCGATCTTCGTAACGGAAAACGGCCTCGAAACACCCGATGATCGCAGGCGCGCCTGGTACATTCCGCAGGTCCTGTCCCAGCTTCACGATGCGATGGATGCGGGCGTACCCGTTATGGGCTACATGCACTGGTCGCTGATCGATAACTTCGAGTGGCTTCAAGGTTATAAGCCCCAGTTCGGGCTGGCCGCCGTCGACCGGCAGACCTACGCGCGTAAGCTCAAGCCAAGCGCTGCCGTCTACCGGCAAATCATCCGCGCCAACGCGGTCTGAGGGCGCGGCCCGCGGAACCACGCGAATTTACCGCGATACTGCAACGCCTGGCGCTGCGGTATCGCGGCGCTTGGTATTCAGGCCAGAACCTCCTTCCTTTGAGAAACGAACAAGCGGTTTCTCTCCGGCACGTGCCGATCCCGAATTTGGCGTTGGAAACCGCATTGTCCGAGGCCGCGGACTATTTCTGGCCCGGCAATAAATTCGTTGTAACTCCCCTCGGTCTAAATTATCTACCGATTAGTCGGTAAAAATAATGCCGAAGCTGCCTGCAAGGGCGGCGGATCGGGAGGGAGAACGAAATGATCGGATATCGCGATTTCACGCGCGCACGGTATGTGGCCTGCAGCGTACTGGCGATTGCCTTGTCGGGTTGCAGTACAAGCGACGCCCCGCTGCCGGTTGCTGCCTCAGGGCCGGAGCCCTCTTCGATCAATGACGAGACTTTGGCTGCCGCCTGCAGCGCCGCAGCACTGCAAAACGTCGCATCCGTGCTGGGCCAGGGTGTTACGGTAAAGGCCATTCCCAATGGCGCAACGGTGCCTGGAGGCGCAAGGTTCTACGCTTCGACCGCCACGACGCCTGCATTCTGTCAGGCAGTCGGCAGCTTCGTGACCAACCCTGCAACCGGCAAGACCGCGAATTTCATGGCGACTTTTCCGGCCAACTGGAACGGGAAGTACATGCAGGTCGGCTGTTCGGGGCACTGCGGCCAGTTCTTCGTAAGCGATCCGGCCATGCCGACGATCGTCATTACGAGCCAGGGCAAACCGATGGACGCGATCACAAAGGGATACGCGATCTTCGCGACTGACGAGGGGCACACCGGAATGGCCGGCGGAACCTGGGCGGTGAAGCCGTCGGGCGAAGTGGATGAAGACGCGATAGAGGACTTCTACTACCGGGCAGACAAAGTGCTCTCGAAAATGGGGAAGGACTTCACGAAAGCGTTCTACGGTTCGCTGCGAAACCGGCCGCAATCGATCGCCTATTCCTATTTCAACGGCTGTTCCGGCGGCGGACGCGATGCGCTTGTCGCCGCAAGCCTGTTTCCTGAAGCATTCGACGGCATCATAGCGGGATCGCCCTACAACACGTCAGGTGGGGCGTTCCAATTCGCCGGTGTCCCGATCGCGTCCTTGCGATCACCGGCGGCGCAAGTGACGCCTGCTCTCGTTTCCCTGATCCAGCCCATCGTCATGGCGCAATGCGACAAGCTCGACGGCGTTCAGGATGGGCTGATCCAGAACCCGGCCGCCTGTAATTTCCGACCGGAACGCGATCTGCCGATCTGCAAACCGGGGCAAGCATCGGGCACCTGCTTTACCAAAGAACAGGTCGAGACTGTGAGCACGCTCATCAGTGCAGTCACCGATGAACGCGGCGCGGTCGTGCAGCCGGGCCTTGCCGTCAGTGAATTGCAGGGAACGTCGTTCATTACGCCCAAGCGTCCTGCAGACCTTTCGGCCGCGGAACCTTTTCCGGGCTCGGACAATGGCGATGTCGCGAACAACGGATATTGGCCCCTTGCCGATGCCATGCTCAAGGTCTTCGTCCATGACAACGATCGCAATTTCCATACGCGTTCGGTCGTCAGCTTCGCCAGTGGAGGGACCGGTCAGGTCTCGAACTTCCACATCGTCGTGCCCGGTTCGGAAGTTGCGCTCCTGCGGCGCAAGGCCTTTTCGGGCATTGGGCACCGGCCGGAGGGGTTCGACAATCTGCTCAAGTCCAGGACGCGTCTGCTGATCTGGCACAATCTTTCCGACAACGTACTCACCCCTTACGCTTCGACGAACCTCTACAACCAGCTTGCATCGCGCCATGGCGGTTATGCGAAGGTGCAGCAGAGCGTACGTCTGTTCGGGCTGCCCGGAACGCCGCACTGCAGTATGGGCGGCATTGGCCCGAACACGTTCGATGCCATCGGAGCAATGGAGAAGTGGGTTGAAAACGGCCGGGCTCCCGACGCGCTGATGGCGACGCTCTATCCGGTCAACGGATTTGGCGTGAAGGATTTCTCGAAGGCACCGGGACGGACCATGCCGCTCTGCAAGTATCCGGCAATGGCGCGGTACAAAGGCGCTGGCGATGTCGACGCCGGCGCAAACTGGGAATGCCCCGCCAACGATCGCAGAATGCTGGAAATCGGCGAGAGCGGAAGGCAGGCAGGAGTCATCGGCCCGAAAATCTGACCGGCCGGGGAAGGGGGGGCTCTGGAATTCCCCCTCGACTGCGCTTGACTGTTGCTGTGAAAGCCTGCGCGGGCGGCCCGGTTCGCTGAAAGGGGAATGCCCAGGAGGGGGCGGCAGACTGGATGCCTGCGGCCCCCCTTGTCTGGCTTAATCCAGGAAAGCGCGCATGATGCGGGACCGGCTCGGGTGCTTGAGCTTGCGCAGGGCCTTGGCTTCGATCTGGCGGATACGTTCGCGGGTAACCGAGAACTGCTGGCCGACTTCCTCAAGCGTATGGTCGGTGTTCATGCCGATGCCGAAGCGCATGCGCAGCACGCGTTCTTCACGCGGGGTGAGCGAGGAAAGCGTGCGGGTGATCATTTCCTTGAGGTTCGCCTGGATCGCGGCGTCCACCGGGATAACCGCGTTCGCGTCCTGAATGAAATCGCCGAGATGCGAATCTTCCTCGTCGCCGATCGGCGTTTCGAGCGAGATCGGCTCCTTGGCGATCTTCAGAACCCGCTTCACCTTTTCGAGCGGCATGGACAGGCGCTCGGCCATTTCTTCCGGCGTGGGTTCGCGGCCCTGCTCGTGAAGGAACTGGCGGCTGGTGCGGACCAGCTTGTTGATCGTCTCGATCATGTGCACCGGGATGCGGATCGTGCGGGCCTGATCCGCGATCGAGCGCGTGATCGCCTGCCTGATCCACCAGGTGGCATATGTCGAGAACTTGTAGCCGCGGCGGTACTCGAACTTGTCGACCGCCTTCATCAGGCCGATGTTGCCTTCCTGGATGAGGTCCAGGAACTGCAGGCCGCGGTTGGTGTACTTCTTGGCGATCGAGATCACCAGACGCAGGTTCGCCTCGACCATTTCCTTCTTGGCGATGCGCGCCTCGCGCTCGCCCTTCTGGACCATGTTGACGATGCGGCGGAACTCGGGAAGCGCCATGCCGGTGGTGGCGGCGATGTCCGAGACTTCCGAGCGGATGCGTTCGACAGGATCGGCCTCGGCCTCGGCGAAGGCGGCCCACTTCTTGTCCTTCTTCGCCATGTCGGCGAGCCAGGTGTCGTCCAGCTCTCGGCCCATGTAGGTTTCGAGGAAGTCTGCGCGCTTGACCTTGTGACGCTCGGCAAGGCGCAGCATCTGGCCGCCCAGCGTGGTGAGGCGCCGGTTGAAGGCATAGAGGTTGTCGACGAGATACTCGATCTTCGACGCGTGGAACTTCACCGATTCGACCTGCGCGGTGAGGTCTTCGCGAAGCTGCTGGTACTGGTCTTCCTTGGCGGCCGGGAAATCGATGCCCAGCGCCAGCGCGTCGAGGCGCTCGGACTGGAGGCGTTCGAAGGCCTGGAACAGCTCGGTGATGAGGATGAACTTCTCAAGCGCTTCGGGCTTGAGGGCCGCTTCCATCTGCGCGAGGCTGAGGGTGTTGTCTTCTTCCTCTTCCTCGGCCTGCCGCTTGGGGATCGGATTGCCGTCCTCGTCGACCTCGGAGGTTTCCTCCTCGACGTCGTCCTCGTCCTTGAAGGAGGGACCGGCGGTCTTTTCGCTGATCTCGCCGTCGTCGTCGCCGTCTTCCGTCAGGCTTTCAGGCGCGGGCTCTTTCGAAAGCATCGCGTCGAGATCGAGGATCTCGCGAAGCTGCATCTCGCCGTTGTTGAGCGCTTCCGACCACTGGATGATGGCGTGGAAGGTGATCGGGCTCTCGCACAGGCCCAGGATCATCATGTCGCGACCGGCTTCGATTCGCTTGGAGATGGCGGCTTCGCCCTCTCGGCTGAGCATCTCCGCCGCGCCCATTTCGCGCAGGTACAGGCGAACCGGATCGTCGCTCCGGCCGAGGGCTTCCGCACTCTTGCTGTCGGCCGCGCGGCGTCGGGTGCCTTCGCCGCTTTCGGCGAAACCGCTGTCTCCGTCGCGATCCTCGTCCGCGTCCAGTTCCGGCTCGGCATCGGCCGCATCGTCATCGTCTTCATTTTCGACGATTTTGACGCCCATTTCCGAGATCGCGGCCATGATGTCCTCGATCTGTTCGGAAGACATCTGGTCCTGCGGCAGCGCAGCGTTCAATTCGCTGACGGATATGACACCGAGGCGCTTGGCCCGCGCGATCAATCGCTCGACCGAGCCCCGGCCGGAATCGATCAGCGGTGCGTCGTTCTCCGCGCCATAATCTTCGTTGCTCATTCTTGTTCGCTTTTTATCCATTGTGCGCCTTCGGCGGCGTTGCTCCGCCAGGACAAAGACGTCGGTCTGAAAGTGCATTGCCTGACACAGCGGCAAAGCGCCAGCGATCTGTCACACGGCAAACCGGCAAGGGCCATTTTGAACGCCGACAGCTTTCCCGTCTCTATCATGGGTATCAAGCAGGCCGCAGGCAATGACGCCCATGCGTTTTCATGTCTCGGGGCATAAAGAAGGCTGTAGTTCGTGATTCCGATCAGCCGCCAGAGCATGGCCTTGGCCGGTGGAAACCGGCCAAGGCCCGCGGACCTCAGCGAAGGACCAGATTGACCGCCGAGGACTTGCCGCGGCGATCGATCTCGATTTCGAACTCGATCTGATCGCCTTCATGCAGGCCGGACAGGCCCGAGCGCTCTACGGCACTGATGTGCACGAAGGCATCGGGCTGGCCGTCATCGCGATTGACGAAGCCAAAGCCCTTGGACGCATTGAAGAACTTGACCGTGCCGCTGGCGCGTTCGCCCGTGGACTGGCGCTGTGCCGGCGCGGATTCCCGCCGAGTGGCGGTGATGACTTCGCCGACGATCGAGAGATTCGTTGCGGAGACCTTGCCGCCACGGTCGACCAGCTGGAACTCAAGCTGCTGACCTTCGGCAAGCGTCGTGAGGCCGGCGTCCTGAACGGCGCTGATGTGAACGAAGGCATCGTCGCCGCCATCTTCGCGCTGGATGAAGCCGAAGCCCTTATCCGCGTTGAAGAACTTGACCACGCCGCTGCCCTCGCCGATGACCTGAGCAGGAGCGCCGCCGCGAGGGCCGCCGCCGCCGAAACCGCCGCTACGCGCACCGCCAAAGCCGCCGCGCTGCCCGCCACCGAAACGGTCGTTGCCGCCGCCGAAGCGGTCGTTACCGCCGCCGAAACGGTCATTGCCGCCGCCGAAACGGTCGTTGCCACCACCGAACCTGTCACGGCCGTTACCGCGATTTCCTCTGTCAAAAGACATGACTAAAACGTACCTTCGTTGCGCTCGGTGAAAAAATGGCCCATGCGCTTGAACGCGGCGCGCCGGGCGTAATAACAATCAGCTTACAATACGAAGTGTTCTGACAGGGCTGTGATACCCTGTGGCTGATTGTCAGATAAAAATTTAATGATGTATATCTATTTCGAAATATTTTGGCACGTAAATGCTGCATTTGCCAAAATCCCGGGCAATTTTGCCTTTGGGTTCGAAAATATTTCCTGCAATTGCAGGTGCATATTGTGGGGCGCGGCGATCGATGTCTTGATTCCTTTAACGGTCATCACGGCGCGTGCATCATGATTGGCGCGCCTTTTTTGGACTTGTCTCGCTGCATCGCTGCCCCATAGCACCGAATTTCCTATCAGACCATCCGAGAGCCTCGTACAGTGAGGTTTTCCGAGATCGGCGCGGCAGTTTACCGGGAATCCTTGAAAAATCCGGCTGAATCGGGCTCGGCGGGGCAGGAAATACGATACCTGCAACACTCCGTCGCTTCGCATCGCGGTGAAAATCTTGGTGTGGCGAGCCATGGTGCCAGCTTGCGCTTGCGGGGCGAAGGGAATCGCAGCCGCCCGGATTCTGTCTTGAGAATGAGAAAAGGACGGGCAAGGCGTGGCTCGGCGGACTTTGATCGATCGGATCGATGGTCAGGCCTTGCCATGCGGCAGGGCACGTCGGGGGATGCCTGTGATGCGAACCCATATTGAATGGCTATGCAGGATTTCCAATCGCCACCGGTGAATGGGCGGATTTCCGCGGTTTTCCCGGCAGGAGAATGAATGCCGCGGATCCTGAATTCCGATGATTCCCGTGTACGGTGAAGGAGGGGCGGCCGAACGGGCAAGTCCAAGTGTCTATAACGGCGGGATATATAGGCGTTCGGTGAAGCGCTCGTTCTCCCCCCGGCCCGAGGAATTTACCTTGCTCGATTTTCTGAACAATTGGCGGCTTTCTAAAAAGCTGCTGGCAGCCTTCAGCCTGCTCATCGCGCTTCTGAGCGTAGTGGGTATCAATGGCCTTGTTTCGACAAGGACCATGAACTCTATCGCCCAAAGCCACGTCGATCACGGCATCGCCAGCATGTCGGCGCTGGAAGCGGTGATCAGCAATGCGCAGGCGCTTCGCTCGCTGGTCTATGCCAGCTACATCGCGAAAGACGCCGGCGAAGCGCGCGATCTCAAGCAGCGCTATGACACCGCGCGGGCCGATCTCAACAAGGCGGTGGAAGAATACAGCCAGGTAGCCGATGTCAGTCTGGCAGGCGACCTTACCCGGCTCAAGAGCGGGATCGATAGCCTCTATGCAGTGAACGAGCGCACGCTGAACCTGCGAAGCGCGGGCGATCTCGAGGGCGCGCTGGCGTTGATGAACACCGATGGTCGCGCTGCCTCGCGCGATGTGACGACGCGCACGGATGCTCTGGTGGACAAGGTTCGCGAGCTTTCGAGCCGCCGAGCCGAGCAGGGGCAAGCCACTGCCGAACTGACGACCTGGCTCTCCGCCGGCCTTGCCGTGATCGGTATCGCTGGGATTCTGCTCATCTGGCGCGTGCTCGTGCGCACCGTCGCCGCGCCGATGAGCCGGATCACCGAGGTCACCACCTCGCTTGCCGAAGGCGGCCACCAGGCGGTGCCCTATCGTGAGCGTCGTGATGAAATCGGCGAGATAGCGCAAGCCGTCGAGCAGTTCCGTGTCGCCTCCGAAGCCCGTGCCGAGATCGATGCGCGCCACGCCAAGGAGCAGGAAGTCGTCACCTCGACGCTGCGAGCCAGCCTTCAGGCCATCAGCGAAGGCGACCTGACGCGGTCGATCAACGCCGATTTTCCGCCGGCCTATGGCGAACTCAAGAACAACTTCAATTCGGCTGTGGGAGCGCTGCGCGATCTCATCGGTGCGGTCGCTGAAAGCGCCGTTACGATCCGCACCGGCTCCAGCGAGATCGCCCAGGCATCCGAGGACCTGGCCCGCCGCACCGAAAGCAATGCGGCAAGCCTCGAAGAAACCTCGGCGGCCATCACCCAGATGGATCAGCGCCTTCGCGCCACCGCCGAATCCGCCGGTCGCACCGTACAGCGGGCCGATGGGGCCATGGGTGTGGTTCAGACCGGCCGCTCGATCGCCGATGAGGCCGTGCAGGCTATGGGCCGCGTCAGCGAGAGCGCCAAGGGTATCGATTCGGTGATCGAGGGGCTCGACAAGATCGCCTTCCAGACCCGGGTTCTTGCCATGAACGCTGCCGTAGAGGCAGGCCGCGCAGGCGATGCAGGGCGCGGTTTCGCGGTGGTGGCCGATCTCGTCTCCGCGCTCGCCATGCGCTCGGAAGAGGAAGCCAAGCGAGCCCGGGAGCAATTGACGGCGACGCAGACCGATATCGGTACTGCTGTCGGAGCGGTGCAGCGCGTGGACGGCGCGCTCCAGAACATCTCGGGCGACGTGACCGAGGTGCATACACTGCTGAGCGACATCGCGGCTGACAATCAGGTGCAGTCATCGACGATCACGCAGATCAGCGCAGCGATCGGCACGATGGACCAGGCGACGCAGCAGAACGCGGCGATGGTGGAGCAAACCTCGGCAGCGGCGCGCACTCTCAACAGCGAAGTCACCGCTCTTTCGGACCGCGCTGCAATGTTCCGCACCGGAAATGGTGGCGTGTCCCATTCCCCGCGCTCGTTTCCTGCCGCTACGCCGCGCGGCGCAGGGGCGGCGATCCCTTCCATCTCAGTTCGAAGCCCCAAGGTGGCCGCGTTGGCAACCGGGCAGGACGATGACTGGATGGATTTCTGACCGGGATGTGAGGGCGCGAAGAAGGCGCGGATCGGAGGGTTGCCGTTCTTTGGACGGGCGGTAACCTCCATCAAACTTGTGCCTGTCGCAGGTTCTCCCGGATTTGTGCGATAGCCGATAATCAATTATGTGAATGAAAAATCATCATATCTATTGATTTTTGATATGAGGTGCAATGCCGCAATCCCGAGGAAACAGCGCAAGATAGTGCGCGGTTATTCAAAGGGAGAGACTAGGCTCAGGACCCATTGATTGACGGAGGTCGATGTGATTCAGGCTCCGCAAGGAGACTGAGCATGAGCGGCCTGCCAATCAATGGGTCCTGAGGCTGCAATGAGTGCTAAGGGGACCCGCCTCGCTGCGCCAGAATCTGCTATCGCGGGCTAACCTGCGGAAGGGTCGATCAGGAACTTCTCGCCTGTGGCCTTGCGCTCGTATGCTTGCAGGACGTCCGGCTCCAGGGCTTCCGCCAATCCGATCACGCGGGTGTATTTGCTGGCGAATGTCGTTGTCAGTTCGTCGATCACGCGGCGGCGCAGGCGGGCTACGACTTCGGGGCCGGCTTTCTGGAGGAACGGGAACAGCAGCCAGCCCGACACGCCCCACTGGAAGCCGAAAGCCAGCCGATTGAGGATCGTCGGCGAAGTGTCCAGTGCGCCGTAGATGTAGAGCTGTTTGAACACGGGTGAGCCGTAGCGGTTGTATTCGGGCATCGCGCGGACCTGCGCCTGTTCCATGGCCTGCATGATGTCGCTGCCCAGCGTCCCGCCGCCGATGGCGTCGAAGGCTAGGGTTGCGCCGGTTTGCTCCACGGCTTCCGCAAGCCGGGCGGCGAAGTCGTCGTCCTTGCTGTTGATCACGTGCGCGGCGCCGATCTCGTTCAGAATGTCGGCCTGCTGCGTAGAACGGACGATGTTGACCAGCGGTATGCCGTCCCGCAGGCATACCTTCTGCAGCATCTGCCCGAGGTTCGATGCGGCGGCGGTATGGATGATCGCCTTGTGCCCCTCGCGCCGCGCAGTTTCGACGAAGCCGAGCGCGGTGAGCGGGTTGACGAACATCGAAGCGCCGCTTGCCGCCGTCGCGCCTTCGGGCAGCGGGATCACCTCGCTCGCCTTGATACGGCGATAGTCGGCATACATCCCTCCGCCGATCATCCCGACCCGCCTGCCTTCCAGCGCGGCGGCGTTCCGTCCGGCTGCGACGACGGTTCCGGCGCCTTCGTTGCCCACGGGCATCGACTGGCCAAGCCGCGCCGCGACACCGGCCAGACGGGCCGGCGGAATATCGAAAGTCAGGCTTCCGTCTCCGCCATCGCGCCGTTCGAGTGTCGCGATATCGGCAGGGCCGAGCAGCAGTCCCAGGTCGCTCGGGTTGATCGGCGCGGCTTCCACGCGGACGACGATCTCGTCGTCCGCGGGATCGTCGATCCGCACCTGTTCCAGCGACAGTGTCAGCTTGCCGTCATCGATCGTGGATCGCAGTTCGCGTCCTGTGAAGCCCATGACCTTCTCCGCTTGTTTGGCCGCGGCCGAAATTGCCGCCAGTCGGCGGAACATAGGCAGCGCGCCGGCCCGCGCAAGGATCGGGCAAGAAAACGGCCTGCTTCCAACAATAACATTGCCTTGCAGTTTGCCGAGGTCATAGTTGGCGCCAACGAGAAGATGGGAAGGGTAGAGGACGTGCAGAACGAAGCCGATACGACCACGTCGTTGTCCGCGATTGCCTCCGATCCGCGTTACCGCAAGTTGTTGGCAAGCCGGTCTCGCCTTGGCTGGCAATTGGCGGGAATAATGCTGGCGGTCTTCTTCGGCTTCATTCTCGTGATAGCCTTTCGCAAGGACCTGCTGGCGGAACCGATCGGCCAGGCGACCACGACTTGGGGCATCCCGGTGGGTCTCGGGGTGATCCTCGTAGGGATCGCGCTCACCGGCTTTTACGTCTTCCGCGCAAATCGCGATTTCGATCCGCTGCTCGAAGCCATTCGCAAGGATGCCGCGAAGTGAGCGGCCGCCTTGCCGCAGTGCGCTCCGGATCGGTTCTGGCTGTGCTTGGCATGGCTGTTCCCGTGCCGGCATTCGCCGACGCCCTGACCGGGCAGACGCAGCAGCAGCCGACGAACTGGCCTGCGATCCTCATGTTCGGGGTGTTCGTGCTGGCAACTCTCGGGATTACCCGCTGGGCGGCACGAAAGACCCGTACGACGGCGGATTTCTACACGGCGGGAGGCGGTATCACGGGATTCCAGAACGGATTGGCGATTGCCGGCGATTACATGTCGGCGGCATCGTTCCTGGGGATCTCCGCCCAGATTTTCGCCGACGGCTACGATGGGCTGATCTACTCGACGGGCTTTCTGGTGGGCTGGCCGATCATTCTCTTCCTGCTTGCGGAACGCCTTCGCAATCTCGGCCGCTACACGTTCGCGGACGTGGCATCCTTCCGTTTCGCCCAGACCCCGGTCCGTCTCTTTGCCGCTTCCAGCACGCTCGCCGTCGTGCTGTTCTACCTCATCGCCCAGATGGTCGGCGCGGGGCAGTTGATCAAGCTGCTGTTCGGGCTGCCCTATTCCTATGCCGTGGTGATCGTGGGCGTGCTGATGACGTTCTATGTCCTGTTCGGGGGCATGATCGCGACCACATGGGTCCAGATCATCAAGGCGGTACTGCTCCTGGGCTGCGCCACGCTCATGGCTTTCGCCGTGCTTGCCAGCTTCGGCTTCTCGCCCGATGCCCTCTTCGCGCGCGCGGTAGAAGTGAAGGCGGCGCTGGCACTCGATGCCGGCGCCGACCCGGCGACGGCGGCGGCCAAGGGGCGGTCGATCATGGGGCCGGGCAATTTCATCAAGGACCCGGTTTCCGCGATTTCCTTCGGCATGGCGCTCATGTTCGGGACAGCGGGCCTGCCGCATATCCTGATGCGCTTCTTCACCGTTCCCGACGCCCGGGCCGCGCGCAAGTCCGTACTCTGGGCCACCGGCTGGATCGGCTATTTCTACATCCTGACTTTCATCATCGGCTTCGGCGCGATCGTGATGGTCGCGACCGAGCCGGCCTTCCTCGATCCGGCGACGGGCGCCTTGCGAGGCGGCGGTAACATGGCCGCGCTTCACCTGGCTGATGCGGTTGGTGGCAACCTGTTCCTCGGCTTCGTCTGCGCGGTCGCCTTCGCCACGATCCTTGCGGTCGTTGCCGGGCTGACCCTGGCCGGTGCGTCGGCCGTCAGCCATGATCTCTATGCGTCGGTGCTGCGCAAGGGAGAGGCGAGTTCCGAGGATGAACTGCGCGTATCGCGGCGAACGGTGGTGGTCCTCGCGCTCGTCGCGATTCTGCTGGGCATCCTGTTCGAGAACCAGAACGTCGCGTTCATGGTCAGTCTGGCTTTCGCGCTGGCCGCCTCGGGCAATTTTCCGGTGCTGCTGCTGTCCGTGCTGTGGAAAGGCTGCACCACGCGCGGGATTGTGTGGGGCGGGTCGATCGGCCTTGCGCTGGCGCTTGTCCTGACGATCCTGTCACCCGCGGTCTGGGTCTCGGTGCTTGGCCATGCCGACCCGGTGTTCCCCTTCACTTCGCCGACGCTGTTTTCGATGCCACTGGCGTTCTTCACGATCTGGATCGTTTCCCGGCTTGACAGGAGCGGCCGCGCGGCGGTGGATCGTGCAGGCTATCTTGCGCAGCGTGTCCGTTCCGAGACCGGGATCGGTGCCGCCGGGGCAAGCGCGCACTGATCTCCCCGGCTCCTTCGGAAAACCGGAAGCGTCGTCTGGACTGGGCCGGGGACGACGATATGAAGTGCCGGAATGAAATCTCGAAGCGATATCACAGGCCTCCTCGATGCTGCCCGGACGGTGATTGCGGCCAGGGGCATCTCGGGCATGAGCCTGCGCACCGTCGCAGAGGAAGCGCAGATTTCGGTCGGCTCGATCAGCTATCGTATCGGTGACCGCGCGGCGCTGATCGCCGCCGTTCTCGATCGCGAAGTCGAACTCATGGCCGAAGCGCGCCGTGAATGGCGTGAGCGGGTGGGGGATCACGACCCTTTCGGCGCCGGGAGCCTGGCCGATCTCATCTGCGAATGGCTGGACCAGGGCGCGCATTCCCGGCGCACGTCCGCGATCGTCACGTGCGAGCTGGCCTTGCTGGCCAGCCGCGAGCCGCAATCGCTTCGCGCGATCGACGCGCTGCTGGATGAGGGGCAGGGGCTCTGGCGAGACGTGCTGCCCCCCACCCCGCTGGGCGGGCGACTGGCCCATTTCATCGCCAGCTACTGTCTGGACGAACAGGTCTTCTCCATTCTCCTGGCCGATGAGACCGATTACCGGCTGCTGCGCCATTCGACCGTGCGTGCGATGCTGCGCGGCAGCGGGGCGTCCGGCGATCCCACCGGTTCGCGGTGGCACATGGCGCTGGTGGAACGGCTCGCGGTGCCGGCCTCGGCCGCTTATGACGAAACCGCGGTTCCGCCGCAGGGCGCCAAGGGTGCCATTGCGGAGAATATTGCCGATATCATCGTGGAGCAGGGGGTGGGTGCCTTGTCCCACCGCACCGTGGCGCAGGCGGCGGGCGTAGCGACCTCCAGCGCCGCTCACCACTTTCCGACGCACCGCGATATCCTGTTCGCAGGGGTGGAGGCCGTCTATCGCCGCCTGCGCAGCCGCATCCATGCCAGCGGTGCGAAGCTGGGCAGCAGCGACATCATCCGTCTTACGCACGAATGCGCGCTGGCGGCGCTGGGCGATCCGGCATTCCGGCCTTTCGCGATCGACATGCGGCGCAGGCGGGCGGAAAATGTCCATGGCCAATATGCGCAATGGCTCGGAATTCCCTCGGACAGCGACCGGGCGCGCATCCAGGCGATCGTCATGGCTTCCATCGGAAACGGCCTGCGCAGCCTGGCGACCGAGGCGGAATGGCAGGCCGCGCCGGATCTCGTTCACGCTTTCACTGGAGGCGGTACGAGTGTTTTAATTGAACGAAAAATGAAGTGAAATAACCAATACGATTGTCCTGAAAGAGTCATGAAGCGCGCTTAGAGGCGCGTCCTGAAGACCCGTGGTCAACAGGACGGAGCCCCTATGTCTGCCTTCAAGCGCAATCGCAGTATCCACCTTCTCTCGACCATTCTGGCAGGTGCGATCGCGCCGTGCTGGGCGATGACGGCGCAGGCCGCCGAAGCCCCCGTCAGCGATGACGCGCTGCCCGAAATCACCGTCACGGCCGAGCGCCGCGCGGAAAGCAGCCAGAAGGTGCCGCTGGCGATCCAGTCCATCGACGGCGAGACGCTGGCCAAGACCGGCTACACTTCGGTCACCGATCTGCAGTACACGATGCCGGGGGTGCAGTTCGACCCGACCCAGGGCGCCGCGTTCCAGATCCGCGGCGTCGGCAGCACCTCTTTCGACTTCTCGAACGCCAAGTCGGTCAGCGTGGTCGTGGACGACGTGGTCATGGACGGCCAGCGTGCCAACGGCCTTACCGGGCTGGTCGATATCGACCGGGTGGACGTGCTGATGGGGCCGCAGGGTACGCTGTTCGGCAAGAACGCCACCTCGGGCGTGATTGCGGTGACCACCACAAAGCCGAAGATCGGCGAATGGTCGCTGCGCGGCAGCGCCAGCTTTGGCGAGCATGACGAGCGCATCCTGAACGCCACCGTGAACGTGCCGCTCGGCCCCATCGCAGCGCTGCGCGTCTCCGGGTTCGACCAGGCCTTCGACGGGTTCGGCCGCAACGTGACGCTGAACCGCAAGGTGGGATCGCAGCACGAGTACGGCGGCCGTGCTCGGCTCTATCTGGAACCGTCGGACAGCTTCAACCTGACGCTTTCGGGCGACTATGCCTACCACTGGGACAGCAGCGTGCGCACGCCGGTTTCCGGCCAGTCGGCGGAAGTGACCGCGATCCTCAAGGAATTGGGCGTCGTTCCCGGACCGAAGAGCGCCGATACCGCGGATTCCTCGTTCGGCCAGATCATCACCGAGGAATACGGCACCTCGCTGCGTGCCAATGCGAAGCTGGGTGACCACGAGCTGACCTCCATCACCGCCTACCGCGCGACCCGCTATGACAACTGGACGCCCGCCAGCCTCACGCCCTACGATCGCTACGCCTACATCCCGTTCAATCTCGGCCAGCTCGATACCGACAAGTTCAGCCAGGAAATCCACCTGGCCTCGCCGACCGGCGGCTTCGTGGAATATCTGGTCGGCGCGTTCTACAACCGGCTTCATGCTCGCCAGACACAGCTTCAGTGGTCGACCGGCGGGCAGCCGCTCTACGATGCCGCCGGCACGCCGCTGCCCACGCTGATCGCGCTGACGGGGGCGATCGGCAAGGATGGAAACGCCTCTCTGTTCGATTCCGTGAACGAAACCGTGGCCGCGTTCGGCCAGCTCAAGTTCAATTTCACCCCGCGCCTCAGCCTGACCCTGGGCGGCCGTTACACGCACGACAATAATTCGCAGAGCATCGATTACGTCTATGTAAACCCGCAGGCGATTGCCGGGTACACGCCGAACTTCGTGGCTTCCAGCGCGGCTCCGGCTTATGATTTCGGCCGCGTGAAGGGAGACAACTTCTCCTTCCGCATCGCGCCGACCTATCAGCTTGCCGACAATGTCATGGTCTACGCGACATATTCCACCGGCTACAAGCCGGCCGGGATCGCCTTCGTCGGCAACAAGTACGCGCCTTACGAGGACGAGACGGTCAAGGCATGGGAAGCCGGCATCAAGTCCGAATGGTTCGGACGCCGCCTGCGCTTCAACCTCGACGTGTTCCGTTCGGACTTCAAGGACTTCCAGGCCACGATCCTGACGCAGATACCCGATGGATCGGGCGGCACGATCAACGCCACGGTCATCGGCAATGCCGGCGGCCTGCGCACGCAGGGCGTGGAAGGGAACCTTGTGGTCCAGCCGATGCGCGGCCTGCAATTGTCCGGCGCGGTGACTTACACCGATGCCAAGTTCACGGACTACGTCTACAATGCGACCACCAACTACACCGGCTCGCGCCTGACGAATTCGCCCGAATGGTCCGGCACGGCAGCGGTCGACTACGATCACGAGTTCGGCTCCGGCCTCGGCCTGCGCGCCCATGCCGACTATGCCTATCGCAGCGAATACTGGACCGTGGTGGGCCAGCCTGCCTATTCGCATGTGCCGGGCTACGGACTGGTCAACGGCCGGGTGAGCGTGAAGCTGCCCGATCGCCCGGTGGAGATCGGCGTCTACGCCCGCAACCTGTTCGACAAGTACTTCTCCACCGGCTGGCAGCAGTACGGCGTGCTGGGCCTGTTGCACTACACGTCGCCCAATGCGCGCCGCACGGTCGGCGGCTTCGTCAACGTCAGCTTCTGACCCGCGCGAACCCGAGGGAGCACGCATGAAACGGATGAAACCGGCCATGGCGATCGCCGCCATGGCCGCGCTCTGGGCCAGCGCGGCCATGGTCAGCGCGGACGAAGCCGGCCCGCTCGGCACGCCGCCGGTAAACGCACCGGCCGCCGAAGGGGAAAGGCTGCCGATCAACGCGCTGCAGGTGGTGGGCACGCACAACAGCTATGCGCTTCCGGCCGACCCGCGCGCGATGGCGGTAATGGCCCCGCGCCTCAGTGCGCTCATGCAGGCGATGACCGGCGGCATGAGCGCCGAGCAGCGCGCCGCCATGGAGGACGAGCATCCCGGCGGCCTCGGCGGGATGGCGCAGGCGCTCGACTATGTGCAGATGCCGCTTCAGGCCCAGCTTCGCAGCGGCGTGCGCAGCGTGGAGATCGATCTCCAGCCCGATCCGCAGGGCGGGGCCTATGCCGATCCGCTGCCCTATCGCGAACTGCGGGCCCGGGGCGTGACCGATCTTGCGCCGATCTACCGTGACGAACTGGCCCGGCCCGGCCTGAAAGTGCTGCATCTGGCGGACCTCGACTTCCGCAGCCAGTGCCCCACCTTCCGGTCCTGCCTGACGCTGCTGCGCCAGTGGTCGGACGCGGAACCGAACCACAGCCCTGTCTTCGTCCTGCTTGAACCCAAGCTTTCCGGACTGGACCGCGTCATTCCGGGCGCCACCCGGGTACCGCCGTTCGACAAGGCGCAGTTCGAGGAAGTGGACGCGGCGATCCGCGAGGTTCTCGGCCGGGAACGGGTGATCGCGCCCGACGACGTGCGCGGCGCGATGCCGCGGCTGGAAGACGCCGTGCTCGCCGGGCGCTGGCCAACGCTGGGCGAGGCGCGGGGCAAGTTCGTCTTCCTGTTCCTGGTGCCCGCGATGAACCTGGCGGCGTTCAGGCCCTATCTCGATGGTCGGCCCTCGCTGGAAGGACGAATGGCCTTCGTGCAGGGCAAGCCGGGCATGGCCCATGCCGCGTTCATGCTTTACGATAACGCGCTGACGCATGGCGCCGAAATCCGAGATGCCGTGCGCAAGGGCTATCTCGTCCGCACCCGTGCCGATATCGACACCGGCGATGCCCGCCGCGACGACGCCGGCCGCCGGGATGCGGCACTGGCCAGTGGCGCGCAGATCGTGTCGACCGATTATCTCACGGCGCCCAACATTTACGGCAATGGCTATCACCTTGCCCCGTCGGCGCGCGGCTGGCGATGCAATCCGGTCGTGACCGGTTGTCCCCGCCCCTGAATATCCGGATTCATTGGAGAACATCATGACCACGCGCAGGGCGCTTCTTGTCGGTGCTCCGACGACCTTGCTGGCCGCTCCGTCCGCTTTCGCGCAGGCGCTCGGCGAAGCCGGTGTTTCGGGCGGCGACCTGTCCGCGCTCGAACGGCTCATGGCGCAGACGCTGAAGGGCGAGCTGGGCGACGAGGCCCTGGCCCATGAGCTTGCCGCTCATGTCGCCGATGCCGGTTTCCGCTGGGGCTATCCGATGTTTCCGGTTCGCGCGGCGGACAGCGTCGTGGCCTACAGTTTCGGCTATCGTTCGGCGACGGGGAAGGTGAATCCCGATACCGGCCTTACCGACGGCGAGGAAGCGCCTGAACCGGGGCCGATCAATGCGATGCTGGCCGATGCCGTGCAGGCCATTCGGCGGTTGCGCAAGGTGCGGGTCTACGCGCAATGGGAAATCGCGCAAGTCCTCGCCGACAGGCACGGCATGAAGGATGTCGTGCCGATCTACCCCGCCAAGGGCGAGGATGGCCGCAAGACCTACCTCAGCACCGATGGGGTCGCGCGCGGCGTGATCGCTCATGCCGGCACGGCGCAGGCACTGGGCAAGGTCGCCGTCGTCGGGCACCGCGATCATGTGAAGCGCTGCATCCTGGTCTCTCGCGCCAACGGCATGGCGGCCGCCGCCGCCCGCGAGGTGCCGCTTCCGGTGGATTACGACCCTCGCTCCGCCCAGCCCTGGACCCGGCGGCGTGACGCCTACCTGCTCAGCGATGTGATCGCCCAGCTCACGATGGCGCGGGCGCGGATATTGTCCGACCTGCCGGGCTGAGCACGCGGACACCGCTCATGCGGCTGGGCCGCTGTTTCCACGGCGTCAAAAAAGCGAAGCCAATTGCGGCTAGGGCAACCTGCATGGCCACCGCGTTCGAATCCTCCATCCCGCCGCCAGCGCGGCCCGGCGCGGCCACGGCGATGAGGCTTGGTTACAGCAGCGGCAACATGGGCAAGAGCCTTGTCTGGAGCAGCTTCGAAAGCGTGCTGCTCTATTTCCTGGTGCTGCATGGCGGGGTTCCCGTCACTCATGCCGGTGTGTTGCTGACCTTGCTCATGGTGTGGGACGGGCTGGCCGATCTCGCCATAGCCTACCGTACCGACCGGACCGGGAGGCAGGACGGACTGGCACGGCTGATCGGCATCGGGGCACCGCTTTGCGGCGCCTGCTTCGCGCTGATTTTCGCCGCGCCGGTGCTGGGCGGCACGGCGTTTTCGCGAACGGCCATCGTGGTGGCAGCCGTGATCGGCAGCAGGATCGGCTATACGCTTTGCGATGTCGGCCACAACACGCTGATGGTCCGCATGGCGGCGAGCGAACGGGACAGTTCCGGAATTTCGGCGCTGCGCCTGATATTCAGTGCCCTCGGCGCGGGATGCACCGGGCTGGCATTGGCGCAAGTGCTGGCGATCCACGATCCTTCGGACCAGCGCCGCGCTTTCGTTGCGTTCGGCGTGGCGGGGGGAACGATCTATCTTTCAACTCTGCTCATCGCCCGCGGGGTGACGCGGCATCTCCCAGCTACCGGGCGCGAACCCTCACGAGGCGGCGCGGTACGGATGGTACGCAGCCTGCTTGCAGACAGCGGCTATCGGCAGATACTGGGTATCGTCGCCGTTCAGGGCGCGCTGGTGCCGTTCTTCATGCGCGCATTGCCGTTCCTGGGGCGCGCCACCATGAGCGAGCCCGCATGGCCGGGATGGGCCTTGTTCGCGATCACGCTTGGCCACGGCGTCTCGCTTCCGCTCTGGATGAGCGCCGCGCGGTGGCGCTCATCGCGGGACATCCTCGCGCTGGCACATCTCGGCTTCATCGCGGCCATGGCCGGGTTCGCCCTCGCTTTCCGGCAGCCCGCCGCCACGGCGTGCCTGTTCCTGCTTGGCGCGAGCCTGGCGGGCATGAGCATGGCGGTCTGGGCGCTTCTGGCCTCCCATGTGCAGTCCGGCCGGTTTTCGGGCGCCGGAGGAGAAGCGCTGCCGGTGGGGCTGTTTCTCGCCACGCTCAAAGTCGCCTCCGGCATCGGCACCATGCTGCTGGCGGCCGTCCTTTCCGCGTGCGAGGGCGCGGCAGCGGGTGCGGGCGCAGGGAACCCGGTGCTGGCGGCCTCTATCGGCCTTCCCGCTATCGGCTCTGCCTGCCTGTTGCTCGTCCACTGCCTTGGCCGGTCCCCGGGCCGACCGGCATAAGGGCCGCAGCGGCGGCTTCCGGTCAGTCCTGCGGCATTTCGGCCATGATCTCTCGGCGGATCGCCGCGATCCCCATGGGGCTTTTCCAGCGCATGCCGATGTCGCGGGCCGGTGCGCCGGGGCCGCTGGAGGACAGCTCGGCGAAACGCGAATCCTGCGCCCGGAACACTTGCGTCATCGTGCCGTCGCGGGCGGTGCCGTTCATTTCGGTCCAGTGGTCGGGATGGATGTGGCGATCCATGAAGCAATCGACGAACAGCGCCTGCCCGACCGCTTGCGGATCGGCATAGCGGCCGTCGGCGAAGCGGGTGGTGGGGTGCCACGGGCGGGCCAGCGCCACGGCATGGTCGGGCACGCCCGCCTCGCGCGTCAGGCGGCAGCGGTGGAAGACGATGCCGTGGGCCTGCGACAGCGGCGTTGATGGCGCGGCCACAAAGGACTGGAATTCGCCGGGGGTATAGGGTGCTGCACGCGTGCGGGTGCGGATTTCGCTATCCTCGATCAGCAATTGTCCGTTGCCGAAGATGAAATCGACATTGCCGGCGATCAGGCTCTTGCGGATCAGCGCGCGGCCGCCATTGGCGAACAGCGTGTCCTGATAGCCGAGCAGAGCTACCCGGTCGAGGCGCACGCGGTCGCTCGCGATGTCGAGCAGCAGGGCGGCGGCTTGCGGGTTTCCGATCTTGCTCTCGGCGCCATCAGGCAGGCGGTCGTTGGCGAGGTAGTCGTAAGTGTTCTCGATGGTGAGGTCGCGGACGGCGATCTCCCGCGCATTGATGGTGAGCGTGGCCGATCCCGGCGTGCCCCAGCCGTTGCGGTGATAGGCCTTGGCGGTCTGCGCGACGGCGCCGAAATGGATGCGGGTGTTCTCGCGCCCGCTGCCCACGAGGCGGATGCGGTCGCGGGCGATGACGGGCTTTTCCGCATAGTCGCCCGCGCTGACGCGGATCGTGATCCAGCGCCCGCTCGTATCGCGCGCTGCGGCACCGAGCGCCATGCCGATGGAGGTGTAGCAGGGCGCGGCGCTTCCCGTGCAATCGCGGCGCACCGCCAGTTCGGTGGCGGGGGCCTCCGCCGCTGCGGGATGTGCGATCGCCGCGAGGAGCGGCAGCGCGAGAAAGCGGAGGCGTGTCATTTCGGGCTCCCGGCAGCGGCGAGGGGGCGGAGGAAGGTGTCGATCTCCCCGGCGGTGCGGGAGAGCCAGGGATCGAACAGCCAGAAGTCGTGCGGAGCGCCGGCGAAGGCGAATTCGCGGTGCGCCACGTGGTTCCGGTCAAGCGCGGCGATCACCCGGTCCTTGCCCACCGTGAAGCGGGCAATGCCGCTGCCGACGATCAGGGTGGGCGGCGATTGCGGCCCCACATGGCTGGCGGCGCTGGCCTCGCGCCAGCGCTGCGGCATCGCCTCGAAGCTGCCGCCCAGCAAGCGGGCGAAGGGAGAATCGGGGCCTGCCGCATTCTCGAAGCGCAGGGCTTCGGGGTCGGCCATGTCGAGCACGCCGTCGAGGTCGATGAGGGCGTTGGGCCTTGTCTTGCGCGTCTCTCCGTAAAGGCCGCCCGGCCCCGCATAGGCAAGCAGCGCGGCCATCTGTCCGCCCGAAGAGGCACCGCCCAGTGCGATGCGATCGGCGCTGATGCCGAATTCGCCGGCATGGCTCTTTGCCCATGCCAGTGCGTCCGCCACGTCCTCCATCCCGGCGGGGTAGGGCGCTTCGACCGAGAGGCGGAACTCGGGCAGGAACACGGTATAGCCCCGCTGCGCGAGCAGGTTGGCAAGCGCGTAGAAATGCGTCTTCGCGCCAGAACGCCATGCGCCGCCATGGACCAGCACGATGCCCTGTCCGTTGGCTGTCGCCGGCCCGAAGATGTCAAGATGGAGCGTCCGCGCTGCCAGGGTCTTGTAAGGGCGATCGAACAGCACCGATTGCCCTTCGCGCCATGTCACGGCGGGCCATGCGATGCCGGGGTAGATGTCGCGATACTGTGCGAAACGCTGGTCCACGGTATAGCTCTCGTCCACCTCGCGCGCCGAGCCCGGCAGGGCGATCAGCGCCATCGCGAACGTCAGGCCGGATCGGAACAGCTTGGGCATCGCGCATCCTTCAGCTTCTCGAATTTGGAAAAAGGGGGCCGCCGTCCGGGGGAGGACGGCGGCCCAGGGAGCAACTTTTGCAGCGTCAGAACTGGTATCTGGCGCCCACGAACCACTGCGCGCCGGTGCGGGAGAATTCGCGCGTGAGATACTGCGTGCCGTCTCCGGTGCCGTAGATCCGCTCGCGCTCGTTGGTGATGTTGATACCCTGCACGTTGAGGCTGAGCCGCTCGGTCAGGTTGTAGTAGGCCGAGAGATCGACTTGCGTCGGGCCGTACTTGCGCTCCTGCACATGGCCGTTGCCGCCCGGTTCGCTCAGCAGATAGTCGTCGCGCTTGTTGACCGAGACGCGCAGGCCCAGCTTGCCGGTGTCGAAATAGCCGGTGAAGTTGTAGGAATTGGGCGAAAGCCCGGTGGAATCGTGCGCCGTGACATGGGTGTAGTTCGACGCGATGCCGAAGTTGGAGAAGACTCCCGGCAGGAACGTGAACGGCAGGTTCAGCGTCACTTCCACGCCCTTCACCTTGTCCCCGTCGGAGGAATTGACCGCTGTGTAGAAAGTGTAGGGCACCTGGGCGGGATCGGCGTTGTAGGAAGGATCGTAGCGCGGGTCGGCATAGATCGCTGCCCAGTATTCCTGCGGCACCATCTGTTCGATCACCGAGGTCTTGAGAGAGCGGATGATGTTCTTCTGGAACAGCCCTACCGCGAACAGGCCGCTTTTGCTGAAGTACCATTCGAGGCCGAGGTCGAAGTCGTCCGACAGGTAGGGCTTGAGGTCGGGGCTGCCGAGGTTGCTCACCGTGCGCGTGGTATATTCGAACACCGGGCTGGCGATGTTGAGTGAGGCAAGGCCGGGCCGGGTCATAGAGCGGGCATAGGCGAAGCGGGCGACGAGCTCGGGCGTCAGGTTGAGCGCGGCGTTGAACGAAGGCAGCAGGTTGTCGTAATGGCGCTTCACCTCCACCGGCGAACCGGCGATGACCGCGCTGGATTCCACGTCGGTGCGGACATAGCGAAGCCCGGCATCGAGGCGCAGGGTCATCGAACCGATGTCGAAATCGCCCATCACCTCGCCATAACCGCCCGTGGTCTTTTCCACGACCTTCCAGCCCGCCGCGACATTGGCGGTGTAGCCGTCGTTGAACAGGCCCGAGCCGGCGATGGCGTCGAAATCGACCACGGCGAAGGTGGGCAGCCCGCCCGAGACCACGCCGTCGCCGAAGTGGCCGATCGGGAAATCGGTCATGTAGGCCTGGGGCTCGAAGCTCGGCAGCGCGCCCTGCGCTTCGGAATAGCGCACCATGCGGCGGCTGTAGGCGACGCCGGCCAGCGCGGTGAAGCGGCCCTGCTGGAATTTCGCGTTGGCCTTGGTCGTGAAATTGTCCTTCACCACCTTGTTCAGCCGGTTGGCCGCGGTCAGCGCGTTGATGTAGTTTTCCGGATCGTTGGGGTCGTAGTCGCCATAGTCCACCACCGCCACGTCGCGGCTGCCGGTATAGTCATAGGAATAGTAGTGCGGGATCGAACGCGCGTAGAAGCGCAGTTCGTTGCGGTCGGCACTGTCGCGGGCCTTGCCGATCATGCCGTCGAAGGTGAGGTTGTCGCTCGCCTCGTATTCGCCCGAGAAGACGAACTGGGTGAACTTCGAGGTCGAGGTCTGGTGGCGGCTCTCGTACCATGAGGTGACGTCATCGAACGCGGCGGCGACCAGTTGCTTGCCATCGGGGGCAATCGTGAACGAAAGCGGGGTCTGCCCGACATAGTTGCCCGCAGACCCGTGCGTGAGCAGCCATTCCATCGAGTTGTAGCTGTAGCGATCGTTGTCGAGCTGCGAATAGAGCGCGTCGAACGTGAGCTTCAGCCCGTCGAGCGGGCGGGCCTGGATCGAGCCGCCAAGGCCGAGCCGCTTCTGGTCGTTGCCGAAGAAGTCGGCGCGAGGCAGGCGCGGGGCCCAGAGGCAGTCGAGCGAATCCGCCGCGCCGCAGTTCTCGGGGGTGCCCGAGACTTCGGGATCGGTATCAGCCCAGCTATCGCCGTTGACGAAGGGCGAGGTCCAGCGGACGCTGGAAAAGCCCTCCTGATAGACGGTGCGCTTGGAATAGCTCGCAGAAAGCAGCACGCCGATGGTGTCGTCCGCGAACGTGTCGGAGATCATGACCGTGGCGCGGGGATCGACCTTCCGCGAGACCGTGTTGTAGCCGGCCTGGCCCGAGGCGACGACGTGGAAGCCGGGGGAATCGAACGGCTTTGCCGAATAGAGATCGACCGTGCCGGCGATGCCGCCTTCCTCGATCGAGGCGCGCTGGGTCTTCTGCACGTCGATGCGGTTGAACAGTTCGGAGGCGAAGACGTGGAAGTCGAACGCGCGGCCTGCGTTGATCGTGAAGCCGCCGGAATCGAGCCCGTCGCTGCTGGCGGGCACTTCCATGCCGTTGAGCGTGGTGCGCGTGAAGTCCGGCGAGAAGCCGCGCAGGGTGATGTTGCGCCCTTCGCCGCCCTCGCGCGAGATGGTCACGCCAGGCAGGCGCTGGATCGATTCCGAGAGGTTGAGGTCGGGCATCTTGGCCATGTCCTCGGCCATGATGCTCTCGGTCACGTTGATCGCCTGGCGCTTGACGTCCTGGGCCCGCTGGAGGCTGCCGCGAAAGCCGGTGACGATGATTTCCTCGGCGGTCGGCATGGCTTCGGCGGCGGGGGCGGCATCCGTGCTGGCGGAGAGCGCGACAGGCGGCTCGGCCGAAAGCGCGGGTGCAAGAGCCACTGGAACGGTCGCCACGGTCATGCGGGCGGGATTGCCGGCAGGCATTCGGCTGCCGGCAACGATGGCGTAGGACGCCGGGCCAGTGCGCCGTGCCGAAAGCCCCGTTCCCGCGAGCAGCCGAGCAAGCGCCTGGTCTACGGTCATCTCGCCGCGCACGGCATTGGTGCGGATTTCGTGGGTCAGCCGGCGGGCGGCGATGATCTGGATGTCTCCCTGCCGGCCAAGCTGGGTAATGGCGGTTTCGGCAGGCTGGGCTTCAATGACGAACTCTCTGGTCTGCGCCGCGGCCTGCGCCGGGGATGCGATCGTGCAGACGATGGCCGTAGTCGCGAACAGCGCATTACGCGCTTTGTTTTTGTGCATTATTATCCACCCCAAATATATATTGCGGGTTTCTTCGAACCCGTATTGTCAGAGAGTCATTCCTCCGAAAAATCCTTCCCCTGAATTTGTTTTTAATCCGAAGAATTGAGAGAAATTCTGATGAGGTCGGGATTGCTGGTATCCAGCGTTATCCCAAGGCTGGCCTTCACGGCATCGGCGAAGCCTTCCGGGTCGTTGATGCGGAACAGGCCGTCGAACTGTTCGCGGGCGATGCGCGGGTCGGCGATCACGATCTGGCGGGCGTTGTAACGGTTGAATTCGTTCGCGGCTTCGTAAAGCGAGCGCCCGTCAAGATCGATCATGCCGCTGCGCCAGGCCAGCGAACGGTCGACCGAGGTGGGAATGCCCGCTTCATAGTCGATCACGGCATGGGCGCTGAGCGTGGCGCGGTCGCCCGCTTCAAGGCGCATGTGCAGATCGGGCCCGCCCGCCGGGGCCGCGCTCCAAATTTCGACCACGCCCTCGGTGACGAGCACTTCCACACCGGTTTCGCGCCGCCGTACCGAGAAGGCGGTGCCGACCGCGCGCACGCGCACGTCGCCCGCCGCCACCACGAAGGGCCGTTTGGCGTCCTTGGCGACCTCGAACCAGGCCTCCCCTTGCGCAAGTTCTATGTCCCGGCTGCGCCCGGCCATGTCGACGACCAGCTCGCTGCCCGAATTCATCGTCATGACCGAACCATCGGCCAGCGGCAGGCGGCGGATTTCGCCGAGCTTCGTTTCGTAGACGGCAGGCGCGCTGCTCCAGCGCACGCCGGTCACGGCAACCGCGGCCGAGGCGGCGATGCCCGCCAGCAGCCCGCGCCGCGCCAGCAGCGCAGGGCGGGCAGGCGCGGCTTCCTCGCCGTCCTGTGCGGGCGGAGCAGATTCTTCTTCCGGCACGGCGGCGGGCGTGAGGGCATACCACTGGGACTGCACCTGCAGCAGCAGTCCCTGGCGAAGCGGGTCTTCGGCCAGCCAGGCCTGAAGCTGCGCCTCGTCCGCTTCGCTCCACGCATCGCCGTCCATGCGCGCCACGAAGGCGGCGGCGGCATCGCGCGCCGCCTCCCGCTCGCGGGATCGGGGATCGTGCGTGCTCACCATGGGCGGGCCTCCCGGCGCTCCGCACCCGTGAGGCGTTGCTCGTTCTCCGCCTCTGCCGCGTCCCAGGCGGCGCGGATCGCGCGAACGCCCGACCAGACCTGCTTTTCCACGGCCTTCTCGGTCATCCCGAGATGCGCGGCGATTTCCTTCTGCGACCAGCCTTCGATCTTGCGCAGTTCCACCACGCGGCGGCAACGCTCGGGCAGGCGGGCGATGATCTGCAGCACGCGGGCGTAGTTCATGCGGCTGGACGCCTGATCCTCGGGAGAGGGGGCTTCATCGTCATACCAGCTTTCGACATCGCTGAAGGCTTCCAGAACGACCACCTGCTGGCGCTTCATCCGGCGCAGCATGAGATTGCGGGTGATCGCGAACATGTAGGACAGCGGCCGGTCGATGTGATCGACCGAAGGGAGCATGGCTATGCGGCAATAGGCTTCCTGCATCACCTCGTCGACATCCTCTGGCGAGAGGCGCGAACGGGCCAGCCAGCGCCGGACCCGCGCCTCGTGGGGCACGATTTCGCGCGCGACCCAGACCGCGATGCGGCGCCTGCGCGCGAACTCCTTTTCAGCCTCCCCTGGCGTAACGCCCTCCCCAACCGAATATCGAATTTGCCGAGATTGGATTCCCGTTCTGCCACGTAAGAGACACGGCGCGTGATATTCCTTCCGGCCACGGAAAATAATTCTGGTGACGGGCAGGCAGGGCGACCGCTTTGCGTGCAGTTGCGAATTGATCGCAATAAAGCTAGGGGGCGCGGGTGACGACCAACGCCCTGTCCCTTTTCCGGCTGCTGCTGCGCGAACGTCCGTCGTTACTGCGCCATTTGCAGGGACTGGTCGGACACGAGGGCGCAGAAGATGTGGCGCAGGCGCTCTGGCTGAAGATCCACGCCGTCCACGATCATCCGCCGATCGCCAACAAGAAGGCGTTCCTTTACCGCATGGCCCGCAATGTCGCGATCGACATGGTGCGCTCGGACAAGCGGCGCAGCAGACACATCACCAGCGGCGATGAACTGCCCGGAGACATCGCGGCGCCCGTGCCCTCTGCGGAAACCGCCATGCTCGACCGCGAGGCGCTGGTCCGGCTGACCGCGGCGCTGGCCGAACTTTCGCCGCGCTGCCAGCAGATCATCAGGATGAACCGGATAGACGGTGTGTCGATCACGGACATTGCGGCAAGGCTGGGGATCAGCCGCCAGATGGTCGGGCGCTACATCGCGCAGGGCATGGCCCATTGCTGCGAGCGGCTGGACGATGAAAACTGGAAGGGGCGGGTTTCGGAAGTGCTGCCGCAGACGTCGGACGGTGTAGGGATGCGCCGCGGGCAGGATGCTCTGGAACCGGATGATGACGAACGTGCCTGAAACGACGATCACGCCGGAAATGCGGCAGGAAGCCGCCCGCCTTTTCGGTGACCATGTCGCGGGTGTCATGTCCGCAGCCGACGAGGCGCGTCTGGCGCAGTGGCTGGCCGAGGACCCGCGCCATGCCCGCGCCTTCGCCGCCGTGGAGCGGACATGGCGGGCGATCGACGAAACGACGATGCCGCCGGCCCCGGTGCGCGGCACGGCGCCGTGGAGCAGGCGCTTCGCACGCTGGCGCCCGGCCGGGACGCAGCACGGCGTTTCCGCGCCGGTGCACAAGGCATCGGGATGGGCGCGGGGGCTCGTTGCCGCCAGCGTCCTGCTGCTGATCGCCACGCAATCGGCGGACATTGCACTGCGCCTGCGTGCCGATGCCATCACGAACACCGGGGAGCGGCGCAGCTTTGCGCTGCCCGATGGTTCGATTGCCCTGCTCAATACCGACAGTGCCGTCGCCGTGGACTTCGCCGATGGCCGCCACATCCGTCTGCTTCGCGGCGAGGCGGCCTTCACGGTGGCGCCGGATCCGGCGCGCCCCTTCGTGGTCGAAGCAGGCCGGGGTACCGTCACGGCGCTGGGTACGCGCTTCCTCGTCAGGCTGGACGGCGATGAGACCCGCGTGGCCGTGACAGAGCACAGCGTGCGCATCGACCTGAACGCCGTCTCGCGTCTCGTCCGCGAGGGCGAGGAGGCGGGATATGGCCGGGACCGGATCTCGCCCCTCGCGGGCCAGTCGGTCCACGATACCGACGGCTGGACTCGCGGCGTGATCCGCGTGGTGAACCGCCCGCTAGCAGATGTCGTGCGCGAGATTGGCCGCTATCGCAGCGGCTACATCCTCGTGCTGGGGGACGGCCTTTCGCAGCGGCGGGTCAACGGGGTGTTCCGGCTCGACGATCCCGATCGTTCGATCGATGCGATTGGCCGGTCGCTGGGCATCCGCAGCACCCGCATCGGCGGGATGGTGACCATCCTGCACGACTAGGTCGTAAACTCATAAACGGCACCATCGAGGCGCCCAAATGGCGAACAGCTCGGGCCGAAGGTGCCGCCGGGCGGGCTGGTTGCCCGTCCAAGGCAGCTTCGGCCCGAGATGGAAGCCATTTGGACGTCCCTTCGGGATTTGACCAAAATGGCCCATCGCTGCGTCGGGAAGGCTTGAAATATCGACATATTCCATCGCCTTACCTTCTTGCGCTGAGCCATTTTGCCTCAAACCTCGATGGTGCCGTTTATGAGTTTACGACCTAATCCTGCAGGCCGCGAATTTTTTTGAACGTTCGAGGTTTCCTATCGCGCGCCGCCTTCGTCTTCATTTGTGAATATGCGTCGCAATAGCGATTGCCGGGTGAATGAAGGGGGCAATGACGATGGACAATTCCAAAGCGCGCCGTGCGCGCAAGGGCGAAATGCGGACACTGGTCCAGGCCGTGCTGCTGGCTTCGGCCGGTCTCTCCGGCGTCTTTGCCGCGAGCACGCCTGCGGCGGCGCAGTCCGCCCGCAGCTATGACGTTGCGGCGGGCAGCCTCGCCGATGCGCTGAACGATTTCGCGGAGCAGAGCGGGGTCGAACTCGTCTACGACAGTGCGCTCGTGGCAGGCCGCACCAGCGGGGGCATCAAGGGGCGCCACAACCCGGCCGCTGCGCTTTCGCGCCTGCTCGCCGGGAGCGGCCTGACCGCACGGCGGACGAGCGCCAACACCTTCACGGTCGAGCGGGCGCTTCAGGCGGAGGCCGGTGTGGTCCAGCTCGGCACGCTGCGTGTCGAGGGCGCCTCGGGATCGGCTGGTGGGGGAAACGGCGACGGTGCTAGCGGCGGCAATGGCAGGGTGGCCGGATGGGATGGTACGGCAGGCACCGTCTATTCCACGCCCGGCTCGGTCACCGTCATCACCCGCGAGACGCTGGAGGCCTATCCCGGCCAGTCGCCAGCCGACATGCTGCGCGGCGCGACCGGCGTGATCTCCGGAGAGGCGCGCACCAGCGGCGGACTGGACGTGAACATCCGCGGCCTTCAGGGGCAGGGCCGTGTGCCGGTGACAGTGGACGGCGCGATCAACGGCACGACGGTCTATCGCGGATATCAGGGCACCAGCAATCGCAGTTTCGTGGACCCCGATTTCATCAGCCACGTCGCTATCGAGAAGGGCCCCTCAATGGGCAATCCGATTGCCGGCGGCATCGGTGGGTCGGTCAGCATGACGACTCTTTCCGCCGACGACATCGTTCCCGAAGGCGAGACCGTGGGCCTTCGCATCAAGGCCTCGCTGTCGAACAACAGCACCGAGCCCGGCTCGAACATGACTCGCTCGCTGCTGGCGCCCTCGTCCTACAACGGCGATACGCTGGCGGCCACGCGGGAACGCAACCGGCCAGGTTTCTTCTCGCCCACGGGCGGCGCCGGCAGTCTGGTCTTCGCGCGCAAGGGCGATTTCGTGGACCTGGTGGCGGGCTATTCGTTACGGCGCACCGGTAACTACCATGCCGGCGCCAACGGCAAGCATGCGCCCGAGGCGACCGGCACGCCTTCTGCGTTCTGCGCCGCAGGGGCAGCTTCCGGCAGCCTCGCCTCGCTCTGCGAGCGTGCGGTGCAGTTCTACGACCGCTACGGCTCGACGCCTTTCGTTGGCGGCGAGGAAGTGCTCAACACCTCTACCGATGCGGAATCGGTGCTGCTCAAGGCCACCTTGCGCCCGGCCGCAGACCATGTGCTCGAACTGGGCTACGGCGGTTACTGGAGCGACTTCGGCGAGAATTATCCCGGTTCCACGGGCTCCGCCTCCGGCACGGTCCTGCAAACCTATCCGCTCTCGCACACCGGCCTCGACCGCGTGACCGCGCGCTATCGCTGGAACCCGGCGACCGACCTGGTGGACCTGAAGCTGAATGGCTGGATATCGAACCTTCGCGAAAGCGCGGCCTCGTTGCTCCAGACCGACCAGACGCGCCGCTTCGTGAACGGGCTTGGCGTGGACATCGGCAACGGTTCACGCGTGTTGACGCCGCTGGGCCTGCTCTCGGCCGACTATGGCGCCTCGTTCCTGCGGGAGCGGACCGGCCCAGTGGATGGCTGGAATAACAACGGTTCGCTCGCACCCGGGCGTGAAGGCACGCGGCGGGAAACGAGCGTGTTCGGGCAGGCTGCGCTGGAGCCCATGACCTGGCTGCGCCTCGATGCGGGCCTGCGCTACCAGAAGTACAAGTTGCAGGACGAACAGTCTGGCACCACTTACCACACCGATATCTTCGATCGCAGCGAGGACGCGGTGAGTTTCTCGCTGGGTGCCACGCTCATGCCGGTGGACGGGCTGCAGCTCTTCGCCAGCTACAAGCAGGCCGCGCGTCTGCCCTCGCTGATGGAGGCGACCACCGGCTTCTTCATGATCGCCAACCCCGACCTGCACAAGGAAGAGGCCCATAACTGGGAAGCGGGCATGAACTACTCGCGCAAGGGCGTTCTTGCGGACGGTGACGAACTGGGCGTCAAGCTGGCATGGTTCGACAACGACATCGACGGCTATATCGCCCGGCGATACATTTCGGCGTTCTTCGCGATGCAGATGTTCAACATCGACCGCGCGCAGTTCCGGGGCGTGGAAGGCAGCCTGAGCTACCGTACCGGCGGCCTCTCGGTGGATGCGGGAGCGACCTATTACGATCATATCGCCTTTTGCAAGGACGCGGCCACGGGCTGCGTGGAAAGCTCGCTCGCCTCGGACTATGCCACAAACTACATCCCGCCCCGGTGGTCGGCCAATCTCGCGGTCAGTCAGAAGTTCCTGGCCGAGCGCGCCATGCTGGGCGGGCGCCTGACTTACACGGGCAAGCGCGCGGTCGGCGCGCAAGTCCCGCAGAGCGGCTACATGCCGCTGATCTCGGCGATCGCGTGGAACCCCTATGTGCTGCTGGACCTGACCGGGCAGTTCAAGGTGACGGACGCGCTCTCGCTCGACTGGAGCCTCGATAACGTCACCGACCGCTATTACACCGAGGCCATGAGCCTGGGCTATATCCCGGCGCCGGGACGGACCTTCCGTATCGGCCTTACCGGAAAGCTCGGCTCGAAAACGGCGCTGTGGCCGGCGAACTGGTTCAGCGGATGGGCCAACGAGGATGCTGCCGACTGGACCGGGCCTTATATCGGCGCCGACTTCGGCTACGGCCTCGGCAAGACCGGCGGCAGCGTGACCGACAGCATGGGCCAAGCCGCCGACATCGAGAACGGCAGCCGCATCGACCAGAAGATGCGCAACGTGCTGGGCGGGCTTCATGCCGGTTACAACTACCAGTTGCCCGGCAACCTCGTGCTGGGCGTGGAGGCTGACATTTCGGCGGGCAACCTCGGCAGTTGGTCGGGCGTGCCGGTTTCGGAGGAAAGCACCGCGACCCAGTGGTTGCGCAACAACCACCAGCTCGAATCGGACACGCGCTACAACTGGGATCGGATGATCACCCTGCGCGGCAAGCTGGGCTATTCGCTCGGCCGCACGCTGATCTACGGCACCGGCGGCATCGGCTGGCTGCGCGAAACGCAGACCCGCAACCAGTATCGTTCCGTCGACGCGCAGAATCGCGGCATCGGCAGCGCGCTGGAGCATCTCTTCGCCGAAGAGGATCGCAAGAACCGGCAAGGGTTCGTGCTGGGCGGCGGGGTGGAGCGGGCGATCGGCGATCACTGGTCGGTCCGCGCGGAATACAGTTACGCCCGCTTCGAGCGGAAGACCTTCAGCTTCGCAAAGGCCCGCGAAGGCGTGAGCATCGCCTATAGCGACTTCGACGTCACCTGGCACGACGACGGGACCGTATCCTGGGAATATGTCAACGGCCCGGGCAGCTCGAATATCGCCAACGGCCGCAAGGTGCGCTCGGACGCGGACCTTCACAATATCCGCCTCGGCGTCAGCTACCGCTTCTGATAGAAGGACATGCCCGTGACCACCAGAACCCTTGAAGATACCCGCGCCGCCCGGCTCAAAGGCGCAACCCATGCCACGCATGACAGGCTGGATCATTCGATCATGGAAGCGGCCTCTTTCGCCAGCCTCGACGGTTACATTCGCTTCGCGACGATGCAGTATGGCTTCCACCGCGATATCGATGCGCTTTACGATGTCCCCCGGCTGCGCGTGCTGCTGCCGGGGCTGGACGGGCGGCGGCGGCTGGCGCTGATCGCGGCGGACCTGGATGACCTGAAGGTTCCGCTCCCCCGGGCAGAGGCGCCGCCGGTCTTCCTGCCCGCTGCAGAGCCGGACGTGCCCACCGCGCTGGGCTGGCTCTATGTTGCCGAGGGCTCGAACATGGGGGCGGCGCTGCTGCGCAAGGAGGCGGCAAGGCTGGGGCTGTCGGATACGCACGGGGCACGCCATCTTGCGCCCGCGCCGGAGGGCCCCGCCGCACATTGGCGCGCCTTCACGGCCGCGCTGAATACCGTTGAACTCTCCGAAGGGGAAGAGGCGCGCACCATTGCCGGAGCCAATGCCGCCTTCGCCCGGGTGCAGGCCCTAGCCGATGCCAGCTTCGCCTGAGATACGGGACGACTGCGGCCACCGGGAGCCGCGCGGCGAAAGAGCCTGCGCGCCGGCGGAGGAATCTTACCGCACGCCGGGGCGAACGCGCTATGCGGACCTGCCGCCGGACCGGCTGACCCGGTGCATGGGGCTTGGCAGCACGACTTTCCTGATCCTTGCCGCGCTGGCGCTCGGTTCCGTGTCCTGGCGGATCGTTCCCGCGGCGGCGGAATCCTCCCGGCCGCTGCTGCTCGAATTCAAGCCTCCCGCCGCTCCGCCCGAGCCGGACATGCAAGTGCCGGAAGGTCCGAGGCAGGTGGAGCAGAAAGCGCAGGCACAACCGGAAAGCAGTGAGGCCCCGCCGCCGCTGGAGCCGGAAAGCGATCCTTCGGTCCCCTCATCGCCGGCCCGGCCCCCGGCCGAACCTGCCTCGGTGGCGGAGGGCGTTCCGGAAACCACCGCCCCGCGATCGCTTCCCGCACCGCCTGCCGAACGGGCGGCGAATGACGCGAAGGTGACGTGGGAAGCCTTGCTGCTCTCCCATATGGAAAGATATCGCCGCTATCCGGCGACGGCGCGATCTCGCGGAGAGCAGGGGATCGCCTATGTCCAGTTCACCATGAACCGCGAGGGGCGCGTGCTTTCGGCGAGAATCGGCCGATCGTCCGGTTCGGCTTTGCTGGACGGCGCAGCCCTTGCCACGATCCGCCGGGCTCAGCCCTTGCCTGCGATACCCGCGGACAGACCCGATCCGCAGAGGCTTACGGTTCCGGTGGAATTTTTCACGCAATAAGGCGGCAAATCGCGGCAGGCGCGGCACCTGAAAGCACCGCGCCTCTTGGGTCAGGCCGCGAAGCCGCCGTCGATTGTGTAGAGCCCGGCGGTGACGAAACCGGCTTCCTCGCTCGCCAGCCATGCGACGAGGTTCGCGATTTCGTCCGGCTTGCCGTGGCGGGGCAGCGCCATGAAGCCGTGGAGAGCCTCTGCCATGCCGCCGTCGGCAGGGTTCATCTCGGTGTCGACCGGGCCGGGCTGGACGACGTTGACGGTAATGCCGCGCGGGCCGAAATCGCGGGCAAGACCGCGCGCCATGCCCTGGATCGCCGACTTGGTGAGCGCATAGGCCGCGCCTCCGGCAAACGGCATGCGGTCTCCGTTGGTCGAACCGATCACGATGATGCGCCCGCCTTCGGGCATGGACCGCGCCGCCTCGACCGAGGCGAAGTAGGGCGCTCGTACATTCACGTCGATCATGCGGTCGATGGCGTCGGGATCGAGTTCGAGCGGATCGCCGATGACCAGAAGACCGGCGCTGACGACGAGGATGTCGATCGCGCCCGCCTCGCTGACAGTGGCGATCAGCGCATCGCGGTCGGAAGCGTCGGATCGTACGGCGGTGGAGCCGGTTTCCGCGGCCAGTGCCTCGGCCGCGTCCCGCGATCCGGCGTAAGTGAATGTCACCGATGCGCCTTCCCCGGCCAGGCGTTGGACGATCGAGGCGCCGATGCCGCGGCTGCCGCCGATGACGAGCGCCTTCTTTCCAGTGAAGCGAGCCATTACGAAATTCCTTTCGAGTGGGATGGGATGCTTTGGTTCCGGGGAAGAGCCGCAAGATAAGGGGCTTGGAAATCCATTCCGTCAACAGAAGAACGCGCCAGTCTGCTACATCTTCGGCAGGCTGCGCTTGCGCCGGTCGTGCGACACTGCGGTGGCGATGGCGATGTCTCCCACCACGTTGACCATCGTGCGAAACATGTCGAGCAGCCGGTCCACTCCGATGACAAGACCGATACCTTCGGCCGGGAGGCCGGTGAGCGCGAGGACGGCGGCGACGGTCGGCAGCGAGCCGGCAGGGACGCCGATCGTGCCCATGCCCGCCAGGGCGGCGACCGCCAGTACAAGGCCCTGCCGTCCGAGCGAAAGGTCCATGCCGAAGAACTGGGCGATGAAAAGGACCGTCACGGCCGTGTAGATCGCGGTGCCGCCCTGGTTCGCGATGGTTCCGGTGCCCAGCACCAGCCGGGCGACGCGCGGCGGCAGGCGCAAGTCAAGCTCGGCGGCCCGCAGCGCGCTCGGCAGGGTGGCGTTGGAGGAGGATGTGCAGAAGGCGATGACGGCAGGCTCCTGCACGCCGCGCAGGAACGCCAGCGGCGTCACTTCGCCGCGCATCCAGACCACGGCGAAGAATGTCAGTGCGATCTGCAGCAGGAGCGCCGCCACTACCACCGCTACATAGGCGCTGAGGTACAGCAGCAAGTGCCAGCCGAACACGAGCGTCAGGTCGAACATGAAGCAGGCGACCGCAACGGGCGCGAGCCGCGCCACATGGGCGAGCACGTGCATACCGGCATCGAACACCCGCTCGCTGGTCGCCAGAACGTGGCCGGTCCGCCGCGTGCGCAGGAAGGTCAGGACCATGCCGGCCAGTACCGATGCGATGATGACGATCTTTATGGGCCGCTCGACCGCGGCGTAGGAGAACAGCGTGTCGATCATGCCCGGCGAAGCGGGGGCATGGCTTGCCGCCAGAAGTTGCTGGCCGATCTCGGCGGGCACCACGTCGCCCGGGCGAAAGAGGTTGGCCATGGCCAGCCCGATGAGCGCGGCGGCGACGGACGCGGCCAGCATGTGCGCCAGCGTCGACACCAGGAGTTGCCGCATTCCCGCCATGTTGCGGATTCGCGCTATGCCGCTGACGATCGCGGATATGAGCAGCGGCACGATCAGCAGGAACAGCGCGAAAAGGAACGCCTGCTCCACCGGCTTGACGAACCAGTGCATCAGCAGCGCCGTGGCGGGCGAATCTCCGGCGAACAGCCCGGCCAGCGTGCCGCCGCCCATGCCGAGGAGTAAGCCGCCCAGCAGCCACACCTGCAGATGCGGTTTGAACCGGTTGCGCGGCCGGATGCCGGAGGGCGGGAGGGACGGGTTGGCTGTCTCGATCATCGGGTTGATCGAAGGAGGTTTTGCGGACATCGGTGATCCTGTTGCCGCGCCCGGAAGCGCTTGGCTCATGGCGCTGATGCTGGAGCGAAAACCCTGTCAGCAAGCTGTCGCGAGGGCGAAGTGTTGCGCTTCCTGTTCGATTTCGGTGGCTGCGGATGCCGGCGCGCGCGCGAAGTCTATGCTCGCCAGTACGCCGCGTCCGCCCGCTCCCGGTTCAAGCTGGACATGCGCGCCCATGCGCTCCGCAAGGGCGCGCACGATGGAAAGGCCAAGGCCGCTGCCGGTCGCCCCGTTCTCTGTCGGCGCGCGATAGAAGCGTTCGAACACGCGCTCCCGGTCCTGCCGGGCAATGCCGGGGCCATCGTCCTCCACCTCGACGCGGGCGCGCCCCGCGCGGCGCAGCACGCGCACGGTAACGGTGCCGTCGGGGCGGTTGTAGCGCACGGCGTTGTCCAGCAGGTTGCCGATCATCTCGGCCGCGAGCACGGGATGGCCGGCTGCGCGGAGAGGGCCGTCATCAGCCCCCTCGAAGCCGATGTCGAGACTGGCTGCTCCCGGCTGCGCGGCCCGGGCCGCGACGAGATCGGCGGCGACGGCGGCAAGATCGAAGCTCGCGTCCTCGGCAATGCCCTGTTCCTCGGTGCGGGCAAGCGCGATGAGCTGCATCAGCAGGCGCTCCAGCGACAGCACGGCATTGCCGATATCCTGAAGCGCGGTCGCCCCGCGCGGCGAACCGGGGCCGTAGCGTTCCAGCACGTCGAGATGGATGCGGACCACCGCGAGCGGGGTGCGCATCTGGTGCGAGGCATTGGCAGTGAACTGGCGCAGCGAATCCACGGCGCGCTCGGTGCGGGCAAGGAGGGCGTTGAACGAATTCGCCAGCAAACGGGCTTCGCGCGGGGCGTTCTCCTCCAGCCTGAGCCGGAACTGCGGCGGTGGTTCGCGGCGCGCGGTCTCGATCTGCCCGGCAAGTGAGGCGAAGGGCCTGAGCCCCCATGTGATCGCCCAGTAGAACAGCAGCACCGCCGTCATCGCGATCAGCACGCCCGCGCCCAGCACGCGCAGGAAGTAGGTCTGCTGGTAGGCCCAGCGATCGTCCACGAAGTCGGCCACCTGAACCACCACCGCGCGACCGTTGCGGTGGAGGCGGCGGATTTCGGTGGCGATGCGCACGGGCTTGTCGCGCAGGCGGCCGTCACGAAGGTAGGCGGGCTGGATCACGCCGCCGGCATCGCGCGGGTCGACATAGCCGCCGGTGAGCGGGGTATTGCGGTACGTGCGCGGGAAGCTGGCGGCGGGCAGGCGTCTGGTCGTGCTGCCGGTGCGGGTATCGTACTGAGGCGGGGGCGCCAGGTCGCGTTCCCCGGCAAGCAGCCGGTCGCCGTCCCAGATGCTGTAGTGAGTGATGGGGGCGGAGCGGCGTTGCAGCAGATGGACCGCAAGCGGCAGCAACCGATCGCGCAAGGTATCGTCTGCATCGGTGGCCCGGCTGAGGACGCGTACCGAACCGACGAGGATGCGATCGGAGGTCATCGCCCCGGAACGCTGGATCATCCAGCAGGTTATGCCGCCGAAGGTCACCGCCAGAGCCAGCAGCGGCACCATGACCGCTGCGGTGAGACGGGATCGCAGAGAGGCCATCAGGCCTCCAACATGTAGCCGAGGCCGCGGATCGTGCGAATGGTCGGGCCGTCCGGCATGAGCTTGCGGCGCAGACGGCCCACGTAGACTTCCAGTGCGTTGGGCGCGACCGCATCGGCGAAGTTGAATACCTCGGAATTGAGCCGCTGCTTGGTGACGACCTTGCCGGGGCGGCCCATCAGGGTTTCCAGGACGGCCAGTTCGCGCCGCCGCAGGTCCACCACGGCGCTCCTGAGTTCGACCACGCGGGTCGAACGGTCGAGGCTGAGGCCGCCGACGCGCAGCACCGGGTCCGCCGTGCCCTGGCTGCGCCGGATCAGCGCGCGAAGGCGCGATTCCAGTTCGCGCGGATGGAACGGCTTGGACAGATAATCGTCCGCGCCCCGGTCCAGCCCGGCGATGCGGTCGCTCACGGCGTCGCGCGCGGTGAGGATGAGGACCGGCGTGGCATTGCCGCTTCGCCGCAGCGACTGGAGCACCTCCAGCCCGTCCAGGTCCGGCAGGCCGAGGTCGAGGATGGTCGCGTTGTAGGTTTCGGCGGCCAGCACATCGAGCGCTTCCTCGCCGCTGCCGACAACGTCGACGACAAATCCCGCCGCACTCATCGAGGCATCCATCCCACGCGCCAGACGCTCGTCGTCTTCCACGATCAATATACGCAACAACTCACTCCCTCGTACGAGTTGCAGCATCCTCTTCCGGTTGGCCGTCTTGTTGTCATGGGCGCCGGCCCTGATCCGGCGCAACTTTCTTCCGTTTGATTCGGCACTCTGTGAACCGAACCTGTCATCAACCTGTCGCGATGGGCAAGATTCTTTTTGCAGCGCAGCATGCAATGACAGCTTCGTGACAGGTGGGTGCCGTCAGCTTCCCTGTGTCGGGAGGGGAAACCTCGACAACGAACCGGATCCAGTCCGTTCCGCGCAGAAGATCGCCCATTACCGGCGACGGCGCGGGCGGGCATGGATCGGCTGCAACAGGGGGCAATCATGGCCACTCACTACGGTCGCGCTGCATTTTTCCTATCTGTTTCCGCCCTGGCGCTGCCGGGTGTTGCCAAGGCGCAGGGGGCGGATGCCGCGGCGCCCCAGCAGGCTGCGCCCGAAGGGGTGGGCGATATCGTCGTCACCGCCCTGCGCCGCGCCTCGCGCGTGCAGGACACTCCGATCGCCATCACGGCGCTATCGGAAAAGTCGCTTCAGAACCTCGGCGCCACCGGCATTGCCGACATTGTGCGGCAGGTTCCCGGCCTCAACCTCATCGCCGGCGAATCCGGCCGCACGCGCATCTCGATCCGCGGCATCCAGACTGCCGGCGAAAGCACGGTCGGCCTCTACTATGGCGAGACGCCGCTGACCGGACCGTCGGGCACCAGTTCCGATCCTTCGGGCGTAACGCCCAACCTCAACCTCTTCGACGTGGAGCGGGTGGAGGTGCTGCGCGGGCCGCAGGGAACGCTGTACGGGTCGGGTTCGATGGGCGGGACGCTGCGGGTGATCTTCAAGAAGCCCGATCTCGCCAAGTACGAGGGCGCTGCCGAGATGGGAGCCGAAGCGGTAGAGCACGGCGAGTTCGGCTATTCGCTGAAAGGCGCGGTCAACGTACCTATCGTGAGCGACATGCTGGCCGCACGGCTGGTGCTCTATCGCCAGCAGAATCCGGGCTATGTCGACGATCCGACGATCGGCCGCAAGGACCTCAACCGCTCGGTGCTCGAAGGCGGGCGTTTCCAGTTGGGCTTCCAGCCCACCGGCAACCTGAGCATGAACTTCATGACGATCCTGCAAACGCAGAAGTTCGGCGGGACTTCGCAGTGGGCACCCTCGGAGGGCGCGTTCATCTCGGCGCAGAAGGTGGCTTCGCCGGCCTACGACAAGTTGCAGCTCTATGCGCTGGAAACGAAGTGGGAAACGCCTGTGGGCACCCTGGCGCTGAACAATTCGTTCTATCGCTGGGATGTGCGGCAGACCAACGACAATTCGGACAACTATGCCAGCATCGCCGCTTCCAACCGCTACTGCGGCCTGTTCCAGAACACATACGCAGGCTCGCTGCTGCAAGGCACGAGCGCCGGGGCGACGACCAGCTCCGGCACATGCGCGGCCGATGCCGGCGGGCTGACATCGGCGCAGCTACGGCAGGACTACCAGAACTGGGCGGCCGCACAGCAGCCGATCGGCAATTACCAGCCGCGTTTCGTGCGCAACTTCGTGAATGAGCTGCGGCTCAGCTCCAGCGGGAAGGGGCCGTTCAGCTATACCGTCGGCCTGTTCCGGGAGGACCGCAACGACCGCGTCGACACGCTGGTGTTCGCGGGCATCCCCGCCACGGGCGAGCCGCAGCAGCCGGTCGTCGATCTCGGCTCGCGCTATGTGACGGACGAAGTGAAGCAGTCCGCCGTCTATGGCGAAATCAGCTACCGGATCTTCGAGCCGCTGACGGTGACGGCGGGCCTGCGATATTACGACTACAAGAAGACCGTCGGCGGCGAGAACCTGGGCTACAACTACTTCAACGGCCAGGCGCCCAGCGCCTATCGGGAAGTTACTGCCGACGCCAATGGCCTTATCAAGAAGTTCAACGTCGACCTGAAGATCACGCCGGACATCATGTTCTACGCTACCGCTTCGCAGGGGTTCCGCCCCGGCGGCGCGAACCTGACGCCGGGCATCCCGGAATCGGCGCAGACTTACGCGGCGGATTCCCTGTGGAACTATGAGGCTGGCTTCAAGACCCAGTGGTTCGGTCGCAGGCTGACCTTCAATATCGACGGTTACCGGATCGACTGGAACAACCTGCAAACCTCGGTCCAGGCGACTTACGGCAACTTCTCCTATATCGGCAACGTCGGTTCGGCACGCATCGAAGGCGTCGAGGTGGAAGCGAGCGCAACGCCGTTCTCCGGCCTCTACCTCAATGCCGCGTTCCATTATCTCAAGCCGCGCCTGACCGCCGACCAGATCAGCGCCGAGGTGACGGCCGCGGGCCGGAAGGGCGATATCCTGCCGCTGATCCCGCGCACCACGGCCAGCGCCGGCGCCGAATACAGCTTCCCGGCCTTCAACGACTTCACGGGGCTGCTGCGCGCCGACTGGACCTATACCGGCAAGATGACCTCGCAGATCCGGCCTACCAATGCGCTCTACCGGGAGTTCGGGAAATATTCGATGGTGAACCTGCGCGTCGGCGTGCAGAACGACCGGCTGGGCATGTTCCTCTATGTGCGCAACCTGTTCGACAAGATCGGCGTGAACACGATCTCCAGCGCGTCGGGCGTGCCCGACTACTGGGCGACCACCGCACCGCGCACGATGGGCGCGACGATATACAGCAACTTCTAATCCAGGGGACTTGGGATGCGTATCACATTGCTGGCGGCAACTGCCGCGCTCGCGCTGGCCACACCGGGGGCTCACGCGGCCACCGCGGAGGACAAGGCTGCCGCCACGCTGCTCGGCGGGGCGAAATTCGCCAAGGCCAGGGCCTCGCTCGAGGCCGACTACCACAGGATCATCCAGGACATCATTACCCTGACCGAGATCGAAGCTCCGCCGTTCAAGGAGGACGCGCGCGGCGCCGCCTACATGGCGATGCTCAAGGCCGAGGGCCTGGCCGACGTGGAGCGTGACGAGGTCGGGAATGTCATGGGTCTGCGCAAGGGGACGGGTGGCGGTCCGCTGATCGTCGTCACCGCGCATCTCGATACCGTGTTCCCCGGCGGCACGAACGTGAAAGTGCGGCGCGAGGGCAATGGTCTTTACGCACCCGGTATCGGCGACGATACCTCCAGCCTGCCGGTCCTGCTCGCCTTCATTCGCGCGATGAAGCACGCCGACTACGCCACCAGGGCCGACATCCTGTTCATGGGCAACGTGGGCGAGGAAGGGCCCGGCGACCTGCGCGGATCGCGCTATCTGTTCCAGAAGGGCAAGTACAAGGACAGGATCAAGTACTTCATCTCGTTCGAGCCGGGCGAGCCCGGCCGTATCACCAATGCCGGCACCGGGTCGCGCCGCTACAAGGTGACGTTCAACGGTCCCGGCGGGCATTCGATGGGGGACTTCGGGATCGTCAGCCCAGCCTTCGCGATGGCCAATGCCATGGTCGCGTTCGGCAAGATCAAGGCGCCGGTGGAGCCCAAGACCGTCTACAACGTCGGCATCCTGGAGGGCGGCACTTCGGTCAACTCGATCCCCTTCGCCACCGCCATGACCATCGACATGCGATCCAACGGAAAACCTGAACTGGATGCGGAGGAAAAGCAGTTCCTGGCCTTGTTGCAGCCTGCAGTGGATGCGGAGAATGCCGCGCGCTCGGTTGCGAAGGGCAAGATATCCTATGACGCCAAGCTGATCGGGGACCGCCCGGTCGGTACCACCGCGCAGGACGCCCGGATCGTGAAGATCGCCGCTGCCGTCGCCCGGGGTTCGGGGGTGGAGCCGCGATACGGCGCCGGGTCAACGGACAGCAACATCCCGATGAGCATGGGGATCGAGGCGGTGACGCTCGGTTCCGGGTTCGAGACTTTCCGCGCCCACTCGCTGGAGGAGGGCATGAAGATGAACCCGCCCGAGGACCTGAAGAACATGGCGGACGGTCTGGCAACGGTCCTGGCCCTCGCCGAAGCACGCTGACCCATCCTGACGGGGCGGGCCTTTTCCAGAGGCCCGCCCCGGCTTTTTCCCTCATTCGCGCAGATTTCGAAACCCGCTCGGGCCGCGCTTCTCGAAGCGCCGCCGCCCCTTGCCTGCTCACCGATCCGGAGTAACGCCATGTCCCGTCGCAACCTGTTGCTTGCCGCCACGTGTCTTTCGCTCCCGCTCGTGCTTTCGGGGCCGGTTCTGGCTCAGGATGCGGCGCCGACGAGTGCTGCCGTCACCGCGCCCGAGAAAGTCGTGGGCGGAACGGTGGGCGCCGACTACTTCCTGGCCGACTACACCAGGATTTCCGCCTGGCTCATGCAGGTCGCCCGGGAAAGCGATCGCATCAAGCTTGTATCCATTGGCAAGACTGCCGAGGGGCGCGAGCAGTACATGGCGGTCGTCTCCGCGCCGGACAACATCCGCAACCTCGACAAGTACCGCCGCATCGCGCAGCAGCTGGCGCTGGCCAAGGGCCTTGACGACGAAGCGGCGAAGACGCTTGCCGCAGAGGGCAAGGCGATGGTGTGGATGGACGCCGGGCTCCACGCCAGCGAGATCGTCAACGCGCAGAGCCATGTCCAGATCATCCACGAGATGCTGACGCGCAACGATCCCGAGACGCTGCGCCTGCTGGGCGACGACATCATGCTGTTCGTCTTCGCCAACCCGGACGGGCTGGAACTCGTCGCCGACTGGTACATGGCCGATCCGCACAAGCTGACGACGGACTCGATTCCGGTGCTTTACCAGAAGTACATCGGCCACGATAACAACCGCGACAGCTTCGCCTCGACCCAGCCCGAGACGACCAACATGAACCGCGCCGGCTATCGCGAGTGGTTCCCGCAGATCCTCTACAACCAGCACCAGACAGGGCCGCTGGGCGCGGTGGTGTTCATTCCGCCGTTCCGCGATCCCTACAACTTCAACAACGAACCGCTCGTCATCAACCAGACCGACGTGGTCGGCCAGATGATGCATGCGCGGTTGGTGGCGAAGGGCATGGGCGGTTCGGCGATGCGTTCCGCCGCGCCCTATTCGACCTGGTTCAACGGCGGCATCCGCACCATCGGCTACTTCCACAACCAGATCGGCATCCTGACCGAGATCATCGGCAATCCCACCCCGATGAAGATCCCGCTGGTTCCCGAAAACCAGTTGCCAAGGCAGGACGAGGTTCTGCCGATCGCCCCGCAGGACTGGCACTTCCAGCAATCGCTGGACTACGTGAAGGAGATGGACCGGGCGATACTCGACTATGCCTCGCGCTATCGGGAAACGATCCAGTACAACCGCTATGTCATGGGCCGGAACCAGATCGCCAAGGGCAGCACGGACAGTTGGGTCGTCACCCCCCGGCGGCTGGATGTAGTACGGGAAGCAGCCAGGACGATGCCGCCGCCGGGGGCGGACGAGATCGGCAGCTACGGCTGGGGCAATGAGAAGGTCGTGCCCGCCAGCCTTTACAAGACCGTGCTCAACGCCCCCGACAAACGCGCGCCGCGCGCCTACATCATACCGGCGGACCGGCAGCAGGACATGCCGACGACGGTGCGTTTCCTCAATGCGCTCATCAAGACCGGGATCGAGGTGCAGCAGGCGCCGTCCGCCTTCACCTTCGAGGGCAGGAGCTATCCTGCGGGCAGCTATGTCGTGCGCAGCGATCAGGCGTTCCGTCCGCACGTGCTCGACATGTTCGAGCCGCAGGACCATCCGCAGGACTTCGCCTATGCCGGCGGCCCGCCGATCAAGCCCTATGACATCACCGGCTATACCCTGGCCCTGCAGATGAACGTCGCGTTCGACCGCGTGCTCGATGCGCCGCCGCCCGCGTTCCCGCTCGTGCCGGAAGAGATCGCCGCACCGCCACCGGGCCGGGTGCTGGGCTCGGGCGGGGCGGGCTGGATCGTCGATCACGGGGTGAACAACAGCTTCACGCTCACCAATCGCCTGCTGAAGGCAGGGTTGCCGGTGTTCTGGATGAAGGAGGGCCTGAGCGTGGACGGGCAGACGCTCGCCCCGGGTGCCTTGTGGATTCCCGCATCGGCCGGCGCGAAGGCCATCGTCTCCGCCGCTGTCGCCCCGCTCGGGCTCGATGCCCATGCCGTCGCGGCCAGGCCAGGGGGAGAGGCGGTTGCGATCAGGCCGGTGAAGATCGGGCTCGTCGATATATACGGCGGCTCGATGGCCTCGGGCTGGACGCGCTGGATTTTCGAGCAGTACGAATTCCCTTACGAGCTGGTCTACCCACAGGCGCTCGACAAGGGTGGGCTGAAAGCGAAATACGATGTGCTCGTCTTCCAGAGCGACGTGCTCGGCCGGGAGGAAGGCCCCGTGCGCCCGCAGCCCGATGCCGAAACCATCCCGACAGCCTATCGCAAGATGCTCGGCACGATCACGCCGGAGAAGACCTTCCCGCAAGTCGCCACTTTCGCAAGGGCGGGCGGAACCGTCATCGCGGTAGGCAATGCCACGCGCATGGGCGAGCAGATCGGCGTTCCCGTCACGAACCTGCTTGCCCCGCGCGGGAGCGACGGCAAGCCGAAGAGGGTGTCCGCCAATACGTTCTACGTCCCGGGATCGATCCTGAGCGCGCAAGTCGACAGCGGCGATCCTCTGGCCTTCGGTGTCGCGCCCACGGTCAACCTCTTCTATAACAACAACCCGGTGTTCCGCGCCGACGGGCCCGCCGTGCGCAAGGTGAGCTGGTTCGACAAGGACGACCCGCTCGTTTCCGGCTGGGCCTGGGGCCAGAAGCTGCTCAACGGCGGGGCGGGCATCGTCGAGGCCGGGCTCGGCAAGGGGCGGGTCTTCCTGATGGGCCCGGAAGTGACCCAGCGAGGCCAGCCTTTCGCAACCTTCAAGTTCCTGTTCAATGGCGTGCTGCTGTCGGGCAGCGATGCTGGGCCGGTTCCGGGGAACTGACCCCGGCCGCGCAGTTCATGCGGATTTGCGGCTTGCGGGCTTCGCTTGTGCCATCGGTTTGCGCTATGGCGGGCGAGGTTTGGAGAATATGATGAACAGTCCGTCGAAGGCATGGGATGGCGAACAGGTCCGCAAATGGCTGGAGCGCCGGTTCGAGGCTTCGAAGCTGGATCAGGCTGCGGCGGACAGGCGCGGCTACGAGGCGCAGGACGACTATGACAAGGCTGCTGCCGAGGAATGGGTCTGCCGTGCCCTGAAGGGGGCGGATTGCACGAACGAGCAGGCCGCGTTTGCGCTGCGTCTGAAGGAACTGATCGCTCAGGACGAGTACCGGGTCACTGGCATCTACGACGATGCCCGGTTCGAGCGGCATGTTCGCGGGCAACTGCGAAAGCTGGCCAGGATGACCAAGGCCAACGAGGGTTTCGAGAAGACCCTGCGCTATCAGTGATCGCTGCCCAGGGGGATGAAAAACCTGCTGCACCGCTCAGGAAAAATTCTATGATATCAACGAGATATAGAAGAACACCGGCACCCGGGACGTGATCCGGGGCACGGCTCCACGCCGACCCCGCGATGGCCCATATTGCCATTCAGGTATCGCCGGTCCTCAGGAAACGGCATGACCATCCGGCAATGGCGGGCCGCGCGGCGCTAGCCGTGCATCAGGGCTTCGAGTTCCTGTGGCGATTCCAGTACCGAGCCTTGGCCGAAGTGGTGCCGCCAAAGCCGGGCTCCCAGCGCGGCGGACCGGTCCAGCGAGGATCCGACCGTCAGCCACTTCAGCATCGTGGGATGCAGGCCGGCGTCGAACAACATGAAGCCCGCGGCAAGGCAGCAGGTATCCGCCTGGATGCCGCACACCAGCACGCGCTCGACCCCTTCGTCTTTCAGATGGCGGATCAGTTCCGGCGGCGGCGAGTAGCCGTGCTTTGCGAATAGTCTGCCGGTTTCGACCAGCGATTGATCATCGGGCGCCGGTTTCCATCCCAACTGTTTCCAGAACGGCGTGACGGTTTCGTCATGCCGCTCGACCGTCGCCACGGAGCGCATGGTGCGCGCGAGTTGCGCTGCGCCTTCGACCAGCCATTGGGGCGGGTTGAAGCTTGGCTGTATGTCGATGACGAGAAGGGCCTGTTCCATGAACCGGATTAACGGGCGCCGCGCAAAAAAGCTACCCTAGTTCCCGTCGGCGTCGACCACGAAGACCATCGGTTTTCCTCGGGATTCCGGCTCCCATCCGGCCATCAGGGCAGCGCGGATTCCCCGTGTGACGATCGCGTCGCTGATCTGGAGACGACCCCGTTGCAGGCCTTTGAGAAGGCGCTTCGGCGGCGGGAATTCCAGCAGTGCGCCGCGCTGGGTGTTCTTCTGTAGCAGGGACACGGTCATGCCCCTCCAGCCGTCGAAATCGCTCCACTGCGGCTCGCGTCGGAGTTCCCAGTCATATTGAAGCCCGTCAACGATGACCGAACCGGCAAGCCTGTTGTTGTGAAGCATTTCGAGGCCTCTAGCATGGTTACGGCCGAACACCATCACGCTAATCGGGCGAAGCGGAACTCGTCCACGCCGCCGAGGTCGTAAGCCTAGAATGCGCGGGTCATTCCGATCCTGATCGTGCGGGGGCGCAGCGGCGTGATCTGGTCTCGTTGCCCGACGCCGAACGGGTTGCCATAACTGAAGGTGTTGCCGTGCGAATCCGTGACATTGGCGATCGTCAGCGACAGGCCCAGCCTGTCGTGGTCAAGGCGTGCGGCAAGGTCGCCGGCCAGATAATCGCCCTGGGGAATGTCGAGGTAGGAGCCGACGCCAAGCCGCGAGGGGCCGACATAGCGGAACGCCGCTTCCAGCCTTAGCCCGGTCCGCGATGCCCAGGTCGTTTCCCATGAGGCCGAGATACGGCCGCCCCGGCTGGGCACATTGGGGAGCGAGGCCTGCGCGTCGATACCGTTTGTGGCGAACCCGCCGGCCGGTTCGCGCAGGCGGCTTCGGTTCAGGAAGGCGGAGGCGGTCAGGGTGATCGAGGAAACCGGCCGAACCGCCAGTTCGACATCGAGCCCGTGCACCAGGCCCCTGCCGATGTTCGTCGTGTAGGGGATCGCATATGGCCCCACGAGATCCGCCTGGATGTTGTGCCAGTCAACGGAAAACAGGGTGGCTTCCAGACGCAAGGGGCTGCCGTCGTATTGGCCCCACCGGAACCCGAGTTCGAACATCCTGAGATCGTCGGGAAGATACCTCTTCGTCAGCACGGCATCGTCGGTGCCGTTGTTCTGCAATGTGAAGCCGAAGCCCCCGGGGCGATATCCGTGGCGATAATCGGCGAATATCGAAAGTGCCGGACCGGCCTCCCACACCAGCCCCAGCGTGCCCGAGAACCTTTGCGTCGTGCCGGTGCTGCCGCCTATTTCCCCGGCCTCAGGCTCGACGTTGATACCCCTGCGGCTGCTGCGTGCGATCGTCAGCCGCGAGCCCGCGGTTGCCGTGAGCGAAGGCAGCAGGGGATACGAGGCTTGTGCGAAGATCGCGCCTTCGAACTGGTCGTCCTGCAGCCCGGCGCTCCGGTCCCAGCTATCCGCGCCGCCGATGGCCAGTGACCGGCGGTTCGCGCTCCGCGTCATCGCCAGGCCCGCGATCCAGGGAGAACGGGAACCGCCCCCGGCAAGGCGTGTCTCGTGGGAGATCAGCGTTACCTGCTGCTCCTCGCCCAGCCGTGTCACCGCAGGCGCGCCGACATAGCCCGTCGCATCGAAAACGGTCGAGAGGTCCTGCCGCGCCAGCGAAGTCACCGTGGTCAGTTCGGCATTGCCGACCGGGCGGCGTGCGGTGACGAACAGCAGGCGGTAATTGTTCCGGAACGGCTGGGGCACCGATCCCGAGCGGGTGAACGGCGGGTCCTGCCGGAGCACGTATTGCCCGTCGCCGCTTTTGAAGTTCTGGAACACGTTGCCGACCTCGATGGTCCATGCCCCGACGTTCTCGAAGCGTGCGGTGAGCCGTTGCCCGTAGCTGGCGGTGTCGTTGATATTGTTCCGGCCCTGTGCCGGCGCATCGATATAGCCGCCGGCGCGCCCCGCGAATACCACCCAGCGCACCGCCGCATGGTCGTTCAGCGGGACATTGATCATCCCGGCCGCATCGGTGCTGGCCGCGCCGTGCCGGGTGGCGCCTATCCCCATGCTCGCGCTGCCGTAAAGGTCGGCCATGTCGGGGGCGTTCGGAACGAGGCGGAGGATGCCGCCCAGCGCGCTTGGCCCGTAAAGCGTGCCCTGCGGGCCGACGAGCACCTCGAACTTCTGCATGTCGTAGAGGTTGAGGTCGGGGTCGGGGCCATTGTAGGTCAGCCGCACGTCGCCAAGGTATTCGCCCGTCGTCGCCTGGGTCGGGCCGCTGAAGCTGCTGTCGGCGATTCCGCGAATGAACAGCTTGTTTCGCCCGTTGCCGAGGTTGGTCGAACCGAGCAGCGGGGTCATCCGGGTGATCGCGGAACTGCCGTCGGCCGCCTGTGAGGAGAACCAGCCGCCGTCTATCCGTACGACCTTCACCGATCCGGGGTAGGTGCCAAGCGACATGCCCTGTTTGCTGGCGGTGACGAGGATGTCTTGCGGCGGCTCCGGGTCGTCGTTTCCGGCAGGTTCGGGTGCGACCGGTGAGGCGGGCGGCTTGGCCGCTTCGGGCATCCTGCCTTTCGTGATCCGCACGGTCCGGGGGGCGATGAACACGGCCTCGCCGCCGGTTCCCCGCAGGGCCCGCCTGAGCGCGGCAGGCAGGGGCAGGCTGGCGTCCACACCCGGCGAGCGGACGCGGGCAAGGTCGCGATCGGCGAGGATCACCGTCGCCCCGGCCTGCTGCCCCAGCGCGGCCATCACATCTTCCAATGGTCCTGCCGGAACCCGGAAAGTCTCGGCCTTGCCCGGGGCCGGGGCGGCTGCGGCAAGGAGGGCCGCCGCAAGGTGAATGCGGCGGCTTCTAGCGTCGATCATCGCCCCTGGGTTTCATTACCTTGCCGTTTCCTTCGGGCACGGCGACGACATCGAGCGCCGTCATGAGATCGCCGAGCTGCGAAGGATCGCCGCGCCGCACGGCGATGGTGCCGAAATAGGGGCGCGACGCGACCGAGGCATCGGCCCGGATCTTCACCCCCAGCGCACGGGAAAGATCGCTGGCGATAAGCGAGAGCGGGGCGCCGGAATAGGTCAGCTGCCCCTTTCGCCAGGTACCGATCACGGCGCTGTCGGCCGGGGATACGGTGATTTTCCCTTGTCCGCCAGTCGCTTCGAGGGCTTCCCCGGCGCCGAGAGCCGTCTGCGCCGAACCGGGATCGTAGACGACCTTGCCTTCCGCCACCGCCACCCGGATCGCATCTTTTTCGTAGGCGACGTTGAACACCGTCCCCGCGTCCTCGACGATCTTGCCGCCCACTTCCAGCCGGAACGGACGGGCAGGATCGTGGCGAACCTCGAAAAGGGCTTCGCCCGAGGCCAGGGCCGCAAAGCGGGCATCCTTCCTGTCGAACGTCATCCGGCTGTCGCCATTGAGCGTGACGCGCGTGCCCGCATCCAGCGTGACGACCCGGATTTCGCCAGGCCGGGAATAGACGTCGTACCGGTCCGAGGTCAGCCGCGGCGCCATGGCCAGGGCGAGTGCCAGGGCTACGGCGATGGCGCCGCCCACCAGCCATCGGCGGCGCGAGGGAGAGGCAACGGGCGGCTCGTCGTCGTCGTTCGCCGCTTCCCGGAAATCGACGTCGCCTATCACCGGATCGAGGTCCAGATCGATATCCTCGATCCGGTGAAACGCGGCGACATGGGCCGGGTCTTCGGCAAGCCAGGCTTCGAACGCGAACCAATCGTCGTCGCCGCCATCCTTCAGACGGACGAACCATGCGATCGCCTTGTGCCGAACCGTTTCGTCCATCTCACTTTCCACGAAGGGTCTCCTCGTTCCTGAGATGCCGTGACCCTGCCGCCGCCTCATCCATGCGGCGTCTTTTTGCGGCGATGGCTTCATAGGCGCGCGCCAGATGCTTCTCGACGGCGCTGACGCTGATCCCGGTTTCGGCCGCGATATGGCGTTGGGGGACGCCATCTATGCGAAAGCGGCGGAAGATCGTCCGCGTGCGTTCGGGCAGGCGGTCCAGCGTTGCCTGGAGCATGGCCAGTTGTTCGCGGGCGATCATCCTGGTCTCGACCGAGGGCGTCTCGTCGATCTCGGGCGGATCGCCGGTATTCGCGCCGACCCATGCCTCGTCCCGGCGCGCCCTGCGGCCGGCGCTGCGCCGATGCAGGATGAAGTGGTTCTGGACCATCCTGTAGAGGTAGGCCCTGGGCTGTTCCACGCCGTCAGGTTGCCGGTCGGATATCTTGAGGCTTATGTCCTGAAGGATATCCTCCGCCTCGTCGGGCGTGGCCCCCTGGATCGCAAGATGACGCATCAGGGCGGCCCGCAAGGCCAGAAAGGCCTCGATCAGACCGTTGTTTTCCATGATGTTGTGGGTCGTTCCCGGAGGCTCAATGGCGACGAGCCTAGCGCCGCGCAGATTGCCCCACAACCGTTTTCCAATCATCCCGTAATGCGTGCAGGGGCCATGCCCTCGCCGGGGAAGGAACTTTCCGGTGAGGAATGCCAAGGGCGCGGCATCTAAGTCAGGGGACCGCCGAAACGGCGCGCCCGAACACGTTTGTCGCAAGTTCATGATGGAAGTCTCTGATGATTCTGGAAATCCGTTCACTCGGCCTGGCCGCCGGCCTTTCCGCGGCCCTGTCGGCCGTGCCCGCGCTGGCGCAGGATAACGAAAGCCCGCCGCCCTACAGTGCCGATCACATCATCGTCGGGATGGGCGCTGCCGTGGTGCCGGTCTATCAGGGGGCCGACAAGTACCGCGTGCTGCCGCTGCCCGCTCTCGACATCGCCTCCGGCCGCTTCTTCGCGAACCTCAGGGACGGGATCGGCGCCACGGCGATCGAAACGCGGGACGTCAGCATCGGGGCCAGCATCGCGATGATGCCCGGCTATCGGCGGCGCGATGTGCCGGAGGGCGTGCGCGGGGTGGATTACGGCGCGGGGGCGAGGATCTTCGCCAGGGTCAGGGCAGGCGGTTTCGTCGCCACGCTGGGCGGAACCCAGGGTTTCGTGGGCGGCACTCGCGGCGTCGTTGCCGATGCCAGCCTGGCCTATCCCGTGAACCTGTCCCGGCGGGTGGCCGTGATCCCGGCAGTCGTCACCACCTGGGGCGATCGCAAGCACAACGACCGCTATTTCGGCATCACCGAGCGTGAGTCCCAGGCTTCCGGGGTCGAGGCCTATCGCGCCGGCAGCGGTTTCAAGGATGCCGCCGCGACGGTCACCGTGATTTATCGATTGACCGATCGCATTGCCGCCAGCGCTTCGGGCGGGCTCGTCACGCTGCTGGGTGACGCGAAGGACAGCCCGCTGGTGGCGCATCGAACCCAGCCGTCCGGCTTCTTCTCTCTGACCTATCGTTTCGGCCGGAATTGAACCCCGTCCGCTCCCCGGCTCGCGGGAAAAGTCGGGGGGTATGGATTTTTCCGTGAGGATGAAGCTCTCCGGCGGTGTCTTTGGGGTGAAGGTGCATGAGCACGTCAGCGATAGTCCGAGGCCTTGCTCCCCGCTCCACCCCCGAGCCTTCCGGGTCGCAGCGGACCAAGGTCCGCCCGGAAGGTCTGGACGGTTCGCAACGGAGAGGGCCGTGCTCGCGCGGCCCGCTCGTGCACCTTCACCCCGGCGCTTCGATTTTCAGGATTATGCGATGAACCGATTCAAGATCCTTTCGTGCGCCGCCATGCTCGGACTGGGTTTCGCAGCGCCCGGCGCGCAGGCGCAGGGCTGGAACCCGCAGGATGATGCCCGGCACGGCCGCACGGAGAACCTCGATCGCGGTTGGCACGGCGATCGCCGCGACTGGGAGCCGTCCAGGGCCTATGCCCCGGTGAAGACCGGCGAACGCCGCCTCTCGCGCCGCGATACCGTGTTCAGGGGCCGTGACGGCCGCGCCTACTGCCGCCGCAGTGATGGCACTACGGGTCTGGTCGTGGGCGCCGTGGGCGGTGCGATCCTCGCCAAGCTGGCCGGCGGCCGGACGCTTGAATCGCTGGCCGCTGCGGGCGGCGGTGCATTGCTGGGCAGGGAGCTGGACCGCGGCAATGTGACGTGCCGCTAGGAAAACGGGTCACATGCCGAGTTCGGCAAGGCTCATGTGTTCATCCGGCCGCCTGCCGAGCGGCCAGCGGAACCGGCGGTCGGCCTCGGAGATCGGAGCGTCGTTGATGCAGGCGAAGCGCTTTTGCATCAGCCCGCCTTCGCCGAACTCCCAATTCTCGTTGCCGTAGGACCGAAACCAGTTGCCGCTGTCGTCATGCCATTCATAGGCGAAGCGCACGGCGATGCGATTATCGCGAAAGGCCCATAGTTCCTTGATGAGCCGATAGTCGAGCTCACGCTGCCACTTGCGGGCCAGGAACGCGACAATGGCCGCGCGGCCGTTCACGAATTCGGCGCGATTGCGCCACACGCTGTCGGGCGTATAAGCCAGCGCGACCTTGCCGGGGTCACGGCTGTTCCAGCCGTCTTCGGCAAGGCGTACCTTTTCTGTCGCGGTTTCGAGCGTGAAAGGCGGCAGCGGCGGGCGGGGTTGTGCGAGGGTATCGTCCATTATGCTTCTCCTTGCTCTTCGAGCCTGCCGCGCAGGGCGGCATTCTCCGCTTCCAGCTCGGCCATGCGCTCATGCAGCGGCCTCAGCGCCTGTTCGATTTCCTGTTCGGTAAAGCGCGGGGTGATGTGCTGCGGGCAATTCCAGTCGAACGCTTCCAGCCGCAGCCGGAAAATCCGTTCCGGCCGCGCCTTGTAGCCGGGGTCCAGCACGAGATCGGTCAGCGCCGCATCCGCGTCAAGCGACAGCTTTTCGACGTGCGCGTAGATCTTGAGTCTCATGCGCCTGGGGTAGTCCATCAGGATCAGGCAGGCCCGGTCGTTCGCGGCGAGATTGCCCGTGCTGATATACTGGCGGTTGCCGCGATAGTCGGCGAATGCCAGCGTCCGTTCGTCCACCATCTTGAGGAACCCGGCGGGGCCGCCGCGATGCTGGACATAGGGCCAGCCGTCTTCCGACACCGATCCCATGTAGAAGCTGTCGCGCGCGGCGATGAAGGCGGCCTCGTTCCTGGTGAAGCGGTCGAATTCGCGGTCGCCTTCGAAGTGGGCCCACTGCCGGTCGGCACCCATTTCCGCCTGGGCCGCGCGGACGCTGGGCGTCATGGCTATATCCAGAAATCCGTAAGACATGATGTGTCTCCGATGTGAGGGCGGTCAGCGGGGCGCAACCTTGCGGTCGAGGAAGTTGCGGATGAGCGGGGCCATCTCGTCCAGCTTGTCCTCGAGAGCGAAATGCCCGGTGTCGAAAAGGTGGAGTTCCGCCTCGGGCAGATCGCGCAAGTAGGGATGGGCGCCCGGCTCGGGGAAGATCGTGTCGTTCTTGCCCCAGACGATCAGCGTCGGCGGCTTGCGCTCGCGGAAGAACTGCTGGAACTGCGGATAGAGCGGCACATTGGTGCGATAGTCGTAGAACAGGTCGAGCTGGATATCCTTGTTGCCCGGGCGGTCGAGCAGGGCCTGGTCGTGCACCCAGTTGTCCGGGCTGATGCGCGACAGGTCGCTGACGCCGTCGGTGTACTGGAATATGGTCGCTTTCTGCGTCACCAGCCAGGCCTGCGCTGCGCGGTCCTTGGCCGATCCGCTCTTCCAATAGGCCTTGATCGGGTCCCAGAAGGCGCCGAGCCCTTCGTCATAGGCATTGCCGTTCTGGATGATCAGCCCGCTGACCCGCTCGGGATGCTTGATCGCCAGCCGGTAGCCGACCGGCGCGCCATAATCCATGACGTACATGGCATAGCGCTGCGCACCGAGCTGCCCCATCAGCGCATCCACCATCTCGGCGTAATGGCCGAAGCTGTAGGTGAACTGCTCGTGATCGGGCGCATCGCTCTGTCCGAAGCCGGGATAGTCAGGCGCGATCACATGGTAGCGATCGGCGAGCAGCGGGATGAGGTTGCGGAACATGTGCGAGCTGGTGGGGAAACCGTGCAGCAACAGCACGACCGGTCCATCGGCTGGACCGGCTTCCCGGTAGGCCATCTTCACCCCGTCGATGGTCGCCGAGCGGTAGTGGACGGTTGCAGGCGCGATGCTCGTCGCCGCGATATCCCGCGTGGGGGCAGCCATCGCGCTTGCCGGCGCGGCGATACCGGCAGTCGCCAGCATCAGGGAAAGGATCAGTCGCTTGGTCATGTCTTCCACCTTGTTCAGTGCCGCTGCGCGATCTGCGTCAGCCTCTGGTGGAAAATGTAATTGCTGCGATCACCCGCGTTAATTCGCTGGATTTGGAAGTAATTATTTCATTATTCGGAACAATCGGATCAGAGAAGAAGGCTGTTGCCGCGCAGTCTCTCGACTGCGAGATCGACGAAGGCCCGCACTTTGGCGGTGGCGTGTCGCCCTGCGGCATGAACGACGTGAACGGGGATCGGGCTTTCCAGATGGTCTTCGAGTACCGGTTGCAAACGGCCTGCCGCCAGTGCCGGAGCGACCTGGTAGGACAGCACGCGGGTAATTCCCCATCCCTGTTCTGCCGCCGAAATGGCGGCTTCGTTAGTGTTGCAGAGCAGGCGCGGGTGGACGGTGACACTCGTGCGGCTATCCGCACCGAAGTGCCATTCGGGGGATACCCAGGCACCGGTCGGCATGATGACCCGGTGATGCGCAAGATCGGCCGGGGAGCGGGGGACGCCATGCCTTTCGAAATAGGACGGGGCTCCGCAGATCGTCCGGCGGACCCAACCGACCCGCGTGGCGCTCAGGCCCGAGTCCGGAAGGTTGCCGATCCTGATCGCGACATCGATGCCTTCCTCCACGATGTTCACCGGGCGGTCCACGAACAGGGTCTGCCCGGTCACGCTTGGAAAGCGGTCGAGATATTCGAGCAGGATGGGCAGCACGTGCATCCGCCCGAACATGACCGGCCCGGTGACGATGAGCGCGCCCGTGGGATTGCCGTGCGAACCGGCGGCGGAGGCTTCGGCATCGGCAATGTCGGCAAGGATGCGGCGGCAGTCTTCGAAGTATCGCCGTCCTGCCTCGGTCATCTTTACCGAGCGTGTCGTCCGCGTGAGCAGCCTGACCCCGATCTGGTCTTCCAGGCTGGATATCGCCCGCGTGACCGCGGGTGGGCTGATGCGCAACTGCCGGGCGGCCTCCGCAAAGCTTTCTGCTTCCGCCACCCTGACGAAGATCTTCATGGCCTGCCAGCGGTCCAACCCATCCCCCCTTGGAAAAGAGCAGGACGTTGCGCGGAAATGGCCTTTACGGTCAATGCCGCGTGCAAGACTGGATAGGTGCGCCCCCCGGATATGCATGTCCGGTCGGCAACCTCTCCGTTGTCTAATACTGCTGGCGGATGATAAGGGGTAATTTCCAATTATGACAAAATGCGCCTAGATGGGCTTTTGAGCGGGAGCGATTTGGATGGCAGGCGGTCGTAGAAGCTTGGGCGCGGTAATCGCCGACTTGCGCACGCGGAATGGCTGGACTCTCAAGGAAATGAGCGAGCTTTGCGGCATTCCCGTTTCTACCCTGTCCAAGGTGGAGCACGACCGCCTCTCGCTGACTTACGACAAGCTCCAGCAATTGGGCGAGCGGCTGAACATCAGCATCGCAGACCTCTTCGCTGAGGGAGAAGGCGCGCCGGCAACGATCATGGGGCGTCGCAGCGTGGGAACGCTGGACCGGGCCGTGCGGGTCGATACGCCCAACTACGAATACTACTACCTCTGCACCGAACTGCGCCAGAAACGGATGGTCCCGGTGATCTCCCGCATCCATGCGCAGTCTCTTGGCGAATTCGGCCAATTGCTGCGACATTCGGGCGAGGAGTTCATCTTCGTCGTCGATGGTGCGATCACTGTCCACACCGAGTTCTACGAGCCGCTGGAACTGAAGGCGGGAGAATCGATCTATATCGATTCCGGCATGGGCCACGCCTATGTCTGCGCGCCGGGGCACAAGGAGACGACGATCGTCAGTGTCATGTCCAGCGCCGAGGAGGACTTGTCCAGCCTGATCCACGAGGCGCAGCGCAAAACGGCTTCCGGCGATGAAACGGCGCAGAAAAAGCGGGCCTCGCGCAAGGAATGAGCCGCCGGCTTGGGCCGTAAACTCATGAGCGGCGCTATTCGGGGCGTTGCTTCGGCACTTACAAAAAAGGCCTAAGTTGCGTCGATTGGCCTTGAAACATAGGCATATTCCAGCGCCCTCAGTTTATGCGCCGAGTTGGTGGTTGCAAGCCTCGATGGTACCGGCCGTATCGCTGGGGAACAGGAGACAGGCCGGGGGATGACGAGGGGGCGCCTGTCGATGTCCTGGGTCTATTCGGGACATACTCTCATGCATCCGTCCGGCCTCCCGTGCGGTGTTCCTCTGCGACGCGGCGAACGGCCGGGTCGAGCAGGCGAAGCAGCACTGCGGCGATCACGGCGATCACGGCGAGCAGGGCAAAGTAGGTGCCATGGCCCATGCGGCTCCACAGCGTTCCCACCAGACCTGCGCCAAGGCTGCCGGCGAAGATCGCGAGGTACCAAGCCGCCACGGTGGTCGCCCCGAGGCGCGGCGGGGCGAGGCGCGCGAACAGGCCGAGGCCGGTCGGCAGGATGAACAGTTCGCCCGCCGTGAACAGCGCGAAGAACAGCACCAGCCAAAGCCAGTCCGCCTTCCCGCTGCCCGCCTGCCAGGCAACGGCCGCGAGCAGGGCATAGGCCATGGCGACGATCAACGCGCCCTGCATCATGCGCCGTGCTGGCGCTGTGTCTCGGCCGTGCTCTGCCCGCCGCCGCCACATCGAGAGTAACGGCGGCGTCAGCATCATGACCAGCAGGGGATTGAGCGACTGGAACCATGTCATCGGAATGGTCAGGCTGCCGAGGCGACGGTCGATCCCGCTGTCGGCCCAGAGCGCAACGGTATTGCCTACCTGTTCGTAGGCGCCGCGAAATACGGTCACGCAAAGGCCCACGGCGGCCAGGACCAACCATGTGCGGCGATAGTCGGCCGGCCCGGTTACGGTCTCGCTCTCGTCTGCTCCGGCTTGCGGTGACCGCTCGGGCGGCAGGTGGCGCTGGCCTGCGAGGTAGATGAGCAGGCCCACGAACATACCGATCCCGGCCGCGCCGAAGCCGTAGTGCCAGCCGTAGATCTCGCCCAGCGTGCCGCAGATCAATGGCGCCAGAAAGCCGCCGATATTGATACCGAGGTAATAGACGTTGTAGGCCCAGCCGCGCCGGGGATCGCCGGGTGCATAGAGGTCGTTGATCTGGCTGGGCAGGCTGGGCAGGAACAGGCCGTTGCCCAGCGCGATCGTTGCCAGCGCCACGTAGAACAGCGGCTCGAACGCCATCATGAAATGCCCGGTCGCCATGATCGTGGCACCCAGCGTGACTGCGCGGCGCTTGCCCAGCCAGCGGTCCGCGATCATCCCGCCCACGATGGGTGTGAAATAGGCGCAGGCCGTATAGGCGCCGTAGACGAACGAGGCCTGCCCCTGGCTCAGCATGAGTTGCCGGGTCATGTAGTAGACCAGCAGTGCGCGCATGCCGAAGTAGGAGAACTGCTCCCACATGTTGGTGAGGAACAGGACGGTCAGCCCCGGCGGCTGGCCGAACCAGTTGCGCGTCGCCGCCGTGGGTGCAGGTTTTCCGTGCATGACCTTACCAGTCGGCGCCGAAGCTTATCAGGTGGATCGCCACGGCCAGCCAGAGAATGGTCAGCGCGGAAAGGAGGAGCAGCACGCTCCACGTTTTCGGGAACCAGCCCCGCTTCCCTTTCCACACGAGGAGCAGGTTCCAGGCGGTGAGCGCGGCAAAACCGAGGAACAGCGGTGCACCGACGATCTGGTTGAACAGGATCAGTGCACCGGGGGTGACGAGTTTGGTCACGCGGGCGATCACGAAGCCCCAGCTTCCGAGCAGAAGCGGAACCAGCCACGCACCGATTGCGACGGCCCGGCAGGCGATGAGGTCGCGGCCTGCCAGCGTCTGCTTTGCGCCATGGCGCTTGCGGGCGATGGCGCCGATCGGCCAGGCGAGGGCGGTGAGCAGGATGATCGCCAGCGCGGCGCCGGAAAGCGGCAGAAGCCATGCGCTGTCGCGATACCAGGGAACCAGGTCCCAGACCATGAACGGCGCGACCGGTTCGTAGAATACGCGCGTGACCTTGCCGTTTTCCACCCGCGCGGCAAAGCGTTCGCCGTCTTCGGCGGCCTGCCAGACGAAGGGGGCCACTTCGATCCAGTGGCGGGGCGCGCCGCCGATGGACTTGAACGCCGGGACCGAGAGCTTGCCGTCCCTGTCCGTGCCGACCCTGATCTGGGTTGCGAAGCCGATCATCGCGGCCCAGTTGTCCACCGGGGTGCGGGTCGTCGCATAAGTGCCTGCAACAAGTGCCGCGTCCTGTCGGGAGGTCGGGAGATCTCTGGGCGCCGGCGCGGGCGGTGCCGGGAAGTAGCGATCGGCGAATTGCCTGACCACGGCATTGCGGACAACCCCGGCCGCCGCGTCCTTGCCCATGGCGTTCAGGGAAACGAAGATGCCGACACGCTCTGTGGGAAACAGCACAAGGTTCGAATGGAACCATTGCAGGTCGCCGGCATGGGCGATGGCGCTGCGGCCGTTGATCTTCTGTTCGTAGAAGCCGAGCATCATGCGGTTGATGCCGGGCAGGGGTTCGTTGGCGGGCGAATGCATCAGTTTCGCCGTTGCGGGCCGGAGCAGGGGGCCGCCCTGATCGAGGTGTGCGATCATGAACTTCGCCATCTCGCCGCCGCTGATGGAGGCGGCGCCGGGCGGTGTCATCGATACGGTCTCGAACCGCTTGGGATCGCCCGATGCCAGGTCGTAGCCTGTCGCCATGAAGGGCTTGAGCGCGGCAGGCAGCGGTTCGCGGAACGTGGCGTACTTCATGCCGAGGCGCCGGAAGATGTTCTGCTCGATATAGTCTTCGAACGGCATTCCCGACACGCGCTGCACGATGTACCCGGCCAGCGCCGCGCCGTAGTTCGAGTAGGCAGGCGTCGATCCGGGAGCATAGACCCGGTGCGGCGTCCAGCGCTTGATGACGGTTTCGAGCGGCAGGATCGCATCGTCCGCGAGGATCTGGCCGCGCCCTGCCTCTTCGAAGCCCGAAGTGTGGGTCATCAGGTTGCGCAGGGTGATCGGCTTCCCTTCGAAGGGCGGAATCCTGAAGTCGAGATAGCGGTTGATGTCCGCGTCGAGATCCAGCCGTCCGGCTTCGACCTGCTGCATCACGGCGGTCCAGGTGTAGAGCTTTGACACGGAGCCGGGCCTGAACAGGGTTCTTGCCGGATCTACCGGCCTGCGCGAGGCGATGTCGGCAAAACCGAAGCCGCGCTGGGTCAGCACGGCGCCGTCTTTCACGACGACGACGACCGCGCCTGCCAGATCTCCCCGTGCGAGTGCATAGGGCATGAAACCGTCGAGCCAGGCGTCAGCGTCCGCTCGCGTGAGGACGTGCCCGCCATCGATGCGTGAGCCGCCGACGGGCGCCGTTTCGACCGGCGGCGCGACCCGCGCGGTTTCGGCCATGGTCACGCCGCCTGCAAGCGCGAGTGCGCCGGCGGCCAGATACTTCATCATTCGCACGATCTTGCGCCCCTTGGTTGTCGCTTCGTTGGCTCGCGCCCTGTTTCAGAAGTTCAGTCGCACTCCGCCGGAGAAATAGCGGCCGATCACGTCATAGTTGGGATTGCTGTATTGCGTTCTCGGCGGATCGCGGTCGAACAGGTTGTTTATGTTGCCGAAAAGCGTGAAGGTTCCGACCTTGAAGCGCAATCCGAGATCGACGTAGGCGCGGCTGGCGATCCGGTTGCCCAGAGGCAGTTCGCCGTTCGGGCCGGTGACATTGGTATATCGACCGCCGCTGACATAGCGCAGGCGAAGGTCGGCGCCGAAACGGTCGTCGTCATAGCCTGCCGATGTGGTCACGCGCCACTTCGGTGTCGAGAACGTGGTATCGCCTCCGACGATGCCGGCGCGATCGGTCACGGAGACGCCGTCGTCGATCAGTAGTTCCATGACATGGGTCGCGAGCGCGCGCAGGGTCACGCGGCCATCGCCCAGCGGCACCTGATAGGCGGCCTCCATGTCGAGGCCCTTGGTCCTGTATTGCGCGAGATTGCGGAAGCTGCGCTGTACCGATGCCAGGCTGCCATTGGCGTTGCGGGTGATCAGCCCGCCGCACAGGGCATCGTCAGGATGCTGCGCGGCGCAGAGATTGAGCACGTCCTGCGTCTGGAGGGTCACGATCACATCGTCGATCTTGATGTGATAATAATCCAGCGAGAGCCGCAGTCCCGGTGCGAAGCGGGGGGAATAGGAACCGCCCAGGGTCAGCGTGCGCGCGACTTCGGGCTGAAGGCTGGGATCGCCGCCGGTATAGCTGACGACGTTCTGCGCCACCGTGTTACCGTTGTAGGGATCGAGCGCGGAACTGATGTTGGTGGCCCGGTTCAGGTAGTACTCGCTGATGCTGGGCGAGCGGATATCGCGCGAATAGACCGCGCGCAGCAGCAGGTCGTTCATCAGCCGCAGCGTGCCGCCGGTCTTCCAGCTCCAGATTCCGCCGCTGGTGCTGTAGTCGGAATAGCGTGCCGCGCCGTTGACTTCGAGCCGGGCGGTTTCGGCCAGGTCGAGCAGCGGCACGTTGATCTCGCCGAAGAACTCCCGCACATCGAACCTGCCGTTCGTCGCGGCATAGTTCAGTGTCGAGAATGCGCCAGCCAGAGACAGGGCATCGGTTGAATTCGTGACGAATTTCTCCCAGCGGAAATCCGCCCCCAGCGCGATATCCACCGGGCCTGCCCAGGTCGAGAACGGCTGTCCGCCCAGGCTGACGCCCGCCGTATCGAGTTTCGTCGTGGTGATCTGCGAAGCGGCACCGAAGGCATAGGCGACGCCGGCCTCGGTGATCTTGCCGTTGCCGAGGATATCGATCGGCACGCAGGCTGCATCGTCGTTGGCGGTCGCAGAATCGGCATTGACCCGGCAGGTCGCGGTGCCGTTCACCAGAACCGCATCGATGGCCTTGGCGAAGTTCGCGGTAATGCGCTGGTTGGAAAGCGTCTGCGTGCTGCGCAGTTCGCCGTGGTCGTAATAGGCCCGGTAGCTCCATCCGTTGCCGAACTTTCCATCGAGACCTATCGCGCCTTCCAGGTTGCGGCGGGTATAGCCGAAAGTCAGCATGCGGTCCTTGCCGACGTCATCAAGGATGCGGCCGAGCACGAAGGGCGTGGATACGCCCGCGGCGGAGAGTTGCGCCCTGGCGGTGTCGGTGAGGAAGGCGTTGTCGGGCATCACCACCGAAACCGAGGTTTCCGGGAAGAAGGCGTAGTTCGCCGCCATCCGGTTGTAGCTGCCGTTGATCCAGACCGTCAGGTCGTCGGTCAGATCGTAGTTGGCGCGAGCGAAAAGGTTCGTTCGCTTGTAGGGCGCGCTGACGGCCATGTAGTCGTAGAGGCTCTGCCCGCCGCCGCCTGTCGTCTGCTGGCCGTAAGTCTCGCTGCCGAGCGGAAGTGGTCCGATCGAACCGTCAGGATTGAACACCAGGTTGTAGGGCGCCGCGGTGAGGCCCAGGATCGAACCGCCGCGGTTGAGCACAGTCAGGTTGACGTCGTTTGCAAGCACGAGCTGACCATCGGCGCGCTGGAACAGCCCGGCGTTGAGGTTGGGCCGCGAGGCGCGGTCGAACGCGCCCTTGCTCTCGAGATATTCACCGCCGACCATGACGTGCCCGCGCCCGCCCGCGAATTTCGTCCCCCAGGCAATGTCGCCGCCATAGCGGTAACCGTCCCCGCGCGAGGATATGCCCTGGTTCATGCCCATCTTCACGCCGGTCAGGTCGTCGTCGAGGATGAGGTTGACGACCCCGGCGACAGCGCCCGAACCCCATGCGGCCGAAGCGCCTCCGGTCACGACATCGACGCGCTTGACGAGGTTCTGCGGCACGCTGTTGAGGTCCGCGCTGCCGGTGAAGCGGTGGCCGTCCAGCAGTGTGAGCGTGCGGACCGGCCCCAGCCCGCGCAAGTCGGCGGGAGAGGCGGCGGACGTGGCGTTGGCGGTGGTCGTTTCCGGGGTCTGGGTCGGGCGGAATTGCGGAATGTCGTTGAGTGCCTGCGCCAGGCTGGGCCGGTCGCCCTGCCGCAGCTCCTCGGCGCTGAGCACGGTCGTGGGTGTGGGGGCATCGAAGCCCTGGCGCTGGATGCGCGAACCCGTGACGATGATATCCGACTGGCCGTCCTGTCGCGCTTCTTCCGCCCACGACGGCGATGCACCTGCCAGTCCCGCCAACGCGGTGCCGGCAAGCCAGATCAATTTTCCGGACCTCATGCTCAAACCCCCTTTTTGGACGTGTCGAAGGGTGCATCCGGCGAGCCGGTATGCGCGTGTCCGCCATTGTTTGATGTGCGCGACCGAACCCTTCGATTCACTGCATGGATATGAACACCTCATAAAGGACATTGCAATCCTAAATGAGACATAAATGTCATTTCAGAGAAATTGATGGCTCCAGAAGGGCGGCGTCATCGCACGCCGCCCCAGACGGCCTCGTCGCATCGGATCGTGCCGTCTTCGTAAATGGCGCCGGGCTGGCGGTCCTGCTTCAGGAACAGGGGGCCATCGAGATCGACCAGGTCGCAGAGTTGCCCCAGCAGGAAACCCGGCGCGGTTCCGAGGCTGGTACAGACCATGCAGCCGACCATGACGCCAAGCCCCGCCTCGCGCGCGGCGGCGGCCATCAGCAGGCCCTCTGTCAGGCCTCCGCACTTGTCCAGCTTGATGTTGATCACGTCGAACCTGCCTTTCAGCCCCGGCACATCCGCGAGGGTCAGCGCGCTTTCGTCCGCCGCGATCGGGATCGGCGAACGATACCCGTCGAGGTCTGCCTCTCGCCCGCGGGCGAGAGGCTGTTCGATCAGGGAGACCCGCGCCTCCACCATTGCCGCAACCAGCGCGTCCATGTCCCCGATGGAAAATCCCTGGTTTGCATCGACACCGAGCCAGACGTCAGGCCGCACCTCCCGGATCGCCCTGATCCGGGCGATATCGAGCGGCAACTCTCCGGTGAGCTTGACCTTGATGGCGCGCGCATGGGTATAGGCCTTTGCGCGCACGGCCATTTCCGCCGGTTCGTCGGCGCCTATGGTGAAGGTCGTCTGCAACGGAGCGGGCCTGGCAAGCCCGGCCAGCTGCCATGCAGGCATGCCCGATCGCTGTGCTTCCAGATCCCACAACGCAGCATCCACGGCATTGCGTGCGCCGCCTGCCGGCAGGATCGAGCGCAGCGCTTCGCGTCCGGGATGCGCCTCAATGGCTGCGCGCGCCTGTTCGAGTGCGGCCAGCATTTGCGGAATCTCGTCCCCCATATAGTAGACGCCGGTGGCCTCGCCCCGGCCTTGATGTCGGCCGTCGTCGAGAGTGATGACGATTACGTCGGCGCTGTCGATCTCGCGGCCGGAGATGCGGAAGGGTTCGGCGAGGCGGAGCGTTTCAACCGAAACGCCGAGCTTGAGGGGATGCATCAGATAGTCTCCATGATTTCGAAAACCACGCCGTCCCGCCGGGCCATGCAGGCGCGACAAACCGTTCGCGCCCGGATAGTCCGGGCACGTCGCAGGGAGTGGCGGGGCTGGATCGGGGCGAACTTGCCCGCGCGGAACGCGGGCGGCGTCAGGTCATCGCGCGGACACGGCCAATCCGGAGGCGGGCAACGCCGCCACGATCGGAGCCAGATACTTGTCGTAATCGAAAGACTGCCCTTCTGGCGTCCAGCCCAGCCGGACGATCACGGTATCGCGTGAGGGGATCACCATGATCATCTGGCTGTTGTGGCCCATCGCCATGAAGGCATCGCCGGGAAGGTTCCTGAAATAGGTGCTTTTCGGGCCGTTCTCGTCGCTGCGGTTGAGCCAGAACTGCCCGGCGTAGAATTGGCGCGCGCCATCCGAAGGCGTTCTGGCGAACCGGACCCAGTCGCGGGATAGCAGCCGCTTGCCGTTCGCCTTTCCGTCGTTCAGGTAAAGCAGGCCGAACCGGGCCCAATCGCGCGCGGTAGCATAGCCATAGGAACTGCCGACCATCACGCCGCTTTCGTCCGGTTCGATCAGGAAGCTGGTCATTCCGGCCCGATCGAACAGACGCTCGCGGGCGAAGCGCGTCATGCCTTCCAGCGTGCCGCCGGTGGCGCGGAAGACGATTTCGGAGAGGATGTTGCTGGTGCCGGAGGAATAGCTCCAGTTCGATCCCGGAGCATGTTCGGCGGGGCGGGCGAGGGCGACGGATGCCATGTTTCCGGCCTGGAACAACATGCGAATGGAATCGCTGCCAGGCCGATAGGGCTCCTCGAAGGCCAGGCCGCTGGTCATGTTGAGCAACTGGCGCAAGGTGATGGCGGCGCGGGGATCGCCGGGCTTCTGCCATTCCGCGATGGGGGCCGGCGCGTCGAGGCGGAGCTTGCCTTCATCGACCAGGATGCCGACCAGCGTGCCCATGACGCTTTTCGTGGCCGACCATCCGAGGAAGCGGGTGTTGCGGTCGAACCCCGGTGCATAGCGCTCGGCGAGGATGCGGCCGTGCTGGATCACGACGACGGCCCGGGTGTCGGGATAGCCGCCGGTGTTCGCGCCGTCGAATGCGGCGGCAACGGCGCTTTCCAGCGCGCCGCCGACCATCTTCGCGGGCGCGGTCTTGGGCTGCGGCCATGGTCCTTCAGTGCCGGTCCATGCCGCACCCAGCCTGGCCGTCTGGGCATCGAGCGCGGCGGGCGAAAGGTTCCCGGTGAGCAAGGTGCAGCCTGCCGCCGGGCGATAGAAGGCCGTGCGCGGCGCGCCGCCGCTGGTGCTTGCCGTTACCGTTCTTGCCTCGCGGTCGACCGCCAGCGAGATGCCCTGCGTGAAGGGTGCGAGCGCGCGAACATCGTCGCGCAGGACATCGGCTTCGGCGCGGCCGGACACAAAAATCCCTGCGCAGGCGACTTGTGCCGAGACTGCAGTGCCGAGGTCTGCCGGTCCCGTAATCGGCGGCGCAGCCGCGAAAGCCGGCGTGGCCAGCAGCAGGGCAAGGCCGGTAAGCGCGGAATGGTGTGGGAAGCGGATCATCAAGTAACACCCCCTTGAAGCGGGCGCGCGGCTTGGCTTGCGTCATCCCCTTCCAGTTGTACCGAGCCTCGCTTCGCGCGTCCTGCGCACGGAACGAGACTCGACATGGTGGGTGGATAATATTCTCTAATTAGAGAAATTCAACTCATTTGGAAATTATGTGCTCGGGATTCGCAGGATTGGCTAGCTCCAGCATCCAGGCCTCCCCCTGCACGGGTTCGCCGAATTCATGATGCACCTCGGTGGAGATGCAGGTGAATCCAAGCCGGGCGTATATGCGCCGAGCGGATTCCAGGCTGGTCTGGGTCCAGAGGTTGATCCGCGAATAGCCCTTCTCCCGCGCGAACCCGATGCATCCGCGCACCAGCGCATCGCCGATGCCGCGTCGCCGCGCGAACGGTTCGACATGGAGCAGGCGCAACCGCGCAATGCCGCTGCCTTCATCGGTCAGGAAGACGGCTCCGGCCATGACTCCGTCAATATCAGCGACCCAGCATTGCTCGCGCCCCGGCTTGAAATTGCGCAGGAAAGCCGCGGCGGTGTCAACGACCAGGCTTTCGAACTGATGCTTCCAGCCGTGGCTCTGCGCATAGAGAACCGACTGCCGTGCCGCGATCTGGCTCACTTCCCCGGTGCGGAACGGCCGTATCGTGAACGTGTCCGCTGCCTTGTCGTCCAGCAGCAGCCGGGCATGGGAGAGCGCCACGGCGAGATCGCCCTGTTCCATCGTGCTCAGCCGCTCCAGATCCTCCCCGATCGCCGAGCGCTGCTTTTCGTCGATCAGGTCGAACGCGGCGCGGCCGGAAGCGGTCAGGCTTATCGGGCGAGCGCGCGCATCGGCTTCCGTGCGGTGTCGCGCGATCCAGCCCCGTTCCTCGAACCGGCCGAGCATCCTGCTCAGATACCCGCGATCGAGGCGGAGCGCGTCCTGAAGCTGGTTTGCCAGAACGGGTTCGCGGCGGGCGATCTCGAACAGCAGGCGGGCTTCGGGAAGGTTCGTCTCCGTGCCCAGGAAGCGCTCGTCGATGGCGCCGACGTGGCGGGTGAAAAAGCGATTGAAGGTGCGAACGGTTTCGATTGTGTTGCCCATGAACGCAGGTATCGCCATAATGTTGACTGAGTCAACTATGGCCGGTCGCGATGCTCATCGGGCCAGGAAGAACTCCACCGGGACAACGAGTTCGATGGTGGCACCTTTCCTTTCCTCGGGAGGTTTGGGCAGGGGCTGGGCGCGCTTCGGGAGCGACACGGCTTCCTCGTCGAGCGATCTCATGCCCGATGATCGTTCGAGCGCGGATGACAGCACCTTGCCGTTCCGGTCGATCGCGAAGCGAATATAGGGAACGCCCTGCTGGCGGCGGAACTGTGCTTCTCGCGGATAGCGTTTGACCTTGTTCAACGCTGCCAGAATCAGGCCTTCCCAGGCGGCTTTATCGTTGCTCGCCTGCTGGGCCGGCGGCGCGGGGCGCACTTCTGGGGCGGTGGTCCTTTCCACAGGGGGCGCGGGATCCGAAACATCGGCAGGCTTCTCGGCAGGCAGCGGGCGAGGCGCCGGGATCTGGATTTCGGGCGGCGGCAGATCGGGAACCGCGTCGATCGCGGGCTTTTCCTTCGCCTCGACCTGTTCGGGGCCGGGCGGCACTTCGCGCGGCTGTTCCGGCGGCGAGGCCGGGGGAGCCACGTTGAATGCGCTCAGGCTGACCGGCGGTACGGGCCGGGTGCGTGCGTGCCACTGGGCGAAGAACAGGCCGAGCAGGACGACGTAGACCATGATGGTCATCAGCAGGCCCTTGGTCCGGCTGCCACCCTGCCAGCTTTCATGTGGATTTCGGATCGTTGGCATCACAGTCCCCGGGAAAGGCAGAAAGCGGCAAGGGCCAGCGGGACCGACGAAACACCGACGGGCACGAGGAGGCGCGGGCGATAGGCGAGTATGATGGCAATCAGCAGGGCCGCGAGCGTGGTCGTGCCGAACCAGAAGGCGATGCCGATCGATATCCCCGTGCCTATCGTCAAGGGCACGGGTGACAAGGAGAGCAGCGCCCAACCAAGCCCTTTCAGGCTGCGTTCGCGCCGTGGGGCAGGCGTCGTGCCGAGCACGTCCCGGTGGTGGCGCGGCAGGGACATTGCCAGTACCGCGAAGGCCGCAAGGCAGAGAAGCAGGCTTGCAACGGGCATCATCGCAGCACCGGCCCGGTCATGATCCACAACAGTGCGCCGATGGGGGCTGCAGCGCCTGCCAGCCATGCCCAGGCCCGCGCGGCGCTTCTGGCGTGGAAAACCGCACAGACCATCGCCGCATAGACGAGAAAGGCGGGAATGGTGGCGGCCAGCACAGCTTCCGCTGGGCCGATACCCGCGCGTAGCAGCATCTGGGCGGCCAGCATCACCATGATCGCCGTCAGGGTGTATGCGCCGGGGACGGCTGCCGCTACGCGGCTTGCGACGGACAGGCGGTGCCGGGTCGAGGCTCTCGATGCGACTTCTTTCACTCGCTCGCTCATTTTCATGCAGTCCATTCACGCTGCCTCCGGTCGGGCGGCCTTGCCTTCGACGGCAGGTCGAGCGATGCGGGCTACCGGCAGGCGGTGGCTTACGCGGCGCGCCGTCGCTGCCAGCACGATGCCGATGGCCAGCATGGTCAGGTCGACGCCGGCCAGCGCCCAGTCACCGGAGGGCAGCGTGACGCCGAGATGACGCTCGGTGGTGAGGGCGTTCAGCACCGGAAGCAGGAGGTATGCGGCCGCGCAGGTCCACAGGCCTTCGGCCCACGCCTTGCCGGATTTGCGGACAGAGGCCCAGAACAGCATCGCGCCGATCGCGAGGAACAGGCTGTGGAACTCCCATGCCACGCGTTCGGGCATGGCGGCAGGCAGCAGGCGATTGGCCCAGAAATAGGCGGCGATGCCAAGCGGCAGGCCAAGGATCGCCGCGATGTTGAGGCATTCGACGAGGCGAAATCCGAAATCCGTCCGTCCGGCCCTGATCTGTTTCTGCCGCCGCTTGACCGTCCAGAGCACCAGTCCGGTGCCGACCATGCCGCAGCCGAGCAGCCCGGACAGGAAGTAGAGCCAGCGCATGACAGGTCCGGCAAACAGGCCTTCGTGCAGGGCGATCATGCTGTCCTGAACCTGCCATGTCCTCCGTGCGCGCTCCGGCGGCCCGCGAAGCAGCGCGCCGGTGATGCCGTCGAACGTCAGACGGTCGTCGCGGCCGGTGGTGAGGCCGATTGCGGCACGCGTGATCTCCACGCGCGCATTGCGGTCTCCCGGGTGGGTGACGGTGACGTTTTCGATCCGGTCCCGGCCCCATCGCGCCTCCGCCTTCATGACCAGATCGGACAGATCGGCGAGCGGCGCGGGAATCCCGCTGGCGGGGATGGACGGTCCGCGCCGTTCGCCGCCTGCGCCTGGCTGAAACTGCCCATTGGCGCGCGGGTTGAGCGGATTGGTGTAGCCGTCGTTCTCCCACTGCCGGTCGGAACCATAGGCAAGGTTCATGGCCGCCGGCATGTAGGCGTACATGAAGAACATGAGGCCCGTATACGTGATCATCAGGAAGAACGGCAGCGCGGTAACGCTGATGACATTGTGGATGTCCAGCCAGCTGCGCTGACCCTTCCCGGGGCGGAAGGTAAAGAAATCCTTGAAGATCTTCTTGTGGGTAATGACCCCGCTCAGCACCGCGAGCAACATCATCATCGTGCAGGCCCCCACGATCAGGATGGCGCTGGCGTGGGACACGTAATGAAGCTGGTAGTGGAGGCGATAGAGCCCGACGCCGCCGCCGGTCTCGCGGCCCATGGCGCCGGACAACACCGGCACCGCGCTTCCCGCCTGGGGGTCGAACACCAGGCGCTGGTTCCTGCCGCCTCTTTCGCCGTGTTCCCCGCGCGTGCTTCGCTGCGGGCGCGTCTTGTCCCTGTCTCCGCCGGCCTTGGGCCAGGACAGGGTCCAAGCCGTTTCCCCGCGTCCGCCCGGCAGGCCGATCGACCAGCGCTGCGCGCCGGGTGCCTTGCTTTCGAGAAATGCCTGGGCTCTCGCTACGCCCTGGGCCTGTGGCACGTAGGCGGAAACCGTGGCCAGCGGTCGCTCCGGCTGCATCCACCGGGTGATCTCATCGTCGAAGTAGCCGGTCGTGCCGGTCATGAACACGAAGAACAGCACCCAGCCGACCAGCAGGCCGGTCCAGGTATGCAGCCAGGCCATCGACTGGCGAAAGCCTTCCTTCATCGTCCCGCCTCCGGGGTGCATGACCGGCGTTCCGGCATCAGTAGGTGAACCGGGCGTTGAACAGGACCGAGCGGGGTTCGCCATAGCGGTTGTCGGAGGCCAGCGTGCCGATGCGCTGGTAATAGCGCTTGTCGAACACGTTGTTGGCATTGACGGCGAGCTTCACGTGCTCGTTGACGTCGAACGCGACCCGCGCACTGACGAGGGCATAGGCCTTCTGCTCGATCGTGTAGATGCCGGACAGGCGGTAGATGCGGCTCTGCGCGTTGACGCCGCCGCCCACGGTCAGCCGGTCCAGCTTGCCCGGCAGGGTATAGGTCGACCAGACCCGAAGCAGGTGTTTCGGGGTGGTGGTGTTGAACGCGAGCCCCTCGTTTGCGCTTGGCGCGCCGGTTGCAGTGCGATCGCGCAGGTATTTCGTGTCGGTATAGGTATAGCCTGCGATGACCTGGAGACCGGGAACGACTTCGCCTGAAATCTCGGTTTCGAAGCCCTGTCCGCGCACTTTGCCATCGGCGACATAACAGGCATCCCCCGTCGGCGAACCGGCGCAGGGTGCCGGGTTGTCCGGGTCCTGCTGCGAGCGGTTGCTCTCGACGATGCGGAATAGCGCGAAAGAGGTGTTCAGCTTGCCGCCGTAGAACTCGCCCTTGACGCCGAACTCGTAATTCGCGCCCACAGCGGGCTCCAGCGTCGTGCCATCCGCGGTGTAGAGGGTGTTCTGGACCCGGAAGATATCGGCGTAACTGGCATAGACCGACCAGTTGCGGCTTACGTCGAGAATGATCCCGCCATAAGGGGTGAAGACGTTGCTCTCCTTGGTCAGCGCATGGGCCGAGGTCAGGTTGGCGCGCGTATCGGTCTTGTAGGTGCTCAGTCGCCCGCCGAGGATGATCTTCAGCGGATCAGCGATGTTCAGCCGGGCCACGCCGTAGATGCCAGTCTCTTCGGTCTTGCTGTACCGACCGGTGGGCGTGGGTTCGGGGAAGTCCGGTTCCGGCGTCGCCCAGGGATCGGCATCGAAGATGGATTGCACCACCGGGACGACGGTTCCCACCGCCGTCTTCGGTTTCTTGACAGTCTCGCTGGCATAGGACGCGCCCAGCATGACCTCGTGCGATCGGCCGAACAGCCGGACATCGCCGCTGACCTGACCGTCGAAGCCCAGGCGGTCGCGCGGGTTGTAGATCTTCGAGATGCTGCTGGTCAGGCGCGGACCGATTCCGGTGACGGGATCGATTGCGGCATTGATGTTCGGCGAGACGTAGACCTGCATCCAGTGCTGCTTGTTCGCCGAAACCCTGGCTTTCCATGCGCCGCCGAGTTGCTGTTCGACGCTGCCGAAGATGTTGCTCGCCTCGACATCGAAGAAGTTCCATCCGGGAGCGAGCCCGCGTGAGGAGCGCGGCAGATGGGGGTCGGTACCGTCGGAATAGAGCGGCAGGCCGCTGTTGAAGAAGCTGTCGGTCCGGTTCTCCTCATAGCTTGCGCCCAGGGTCACAAGCGTGGTCGAGGTCGCATCGACCTCGGCGATGCCGTAGAACAGCGGCCGCTTGGCGTGTTGCAGGTCCACGAAGAACTTGCGGTCCTCGTAAGCCGCGACCCCGCGCACGCGAAGCCAGTCGGTTACCGGGACACTGATGTCCGCTTCGGCGCGAAACTGGTTCCAGCTGCCGGCGTGAAGGACGAGCCCGTATCGCTGTTCTTCCAGCGGACGCTTGCGCACGAGGTTGACGACGCCGCCGGGGTTGCCCGTGCCCGTGACCAGCCCCGCCGCGCCTCGCACGATTTCGATCCGGTCGAACATCGCGGAATTGGGCGTGTATCCGCCCGTCGTTCCGCCCGCGCCGGGGATACCGTCGATCTGGGTTGCGCCGACCGAGAAACCGCGCGCGTTGAAGGTGTTCGAACCGAGGTTGGCCGTGGTGGCGGACATCCCGGTTGCCGCCTCGACCGCGTCGTCGATCGTCATGAAGTTGCGGTCTTCGATCTGCTGGCGGGTGATGACCGTGACCGATTGCGGCGTTTCCCGAAGCGTCAGCGGCAGTTTGGAGGACGTGACGGCTCCGCGGGCCGTATAGGAGCGCGACCCTTCCGACGAGAGCATGTCCGATGCGGAACTGGCGGCAAGTCCGGTTGCGGCGTCTCCAGCGCCCTCGACACGGACCGGACCGAGTTGCACCGCGCCGTCGCCCGATTTCGGCGCGGGTTCGATCTGGACCCGGTTGCCGTTGAGGAAGCGGAACGTCAGGCCGGTTCCCGACAGCAGCCGCGAGAGCGCCTCTGCCGGCGCGAAATTGCCGCGAACGGCCGTGCTCTGCTTTCCGGAGACCTTTTCCAGGTCGTAGAAAATCTGGAGCCCGGCCTTGTCGGTAAGCGTGAGCAGCGCTCTGTTCAGGTCCTGCGCCGGAATGTCGAACGCGACCTGTCCCTGCCGCGCAGCGACCGGGGCCTGCGCACCCGCTGCCACGGGAAGCGCGAAGCCCCCGGCAAGCAGCGCCAGAACGCTTGCCGTTGCAAGACTCGCGGCCCGGTACCCGCCGTTTGCGGTCCCCATGTAACCAACCCCCATTCGATCATTCCCTTGCCAGATTGAATTGCGCGAATGACATGCATTAGCGTCTCTCAAGGGGAAGGACGGGGGAGTGGGGCAGGTCCGGTAAAAATATTCGAGAAATTCGTCAGGCGCGGAAAAAAGAGAACCTCAGTAGAGAAGCGTCAGGAGCGGACCCACCCGCATGGTCCGGAGTTTGAGCTCGCCTGCGATCGTCGCCACTGCGCCCTGGATGTCGTTGGTATCGAAGACGCCGCTGACCTTGCGCGTTGCCAGCGCGGACCGCGCCACCACTATGCGGCCGTGACGGTAACGGTTGAACCGGGCGACCGCATCTCCCAGCGGCGCCGCATTGACGATCAGGCGTCCGCGCTGCCAACTCAGGGCCTGATCCACGTCGATCCGCCTCGCTGCTCTGAGACCGCCTGCGCCATATTCGACCTGCTGTCCGGGCGACAGGACGGCCGCGCGGGCCGTCGATCCGCCGCTCGCCGAAACGCGGACCTGGTGCTGCGCCACGGTCACGCTCACCGATCCGGGAACGCGGTCCACGATGAAGCGGGTGCCCAGGGCGCGTGCCTCGCCGTTGGCGGCCGACACGATGAAGGGACGATTCCCCGCCCGTGCTTTCGGAACGGCTGCAAAGGCTGCGACCCCCGCCAGAAGATCGACGCGGCGTTCCGTTCCGCTGAACCGCGCGGCTATGGCGCTGTCCGGGCCGAGTTGCACGCGCGATCCGTCCGCCAGCGTCACCATCCGGGTTTCTCCGGTTCCGGTGCGATAGTCGGCCCGCAACATGGTCAGCGGATCGCCGTACCACAGCGAGCCCGTGCCGATGAGGAGGCCCGCGCAGGCGGCGATTGCACCCGCGCTCACGATCCGGTGCAAGGCGCGGTTCCGCAAGCTGGGAGCCACCGCGCGAGCTGCGGGGGGCAAGTCTTCCAGCAGGCGGCCGGGATGTTCGGCAAGGGCGCCGAGACTGGCCCAGGTCGATCTGGCGTGGTCAAAGGCCGCCGCATGGCGACGATCTGCCTGGAGCCAGGCATCGAGCGCCTGCTTTTCATGCTCGCCGAGAGGTTCGCCGCCGAGCCGGATGATCCATTCCACCGCGATATCGTCGATCCGCTGCCCGTCGGCAGGTGTTTCGCTGTTCATGATCGCCCGCCCCTGACGGATGATCGCTTCGTGCGATCACCATGGAGGACGGTCGGCGCGTCCATCGGGAGTAAATTTCGCTGCATCGCCATGTCTATTGGAGCTTCAGGCGCTTGATCGCATGGGCCAGCGCCATACGCAGGTGCTTTTGCACGGAACTCTCCGAAATGCCGAGGCGGTCTGCCGTCTCGGCATAGCTGAGGCCCTCGATCTTGTTCAGCACGAACACATGCCGGGTTCGTTCCGGTAACTCGCCTACTACGTCATGCAGGCGTTCCAGCGTTTGCCGGGCCGCGACGGTGTCGTCCACCGCGGGGATGTCTTCGGGGACATTGGCAATACGCTCGTCATCCGCGTGTTCGGTGTAGCGCCGTTCCGGCTTGCGGACGTGGTCTATCGCGAGGTTGTGCGCGGTGCGATAGAGATAGGACCGGGCATTGCCGATCGTATCCAGCCGTCCGCTCTCCGCGATCCGCACGAAAGCATCCTGAGTGAGGTCTGCGGCCAGAACCGGGTCTCGCAGCTTCCGTGTAAGATAATCCTGCACCGAGCGCTTATGCGTCAGATACAGGCGTTTCAGCGCCCGATCCGCCAAGACTCGCCACCCGTTCATGCATTACAGAGAGATAGCCGCTAGGGCATTTGCGACCGGTTCGCAACAGTGTTGCCGGCCTTAGGCTGCGTGGAAACTTCGCCGCCTAGCGCAGTGCCATCCGGTCCATCTTCTTGAGCAGGCCTACCCGGGAGAGGCCCAGTTCACGCGCGGTATGCGTGTGATTGTGGCCCGTGCGTTCCAGCGCTTCGGTGATGCGCCGCCGTTCCAGTTCCATCACTTCCTCCTGCAACGACTGGCGGGAGGAAGGCGGCGGGCTTTCGGCGACGGCCGTTGCGGCATCCTCTCCCATGGCGAAGGCGAGGTCGGCGATGCCGATGACCCTGCCACCGGGGCTCTGGGGGGCCAGCGCGGCGGCGCATTCGACTACCGAACGCAGTTCGCGCACGTTTCCGGGCCAGCCATGGCCTTCCAGCCATTCCAGTGCGCCGGGCGCAAAATGGGCGGGAGCACCATCGATGCGCCGCAGGAACACCCTGGCCAGCAGCGCCACGTCTCCGGCTCGGTCCTCAAGGGCCGGCACCTTGAGGACGACGCCTTTCAACCGGTAGTAGAGATCCTCGCGGAAGCTGCCCTCGGCCACGGCGGCGGCAAGGTCGCGGTGCGTGGCGGCAATTATCCGGACATTCGCATGACGAACGTCCCGTGCGCCGACCGGCTGGTAGCTGCCATCGGCGAGAAAGCGCAGCAGCTTGACCTGCATCGCCGCCGGCATCTCACCGATTTCGTCAAGGAACAGGGTTCCGTGCGACGCGGTTTCGACAAGCCCGGGTCGGTCGGCGTGGGCCCCGGTGAAGCTGCCCTTGAGGTGGCCGAACAATTCGCTTTCGAGCAGGTCCGCCGGAACCGCGCCGCAATGGACCGGGACCAGCGTGCGCGCCGCGCGCGGCGAGGCAGCGTGTATCGCCCGCGCCACGAGTTCCTTGCCGGTGCCGCTCGGCCCCAGCACCATGACCGGCAAGGCAGTGGGGGCCACGCGGCGGATCAGGTCGCGCAAGGACACCATGGCCTGCGATTGGCCGATAAGGCCCATGTCTTCGGCGGCATGTTCGCGGGCCTGGGCCGCGGCGAGTTCCCGGGCCAGACGCGCGCGTTCCAGCGCGCGTTCGACGACGACCTTGAGCATGTCCGGGTCGACTGGCTTGGCGAGGAAATCCCATGCACCCGCCTCGATCGCCTTGAGCGCGAGGGGCTGGTCCGCGTGGCCTGTCATCACCACGACCGGAGAGGGCGCGAATTGGCGGATCAGGGCGAGACCGGCTTCGGGATCGTGGTGAGGCGGCATTGCGAGGTCCAGCAGGACCACGTCGGCTCCATGGGCCTCGAAGGCGGACCGCGCCGTGTCGCCGTCACCTGCGGTGATCACCTCGTGTCCCAGCGAGCGCAGCCATCCGGCGGTCAGGCGCTGGAATGCGGGTTCGTCATCGGCCAGCAGGATCATAGGGCTCTCTCGAAAGTCAGGCGAAAGCAGGTTGACCAGCCGGGGCGGTCGGCGAGTGTCACGGTGCCGCCGTGTGCCTCCATGATCCGCCGGACGATGGCGAGGCCAAGGCCCGTCCCTCCCGGACGGCGAGACACGAAGGGGCGGAACAGGTTTGCCGCGATTTCGGGCGCGATGCCCGGGCCATCATCGCAGACGTCGATGGTGACGGCGCGACCATCCTCGGCGATCACCGATACCTGTGTCCCCATGGCGCGGGCATTGTCGATCAGGTTCGTCAGTGCCCTGACCAGGGCCATCCGGTCCGCCATCACTTCTAGGTCCGGCGGCACCTGGGTATCCACCCCGAACGAGGTGAGCAGTTCACTCAGACGCAGCGGCCGGGGGGCGATCGTCCAGGCGCGGGCATAGTCGAGAATATCGGTGACGAGCGCGTTCATCCGCGCCACCTGCTCGCCGATTTCGGCGCGGACGCCGGGCGGTGCGGCTGTGGCGGCCATCTGGACGATGCCCAGCGGGTTTCGCAGATCGTGCGCCACCGTTGCCGCAAGAGCGCCCAGTTCGGCAAGGCGCGCTTCGCGTTCCGCATCGACGAGGCGGCGTGCGGAGGACAGGCGCCTTGCGCTTTCGGCGGCAATCTCGGCGAAGCGCTCGGCAGCGTGGCGGGTGGCTGCGGGGGCATCTTCCCAACCGCGCAGGGAGACGGAATCCCCGTCTATCCGAAGGTCGGGCCCCCCTGCAGGAAGCGCAAGGTGTCGTTGCAGCAGCTCATTGGCCATGGCCGTCAGTTCTGTCTCGTCGGAAGCCTGTGCCAGAAGGTCGCGCCATCCCGCGATGTCCGCTTCTTCGATCCGCGCGCCGGGAAAGACGAAGCGATCGGCCATGCGCTTGAGCGGAGTGAGGATCGCCAGTCCCAGCATGAGCGTGGCGGCCAGTGCGGTCCAGGTCGCGAGGAAACCCACCGGACGATCCGCAAGGGCCAGCGGCAATGCGGCGATGAACACGCTTGCCCCTCCGGCCCCCGCGATGAGCAGCAGCCAGACCAGGGCGCGGCGTGCCCAGACATCGGCCAGCATGAAGTTGTGGCGCACGATGCCGTAGACGAGCGCAACCGAATAGAGGGGCAGGAGCAGTACCGGCCATGGGTAGGCATCGATCCCGAACGCGGGAAAGGCAAAGCCGGAGAGAGCCGCGAGGCCAAGCAGGCTGGAGACGAATACGGCGCCGGCCTGTTGTCCCTGCAGCCCGGCCTGCCGCCGCCAGACCCGGAGGAGCCGCAGATGTCCCGCGACCGACAGGATGGCCGCCACGCCCAGCACACCCCATCCCACCGGCGAAGGGACGAAGAAGCCCGCAAACCCGTGCCAGGGTATGACCTCGCCGACCCCGAAGAGGAGCCCGACCAAGGCGGCGAAGCTTGCCAGGGCATAGCTTGCCAGCGCGACAGGGCGCAACGATCCGCATAGCGCGAATGCAAAGACAAGGTGAACGAAGGCAGCAGCGGGCAGGGGCGAGAGAGCGATGAGGGGGACGGTGAACGGCCCGGCCCGCAGGCCGATGACGGCCGGCGCCACTTGCGCGATGCTCCAGATGCCCACTCCGGCAAGGAAGGCGGCGAGCAGTGACGATCCCGGCAGCTTTCGGGCGCGCATCAGCACGAAGCCTCCCAGCAGGAAGCTGGCAATCGCTGTCAGCGTGAGCGCGCCGACGTAGGCAGTGATGCCGATCGCTGTATCCATCGTTGACGGCTCTATCATCGTTTTCCGTTCACGTCGTTAACATCTGCGCGGGCCGGGCCCTCGAAAAAGCTCGGATTCCGGGCATTCACGGAATGATCGAGCAATTGGCATGCCACTTGCGAATGGGTTGCCGACGCCGCGCCAAGCCGGAGCGGCGATTCCGAAGGAAACTGCCATGTTGATACCGATTGCCGCCCTTCTGCTGACTTATGCGCTGACTGCGCTGATCGCGACGCTTGCTGCGGTAGTGCTGTGGCGACCGCTCTCGATCCTGCTGGCCGAACTGTGCGGGACGGAGCAGCGCTCGCGGTTCTGGGCAGTCTGGTCGGTGGTGATGATGGTGGCCACGCCGCTGCTGTTCGTTTCGCTGAGAGGCGTCGCAACCGATCCGACCGAGCTTGTGCAGGGCACCATGACGAGCGCTCTCATGGGTGTGCTTCTGGCGCTCGTCGGCATGGGCTTCGCGGTATGGAGCCGCACCCCCCGCCACGCTTTCCATGACGCCTGAGGAGGAAGGGATGCGGGTACTCGTCGTCGGAGCCGGAGGCTTCATCGGGCGGCATCTGGTAGGACGGCTGGTAGTCGAAGGACTGCAGGTCGTCGCTGCCGGGCGCGAACCGAAGAGCCTGTCGCGCAGGCTTGCAGGTGTGGAAACCATCGCCTGCGATCTCGCCCGCGACGATCGCGCGCAATGGGCCGAAAGGCTGCGCGGGGTCGACGCGATCGTGAACTGCGCCGGGATCATCGGACGGGGAGCCGACTATGCCGGCGTGCACGAACACGGTGCCACAGCGCTGTTCGACGCGGCTCTCGCGGCAGGGGTCGGCAGGGTGATCCAGGTTTCGGCGCTGGGGGCTGACCACACCGGCGTCACGCCTTACCATCGCAGCAAGCGCGCGGCGGACGATTATCTCGCGCGGCTCGGAGCGGATGGGACAGTGATGGGCTGGGCGGTCGTGCGGCCGTCGCTGGTGCTCGGCAGGGGGGGCGCGAGCATGGCGTTGTTCGCGGCGCTCGCCGCCTTGCCCATCGTTCCGCGTCTCGGAACCGGGCAATGGCAGGTGCAGCCGATCCATGTCGACGATCTCGTCGATATCCTGCTGCGTCTGCTTCGAGCGCCTGCCCCGCTGCATCATCGCCTCGATGCCGTTGGGCCTGAGCCGATGACCACCGATGAACTGACCGCCGTCATCCGGCGCTGGCTGGGCCGGGGCAGGGCGCCGCAGCTTGCTGTCCCCCGCAATCTGCTGGCGCTGGCCGCTCGCCTCGGGATCGGTCCGGCGACACCGGAGAGCCTGGCAATGCTGGAGGCGGGGAATACCGCGCCGATGGCGCACCTTCTTGAAGCGACGGAGGGCAGGCCCAGCCCCGTCGAGCAGATGCTTGCATTGCATCCGGCGACGGCGGCCGACGTGGCGGCAGCCCGGCTGGCGCCGGTGATCCCGGTGGCGCGGTGGTTGCTGGCGCTGGTCTGGCTCGCAGGGGGACTGGTCTCGATCGGAGCGGCGCCGGGCTTCGCGATCGATGCCTGGCTCGCAAAGCTGGGATTGGGCGGCGCGGCTGCTTTCGCCGTGCTCTGGGCCGGATCGCTGGCCGACATTGCGGTGGGACTGGCCATTGCGGCCCGGCGGCACGGTGCCGCGCTTGCGGGCGTGGCGCTGATGGGCGTCTATACCGCGATCCTCACCACGATCGCCCCCGAACTCTGGGCGGACCCGTTCGGGCCGCTCGTCAAGAACCTTGCCGTGCTCGGCCTTTCGCTGGTCGTGCATGTTCTGGAGATGCGCCGTGGATGATTACCTGCTTCTCAAGCTGATCCATATTCTCAGTTCCACGCTGCTGTTCGGGACCGGCCTCGGCACCGCGTTCCACGGCTGGATGGTGAACCGGAGCGGACCGCTGGCCGCGCGTCGGGCGGTGAACCGCAATGTGGTTCTGGCAGACTGGCTGTTCACGACACCCGCCGTTATCGTCCAACCGGTGACGGGCGTGTGGCTGGCGCGGATCGCGGGCTTTCCGCTGACGAGCGGCTGGCTGGTGCTGGCCATGGCGCTCTATGTCGTTGTGGGGGCCTGCTGGGTACCGGTGGTCTTCATCCAGATCGCGATGCGCCGGATCGCCGACGAGACCCCTGATGGCGAAGCGCTGCCGGCGTGCTACTTGCGTCTCTCGCGCTGGTGGTTCGCGCTCGGCTGGCCGGCATTCGCCGGGGTGATCGTCATCTTCTGGCTGATGGTAGCCAAACCGGAGATCGTGTTGTGAGCCCGCCGTTGTTTCGCCAGTTGCTCGGAAAAGAGATGGATGCACTGCCGCCGCTGCTGCAGGAGGCGCATGACGCTTCCGACAGACAGCGTTGGGAGGGGCTTGCCGACATCACGGTCAGCCGTAATCCCGCCGCTTGGCTGCTGTGCCGAGTGATGAATCTGCCTGCGCGGGGCCGGGGCGTGCCGGTTATGGTGATCTTCGAGAGAAGTGAGGGCCATGAGAACTGGCTGCGGACATTCGCTGGCCGCAGCTATCGAAGTGATCTCTCCGTCAAAGGCGGGCGCGTGGTGGAGCGGATGGGACCGGCCACAAATGTTTTCCGGCTGTCGGTGAAGGACGGACGGTTGCTGCTGGACCTTGAGGAATTCCGGTTTCTCGGCCTGGCCCTGCCTTCCTGGATGCGGCCTCGCTGCCACGCCAGCGAGCGGGAGGAGCGGGGGCGCTACATATTCGACGTGCCGGTCAGTCTTCCTTGGCTGGGCCGTGTCATTCGCTACACGGGCAGCATGGAACGGCGCGATGCCTGAAGGTCACCCGATCATCCTGTTCGACGGGAACTGCGTACTTTGCTCCGCCAATGCGCAGTTCGTCCTGAAGCACGACCGGGCGCGGCGGTACCTTCTGGCGCCGATGCAGGGCGAGATCGGGGCCGCGCTGTTCCGGCAGCACGGCGTCGATCCTCTCGACCCTGACACGATTCTGGTGATCGACGGTAAGAAGGTGCTTCGGGACAGCGATGCCGTCATTTCCATCTACGCGGGATTGGGATGGCCGTGGCGCATCGCCGGCGCGGCCCGCTTCGTCCCTCGTTTCGTGCGGGACCGCGCCTATCGCCTGATCGCGCGCAACCGCTATCGGATCTTCGGCCGCCGGGAGACGTGCTGGTTGCCCCTGCCGGAGGATGCGGATCGCATGCTCTGACAGCCGCCCGGATACGGTACGGCGCTCTGCCTACAATTCGCGTCCGATGGGATAGAGCCCTGCGCGGTCGTCGCCGAACGGCGTATGGGCAACAAGCCAGGCAAGGCGGGCATCGGCATCGTTCGCGAATTGCGCGTCCTGCGCCAGCCTGCTCTCGAATTGGGCGCGAACCTGGGGGTCGGCTCGGAGCAGTTCTTCCGCCACGGACAGGCTGGCAAGGCGGTCAGGTGTATCCGGCATCTGGATAATGCCGGGAAAGAAGCCCCAGGCGAGAAACGAATCCACTGCTTCGGGTTCCAGCAATTCGGCGGCAAGCAGCCCGCGCGGCTGATCCCGCGGAATGCGCAGGGAGCCTGAAGGCATCGTTTCCCGGCGGGTCTCGTGAATCATCTCGCCGCCTACCGTCATGCGTCCTTCGCTCACCGGGCCGGGCCGGGCGTGGATCAGCCGCACCATGTCGAGATCCAGGGTGCGCGGAGCCTCGATGCGTTCATAGGCGATGCCGTGCAGGTCTAGCCGCCGGATCACTTCGGTGGCGCCCGCAGGAACCCACCAGGCTTCGGGCAGGGTGACGGTCAGCACGGGCTTCTGCCCGAACACCGGTATTCGCAGTTGGTGGGGCCTGGCGAGGTAGCGCAGTTCCATCTCGCCCGTGGCCGGGGAGCGATAGGTCTCGTGCGCCACGCCGGAAAACGTGATCCATTCCAGCGGACTGTCATCCCGCTGCCAGCGCAGGGCGAGCGTTTCGGGACGCTCGGCACGGTCGCGGGAAATGGCTCCCTGCAAGTGCGGCAGGTCCCGGGCGGTCTGGCGCAGTGCGGCTTCCATCATCGCATAGGCGCCCAGCACCCGCTGGCGGTAGGGCTTGAGGTTGTGCATTTCGACAAGGACCGTCGGTATGCGCGCGAAGTCGCCATAGCCGGTCGAATAGCGCGGTCCTTCGGCGGCGATGCGCAGGCCCTTGTCGAGATCGCGGTCGTCATTGGCGCTCGGATAGAAATGGGGGTTGTGTCCCATCCCGCGCAGGAAGGCATCCACGCCGCTGCGAAACGGGCCGTTCAGCCATTCTGTTATCGCCTGCGACTGGAAATGCCGCCCCCAGCCTGCCGAAGTGTACGTCACGTCATAGGCGTGGTCGAAGCCTTCCGAGACGTGCATGTCAATGTAGAGAACTGGGTCCAGCCGGCGCAAGAGAGACAGCATCGCCTGCGTTTCCGGTGCATCGGCCTTGGCATAGTCGCGATTGAGATTGAGACCTTGCGCCGTGGCGACCGTGCCCGGATTGTCGGGGCCGCGCAGGTGCGGGAAGTTTCGCGGGCTGGCGCGCTCGTGGCCGTCGGCATTGTATATCGGAACGAAAACAAGATCGACCTTGTCGAGCAGGTCTGCCTTGCCGCGCAGCGCAATGTCGCGCAGCAGCATGAGACCGGCGTCCTTGCCGTCGATCTCGCCAGCGTGGATGCCTGCCTGTATCAGCACGACCGGCCTGTTGCTGCCGCTGCTGGCGCGGACGTGATAGAGATCCCGGCCTTCGGCGCTCTTGCCGAAGTTCTCCAGCGCCAGCAGCGGCGAGGCGGCGACCAGTTTCTCCAGCCAGGCCCGCGTTTCCTCGTGACTGGGCGTTTTCCGGAAGCCGGCCCATTCGGCGGGGGTGATCCAGGGATCGTCCATCCGGGCGATCGACCTTTCGCTTTTCCCCGACCAGGGCAGCACCGGCGGGAGCGCAGGACGCTCCTGCGCGGCTGCGGGGCCGATGGCAAGGAGCAGGCCGATCACGCCCGTTGCCGCCCCTCTCAGGGAGCGAGACGGGCATCGCAGGCGTCGCGATGGGGTAGACGATTTGTGCACGGCGATTTCGGCCTTTTTGATCTTGCGTAGCTCGGCGCCGGCTTTATGTGACAATATATCATTACGCAATTGCTCCCGCCGAAAATCGGCCGCGGGCAACACTTTGTCAGAAAGCGCTTCGACCATGCGGACCCCGCAAATGCCCGATCGTCCGGTTTCCAACGTGCTTGGTGCCGCTCTCATGCTTGGTGCTGCCACGGCGCCTCTCCCGGTCCTTGCCGCCGAAACCGATCGCGAAGAGACGCGTGCCCGGGAAGAGGATCGCGATCACGACCACGCCTCGGTGGACGAGATCGTGGTGCTTGGTCGCAGCCGGATCGACCGGGTAAACGGTTCAGACCTCGTGACCGAGCGCATGTCGCAGGCGAGCATTGCCCTCGACCGGACGATCCTTGACGATTACGGCGTCCGCCGCCTCGCCGATGCGCTGGAACTGGTGAGCGGCATTTCCCAGCAGAACAATCTCGGCGGGCTGCGGGACAATTACGCGATCCGCGGATTTCTAGGCACGCCCGATACGGGCGCGGAGTATTTCGTGGACGGCTTTCTTGCCAATCGCGGCTTTGGCCCGCCGCGCGATCCCGCGAATGTCGAGCGGATCGAGGTGCTGAAAGGCCCGGTGGGGGCGGTGTTCGGTTCGGTGGACCCGGCCGGCGTGGTCAACGTGGTGACCAAGAAGCCGCAATTCGAGCAGGGCGGCACGATGACCGCGAGCGCGGGCTCCTTCGCCACCTGGCGGCTGGAGGGCGACGTGGAATCGCTGCTTGCCGCAAACCTTGCCATCCGGCTGGTCGGCGCGATCGAGAACAGCGACGGTTTCCGAGACCATGTGGATTTGCGCCGCCGTCTCTTCGCGCCCTCGATCGGTTGGCGCCTCGCGCCGGGCACGACCCTGATCTACCAGGGCGAGTACATCGCCTTCCGCTCCCCCTTTGACCGGGGCATCCCGGCTATCGGCACAGATACCGAGGCAGTGCCGCGTGACCGTTTTCTCGGCGAGCCTGGCGACGGACGTGTCTCATCGACCAACTGGCGGCATCAACTCACCGTCGAGCAGGATCTGGGGCAGGGCTGGTCGCTGGTCGGCGGGGGTGCCTACCGCGATGCGCGCATCCACGGCTTCTCCTCGGAAGCCTCGACGCTGCTTGCCGATGGTACGGTGCGCCGCCAGCGCCGTTTGCGTGACTGGAATCTTGAAGACCGGTCCGCGCGGGCGGAGCTTCGCGGTGTGTTCGAGGCATTCGGCACGCATCGGTCCAGCCTGGGGGTGACGTGGTACGATCTTGACTTCGACACCTGGCAGGCCCGCTTCCGCCCCACTGCCGACAATTCCTATCCGATCGATGTCTGGAACCCCGTCTATGGCGGCGCGGCAGGATTGCTGACGCCTTTCACTTCGACACTGGAGCACCGGCAGGCCAGCGCCATCTACGCACAGGACATGTGGGAGGCGACCGACAGTCTCAGTTTCGTGGCGGGCATGCGTTACGAGCGTCTTTCGCAGAGCATCGACAACCGGCTGACCGGGCAGTCCAGCAGGATGAAGCGCAAGCCGCTGGAGTTTCGCGGAGGTGTGCGTTTCCGGCCCGATCGTCGCATTGCGTTTCACGCCAACTGGGGTGAGGGCTTCCGGCCCAACTCCAGCGTGGGCAGGGACGGCAACGCCTTCGCGCCGGAAACGGGGAAGGGCTATGAGATCGGCGCAAAGCTGGTGTTTACCGCCTTCCGCGCCGGTGTAAGCTGGTTCAGTGTGTCGAAGCGCAATATCCTGGCGGCCGATCCCGCCGATGCAAACTATCTCGCCACGGTGGGCCGCATCCGTTCGCGAGGGGTGGAGTTCGATGGCGAGATCGATCTTACGTCCCGCATCCGGCTGATCGGCAACTACGCCTACACCGATGCCGAGGCGCGCGATCCGGCGTTTCCCGGCAGCGACGTGCTCAACGTTCCGCGTCATTCCGGAACCGTGCAGCTTTTCGCGAAGCTGCCTCTGGCCGGACGCGACCTCGATCTGAGCGCGGGCGGCACTTATGTCGGCCCGCGCGCGGCGGCGCTCGATGGCGGCGACTTGAGGCTGGACGGCTACCTCAAGGCCAAGGCAAGCCTTGCTTACCCGATTACGCGGCAGCTTACGGCACGGATCGAGGTGGACAACATTCTCGACCAGACTTACGCGCAGAGCAGCTACAGCGCCTTGTGGATCTACCCGGGCGCACCGCGTTCTGTCACCGGATCGTTGACGATGCGCTTTTGAGGAAACGCGGTTAGGCCTTCTTGCGGGCGCGTCCCTGTTCCTTTCGGGACAGTCGCGCGCCCGCTTGCAGGTTACGGGTTACAGCTTGCCGCGCAGGGTCACCGTGACGTTGCGCGGCATGCCGTAGCGGGCGCTGCCGAGGAACAGGCCCGAATAATACGTCTTGTCGAAGACGTTATCGAGGTGGACCGCAAGCGACAGGCGCTGCGAGAAGCGATAGCTAGCCAGCAGGTCGACGACCGCAAGGCTGCCTTGCGTGTAGACTTCGCCGTTGGGCCCTTCACCTTCCGCCGTGGTCTTGCCCTGCCAGCGCAAGTTGCCGCCCAGGGTCAATCCTTCCAGGTTTCCTGGCAGGCGGTAGGAGGTGAACATCTTGAAGCTGTCCTTGGCGATTTGCGGCAACTGGCGCACGCCGTCGCGGTCCTTCGCCTTCGCATTGGCGAAGCCGCCCGCCACCAGCCAGCCGGGCAGTATCTCGCCGTTCACTTCCAGTTCGAAGCCGGTGGACTTCATGCCCGACACCGCGTGATAGGCGGCGCTGCCGTCGGGTGCAAAGATGCCGGGGCCATCGGCCATGGCATAGTTGTCCTGCTTCATGCGGAAGACCGCCGCGCTGGCGCTCAGCTTGCCGTCGAGGAAATCCGCCTTGAGGCCCGCTTCGTAAGTATTGCCTTCGAGCGGGGCGATCACGTCGCCGTCGACGGTGCGCTGGGTCTGCGGTTCGAAGACGCTCGCGTAGCTTACATAAGCCGAAATGGTCTTGCTGAAGTCCAGCACGAGGCCCGCATAAGGCGTGAAGACGGCCTTTTCATCCGTTTCCCGCGTCCAGGTGCGGATGCCGGACGTGTCCTCGGCATAGCTGTCGCCTTTCCACCAGGTGAGGCGGCCGCCCGCGATCACGGAGAGCGGGGCGATCGGCTTGAGGCGGGCGACACCGGCGGCGGCGCTGGTCCGGATGCGGTTGCCGGCAAGGTCGCCGGTGGGCGTCAGGTCGGGTTTGGTGGTCTCGCCGTTCTCGAAGAATTCGAAGGCGTTGACCGACTTCATGTAGTCGCCGCCATACCACCAGCCGGGGTAGGGGGTCTGGTCGTCGTCGAACTGCGCGTGGCTGAGCGACAGCGCGACATGCTGTTCCTGGCCGAATGCCTCGAAGGTGCCGCGAAGGTTGGCATATATCGCATCGAGCGTGAGGTCGGATGCCCACCGGGTGGAATAGAGCGTGCCGCCAAGGCCGGTGTCCTTGTCGATCGCGGTGCCGAAGAAATATCCGATCGTCTCGTCGTAGGAACCGGACTTGTGCTCGGCATCGACCTGCAGGTGCCAGTTCGGGCTGAAATCGTGCGCCACCGAGGCGAACAGGTTCACGCTCTTGCGGCTGAAGTCGGACCAGTTGGCGCCGCCGTTGGTGGAGCGCGAGAAGTGCGTCCGGGTGCCGTCCGTGAAGTAGAGCGGAACGCCTCCGCGTGAAGCGCCCTCGTTGCGGAAGTTCTGGTATTCCACCCCCGCGGTCAGCAGCGTGTTCGGGCCGAGGTCCGCTTCGACCACGCCATAGAGCGCCTGCCGCTTGGCGTGTTCGCGATCGATGAAGGTCTGGTTGTCCTGCCATGCCCCGGCAACGCGGGCGCGGACGTGTCCATCGGATGTCACCGCGCCGCCAAGATCGCCTTCGAGCCGGTACATGTCCCACGAGCCGAGCGTTGCCGAGACGCTGGCGCGGGTGGTTTCACCGGGGCGCTTGCGGATCATGTTGATCGCGGCGGAAGGCTGGCCGGTGCCGGTCATCATGCCGGCGGAACCGCGGATGACCTCGATCCGCTCGTAAGCGATCATGTCGGCGGTGTCTTCGGTGAAGCCGTAGAGGTTGCTCGGGCGCGCAACGCCGTCCACCAGGTAGTTCTTCACCTCGAAACCGCGCGCGGTGTAGTTCGTGCCGTCCGTACCCAGCGCGCTGGATCGGTTCGTCTGGATGCCGACGATCTGCTCCAGCACTTCGGAGATATCGTAGAGCCCCTGTTCCTGCATCCGCTCGCTGTCGATGACCGTGACCGACTGCGGCGTCTCGCGCGAGGAGAGGCTGAGGCCCGTCGTTTCGGTGGCGCCGGTAACGACGATCGCGTCAGGGTCGGGCCCTTCGGTAACCGCTGCGTCAGGGGCGGTTTCTTCGGTGGCGGCTGCGGCATGGGCATTGGCAGCCGTGAACAGGCTGATCGCGAGCACGGATGAAAGGGAACAACACGCGCGGATCTTGGCTCTGACGGACATTCTGGGGTCCCCTCATGGCGATGTCCGGAGAACCCGGCATCAGTTGGGGGCGCCACTAATGAGAATGCTTCTCACATGCAATATACTGGCAATGTTCGATTGGACGAACAGTAATTTATCGGTCAGATTATGCTATGTTGTTGCAAATAGGTCGCAGTATCGTTTTAAGGGCGACCGTCAGCCCGCGCTGAAGCGTAGCGCGGCGCCGTTCATGCAATAGCGCAGGCCCGTGGGCGGCGGTCCGTCGTCGAAGACATGGCCGAGGTGCCCCGCGCAACGCGCGCAGCGAACTTCCTTGCGGATCATTCCCAGGCTGCGGTCCTGCCGCAGGGTGATCGCGCCGGGAAGATGATCCTGGAAGCTGGGCCAGCCCGTGCCGCTGTCGAACTTGGTTTGCGATGAAAACAGCGGCAGGGCGCAGCCGGCGCAGAGGAACCGGCCCTTGCGGTGTTCGCCGAGGAGCGGGCTCGAATAGGCACGTTCCGTGGCGCCCCGGCGCAGGACGGCGAAGGCCGGCGGTGGCAGGCGGGCCCGCCATTGGGTGTCCGACAGCGAGAGCCACGGCTCTGCCGCCGCGCCGAGGCATGGGGCCGAGCAGAGGGCCGCGGCGATGAAGCCGCAACCGGCAAGGAATGCGCGGCGGCTGGGCCCTTGATCCTTGGGGCCTTGATCCTGGGTGTTCATCGGCCGTCATCCTGAAGGATTGCGGAGGCCGTCCACGGGAAGTCGGCTTCCGCCGGAATCCCGTGGATGAGCCGGTTCATCATCTCACGGCATCAGCACCGTGTCGACGACATGGATCACGCCGTTGGACTGCATGACGTCCGCGATGGTGATCCTGGCCTTGCCGCCCTTGGCATCGGTCAGCCACCATGCGCCTGCCTTGTCCTTCCACGCGGTCAGCATTTCGCCTTGCACGGTGGTAAGCATGGCCTTTCCGCCGTGAGCCTTGGCATTCGCGGCGATATCGGCGGCGCTCATCCGTCCCGGCACCACGTGATAGGTCAGTATGCCGGTAAGCATGGCCTTGTTCTCGGGCTTCAGGAGCATATCCACCGTGCCCGCCGGAAGTTTGGAAAACGCGGCGTTGGTCGGGGCGAACACCGTGAACGGCCCCGCGCTCTTGAGCGTGTCGACAAGTCCGGCCGCCTTTACCGCGGCGACAAGGGTGGTGTGGTCCCTGGAATTGACGGCATTGTCGATGATGTCCTTGTTCGCATACATCGCGGCCCCGCCGACCATGGGGTCCTTCGCTTCGACGGCCGCCGCGCCGGTCATGAGAACGGCGGTGGCGAGCAACGCTGCTAGTGTTCTGGATCGCACTTTCATCTGAGGCATCCTTCTTCCCGCACTCCATTCTTCTGGAATGCGCGGAAGATACGGAGCCGAAGCGGCGATGGACGCAGCGGCCTTCAGATAGTGGTGATTTTTCCGGTGAGGATCGGCGCGGTGCTGGGTGCCTTGTGCGGCGCGCCGGCGCTGTCTTCCAGCGTGATCGCCAGCGTCGCCCCGTCCGTCAGCATCGGGCGCATGTCGGGCGATATCGCCAGGACCGCCGATTGCATGACCCCCAGCGAACGCGGCACGCCGTCCTCCGGGATGACCCATAGTTCCGGGCTCTTGCCGTTGCCGCCCAGCGAATGGGGGCTGAGGTGGAGCATTCCGGCTTTGGGATCGTAAGCGACCGCCATGGTGGCGGAGCCTTCGGCCCCGGCCAGTTGCGAAACCGACATGGGCATCTTCGTGCGATCTTCGGCCGGACGGACGAGGATGAACAGGGCCAGGCAGGCGGCGATGGAAGCGGCGAAAATCGCGCCCGCGCGCCAGGCACGCAGACGGCGGATGAGCGCCGGTTCAGGGTTCCGGGGCGCGCCGGAATCGATGCGGGCGGCAACCTTGTCCCAGAGGTGTGCTGGAGGTTCTGCCGCAGGGATCGCCGCCAGCAGGGGTGACAGGCGCGCGGCCCATGCATCCACTTCGCCCGCGAAGACCGGATCGGACAGGCGCAGGCGCTGTGCGGCGGCGCGGTCCTCGCCTTCGAGCAGGCCGAGAGCCAGTTCCGCCGCCACATCACTGCGGCCGAAGGGATCGGCGGGGTCAGCCATCGCTCAGGCAGTCCTTCAGTCTCTGCATTCCGCGCCTGATCCAGCTCTTGATCGTCCCGAGCGGCGTCTGCAACTCGTCGGCGAGCTGCTGGTAGGTCAGGCCATCGAGAAAGGCGCGCCGGATCGCGTTGGACTGGTAGCTGTCGAGCCCTTCCAGGCAGCCGAGCAACCGCCGATTTTCCTGCTCATCGGCAAACACGGCATCCGCCAGGGGCGCTTCGTCAGGGATGGCCGCCAGAATTTCTTCCGACACCGCGACATGCCGATGCTGGGACCGGCGCCAGTCGATCGCGCTGTTGTGTGCGATCGCCGCGAGCCAGCTTATCGGGCTGGCGCGCTCCGCATCGAATGCGCCTGCACGGCGCCAGACCTTTACATAGACATCCTGCAAGACATCCTCCGCGGCCCCCCGGTCGCCGCAGATACGCAGGCAGATGCCGAATAGTTTCGGCGCGGTCATTTCGTAGACGGCGCGCAGGCCGGAGGGTTCGCTGGCCGCGGCAAGATGGAGCGCGGCGACGAGCCTTGCCCGCTCCTCCGTTGGTTTAGCGCTGCTCCCGTTTCGCACTGCCAGCTTCTCCGATGCGGCGATCCTGCCCGTTCGCCGCGAGGAGATCAACGATTGTCGCTCGCCGCCTGCCGGCTCACGGCCGGACAAGGACGGGCGTGCTGCGATAGAGCGCGGGGAAGGCCCTTTTGAGCGCGGCGATCTTGGGCTGGTCGTTCGCGCGGATATAGGCGGAATCGGGGTGGAGCGTCAGGAAATCCTGATGATAGGCTTCGGCGGGGTAGAAGCCCTTGAACGGTTCGATGCGCGTGACGATCGGCCGCTTCCAGACGCCGGCGGCCGCAAGCTGGTCGATATAGCGCCGGGCGATCTCCTGCTGCCGGGGGGACTGCGGGAAAATGGCGGTTCGATACTGCGTGCCGTGGTCCGGTCCCTGAAAATCGCGCGTGGTCGGGTCGGCGGCCACGGTGAAGAAGATCTGCAGCAGCTTTCCGTAGCTGACCTGTGCCGGATCGAAAGTGATCCGCACCGCTTCGGCATGTCCGGTCCGCCCGCTTGCGACGGCAGCGTAGCTTGCGTTCGTGCGGTCGCCGCCCGAGTAGCCCGACACGGCGCTGCGCACGCCCTTGACGTGCTGGTACACACCCTGGATTCCCCAGAAGCATCCACCGGCAATAACGGCGGTTTCGCTCCTGGCGGGGTTGGGACTGTCGTGGAGAGGGGCGGGAACCTGCACGGCTGCGCGCTGCGGGGCCGCAGTGGAGCGGCTCTCCAGAATGGGCGCCGCGACGGCGAGGCCGCAGGCAATGAATACGAGGAGCGGTCGCCTGCAAGGAAAAGCCTTCATTTCGTCCTCCCGGCAAAGTTCGAGTACCGGAAGATACGTCCCGGAAAGCCGGAAAGATGCAGGCGCGAAAATATAGTTTCCGATGCGATCGCGGACAGCGCAGGTTCATGCGCCGATGCGCCTGATCGGCAGGCTTCATGTTGGAGGAAACAGCCGATGATCCTCTTTGTCCTTTCCTATCTGGGCGGTGTGCTGACCATCATCAGCCCCTGCATCCTGCCGGTTCTGCCCTTCGTCTTCGCGCGGGCCGATCAGCCGTTCCTGCGCAGCGGATTGCCCATGCTGATCGGCATGGCGGTGACATTCGCGGGCGTTGCCACACTGGCGGCCGTGGGCGGGGGCTGGGCGGTTCAGGCCAACGGCCTGGGGCGGATCGTGGCTCTGGCGGTGCTTGCGCTGTTCGGCCTGCTGCTGCTTTTCCCGTCGCTGGCCGATCGCGCGACCCGGCCGCTGGTGGCGATGGGCGCGCGGCTGTCCCGTTCGGCGGAAGGAGACGTGGGCGGCTCCTCCGCCACGTTCTCCGCGTCGCTCCTGCTCGGGGTTGCCACCGGGCTGCTCTGGGCGCCTTGCGCGGGACCGGTGCTCGGACTTGTCCTGACAGGAGCGGCGCTGAACGGCGCCAGTACGCATACCTCCCTGTTGCTGCTCGCCTATGCGCTGGGCGCGGCAACTTCGCTGGCGCTGGCGCTGCTGGTGGGCGGGAAGGTGTTTGCGGCGATGAAGCGATCCATCGGCCTTGGTAACGGTGTTCGCCGCGTGCTGGGCGTGGCGGTGCTCGCCGGGGTGGCCACGATCGCGCTGGGGCTGGATACCGGCCTTCTCACCCGCCTTTCGCTTTCGGGCACGGCGCAAGTCGAAGAGAGGCTGCTCGCCAAGTTCCGCCCCGGTACGCCTGCCGCTTCGGCCATGCGCGCCGGCCGGGCCGAACTGGGAGACGAAGGCGCGTTTCCGTCTTTGGCAGGGGCGAGCGAATGGATGAATTCGCCGCCGCTCACCGCCGAGGCGCTGCGTGGGAAAGTGGTCCTCGTCGATTTCTGGACCTACAGCTGCATCAACTGCCTGCGCTCGCTTCCCTATGTCCGTGCATGGGCGGAAAAGTACAAGGATCAGGGGCTCGTCGTCATCGGCGTTCACGCGCCCGAATTCGCCTTCGAGAAGAACCCGGCGAACGTGAGCCGCGCGATACGCGATCTCGGCATTTCCTATCCAGTGGCGCTCGATAACGATCGCGCGATCTGGCGCGCCTTCCAGAACCTCTATTGGCCCGCGCATTACTTCATCGATGGCAAGGGACGGATCCGCTATCATCATTTCGGCGAGGGGGATTACGCGGAATCCGAAAGAGTCATCCAGCGCCTGCTGGCCGAGAACGGCAATGCCCCGCCCAGCCTGGAGGTCGTGGCGGTCAAGGGCTCCGGCGTGGGCGAGGCGCCGCAGAAGGCCACCAATCGCTCGCCCGAAACCTATCTGGGCTATTCACGAGGCGAACGTTTCGCTTCGGCGGGCGGTTATGTGCCGGACCGGCCCCACAGCTATGTGCTGGGGCAGTTGCCCGGCCGCAATGACTGGGGAATTGCGGGATCGTGGACCGCCGGGCCGGAGTTCGTCTCGCTGGATGCGGCGGGCGGGCGTATCGCTTTCCGCTTCCATGCCCGCGATCTTCATCTCGTGCTGGGGCCGGGGCCGCAAGGACGCCCGGTCCGCTTCCGCGTCACCGTGGACGGCAAGGCTCCGGGCGGCGATCACGGCATGGACGCGGACGCGGCCGGGCAAGGCACCGTGACCACGCAGCGGCTCTATCAACTGGTTCGCCAGCAGGGCACCGTGACCGACCGGACCTTCACCATCGAGTTCCTCGATCCGGGCGTGCAGGCCTTCGCCTTCACGTTCGGCTGAGGAGGCGGCGCGCCGTTTCGGCCCGTCATGCGGGGCTCAGCCGTAGGAAGGATCTTCCAGCGCGTTCATCCAGGCGGGACATTCGTTCTCCACGCCGCCACGGAACGAAGCGCTGTTGAAGGACAGGAAATCGTGCGCGGCGTCGCGCGCGGTCATCGATGCGGGGATACGATAGCTGGCGGCAACCGCATCGCCGCAGGTTGCCGTCCATCCGGCGATATCCCGTTCGCGCTGCATCCAGAGCTGGACGAGCCAGAGGAAGTCGTGTCGCTTGTCCTGTATCGTGGGCATCCCTCGGTCCTTCAAGGTTTCGGATGCCCTAGGTTGCACAACGGCTTTATTCCCGCAATATCCGCCACTTGCGGCACAGGCCGGAAAGGGCGCCGCCCCGCCTCGTTATCCGGGAACTGCCGAAGGGCTTGCATGGCCGCTGTCTTGCCGCCAATCGGTCCGGATGCGTATTGCTCTATTCGAACCCGAGATTGCCGGAAACGTCGGCGCCGTGCTGAGGCTTGGCGCGTGCCTGGGCGCGAGCGTGGATATTATCGAGCCGATGGGCTTCGTATGGGACGATCGGCGCGTAAGGCGGGCTGCCATGGACTATATCGACCATGTCACGATTACACGACACGCCAGCTTCGATGCCTTCAGGGCCGATATCGGGCCGAGCAGACTGGTGCTGTTCACGACCAGGAGCAGCCATTCGGCTTATGAATTCGGATTCAGGGTAGACGATGTCCTGCTCTTCGGAAAGGAGAGCGCAGGGGTGCCCCCCTCAGTGGCGGATGTCTGTGATGCGCGCGTGCGCATACCGCTGCGGCCGGAGGTGCGCTCGCTGAATCTCGCCACGTCGGCCGCGCTCGCGCTTGGCGAAGCCCTTCGCCAGACCGCGACTTTGCCGGGGTGACGGCTACCCGGCCCGCTTTCCCGGCGCGGCGGGCGAAAGCATCGCCGTAACAATACCTCACCTGCCATACACTCTTGAACACATTTCTTGCGTGGGTTAGCGGACTGCAACCGTTTCCTTCTTTCGAAGGCGGCGGGCAAGATCGCGCCGGTGCCTCGAAAGAGGCTTAATAGGGAACGCGGTGAGAGGGCTTCGGCCTTCGAATCCGAGGCTGTCCCTGCAACTGTAAGCGGTGAGCGCGATGCATATCGCGGCAGGCCAAGGAGCCTGGCCGCAGCCACTGGGCCGGACGCTAAATCCTGCGAGGCCTGGGAAGGCCGTGCATCAAGCGATGACCCGCAAGCCAGGAGACCTGCCGGCGTCTGGTCGCTCTCGCTTTGGTCCAGGGGATGGCCGAGGCCCGGTAATTTTTCCGTCTGAGCGACGAACGAGCGGTGGAAGCCGCATCGGTTCGTGTCGCGGTCGCCTCGGGCGTCCGGCCGATGGCGCGTGCCGACCGTCTTGGACGGCACGCTTCCACTCCCAGTCGCAGGCGCCGGGGGAATTGTAATGCAAATCAACACAAAGGCGGCATTCGCCCGCCTCGCCATGGGCGGGATCGTCGCGCTTGCCTCCGTTCCGGCTCTTGCCGGCGAAGTGGCTTCGGACGGGTCGGCTTCGGATGGCGGCAACAGCGAAATCCTGGTTTTCGGCCGGGGAGAGACCAAGATCGGCGAAGCCCATGCCGCCAGCGAAGGCAGCGTGGCAGGCTCCGACCTGCTGGTCCGTCCGCTGCTGCGCGTGGCCGAACTTCTCGAGGCTATTCCCGGCATGGTCGCCGCCCAGCATTCGGGCAGCGGCAAGGCGAACCAGTATTTCCTGCGCGGGTTCAACCTCGATCATGGTAGCGATTTCACGACCTATATCGACGGCGTGCAGATGAACCTGCGGACCCATGGTCATGGGCAGGGGTATCTCGATCTCAACGGTTTGATCCCGGAGATCGTTGCGCGTGAAGACTTCCGCAAAGGGCCTTATCGCGCGGACGGCGGCGATTTCGCCTTGGCGGGCACGGCCTACATGACGACGATCGCCGGCTTCGACCGCCCGTGGGTTTCGCTTGAGGGGGGCTCGTACAGCACCGGCCGTCTTGCAGCGGGCGGCACGATCAAAAGGCTTGGTTCCGGCGATCTTACGGTGGTGGGGCAGGCGAAGCGCTATGACGGGCCGTGGCAGCAGGAGGAGCACCTGCGCCATTATGCGGGCTTTGCGAAGTACAGCATGCCGCTGGGCGAAGGTGCGCTCCAGGCTTCGCTTCATGCCTACCACGCGACATGGCGTCCAACCGAGCAGATTCCCGAGCGGATCGTCGGTTCCGACATATGCGCCGACGTGTTCTGTTCGCCCGACCCGACGGCGCGCGGCCGGACCACGCGGTTCGTCGGCAATGTGGGGATCACGCAGGCGAGTTGGAGCGCCAACGTCTACGCCCAGTATTACGACTGGAACATGTATTCAAACCCGACTTATGTCGATCCCGACGGGACCAGCGCCCAGATCGACCAGTTCGACAAGCGCTGGGTTACCGGCCTCACGGCACGCAAGCACTGGAATCCGGCGCCGGAACTGGAACTCTCCATCGGCACCGAGAACCGCTTCGACCATATCGGCAGCGTTGGCGTGAATCGCACGGAAAGTCGCGAATTCCTGTACTCGCTGGGCCGTTATCACGTCGAGGAACTTTCCGGTGCGATCCATGGCGAGGCAACCTGGCAGCCGTTGGCGGGCCTGCGCCTGACGGGCGGTCTGCGGGGCGACTACTATCACTATTCCGTGCGCGCCAGAAACGCAGCGGCGGAAGAGCTTGGTGAGGGAAGCGGGCACGATTCGATCGTTTCGCCCAAGTTCTCGGCGGCCTATGAAGTTACCCGGCAGTTCGAACTCTATGCCAACTGGGGGCGCGGATTCCACTCCAACGATGTGCGAGGGGCGGTGAATGCCGAAACGCCGGTGCCTGTTCTGGTGCGCGGCACCGGCAAGGAGCTGTGCGCCCGTTTCCAGACAGACGGTTTCTCGCTGACAGGAACCTACTGGTGGCTCGACGTTGGAAGCGAACTGCGTTTCGTCGGTGATTCCAACGCGGTCGAGCCGACCGGCGCCAGCAAGCGTCATGGCTACGAACTTGTCGCTTTCTGGCGGCCGCTGCCCTGGCTTGCGCTTGATGGCAACTATACCGCCAGCCGTTCGCGATACGACAATGGCGACCGCATTCCCAACGCCTTCGAGAATGCAGTGTCAGCGGGGGCATCCATCGTGCTGGACCCGTGGGAGACGAGCATCCGCATTCGCCATCTCGGCCCTTACCCTCTGGTCGAGGACAACAGCGTGCGGGACAGCGGCAGCACCGTAGTCAATGCCCGTGCCGCCTGGAAGGGAGGCCGGATCGAGATATATGGCGAAGTGCTCAACATCCTCGACAGTCGCGACAAGGACATTGCCTATTATTACGAATCCTACATTCCGGCTTACGATGCGGCAGGTCCCGTCGACGGGCGCTTGAGCAGGGTGATAGAGCCGCGCACCGTCAAGATCGGCGCGCGGTACACCTTCTGAGGACAGGGCGTGCCGCGGCCCTCATGCGCCGCGGCACTGCTTGGTGGTTCTAGGTGGTGCTTCCGGGACCGATTGCGGTCATTCGAAGAAGGTGTAAGAGCGCCGCGAGTGCAGTGAATCAGGAACAAGAGACATGCTGGCGGCAATCGAACCGGGCGCGACGTTCAAGGACAATCTTCAGCTATTGCCGCCGATAGACGGCCTGGAACGCATCGACCTCGTCGATGATGCGGGGAACGTGGTGGCCTCCATATCGAACCAGCCGGGCAAGCAGGGTTCGCTCGCCGTCTACAACTACCTGAAGCAGCGGTTCGACCATCTGGATGCGGCTGCTGCCGAGCATGGCCTTGTGGTGTTCGCCGAACATACCGCGGATGCACGCGAGCGTCCCGGTGCACATCCGAATGTCGACCTTCTGCTGGATATCGCCGCACGCGGCGGCCGGCTGGGCATCGAGGTCATTCCGGCCGGGCATTGATCGCAGGTACGGGCGGGGGTTGGACCTGACGTTTCCCTTTGTGTGCAAATTATTCAGTAAGAATTGTTAATCATACGGATGGGATCTTAAGTATAGTTCCCATTCGATCGCGCGTTTACTGTTGTCTGCCCGCGTTGGAAATGTCACTCATTGTCGTGTGCGAAGCGGGGGCTTTGCAGATTGTCATTTCATGACAGCGATCGGGGGGCAGGAATGTGTCCAGCGCACCTACCGGAGAAGAAATCGCGCCGGAACGGCGTGCCGATGCGGCTGCGCCGCTTGCCGAGCCCAAGCGGATCGTCGTGTTCTCGGACGGCACGGGCAACAGCAGCCGCGCGTTGTTCCGCACCAACGTCTATCGCCTCTATGATGCGCTCGATCTGGGATCGAGGCCCGGCGGCCCCGATCAGATTGCCTATTACGACAATGGCGTAGGTACTTCGAGTTTTCGTTTCCTGGCGGTTCTGGGCGGCATTTTCGGCTTCGGGCTGAAGCGCAATCTTCTGCGGCTCTACGAATATGTCTGCCGCAACTACAATGGCCAGTATCCCGGAACGGACAAGGGCGACACGATCTATGCCTTTGGGTTCAGCCGGGGCGCGTTCACGATCCGGCTTCTCGTGGCGCTCATCTGCACGCAGGGCATCGTTCCTTATGAGGACGAGCGCGAACTGAAGCGCAATTGCGCCGATGCGGTGCGGCGCTTCCTGGGCGAGAATGCGCCGGACCTGTTCCCCTGGCTTTTCCAGACCGTCCGCTGGTTCAGGGACAGGATCATACAAGGCTGGCGCCGGTTGCGGGGGCAGGCTTTCAACCGTGAGGCGGAGAGTTTCCCGGACATCGAGTTCGTGGGCGTATGGGATACCGTGGCCGCCTATGGCGGGCCCATCGTGGAGATCACGCGCGGTATCGATCAGTACGTCTGGCCGCTCACCATGACCGATTACGAGTTGCATCGCCGGGTCAAGGTGGCACGGCATGCGCTGGCGCTCGATGATGAGCGGGACAGCTTCTGGCCGCTGCTCTGGGATGAAATCGCCGATCAGCGGGCGCATGCCGGCATCAATAAGGAGTGCAGGGACTGGAATGCGGCGGAGCGTCTGCGGGCCGGTTCGCGGTTGAAGCAGGTATGGTTCGCCGGCATGCATTCGGACGTGGGAGGAGGTTATCCCGATGACAGCCTCGCCTATGTGTCGCTCAAGTGGATGATCGACGAGATCAACGCCCTCGGGCCTGACCGGCTGGCGCTGATCCAGAGCGAGGAAGCCCGCATCCGCGCCTTTGCGAACCCGCTGGGGCCGATGCACGATTCCCGAAGCGGGCTTGCCGGATACTATCGCTACCAGCCGCGCAAGATCGCAGCCATGCTTCATCGCAGCATTGCCGATACCGTTGGCATGAACCAGACGCGGGTCCTGCGCGATCCGATCATCGGGGAAAAGCGCCATCGCCCGCAGGGCCTGTTGACGGCGTGCCATGTCCATCGCAGCGTGATCGAGCGGATCTGTCTCGGCAACGACAACTATGCGCCGATCGTGCTGCCTCGCAAGTTCGAGGTCGAGCCCCCCTATGCCCCTGCGGACAAGTCCGCGCTGGCCGCCGCGAGCCGCACTTTGCAGGAGCGGGACCGGGCAAAGGGGCGAGGCGAAATCCAGGAAAATGCCTGGGACAATGTCTGGCTGCGGCGGACCTGCTATTTCGCCGTTGTCCTGCTGACCGCGTTCCTGGCGCTCGCTCCGTTCTGGGGGGACGGGTCGGGCTTCACGCCGGGAATGGATTCGCGATGGGTGCTGAGTGACATTTTCGTGCTGGGGCGCAAGTTCGTGCCTTCCTGGCTCCTGGCATGGTACGATCCCTGGACCGCCAACTGGGCCTTGAGCCTTGTGATCCTGGGGCTCATCGGGCTGATAGCCAATGCGATGCGGGCGCTGGAGGCCGACCTCAGGGACCGTGTCCGCATTGCCTGGTGGGACGCGCTGGCCGGGCAGACACTCGAACGGTTCGAGCCCACCGCCCTGCGCGCGCTTCGCAACAGCCTCGGCTATCAGGCGGTGATGCAGTTCTGGAAATGGCGGGTCCTGCCGTTCCTGTTCGGTGTTTCGATCCTCCTGTGCGTACCCTGGCTCGTTCTCGTACTCTGGACGCAGACGAGCCTGATCGGGCTGGAACGCGGCGTGGCCTTCTGCAAGGAATCCGCCGAAAACGATACCCCAAAAGCCGTACTCAAAACGCGATCCGCGCCGCTGGCACTCGATCCCAAAAACCCCTGCCTGCCGTTCGCGCCGCTTGCAGCCGGGCGGGGGCAAGCATCGCCCGCGATACAAAGCAAGGCGGCAGTGGCGGCGCACGGCACCGTCATCAAAGGGCAGCGCTATTATGTCATCCTGACCTGGCCCGAACGGGGCGATCCGTGGCGGGACAAGACTCACCCTGTGGCTGCGGCAGGGCGCAACACTTTCGATTTTCCGTTTCCTGCGAATGTCGTGATGGCGGGCGGGGCGCCGCTGCGGCGCGTGGTCCTCGCGCGCTGGCTTGAGCCGCTGGTCGAGATTCGAGACTCGAAACCTGACCTGTCGCCCAGTGGCTATCGCCGCACGATCATGATCCAGCGGCTGACGCCTGTAGCGCCGGTCATCAAGGAAGCAGACGAGAGCGATAAGGGCCAGCGCAAACCGCCCGCAATCCGCTGGATGGGTTCCTTCGTTCCCACCATGAGCGGAACGGCCTGGATATTCCTCAACGACGCCGCGCTGCCGGAAGGCACGGGAGGCGCGACCTACTTCTATGCCAACAACAAGCGTACCTTCGACAATTCGCCCTCGGCAGGGGCCACGCTGTGGAAAGGGCCGGACTTCGAGCAGACCGCCCGCCAGTGCGAGGCGGCACTCGGAGATTTCGCGAAGATATCCGAATGCCTGAGACGTAAAGGCATCGACCTGAGGCCCACCGCTACAGGCGACCCCGGCTAGCGCCAGAATGTCATCCCCGGCTGGAGAGGCGAAATGTGGCCCAGATCGTGAAGGCGGCCTCTACCGCAGCGGTGCCGAGGGCTTTCCGAAGATCATGAAGCTGGCCCACATCTTCGGATCGTTGGCATAGGGTCTTTCGCCTTTTGCGTTTCGGGCATTCATCGTGGCGAACTGAGCCTTCTGCATGGCGATTTCCGGTACGTCCCCGGCCTTCAGCCGCTCGACGAACCGGGTCATCAGGATTGCGGTGGCCTGATCGCTCACATTCCAGAGGCTGGCCACGACCTGTCCCGCGCCTGCTGTAGTCCAGCTGCGGGCAACGCCGAAGCCGCCGCCGTCGAACACGCGGCCCAGCGCGGTCTGGCAGGCGCTGATGACGACCAGCGGGTGGTGCCGCTTCCAGTCCGGGAAACGGGCCTGCCGGATATCTCCGGCATAATAGTGCCCTTCCTTGCCCGACATGGCGATGAACCCGCGGGTAAGAGGGTTCCTGGGGTCGGACACCGCGTGTGTCGCCAGATAGACCAGTCCGGCGTCCGGCCGTGCTGCGATGGCCCGTGTCAGGTTGCCGCGCGTGGCCTGTGTTCCCGTCATCAGCACCGTGGCGGGATCGTCCAGTTCCCTGGAGACCATGACAGCCTCTCGCTGTGCGCCGGGAAGCGGCGCCCAATCGAACTTCCTGTCGCTCGACAAGTCCGGGTTGCCCACGACAATGGCCTTGCCGATGTCGAGCGCGCGATAGTCGAACGTGGGATCGGCGCCTGTCAGCGTGTCGACATCGGGAAGGATCACGAAAGACCAGTGCGACACTGCCGTGCCATTGCGAAGCGGCAGCGCGGCATAGGGGGCGGTTCCCGTGTCCATCGCCGGGATCACGAGAAGCCGGCCGCTCCGCGTTCCCAGCGCATCGCCCACCGCGCCGGGCAGCAGCATTTCGCGGGTGCGCTCCAGTGTTTCTCCGCGCAGTTGCACGACCTCGGGGGAGCGGTCCCGGATCAGGTTGCCGCGTTCGACATCGGGCGGCGGGGGCGGCGTGCCTTTGGGCCGGTTGCCGCGCGTGGCGGCGAGACGGCGCACGCCCAGTCCGTCAACCATCAGCGACAGTCCGGTGTAGTCCCGATCGTAGAACCCGTGCGCCACGCCCCCGTCGGGGCCGATGAGCCAGGCGTTCATCGCCGCGCCGCCGCGCAAGGTGTGGATCAGCGCGAAGGTCGGCATGCCATCGCCGGAAAGTGCTGCCAGCCGTTCGCGAATGGTGGCAAGGTCGCGTTCGGCCTTGGCCAGATCGCGCTCCTTTCCAGGCGCCACGACTTTTCCGGTGCGCTCCTTGTTGCGCAGGACCCTGGCGAACAGTTCGGAGCCCGCGATGGCTTCCAGAAGCAGCGCGCGATCCCCGGGGGTAAGCTCCGCAGGAATCGGTGCGGGGGGCGGCGCGGCAGAAGCTGGCGGGGCGGGGGAAGCGGCCTTGCTCTCGCTGCTTGCCGCGCGGTCGGCAGGCGGCTTTCGCGGCTCGGCGTTGCAGCCGGAAAGAACCAGCGCAGACAGGGCGAGGACGGCGACCGGGATCTGGCGCGGTCGCTTCATACCGGAACCGTGATCTGCTTTCCGGCGAAGACCGCCTGCCAGCTTTCGATCTCGGACACGACGATGGAATCCATGTCATGCGCAAGCTGCGCCACCACGGCATAGTCGATCCGCGGCTCATCGTCGGCGGCGAGAATTTCGATACGGCGGTCCAGCCCGTCGAGGCGTTCGGCGGTGATCCGGGAGATTGCGGAAAAGCGCTCGAAATCGCCGAAGTAGCGGATACCCGCGATGGCCGCGCCGAAGGTGGGGAAGCATACGCCGAGGAAAGTGAAGACCTTCGATGCGGCGTGCGGGAACCCCTCGGCAAGCAGGCCCGTGGCCGCGGCGATTTCGATCAGCAGGTAGATTGATACGGAAACCACTGCGAGAATGAACAGCGTCTCGGAAATACGGTCGAGGCTGTGATGGACATGCTGCAACCTCCGTGCCTTGCCGATGTGATAGTCCCGCTGCTCGGCGACGTGGGGGCTGAGCAGGCGCGTCATCGCGGTGCGCAGGTATTCGTGCGTCATCGGTGCGGCGGGCAGGCCGACCTCGCGCAAGGCGGCACGTGCATAGTATTCCGGCCAACTGGTGTAGATCCCCTGGGGCCAGCGGCCCGGCGGGCGCGCCACGCCAAGGGCGAGCAGGATCGGGGCGTGGCGCAGGTATTCGGCGACCCGGCGAGTGGTGAACCAGCGGCTGTGCCAGCGCCGCCGCACGCCCTGCCAGGTAATCAGGATGATGGCGATCAGCAGCAGGAATTCGATCCCGGCGAAGAACCACTTCTGCGCGCCGAGAGGCTGATAGGCGATGCCGGCGGCGATCGCGAGCGAGGAAAGCACGAAGTTCGCCACCATGCCGCCGCGATAGGCATCGGACAGGTGCGTCGATATCCCGTCCGCCCAGGCGAAGCGGCGTAGCAGGGATCGCTCCACGGTGTCGGCAAAGTCGCCGTCCAGTCCTGGAAGGGCACGTATGTCGGCCAGGAGCGGCGCGCCGCTGCCGCTGGCGAAGGCCTCGGGCGGTTCATAGCGCAGGGCCAGCGGGCGGAACGGCCTGCCGTCGCCGGAAAACATCGCCTCGATCCGGCGGTATCCGCCTGAAAGCGGGTGACTGCGGGAGGGCCAGGCCTCGTCCCCGAGGCTGGCGGCGCCTGCCGGAAGCTGGGCATCGCTTTCCGGGCGCAAGGCGGATCGGATGAGCCGGCGCAGCACGGCGTCGCGGCCTTCCGCCGGAGGACGCGTGACGAGCGCTTCGGGAGACTGCATGATCCGCCAGTCCGAAGGCGCGGCGGGATCGATGCAGATCACGGCGCCGTTCTGTTGGAGCGTCCTTGCGATGGTATGCCCGGTACCGCCTACAAGGCTCCGGGTCGCGCCGTCCCACACCGCGATCACGATGTCCGCCTGTTCGATCATCACCCGCCCCGCCAGCGCCACCCGCTCCGAACAGCAGGCGGAGAAGGTCTGGGTCTTGGCGGCACAGCCGGGATCGTCCAGCATGGCGAGAAGAGCGTTCGACACTTCGCTGTCACGTTCGGCCAGTTCGAACAGCCGGACCGTCTCGAAAATTCGATCCAGCGCGAGCGCGCGTTCCAGCACTTGCGGATCGGCGGGAGGACGCCCTTCAAGCAAGGCGCGCGCGTCAGCCCCGGTGGCTGTGTGGCTGGCCACGGCCCGGTAGAGCGCCCGGCCGAACGGCAATGGGGCGATCACTTCCCAGCCGAGCGCCAGTGCCATCGCGGCGACCATCTGGTCGGTTCCGTCAGCCAGCAGGCCGTAGAGGCGCACCGGTTCGATCGGCCCCAGCGCCAACGCTTCACCCGCGAGGCCGGACTGGATCGTATCGCAAATCTCGGCAAGCACGGCGGCAACGGCGTGGCGGTGGGCGGCGAAGGAGGGGTTGTCTTCCCGGTGGCCGGTAACGCCCAGGGTCAGGCGAAGGGCAGGCAGCGGCGGAACTTGAACCATCTGGCGGCATCCCCCGGATTGCATGGAAACATATCCCGAATTGCCGCCGGTGACGGTAGTGCAAAGTTCCGCGTGTTCATGTTAACAGTCAAGCTATCCTAACGTCTAAGACGATAAGGGCGGCGTTCTGCTCAAATTCGGGGGAAGCATGGAAAATTCCTCGCCCGATGAAATAGTTGGCCGGACGATATTCCTCAGCTACTCGCGCGATGATCGCGATCGCGTGTTGCCGATCATTGCTGCGCTGGAAAAGCGCGGCCTGTTCGTGTGGTGGGACGGTTTGCTGGCGGGCGGGCAACGCTTTGCCCACACCACCGAAAGCGCGCTGGAAAGTGCCGACGTGGTCGTGGTGGTGTGGACGGCCCGCTCCATCCAGTCCCATTGGGTTCGCGATGAAGCCACGCGCGGCCGGGATCGTGGCCGCATGGTCTCTGTCACGCTGGACGGCGCCGAACCGCCGCTGGGCTTTCGGCAGGTGCAGTACATCGATCTCGGCAATTGGGGAAAGCGGACGGCATCCCCGGCATTCCGGGAGCTGCTGCGCGCGATCGAGGCGGTTGCGGCGGACCCCGGAAACTCTCTCAGCGTCGAGCGGCCCGTTCCGGCCGCGCGAGAGGGCGGGACGAAGCTGTCACGGCGGCGGGCATTGATCGCGGGCGGGGCCTGCATCGCGGTGCTGGGCGGCGGGCTTGCGGCATGGCGGCTTGGCGTGCTGTCGCCTAAGGCGGATGGCAACAGCATTGCCGTCCTGCCGTTCGAAAACCTCAGCGACGATCCCGAGCAGACCTATTTCTCCGACGGCCTCTCGGAAGAACTGCGCGCCGCGCTCAGCCTCAATCCGCGGCTTTCCGTTGCCGCGTTGACATCGTCCGACGCCTTTCGCACCGGCGCCCGAACGATTGCCCAGATCGCGCGTGCGCTGGGCGTGGCTTTCGTGCTGGAGGGGAGCGTGCGCCGGGCCGGGGAAAGCCTGCGGGTGACCGCGCGGCTGGTCAACGGGGCGACGGGATTCCAGTCCTGGTCGGAGACTTTCGATCGCAAGCTGGCCAACGTGCTCGACGTGCAGAACGAGATTGCGGCCAATGTCGTCGATTCCCTGATCGTCTCGCTCGGCGGCAGCGGAGACGGGGCGAGCGGCAAGCAGAGGATCGGAGGCACGTCCAGCGTCGCCGCGTTCGACAGCTATCTGCACGGCATGGCGCTTTACAATCTGGCGGCGGACGAACCCTCCGACCGGGGGGCGCTGGCGGCGTTCGACCGGGCGTTATCCCTCGATCCGGGCTATGCCGCAGCGCAAGCGGCGCGGTCCCGCGCGCTGACGGTGATCGGCAGCAGCTATGCAAGCGGCAAGGAACTGGCCGGGTACTTCGACAAGGCTATCGCGGCGGCCCGCAAGGCGATCGAACTGGCGCCCGGACTGGCGGAGGGCCATTCCGCACTGGGCTTCGTGCTCTCCAACGGGCGGCTCGATCTTGCGGGGGCGCGGCAGCCTTATGAGAAGAGCTTCGAGCTGGGCTATGGCAATGCCGCCATCCTGGGCAGTTTCGCGCTTTATGCCGCTTTCACCGGGTCCTTTGCCGATGCCCGCAAGGCCGTGGCCCGGGCGCTGCGGCTGGACCCGCTCAATGCCTCGGTGCTGCGGACCGAGGCTATCGCCGAGTTCTGTGCACGCGCTTACGACGCCGCGCAGCAGGCCGTTCGCGGTGCGCTCTCGCTCAATCCCAAGGTCAACAACGTCCATCGCATCCTTGGCGATATTGCCCTGGTGCAGGGCGATTATGGGGCGGCACGCGGCTATTTCGAAGCGGAAACCAGCCCGTTGTCCCGCATTCGCGGGCTGGCGATTGCCGACGCGCGCCTATCAGGCGAAGCCGCCGGACAACGCCATCTGGCGGAAATGGAACGGGAATACGGGGATAATTGCCTTTACCAGCAGGCGCTGGTCTTCGCGCAATGGGGCCGCAAGGACGATGCGCTCGCGGCGCTGGAACGCGGCCTCGCTATCGGAGACGCGGGCCTCGTGCTTGCCAATACCGATCCGCTGCTGGACCCGATTAGACAGGAACCCCGCTTTCAGACAGTCTTGCATCAGATAGGAATCGACCATGATCGAGTCGTTTGAAGGGGAGATGCCATGACAAGGACCTGGATAGCCGCATTGATGGGAACGGCCGTGCTCGCGCTCGCCGCTTGCAGCCCCTCGCCGGATACGACGGTGGTGCCCGATCATACCGAAACCCCGACCTCGCAGCCCACGGCGACTTTCGCGCCGCTGCCGACCGGCGAGCCGACCGCAGACGATGCAGGAGCGATGGTCGACGATGCCGTGCCGGATAACGAGCGTGGCAACGACACGGGACGCAGGCCCTGAGCGGCTGCCGGCTCTTTCGTCAGAGAGCTTCGACTTTGGCGCGTTCTTCCGCAAGGTCGGCAGAGTCCAGCGGGAGATAGCCGTTTTCCTCCCTGCTGTGCCGGGCGATGATGGACTGGCCCTGGTCCGAAAGCAGAAAGCGCAGCAGCGCCGTGGCTTCGGGCGCCGTGCGGCTGCCTGACCCCGGTTCGGGCCGGGCGTCGACGTAGACGTTGAAGAAGTAGGAGATCGGCCATTCGCCCCGGTGGCCATCGGCTGCGGGAAGAACGTAAGGGCTGCCCTGCCGTTTCGACAAGGGAAGCACGCGCACGCCCGCAGGCGCATCTCCCGCATCCATCCACGTTGCATAGCCGATGGCAAGCGGGTCTGCGGCAACGGCGGCGAGGATCGCCTTGCCGCTCGCCATGCTGCGATAGCGGGCGCTGAAGGGCAGGCCGTCCAGCTTTGAGAGGCGCATCGCGGTGCCGAAGCCGCCGTCATCGCGGGCGCCGTAGACGTGGATCGGAGCGGGCCGGTCCGAATGCGGGGCGGCTTGCAACTGTCCCCAGTCCGCGATGTCCCCGCCATCGGCACCCGCCGCGAAGATGCGGCGGACCTGCTCCATGGTCAGACCGGAAACAGGATTGCTCGCATTGACGTAGATCGCGGGCGGGGTCTTGCCGTCGGGCCGGGGGCCATGGCTGGCGTAAGCGATGCGGATGCGGGTGGGGGCGTAGCCTTTTACCTGCCGGAATGCATCGATATCGTTCTGCCATGCCTCCCGCCCCATCGGCGCGATCAGCGATGTTCCCGCCGAAAGCGCGGGCATCGCCGTGGAGGAGCCGCGCAAGTCGGTCGTGAACCGAACGTCCGGCGCGCGGCGGGCATAGGCCTGCAGGATGTCCGGTAGCAGTTCGGTAAGCGTGTCACTGCCGACGATCGCGAGGGTGCCGTCCTTGGCCCTATATCCAGAACCGGCCTCTGCGTAAGTCGCGCCGGGAAGGGCGGAAAGAGCTTGCAGGGCCTCGTCCAGCTTTTCAGGAGAGAGCGGCTTGTAGGCGGGCAGAGAGCGGGTCAGTGCCGTCTGGCCGCCGGGCGCGAGCAGGGACGCCGCGATCGGCAGGGCGCGTGCGTCGACCGTGCCCGCCGCGTCGCGGCGAAGATGGGCGTAAAGCCCCTGCATCAGCGGCAGCGTGAACGGCACTCCGCCGGAGAAACGCCGTACCGCGGCGCTTTCCATGGCTGTCAATGTGCGCGGCAGGATCGCCAGCATGACCGTGCCCTGCGTGAGCAGCGGCACTGCGCCGTCAGGGCCGGATATCCGGGCCGTCAGCTTGCCTGCCGCCGCGCCTGCCACCTGTTCGGCCTCCGGCCCGCCGCCGATCGTCAGTCGCCCGTCCTCGGCGCGATACCGCGCAACGAGAGGTTTGGGTTCGGGGATCGCCCCTTCCTGCGCGAAAGCGGCAAGGGGAACGAGGGCCGCCGCCAGCAAGGCTGCATATCGCCCGGCCTTCATTTCTTGGCTCCGCAGCTTTTGCGTCCCGATGCCGCCCATGCGATCGCGGCGTCGAACAACTTGCGGCCGGTATCGGTCATCCGGGTGAAGCTGTTGTTCTCCATGCCGATGAACACGCGCCGCGCCGGAGCGAGGTGATCGTGGTCCATCGTTACCCCCGCCTCGTAGCCGAACAGCGTCGCCTTGTCCGGTTCGCCCGGCCAGGTCATGATGATGTCGGCGCCGAGGCCCGGCTTGCCCCAACCGGCGGGCGTGCGGGCCTCGGTCCAGGTTCCCAGCCCGGCAGGAACGCCTGCCGCCAGAGGATGCGGCGCGCGGACCAGCCAGATGTAGTGCCCGGTTTCCAGCTCGCCGAAATCGGTATCGCGGCGCAGCCCGGTCATCCACAAGTCGTCGAGCAGGTCGTTCTCCCAGGTCACCAGCGGTACGCCCATGTCGCGCAGCCGCGTGATGACGGTGCGATCGGCGGTGAACTGGTTGGACCGCACCGTGGACGACATCACCACGAGATCGAACCCGCAGGGATCGGGCATAGCGGGCAAGCCTTCGCTGGCGGTCACCCGGTAGCCGAGCTGCTCCAGATGCGCCTTCACTTGCGGATCGGCCGAGCCGCCCGGAGGGTCCGCGCGCATCAGGAACAGGATGCGTCCCGCATCCGCCGCCTGGACGGATGCAGGAAGGACGGCGCCTGCGAGCAGCAGGGCAGCGGCAAACGCCCCCCGCATCGTCAGAAGCTCCCGCTCAGTCCGACGAGGAAGCTGCGGCCTTCACCCGGCACGACCTGCGAGCGCGAAACCGAAGATTCCATGTAGTAGTCGTTGGTGATGTTCTTGACGTTGAGCGTCAGGCGCACCTTGTCGGCCAGCTTGTACCACAGGCTGCTGTCGAGCCGCGTATAGCCGCCGATCGAGAAGGTGTTTTCGAGGTTGCCCTGCCGGTTGCTGGCCGCAAACACGCCGCCGCCCACGCCGAAGTCACGCAGCGGGCCGTCGACCGGCTCCCAGGTCAGCCACACGCTGCCGCTCCACTTGGGCACGCCGATCAGCTGGTTGCCCTTGGCATAGTCGGTCGATTCCCGCACCGTCGCGTCGGTATAGGCGCCGTTGGCGATCACCTTCACGCTGGGGCTGATCGATCCCGACATGTCCAGTTCCACACCGCGAGAGCGCTGGACGCCGGCGTTGATGTTGTAGCCGACGTTGTTGGGGTCCTGCTGCGTCACGTTCTCGCGGGTGAGTTCGTAGACCGCCAGGGTGGTGCCGAGCCTGCCGCCGAACAGTTCGGCCTTGATCCCGGCTTCGTACTGCTTACCCTTCTCGGGATCGATCGGCTTGCCGTCGATCGTCGGTTCGGGCTTGGACTGGAACGAGCGGGTGAAATCGGCGAACAGCGATACGTTCTCGATCGGCTTGTAGACCACGCCGACGCGCGGCGACCAGGCCTTGTCGTTCGACGCATATTGCGTGGTGCCGAAGTCGGACTGCTTCGCATGGTCGTAGCGCACGCCTGCCAGCAGGTTGAAGTGATCGCCGATGTCGATCTGGTCCTGGAAGTAGGCCGAATAGGACTTGGCCTGCACCTTGCGGTCGGCCGCGGGGACGAAAGTGCCGGGCTCGGCGCCGTAGACCGGGTTGTCGATGTCGATGGCCGCCAGCGTGGCGCGGGCGAACGTGCGGAAGCGGTAGGACTTCACATATTCGCCGCCGACGACGACAGTGTGGCCGATGCCGCCGGTGCTGAAGCGCGCGACCATGTCGGCCTGCGCGTCGTAGTTGTGGTTGTTCTCGTGCTGCTCGACGGCGGTGCGCGTGATCGTGCGGGCGCCGGTGGTGGCGTTCACGGCCACGCTGTTGCCGTAGTTGATGCCGAACAGGTCGAGCTTGCCTTCGTCGTAGTGGCCGATCTGGCGGATCGTCAGCCAGTCGGTCAGTTCGCGCTCGATGCGGTAGTTGAATTCGTAGCGTTCGGATTCCGTGGTCGCCCAGCGTTCGCCGAGGAACCGCGTACGCGGGAGATTGACCACCAGATCGCCGTCGGCGTCCGGGGTGGCGACGATGCCGCGGTCCGTCTGGTTATGCTGGTGCGCGTACGTGAGGCTGGCGATCACGCGGGTCTTGTCGTCCGGCTCCCACAGCACCGATCCGGACAGGAACTGGCGGCGGTAGGGCTGGAAGATGTCACGGAAGGTGTCGCCTGTCTGGGCGGCGGCGATGAAGCGCACGGCAAGCGTCTTGGCGGCATCGACCGGGCCGGTCACATCGAGCTGGCCGCGCGCGAAGTCGTTGCTGCCGGCCTGGACCGAGAAGCTCATGCCCCGCTCGAAGCGCGGCTGCTTGGTCACGATATTGATGAGGCCGCCCGGATCGCCGCGACCGTAAAGCACGGAGGCGGGCCCCTTGAGCACTTCGATGCGCTCGATGTTGGCCATGTCGCGGTAGCTGTCGTTGGTCTCGATCGCGGGGCTCAGCATGATCGAGTCGACGGCGTAATATGATGAACGGAACCCGCGGATCGTGAAGCTTTCCGAACGGTTGCCGGCATTGGTTCCGGCCTGGATGCCGCTGACATTGCGGAGCGCGCTGGTGAGATCGAGGACCTGCTGGTCGTCGATCACATCGCGCGGCACGAACTGGATCGATTGCGGCACGTCCATGATGTCGGTGCCGGTGCGGGTTGCGGTGGTGAGCTGCTCGACCTTGTAGTCCTCGCTGCGCTGTCCCAGCACGGTGATTTCGGACGACTTGACCTGATCCGGCGCGGCCTCGGCTTCATCGGCATGGGCGGCTTGCGGCAGCGAGGCAGCAAGCGCGAGCGTCCAGGCGAGCGTGAGCGAGCAGGCACGGCGGCCCACGGCAAAATCTGACATTCGAAGGTTTCCCTGTTCGACCCTTGTTGCCCGCCAACTATTAAAACTGCGAGTCATTTGCAATAGTAACGATTGCATTTCGCGTTCGGTACAGGAAACCGCCTGGTTTCAGGGGCGGTTCTGGTATCGCAGGGCGCGAGAGGCGGTGCCTTTTCGTTATCTTTGCAGTGTGCCTTCGGCGGCGCCGGGCGTTGTCAGATCGCTGGAAACGCGGATTTTTTTCGAGTCGCTATTGCTCCGCAGGCGCAGGAAGCAGCGTCTCGATCACGTCCTCCATCGTGGCGCCAGATTTGATCAGATGGACGGTTCCTGGTTCGCTCGCCCTGACCAGGCAGATTGCGTGCTTCGGACAGATATCCAGGCAGGAGACCGGCACCACCTTGTAGCGGCCCTTCGTCTTCAGTTCGGACTTGAGCGCTTTTTCAAGCCGCTGTTCGCCCTTCTTGCCGAAACCGCCGGGGAATTTCCTGCTGCACTTGCGGCAAACCAGCAGCACTTCGTCCCACTTCGCCGAAATCTCGCGAATGTGGCTGTTCCCCTTGGCGGCCATTTTCTGGTTCCCTGCATGATCGAGAATGCCACCCTGACACTTCGGCATGGAACCGGCGAATGCGAACTTTCGCTTTGTGAAAACGGGCGGGACGATCAAGCCTGCCGGGAGGCAGGCCCGCCCGCCCGGATTTCAGGCGTTCTGGGCGGTTGAAACCTGATCGCGCATGGCACGGGCGAGCGCGGAGGAGCCGAGCGCGTCCACGATTTCGCCGAATGTCTGCGGGGTTTCGTCCTGCCCCAGTTTGAAGCGCGCATGGCTGGATACCACGCTTGCCCGGAACGCAACGACATGGCGTGCGAGTTCGCCGAACCTGCTGCCCATGCGGGACACGTCCCAGGCGGTGCCTTCCATGGCGAAGACCAGTTCGCGGATCGCTTCCGGCGCGCGTTCCTCCTCAAGCCGGATATCCACTTCGAACTGCGCGAAACGGTAGTTCCAGGTCGGCCCCCAACCAGGCGCGGAAACCATCGAGGGGGAGATGTAGCCGTGCGGCCCCAGGAAGGTCACGAGTGCGCGCGGTGTCTGGCGAACCCGCTCGCAATGCGGGTTCGCGCGGGCGAAGTGGCCGACGAAGCCGGTCACCGCGCCGTCTTCGCCGATTTCCGCAAGCAGGGGCAGCGGCGTCGCCAGATAGCCGAGGTCGTCGTGCGTCGTCACCAGGCCGAGCACTTCCTCCGCCACGAGCCGGGCCACGTCTTCAGGGCCGCGCGGATCGAACAGTCCCATGTCAGTTGGCCAGAGCCGCGAGATCGCCGTGCACCGGCGCGCCCTTGAACAGCGTGACCATGACTTTGGCCGTGCCGATCTGGCGGGCCGGAAGGCGGAAGATATCCTTGTCCAGGACCACGAAATCGGCGCTCTTGCCGGGCACGATGGAGCCGGTTTCCTGGTCGAGGTGGTTCACATAGGCAACGTCCAGCGTATAGGATCGCACTGCCTGCGCGAGGGTCACGGCTTCGGAGGCGCCCAGCGGCGCGCGATCCTCGCCGGGGGCGATGCGGGTGAGGGCGACTTCGATGCCCAGCAGCGGATCGGCTGAGGCAACCGACCAGTCCGCGCCGTAAGCCACGCGGCCGCCGAACTTCTCGATGCTGCCCACCGGATAGATGTACTGCGAGCGGACCGGGCCGATGCGCTCCTTGGTAAGATCCATGTAGGGTTCGTTGCAGGTCCAGAGCGGCTGGAAGATCGCGGTTACGCCGAGGCGTGCGAAGCGCGGCTGGTCGGCCGGGTCGATCACGTTCATGTGCGAGATCATCGGTCGGGTATCGGCGGTGCCGTCGAACTTGCGGGCGGTGGCAACGGCGTCGAGCGCCTCGCGCACGGCGGCATCGCCGATGGTGTGGTAGTGCGACTGGATGCCCGCTTCGTCGAGCGCGGTCGTGGCGGCGGCCAGCACGGATGGCTGGATCTGCGGCTTGCCCACTTCCTGCGTGCCTTCATAGGGCTTGAGCATGTAGGCGGTTTGCTGGGGGATCACGCCGTCGATGTAGAACTTCACGCTGCGCGCGGTGATGCCGAGCGTGCGGGCGCGCTCGGAAGCGCGCAGCAGGCCGGGAAGCTGTTCCAGTCCCTTGTCGTTCTTCCACTTGAGGTCGATGGCGACATCGACGGTCAGTGCGCCCTTGTCGGCAACGGCCTTGTAGGCGTCGATCACCGCGCTGGAGCCGTCGTCCTCCCACTCGATCCCGGCATCGTGCCAGCTCGTGATCCCGAGCGAATTGAAGTGGCGCACGGTGTAGGCGATGGCATCCTGGAGATCCTGTGCGGTGGTTTCCGGCATGATCCCGTCGACCAGCGCCTGCGCGGCTTCCTGGAGGCCGCCGACCGGTTCGCCGGTCTTCGGGTCGCGGTCGATCTTGCCGTTCACCGGGTCGGGCGTGGCTTTGGTGATACCGGCAAGCTGGAGCGCCCTGGAATTCACCCAGAGGCTGTGCCCGCCGACCGAGCGGAAGATCAGCGGGCGGGTGGTGGACAGCGCATCGAGGATGTCCTTGGTGGGAACGCCGTTCGGCGGGAACAGGCCGTCTTCCCAGCCGACCCCGAAGATGACCCCGCCGTTCGGACCGGTTTCGGGATTTTCGGCGATGCACCGGGCGATGATGCGGCGATAGTCGTCGATCGACTTGCCCGCGTGAAGCGAACAGCGGGCATGGCTCATGCCGCCGAACACGGGATGGTTGTGCGCATCGCCAAAGGAGGGCAGCAGCAGGCGTCCCTTGAGGTCCACCACGCGGGTCTGCGCATTCTTCTGGGCCGCCACTTCCTTCGCGGTGCCCACGGCGATGATCCGCCCGTCCCGGACGGCCACGGCTTCGGCCCAGGGATGCGCTTCGTCCACCGTGTAGATGCGTCCGTTCGTGAGGATGAGATCGGCCATGCCCTCGGCCATCGCCAGGGCAGGCGCAGGCGCCAGCGCGGTGAGCGCGGTCGTCGAGGCTGCCGCCAGCGAAAGCGTTGCAATCGCGCGGCGCATGGCGATGCGGAAGGGGGCGTGCTCGGAGCGGATCATGCGCGGGAAGTCCTTGAATTCGGTACGCCGTCAGGCGGAAAAGCGGGAGCCGGTGAGGGGCGGCTCCCGCAGGCAGGGTGGATTGTCAGAACGAGCGGCGCAGCGTCGCCATTACGGTGCGGTCCTTGCCGAGGTAGCAGTAGCCCTCGGTCGCGCTGGGATCGTAGTTGCACAACGTGTAGGTCTGAACGTCGAAGATGTTGCTGGCGTTCAGGCCGAGCGACCACTTGCCGTAAGTGACCTCGAACATGGCATCGACCAGCGTGTAGGACGGCGTCGTGAAGTTCTCGAAGCTGTCCACTTTCTCGCCGGTATAGCGCACGCCGCCGCCGATGCGGGCGCCGATGTCCTGCGTGAGGGCGAAGTTCTTCGAAGCCCAGATCGAGGCGGCATGTTTCGGCAGGTTGGCGACCTGGAAACCTTCCCGGCCGGTGGTGTCTTCAAGCACTTTGGCGTCGAGATAGGTGTAGGCGGCCGAGACCTGCACGTCGCCGGGCATGCGCAGCGTGCCTTCCAGTTCGATGCCCTTCGAACCGACCTTGCCCGTCTGGATCTGGTTCTGGATGTTGTCCGGGTCGCTGGTGACGCCGTTCTTCTCCGTGATATCGAACACCGAAGCGGTGAGCAGCGCCCCCCGGAAGGGCTGCCACTTGACGCCGGCCTCGTACTGGCGGCCGGTGCGCGGAACGAAGTTCACGCCTTCCACGTTGCGGCCGAACACCGGCAGGAACGATTCCGAATAGCTGACATAGGGCGAGATCGTGTCGGTGAGGTCCGCGACGAGACCCGCGCGGAAGGTCCAGGCGCTGTTGGTCGGCAGCTTCTCGCCGTTGAGTTTCGACGTGGCCCGGTCATGCCGTCCGCCCAGCACGAGCGAGACGCGGTCCCAGGCGCGCATCTGGTCCTGGAAATAGACGCCGAGCTGGGTGTTGGTGGTGCGCGTGAAGTAGAACAGCGAGGCGTCGATTTCCTGGCCGTAGACGGGGTCGTAGATGTCGAACGGCGGAAGGTCGTAGGCCCAGCCTTCGTCGCTGGACTGCTTGAAGCGGGTATAGTCGATGCCGACCAGCAACTGGTGCTCGATCGGGCCGGTGTTGACCTTCACCAGCAGCCGGTTGTCGGTGCCGATGCCCTTGTCATGCTCAAGCCGCTTGTACCATGCGCGGGCGACCTGGGTGCGTTCCGCGTCGTAGTAGCTGGCGAGCCCATAGACTTCCGCATAGTCGACATCGGTGTCGAAGTAGCGGGTGCTGCTGCTGAAGGTCACGTTCGGGCCGAAGCGCTGGGTGAGCAGCACCGTGCCGGCCTTGTAGTCGGTATCGGTGTGGTTGAAGCCGGGTTCGCCGAGGAACGTGTCGGACGAGATTTTCTCGCTGTCGTTGTCCGCGCCGATGGTCTTGCTGATCGGCAGGTAGGTCTGGCTGCCGAGGCGGTCCTTCTGGTAGAGGCCGATCAGCGTGATCTCGGTATCCGGGCCCGGCTTGAAGGTCACGGCGGGCATCGCCAGCAGGCGGTCGTTGCGCTGGCCGGGCTGCTGAAGCTCCGCATCGCGCGCCACGCCCACGAAGCGGGCGGATATGCCATCGGTGATCGGGCCGGTGACGTCGAGATTGAACTGCTTCATCGAATCGGTGCCGACGATCACGTCGGCCTCGCCTCCGAAGGTTTCCTGCGGACGCTTCGAAACGCCGTTGAACAGGCCGCCGGCACCGCCCGCGCCGTAAAGTACCGAGGACGGTCCGCGCAGCACTTCGGCGCGTTCCAGCGTGAAGATGTCGAGGCGGCCGCCGTAGACGAAGCTGGGCATCCGGTTCACGCCGTCGAGATACTGGACGGTGGCGAAACCGCGCGCCGCGAAGAAGTCGCCGCGGGTATCCACGCCCTGCGTCTCGGTGGAGACACCGGCGCTGTAGCGGAACACGTCCTGGAAGTTCACGGACGCGCGGTCGGTGAATTCCTCGGTGGTGATGACGCTGACCGACTGCGGCAGCTGCATGATGTCGGTGTCGGTCTTGGTGCCGGTGTTAGAGCGGCCGGTGGTGACGATGATGTCGGACTTCGGATCGGCCTCGGCCTGCTGGGCCAGCACCGCGGACGGCAGGAGCGCGACGCCGCAGCAGGCGGACATGACGGTGAGGCGAAGGCGCGCCATGCGGACGCGACCTCGCGAGCTGTACGGGATGCCCATGTTATTCCCCTTGTTCAAAGACGTGGAACCAGATCCCGTGGCTGTTGTTCTGGCCTCCGGGAGGATCCTCCTGCTGAGCCCGCATTCAACAACAGGGCGGCCCGGGAACCACGTCATAATCAGGGTAATCGGTGTGTTTCGACGGGTAAGGTCGCGGCCTGGAGAGGGTCAGGCACCGGTTGGAGGCAGTAAATCCGCCTCTTCGGCGGGAGCGCTCCCGCCCGGAAGCAGGCCCCGCTCATGCGAGACGCGCACCGCGTCGCGGCGCTTGTCGACGCCGATCTTGCGGAAGATCGACTTCAATCGATACTTCACCGTATCGGGCGACATGCCGATCAGCCGGGCGATCTCCTTGTTGGAGTAGCCATGGCTGAGATGAAGAAGGATTTCCGCTTCGGCTTCGTTGAGCACGCCGTCGTCCGGGGGCTGCGCCTGGCATGACAGGGCACGCGCCAGTCCGCCAAGGAACTGCGCGCGATAGCGGTTTCCTTCGCCTGCTCCGCCGCCCGCATGATCCAGCGCGCCCTGCACGAAGCCGCGCCAGTCCACGAACGGACGCACCAGCGACTGGAACATGGCATTGCCCACGGCCTCGTCGAAAGCGGCGCGGGAATCGCTTTCTTTTCCCGCTTCGCGCAAGGCGTGGGACTGCAGGATGAGGATATCGACCAAGGCGCGGCCGGCGCCGTGTCGTTCCGCCCAGCGCCGGAGCACTGCGATATCCGCAAGCGCCCCTGCATGATCGCCCGCCGCCAGCCTGAGTGCCGCGCGGCACTTCGCGGCGGCGGTGGCGACCGGGCGGTAATGCGGCGATTCCAGCGCCATCTGGTCCGCCAGTCCGTCCAGCCCGATGGCGCCGGCGGCGTCAATTGCCGTTTCGAGCGGGCCCTGCGCCGCGATCGTGATTTCGAGCCTGCACAGGGCGGCAAGCAGGGCGAGCTGCCGGAACCGGCGGGCCGCGGCGATGGCCTGCGCGCGTTCCAGGATCGCGAAGGCCTCCTCCGGCGCATGGCGTGCGGCCGCGCAGCGCGCGGCGGTGAGATAGGCGGCGGCATAGACGTCCACCCAGCCGTCGGACTGCTCCATGTGGGGCAGCGCCCAGGCCAGCAGCGCGCCCGCATCCTCGATCCGGTTCTGCTCGTAGAGGATCTCCGCCTCGAAGGCGGCGCAATTGGCGGCAAGGTCGGAACGGGGGCCGAAATGGGCCTCGATCAGCGTGCGGGCCGAGGCGATGATTGCGGCGGCATCGTTGATGCGCCCCTGGGCATGGCGGATACGCGCTTCGAGGAAGTGGGTGAAGACCTCGCTATAAGGCGATCCCAGCGCCTGATAATGCCCGCGCGCGTTGAGCACCGGTTCCAGCGCACGCTCCAGCCAGCCACCTTCGAGGTACTTGGCGGCGAGGGTCTCGGTGAAGTTGGCAAGCACGAGATGATCGTCGGCGGGCAGGGTGCGCAGCAGGGCCTCGCGCGCCAGCAGGTCGTCCAGCGTGACCGGCAGGTTTTCGTAATCGGCCAGAGTGTCACCCACCACGCGCAGTTCGGTGCGCAGGTCCGCCGACACTTCGCCGTCCATGGCCTCGGCGGCAAGCCTGTCGTAGGCTTCTCGTGCGGCGGCCAGTTCGCCGTGCTTGATCTGGAGGTAGATCGCCGCGAGTCCCAGCCTTGCGCTGCCCGCGATCTGGTGAGGGGATAGCCGCCCGAGTGCGGTTTCGATCATGGCCTGATGGCCCTGCGGGATCAGGCGCCAGCCGCCGCTCTCTTCCAGGATCGTGCCGACCAGTTCGCGGTCCTCGGCAAGCAGGGCATGCTCGACCGCCGCGGAAATCGCGCCGGAATCGGCGAAATGGCGCGCGGCGCGCCCATGCAGCAGCCGAAACCGGGCAAGATCCTGCCGCGCCAGCCGGTCGCGCAGATATTCGGCGAAAAGCTGGTGGTAGCGATAGGATTCGCGAGCCTCGCTGGCGGGGGCAAGGAAGACGCCCTGTTGCTCCAGCCGTTCGAGCACGAGCCAGCCGTCGGTCCGGTCGCACAGTGCATTCACCGCCTCTCCCGTCAGCCGGTCGAGCAGGGCGGTGCGGATCACCAGATCCTGCGTTTCCGGCGGCAGCGAGGTGAGCACTTGCTCCGAAAGGTAGCGGGCGAGATCGGAACTGGACCCGCTGAAGCGCTCCATCAACTTGATGTGATCGATCCCGCGCTTGAGCGAGAGGGAGGTGAGTTGCAGCGCGATCGGCCAGCCTTCGGAACGTTCCACAAGGCGTTGCAGCACGTCGTCCGGCAGTGGCGGCACGTCTGCGCGGTCCAGCAGGGCTTCGGCTTCGGACCGGTTGAACTTGAGATCGTCGCTGGTCAGTTCGATCAGCTGTTCCTCGGCGGCGAGCATCGACTGGCCCAGCCAGGGATAATCGCGCGAGGCGATGACGAAGTGGCAGTTGCCGGGCGCGAGCCGGATCAGGGACTGGAGGAAGGCATTGACCTCGCTGCCCTCCGCGCGATGAAAATCGTCGAAGATGAGGACGACCGGGCGAGGTTCGTGCGCGATGCGGTTGACGATCGCGGAAAGGGCAGACCGGGGCGGCAGGTCGGCCGCCGTGTTTTCGCCGTCCTCCCCGGCGGATTGCCCCGCCGCTTCGTCCAGCGCGAGCAGGATGTAGCGCGGCAGGCGCTGGAGGTCCGAATCCTCCCGTTCCAGGGTAAGCCATGCGGTGACGATGGCGCCATGTTCATGGCGACTGCGCCACTGCGAAAGCAGGCTGGTCTTGCCGTATCCGGCCGGGGCATGGATCACCGTCAGCCGCCGGGACAGGGCGCCGTCCAGCCGTTCGAGCAGGATGTCCCTGCGGATCTGGCTCCCCAGCCAGATTGGAGGGGCTACCTTTGTGCGGATCAACTCATGCACGCGTCATCGTCCTGTCGCGAAACCCGATTATACTGTTTTCAGGCGTGCTCTCCCTTCGCGGAAGCCTATGTCACGCAGCGGGGATGCTCAAGGGGCGATGCTTGCCGCCTGCGGTCGCTACCCGCGCCGGGGTGCCCGATTACCCGTTTTGCCACGAACCGCACCCGTCTTGCGCGTTGCCGCCGACCCGGCCAGCCTCCTACCCCGTTGGCATTGCTTTCCCGTGGTGCTGCAAGGAGGTTCGTGTGCGGATTGGCGTCGATGTCGGGGGTACGAACACCGACGCGGTACTGATGGACGGCGGGCGCGTGCTCGCCTGGACCAAGCAGCCGACCTCGGCCGATGTGGAGGGCGGCGTTACCGCCGCGATCCGCGCGGTGCTGGAGGATTCCGGCACGAGCGCGGCCCATGTCTCGTCCGTGATGATCGGCACCACGCACTTTGTGAATGCCCTGGTGGAGCGGCGTGAACTGGACCGTGTGGGCGTGCTGCGGCTCGCCAGCCCGTCGGGAGAGGCGCTGCCGCCGTTGACCGGCTGGCCGGAAGACCTCGCCGCCTGCATCGGCCGTCACTATCACCTGCTTCCCGGCGGCTACGAGGTGGACGGGCGGGAAATGGCGCCGCTTGACGAAGTGCGGCTGCGGGATGCCGCTCTGGACCTGAAGGCGCGCGGCATCGCCGCGATCGCCGTGAGCTGCGCCTTCTCGCCGATCAATGCGGCGATGGAACAGCGCGTCGCTGCGCTTCTACGCGAGGTCTGGCCGGAGGCCGCCATCACCCTTTCGAGCGAGATCGGCCGGATCGGTTTCATCGAGCGCGAGAATTCCGCGATCCTCAATGCGGCGCTCACCAGTCTGGCCGCGCGGGTTGTCCGCTCGTTCGGCCGCGCCGTGGCGGCTCTCGGGATCGAGGCGCCGCTGTTCATCTCGCAGAACGACGGTACGCTGGTTTCCGCCGCGCAGGCGGAAGCCTATCCGGTGATGACGATGGGTTCCGGGCCGACGAATTCGATGCGCGGCGCCGCGTTCCTCAGCGGCGTGGCCGATGCGATCGTCATGGACGTGGGCGGCACCACGACCGACATCGGAGTGCTGGCTTCCGGCTATCCGCGCGAATCCTCGATTTCGGTGGATATCGGCGGCGCGCGGACCAATTTCCGCATGCCGGACATTCTGGCCATCGGTCTCGGCGGCGGCACGCGCATTCACCTCGATCCCGCGCTTTACGAAGCCGGGGAACCGGCCGGGGCGGCGCTGCGTGTCGGCCCGGATTCGGTGGGCTACCGGCTCGCGCAGGAGGGGATGTTGTTCGGCGGCCAGACCCTGACGGCCAGCGACATCGCGCTGCGCACCGGGCAGGCCGATTTCGGCGATCCCGCACTGCTTCCGGCCATGTCCGACGCGGTCGTGGCGGCGGTTGACGGACGCATCCGCGCCATCCTCGAGGAGGGGCTGGACCGCATGAAGACCGGCCGTGACAAGGTGACGATCCTTGCCGTGGGCGGCGGAAATTTCCTCATTCCCGACAGCCTCGGCGGTGCCGCGCAAGTGATCCGCCCGCCTCATGCCGTGGTGGCCAATGCAGTGGGCGCGGCCATCGCGCAGGTCGGCGCGCAGGTCGAGCGGGTCGTCAGTTACGATGCCCTGGCCCGCGAGGAGGCGATCGAGCAGGTCGCCGCGCTCGCACGGGAGCAAGTGCTGGCGGCGGGCGGCGATCCGGCGAGCCTGATCCTTGCCGATGTCGAGGAAACCTATCTCAGCTACTTGCCGGGCCGCGCCGTGCAGATAAGGGTTCGCGCAGTTGCGGACCTTGCCTTCGAGGCTCCTGCGGGCGGCGAAGCGGCAGCCATCGGAGTTCCTCATGAAGCTTGACCGTCAAGCCCTCGGCGACCTTGCACGCGGCGCCGCCTTCCTCGGATCGGGCGGCGGCGGCGATCCCTACTACGCGCAGCTCCTTGCCGAAGCGGAATTCGAGCGGCGCGGCCCCTTCGAGGTGATCGGCCTCGATGCGCTGGCCGACGATGCCCTCGTGGTGCCCTGCGGCTGGATCGGCGCGCCGACCGTCTCGGTCGAGAAACTGCCGAACGGCCGTGAGGCGGTGGACGGGCTGAAGCGGCTGGAGCAGATCGTCGGGCGCCGGATCGACGCGGTGATCCCCATCGAGATCGGCGGCAGCAACGGCCTGGCACCCCTGTTCGCCGCCGCGCAGTTCGGCGTTCCCGTGCTTGACTGCGACGGCATGGGCCGCGCTTTCCCGGAATCGCAGATGGCGATCTTCAACATTCGCGGCCTGTCCGCCTGCCCCTCGATCCTGACTTCGGCCTGCGGCGCGCTCAGCCTGATCGAGACGGACGACAATCTCATGCACGAACGGCTCGCCCGCGCGCTTTCGGTGGCGGTGGGGGGGATCGCGCACCTCGTCGAATATCCGCTGACCGGGCGGCAGGCGAAGGACCATGCCATCCACGGCACGATCAGCGCGGCACGGGCCGCCGGCGCCGCGATCCGCGAGGCGCGCGAGAGCGGGCAGGATCCCTTCGCCGCGATGTTCGCTGCACTGGCTGCCACCGGGCTCTATCCCCAGGCGGGCGTACTGTTCGACGGCAAGATCGTGGATATCGAGCGCGAGACGCGAGGCGGTTTCTCGGTAGGCCAGGTCTCGTTCGAGAGTTTCGACGGCACGAGCCGCATGGAGCTGGACTTCCAGAACGAGAACCTCATCGCCCGCCGCGACGGGCGGGTGGTGGCGATGGTGCCCGATATCCTGACGGTGATGGACCGGGAAACCGCCGACAGCATCACCACCGAGCGACTGAAATACGGCCAGCGCGTCAAGGTGGTGGGCGCGGCGGCGCCGGCCGCCCTGCGCGAACAGCGGGCGCTGGACTTCGTCGGCCCGCGCGCGTTCGGTTTTGCCGAAGACTATGTACCCATCGAGGAGATCGACGCTTGGCTGAAACCGTGAGCGGGCCTGCAGGCGGCCCGGACGCCCATCACGAACCGGGCGACCAGTACGCCAATGCCCCGCTGCCGGAGCGACTGACCGTGGGCGGCTGGCGGGTGGCGCTGATCATCGCCAGCTTCTCGATCTCGCTGCCGACGTTCCTGAACGGCGCGCAGACCTCGCTGGCGCTGGGCCTGTGGCCTGCGGTGCTGGCGGCTTTCCTTGCCGGCGCCTGCCTGTGCCTCGGCGGCTGTCTCACCTCGCTGGTGGCGGTCCGTTCGCGGCTCAACACGTATCTGCTGATCCGCCGTTCGTTCGGACGGGGCGGGGCAGGACTGGTGAACGTCATCATCGCGGCGGTGCATTTCTGCTGGTTCGGCGTGAACGTCTCGTTTCTGGGGGACGCCATCGCCGCCGCGGGCGAGGGCTTCGGGTTCGCGCCCGATTTCCCGGTCGTGGTGATCTGCGGCGCGGTGCTGATGGCGCTGACCACCCTGGTCGGTTTCCGGGCGCTGGACCGGTTGGCGATGATCGGCGTGCCGCTTCTGGCGGCGATGATCGTCGCCGTCTGCGTGGCAGCTGCCCGCCGCCACGGGATCGTGCTTGCCGCGCCCGCGCAGAGCGAATTCCACATGACTTTCGGCATAGCGCTTTCGGCGCTGATCGGGGCTGACATGCTGACGATCACCACCCTGCCGGACCTTTCGCGCTATACCCGGACCCCGCGCGGCGCGGTGATGAGCATGGCGCTGTCCTACCCGATCACCGCGCCGCTGCTGATGGCGGGCGCGGGCATCGCCGCCCTGGCGACGGGCGAGACCGACATCATGCGCATGATAACCGGCTTCGGCTTCGGTGCCTGGGCGCTGCTGCTGCTCGTCATGCCGACATGGACGCTGAATTCGCTCAACCTCTATTCCGCCAGTCTCTCGCTTTCCGCGACCTTCCCGCGCGTGCCGCGCTGGGCCTTCATCCTGCTGGGCACGGTGATCGGCACCGGCCTCGCGCTCGCCGGGATCATCGAGGGGTTCATTCCCTTCCTCGTCCTGCTCGGCGTAACGATCCCGCCGTTCGCGGCGATCTATGTGATCGACGGGTTGACGAGGTTCAGGGGCGCCGATTCCGCGCGTTCGATCGAGAACCTCCAGGGCATCCACTGGCCGGCGGTGGCGACGTGGGCGATCACCAGCGGTCTGGCCGCGATCGCGTTGCATCATGACTTCTCGATCAGCACGGTGCCCGCGCTTGACGCCACGGTCTTCGCGAGCCTGCTCTACCTCGCCCTGCTTCACCTGGCAGGGCGGCGCCCTTTCGCAGCTGTCCCTGCCTGAACGGGGTTCAGGCAGGGCGGGTGCTTGCAACCTAATCGAGCGCGTCTCCCAGCGGCTGGCCGTCAACGAAGACCTGGCGGCGCTTTACCTCGCGGACTTCCACGCGTCCGGCTTTCAGCGCGGCTTCGATGCGGTCGTGCGCTTCCTTGCCGGTGATAAGCGGGCGGGCCGGACTGGTGCTCCACCTGCCGCCCTCCTGCTTCCACAGGCTGCTTTGCGTGCCGGTGACGATCACGGCCTCCTTGCTCCCCGGCTGGTACAGGACGGTGCAGGCATCGCCGAGCGAGCAGGCGTTGTATTCCAGCAGATGCTCCTGCAGCGCTTTGGGGAGCTGCGTGCCGCGCGGCAGGACGAGCAGCCGCTTCGGGTCTATCACCGGATTGTCCTGTTCTATCGAGACAGGATCGATGGCCCAGCGGCTTTGCGCATCGAGCGCCTTTTTCGCGGCCGCCCGGATGTCCGGCGTAGGGCCGCCAGCGGCAAGCTTCCGTGTGGCCGCTTCGCCCGCGCGGCCGAAGTCGAACCGCAGGGCCCGCCAGTCGAACTTGTCCGGCGAAGTCCGGCCGCTGTTCAGGCGGGCGACCTGATCCTGCGCGGAAAGGGCGCCGAAGTTGATCAGCGGTGTCGACAGGACAAGCGCCAGAAGGCACAGCCCGCCTGCGAGGCGCAGGTTCGCCAAGCGCAGGTGCGGCGCGGCCGCCACCCTCCAGTGCAGCAGCACGACGAGGTAGGCGAGTCCGTAAGCGCAGGCGATGCCGGTGAAGACCACGGCCCAGAGCCGGTCCGGCGTCAGGCCGTATTGCTGGATGCGCAGGCCGGTGGAAATCGCGGCGATCACGCCCAGCGGCAGCATGGCGACGCTTAGCGCCGCGACGCTGCCGCGCAGGACCGGGCTGCGCGGCTCATGCGCGGTTTCGTCGCCGATCACGGCATTGGCAAGCGAGAGGGCGCCGATCACGCAGCCGAGCAGGATCGGGCTGGTAGAACGGGTTGCATCCCACAAGGGCGCAAGGCCAGTGAACGGGATCGCCGCAAGGAAAACCAGCAGTCCGATCGCCAGCACCGGGGCAAGGACCGAGAGGATCGTCGTCACCACCCGCTGGAGCAGCCGCAGGATGCCGTCGCGATCGCGCAGCAGCCCGATGCCGGCCCCCAGTGCGGCGCCGGTAAGCAGCAGGATCGCCCAGTTCTTTTCGATCAGGTCGTTAAGGAGGTTGATGCCGATGAGGCGGAACAGCTGCCCGAGCAGCAGCACCATGGCCCAGCTCACCCCTACGAAGACCCAGGCCGCGCACCATAGGACGACATTGGTCCAGGCATGGCCATGAGCCTCGGGATAGGGAATGGCGAAACGCCGCCCTTCATCCGCGCTTTCCGCAGCGGTCCGCGCATCCCGCCAGGCCTGGAACAGCGGGGCGGCGATGACGACGGCCAGCACCGCGCAGACGATCCGCCACGGCTCCTCGCCCCTGGCCGCACCGAAAGGCCCGTTCCAGTAGATCGTCAGCGCCACTACCGCCGCACCGATCGCCGCGCTGGCTACGCTCCAGTGAATGCGCGTGCGTTCGACCAGAAACCCGAAGATCAGCGTGCCGATGCCGATGAAGGTGGCCATCGCCATGCGCAGCTGCATGGCGTCAAGATTGCCGGACGCAAGGTCCGGCGGGACGATCCAGTGGACCGCGAGACCGGCCAGCCCGCCCAGCAGGGCCAGGCCCCAGGATCGCAAGGGCCAATCGGCGGCAGGTTCGCCGGATGGCAGTGCTTCGGAACTTTCGGGGCTGGTCATCGCCGGTCCTCTCGATCTTGGAAGGTCGCGCTCTAGGTTCAGCAAGCGCTATCTTTAAATTAAGCGATGTTCAATATAAAATTGTACGCTGTACATTTTTTAAGAGGCGATTAGAATCGCCGGCCATGGGAAGACGATCCGACCACAGCCGCCAGGAGCTGGAGCAGATGCTCATCGTCGAAGGCCACAAGCACATGGCCGACGTCGGTTTTGCGCGGTTTTCCGCGCGCGAGGTGGCGAAGCGGATCGGCTACTCGATCGGCACGCTCTACAACGTGATGGGCAATTACGACCAGCTCATCATAGCCATCAACACGCGCACTTTCGTATTGTGGACGGACTACATGCGCGAAGCGCTGGCCGCTTCGGGCGAGGATCGCGTGCGCTGCCTGGTGGAAGGTTATTTCGGTTTTGCCCGGGCCAATCGCAATGCCTGGACGGCAATCTACGACCATCACCTGCCGCCTGACATGGGCCTTCCCGAAGAGCATGACCTGATCCGGGGCAGGCTGACCGATCTCGTGGTGGAGGAAGTGGAGAAAGTCCTCCCTGCGGACCTGCGGGCAAAGGCGCCCCGGCTGGCGCGGTCGCTGGTGGCGACGGTCCATGGCCACTGCGTGTTCGATATCAACGGCAGTTTCGCGCTGATGGGCGAACGGGAGCCGGTGGAAATGGCGCTAGCCCGTGTGCGGGAAAGCCTGGCCGCCGTGCAGGCCGAGGATTGAAGCAGCCGCTTTCCCGCCTTCGCTTCGCATCGGGTTCATCCATAATAGTCACACCTCCGGCGCCCCGCGTGACGCGCCCGATGTGCTAGTCTCCGGCGCCAGCAGCAACTGAAAGAGTCGCTGGAGGGTGCCATGACGGAACCGCTCGACGAGGCGAGGCTTCATGCCTTTGTCGGAAAGATGCTGGGAGATCTCGGCGGCGCGCTCAGCGTGCCTACCGTCAGGATCGGAATACGACTTGGCCTGTTCGATGCGCTGGCGCAGGCACCGGCTTCGGCCGAGGAACTGGCAGGCCGGGCCGGGGGTCTTCACGAACGCTATGTCCGCGAATGGGCCATGGCGCAGGCGGCGAACGGCTATCTGGCCTATGATCCGGCGAGCGGCAGGTTCAGCCTTTCACCCGAGCAGGCGATGGTGTTCGTTCACCGGGACAGTCCGGTCTATCTTGCCGGAGCGTTCGAACTTGCCGCCGCGATGATCGAGGCCGAACCGAAGGTGGAGGCGTGTTTTCGAACCGGGGAAGGGGTGCGCTGGGGCGACCATGCCGGATGCCTGTTCTGTGCCACGGGGGCGTTTTTCCGCCCCGGTTACGTCAACAACATCGTGCAGAACTGGATACCCGCACTTCAAGGTGTGGAGCAGCGGCTGCGCGCCGGCGCCGCGGTTGCGGACGTGGGCTGCGGCGTGGGATTCTCCACGCTGCTGATGGCAAAGGCTTATCCCGAGAGCCATTTCACCGGATACGATTTCCACGAACCGTCGATCGAGGAAGCGCGCCGCCATGCTGCCGAACATGGCCTTGCCGAACGGGTCGACTTCCGGGTCGCCAAGGCGAAGGACATTGTGGAAACCGGGTTCGACCTCGTGACCATGTATGACTGTCTGCACGACATGGGCGATCCGCGCGGCTGCGCTGCTCACATGAGGCGGATTCTGGTGCAGGGCGGCACCTGGATGATCGTCGAGCCGATCGCGGGAGACCGGCCAGAAGACAATCTCAACCCCGTCGGGCGGCTCTATTACAATGCCTCCACGATGATCTGCGTTCCGACTTCGCTCGATCAGGAGGTGGGTGAGGGGCTCGGGGCGCAGGCCGGGGAAGCGAGGCTGGCGCAAATCCTTCATGACGGCGGTTTCCACGCTGTCAGGCGGGCCACGGAGGGTCCGTTCAACATGGTTCTGGAAGCCCGATAGACCAGTTCTCTAAATACTATTGCGAATCATTAGCATGAATTATAGGCTTCGTTCCCTTACTGGAAGGAGCCGTTCATGCGGATGCAAACCTCGATCCCCGTCCTTTCCGCTGCTTTCGCGTTCCTGCTTCCCGCCACGGCACTGGCGCATCCGGGCCATGAACATAAGGCCAGCTTCATCGAAGGGTTCGTGCATCCGCTGTCAGGGGCCGACCATGTTCTGGCGATGGTGCTGGTGGGTCTGCTCGCCGTGCAACTGGGCGGGCGGGCGATCTGGATTTTGCCGGCGACGTTCCTTGCCGGCATGGCGGCGGGCAGTTCGATCGGCGCTGCGGCGATCGGCGCGTCGGCCGTCGAATTCGGCATCGCTCTATCGGTTATCGCGCTCGGTTTGATCGTCGCGCTGCAGGCGCGCCTGCCGCTGGCGGCAGCGGCAGTGCTTGTCGGAGCCACCGCACTCCTCCACGGCCATGCCCACGGCGCCGAAGCGGACGGGATGGTGTCCAGCCGCTATATCCTCGGCTTCCTTGCCGGCACGCTCGGCCTTCATGCGGCAGGCATCGCGGCGGGCGTGGCCATGGCGGGGCTTGCGCAGGGACGCGCCCGTTCGGCAGCCCGGATCGTCGGCGGTGTCGCGGCCGGGGCCGGGTTGCTGCTGGCGGCGGGCTGATTGCTGTTCGCGCTTTGTCGCCGTTTCGGCAATGTCGCGGTGGATGGAAGCTGTGCCCGCGCGATCGCGCTGCGGTTCATTGACGAGTTTTCTCCCAGACATTGAGGGATTGCCGATGTTCTTCATCAGAAACATGCTCGACCGGATTCCCGGCATCGAGGAAGCCCAGGCCCACTGCGACATTCCCTGCAAGATCTACGATCCCGGCCCGGCGCTGATCGCGGCCGTTTCGGTGGTGCGGATGATGGATATCCTTCACGAGATCGCGGCGAAGGTCGATGCCGATCCGGTGTCCCGGCACAACACCATGTCGCGCAACATCGCGATGAAGGAGATCGAGGCGGAGAAGGTGAAGTCCGAAATCCGCGTTATCTGGGGCGACTATTTCAAGGCGCCCCAGATCGAGAAATATCCCGAGATCCACGACCTGGCGCACCGGATCATGATGGTCGGCAGCGCCTGCAAGCAGGATGTGCACCGGGCCGACGGCGAAAAGCTGGTCGAACTGGTCAATCGCTTTGCCGAGATATTCTGGGTGACCAAGGACATCGAGACGGTGCGCCGTCCCTGTCCCTATCCGCCGTCGATCGAGGTGGTCTACCCGGTGCTGTGAGCGCGGGCTGGTGGCTTGGCTGGATGCTCGTCCGGGTCCGGGGGCGCAGCATGCTCCCGACCTTGCGCGAGGGTGACTACATCCTCCTGCGGCGGCGCGGGCGCTGGTTTTCGCCGGGTGAGGGCGACATCGTCTGTGTGCACCGGTGCGGAGAGCCGATGATGGTCAAGCGGCTCGGCAGGCGGGCGGGTGACGGCACATATGCGCTGTCCGGCGATGGTGCGGCCTCGCAGCCATCGGTCGATCTGGGCCGGGTCTCCCCCGAAGAGGTGGTGGGCCGCGCTGTCGCCTGCCTGTCGGGGGGATCGATCCGTTTGCTGAGGCGCAGGCCGCGCCGCGCAAGTCGATGCCGCTTTACGCGCTGAATCTTGCGTTTCGCGCAATAGAAAGAAGTTCGGGTGAATTGCCTTGCGCAGTTTCGCGAGTCTCACGGCATTTCGCGTCCGTTGCGATGCAATGGAGGGCTGAGTTGTTGTCACCGCAAGCGTGCGCCTCAGCCCTGATCGGGGCGAATTCGCCGTCGTGATTGCCAAGGGGATGGCAGTCGAACCGGCAGCGGTATCCGCCTGTATCGACATTCAATCCGCAAAAATCAGCCGTTTTAAGACATTTCGTAGCGGAAGGCCGCGTCTTGCGTTGGACGTGCAGGGGCACACTTTACGGCTCGGGGAAGGCCAAATCGGTAGGTTGCGCGATTTGCAACCGAAGGCGAGGTGCTTGCATTTGCAGCGAGAGCCATCGGGGATCACATAGCAGACATGTTGCAATGCAGCAGAACGCTGCTTCACGAGGTATCCCGATGTTCTCTCTGATGTCCCTCTATTTCGCCTATCGCCGCGATGTCGTGATGGCCGAACGTCACATGCCCGCTCTTGCGGAAACCGCTGCTGCTGCTGCCGAAGCGCCCGTCGCTGCCGAGCCCGAGACTGTTGCCCGCGAACTGCCGCTGGCTGCCTGAGTGCCAGGGGCGCGCGCGTGTAGCGCACGCACACCCTTGGACTCCTGATGCAGGTTGCCCGTTAGGGGGCCTGCCGCGCGGATGATCGATTTCGGCCCGCGCCGCCGCCATCGCCAGCGGCCTCTATTCGCAGCGCGCATTCCTGCGGCTGCACTTTTTCCCATTCGCGAGGATCGACGCGCCGGATGGCGCGCGCCGCGAATGTCGGTGCGGGCGGGCGAACCTCAGCGTTTCGCGCTTTCCGCCGTGCTTTCCTGACGCCATCCGCCGCCAAGGGCCTTGAACAGGTCTACCCGATCCGACGAAAGCTGCGTGAGTGCGGCTGCATGGACGGAGCGTGCTTCCAGCATCGCCGATTGCGCCACCAGCAGGTCGAGCAGCGAGATCGAACCCGCGCGGTAGCGCAGGTCGGCAAGGGCCCACGCCCGCTGGGCGCTGGCTTCGGCTTCGGCAAGATCGTCGAGACGGCGCTGGCCCTGGGCCACGCGGGCAAGCGCCTGTTCGACTTCCTTCAGGGCGGTGAGCACGCGGCCGTCGAACGTCGCCAGCGCCACGTCGCCCTGCGCTTCGGCCTGCCGCAACCGTGTGCGTGCGGTCGCCATGTTGGGGAAGCTCCACGAAACCAGCGGGCCGAGCGAGAAGGACAGGGAATCACTGCCCTTCACCGTTTCGCTGCGCAGGAAGCCGCCAAAACCGCCAAGGCTGATCCGGGGATAGAGATCGGCCGTCGCCACCCCGATCCGCGCGGTGTCCGCCGCCAGCCGTCGTTCGGCCTCGCGCAGGTCCGGCCGGCGCCGCAGCAGTGCGGCGCCGTCTTCTATCGGCAAGGGCGGTGTGCCGGCGAGATCGGGCGGACGGGAACAGGCCTGCGCCGCAGTGGGGATGGAGCGGGGTGTCTCCCCTAGCAGCGCCGCCAGTTCGAACAGCGCGACCTGCCGCTGCGCTTCCAGCGCCGGGATCGCGGCGCGGGAACCGGCCGCGGCGGCTGCGGCGCGCTCGACATCGAAGCGGGCGGCTGAGCCTGCCTTCTCCTGCGCGGAAACCAGATCGCGGCTGCGGGCCGATGCCGTGGCGGATTCGCGGGCGACCTCCAGCGCATGGGCATTGGCGCAGGCGCCGAGATAGGCGCGGGTGGTTTCCGCCGCCACCAGCACGCGCACGCCGTCGCGCGCGGCCTCGACCGCTTGCGTATCTGCCTGCGCGGCCTCGACAGTGCGGCTCACGCGGCCGAACAGGTCGGCTTCCCATGACAGCGATGCGGAAGCGTTTCCGGACCACTGAGCGCCTGCCAGTTGGGCCGATCCGCCCTGTCCGCCGCCGAACTGCACGGAATCGCCGTAGCCGCCGCCCGCCGAAAGCGCGGTCGAAGGCAGGCGCCCGGCGCGCGCTTCGGACAGGACCGCGCGTGCCTTGGCGAGGTTGGCGGATGCCGCGCGAAGATCCGTGTTGGCGGCAAAGGCGCGGGCGACGAGATCGTCCAGCACGGGATCGTTGTAGAGCCGCCACCAGTCGTCGGGCAGGGGAGACGCCGGATCGATCCCCTCTGCGCGGGTCACGAAGGCTTCTCCGGCCGAGGCGGGGGCGGTAGGGCGGCGGTAGTCCGGCCCCGCCGCGCAGGCTGCGGCGAGCAGCGTGCAGAGCGCGGCTGCGATCGGGCGCTTACGCATGGGCCAGCCCTCCTTCGCCAGGCGCGCTGTCGGCCTCTGCCCGGGCTTTCGGGCGATGATCCCCGGCGAGCAGCGTATAGATCGTGGGCAGGACGAAGAGCGTGAACAGCGTGCCGACCAGCATCCCCATGACCACCACGATGCCGATGGCAAAGCGGCTGGCCGCGCCCGCGCCGCCCGCGAAGAGCAGGGGAACGAGGCCCGCGACCATCGCCGCCGTCGTCATCAGGATCGGGCGCATGCGCACGGCGGCGGCATGGCGGATCGCTTCGGCGCGGTTCCAGCCGTGCGCGTGCTGCATTTCGTTGGCGAAGGAGACCATGAGAATTCCGTGCTTGGAAATCAGCCCGATCAGGGTGACGAGGCCGATCTGCGTGTAGATGTTGAGCGTGGTGAACCCGAGGTAGAGCGGCACCAGCGCGCCCGAGACCGCGAGCGGCACGGTGACGAGGATGACCAGCGGATCGCGGAAGCTTTCGAACTGGGCGGCCAGCACGAGGAAGATCACCACCAGCGCGAAGGCGAACGAGACGGTGAGCTGGTTGCCCTCGTGCACGTACTGGCGGCTGTTGGACAGCCAGTCGACGGTCATGCCCGGCGGCAGCGGCTGGGCCTTCAGGAAGTCCACCGCCTGACCCATCGTGACGCCGGGCATCAGCACGGCCGAGATCGTCGCGGAGTTCATCTGGTTGAACTGCGGCAACTTGTTGGGCTGGGGATTGATCGTGATGCTGGCCACGGTGGACAGGGGCACGAGGCTGCCGGACCCGGTCTTCACGTAGAAGCCGCCGAGACTGTCCGGCGTCAGGCGCCGGTCCTGCGGGACCTGGGTGATGACGTCGTAGGACCGGTCATGCCAGTTGAACCGGTTGACGTAGTTTTCGCCCACCATCAGCGCCAGCGTATCGGCGATCTCCGCCATCGAGACGCCCAGTTCGCCCGCCTTGGCGCGGTCTATGGCAACGTGGGCTTCCTGGCTGTCGAACGCGAGGTCGGCATCGACGAAGGCGAACAGCCCGCTGCCCCATGCCGCGCCCTTGAGCGCTTCCAGCGTGCGATGGATTTCGGGAAACTCGTCAGACGAGCGGATCACCATCTGCACCGGCAGGCCGCCGCTGCCCGCCGGGAGCGGGCTGTCCTGGAATGCGGCGGTGTAGACCCCGGTGACGGCGGCGGCCGACCCGGCGATCTCGGCCTGAACCTGATCGGCGCTGCGGGTGCGGTCCGCCCATTCCTTCAGGATGATGCCGCCGAAGCCCATGTTGGAGCCGTTCGCGCCGCCCATGTCGAACCAGCTGTCCGCATATTCGGGCACCTTGTGGAACAGCGCCTCGACTTCGGCGCTGAACCGCGCGGTGTAATCGACATTGGCGTATTGCGGGGCCTTGGTCTGGACGAAGACGTAGCCCATGTCCTCCTGCGGGGCGAGTTCGCGGGCAGCGCCGGTGAAGAACACCACGCTGGCGCCCAGTATGGCAAGGCCCGCCAGAAGCACGGCCCCCCGTGCGGCAAGAGTGCGGCCCAGCAGGCGGTCGTACCGTGCGGTAAGGCCGTGCATGGCGCGCTCCAGCGCCTTTTCCAGCCTGCTCTCGCCCATCTTGGCGTGAAGCAGGCGGCTGCTCATCATCGGCGACAGAGTGAGCGCGATCACGCCCGAGACGATCACTGAACCGGCCAGCGTGAAGGCGAATTCGCGGAACAGCGCGCCGGTCATCCCGCCCATCAGGCCGATGGGGGCATAGACCGCCGCCAGCGTGATGGTCATCGCGATTACCGGGCCGACGATCTCCCGCGCGCCCCGTAGCGCGGCCTCGATCGGGCTGGCGCCGTCCTCGATATGGCGGTGGATGTTCTCCACCACGACGATGGCGTCATCCACCACCAGGCCGATCGCCAGCACCATCGCCAGCAGGGTCAAAAGGTTGAGCGAAAAGCCGAAGGCCAGCATCAGCGCCGCCGTGCCCAGCAGCGAAAGCGGGATGGTGACGACAGGAATGATGACCGCGCGGAACGTGCCGAGGAACAGGAAGATCACGACGATGACGATGGCCACCGCCTCGATCAGCGTATGTTCCACTTCGTCGATCGAGGCTTCCACGAAGTGTGCGGTGTCGAACTGGCTGCGGACTTCGAGACCCGGCGGGGCGACGCGCTGCATCTGCGGCAGCAGCGCCTTCACGCCGGCCACGATTTCCAGCGGATTGCCGTCCGGTGTGGGAGCGATCGCCACGGTTACGGACTTGTGCCCCGCCGAAAGTGCCTGCGCGTCGTAGTTCTGGGCGCCGAGTTCGACCGTTGCGACATCGCCAAGCCGCACCAGCCCGCCGGAAGAGCCGCCCTTGACGACCATCTGGCGGAAGGATTCCACATCCCGCAGGTCCGTGCCCGCGGTGATGTTGATCGCGGTGCTCGCGCCCTTGAGCTGTCCGGGGGCGGCCTGGACGTTGTTGGCGCGCAGGGCCGCGCCGATATCGCCGGCGGTAAGGCCGCGTCCGCCGAGTTTGACGGGATCGACCCAGATGCGCATCGCGGGCGGCGCGCCGCCGCTGATCTCGGCCGAGGCGACGCCCGGCACCGAAGTGATGAGCGGGCGCGCCACGCGGTTCACGAAGTCCGCGATCTGCGAGGCGGAAAGCCGCTCGCTGGTGAAAGCGACGTACTGGATGGCCGAGGCGCCATCGGTGATCTTGGCGATGGCCGGATCGGTGACGCCTTCCGGCAGCCGGTACTTGACCTGCTGCACCTTGGCGAGAACCTCGGTCATGGCGCGGTCGGCATCGGCGTTGAGCACGAGCTTGGCGGCGATATGGCTCCGCCCCTGCGTGGAGGTGGAGGTGAGGTACTCGATGCCGCCAGCAGTCGCGATGGACTGGGCGATCGGCGTCGTCACGAAGCCTTGCATGACGTCCTGCGTCGCGCCGGGAAGGCCGGTGTCGATGGTGATCGTGGCGCTTTCCATGCGCGGATACTGGCGGATCTGGAGGGCGAAGACCGCGCTCAGGCCGACGAGCAGGATCAGCAGGCTGACCACGATCGCCAGGATCGGGCGGCGGATGAACAGATCGGTGAAGCGCATGTCAGCGGGCCTCCTGCGCGGAAAGCCTGGTGACCCTGACCTGCGCGCCGGGCTGGACGCGAAGCTGGCCTTCGGAAACGATGACGTCTCCCGCGCGGATGCCGTCTGTCACGACCACTGCGTTGCCGATCCGCGCGCCGACCTGCACCGGCACGATCTCCGCCGTGCCGCCCTTGCGGGCATCCCTGCCGCGCACCGCGATCACGCTGTCGCCCTGTGCGGATGTCTGGATCGCGGTGGCGGGCACCACCAGCGCGTCCTTGCGCGGGGGCAGGGCGATTGCGGCGGTGACGTACATGCCGGGTCGCAGCGCGCGATCGGGATTGGCGAGCCGGGCCTGCACCGTGACGTTGCGCGTGTCCTTGCCGATCTGTGGCTCCACGGCATTGACGCGCGCGGTGAAAGTGCGTCCGGGGAAGGCGTCGGTGGAGACGGCGACGCCGGCACCGGGCTTGAGCCGCGCCAGTTCCTGCTGCGGAACCGCGAATTCGACGTAGAGCGCATCGAGCGCCGTCAGCGTGACGACGGGATCGCCGGGGTTGAGATACTGGCCAAGATTGACGCGGCGGATGCCGAGCTGCCCCGCGAAAGGCGCCCGCACCTGCTTCTGCACCAGCCTAGCGTCGATCTGCCTGACCGATGCCAGGCCCTGGTCGCGTTCGGCGCGGCGCTGTTCGAGCAGTTCGCGCGGTTCCGCGCCGGTGGGCGCCAGTCCGTTCGAGCGGGCGAACTGAAGCTGCGAGAACTGCGCCCGGGCCGCCGCCGCCTGCCTGTCGGCGCGTTCCGGCCCGTCGTAGAGTTGCACGAGCAGGTCTCCGGCGGAGACCTGCCGCCCGGCTTCGAACTGGATCGCGGAAACGCGTCCCGCCACTTCCGGCGAAAGCGTGACTTCGCGCACCGCCGTCAAGGCGCCGATGGCCTCGATCGCCTGGGGCACTTCGCGCGGCGTGGCGATCACCGCAGCGACAGGGACGGCCTGCTGCGGCCATTGCTCCTCGGCGCCGCTGCGCAGCCCGCGCCAGAGGAAAAGGCCGCCGAGAAGAGCGGCGAGGGCGACGCCGGTGACCGCTACGGCGCGAACCGGCCGGGCGCGCGTTTCGCCTGACGAAGTTTCCTCCATGGCCGTCACCCCGCCATGCCATGGCCGGAGGTGCCGCCATCCGCCTGGGGAAGCGCGGCGGTGCAGGGCGGCGCTTGCCGCCCGGTCCCCATCCGGTGCGCGGCAGGCTTGCCGAGCGGCGGACGGATCGCCGGGTTCAAGGGCTCGTAAAACAGGATCATGTCGGCTCCTCTTGGGGATTTCCCATGGGGGGAAGCTTGCGCGGAGCAAGCCGACACGCCTCTTACAACCTCAACTATAGTTAAGGTCAATATCGTATTTTCCGATCAGGATGCGGGTGTTTAGCGATTATGTTCGCGCGGTTTTAACGGCTATACGCGCGTGGAAATCCTGAACCATGATTGAGGAATAGAGGGTGGCGGAAAATAGCCGGTCGCTGACCGTGGGCGAAGTGGCGCAGCGCAGCGGCGTGCCGGTGTCGACGATCCACTTCTACGAGAAGAAGGGCCTGATCGAAGGCTGGCGAACCGAGGGGAACCAGCGGCGCTACGAACGCCGGATATTGCGGCGCGTGGCGATCATCAGGATCGCCCAGCGCGCGGGCCTGCCGCTTTCGCTCATCAAGGAACATCTGGACCGCTTTCCGGCCATGCCGATCACTGCGGCGCAGTGGGACGTCCTGAACCGGGACTGGCGCGCGATGCTGGACGAGCGCATCACCAGCCTGATCCAGCTTCGCAACCAGCTGGACAGTTGCATCGGTTGCGGATGCCTCTCGCTGGAGGATTGCCCGCTGCGCAATCCGGGCGATCAGCTCGCATCCGAAGGTCCGGGCGCCCGGCTGCTTGCTGCTGCCCAGTCGGAAAAGGCGCCGGAGTAAGGCCGCCGCCGTTTTCAGCTTGCGGCGATGCGCTCGTAAAGGCGGATCAGGGCGAGCGAGAGCGAGGCCACCACCGCGCCGAGGATCATGTCGATCAGGTAATGGGTTCCCTCCACCGGGGTGGAGAGCAGCATGGCCGCATTGAGCGCCACGATCGGCCAGCGCAGCGATGCGTTGCGCCAGCCTGCCACGATATAGAGGACGGCGGCGGCCGTGTGGAAGCTGGGTGCGGACACGATGCCGCGCAACTGGCCGAGGTCCACCACATGCACGGCATGGGCGCGCAGGGCCGGGATCAGGCCCGATTGCCACAGCTCGCTTTCGGGCATGTAGGCGATCGGCCCGTGCCAGAGGTGCGAGAACGGGCCGACTGCGGGCATGAGGCTGAACACCACCAGCGTGACGATCGCCGCCAGCCAGAACCCGGCGATGAACCGGTAGGCCTCGTCCTGACGACCGCTGCGGGCGGCGGTCCAGAGCAGGAGCACGGGCGTTACGTAGATGCTGCGATAGGTCACCGTTCCCAGGAACTGGAGCGCGGGGTGGGCCGCGACCAGCCGGTACCATGCGAGCCAGTCGAACCCCATGGCCATGTCCATTCGCTGCAGGGCCACGTCGGCATAGCCGTGGGTCAGCGCGGCGACCGGGTAGCTGGCGGTAGCGCCCATGAGCGAGATGAGCGTGAAGAGCGCTGCGTATTCGCTGAACCGGGCCACTGCCTCCGCATGGCGCCAGCTTGTCCGGGGCAGCGCGAAACGCAGCGCGGCGGCCACCAGTCCCGCCGCGTAGTACGGCAGGTTGCTGGCGCGCAGCGGATCGATGTGAAGCCGGGCGAAATGCATCAGCACGGACAGGACGACAAGGCTGAGCAGCAGTCCCGCGAGGAAATGCCGCCTGATCGCGGGGCCGCGCACGATGAACGCCTGTGCCGGGCGCGGCGCGGTGGCTGACGGGGCCGTCACCATGCCGGCGGCGCAGGCGGGAACCGGGCCTGCAGGGCCGGGATCGCCGAAAGCCGTGCCGGAAGGAGCTGGCACGGACCAGGATGGCTGCGTCGAAGGCATTGCGTCTTGTCCGAAGGGATGAACGGCGGGCGGGATACGAGAGCGGCGATCAGCCCGAATCGTGCTTAAGGCTCGATGAACCGGACAATCGATGGCGCGCGCCATGGCGTGCGTCCCGTGCAATGTCCACATTTGAAAATCCGGGCGTGGCAGGGCGATAGCGTTGTTGTATGGACGCCCGATGCGTTATCTCACCTTTGCAATCGTTTCCGCTGCCGCAATGGCTTCGCCGGCCCAGGCCTGGGGGCCGATCGGCCATCGCATCACCGGCGCCATCGCGCAGGAGAACCTGAGCGGCATGGCCCGCGCCAATGTCAGGATCCTGCTTGGGACCGAGGATCTGGCCGAAGCCGCGACCTGGCCCGACGACATGAAGTCCGATCCGGCCGAATTCTGGAAGAAGACGGCCAGCCCGTGGCACTACGTCACCGTGCGCGAGGGCGACGCCTACAAGCCGTCCGACGCCCCGCCCGAAGGCGACGCGCTGACCGCGCTTGCGCGTTTCACGGCGACCTTGCGCGATCCGCAGGCCTCGCAGGAAGACCGGCGCACGGCGCTGCGTTTCATCGTCCACATCATCGGCGATTTGCACCAGCCGCTCCATGCCGGTGGCGGAGACGATCGCGGCGGCAACACCGTGAAGGTGACGTGGTTCGGCAATGCCACGAACCTGCATTCGGTGTGGGATTCGGGGCTGATCGAACAGCGATCGCTGTCCTATTCGGAATATGCGGGCTGGCTGTCCCGCGCGATCACGCCCGAGCAGGTCGTGCAATGGAACGAGCGCGACCCGGCCGTCTGGGTGCGAGAGAGCATCGCCCTGCGCAAGACGATCTACCCGGCAGACCCCGCGCTTTCGTGGGACTATGCCTACCAGCACCGCAAGGAGGTGGACGACCGGCTCGAACGGGCGGGCATCCGCATCGCGGCCTATCTCAACTGGATTTTCGACAATCCCGCGCCGGCCCTGCGTCCGGCCAAGCGCAAGTAGCCGCGTGAGCGACGGCGGCGGCGCATATCCGCCGCCGTCGCTTCATCTGTCAGCGCGGCGTCAGGCGGGGAGCGCGCCGACCGGGGCGGCAGCGGGTTCGGGCGCACGGGGCATGCTGCTGTCCACCGTGACCGGCTGGTCGCTCCGCACAAGGGCGATCGCCTCGGCCCTGGTCTCCACCGCGGGGGGTGATCCGCGCAGCGGCATCCCGGCGGTTTCCCGGACCAGCAGCATCGTGGCGATGCCGATGGTGGCGGCCGCCATCAGGTAATAGGCGGGTATGAGGGGATCGCCGGTCCGTTCGACCAGCCATGCCGTGACCAGCGGCGTCGTCCCTCCGAACAGCGAGACCGAGAGGTTGAACGCGATCGACAGCGCGCTGTAGCGCACCGGGGTGTAGAACAGCGCGGGCAGGGTGGAGGGCATCGAACTGGTGAAGCAGACCAGCGCCACGCCCAGCGTCATCAGGCCGAGGAAGATCAGCCAGTCGTTGCCGGTGCCGATCAGCAGCATCGAAGGGATCGCCAGCAGGAACAGCGCCGCGCAGGCCCCGATGATCATCGGCCGCCGCCCCAGCCGGTCGCTGAACAGGCCGCCAAGCACGTTGAGCGGCATCATCACCAGCATGACGATGATGATCAGCAGCAGCCCCTTGCTCTCCGCATAGCCCATCGTCACGCTCAGGTAATTGGGCATGTAAGTGAGCAGCATGTAATCGGTGACGTTGAATACCAGCACCAGTCCGGCGCACTTCAGAAGCTGGCGCCAGTGGCCCCTGAACAGGGCGCGCAGTCCGGGGCGCTCGCTTTCGCGCCTGTCGGCCTGCTCCGAATAGATGCGGAAGGCGGGCGTTTCCTCCAGCTTCAGGCGCATGTAGAGGCCAAGCAGGCCAAGCGGGCCGGCGATCAGGAACGGGATGCGCCAGCCCCAGGCCAGCATGTCGGCATCGCTCAGCGCGAATTGCAGCGCGGTCACCGTGCCGGCCCCGGCGATGTAGCCGCCCAGCGTGCCGAACTCCAGCCAGCTTCCCATGAGCCCGCGGTTCCGGTCGGTGGAGTATTCGGCGATGAACGTCGCGGCGCCGCCGTACTCCCCGCCGGTCGAGAAACCCTGGACCAGCCGTGCCAGCAGCAGCAGCAGCGGCGCGGCCATGCCGATCTTGGCATAGGAAGGGATCAGTCCGATGGCGAAGGTGCCCACGGCCATCATCACCATCGTCAGCGCGAGGATCCGGTGGCGGCCGTACCGATCGCCGAGCGGGCCGAACACCAGCCCGCCGAGCGGCCGCACCAGGAAGGCGGCGGCGAACGTCGCCAGCGTGGCGATAAGCTGGACGGCGGGATTGCCGGTGGGGAAGAAGACATGACCCAGGGTTACCGCGATATAGCCGTAAACGCCGAAATCGAACCATTCCATGGCATTGCCGAGCGCGGCGGCGGCAACCGCGCGATTGAGCTGCGAGCGGTCCACCAGCGTGACATCGTCTACGACGAGGTCGCGGCTGGATTTGAACCAGCCGAAATGCGCATGATGCGCATGGGGTTTGGTCATGTACGTCTCCGATGGAACCGGCGCAGGCACGCAAGGGCGCGCCACGATCAGCCGGTGGGAGCGGCCGCAGGGCGGCCGTGAAAGGGTGCGATACCCGTCAGGGCATCAAGCGATGGACCGCCCCCATAGGCACGCCTATCGCAAATGTGGGGCGTTAATGGGCAAGCCGTGCCTCGGCCGGGACGAGGCGCAAGGCGTGCGCCGCGCAAAAATCGCTTTGTTCGAAAGGACTCCGTCACTTTTTCCGGCTGTCCGCCTTGCCCAGATCGTCGCGCGGTTTGCCCCTGGAGGTGCGCTGCGCGGCTGCTGTCGCCCCGGCGAGGACCGGGCCGCAGGCGGCGGACTTGGCGTCGCCCACGTCCACGAAGGCGAGCAGCCCGGCAACCGGCGTGGCAACCACCGCAAGGCCGAGCCCCACCCCGGCCCGGCCGACCAGCTGCTTGCTGACGATGTCGAGCGAGGGCTTCGCGAAGTGGCCGTGAATCCCGACGGGCGACTGGCCGGAGAACAGGCTGAACTTCTTCCCGTCGGCACGGATCGCAAGGTCTACCGCCTCGGTATCGAAGCTGAAGCCACCGCGCCCGGTGATGACGTTCTTGCTGGTGTCGATCAGGATCGGGTCGGCCGCCGCCAGGCCGCCGCGAACGGTGAAGGCCACCAGTCCGCAGTTGATCTCGACCGGCTTCTTGAGCTTGCCCTCGAACATCTTCGACGCGAAAGTGCCGAGGTCCAGTTCGGCCAGCTGCACGTTGCGGGTCCAGAACGTGCCTTGCGGCATGACAAAAGCCAGCCGCCCGGATGCGGTGGCAAGGGAATCGTGGATGGTATCGCCGCGCCCCTCCAGCTTGATCCGCCCGCGGATGGTGCCGGAAGTTCCCGCTTCCGCCACGCCGTAGCCCGACAGCAGGCGGCCCATCGGCGTGGGCGAGAGGCGGATATCGTAACTGACGGCGGAAGGGCGCTGGCGGGTGTTGAAAACGAGATCGGCGGACACGTCGCCCCGCGCCATCGAGAATGTCAGCGGCGAAAGCTTGAGCCGGCCCTGTTCAAGCGCAAGCCGCAGCGAGATGTCCTGCACCGGCACATTGCGCGAGCGGACCACGCCGACTTTCCAGTCCAGCCCGGCATCGAAGCGCTGCATCGCCTCCACCGGCAGGGCGGCGTCGGGCAGGACGCGCTGCGCGCCCGCGCCCGTTGCCGCCGCCGCCGCGACCGCGCCTTTCGAGGCGACGATATCGGGATTGTAGCCGATGAACGGAGCGGCATCGACGATGTCCAGCCGCCGCGTGGCGAGGGTGGCGTCAAGCCGCAGGCGCTTGGCGTTGGTCACCGTGAAGCGGCCGGACAGGTCCGACTGGCCGAACGTGCCGGTCATGCCGGTGAAGCGGTAAGTCTCGCCGTCCTTCACCATCTGCGCTTTCAGGGCGTAGCGCCGGGTCTGCGGGATCGCGACGTCTATGATGCCCAGCAGTTCGGAGAGATCGCGGCCCTGCGCGCGCACGCGAAGGGGGACGCGTTCGACATCGGCGATCGAGGGCAGGGTGCCCGATACGTCGATAACGTTGTTCGCTGCCCGGATGTGCGCCTCCAGCGCGTTGCGGCCGCGATTGACCGTGGCATCGGGGGTGAGCAGGCGCGCCTCGACCTGGAACGGGGTGCTGCGCAATGTGCCGGTGCCGCGAACCGCCACGGCCTTGCCGATCCGCGCGTCCGTGGAAACCACGGGATCGACCAGGAGGTCGGCCGTGAGCGGCATCTGCGGGTCGCTGTAGCGGATGCGGGTGCCGGAAACGGCAGCGCGGTCGATGCGCGGGAATTCAAGCGGCTTGCCGGTGCCGGAACTGCCGAAAGTCCAGGTATTGTGCCGGTGTGCGGCATCCCATTCGAGATCGGCCTCGCCCTGCGTCAGGTCAAGGCTGTGAAAGTGCCGGCGGCCGAACAGGAGCGAAAGCGGCGCGATCCGCGCCTCCATGCGGCGGGCGGCGAAGAAGCTGGGCCGTTTAGCCCATTGCGGGTTGGCAACGTCCAGCCCTTCGGCCACGAACTTGATCCGCAGCGGCGCGAAGTAGAGCTGGAAGTCTCCGCTCACGCTGACTTTGCGTTCGGTCATCGATGTGGCGATCCGCTCGAACGAGTGCTTGAGGAAACGGCCCTTGGTCACGAACAGCACCAGCCACACCGCGAAGATCGCGCCGACCAGCACGAGCACGACATTGCGCAGGATGCGCAAGGCGCGCGCCCGGTGTGGATTGCCGGGCGGGGCTTCCCGATCGTCGCTGTGGAGAGGCGCGTCCATGATGCGGGAAAGCGCGCGGGCAGGCCATTTGGTTGCGCCGCCGGGACGCGCCGTGCAACCGATGGGCCGAACTTCGCGCAAGTGCGCCCGCAGAGCGCAGTGGTTCGCGGGCATGAACGTGCCTTGCCACCTTGTAAGTTTGCCGTAAGCCGAATTGCGGTAGATCGGCATGAGCGCCGCAAATGTCCGTTCCGGACGGGCGCGATGGGGGCATGGTCATGGAGAACCGGATGGATTACGAGCTGATCTCCACGACATGCGTGCCCGCTCCGATCGGGTTCTTCATCGTTCATGGAGATGGCGATCCGGCGAAAATGTCGGAGACCAGCCAGATTCTGGCATGGCGGATCGATACTTTCCGGATTCCGGGCCAGATGGTGCCGATGTCGGTGACCTGGCCGGTAACGCTCAACGGCGCGGTCGAGGATTCGGACCTCACGATCCTGCGGCCGGACGGACTTGTCGAATATCCCGACAATGCATCGAGCCGCGAAAGCTCCGATCTCGTGCGCCTGTCCAGCGTCGGGCGCTAGGTCGTAACCGATCGCGAGAGCCTTCGCGCCGGCGATTGCGACAGGGAAATCGTGGGAGGGGCCGGTCTACGGCTTCGACTTGCCGGACAAAATTGATATCTGGGGAAGCAAGCCCGGTCGTGCTTTCGGCCGGAGCAGCATGCCCGGGATCGGTAAGTGACGAAAAAACAGAACGAGAAGAAGAAACCTGCGTCGCGCCGTCCCAATGCCGAGCGGCGCGAGGAATCCATGACGCTGATCCTCGACCATGCCGAGGCGGAATTCGCGTCCAAGGGATACAACGGCACCACGCTGGCGAGCGTGGCGGCCATGGCAGGCGTCGATACCGCGCTGATGCGCTATTATTTCGGCGACAAGGAGCAGCTTTTCGCGGCGGTCTTCCGGCGGCGCGGCCCGCTCATCAATGCCGCCCGATACGAAGCGCTGGAAGCCTATCGCCGGGAATACGGCGACAAGGGAACGCTGGAGGGCCTGATCGACGCCTTTGTCCGCCCCGGTTTCGACATGGCCCAGCGGGACGAGGGGCATCGCAATTACGCGGCGATCGTCGCCTATGTGAACAGTTCGAAGGGCGCGATGCACTCGCTGATGTCCGAGGTGTTCGACGAGGTTTCCCAGGTGCTCATCGCCGACATGCAGCGCCTGATGCCGCAGGCCCCGATCGAGACGCTCTATTGGGGGTATCACTTCCTCACCGGCGCCTTCACGTTCTCGCTCGGGCAGACCGGGCGCATCGACCGGATTTCGAAAGGCGAAGTCCGGTCCTCGGATTTCGCCGGTATCGCCGACCGGCTTCCCGCTTTCGTTGCCGGCGGAATCCGCGCGCTTTGCGCATCGGCGCAGGCTTGCGAAACGGAGCGCTGACGTTCCCGCAAACATCTTTCTTTTTGAGAAAAGAAATATATTGACTCGCGCCGTCCAACGCGAGACTTTCGCCGTCAGGAGATGGATGGGCAGACGGTGCGAAAAGCGCCGCAGACCCACGACTGAAAGGGCGGCGAATGTTTCGAGGGATTCTGCTCGCATCGACATGTGTGCCCGCATTGATCGCGGCGCCGGTCTCGGCTCAGGAAGGAGCGGGTGCGGAAATAGCGCAAGCGGCTGATCGCGCGGCGGCTCCGGCCGAACCGCAGGAGGGCGCCGCCATCGTCGTCACCGGATCGCGCGCCATCCGCGACGGGTCGCAGGCGCCGACGCCGGTGACGGTGATCTCGTCCGATGCGCTCACCAAGGCGCAGCCGGGCCTGATCGCGGAAGGGCTGAACCAGCTTCCCGCCTTCCGCGGCTCCACGCGGCCGACCGGCGGCTTCACCGCCGCTACCGGCCCCGGAACCGGCAGCTACCTGAACTTGCGCAATCTGGGCACGCAGCGCACGCTCGTGCTGGTGGACGGCCGCCGCGCCGCGCCTTCCGCGCGGGATGGCTCCACCGATATCAATCTCCTGCCCGAACCGCTCATAAAGCGGGTCGATGTCGTCACCGGGGGTGCTTCGGCGGCCTACGGGTCCGATGCGGTGGCGGGCGTGGTGAACTTCGTGCTCGACACGCGCTTCACCGGTCTCAAGGCCACATTGCAATCGGGCATTTCCGGGCGGGGCGACGTGCCCACCTACAAGGCCAGCCTCACCGCCGGGCACAGCTTCGCCGAAGGGCGCGGGCGGATCGTCGCCAGCGCGTCCTATTACGATGCCGGCGGCCTGCAGAGCGTCGCCGAGCGGAGCTGGGGGCGGCGGGCCACCGGCTTCCTCAGCAATCCGGCGGTCCCCGGCCAGCTCATCTTCCGCGACGACCTGCGCGCCTCGACCGCGGAGCCCGGCGGGTTGATCCTCAGCGGACCGCTGGCGATGCAGCAGTTCGCGCCGGACGGCACGCTCGTGCCGTTCTCTCGCGGCACCTTGCAATCCGGCCTCATCCAGGTGGGCGGCGACGGCGCGCAAGTGTTCAGCAACCTGTCCGCCGCGATCCGCACGCAAAGCTACTTCGCGCACGGCGAATTCGACGTGACCCCGACGCTGACGCTGTTCGGCGAAGGCAGCCTTGCCCTGGCGCGCAATCACTACAACCAGGTGCAGCAGTTCAACCTCGGCGGCTTCAACGGCTTCACGATCTACAGCGGCAATGCTTTCCTCGATCCCTCCGTGCAGCAGGTGCTGACCGCAACCAACACTCCCGCCTTCGCGATGGGCCGCCTGAACTTCGATTTCGGAGACCCGGCCAACGCCACCGCCAAGGCGCGGACGATGGATTTCAAGGCGGGCTTCCGTTTCACCGGGCCCTCGGACCTGCTGGTCGAAGGGTACTATGGCCACAGCAAGAACCGGACGAAAATCCGGACCGACAACAACGTGGTGCTCGAAAGGCTCTACGCCGCCGCCGATGCCGTGCGCGATCCCGCCAGCGGCCAGATCGTCTGCCGCGTCAGCCTGACCAACCCCGGTCTCTACCCCGGTTGTGTGCCGCTCAACCTCTTCGGTCAGGGCGCGCCTTCGCAGGAGGCGATCGACTATGTGGAAGGCACGGCCGCCTACCGGACGGATTTCACGCAGGACGTGGCCGACATCTCGGTACGGGCGCGGCCGTTCTCGACCTGGGCGGGAGAAGTCTCGCTGGCGGCGGGCGGGCAGTACCGGCGGATCGAGCTCGACCAGGTTTCCGACGACATCGGGCCGAGCGTCAATGACGCTACCGGAATTCGCGGTTTTCCAGCAGCTTACCTCAACCAGCCCGGCGGCTATCTGCTCACCAACGTCTTCCCGGTTTCGGGCGGCTATCACTTGTGGGAGCTCTTTGCCGAAGCCGCCGTGCCGCTGGCGCGCGACCTGCCGTTCCTCCACGCGCTCGATCTCAATGCGGCGGTTCGCTACACCGATTACAGCACCAGCGGCGGGGTGACGACGTGGAAGGCCGGCCTTGTCTGGGAGCCGGTCTCGGGTGTCCGCCTGCGGGGCACGGTTTCGCGCGATATCCGGGCGCCCAACGTGCCCGAACTGTTCGCGGGCACCGTTCAGAACACCGGCTCGGTGATCGAGAACGGCGTCACCGTGCCGATCATCCAGGTCACGCGGGGCAATGCCCAGCTCAAGCCCGAGCGCGCCAGGACCTACACCGCCGGCCTCGTGCTTACCCCCGCTTTCGCGCCGGGACTGACGTTTTCGGCGGATTACTATTCGATCGATCTCGACGGCGTGATTTCCTCGCTGACGCCGCAGATCACGCTGGATCAGTGCCTGGCGGGAGCGACGGCGCTCTGCGCCAATATCACCCGTAACGATGCCGGAGCGATCACGCGCATCGAATCCCCGACGCTCAATCTCAACCGCGTGAAAAGCGCGGGAATCGACTTCGAGATGAGCTACCGCCCCGGCGGCGGGATGCTGGGCGGGGCGACGCAGTTCCGCGTTGTCGCCAGCTATCTCCAGAAACAGCGGCAGGACATCAGCAACGGCACCTCGACCGACCGTGCCGGGGAGGTGGGCCTTACCGCCAACCCGCGCTGGACCGCCACGGGGAACCTAAACTGGACGCGCGGCGCCTTCGATCTTTTCGTGCAGGAGCGGTTCATTGCGGCAGGCCGGTACGACGTGACGCGGCACGAACCGGTGACGATCGAGGACAACACCGTGAAATCGGTCTTCTATACCGACGTTACCGCCTCCTACCGGGTGGGCGAAAACTTCCGTTTCTACGCGACGATCAACAATCTGTTCGATCGCGATCCGCCACTGGCGCCGAACGGCACGCTGGTGGCGTTCATCCCGACGAACCCCCAGCTTTACGACGTTATCGGCCGTCAGTTCACCGCCGGCATCAACCTCACATTCTGATCGCGGAGTATAGACGATGCCGAGTTTCCCGCCTTTGTCACGCCGCGCGGCGCTGGTGGCCGGAGCCATTGCGGCGGCAGGCCTCAACCCCGCCGCACGGGCATTCGCCGCATCGGATCGTGCGCTGGTGCCGCTCCCCGATGCCGAGCGGATCAGGCGAGACTACCAGCAGATGGTGGATTTCGGCCCGCGCCTGCCGGGTAATGCCAATCACTTGCGGTTCGTGGACTGGCTGGGCCGGGAACTCACCGCGGCCGGCCTGCAACCCGGCCCATGCGAGGCTTATGCCTATCGCCGATGGGAGCCGAAGCGCTGGGGCCTCGACCTGATCGAAGGCTCGGCGCGGCGTGCAGTCGCGAATGTCGCCTACTTCGTCCGGTCGCAGCCGACCGGGCCGGAGGGGGTGACGGGGCCGCTCGTCCATGCCGGTGAACTCGGGCCCGATGGTCCCGTGAGCCTGCCCGAATTTGCGAAAGGCAGCGTGCTGGTCTTCGAGGCGCATCTTCCGCGCATGGCGCTGAGCAGCATAGTCCACCCGCATTTCATCCACTTGCGCGGGGAAAGTGCGGCGGACGTGCTGGATACGAATTATCACCGGCTCTGGACGATGCCCTCGTTCCAGATGGACGATCTTGCAGCACGCGGCGCGGCGGGCGTGGCGATCATTCTCGATGCTTCATCGGCAATGATCGCGGGCAATTTCTCGCCCCATGCCTCTCCCTACAAGGCAAAAGTGCCCGCGTTGTTCGTCGGCCAGGACCAGGGGGAAGCCTTGCGTGCCGCGGCCAGGGCGGGGCGCAGCGTGCACCTCACGCTCGATGCGGAATGGGTGGAAGGGCTGGTGCCGCAGATCACCGCGATCCTCCCCGGAAAGAGCGAGGAAGTGGTGATCGTGGACACGCACACCGATGGCCAGAACTTCATCGAGGAAAACGGCTGCATGGCCGTGCTGCAACTCGCGCGTCATTTCGCCAGCCTGCCGGAGGCGCAAAGGCTGCGCCGGACGCTCGTCTTCGCGGGATGGCCCGGGCACATGAGCGGCGACATGCCCGAAGCGCCCGGCTGGGCGCTTGCCCACCCGGATCTGATGAAGCGCGCGGCGGCAGCGTTCACGATCGAGCACCTCGGCGCCAGCGAATGGGCCGACGTTCCCGGCAAGGGCTACGCGGCCACCGGCCACAACGAGTACATGAACTGGCCGGCCACAGCGGGGCCGCTGACCGAGCAGATCGTTGCCGGGATCAGGCGGCACGACCTGCTGAGACATGCCGTGGAACAGGGGCCGGGCTACACCACCGGGCGCGTGTTTCACAACAGCGGCATTCCGCACGTCGCGTGCATTTCCGGGCCGAACTATCTGCTCGGCATCGCCCCCAACGGCCATATGGACAAGCTGGATGCCGACCTCGCGGCCCGGCAGACGGCGATGATAGCGGAAACGATCAAGGCCACCGATCGCTTCTCGATTGCGGAATTGAAGGGCGGTGACGCCAGCCTCGGGGCCGATCCCGTCTCGGGGCCGGACACCGCACGCCGCGCCGCCTGCCCGAACCCTGCCTGACTTCCCTCCTCTGGAGACCCTCTCTTGAATGTTCCCCGGATATTGAACACCCCGGCGGCCGAGGCCTATTCCTGCCCGCTGCTGATCCGCCACCTGCTTGCCAATGTCGCCGGTCAGAGTTCGGCCGAGATCGTCAGCGGAGACTTGCGGCTGACATATCCCGTTTTCACCCAGCGGGTGGCGCGGCTGGCATCGCTGCTTGCCGGAAAGGGCGTCAGGCCGGGTGACACCGTGGCGGTGATGGACTGGGACAGCCACCGCTATCTCGAATGCTACTTCGCGATCCCGATGATGGGAGCGGTGCTGCAGACGGTCAATGTACGCCTCTCGCCCGCCCAGATCGCCTTCACGCTGGAGCAGTCGGGGGCGTCGCTCCTGCTTTACAACGCCGACTTTGCGCCGATCTGTGCCGAACTGTTGCGGGGACAGCCTGCCATTAAAGAGGCGATCGTCATGGCCGGCTCGACTTGCGACGATTACGAGGTGCTGCTGGCAGACTCCTCACCGGATTTCGTCTTTGCGGATTTCGATGAGAACGCGGTCGCCACCACGTTTCACACGACCGGCACCACTGGCGATCCCAAGCAGGTCTTCTTCACGCACCGGCAACTGGTTCTGCATACGCTGGCGCTGTCAGCAGCCCTGGCCAACCAGCCCGATGGCCAGGGCATGCGGCGTTCCGACGTCTATATGCCGATGACGCCGATGTTCCACGTTCACGCCTGGGGCATGCCTTATGTGGCGACGATGCTGGGTTCGAAGCAGGTCTATCCGGGCCGCTACGATCCGGCGCGGCTGCTCGCGCTGAAGCGGCGGGAAGGCGTGACCCTGTCTCACTGCGTGCCGACGATCCTGCGCATGTTGCTCGATGCGAATGGGGCGGAGGGCTCATCGCTGGCGCCGTGGACAGTGGTGATCGGCGGGGCCGCTCTTCCGGAGGCGCTGGCACGGGAGGCCCGGCGTGCCGGGATCACCACGGTGGTCGGTTATGGCATGTCCGAGACGGGGCCGGTCATATCGCTGGCGCGCGGCGAGGATGGCGAGGATACCGGAGCGCTCTGCCGGGCCGGATTCCCCATCCCGTTCGTTCAGGCAAGGATCGAGGACGGAAACGGAGGAGAGCTGGTGCTGCGGGCGCCGTGGCTGACGCAGGGCCACGCCACGCAGGCCGCGTCCGATGCCTTGTGGGCCGGAGGCTGGCTTCATACCGGAGATGTCGCGGCGCGCGATCCCGACGGTGCGCTGCGCATCGTCGACCGGCTCAAGGACGTGATCAAGAGCGGCGGGGAATGGGTTTCCACGGTCGAACTGGAAAATCTGCTCGAAGCGGAGGGGAGCATTGCCGAAGCGGCGGTGATCGGCGTGCCTGACGCGAAGTGGGGCGAGCGTCCGGTCGCCTTCGTGGTTGCGGCGGGTGGTTTCGATCCGGGCGCTGTCTGCGATGTGCTTCAGGGGCATGTCGCATCGGGCAGGTTGAGCCGCTATGCCGTGCCCGAGAGAGTGATCGCGGTCGACAGCCTGCCGCGTACGAGCGTGGGCAAGATCGACAAGAAAGCGCTTCGTGCCCTGCTGGACGAGCGGGCGCGGTAAAGGGATAGAGGTGATCGATGCGACGCCGGGCGATACTTTGGGGCAGTGCGATGGGGGCAGCGGTGCTGGGCGGTCTGGCGCTGGTGCGTCCGCGCCGTGAAACGCCGTTGGCACCATTGGAAAGCACGCCGCGGCTGCCGCCGCGGGACAAGCTGTGGAACTGGATCGAAAGCCTCAACGCCTTCGGCCCCCGGCTGACCGCGAGCCCGGCCCATGCCCTCTGCATCGATTACATCGCCGATGAACTGGCAAGCCTCGGGCTGGTGGTGCACCGGCAGACCCACCGCATTCGCCGCTGGACGCCGGGCCATGCCAGCCTCACGCTGGCGGACGGCAGCCGTATTCCCGTGGCCGCGCCCTATCCCTATTCGGGCATGACCGAAACCGGCGGCGTGACCGGGGATCTCGTCTGGTTCGACAAGGCGCCAAAGGACTTTTCGGCGGCAAGAGGCAAGATCGCGGTCGTGCCTGTCGGCCGGCTGGACCTGACCACGCTCACCACGCTCATGCTGTTCGAGCGCAAGGCGAGCCTGCCCGAGGGCAGCGCCGATCTGGCCAACGGCGAAGTCGTTCCGGTTCTCGGCCCCTTGACCAACACGTTTCTGCCAAGAGCGCGCGAAGCCGGCGTGCGCGGGGTGATCTGCCTGTTCGAGGGGCTTTCGGAGGAACTGGCAAGCGATCAGGTGCTGCCGTTCACCACGCCCTATGCGGACTGTCCGGCCCTGTGGGTCGGCGCGGGCCAGCGCGCGCGGCTGAAGGCAGCAGCGAGAGCGGGGAGTTCCGCGACCCTCATTCTGGAAGCGGAACTGGAAGACGCTGAAACGGACACGCTGCACACGGTCCTGCCGGGGCGCAACCCGCATGAGACGATCATCGTCAACACGCACACCGATGGCCCCAACGCCTGTGAGGAGAACGGTCCTGCCGGCCTTCTCGCGCTGGCACAGGCCCATGCGGGGCGGCAGGATCGCCAGCGATCGATCGTCCTTGTCTTCGCCACCGGCCATTTCCAGATTCCGCAGATCGTTGAAGGCCACGGGCAGGCGACTTCCGCCTGGCTGAAGGCCCATCCCGAACTGTGGGATGGCGGCCCGGGACATGCACGTGCCGTTGCGGGGCTGACGCTGGAACATCTGGGCTGCATGGAGTGGAAGGATCGCGGCGAACCGTCCCGGCCGGAGGCGACCGGAAAGCTCGAACGGGAAATCGTCTACACCACGAACCCCGTGATGGAGCAGGTCTACCGGGCGGCCACGTCAGGCCGTACAAAGCTGCGCAGCCTCACCGTGGCGCCGAGGCTGGGTCACCTCTTCCTTGGCGAGGGTTCTACCCTTTACCAGTGCGGGATACCGTCCATTTCGCTGGTGCCCGGCCCCGACTACCTGTGCCAGATACTGCCGGGTGGCGGCCTGGAACGGCTCGACGCCGATTTCGCCTATCAGCAGGTGGAGACGTTCTCCCGCGCGCTTTCCATGCTGGACAGGCTTTCTGCGGCGAATATCGGCGGAATCTCACCGGCGTGGGACAGTCCTGGGGCGAAACTGCTGTCGCTCATCCGGCGCTGACCGGGAAACGGCGCCGTTACGAGGGGCCGAAGCCGAACCGCTCGTAACGGCGCCGTTCGCCTCAACCGTAAGCTTGCTCGACGAGGGCGTGAACACGGCGGAAGGCCGCTTTGGCGCCTTCCATCAGGCGAACCTCTTCCTCCCGGTCAAGGTCCAGGCCGTCCAGCGCGCCGGTGAATTCGCGCCAGTGCTGTGCCCGGCCGTCCGGATGTCCGGCGAGGTGGCGGGCGCCGTGGTTTTCATTCAGGCCAAGCGCTCGTGCCATCTTGAAGAGGAATGCCGCTCCGAGGTTGGAGCCTTCCGCGACATAGAGCCATCCCAGCGCAGTGGGCAGGTCGAAAGTTCCATCGGCAAACTGCGCCTCTTCATCGGCAGCGGGAAGAGCGACCTCCAGGTCCGCGATATCCTGGGCGATGCGTTGCAGGCGTCTGCGTCCTTCCAGATCCGGCAGCAGGGCGTCCAGCGCCGGGCTGGCGTAGAGCGCGTCGATGTCGCGGTGGAACTGGTACTGCACCGCCAGGAAGCGGGCATAATTCTCCACGCTGGCGAACGGTTCGCCGGCCATGATCCGCTTGTCGAGACGGTCGTGGACTTCGCCGGTAGCGGCTTTCAGGCGCTTGGCGCGGCTTGTTTCGGGCGGAGCTTGGAGTGTCGTGTCCATGGTCGGGGAATGTCTCTTCAGGAAAGGCGCTTGGCGGGAACCGGGCGAAAATCGCGCGCCCGTCAGAATGACAGGATCATCGAGAGCTTGTACGTCCGGCCGGGCTGGCTGTAGTATAATTGCGGCACGGTGGAACTGTCCGGGATATCCAGCGCGTTGTAATAGGTCTTGTCGAGGATGTTGTACACACCGCCTTGCAGGCGCAGGCCCTCGAACAGTCCCGGCTTCACCCAGCCCGTGAAATCGACGATGCCGTAGCTCGGCGTCTTGTTGAGCGTCGAGGAGGGGTTTTCCACCTTGTTGCGCGCAGCGGCTACCGTTGCCGACAGGTCCGCACCGAAGCGCACCTGCCGGTAACCCAGCCCGAGGATGCCGCGCAGGGGTGGAATGGAGTTGAGGTAGGTATCCTCATCCGTGTCCTTGCCGTGCGAATAGGCGATCGAGCCCCAGACGTGCCACTGCGGGGACAGTGCCCACTGCGCGCTGGCTTCGGCGCCGTAGATCCGCACGTGCGCGCGGTTCACATACTTGAACACCCCGAATGGATAGCTTCCGCTGAGGCCGGCTTCCGATGCGGTGGTGGTGATCGTGTCGATGAAATTGTGGTAGTAATTGTCGTAGACGCTGATCTTCGCGCCGCGTTCGGAATCGCCGAACTTCAGGCCGACCTCGTAGCTGTTGCTGGTTTCCGGCTTGAGGTCGGGATTGCCGATGCTGACGTAGCTGCCGGTGCCGCCGTAAGTCAGGTATAGCTCAGTGGCTGATGGCGCGCGGAACGCCTGCGACCACTGGGCATAGGCCGTCAGCCGGGACGCAATGTCGAATTCGGCAAGGATTTTCGGCGAGAACCGGGAATCGCTGGATCGGGCGGGCAGCCCTTCGTAAGCGGCGTTTTCCGTATAGCTCGCGGTTTCCTGAGGGCTGCGGCGATACCAGTCGAACCGGAGACCGGGCGTCAGGTGGAAGGCGCCGAAGGTCATGCGGTCCTGCACGAACAGGCCAAGGTCGATGCCGTCCACATCCGGCATGTCCGACTGGTTCACATGGAGGAACGAGCAGGCGTAGATGGCCGCCGTGCAGTTGTCGACGCCTGCGGCATACTGGGTGGTGCTGGTGGCGTAAACCTCGCCGCCGAGGCTGATGGCGTGCTGGACGGCGCCTGTCGTGGCGGCGGCGATGACCGAGCCGTTCAGGCCATAGGATTCGTCCTGAAGGTCGCTGTCGCGGTCGTATGCGCCGGCCGGGGAGGTCAGGCGGGTGGCCTGCGTATAAGTGCGCAGGTTGAGGCGCTGCCAGTACCCTATCAGGTGGGCTTCGCGGATGAACCCATCGCCTTCCGACTGATAGTCGTAGGTTCCGGCGATGCGCTTGCGCTTGTTCTGTTCGAGCGTGGAATAGGCGGAGTAGGTCGAGTTCACGCTGCTGAGCGTGTTCTCGTCATAGCTGCGCTTGAAGATTTCGCCGCTCAGGCCAAGGCGGTGACCGTTTCCGAGATACTGGTGGACTTTGACCAGCAGGTTTTCCTGATCGTAGGCGGCGGGGTTTTTCGCGCTGCGGGTGCTGCCGCTGCCGTAGACATTGCCCCGGTTCTCGGTTTCGGCGCCGTTCTGGTAGCCGCCCTGGATCAGGACCATCGTGTCGCCGTTTCGGAAAGCGGCGGCCTGGTTGAGGTAGACACTGTCGCTGGCGCTGTCGTAAGTCGCCTTGCCCAAAGCGCCCTGCTTCTTGCCGCCCGAGAGCAGGTCTTCGGGATCGAGCGTTCGCACCGCGAAGACGCCGCCGAGGGCGCCCTGTCCGAAGAAGCTGGAATCGCCGCTCTTGACCACGTCGATGGCGCTCAGCGAGTTGAAGTCGAATGCGGCGACGCCGCCTTCGACACCGCGCGCACCGTCGTTGAGCCAGGGCAGGCGAATGCCGTCCACCGTCGTCAGCACCCGGTTCGCGTCGAGCCCGCGGATATTGATGCTGAGATTGCTGGAGTTGAAATTGACGCCAGCGTCGATGCGGCGGGCATAGTCGGCGATATTGTCGGCCATGCGCAGGCGCAGCGTTTCCGCCGATGTCGTCGTCGTCAGAACCTCGGGCTTGCCGGCGGCGCTGCGGTCATTGATCGGCGTGGGGTCGATAATGGCGGTGTCCTCGACGCGGACCGAGCCGAGCTGGACCGGCTGGTCAGCCGCCGTATCGGCCGTATCGGCGGCGAAGGCCTGGCCCGCCGTACAGATCACGGCCACGGCGCCGAGGGCCGAATTCAGTCTCAAGGCATGGACGAGCGCCCGCCGGGTAGGGGAAATCATTTATATCATCCTGCTGCTAATGATTCGCAGGAGCGTTATCTGCCAGATGTCTCTCCCTTATTTCAATCGCCGGAAAGGAAAAGTTTCACAGGGATACAAAAGCGCTCACAAGCCCGGAAAATTCCGTGGATTGCCTCGGGAAAATGCAAATGCCCGGCCGCATCCATCGATGTGGCCGGGCATGATTGCCGCACGATAGAGGCCCGCGTCAGGTCACGCGGATCAGCACCTTGCCGAGGTGATTGCCGGATTTGAGGTATTCGCAGGCAGCCTGCGCTTCGTCGAAGCCGAACACCCGGTCCACCACCGGGGCAAAGGCATTGGCCTCCATGGCGCGAAGCAGGCGCACCAGCATGCCGCGGCTGCCGGCGGCAATGCCCTTGATGGTGAGGTTCTTGCCGATGATCGCGCCGTAATTCGGCAGCGGTCCGTCTGCCGCACCCACACCCACAAGGACGATCCGGGCATTGACCGCACAGGCATTGATCGACTGGGGCAGGGTATGTTGACCGCCGGTTTCAGCGACGATATCGGCCCCGCGCCCGCCGGTCTGCTTCATCAATTCGGCAGCCCAGTCCGGATGCGTGGTGTAGTTCACCGTGAAGTCGGCCCCGGCCTTGCGGGCCTGATCGAGCTTGTCGTCGCTTGACGATGTGATGGCGACGAAGGCGCCGCTGGCCTTGGCGATCTGCAATGCGGCCATGGCGACGCCGCCGGTGCCCAGTGCAAGCACGATGTCGCCGGCCTTGACCTGGCCGACTTCGACCACGGCATGCCAAGCCGTCAACGTTGCGGCGGCAAGAGCCGCGGCCTGTTCGTCGGCCAGGCTGTCAGGCACGCGGACCAGCGCCGAGGCGGGCACCTTGAGGTATTCGGCCATCCAGCCGTCCTGGGTGATGCCCACGTCCGATCCGAAGTAGCGCATGTCGAACGGACCGTCCTGCCAGGCGATGAAGTGCGAAAGCACCGCGCGGTCGCCCACGGCGATCCCGCTGGCGCCTTCGCCCAGCGCGACGACTTCGCCGATGCCTTCGGAGAAGGGCACCCGTTCTTCCGGCTTCCTTGCGCCGTATCGGCCTTCGAGAATCTGAAGGTCGCGATTGTTGAGCGAGACGTAGCGGACCTTGAGCACCGCTTCGCCGGGCCCGGCCACGGGATCGGGGCGGGTAACCGGGGTAAGCGAGGACAGACCGTCCTGCGCGCCGAGTTGATAGGCTTTCACATCTGGCTCCTGAAGCTGTCGAGAATGTCGGATCCGCGCGCGAACCATGTCTGCGGGCGCGCGGCGAGGTCCGCCAGCAGGCGCTCGAAAGCGTCCATGCGGTAAGGCAGGCCGATGATGTAGGGGGTGAGGTGGAGCGGCAGCAGCCGGGCGCCCTGCGTTTGCGCCTCCGCGCTCAACCAGTCGTGCGCGTCGAGGATTTGCGTGGCGTAGCTGTCCACCGATTGCTGCTGGACGTTGAGGATCTGCCGGTCCGAGAGTTCGTGGTTGAGCGGCAGGTTCACCAGGCCATTGGTGAAAGTCCACGGCACTTCGTCGTTGGCCCAGTCGCAGCAGTATTCGATCCCGGCTTCCATCAGCAGATCGGGCGTGGCGAAGCTTTGCGAGCGCGCGATCGAATGCCAGCCGCGCGGAGCCGCACCTGCCACGTCCGACAGCGCGGCGATGCTGTCATGGATGAGCGCGCGCTCGGCGTCCACCGGCAGGGAAGAGGCGATGGTGCCGTTCATGTCGGTGGAATGGGCAATGATCTCGTGCCCGGCATCCACCACGTCACGGATGATCGAGGGATAGCGCTGCGCAATCGCGCCGTTGGCCGCGATCGAGGCTTTCACGCCCGCCTTGGCGAAAGCGTCGAGCAGGCGGTAGAACCCCACCCGCGTGCCATATTCGCGCGCGGTGTAGTGGCGATAGTCCGGATAGGCGGTCTGCATGTGTCCGGGCGCCCGGAACGGCGTGTCGCCCGGCGTGATCGGGAACCATTCGAGGCTGACGACGATCCAGGCCGCCACGCTTTTGCCGTCCGGCCAGGCCAGCGGCTTGCGGCTGGGCAGGGTGCTGAAAGCATAGAGATCGTGGTCGTAGCCGAGGCGGCGCTTCGGATATTCGATATAGCTGGGGTCGAGGGTCATGCGATGGACTCCCGGGCATGAGCGGCTCTCCACGCGTCGGCGATGTCGCCGGAGCGGGTGATCCAGGCGCGGCCGTCCGCGGCGATGTGGCGCAGGACTTCCTCGAAGGCGCCAATGCGGTGGGGCTGGCCGATCAGGTAGGAATGGAGCGGGATGCACATGACCGTGCCGGACGGTTCGTCGGCAAGGCGCTCATATTGCCGGATCAGCGTTTGCGCATATTCGCGCGGGCTCATGTTGTAGATGAAGAAGCCGTAGTGGTCGTTGACTTCGAGGCTGTAGGGCATCGAGATAAGGTCGCCGCTAGCGGTGTTGACGGGCTGGGGCTGGTCGTCGTGATAGAGATCGCAGGTATAGTCGAGCCCGTATTCGGCGATCAGATCCAGCGTGCGCGGCGTATGGGTGAGCGCCGGGGCGAGCCAGCCGCGGATCGTCTGGCCGGTGGCCTGGCGCACGGTGCGGATCGAATCCTCGATGATCGCGCGCTCTTGCGCTTCGTCCATGCCGTAGGAGTAGCGGGTGTTGTAGATGCCGTGGCTGAAGAACTCCCAGCCGCGCGCGTTCGCGTCCGCCACCACTTCGGGATGATGCTGGCACAGCGCTACCGAAAGGCTGACGGAGCCCGGGAAGCCGTGCTTGCTCATGACCTCGGCCATGCGCCAATGCCCGACGCGGTTGGCATGGTCGCGGTGTGCGTAGCCCACGACGTCGGGATGCGGTTTCGCCCATGACTTGCGGTGCGGGTTCGCCGGAGGGTCTATCTCGTAATATTCGAGATTGGGCGAAACCCAGACGGCGACCTTCTTTTCGCCGGGCCATGAGAATGGCGCGCGATCGCGATAGGGCTTGAAGTCGTAAAGGCCGGGATCGGCCTGTCCCTCCTGCATCAGCGCGCCTCCAGCCAGTCGATCACCGTCTGCACCGGCTCCACATCCGCATATTTGAGCTGGAGGTCGGTGAGATTGGCGAAGTGATAGCTCTCGTGCTTGTCGGCACAGGTCTCCACGGGAACGATGGTGCGATAGCCCCTGCTGAGACTGTCCACCGCCGTGGCGCGGATGCAGCCCGAAGTTGAGCCGCCGGTGATCACCACCGTATCGACCTTGTGCCAGACGAGCAGGCTTTGCAGCGGGGTCTCGAAGAACGCCGAGGGCATGCGCTTGGTATAGACCATGTCGGCCGGATCGATCTCGCAGCGCTCGTCGAACGCATGGCGCCGGCTTTCGTACCTGATGTTCTGGAGCGAATCCGGCGTATCCGTGCGCGTGCCCCAGACGCCGGCGTCGCTGGCGTCCTCGGCATAGGCGACGTGGGTCCAGATCACGGGCATGCCCTTGGCGCGGGCAAGCGCGGAGATCGTGTTGGTATATTCGATCTGTCGCGGATCGGTCTCATAGGCGGTCTTGAATTCGTCGATCCGGGTGTAGGCGTTCTGGAAATCGACATTCACGATCGCCAGCTTCTCTCCGAAGCCGAACTTCGTGCGGGCGGGGTTCGCCATGACTTCTTCGAATATCTGCCGCGCGGTCTTGCCGTCGCTGACCATCCGGGTGCCGACGATGCTCATGGAATATACCTCGTTCAGGAAAAGGGCGCCCCGCGATAGGAGCGCGCCAGCCGCGCGGTGTCCGCTGGGAGAACAGGGCTGTCCGACCTGCGGACACCGCGCGGCCTGGGGTCAGATCTGGAACTTCACGCGCACCGTGTAGCGGCGCGGATCGCCCGGGAAGAGCGAGAGGAAGTTCGCGGTAACTGTTTTCTGGTCGGTCAGGTTGGAGACCTCGAAGGCGATCTTCATCTTCTCGTCCATGGTCGTGTAGCTGACGGCGGCGTCCACGTAGTCCTCGGTCTGCGTGGTCGTGGTGTTCAGCACCGCCACCCAGTAGGGCGAGTTATGGCGCCAGGTCACGGAAGCACCCAGCGAGCCGTCCAGTGCTTCCACCGGCTGGTCATAGGCCGCGCCGCCGCTGAACTGGAAGGTCGGCACGCGCACGGGCTTGTAGGCGGTGGTGAGCGTGGTCGATGTCGGCACGATGTAGGTATATTCGCCGTGCATCAGCGAAGGATTGGCGAAGAGGCTGAAATTGCCGAACTTCGCAGTGCTTTCGATCTCGATGCCGTAGGCTTCGAAAGTGCCGGCATTGAAGGGAAGCTGCGATATCACGCCGGTGATCGGGCTGGTGACGGCGGCAGTAACCTGGAGGTCCCTGGTCTTGGCGTAATAGCCCGTGGCGTTGAAGCGCAGCTTGCGGCCGAACAGTTCGGACTTCACCCCGCCTTCGAACGACCACGTCTTCTCGGGATCGAACATCACCGCATTGTACGGCGCGGCCGAACCGCCGTTCCAGCCGCCGGACTTGAAGCCGTTGGTGGCGGAAGCGAAGACCATGACGTCCGGGTTGATCTTGTAGTTGAGCGCCACGCGCGGGGTGAACTTGCGGAACGTCCGCTTCAGCGGAATGCCGTAAGCGGCCACTGCGGCGCTGTCGTATCCAAAGCCCGGGAATTCGTCCGAGGCGAGATAGCCGACTTGCTTGGTCTCGATCGTGTAGCGCCCGCCTGCGGTCAGGGTCAGCTGCCGGGTCAGGTCGAAGTCTGCCTGCGCATAGACCGCGCCGGTTTCGGTCTTGGGCAGGAGATGCTGGTCCTGAACGAGATTGAACGCAGTGGTCCCGCCGGAAAAGCTGGTCTGGCGATCGTCCGACTTCTCATTGAGGTAGAACAGGCCGGTGACGAGGTGAACGCGGTCGCCGAAGAGATCGGCATTGTACTTCAGCTCGCTCGACCACTGCTCGTGCGTGCCGTTGTCAGTGATGATGTAGCCGGCGTACTTGTTCACCGCGTTGGCGCTATATTCGTTGATGTAGCCCTGATCGAGGTGGCGGTAACCGAAGATCCAGGTCAGCGAACTGCCTTCAAGGTCGTAATTGACGTTGGCGCTGAGCGCGACGTTCTCGGACAGGTTGCAGTTGCCCGCTCCGGTGGAGAGCAGGTTCTGCGCGTTGTTGCCGTTGCAGCGCGTGGTCGGCAGCCCCGAGGCGGTTTCGTAGAAGACCGGGCGGGTGGTGGCGGCGGGAACGTAGGGGTTCTCTCCGGCGACGCTGCGCAGGCCCGCATATGTGCCGGAGTTGCGGGTATATTCGGCGGCAAGATCGATGGTGAGCCGGTCGGTCGGCAAAAGCCGGACATCGCCGCGCAGGCCGTAGCTGCTCTCGCCGTTGAACCAGTCGCCCGTGGTGATGTTCTTCAGATAGCCCCGGTCCTGCACGACATAGCCCGACAGCTTGGTCAGGATCCCGTCGGTCAGGGGCAGGTCGGCGGTTGCCTTGACGGTGTACCGTTCATAGGAGCCCGCGCTCATTTCCATCTTCATGCCGGCGGTGTCGGAAGGCTTGCGCATGATGACGTTGATGGCGCCGCCGGTGGTGTTGCGCCCGAACAGCGTTCCCTGCGGACCGCGCATGACTTCCACGCGCTCGGTATCGAAGAAGGCGTAGTTGTTGGCGTTCTGGCGGGCGACATAGACGTCGTCGACATAAGTGGTGACCGGCGCGTCGAAGGTCGGGGTGGACTGGCTGTTGCCCAGGCCGCGCAAGTAATAGGCATTCGCCGAGGCGAGGCCCGCATTGTGCTGCGAAACCATGCCCGGCACGAACTTAGATGTGGAGATGGCATCCTGGACATTGAGCCGTTCCAGCATGGCTTCGTTGAAGGCGGTGACCGTTACCGGCACGTCCTGCAGCTTTTCCTGTCGGCGCTGCGTGGTAACGACGATTTCTTCGAGCCCGCCGGTCTTCGCGCCGGTTTCTGCGGGTGCTTCCTGCGCCTGAGCCTCGGCCTGAACGGAGGCGAGGCTGAGCGGCATGAGTATCGTGGAAAGGAGCAGTCGGTAATCGGTCATGGCGATTCCCTCATGGAATGGCGACCATTCGCCGAATGATATTGTTATAATGATATATCAATATGTCAAATAATTGACGCAGTATTTCCGGATTCAGCTAAACCGCGGATATCGGCCGAGAAACAGGAAGCCGGCGGCGCTGATCGGGAGGATGATGGCGCAAGCGATGAGGGCAGGGGTGAAATCGTGCGCGGCATCGCGAATCATCCCGAACACGAGCGGCGCGAAACCGGCGCCGATCGTGAAGCAGACGTAGAACAGGCCGTAGATCGCGGCGTAGGATCTCATCCCGAAATATCGTGCCGTCAGATAGGCCACGACATCGAACTCCACGCCCAGCGCAAAGCCGATCAGGAAAATGGCGAAGCCGGCGGTGGCAGGGGCGACATGCCCTCCCGAAAGGATGAGGCAGGAAGCCACAGGCACGCTCAGGATCACGAAGGCGACGGCGGGCGCCCAGAAACGGTCGAGCAGGAAGCCGCCCACCAGCCGTCCGGTGATCGATGCAAGGCCGATCAGCGGGGTCAGCCTCACGATCGTTGCGGCGTCGAGGCCCTTGTCGCTCAGGATGGATTCCAGGTTGGGCGGGGTTCCGGCCAGCGCGAACGACAGCGGAACCAGCAGCAGCGCTATCAGCCAGAACCGCCACTGGCGCAGCGCCTCGCCCCGGGAATATCCTGAAATCGGCGTGATCGGGTCAGTGTTTCCGGTGTCCTGCAGGTCGGCGGGGGAAGGATCACGGAACAGCAGCAGCGTGATCGGCGTGGCGACCAGTAGCGGAAGGGCGCCCAGCACGGCGTAGCCGGTCCGCCAGCCGTAGTCGCCGATCACCCAGGCGAGTACGGGCTTGCAGGCGATGCCGAACAGGCCTGTGCCCATCATGGCGATGCCCAGTGCCAGCCCGCGATGACGGTCGAACCAGCGGTTCACGGTGCGGGTGAACGTGATCGGCAGGCTGCCCGCGCCGACGGCCGCGGCGACGCCCCAGGTGACATAGTACTGCGTGAGCGAGCCCCCCAGCGTGGCGAGCGAGATGTAGGACAGGCCGAACAGCGCAAGAGAGGCGGCCGAAACCGTCCTGGCGCCAAAGCGCTCGCACAGCAGCCCGGCGATGGGGGCGGCCACCAGCAGGGCCAGCGTGGTGATCGTCAATCCGCCCATGATCTGGCCCATCGACCATCCGAATTCCTGCGCGAGGTGAGGGGCGAAAATTCCGAAGGTGTAGAAAGGCAGCGATACGAGGCCGCTGCCGATCCCGATCAGCGATGCCAGCAGGATCGTCCAGCCGCGCGCGAATTCGCCGTCGGCGGATGCTCCGGCCGGATCGGGGAAAGCGGCCTGTTCGATCCGGTCTGCCTGCAAGTCTGCCTCCATGAAGTTCTTCGGTCTGGAGGGAACCGCGTCTGGCTCTGCATTCCCAGCACGGGTGCCATTGCATCCGCACAGCGGATAGCGCGCGGTGCGGGCTGGCCGGAGGGCGCGGGATCGAAGGACTGTTCGCGGACAATCCAGCAGGAGTAGATATAATGGCCGCCTGGCTCGTCGTTACCGCCCACCTCAAGGACCGCGAGGCTTTCATGTCCTGCGGCTATGCCCAGGCCGCTGCCGAGGCGCTGGTCAGTTACGGAGGAACTTACGTCGTGCGCGCGCCCGGCGGCACCGTGCTTGAGGGCGAGGGCCGGGACGGCGGCTCGGTGGTGGTTTCGGAGTGGCCCGATCGCGACGCCGCGCTCGCATTCTGGAACTCGCCCGAATACACCGCCGCCAAGAAACTGCGCGAGGGACTGGCGGAAATCTCCGTCACGCTCGTCGGCGCATGACGTGAACGCCCCTGCCGGTCGGGAGCCGGCAGGGGCGCGGTCGCCCGTCAGATGTCGGGCGCGCCGTCGTTGGACCAGTTCTGCCAGTCGCGGGTCACGAAGACCTCGTCGATCAGGGTGCGCTGGTAGCATCTGCCTTCGCGGAACCACTGCCAGGTGCGGGCGCGATGGGTGCGCTCGTCGTTGTTCTGGATCATCTCGTAGAGATAGATGCCGGGCTCGTTGTGGCGGGTCCAGTTGAGGCAGGTCGAACGGTTGAAGTCGTCAGGCTGCATGGCCGCTGCCCAGCCCTTGATGAGATCGTTGTCCCACCAGATCCGGCCATCCTTGTAGACTGCCGGGAAATCGCGGACTTCCACGCGTCCGTCATCCCAGAAATAATGGTTCGTCTGGTGGTAGTGATCCACGCCGTCCTTCTCGAACAGGCGGCAGATCAGGCGCGAGCGGTGCTGGTCGGTCAATTCGCCGGTCTTGGCGTCGTAATAGCGATACCAGCCTTCCCAGACGCCTTCGTTGGATGCCAGCAGCGGCATCGCCTCGCGCACGCCGGGCGTGTTGATGAGTGTCGTCATGAAACCTCCTTTTCAGCTTACCGGCCGGGAGGTTGCGCCATGATCGTGCGGATTGCCCGAAGGGGAGGCGTTGCTATCCGTCCTGCGGACAGCGGCAGGGGGCGTTGCCGCCTTCGAGCCGGGCGCGGGCGCGGCCTCTCTTCCTGGCGCGGCCCTGCAGCCGCGAACCCAGGAACGTCGCGGTCAGCGGGCATCCCGCCAGCAGGAGGGCGCCGAGCATGAGATGCCCTTCATCGATAGACCACTGCGATCCGAAAGTGCCTGCCGCAAGGTAGCCCGGCGCGAACATCAGCGGCACCCACAAGGTGGCCGAAGCGATGTTGGCGATCTGGAACGGGCGGCCGGGCATGGCCAGAACGCCGGCCACAAGGGGAACCGTCGCGCGGATCGGGCCGAGAAAACGGCCCATGAAGACGGCGGCGAAACCGAACTTGCGGAAGAACAGCCGGGTGCGGGCCACGGCGGGGCGATGCCGGTTGAGCGGCCAGCGCCGATAGATGCGGGGGCCTATCCTGTTGCCCAGGCCGTAGGAAACCCAGTCCCCCAGGATCGATCCGGCCACGGCCCAGATGAAGATCGGCCATGCGTCCAGCGCGTCGGCGCCGATCAGGCCGCCGATCGCCAGCATGACGGCGGTTGCCGGGACGAACAGACCCACGATCGCAAGGGATTCGCCGAAGCACAGAATGCCCACGACAGGGCCTGCCCACATGCCGTGGGCGGAGACGAACTGGCTGGCCTGATCGATCAGGCCTTCCATGTGCCGTGCCGGATCGCGCGTGAGCCTGGGAGCGGCCGGCCAATGCCGAAAACGGGCATTGCGGGGGAGGTCATGCCGCGAAGGGGATCGCGGCATCGCCGCGTCCGTCCCACGGCTCCAAACTGCGGCCCAGCACGTCCATGTAGCATTCGAGCACCTGATACGATGCGCCGTCCCAGTCGTAAGTGGCGCTGGCATTGCGGGCATGGGCGCCCATGGCAGCCCGGGCTCTTGCGTTGCGGGTCAATTCGCGCAGCCCGTGCAATGCCGCCTCCATGTCGCCCTGGGGGAAGAGGATGCCCGAGCCGCCCTGAAGCAGGTTGCGCCCGCTGGGCACGTCGATGCAGACGGTGGGCACGCCCGATGCCATGGCTTCCAGCGTCACGTTGCCGAAGGCTTCGGTCGTGCTGGGATTGAGGAAGATATCGGCGCTGGCCACTGCCCGTCCGAGTTCCGGTCCCATGAGGTGGCCGGCGAACCGGGCTTGCGGCAGCTTCTGCTCCATCCACGATCGCTCCGGGCCGCCGCCGACCACGAGCGGCCGGATCGGCAGGCCTTCGCCTATCAGCCGCTCGCACAGTGCGACATATTCGGCGAGCCCCTTCTCGCGAACGAGACGGCCGAAGTGGAGAATGGCGACCTCGCCGTCCGCGATCCCGAGCTTGCGCCGCCAGGCCATGTCGCGGGCGTGAGGGGTGAACTGGCTGCGATCGACGCCCCGCCCCCAGATGCGCGTCCGTTCGCCGAGACCGGCCTCGCCGAACTCGGCGGCGATGGCCGGCGTGGGGACGAGGATGCGGTCGCTGCGGCGATAGAAGCGGGAAAGGTGGCGTTCCATCGCGGGCCGCAGCAGCTTCGCGCCGTAGAAAGCGGCATACTTTTCGAAGCGTGTGTGCAGGCTGGATACCACCGGAATGCCCGCGTCACGGGCGAAATTCTGGGCGGCGGTCCCGGTCCAGTCCGGCGCCGACACATGTATGATGTCCGGTGCGAAGGCGGAAAGGTGCGCGCGGATGCGCCGTGGCAGGCCCAGGCCAAGGCGATAGTCTTCGCGCCCCGGTATCCGGATCGACGGCACCGGGACAAGCGTTCCTTCGGGCGCGAAGGCGGGCGTCGGTGAAGTGGGCGAATAGACCATGACCGAGCAACCACGCCGTTCGAGATAGCCGACGAGACGATTGAGCGCCTGGTTCGCGCCATCGCGAACGTAGTTGTAGTTGCCCGAGAAAAGAGCGACGCGGGGCCGCTGGCGGGACTGGCCGGATCGATGTGATCGCGGCGCTGGATCGATATGCGGCATCACTTCCTGATATTTTTCGATGTTTCGGCTGCCGTTGCCGAGGTTTGTTCGGGCCCTGCGCGACCTTTGCTTACGGCAACCTTACAAGGGCGGACTATTTGCCTCAGAGTTCCCGGATGACGCGCAAGCCCGCCTGGGGCCTCCACCCCAGTTCGCGCTGGTGCGCCGCGCCTATCCCCGCCTGCATCGAAAGGCGAGGCGCGATGTCCTGATGAAGCTGCGGCATGATGAGCAATTGGCGCCCGGCGCCGCTCTGGAGGTTGAATTCGATACCCAGGGTCGTGGCGGGCGATGCGTCGTAGAACGTGGAATGGTTGAGCAGCGCCCTGCTTCGGCCACCTTTGGCAAAAGTGACGTCGCCCGCGCCGGCCATGGCCATCATGCTCCAGCGTGCGTTGAAGCGGTAGCCGACGAGATAGAGCAGGCTGCTCTCCCAGCGGCCGCTTTCCCGATTGTAGAGACCCAGATACTGGACGCCGTGCACGCCCTTTCCGCCATCGAGCGCGCCGAATGTGCCCTGCAGGCCGAGCTTGTAATCTGTGATATGGCCATCCTCGAATGGCAGTTCCAGTTCGACCGCCAGCCCGTCGGCCACCGCAAGTTCGATTTCCGGCGCCCATTCGACCGCGCGGTCGGGGCCGGACAGGCGGGTCTGGGCCAGGGTGTTGACTTCAAGCTCGCCCGCGCGTGCACCGAGCGGGCGGACCATGTCGAACACCATCGGCTCCGCTATCTCGGGATAGTTCTGAGCCATTGCCGGTGCCGTCTGCAGAAAGGAAATCGCCGCGAGAACAATAAGGGCCGGGCGCATCGATCGGACACTCCTGTTGCGCCATGGCCTCGTCGCCGCGATATGGACGACATGACAGATAACCATGGCAATGTCCGGCTGCCCGCAGCATGGTCCAACTTACCGCGACCTTACTGGAGCCGTTCATGCGACTGCTGATCGTCGAGGATAATCCTGATCTGGCCGAACTGATCGGCACCCGCCTGCGCGAGGCGGGCTTCGTCAACGACATCGTTTCCACCGCGGAAGACGCGCGGCTGCTCGTCGAGGCGGGCCATCACGCGGCCCTGCTGCTCGATCTCGGGTTGCCGGACCAGGACGGGATCGCCTTGCTGAGGAGCCTGCGCGCGGCGGGGCATTTCCTGCCGGTGCTGGTCCTGACAGCGCGCTCTTCGATAGCGGATCGGGTTGCCGGACTGAATGCGGGCGCTGACGACTATCTTCCGAAGCCCTTCGCGGCGGAGGAACTGGTCGCTCGCGTGGCGGCGCTGCTGCGGCGCGCCACGGGGGAGAACGGCGTGGAAATCGCGTGCGGCCGCTTGCGCTACGATGTCTCGTCCCAGACCGTGAGCGTCGATGAACACGCCATCGTCCTGGCCCCGCGCGAGATCCAGTTGCTGGATCTCCTGATGCGGCACCGCGACAAGGTGGTGCGCAAGACCCAGATCGAATCCGCGTTCTTCGGGCTCGGCGATGAATTTTCCTCGAACGCCGCGGAAGTCAGCGTGCACCGTTTGCGCAAGCGGCTTCAATCGCTGGACGCCGGCGCCGAAATCGTCACGGTGCGGGGCCTCGGCTATCTGTTGCGGGCTTCGCCGGAGCACTGATGCATACTCACTCGATCCTGCGGCGCATCCTGCTCCTCCATGCCGCGGCCACGCTGGTGACCGCAGGATTGGTCGCCTTCGGCGCGATGATGCTGTTCAACAGCACCAGCGATCGGCTGCAACGCCAGATCCTCGACGAATATGCCGACAAGATGCAGACCGGGCTCCATCGCAGCGAAAGGGGCTGGAGCATTTCCGACGAAGCGGCATCGGCGCTTCGGGGCGGCGGCAGCAGTTTCAGCTTCTGGATCATCGATCACGGCCATCAGGTCGCCATCGAGAACTTGCGGTCCAATCCTTCGCTGATCGTGCCGACGCGCGCCGGAGCGGCCTATTTCAAGCGGGTGCGCGGTTCCAAGATCTATTCGGGGATGAGCGTTCCGCTTGCGGGCGAACCTGGAACCTGGCTCGTCATCGTCCAGAATCTCGATCATCCTGATGTCATCTTCGATGATCTGCGAACCCAGGTCCTCCTGGCCGGGGCCGGTCTTCTCGCGCTGTTCCTGGTCGGGCTGCTGGCGCTGGAGGCCTATATCGTGCGGCAGTCGCTGCTGCCCGTCAAACGGGCCTCGCGCGAGGTTGAGCGGGTCTCTCCCTACCAATTGCAGCAACGCGTGGATGTCGATGGTATGCCGACCGAGGTGCTGCCGCTGCTGCGCGCCTTCAATGCGGCGCTTGACCGGGTGGAAGACGCCTATCGCATAGAGCGGAACTTCGCGGCGGATGCCGCGCACGAATTGCGCACGCCGCTCGCCATACTCCGGCTTCTGGTGGAACAGGAGATCACCTCGGGAGGACTGCCGAGGATGCTCCGCCAGATCGACGTGGTGGAGGAAATCGTCGAGCGTCTGCTGCTCGTTGCCGAAGTGGATGCCATGGCGTGCGATCCGGCCGATGCGGTCGATCTGCGTGCGGTGGCGGAAGACCGGGTCGCGGCGATTGCACCTCTCCTGATCGCGAAGAATCAGGAGATAGAGATCCTTGGCGAAGGTTCGGTGTGGGCTTTCGCCTCGCAGCACCTGGCGGGGCGGGCGCTAGATTCCCTGCTGGAAAACGCGATGAAGCATACGCCGCCCGGTACGCATGTTGCCGTGACCGTGGGCCCGGCACCGGAAATTCTCGTGGCGGATACCGGTTCGGGCCTGCCTGCGGACGATCGCCGCCTGTTCGATCGCTTCGCTTCGGCCCGGCGAGACCTGACCCGTAGTTCCGGGCTCGGTCTGGCGATTGCCGATGAACTGATGGCCAAGGTCGGCGGCGAACTGGATGTCTGGGCGAATAGCCCTAACGGCGCGGTTTTTCGGCTTCGCTTCTGTCCGGCCGGGCAGAACGCCGAGGAAATCTAGCCCCTCATGCGGCGTGTTGACCACCCGTATCGGCGATCCGAGCCTGTTGGGGCGACCGTGGCCGATAGGACACGATCTCAGGCGAGATATAATATTTAGTATACGGTATTTGACATCCCCGGAAATGTGACGCAAAAATGGCGTCATTCAAAAGGGAGTCAAACCCATGAGGGGTCGTCAAACGAAATTTTATTGCGCTGCCGCGCTGGCCGCGATCGTCGCCGGCACCGCGCACGCACAGGAAGCACCGGCCGGCGAAGGCGCCGCCGCCGACATCGTCGTGACCGGCACGCGCATCAAGCGGCCGGACCTCGAAAGCAACAGCCCGCAGACCGTCGTCGGTTCCGACGAGTTCCGTTACCAGGGCGCCACGACCGTCGAGCAGGTGCTGAACCGCCTGCCGCAGTTCACCGCAGACGCTAACGAGAACGTTTCGAACGGCTCCGACGGTACGTCGAAGATCAACTTGCGCAACCTCGGTTCGCAGCGCGTGCTCGTCCTGATCGACGGCCAGCGCATGCTGCCGCAGCAGGCCGTCAATCTCAACTTCGTGCCGAGCAGCCTGGTCGACCGGGTCGACGTGCTGTCGGGCGGCGCCTCGGCGGTCTACGGTTCGGACGCACTTTCCGGCGTCGTCAACTTCGTGCTCAAGAAAGACCTCGACGGCGTGCGCATCGACGCGCAGGCCGGCTTCGCGCAGCACACCAACAACAACGGCGCGGTTCGCGACATCGTTAGCGGTCGTGGCTACGATCTCGCGCCGAAGTCGGTGATCGACGGCGGCAAGCAGGACATCACGATCTCGGCCGGCAAGAACTTTGCCGACGGTCGGGGCAACATCACCGTCTACGGCGGCTATCGCAGCTTCAGCCCGGTCCGCCAGTCCAGCCGCGACATTTCGTCCTGCGCGCTCGAACAGATCGATCAGGCGGGCACCGGGCTCTATTGCGGCGGCTCCAGCAATACGCCTTATGGCACGATCACGCCGCAGGCCCAGGGCAATCCCTATCTCAACAAGGCGCAGGTCAACAATCCGGACGGTTCGCAGACCTTCCTGCCTTACGGCGACGGCAGCGCCTACGCCTACAACTACGCGCCGGACAACTACTTCCAGCGCTCTGACGAACGCATCACGGCGGGCGGCTTCGCGCACTTCGAAGTGAGCAAGGCGGTCGAGGTCTACGGCAGCTTCATGTACATGCGGGACCATACGTTCTCGCAGGTCGCGCCTTCGGGCATCTGGGCCGGTCGCACGTTCGACATTTCCTGCAACAACCCGCTGGCGAGCGACAGCCAGCTCCAGGTGATCTGCGGCAGCGCCGCCGGAACCAACACGACGGCCCCGGCATTCGTGGCCTATCGCATGACCACCTCACCCCGCCGGGACGACCTGACGTACAACGATTATCGTTACAGCGCGGGTGTTCGCGGCGATATCGGCGGCGGCTTCAGCTACGATGTCAGCTACCTCTATTCGCTGGTGAAGTATCGTGAGAGCTATCTCAACGATGTTGACCAGAACAAGGCGGCAGACGCGCTGAACGTCGTGAACGTCAACGGCGTTCCCACCTGCCGGTCGGTCATCACCGGCACCAACCCGAACTGCGTCCCGATCAACGTGTTCCAGGCCTATGGCGTCACTGCCGATCAGGCCGAGACGCTGTTCTCGACCAGCAACACGTCTTCGCGCAATTCGCAGCGTGTATTCTCCGCCACGCTGAGCGGCGATCTTGGCGAGCAGGGTATCACCGTGCCCTGGGCCAATCGCGGCGTCGGTATCGCTCTGGGCGCCGAACAGCGCCGCGAGACGCTGAACTTCTACGCCGACGAAATGGCGCAGCAGGGCGGTGCGACCAATTCCGACGGCATCATCAACGTGAAGGAAGCCTACGGCGAAATCGAAGTCCCGCTGATCGAGGACAAGCCGTTCTTCCGCTCGCTGACGATCAATGGCGGCATCCGCTACTCGGCCTATGACAACAAGCAGAATTCGACGGGCTTCAAGTCCAGCTTCAACGTCGTCACCTACAAGGGCGAACTGAGCTGGCAGCCGGTTGACGACGTTCGCCTGCGCGGCAGCTACAACCGCGCGATCCGCGCACCGAACATCACTGAACTGTTCGCTTCGCAGTCCGTCGGGAATGTCAGCGGTACAGATCCTTGCGCCGGTGATACGCCTTCGGCTACGCTGGAAGCCTGCCAACTCAGCGGCGTAACGCCTTCGCAATACGGCTTCATCGCCGAATGCCCGGCCGACCAGTGCTCGTCTCTGGGCGGCGGCAACCGCGACCTCAAGCCGGAAACGGCGGACACCTGGACGGCCGGCTTCGTGCTGACGCCCAAGGCGCTGCGCAATTTCTCGCTCTCGGTCGACTATTACACGATCAAGGTGAAGGACTACATCGGCCAGATCGCACCTTCGCTGATCATCAGCCAGTGCATCCAGACCGGCGATCCCTACTACTGCAGCCTCTTCCGCCGTAACCCGACCTCGGGCGTGATCTTCGGACAGAACAGCGGTTACATCGTCTCGACCACGCTCAATACCGGCTCGCTCAAGACCTCCGGCATCGACGTGAACGCCGATTACACGTTCAACGTCGGCAATGCCGGACGCATGAACCTGAGCATGGTCGGCACCTACCTGATCAACCAGATCGCCGAGCCGCTTCCGGGCGCGGGCACTTACGACTGCAAGGGCATGTTCGGCTACACCTGCGGCCAGCCCAATCCGGAATGGCGCCACGTTGCGCGCATGACCTGGATGGCTCCGGGCGATTTCACGGCCTCGCTGTCCTGGCGCTATATCGGCGGCACGAAGCTGTCGAGCCTGTCGGACAATCCGTTCCTGACCGGCACGCCCAGCGTGGTGAACCGCAAGATCGATGCCTATAACTACTTCGATCTGTCGCTGACCCAGGTGATCGACAAGCAGTTCACCCTGCGTGCGGGCGTGAACAACCTGTTCGACAAGGATCCGCCGGTTCTCGCCGCAGGCCTGCTCCAGAGCTTCGGCAACGGCAATACCTATCCGGGTGTCTACGACGCGCTGGGCCGCACGATCTTCGTCGGCTTCACTGCCAACTTCTGATCCAGGAGGGACGGCGACTCCTCCTGTCCCTGGGGTCGCAGTCATCAGGAAGGCCCGTCCGGTCGAAAGACCGGGCGGGCCTTCTGGCGTGCGGGGTCAGATCGCGGCGGCAGGGTCTGAGGAGATGCCGTTGCGGACCACGAGGCGTTCCGTTGGCGGAGCGGCCACGGCGGCCGCGGCATTGGGCGCCCGGATCGCGACGAAATCGGCCCGCGCGCCGGGAAGCAGCCCATGGCCCTCGCGGCCGATAGCGGCGGCGGCTTCCGTCGTGGCCATGGCCAGCGCGATTTCCAGATGTGCGTCCGTGTGGAAGCCCGAACGGTAGCCGATCAGCATTGCCCGCTGCAGCATGTCGCCATTGCCGTACGGCCACCAGGCATCGCGGATATTGTCGTTTCCGGCAAAAACGCGCACCCCTGCCGCGCGCAGGCGCAGGATCGGCGGAAACGCCCGGTCTCCCGGCGCATTGGTCATGATCGCAACGCCGGCATCGGCAAGGGCGCGGGCGGTACTGTCGACCACGTCGTCCGGAACATCGCCCAGCGCATAGGCGTGGCTGATCACGACCCGGCCGGCCATGCCCAATGCCCGCGTCCGTTCGGCGATGCGCAGGATCTGCCGGATGCCGCCTTCACCCGCTTCGTGGAGATGGATGTCGATCCTGGCTCCGCGCCGCTCGGCGATGCCGAAGACCACGCCGAGATGCCCTTCAGAATCGCCGTCCATGCCGAGCGGGTCGATCCCGCCGATCACTTCGGCCCCCTCCCTGATCGCGGCGTCGAGCACGTCGGCGGTGCCGGGGCAGGTGAGGATGCCCGCCTGCGGAAAGGCCACCAGTTCGATATCCATGCGGCCGCGCCATTTCTCCCGCGCGGCCATCACCGCGTGGAGATGAGATAGGCCGGTGGTGGCATCCACGTCCACATGGCTGCGCATCGCCACGGTGCCGAGGCTGGCGGCCTGGCCGATCAGCACGTCGGCCCGCACCGTCACCGGCCGGACATCGGCAAGCATGGCCTTCTCCACCGCGAGCCGCTCCCGCAGGCTGGCGGCTGGGCGGTGGGGCTGCCATGTCTCACCGAAGAAGCTCTTGTCGAGGTGGATATGGCCATCGACGAAGCCCGGCACCACAAGGCGCCCTTCAAGGTCGATGGTTTCGGCGGCATGTTCGCCCGGCAGGCGAGGGCCGATCTCGATGAACCGTCCGCCCGAAACCGCAAGGTCAGCGGCGCTGCCGTCAGGCAGCAGGGCATTGGTGAAAAGGCGCTCCATCATTGCGCGGCCTGCGCGTTCCATGCTGCGACCTTGGTTTTCGTCTGCACCAGCATGCCGTCAAGAGCGGCCCGGTCATAGACTTTGCCGTCCATCACCACGGCATGGATCGCGCGCGTCGCGGCAATGTCCTTGAGCGGATCGCGATCGAGCAGGACGAGGTCGGCGGCCATTCTCGGCTTTACGGCGCCGTAGCGATCGAGCTGGCCGAACCAGGCGGGGCCGGCCCGCGTCGCCGCCGAAAGCGCCTGAGCCGGGGTCAGGCCTTCGGTCACGAACAGCCCGAGTTCATCATGCAGGCCCTGTCCGGGATAATTGAAGGAGTTGAGAAATCCGGCATCCGTTCCGGCGATGATCGTCACACCTGCCTTTTCCAGCAGCGGGAGAATGGCGGCCATGCGGTTGAAATGCCCGTGCCGCGCGGCGATACCCGCAGCATCGGCCTGCGCCGCGCGCTGGACGCGCCATTCGTAGGTCTTGCGCAGCTTCGGGCCGATGTAGGCGAGGTAGGGATCGTCCGCGTGATCGTCGCTGTCGAGCCAGGCGATCACGCGGCTTCCGTTTAGGGTGGGCGTGACGAACACGCCCTTTGCGGCGAAGTCGCGATAGGCGGCCATGGCGGTGGCGGTATCGAACCCGCTGTCCAGCATGCGGTTCGCTTCGGCACGGTCAATCCGGCCCGCGGCGAAATCCGCGGCGATGCGGGCTTCGTCCTTGACGCCGGCCTTGTATGCATAGTCGAGATGCTCGATCGAACTGATGCCCGCATCCACCGCCTGGCCGACCGTCAGCGCCATGGGTATGTGCCCCGAGGAACGCAGCCCTCGCGCCTTTGCCTGCGAGACGGCGTAAAGGAACAGCTGCGGATCGAGCGTGCTGTCCGTGATCTTGACGAAATCGACCTTGTCGCGCTGTTGCAACCGGGTAAGCGCGGCGTCGACATCGGCCTTGCTGCCGACTTCGATGGTGCCTTTCCAGATCGGAGCGATGCCTTCGATCTTGGCGCCGGAAGTCAGCAGGCGCGGACCGAACAGCTCGCCGCTCGCGATTTCACCGCGCCAGGCCAGGACCTGATCGGGCAGGTCGCCCGAACAGTCGCGTATCGTGGTGATCCCGTTGGCGACATAGAGGGGCAGGAGAGCCTTGTTCTCCTCGACCAGTTCGGGCCCTCCGCCGAAGTGGACGTGCATGTCCCAGAGCCCGGGGATGAGGAAGCGGTCTTTCCCCTCCACCACGTTCTGCGCCTGCCACTGGCGTGCGATTTCCCTGTCCTTGCCCACGGCAACGATTTCTTGCCCGCGCAGGACGACTGCCTGCTCCTTCTCCGCAGCGGCGTGCTCGACATCGATCACGGTGACGTGCCGGATGATGACGTCCCCCTGGCTGACCGCTGCTATCGCCGGGGAGGTGGTGGCCATCAGCGCAGCGAGCAGCGGGGCAAGACACTTCATCGAACAACTCCTTTGTGATGCATTGCAATCTACGAACCGAGAGCGATATTCACAAATTAGATGTTGGAATGAATATCATCCATTTCAGGAATGACGCTTGCTCGACCTACGCCTTCTTCGCAGTTTCGTCGCCATTGCCGATGCCGGGCACTTCACGCAGGCGGCCGAACGGCTGGGGATGACGCAGTCCACGATCAGCCAGCAACTTGGACGCCTGGAGGATGCGGCCGGCCATCCCCTGATCGACAGGCATTCCCGGCCGGTGCGCCTAACCGTGATGGGAGAAAGGCTGATCGGCCATGCCCGCCGCATTCTCCAGCTCGACGAGGAAGCGCAGACCCTGCTGCGAGATCCGGCAGGAACGGCCGCGATCTCGATCGGGCTGCCGGAAGATTTGGCTTCGCCTGCGATGACCGAAGCCTTCTCCAGTTTCGCGGGACACAGCAGTCGCACGCGGATCGATGTCACCACCGGTCTTAGCCGCGATCTTGCCGCGCGCTACCGTCAGGGTGAGTTCGATGTCGTCATCGTCAAGGAGGCCCGGGCATCGGCGGATTGCCGTGGCAGCTTCCCGGAGCCGCTGGGCTGGTTCCGCGCCATCGATGATGCGGGCGAAGATGCCGGCCCTTTGCCCCTCGTGGCTTTCCCGGCGGGCGGCCTCTACCGGGAGGCGATGTTCGAGCAGCTCGAGGCGGAGGGCCGCCGCTGGTATGTCGCTTTTTCAGGCAGCAGCCTGCAAAGCGTGCTTGCCGCCGTTTCCGCCGGGCTGGGAGTGTCGCTGCTGCCGCTTGCGGTAACGCGCGGCAGCCGGCTGCGGCAGGATGAAAGGTTCGGCGGCGTCGCGCCGATGGTCGTCTCGCTTTATGCGCGCGAGGATCAGGGGCCCGTGGCCGGCCTGACCGAGCGCATGATCGCGGTGCTTGCGGCGCGTTAGCCCACTTGCCTGAGGCGGTTGCGGCCTTCGTTCTTAGCCTGATAAAGCGCCCTGTCGGCTTCCGCGAGCAGGCCCTCGCGGTCCATGCCCGCGACATGGTTCGTAAGGCCGATACTCACCGTTACCCGCTGGAGATCGAGCGGCGCCCAGTCCAGCTGCTCCACACTCCGGCGGACGCGTTCGGCCACGGCGAATGCCATTTCCGTGCTTGTCGCGGGAAGGATGACGACGAATTCCTCTCCCCCGACCCGGCCGACGAAATCCGACCCGCGCAAGGTAACGGCGCACGTCTGCGCCACACGGCGAAGCACCTGATCGCCAACGGCATGGCCGAGACGGTCGTTGATCTGCTTGAAGCGATCTATGTCCAGCGAGGCGACGGCGAGCGGCGTGCCGTGCGCTGCGGCCTGATCCACTGCGGCGTCCAGTACGATCATCGCCTTTCGCCGGTTGGCGATGCCCGTGAGCGGATCGGTTTCGGCAAGCTGCATGGCCTGATCGGCCATGGCTTCGGCACGGGTACGGGCATGGGTGAGTTCCATCGCCGCAAGCACGCGATTGGTCACGTCCTGGAAGATACCGAAGATGGCGACGGGCTTGCCGTCATCCCGCAGTTCCACTTCGCTGCAACTGTAGACGTAGCGGATGGCGCCATCGGCACGGACGATGCGCGCCTCGAAATCGACCGGCTGCAGAGTGTCCAGTGAGCGCGTGAGCGCGTTATCGACGAGCACGCGGTCTTCGGGATGATAGAACTCTATCGCATTGTCGAGCGAAGGCGGACGCTCCGGAGGGAGGCCGTGAATGCGATAGACCTCACTTGACCAGAACAGCCGGCGCTCCAGCAGTTCCAGTCGCCAATGCCCCACTTTGGCGATGCTTTCGGACATTTCCAGCCAGCGCTTGCCGCGTTCCACCTCGCTGAAGCTGCGGTCCCGCGTATTGACGAGCGCGGCCAGCGGCAGGGCGGAAGCGAGCAGCGTGAACAGGTAGAACTGAAAGAACAGCACTTCAGCCGGATGGCTGGCGTGCATCAGGCTGATCGGGCCATGTTCCTGCCAGATAGCCACCGAACCGATCGCCGCGATCATCAGCGTGCTGCAGGTCGCTCCGGTCGGACCGATGAAGTATGTCGCCATGAGGACACTCAGCAGCGGCAGGAACAGCAGCGGATAAGTGGACTGCGCAAAGACCACCGCAGAAGTGACGCCGACGAGCAGGAGCACCGTGGCCGTGCGCGTGGCATCGCGAATGCTCATGCCGGATCGCGGCTGGCCGTCCCCCCGCATGAAATTCATGATGAGCGGCACCACGATCATGATGCCGAGGCTGACGGTCATCAGCCAGGAAATAAACATGTGGCCGAAACCGTCGCCGATGAGCAGACTGGCGATCGTCGCGCTGACGGTGGCCGCAATGAGGGCGGCGCAGCAGAAACGCATAACGGCGGCGATGCGGAACAGCGAGCCGTCCTGTTTCTCGATCCCGTTCATGATCTTGAATGCGATGATCGCTTCGATCACGTTGGCGAAAGTGAAGCCGGCGGCGAGCACGGAGTTTCCCTGAGGCGTGAAATTGGCCGCAAAGCTGGCCATGGCGATCGCAAGCACGATCCAGCGTCTCTCGCCCGGTGCGGCCAGCAAAAGCCCTGCAACGCCGACCCCGCTGGACGGCCACACTGTGGCGATCCCGTCCACGCCTTTGGTAAGATGCAAGGCCGCCGCGGCCATGGCAAAGTAAAGAATGCCGATCCCCGCCGCCAGCGGGATCGTCCGACCAAGTTTCCTGCTACCCACGGAAGCGAGGATAGACGCGGGTCCGGATATTTTCGACTCGATATTGACGAGGCTCGAAAAAATATCGCGTTTCCGATCGGCCCAGTCTGTGCGGCGCGGCGGTTCTGCCTGTCTGCGGCATCATATGATCAGCAGGACGATGCCGATAAGGATCGACCACAAGGCCGCCGTAGCGCCAAGGATAAACATGACATCGAGTCTGCGGGCATTGCCCGAAGTGCGGTCCACATTGGTCATGGCTGGCTGCTCCATAACTGCTGCCTGCAACAACCCCACGGATAATTAACTGCAATCTCTCGTTATTGTTCCCCGAATGCATCGATGCGGGCTCATTTGGCCCGTCAGCCCCGACCCGGTACCCGGATCGGGGCTGCGCGAAGCTTACCAGGTATAGGCGATCGTGCCCTGGACCGTGCGACGGTTGCCGTACCAGCACCAGCTATAGTCGGAGAAGCAGCTCGTCAGGTACTTCTTGTCGAAGATGTTGGTGGCGTTGAGGCCCAGCGTCAGGCCGGCGAGCCTGGGGCTGACCTTGGCCAGATTGTAGCGGATCAGGCCGTCGAACACCGTATAGGCGGGGGTGTAGATCGAGACGTTGTCATCGTCGCTGCCGGCATAGACGTGATCGACATGCCGCACCGCGCCGCCGATCGAGAAGCCTTCGAGCGAGCCGGACTTGGGAGCCCAGGCGAGGTTGGCCGAAATGCCGCCCTTGCCGACCGTGGCGAGACCCTTGCCGATCTTGTCGGCGTCCACGTCCTTGAGCGTCTTGACGCTCTGCGTGCTGAAGGCGACGCGGAAGTCGAAGTCATAGGGCAGCGAACCGCTGGCCTCCACCTCGACGCCGCGCGAACGCACTTCGCCCGACTGGAAGGCGGCGTACGTCAGCGGGTTGTAGACCACCACGTTGGTCTGGTTGATCTGGAACCAGGCGCCGGTCAGCAGGATGGCGGTGCCGGGAACCTGGTACTTGGCGCCGGCCTCGATCTGCTTGCCGAGCGAGGGCTTGGCAAGTCCGCCCGTTTCCAGCACCGCGGATTGCGGCTCGAACGAGGTCGAGTAGGTTACGTAAGGCGCAACGCCGAATTCCGTCTTGTAGAGAGCGGCAGCGCGCCAGGTGAACTTCTTGTTGTGCTGGACGGAGCCGCCCTGTTCGAGGCGCGCCCAGTCCTGGCGGCCGCTCAGCGTGACGTCGAGATCGCCGAGCGAGATGCGATCCTGCGCATAGATGCCCTGCTGGCGCTGTCGCGTCGCGGTATAGCCGACATCGCCGCCCGGCACGTCATAGGCGGTCTGCGGCGTGTCCATCGTGCCGTAGACGGGGTTGTACACGTCGATCGGAGTTGCCGAACCGAAGGCAAAGAGCTCGTTCGAATGCGCGACCTGACGGTCGACCCCCAAGAGCACGCTGTGCTTGAGCGGACCTGTTTCGAAATGGCCGGTCAGCTGGTTGTCCATCGTCCAGCTGTTGAGGTGTTCCTTGGTCGCATAGGACGCGCGGTTGTAAACCGTGCTGTCAGCCGCCACCGGGGTGCCGGATGTGTAGACGATGCCCAGGCTGCTCTTGACGTACTGGTAGCGGCCAGAGGAGCGGAATGCCCAGTCTCCACCGAAGTCATGGCGCAGGATATAGGTTCCTGCGGCCTGCTCGCGCTTGAAGAAGTCGCCCGGCTCGCCGCCGTAGAACTTGGTCGAGATCTGGCCTTCGGGGCCATCGAACAAGGTGCCCACAGCGGGGAACACGCTGTAGTTGCCATTGAACGGATCGTGCGAATAGGCGGCCAGCAGCGTGAGGCTGGTCGCGCTGTTCGCGCCGAGCGTCACCGCGCCGGAAACCGTCTGGCGGCGGCGCTTGCCGTAGCGCTGCTGGGCGTCGGCGCCGTTGACGCTACCGTAGACGCGCCAGAGCACGTCTTCGCCGGCCTTGCCGCCGACATCGCCGTCGAGGCGATAGCTGTTGTAATTGCCGTAAGTGCCGGAAACGGCGCCGTAGAAGTCACGATCGATCGGCAGCTTGCTCTGCTCGGCCACGAAACCGCCCGGGCTTGAAGAGCCGTAGAGCGCGGATGCCGGGCCCTTGACCACTTCAATGCGGTCGAGACGGGACATGTCCACCTGCGGGACCGCATAGCCGCTGGCGCTGCCGAACAGCTTGAGGCCATCGAGGTAGGTCGGCGCATCGAATCCGCGCAGCTTGAACTGGTCATAGACCTCGGCCGAAGACCCGCGTGTTTCCGGGGTTACGCCTGCCACGTAACGAAGGCTCTGGTTGAGGTTCTGGATGCCGAGTTCGGCGATCGTCGCGGCATCGATCACCGAGATCGACTGGGGCGTCTCGGCGATGGGCGTATCGCTCTTGGTCCCGGAAGAGGCGACCGTCGAAGAGCGGTCGCCCTTTACCACGATCGTATCGTCGGCATCCGCGGCATGGGCCAGCGAGGGGAGACTGGAGATCGCCATCATGCCAGTGGCCACTCCCACGAGAAGCCGGCTGCGGGCCGTCGTTCGGAACATTGGTTATGCCTTTCGAGAATACGTCGCGATCGCGCCACTAGTGATACTGCGAATTGATCGCAATATTCCTCGAAGGTTTCTTTTCGGCATCGCAATCGTTTCCCATCCCCTGTCACTTGTTGGCAACAGGAGGCGTGCGGGCACGACTCGGGGGCCGCTCCGGTGGCAGGCGAGTTTTCGTTTTGAAACAGTCGCCGCTGCCTTCAGCAGCAGCGTCCGCCGTTCTTTCCGCCGTAACGGGCTTCCTGCCGGTTTCGGAAGAACGTCGTACGGTCCATGACCGGAAGCTCGGGGTGGTACGCCTGCATATGGCGGCAATAATCCTCGTAGTCCGGCACGCCGACCATGAGTCGCGCGGTGCGGCGCAGGGTGTCGACCAGCGCTTTCATGCCGCCACGATCTCCGACGGGATCTCGCTCACTGTCGGCACTGCGCTCCGGCGCGCGGCGATGCAGGTGCGCAAGGTGAAGACCATCAGCGACATCACGACCGCGAGGAACACCGCGACCAGAGCGGCGTCCACCCGGTCGTTGAAGACGATGCGCTGCATCTGCTCCACGGTCTTCGCAGGAGCCAGCACGGTGCCGTTTTCCAGCGCTTCGGAGAATTTGGAGGCATGGGCCAGGAAACCCACGGCGGGATCGGACGAGAACAGCTTGAGCCATCCGGCCGAAAGCGTGCAGACCAGTAACCATGCCATCGGCAGCAGCGTGACCCAGGCAAACCGGTCACGTTTCATGCGGAACAGCACGGCCGTCGCCAGCATGAGCGCGATCGCCGCGAGCATCTGGTTCGAGATGCCGAAGACCGGCCAGAGCGTGTTCACGCCGCCCAGCGGGTCCGTCACCCCCTGGTAAAGGAAGAAACCCCAGGCCGCCACGCACAGGCCAGTAGCGACGAGGCCGGGAACGTGGCTTTTGCGGTTGTTGAGGCCGGGTACGGCAAGCGCCATCAGGTCCTGCAGCATGAAGCGCCCGGCGCGCGTTCCGGCGTCCACGGCGGTGAGGATGAACAGCGCCTCGAACAGGATCGCAAAGTGATACCAGAAGGCTTTCATCGCGGGGCCCCCCACGACGTGCGAGAAGATTTCGGCCATTGCCACGGCAAGCGTCGGCGCACCGCCGGCGCGGGATATGATGGTGTGTTCGCCAACCTCGCTGGCAGTCCGTGAGATGGTGTCGGGCGAGATGGGGAAGCCCATCGCGGTCACGGCATGGGCGGCGCTTGCCGCGTCCGTTCCGATCAGCGCGGCGGGGCTGTTCATGGTGAAGTAGATGCCCGGATCGAGGATCGAGGCCCCGACGAGCGCCATGATCGCCACGAAGGCTTCCATCAGCATCGCGCCGTAGCCGATCAGCGGGGCGTCCGCCTCGCTGGCGATAAGCTTGGGCGTGGTACCGCTGGCGATCAGCGCGTGGAAGCCGGATACGGCCCCGCAGGCGATGGTGATGAACAGGAAGGGAAACAGCCCGCCCGAGAAGACCGGGCCGCCACCGGCCGCGAAAGCGGTGAGGGCGGGCATCCTGAGCGGCGGCGCCATGATGACGATGCCGATTGCAAGCGCGGCGATGGCGCCGATCTTGAGGAAGGTCGAAAGATAGTCCCGCGGCGCCAGGAGCAACCATACCGGCAGCACCGATGCCACCGCGCCGTAGCTTATCAGTATCCAGCAAAGCTGTACCGGCGTGAACGTGAACAGCGGTCCCCACACCGGCGACTGGGCCACCGCCTGCCCGTAGACGATCGCAGCCAGCAGGCCCAGCAGGCCGAGGACCGAGACTTCGCCGATCCGCCCGGGGCGAATCCACCGGGTATAGGCACCCATCAGCATGGCGAGGGGTACCGTTGCCGCAACCGTGAACATGCCCCAGGGGCTTTCCGCCAGCGCCTTGACGACGATGAGCGCGAGCACGGCCAGGATGATGACCATGATCATGAAAGCGCCGAACAGGGCGATGCTCCCCGCCCACTGGCCCATTTCCATGCGGATCAGTTCGCCGAGCGAGCGTCCGTCGCGTCGCATCGATATGAACAGGACCATGAAGTCCTGAACCGCCCCTGCCAGTAGGACGCCGCCGATGATCCAGAGCGTTCCGGGAAGATAGCCCATCTGCGCCGCCAGTACCGGGCCCACCAGCGGCCCGGCGCCGGCGATGGCCGCGAAGTGATGGCCGAACAGCACGGTTCGGTCGGTTGCCACATAGTCAAGCCCGTCGGCCCGGCGGATCGCGGGCGTTGGCCGGGCAGGGTCAAGTTTCATGACGTGGCGGGCAATGAACAGGGAATAGTAGCGATAGGCGACGAGGAAGCAGCATACGGCGGCCACCACGATCCACAGCGCATTCACGGTTTCGCCGCGGGACAGCGCGACGACGGCCAGAGCAATGACGCCGGCAAGCCCGGTCAGAAGCCATGTGAGGTGCCGCGTCATGTCATTCTCTCCTGCCGTGCGTTCTGCCTGTAACGACACGTTCTTTCCCGCCGGGAACCGGCACGGCCTTCGCTGCACGATTATGTTCGCGATGTGAAGCCCGGCTTTCCTGTTCGCCTGCCCGTGGCAACACTTCGCAATGGCACTTGACAAGGAACCCGTTTTCCATTTGTTAGCGCTATCAAATAAAGTAATCGGGAGTAGGGAGGGATATGTCGAATCCCGTGATATCATGCCGCTGATGCCGTCTGACTGGGCGCAGGGAACGTTCGTGGGCCGCGCGGACTTTGGGGAGGGGCCTAGCCCGATCCTGGTGCTGCGCGGCGAACTGATCGACATGTCGGGCGTGGTGCCCACGGTTTCGGCGCTGGTCGAGGCGGGCGATTTCTCGGGCGCGGGCGGGGTACGGCTGGGCGCGTTCGATGCGGCGGCGGTGAACCTGCTCAGCCCGGTCGATCTCCAGTGCGTCAAGGCCTGCGGCGTGACTTTCGCCACTTCCGCGATCGAGCGGGTGATCGAGGAACGCGCGCGGGGTGACTGGAGCGCGGCGGCCGCCATTCGCGAGCGGCTGGAAGCGCGTATCGGCGGGCAGATCCGCTCGGTGGTGCCCGGTTCCGACAGCGCTGCCCAGCTCAAGGCCGCGCTGATCGAGGACGGGCTGTGGTCGCAGTATCTCGAAGTCGCCATCGGGCCGGACGCGGAAGTGTTCACCAAGTCGCCGGTGCTTTCCACCATGGGCGTGGGCGCCGAGATCGGCGTGCGCTCGGATTCGAGCTGGAACAACCCCGAGCCCGAGATCGCCCTGCTGGTCGGCAGCGACGGCAAGGCCGTGGGCGCGACGCTCGGCAACGACGTGAACCTGCGCGATTTCGAGGGGCGCTCGGCGCTGCTGCTGGGCAAGGCCAAGGACAACAACGCCTCCTGCGCGCTCGGCCCGCTGGTGCGTCTGTTCGACGAGAGCTTCACCATCGACCATGTGCGCGATGCCGAAGTGCGGCTCTCGATCACCGGCGAGGACGGCTTCGTGCTGAGCGGCAAGAGCAACATGGCCGAGATCAGCCGCGATCCGCTCGACCTCGTGCGCCAGACGCTGAGCGAGCACCAGTATCCTGACGGCTTCGTGCTGTTCCTGGGCACGCTGTTCGCGCCGGTGCAGGACCGCGACGAGGAAGGCCGCGGCTTCACGCACAAGGTGGGCGACGTGGTGACGATCGAGAGCGACCGGCTGGGTCAGCTCACCAACCGCGTCGTCACCTCGCGCGATGCGGCGCCGTGGAGCACCGGAATCGGGGCACTCTACGCCAACCTGCTGTCGCGCGGACTGCTCAAGGCATGAAGATCACATCCATGACGAACCATTCGGCCATCTATCCCAGCCTCAAGGGTAAGCGGGTGCTCATCACCGGCGGCGGCACGGGCATCGGCGCGGGCCTTGTCGAGGCGTTTGCCGGGCAGGGCGCCCATGTCGGCTTCCTCGACATCAATGCCCCTGCCGGAGAGGCGCTGTCCGCGGCGCTGCCGGGCACGCATTTCCGCGCCTGCGATCTGCGCGATCTCGATGCGACGGCCGCGGTCCTGGCCGAGCTGGCCGAGGCGATCGGCGGTGTCGACGTGCTGCTCAACAATGCCGCGAGCGATGACCGGCACGGCATCGACGAAGTGACGCCGGCCTACTGGGACGAGCGCATGGCGACGAACCTGCGCCACCAGTTCTTCGCGGCGCAGGCGGTGGTGCCGGGCATGAAGGCGCAGGGCGGGGGCGTGATCCTGAACTTCGGTTCGATCAGCTGGCACCTCGGCCTGCCCGATCTCGTGCTCTACCAGACCGCCAAGGCGGCGGTGGAAGGCATGACCCGGGCCATGGCGCGCGACCTTGGCGCCGACAACATCCGCGTCAACACGATCGTGCCGGGCAATGTCGACACCCCGCGCCAGAAGCAGTGGTACACCCCCGAGGGCGAGGCCGAGATCATGGCCGCACAGTGCCTCAAGGCCCGCATCCAGCCCGCCGACGTCGCCGCCCTCTGCCTCTTCCTCGCCTCAGACGACGGCGCCATGTGCACCGGGCACGACTACTTCGTCGATGCAGGTTGGAGGTGACATGACGCCTGAATCCATTCTCAACGTCGGCGCCACGCTGGGCGAAGGTCCGGTCTGGACAGGCGATCGCCTGTGGTTCGTGGACATCAAGGAGCATCGCCTCTACCGCCACGACCCGGCCAGCGGCATGCTCGACATGTGGCACGCGCCCGACCAGATCGGCTGGGCACTGCCGACCGCACGCGGCGACATGATCGTCGGGGTCAAGACCGGCCTGCACCGTTTCAGCCCGGAAACCGGCGACTTCGCGCTGCTGCACAATCCCGAGCCGACCCGTCCGGGCAACCGGCTGAACGACGCCGCCACCGACCCTTCCGGGCGCATCTGGCTGGGCTCCATGGACGACAGCGAGACCGAGGCGTCTGGCGCGCTCTACCGGCTCGACAAGGGGCACTGCGCGCATGCGGGACTGCCGGAGGTGGTCATCACCAATGGCCCGGCGATCAGCACCGACGGGCGGACGCTCTGGCATACCGATACGCTGGGCAAGACCATCTGGCGCGTTGCGGTGGACGAGGACGGCGCGCTCGGGAACCCGGAACTGTTCGTCACTATCGAGGACGGCGCCGGATGGCCGGATGGCTGCGTGATCGATGCCGAAGGCTGCCTCTGGAGCGGCCTTTTCGGCGGCTGGGCCGTCAGGCGCTATGATCCGGCGGGCAAGTTGATGGCTACGGTCAGATTCCCGGTGGCAAACGTCACCAAGATCGCCTTCGGCGGCCCCGACCTCCGCACTGCCTTCGCCACCACCGCACGCAAGGGCTTGTCCGCTTCCGAACTGGAGGCACAGCCGCTTGCCGGCAATCTGTTTATGTTCGATGCCGGGGTTTCCGGATTGCCGGTTCATCTGGCCAACAGCTAGGTTCACGACCTGGGGTCGCATCCAGACACACAGAATATCGAATGATATCGATCAAGGGGAATAGAGGAATGACTGCGGCGCAGACCGGGGGCGAAGCCCGGATCAACATGGCGTTCATTATCGCCATCGTGGCCGTTGCCACGATCGGCGGGTTCATGTTCGGCTACGATTCCGGCGTTATCAACGGCACCCAAAAGGGGCTCGAAGCCGCCTTCGACCTTGGCAAGCTGGGCATCGGCTTCAATGTCGGGGCGATCCTGGTCGGCTCGTCGATCGGTGCGTTCGCGGCGGGCCGCATGGCCGACATCATCGGCCGGCGCGGCGTGATGATGCTGGCGGCGGTGCTCTTCTTCTTCAGCGCGCTCATGGCAGGCGCGGCCGGTTCCTCGGTGATCTTCATCATCGCGCGCATCATCGGCGGCCTCGGCGTCGGTGCGGCCAGCGTGATTTCGCCGGTCTACATCTCGGAAGTGACGCCCGCAGCGATCCGTGGCCGGCTTTCCAGCGTGCAGCAGGTCATGATCATCACCGGCCTTACCGGCGCCTTCGTCGCCAATTTCGTGCTGGCCCGGTTTGCCGGTGGCTCCACCGAGTCGCTCTGGCTTGACCTGCCGGCCTGGCGCTGGATGTTCTGGTTGCAGTCCATCCCGGCCGCGATCTACTTCTTCGCCCTGCTGATCATCCCGGAAAGCCCGCGCTACCTCGTCGTCAAGGGTCAGGAACAGCGCGCTCACGCCGTGCTTACCCGCCTGTTCGGCACTGCCGAGGCAGACCGCAAGGTCTCTGAAATCCGGGCCAGCCTTGCTGCGGACCATCACAAGCCCAAGCTTTCCGACCTGATCGACCGTGCCAGCGGCCGGGTTCGCCCGATCGTCTGGGCTGGTATCGGCCTGGCCGTGTTCCAGCAGCTCGTCGGCATCAACGTGGTGTTCTACTACGGCGCCACCTTGTGGGAAGCGGTGGGCTTCTCGGAAGACTACGCGCTCCAGACCAATATCCTCTCGGGCGTGCTCTCGATCGGCGCCTGCCTTGCAACCATTGCCATGGTCGACCGCATCGGCCGCAAGCCGCTGTTGCTGATCGGCTCGGCGGGCATGGCGGCCACGCTCGCGACCGTCGCCTACGCTTTCTCCACCGCCGTGACCGGCGCCGACGGCGCGGTTTCGCTCCCCGGCCACAACGGGGTGATCGCGCTCGTCGCCGCCAACCTCTACGTGATCTTCTTCAATATGAGCTGGGGCCCGATCATGTGGGTCATGCTTGGCGAGATGTTCCCCAACCAGATCCGTGGTTCCGGCCTTGCGGTTGCGGGCTTCGCGCAGTGGATCGCCAATGCGGCGGTTTCGGTAAGCTTCCCGGCACTGGCCGTGAGCCCCGGCCTCGCGGTGACCTATACCGGCTATGCCTTCTTCGCCGCCGTTTCGTTCTTCTTCGTCCGGGCCATGGTCAATGAGACCAAGGGCCGCGAACTGGAGCAGATGGAAGGTTGAGTAATCCCAGGGCCGCCGCGCTCCACCGTGGCGGCCCTGGGACTCCGGCATGAATATCCGTTTCGTCGGATCGGAGGGGCGACCGGTCGCGTCGCGCCGCAGCCCCGGTGGCCCTTGGCGGTTTTGATGGTCACAGACCGGATGTGGCCGCCAAAAGGAACGCTGTGCGACAAGCAAACCTATGGAATGCCTGCGAAGAGCGGGACAATCGTCTGCCGGACAAACTGAACCACGGGGCTCGCCGGTCTCAGGCGATCTCGATCGCGCGCGTGATCTGTATTCTCGGCGTGGTCTACGTCCATGCCTGGACCGGCCTCAGCGGATATGATCTGGAACTCGCACGGGGTAGCGTGCAGGAAGATCTCCGCTGGGTGCTGATGGAAATCTTCGGGCACAGCGCCGTGCCGCTGCTCGGGTTGATTTCAGGCTGGCTGGTGGCCGGATCGCGCACCACGCTGCAGTGGCGCATCCACCTGCGGCGCAAGGCCAGGACGATCCTCGTGCCCATGGTCCTGTGGAATGCGCTTGCGGTGCTGCTGGTTTCCGGTTCCGCATGGTTGTGGCACCTTCCGGCGCCGACGCCGGATTCCGTGCGCTGGGTGGTGGAGGAAATCTTCATCGTCACGCGCAATCCCGACATCAACGTCCAGATGCCTTTCCTGCGCGATCTTTTCCTGTGCATGGTCCTGGCGCCGCTGTTGGTGAGGATGCCGAGCCGCGCACTGGCGGTTCTGGCGATGGGCGCGGCATTCTGCCAGATTTTCGGCTTCGGGCCGCCGGTCTTCATGCGCGCGGCCATTCCGTTCTTCTTCATCCTCGGCATTCTTGCACAGCGCGGCGGCATGGCGGAGCGTGTGGCGAAGGCCCCCCTTGCGTGGAGCGTCTTGCCGTTTGCGCTCCTGATGCCGGTGCAGCTCTATCTTTCGCTGCGGCTTGACGGACGGCCGGTCGATTTCGGCACTTCGGCGCTGGACCTTGCGGTGCGTGTCGCTGCTGCGGCGGCCTATTGGCGGTTGTCGTGGGCACTGGCCGGAAGTGTCGCCAAGGACGCGCTTCTGAAGATGGAGCCTTATGTTTTCCTGCTGTTCTGTTCGCACCTGATCCTGATCTGGCTGGGCGGGCCGGTGCTCGGGGCCCTGTTCGGAAAGTTGGGCGCGCCGCTCTATCCGGTGTACCTGGTTGCGCAGCCGCTGATCGTTCTGGGCGCGGTGGTTGTAGTGGGCACCTTGCTTGCGCGGACCGTGCCTGGACCGGCGCGGCTCCTGAGCGGGGGCAGGCTCAGGGCGGCCTGATCCCCTTTCGGCCGGGCCTCTCTGGAATCGCGCCGTTCCCAATGCCGCGATTCCGCGCTATGGGCGCGCCATGCATACTGGTCGTGTCGAAACGGAAGCCTCGGGCGGAGCGGTGAAGCCGTTGCCGCTAAGCGTGGCCGCGCTCTATCAATTCACGCCTTTCGCGGATTGCGACAGCGTGCGCACGCCGCTTTTGCGGCTTTGCGAGGAGCAGGGGATCAAGGGCACCCTGCTGGTGGCGCATGAGGGCATCAACGGCACGGTCGCCGGTTCGCACGAGGCGATTGCACGCCTGCTTGAGCATATCCGCGCCTTGCCGGGCTGTTCGGAACTGGACGTGAAGCTCTCCAGCGCCGAGACTATGCCGTTCCACCGCATGAAGGTGCGCATCAAGCGCGAGATCGTGACCATGGGCGAGCCGGACATCGATCCGCTGGCGATCGTGGGCACTTACGTCGAACCGCAGGACTGGAACGCGCTCATTTCCGATCCCGATACGATCGTGATCGACACCCGCAACGACTATGAAGTCGCCGTCGGCACTTTCGAGGGGGCGATCGATCCCGGCACGCGCACTTTCCGCGAGTTTCCCGAATGGTTCCGGGCCGAGCGCGAGCGCCTGCTGGGCGAGGGCAAGCCGCCGAAAGTGGCGATGTTCTGCACCGGCGGTATCCGCTGCGAGAAGTCCACCGCGTTCCTCAAGCAGGAAGGCGTGGAGGATGTATTCCATCTCAAGGGCGGCATTCTCAAGTATCTGGAGACGGTCTCCCCGCAGGAAAGCATGTGGCAGGGCGAATGCTTCGTGTTCGATCAGCGGGTGACGATCGGGCATGGGTTGGTCGAGGGCACGCATCTGCTGTGCCATGCCTGCCGCCGCCCGGTCAGCGCGGCCGAGAGCCGGTCGGACCGATACGAGCCAGGCGTCAGTTGTCCGGCCTGCCATGACGAACGCACGGACGAACAGCGCGCCTCTTACCGCGAGCGACACCGGCAGGAGGAACTGGCGGCGGCGCGCGGTCAGGCCCATGTCGGCGCCGTTCGCACGGGCAAAGAGGACGCCGCCGCAGACCGACCGCAGTGACCGCGAACGCGCGCCCCGTCCTCTACAGCTTCCGGCGCTGTCCCTTCGCCATGCGGGCGAGGCTGGCGTTGATGATCGCGGGTGCCGGCTGCGACATTCGCGAGATCAAGTTGTCGGCCAAACCGGCGGCGATGCTGGAGGCTTCGCCCAAGGGGACGGTGCCGGTGCTGGTCCTGCATGAGGGCGCGGTGGTCGACCAGAGCATCGATATCATGCGCTGGGCGCTGGCGCGGCACGATCCCGAGGGCTGGCTCGGGCGTGACGATCACGCGCTGATCGCGGCGAACGACGGTCCCTTCAAGCATGACCTCGATCGCTACAAGTACCCCGACCGTCATGGCGCCGATCCGCTGGTCCACCGGGAAGGCGGCCTGACCTTCCTTCGCGAACTGGATGCGCGGATCGCCCCGGAAGGGCAGCTTTGCGGAAGCGCGCGAGGGCTCGCCGATGCCGCGATCATGCCTTTCGTGCGACAGTTCGCCGCGACCGATCCGGCATGGTTCGGCGGCCTGCCCCTGCCGCATCTCAAGGCTTGGCTGGAAGGCCATCTCGGTTCGGCGCTCTTCGCTTCGATCATGGTGCGGTTGTCGCCATGGCAGGAGGGCGATAACGCGGTGCCCTTCGCGATCGGGGATGGACCGTCCGGCCAAATCCAGTAAGGCGGCCCGAAGCGATGATGAGGGCTAAGTGATGGCGACGAAGACGATTCCCGGCGATGTGCCGCAGCAGAACGTCTACCGCAGCAATGCGCGGGTGCTGGTTGCCAGCCTCGTCGGCACGGCCGTCGAATTCTACGATTTCTATATTTACGCCACAGCCGCCGCCCTGGTGTTCGGGCCGCTGTTCTTTCCGGCCCATTCCGCCTCGGTGCAGCAGCTTGCGGCGTACGCCAGCTTCGGCATCGCCTTCATCGCGCGTCCGGTAGGGGCAACGCTGTTCGGCCATTTCGGCGACCGTGTCGGGCGCAAGTCCACCCTGGTGGCGTCGCTGCTGCTGATGGGCGGGGCGACCGTGCTGATCGGCTTCCTGCCGACTTACGAGAGCGCCGGCTGGCTGGCGCCGCTGATGCTCTGCGTGCTGCGCTTCGCGCAAGGGCTCGGGCTTGGCGGAGAGTGGGGCGGCGCGGCGCTGCTCGCGGTGGAGAATGCGCCGCCGGGTTATCGCGCGCGCTTCGGGATGTTCCCGCAGCTGGGTGCGCCGGTCGGCTTCATTGCCGCGAACGGCCTGTTCCTCGTGCTGACCATGACGCTGAGCGATAGCGATTTCGCGACCTGGGGCTGGCGCATTCCTTTCGTATTGAGCGCGGTGCTGGTGGGACTGGGCCTGTGGATCCGCTTCCGCCTTTCGGAAACGCCGTCCTTCGCGGCCGTTCTCGAACACGAGCCTGCCCGGTCGATCCCGCTCGTTGAATTGTTCAGGACGCATCTGCGCCAGACCCTGGCGGGGACTTTCGCCGTCGTCGCCTGCTTTGCGATCTATTACCTGACCACCGCCTTCGCCCTGGGATATGGCACGACCACGCTTGGCTATGACCGGCAGGCGTTCCTCGGCGTGCAGCTTTTCGCCATCCTGTTCATGGCGGTCGGCATCGTGGTGGCAGGCTATGCGGCGGACCGTTGGAGTTCGCGCGGCGTGCTGATTTTCGGCAGTGTCGTTGCGGTTATCGTGGGACTGGCGATGGGCCCGATGTTCGGAGCGGGATCGCTGGCGGCGATCGCGGTGTTCCTTTGCCTTGGCCTGTTCACGATGGGGCTGGTCTACGGCCCGCTGGCCTCTCTGCTTCCGCAGCTGTTCAGTGCCCGCGTGCGCTATACGGGGGCGTCGATCGCCTTCAATGTCGGCGGGATTCTGGGCGGCGGCTTTGCCCCGATGATCGCGCAGACACTGGCGGACCGGGGCGGGGTGCTGTTCGTGGGCGCTTATATCTCCGGCGCGGCCGTGCTGACCCTGATCGGGCTCCTGACTATCCGCAAGAGCACCGAACAGGACTTCGTCATCTGACCGGGGCCGCCGGGGCTAGCATGCCTTCGATGGCCGGCGTGTCAGGGCGTCAGAGGCTCCAGTCCAGCTTCACGCCGATCGTGCGCGGACGGATGATCGACCCTGCCGGCACCGCCTGGGACGTGAACGGTGCGTTGAGAATGCCGAACTTGTCGAAGACGTTGTTGGCGAAGGCCATCACGCGGATGTTCTCGCCAAGACCCATCGAGGCGCGAAGGTCGAACACGTTGAAGCCGCCGCGCCTTGCGTCGTTTCCGAAGGCGACCGGCGCCTTCGAAAGGTAGCGGTGCGCGATCTCGAGGCTGGGCGCCCCGGTCAGGTCCGCCAGTTCGAAGCGCAGGTTGTTGGCCACCGACCATTTCGACGATCCTGGCAGCGTGGTGCCCTTGTCATAGCCGCCGCCCACGGCGAAAGTATCGGGCAGGAACTTGCTGAGACGCGCGTCCTGATAGGTCACGTTCGAGCTGAAGCTGACGATGCGGTTGACCTGAAGCGCGCCCGAGAACTCGACGCCGTCGATCTTAGCGCCGCCGGCATTGGTGACGTAGGAATAGTAATAGGGGGCATCGGTGAAGAGGCGGGCCTGGATGTCGTTCCACTCGATGTGGAAAGCGGCCATGTCGATCGTCAGGCGATTGCCGAAGAGCGAGGTCTTCACGCCCGCTTCGTAGTTGTCGACGGTATCGCTCTTGTAGCTGGTGGGAATGCCCGTCAGGATCGCCGCATTGGGGTTGGGGCCGCCTTCGCGGTAGCCCTGCGAATAAGTGGCATAGGCCAGCATCGTCTCGCCGGGCTTCCATGATAGCGAGACCTTCGGCGTGAAGCCGTCTTCCTTCTGCTTCACGCCGAAGCTGGAGGGCGCGATGGTGTAGCTGCCGGGGGCCAGCGAGCCCGGCGCATTGGTGATCTCGGCAGAGTTGCGGGTGTTGTAGTAGCGGCCGCCCAGCGTCAGGGTCACGGTAGGCACGAATTCCCAGGAAGCTTCGCCGAACACGCCCCAGTTCTCGTTGCTGGTGTCGGAGAGATAGCCGTAGATGGCATCGTTCGGGGCGATCAGATCACCCGAATAGCCGCCGTAGAGATCGGGGTTCGCATCGATGAAGTCGGCGGCGCCGCCCTGGTAGATGCGGTCTGCGCTGTGCTTCTTCGCCTTCATGTAGCTGAAGCCGATCAGCCACTGGAACGGGCCGCCGTCCTTCGAGGCGAGGCGGGTTTCGAAGCTCTTGATATTGGCATTGGCCTTGCCCAGCGAATAGGCGGCGTCATCCCCCGTGGTCACGCCGGTGACGTAGGCATAGGGGTAGGAGAACAGCGTGGTGTTGTGCTTCTCGGTGATGGAGCCGAGCACCGTCAGGTTCGCGAAGGGCAGTTCCTGATCGAGCCGCAGGCTGTTCATCCAGAAATCGGTCTTCTGGGGTTCGGCGCGCGGCGTGTCGCGGACATAGGGATTATCGAGATCGAGGTAGGTCTGGTCGTCCAGCCTGGTGTCCTGATAGGTCGTCAGGAACGTCAGCTTGGTGGTGTCGTTGGGGGTGGCGACGAGCGAGCCGCGCAGGCCGCGCGTGCGGTAGTCGTTCGAGCCGTTCACGCCGATGCCCGGATTGTCGAGATAGCCCGCATCCACGCGCTGAAGCGCCATCACCCGCACCGCGAGCTGGTCCTTGACCAGCGGCAGGTTGATCATTGCCTTGGCCGCGTAGTTGAGCTGGCCGGAAGCATTCCTGGTGCTGCCCAGCAGGCCTTCGGCGGCAGCATCGAACTTGCCCGGATCGGCGACGGCGGCAACGTAATTGACCGCGCCGCCCAGTGTCGAGGTGCCGAACAGCGTGCCTTGCGGGCCGCGCAGAACCTCCACGCGCTGAAGGTCGAAGGTGTCTATGTCGGGGATGCCGATCGGGAAGCCGGGCTCCACCAGCGGCACTTCGTTGAGGTAGTAGCCGACCGTGGTCTGGCCCTGTTCGTGATAGGTGGTAGCCGCGATGCCGCGGATCACGACTTCGGAAATGCCGGGCTGATAATCGTTGAAGACGACGCCGGGCAGGCGGGTGATGTAGTCGGCCAGGGAATTGGCGTTCATCGCCTTGAGCTGATCGCCGCTGACGGCGCTGATCGGCATCGGCACGTCGCTGAGCTTCAGTTCGCGCTTGGTGGCGGTGACGATGATGTCGTCCTTGCCCATCCCGGTTTCGGAAGCCTGCTGTGCATGGGCAGGTGCGGCCAGGCCGAGCGCCAGCACCGTCGAGGAAAGGATCGCTCCCTTGATCGTGTTACGTGAACCCATCATTTCAACCCTCATGTTTGTCGTGGCGATCCCGGCCGGAGCCGGTTCTCCATCGTTGATATCCGCCGGACATGCTTGTCCGGCTTCCCTGCCGTTCCCCGGACCCGCGCCCGGGATACTCCTCCATTGCCGTCTTTTTCCGCACCCCCGCGTTACCCGGGGGGACGGGTGCGGCTTCATTCCGTCGCGGCTCCGCCTTGCGACAGGCGTTCGGCGTTGAAACGGGTCATCCAGTCGGCCAGCGATGCATTGCCGGTGCCGGAAATGAGATCGGTGAGGGCTTCCATCGTCTCGTCCTGACCAAGCTTGAAGCTGGCATGCACGGCGCGGACTGTCGCGCGGAAGGCGATGATGCGGTTCAGCATCGGCTCCACCCGGGGGCCGGCGCGCTCGATGGTCCACGGATCGGCCAGCTCCGCCTCCATGGCATTGGAGAGTTGCACGACCGAGGCGCGCGTCTCTTCCTCCACGAAAGTCACATCCACCTCGATGGCGGCGACGGCATAGTTCCACGTCGGAACCCAGGTTGGGTTCCTCACCAGCGATGGCGAGAGGTAGCCTTGCGGGCCGGAGAACAGAACCAGCGCGCGCGGATCGGCGCGCAAATGCTCCGCCTGAGGATTGGCGCGGGAACAATGGCCCAGAAGCGACACCAGTTCGCCGGAGCCGTTGGTTTCGGCCAGAAGCGGCAAGGGAACCGCCTGAAAATGCCCATCGCGCGCCGAGACCAGCCAGGCGAGCGGATATTCGCCGATAAGCCTGAGCAGGTCCTGGTCGGAGCCGGATGGAAATTTCATGCTGGTACTGTCGCGCCGCGCCTGCACCTCATCAATCGGCCAAAAAGGAAAGTTTCATGGGTCCAAGTGGGAGGTGCGAGCAGGTCACTACGACCTAGACTTTGGCGGGGTTGGTGACGAAAACGATCCGGCGCAGGTTTCGCGCCCAGGCGGCGATGCCTTGCCCGGCCGGTCGATCGTGCTTCCCGGAATGCGGAGGATCGACGAGCATCGCCAGCAGCGTCAGGATCGGAGCCAATCGCGGCCTGTGTAACTGCAGGTTCCGGCGGCGGCTCTGCATCGATACCCGCCAATCGCGCCTTTCATGCCCGATCGTCACCCCGAGCCACTGTGACAGTGTCCTTAGCTGGGTGTGGAGCGCGCGCCTGGCCTGCGCCGACGGGAACAGGGCTTCGAGGGCTGAAGGGTCAGGAATTCCGCCACTTTCGGCAATGCGGGCTATGTCCAGAAGGTGTCGCAGGTCGATCAGGCCGCGCCAGTAATCGTGCTCCTGCAACTGGTCGTGGAGAATGAACAGAGCTGCCAGCAGGGAGGGGGAGGGCAAGGCAGCCACGCCGGACCCGACCACATAGGGCAGGCATGATCGCGACAGGGCGGCATGGTCGTGGCCCGGCCCTGCCAGTTTCAGGCGAAAGTGCAGGTCTATGCCGCCGGGGTCCTGGGGGCGGAACAGGTTGACCCCCTGCCACTCCCCGGCGCTGGAGGGGTAGCGCCGATAGCCGACGATCGCCAGCGCGGCGACGGCTTCCGGGCCTGCCTCGTAGGGAACCATGAGGTCGAGATCGGTCAGCAGGCGGTGCGCGCAATCCTCGCCGTTGCGGGCAAGCAGGGCGGCGCCCTTGAGCAGGATCGGCTCGATCGCGGCCTGGTTGAGCGCGGCAACCGCTTCCCGGAGCTGGTCATGCATCCGGCGGTTGCGTATCGCGGTTCGCGTGCGAACTTCCTCAAGAAAATGTCTGACTTCGGCCGGGACATCGGTGTCGTCGGCCAGCGCTTGAGCCAGCGCCGGGGTGACGAGGGTGCGATTGGCGAGGCTGAGCATGCCATCCCAATCCGGTGCGACGCCGCGCGGTTCCCTGAAGGCCTCGCCGCGAAGGCATTGGCACAGCGGGCCGAGGGCATTGCGATCATCGTCCAACGAGTGTCTCTAGCTGCCGCGCCCCTTGCTCGGCTTCCGTATAATGCAGGCGCAGCGTGCTGGCGTTCTCCACCATGGCGGCAAGGGCGGCCATGGCTTTCGCGGAACAGCGGCCGCTTTGGGCGAAGCCTTCCGCGAGCAGCTTGCCGAGGCAGGCAGTGGCCGAATTGGGCGCCAGCTCATTACCGGAGGCGCTCCCCCGATGGAGATCGACGATCGCGCTGACCTTGCGCCACCGGGTATCGACCGGTCCCGGAAGCGGAAGATAGCGCAGCCATTGGCCGTCTCCGCGCAGCACGGGTTCGCTTGCGGCGAGGCCGGGCGCGATATCCGCCAGTCTCTCCCAGCTTCCGCGTTTGATGGTGACCGGCAGCGGCAAGGGCGCGATCATGCCGGTCCGCGGATCGAACAGGACGATATCGTCGGACGCGACGGAAAGCGCCGGGCAGGTCGCTGCTACGGTGACCGCCAGCGTGGATTTCCCAGCGCCGGGGGCTCCGGTCAGCATTATCGCTTCGTCGCCGGCGAGGAGACACGCGGCATGGAGGGCGATGAAGGTATCGCCTTCAAGCGCCCTGGATACCAGCGCCGCGCGAAGGCCCGGGCCGGTATTCGCGCTTGGGACCAGCATCCCGCGCAGCGATGCAGAGATGAAGGAGAGCGTCCCGATGCAGCAAAGCGCAACCCTATCGTGCGCTATGAGCGATGGTGTCAGGCCGGCTGCCAGATGCGCGTAAGGGGCGGCGAAGGTCTGGCCCCAGGGATCGTCGGGAAAACGGATTTCCACCAGATCGTCTCCCCGTGGCAGGTACCTTTGGATGGCATAAGGAGGAACAGGGGCAGAGAAGGACAGGCCCGGCTCGGCGGCGATCACCCCTTGTTCGGACCAGCCAGTCAACAGGGCGTCGATCGCCTCATCCGATAAGGCTCCCGCAAGCTGGCGGCGCAGCGCCGAAAGCGATATTCCATCGGCAAGCCACGCCACGATGTGGGCTGCCGAGCCGTCTAGCGCGTGGAGTTGCTGGGAGGCTTCGAGGAAGAGCACCGGGCGCTGGTCAACCACGAGCGGCACGGCGCCTGGAGCCAGATACAGTTTCAGGCTTTCGGCAGCGGACTTCGCTGCCGGGGAATCCCGATCCGCGTTGCGGTGCATCGCTCCCTCCGGCCCCCGACCACGCGGATTACTCCGCGTGGTGTGATTCGATCAGCGCTTGTCGCCTTTCTTGCGCTCGGGTCCATCGCGCGAGCCCCCTTCGGCAACCTTGGGCGCCGAGCCTTCCGATTTCGTCTCGGGGACCTTCGTTCCGCCGCCGTCGCCTGTCGCCGACCCGGCAGCAGGCGTATCCTTGGGCGGGGAAGCGCCGCCGTCCTTGGTGCCGCCGGCACCGCCATCGCCGGTGCTGGCGCCATCCTTGCTGCCGCCGCCATCGCCGGTATGTCCGCCGTCACCGGTGCTGCCGCCGCTTCCGCCACCGCCGCCACCTCCACCACCGCCGGACTTGGCGATCGCGGGCGAGCTCAGCGATGTCGAAAGGAGCATTGTCATCGCGGGCGGAACGAGCAGGGAATACTTTCCGCAAGCCGCGAGGAACGAGCGTCGATCGTTCGTTTCGGCTTGCTCAATCAGGTCTTGCGGGTTCTCCATTGCCTCGACTCCCCATCATGCCGAAGCCAGCGTACAGGAGGGCGCCTCCCCCGAAAGCGGCTATTATGGGCAGCGCCGCGCAACTATCCCGATGCACTTGCCGCATCATTCATAAGGTATCGGCGACTACCTCCCATTTGCCCTTGCGGGGCGGCGCGGCTGGCCAGACCGGCGATCGTCGGCTATAGGCCCCCGATCGCCGACAGGTATTTGCACGTCGGCGACTGAGAGACCAACGAGCTCCCGCAGGCAGGAGAGCTTCGATGGACTATCAGGTATCCCGAACAGACGAAGGCTTTTCGCGGGTCGATGCGGCTTCCCGCTGCATGGGAGTGCCGTGAAAAGACAGGTCAGGTGACGTCATCGGGGGCAATGACGTGGCCACGGGCTGATCCGGCCCGGCATTCGCGCGGGAGCGTCCGGCCTTCATCGGGGTTTCCGTTTTATGACATTTTGAATTCAAGCTTCACGGACGACATCTCATGACCGGCAAATCCGAAACGCAGCCTCTGCCCCCCACGCGGATTCAGGAAAACATCCTGGCAAGGCGGGAACGACAGCTCTTGCAATGGCTCTGCGCCCGGATGCCGCGATGGGTCACGCCGGACGTGCTGACCGCGACCGGTCTCGTCGGTGCCTTCATGACCTTCGGTGGCTATGCCGCAAGCAACCTTTCGGCGCAGTGGCTGTGGCTGGCGATGGCGGGTTATGTCGTGCAGTGGTTCGGCGATTCCATGGACGGCAGCCTTGCCCGGTTCCGCCGCATCGAGCGCCCGTCCTATGGCTATTTCATCGATCACAGCTGTGACGGGCTGACGACGGCGCTGATCGTCTGGGGCATCGGCACCAGCCCCTATGTGACGATGGACGTCGCAATGGTGGCACTGGTGGGATATCTCCTGCTTTCCATCCATGCCTATCTTGCCGCCCGCGTGCTGGGCGAATTCAAGCTGTCCTATCTCCAGGCCGGGCCTACCGAACTGCGCTTCATGCTGATCGGCCTCACCCTGATGATGATGACGTTGGGTTCGGGCAAGGGCCTGTTCGGCGCGGTTTCCGGCTTTGATCTGTTCGTCGGCAGCGTCGGCGTGATCCTCATGGTCCTGTTCGTCGTTCAGACGCTTGTGACCGGTCGGCGCCTCGCCGCGGCGAGCTGATCGGCGAAACCCAATGCGGCCACGCGCGTTTTCCTGACGATTCCGTCAGGAGAATGCCATGGTCGATCCAGTCACCGCCATTCCGGGGAGCGCTTCCTTTACGGTAGGGATGTGTTCATGAGCGGTTTTCCGGTGGACCGTCTCGTGTTCGTTCCCGATGACGTGGACCTTTCCCGCTCGCCACTGGCCGGCCATCTCGATGCCGAGACTTACGTTCTTGGCGCTTTCAACCCCGGCCTGACGCGCCTTCCCGGCGGCAATCTGCTGATGATGGTGCGCGTGGCCGAAGCCTTGCGCGAACCGATCCGGGACGGCCATGTCCACGCCATCCGATGGGAGGGCGAGGAAGGCGATCATGGGCGCTACGTGCTAGACGCCTGGCCGCTGGAGCATGCCGATACCACCGACCCGCGCAAGTTCATGCTGCGGGGCGGAGGTTGGCGCATCATGGCGCTGACTTCGCTTTCGTGGTTACTGCCCGTCGAACTCGACGCCGAAGGGCTGAACGTGGTCGCCGTCCACTACGACCGCGCGATCGCGCCGCAGCGCAGCCTGCAATGCTACGGGATCGAGGATGCGCGGATCAGCAAGGTGGGGGAAGACTGGCTGATGACCACCTGCTCGGTCAGTCCCGAGCGGCATTCGACCACGCTCTACAGTTCGAAAAACGGTCTGGACTGGCAATTCGAGGACATCGTGCTCGATCACCAGAACAAGGACATGCTGATCTTTGAGGGCCTCGTCGGCGGTCATTACTGGGCGCAGACACGCCCGCTCGGCGATCTCTATTTCGCCTATCCGCCGGGCAGCGAGTGGCGTTCGGGGCCTTCGATAAACCTTGCGCTCTCGCCTGACGCGCGGTTCTGGAAGCCCTGTGGCAGGCCTGGAATTCGGCCCCATTCCGCTACCGTCGCCACCGCGAGAATGGGGGGAGGGGCGCCGCCGGTCCTCACGGACCAGGGTTGGTTGACGCTCTGGCACGGGGTGGAGCCCAAGGAAATCGTAGGTATCTATCGCACGTACTGGTCGATCCTGGACCGAGACGATCCCAGCCGCGTCCTGCGGACCGGCCATGCGCCGTTGCTTGAAGCGGCCCCGGACCTGACGCTTCCGCTAGAACACCAGATGTATCTGCGGGACGTGGTATTCACCACGGGCATCGCCGCGCATGGGGAGCATTATATAGTGGCGTCCGGCGAGGCCGACCTGGCCTGCCGGATCACGCATATTCCCCGTGCCGTCTTCGCGCCCTGACAGATCAGGCCCGGCGCGGAACGCAGATCGCCAGAACCGCTCCGAGCAGGGCAAGAGCACCCAGGACCATGAAGATCTTCGTGATCGAAAGGCCCGCTCCGATCAGGAAACCGCCGATCAGCGGCCCTCCAACGCCGCCGAGCCGACCGAAGCCCGCGCACCAAGCCACCCCGGCGCCGCGCATGCGCGTGGGGAAGTAATTGGCGGCCAGCCCGTAGATCAGCGTCTGCGTTCCGCTTGTGCCCACGCCCACGAGCGCGACGACGCACAGCAGTAGCCAAAGCGGCAGGGCAAGGGTCAATGCGAGAATGGCCAGCGCGCCCACGATGAAGCTTGCCGCCACGACCGGGCGCGGCCCCATCCGGTCCGCAAAGCGGGCAGCGAACATCGGACCGAGCACGGCGCCGCCGTTGAGCACCAGCAGGAATGACAGCGATCCCCTGGCGTTGAAGCCGGAGCGCATCATCAGCTCGGGTAGCCAGGTGTTCAGCGAATAGACCAGCAGCAGCCCGGTCGCACTGACGAGACCGATGAGAACGGCAGGTATGAGGAATTCGCCGAAGAGGCCGCGATAACCCGTCGCCTCCGTTTCGGAACGGCGGGGCGCCGGTTCCTGATCGGGCAGCGCCACGCCGGTTCGTGCCGCGATTGCGCGTGCTTCCTCGACCCGGCCGCGCGAGACGAGCCACATGACCGATTCCGGCATCCTCAAGATCGCAAGCGGCAGCAGCGTTATCAGCGGCAGAGCCCCGATCGCGAACATGCCGCGCCATCCTATATGCTCAGCCAGCAGGATCGCGATACCCGCCGCTGCGAGGCTGCCCAGCGGCACGCCCGCGTAAGTCACGGCATTGTAGAGATTGCGCCGTCCCGGCGGAGCATATTCCGAAACCATGGCGGCCGTCGTCGCCAACAGTGCGCCGACCCCGAGCCCGGTGGTAAAACGCAGGATTCCGAACATGGCGGCGGAATGGGCGAGGGCGGTGAACAGCATTCCCAGCGAAAACCACGCATAGGCTGCGATCATCATTCGCCGTCGGCCGATACGGTCGCCGATGCTCCCGGCAATAAGCGCGCCCACGAGTACGCCAAGCAGCGCATAGCTGCCGAGGGCGCCTGCCAGCGCCGGATCGACTGGACCGATCTGCGCCGGGTCACGAAGGAACGTGGAGACCACGGTCCCGTATACGACGAGGTCATAGCCATCGAACATGAGACCAGCCATTGCGATCCCGACAATCCACGCCAATGTCCTTCGGCGCAGTTTCTGCGCCGTGGCATCTGCAGCCATCCGCCTCTCCCTTCCCAATCCTGCTCGTTTCGAGCCAAGGTCTCTTGCGTCGACCTTTGGCGGGAACGTAGTACACGCAATATAGGAAGTATGCGACGTAAATTTGTCATGGAGCCGGAGCGAGGCAGCAAAGCGGAAGGCCCGCTCGCCTTTTGAAGGCGAGCGGGCCGGAAATTCCACGAAATTTGGTTTGTTTCAGGTGCCGCTGCGAACCAGTGTCGGACGGAAGCCTGGGCTTGCAGGGCCAATGCGAAAGTGGTCCGCTTCGTTTGCCAGCGAAGCGATTTCGTTGGTCAGGTTCCTCGCCGCGGCGGATGTCTGTTCGACCATAGCGGCATTCTGCTGCGTCGAATGGTCCATGACGCCAACCGCCGTGTTGATCTCCCCGATGGCCGCCGCCTGCGCATCGTTGTCGGCTGCGATCTGGCCGGCAAGGCGGGCAACTTCCTCGCCGGAGGTAGAGATCACTTCGAACGCCGCGTCGACCTTGCGCACCGCTTCCACGGCGACCTCGATATCCGACTGGGTGACCCCGAGTTGGTCGCGGGCACGCTTGGCTTCCTCCTCTGCCCGCATGGCTAGGGCGGAAACCAGATCGGCCACGACCGCGAAACCGCGACCGGCATCGCCCGCGCGGCCTGCCTCTACGGCGGCATTCATGGCCAGGACGCGGGTCTGGAAGGCGATCTTGTCTAGCCCTTCGATCACGCCGTCGATGCCCTTCGCACTGTCGCTGACACGGTTCATCGCCCCGACGGCGGCATCGGTGCGTGCGCGTCCTTCGTTGACCGCACCCATCGCCTGCCCCGATGTGGCGACGGAGAGCGAAGCGGCCTGGGCCGTGGCTTTCAGCCGTGTGTCGATCTGCTGGATCGCCGCTGCCGTCTGTTCGAGACTTGCTGCATTGCCCTCCGTTCGGCGGGCAAGATCTTCCGATGCCTGTGCGATCTCGCGCGAGCCGGTAAGGCTGTTCTGGGTGCTGGCCTTCACCGCTCCCAGCAATGACCGCAGGCTGGCGAGAGCCTCGTTGAAGCTTTCCTTGAGGACGGCATAGTCGGCGGGATAGGCCTCGGTAATGTCCGCGGTAAGATCGCCCTGCGACATGCGGCGGAAATTCTCGGCCATGCCTTGCACGATCAGGGAATTGTTCTGCGCCTCCTTGTCGGACTCGATCTGAGCCTGCGCAGTGGCGCGGAACTGGAACATCGCCGTGGTCATCCGGCCCACGCAGTCGCGAAAGTCGGTGAACTGGATCGGTGTGTCCAGATCGCCAGCAGCCAGGCCCTCCATCCTCACGACCGTGGTAACATAAGGTCCGGCGATGGCTTCGCGGTAAAGGAATGCCAGCACCATGGCGAGCACGACGATGCCGGCGGCCATCCACCGGGCCACCGAAGCTGGCATGAGCATGCCGGAAAATCCGGCAAGCGCCGTCAGGGCAACAAAGCTGCCGAAAGCGATGAATAATTTGAGACGAATAGGCGCGTCGGCCTTGAACCAGTACATAAGATACCCCCCACCCCTGAGTTCGCCGCCCGGACCTGAAGAGATCCGATGCCGGCGAAGTATCATCAGGCATTATAGGTGCCGGGCTCCGGGAGCTGGACGTTCCGGACAGCTCGCAAGGGGGCGTTTCCGGGAAATTTTAGAACCTGAATGGTTCTATTTGTTATGATGAGGGCGTGTGATTTGAAATAAATCTCAATATCGCGCTGAAAAGATTTGATATTGCGTCCCGTGGGGACGGCATTCGCCCCGCCGCCTCCGAGGGGGCGGGCAGGGCGAAGGTCGTTGTCAGTCTACTCCGCCGATCGTGAAGGAATAGGTGAGCGGCTTCAGTTCGATGCGGTAGGGCATGTGCGCGCGGCCATCGAGGTTCCAGCCGGTGTCGCCGCCTACGCCCACCTGCGCGGCATCGATCAGCAGCGTTCCGCTGCCATGCGGGCGGATGTCCGAGCTGTGCGCCTGACCAGGCGGCTTCATCGCGAGATCGGCATAGGGGAACGCGAGGGCATTGACCGAAAGCGGCTGCGCGCCAGTGATGCGCAGCCCGACATTGTTGCCGGTCTTCGTTCCCGTCAGTTCGATCCAGCGAACGTCGGTCTTGTTGCCCGATTCCTGGGGACGGGCGTAGTCGTGGAACTGGTCCGCCAGCAAACCTTGCCACTGGGCGATCATGCCGCCGGTCTTGCGGTCGGCGTATGTTTCCTGCGGACCGCGCCCGAACCAGCGGACGTGATCGAGTTCGGCCGGGGTCTCGAAGGCGAGGCCGACGCGGAGCGGATCGGGCAGGGTGTCTCGCAGCGGCTCGAAATGGATTGTGACGCCCACCGATCCGTCGCTTGCCATCGTCCAGCGCGTTTCGGTCTTCACCGAGCCGACGCCCATGTCATGGCGGACGATCACGGCATTGCCTTCACGCGTGATCGTCTCGAGACGGCGATGCTCGGAAAAGTACTGCCACATGGCGTGGCTCTTTGGCACGCCCGCGCCCACGTCGTTATCGGTCGGCGAGCGCCAGAAGTTCGGCGCGCCGCCGGTCAGCAGCAGCTTGCCGCCGCGTTCGTAGCGGGTGACGAGGCCGGTTGCCTTGTCGATCTCCAGCACGGCACCGCCCGTTTCGAAGCGCAGCGCAGAGGCGGTCTCGCCGGGAGCGACCGTGCCCGCGGTGGCGGGTGCTGCGACCGGGCCGGATAGCTCGAACTGCTCCCAGCCGACGACATGCCCGGCCGGCTGCGAGGGTACGGCGCCGGCCCTGGCACGGGCGCGCAGGACGAGGATGCGCTCTGCGGAGGCATTTCTCGCAGCCGGAACCGGAACGGTGAGCGCCGCTGAACTGCCGGCCGCGACCTGCGGTGTGGCCAGAGTGCCGCTGGCGACATCATTGCCGTTTTCCATCATCGTCCAGTCCAGCGTGAAGCGCGAGAGGTCGATGTGGTCGTGGCGGTTGACTACGCGGTATCCGCCAGCGTCATGCGTGAAGGCAATCGGTGACTGCACCTTGGCCAGTTCGTAGTATTCCGGGTCCGGCGTCCGGTCCGACTGGATCACGCCGTCGCCCACCGGGCTGTCGTCGCCATGTACGCCGGGCGCTTTCGGGTCGGGATCGTAGTCGAGGCCCTGTCCCCAGAACGGACGACCATCCTTGTCCTTTAGCAGCATGGTCTGGTCCACCCAGTCCCAGATGAAGCCGCCCTGCAGCTTGGGATAGCTGCGCATGGTTCGCCAGTAGCCTTCGAGATCGCCGAGGCTGTTGCCCATCGAATGCGCATATTCGCACAGGATCAGCGGTTGGGTGAACGCCGGATCCTTGGCGTAATCGACCATCTTGGGAACATCGTCATACATTGGCGCAAAGATGTCGACGTAGCTGTTCGTCGGATGGCGCCAGTTGCTCATGCTCCAGCCAAGGAAGCTCACGAGGCGGGTGGGATCGTTCGCCTTCACCCACTTGGCGGCGGCTTCGAAGTTGCTGCCGATGCCGGTTTCGTTGCCGAGCGACCAGAAGATGATCGAGGGGTGATTGCGATCGCGCTCGACCATGCGCTCCACCCGGTCGAGATGGGCCGCGAGCCATTTCGGGTCGTTGCCGAGCAGGTACTTCGGGTCGTTCCCGTGTTCCTGCGAAAGGCTGAGGTAGCCGTGGCTCTCTATGTTCGCTTCGTCCATGACATAGAGGCCGTATTCGTCGGCAAGGTCATACCAGCGCGGATCGTTGGGATAGTGCGAGGTGCGCACCGCGTTGACGTTGGCCGCCTTCATCAGTTCGATGTCGCGGCGCATCGTTTCCTCGGAAACGATGCGGAAGGTCTTGGGATCGTGCTCGTGGCGGTTGACGCCGCGGATCATGATGCGCTTGCCGTTCACGCGCACTTCGCCGCCCGCGATCTCCACCGTGCGGAAGCCGATGCGGCGGCTGGTCGCCTCGATCAGCTTGCCATCGGCGCCCAGCAGCTCGACCAGCAAGGTGTAAAGCTGCGGATCTTCGGCCGACCAGCTTCGCACGGCGGGAATGGTCGCCGAGAGGGAAACGGCGCTTCCGTCTGCCGGGCCTTCGTGCACCAGCACTTCGCGCCTGCCGTCAAGCAGCGTCGCGCGGATCCGCATCGCGGCGGCCTGTCCGGCCAGGTCGACCTTCACGGCCAGCTTGCCGTCACGATACCCGTTCTCCAGCCCCGCATCGACGGTCAGGTCGCGAATATGCGTAGCCGGTGCGGCGTAGAGCGTGACGCTGCGCTCGATCCCGTTGACGCGCCAGAAGTCCTGGTCTTCCAGATAGCTGCCATCGGCAAAGCGGTAGAGTTCGATGGCGACGGTGTTGTTGCCGGCATGAGCATAGCGCGTCACGTCGAACTCGGCGGGCAGCTTGGAGTCTTCCGAATAGCCTACGCGCTGGCCATTGACCCAGATGTAATAGGCCGCGCCCGCCGCGCCGACGGTCAGCAGCAGGCGTCGGCCAGACCAGGTGGCGGGAACGGTGAAGTTGCGGCGGTAGGACGCCACTTCGTTGAGGCTGTGGTCGATCCAGGGCTGGTTGCGCGGAAAGGGATAGCCGCTGCCCACGAACACCGGCCGTCCATGACCCTCGGCCTGGAGGATGCCGGGGACTTTCATGGTTCCCCAGCCGCTTGCGTCGAAATCCTCGGCGAAGAAATCGGTAGGGCGGGTTTCCGGTGTCCTGGAGAGTTGGAACTTCCAGTCACCGTCGAGCGAGAGATGGTAGCGTGACTTTGCGGTTTCTCGCGACAAGGCGGCGGCGCGCGTTTCGAACCCGTCGAAAGTCGCATGCATCGGTTCGGCGCCTTGCCGGATGACATCCGGCTGCTCCCATTCAGGGGTTGGAGCCTGTGCATGGGCGGCTGCGGAAACCAGCAGGCTCGCCATCAGGCTTCCGATCGCGCTCGAATGGATGATGGTACGCACTTGGCATTTCCCCTGACGGTAAGCTGTTCCGGCAACGGAAAACCGGATAAATATATCGTATACCAATATAGGAAAAGCGCAACCGGTCAGGGTCTTCGCATTGCAACCGATTGAATGCGCTGCACCCAACTTGACAACGCAGAAATGATAATATCGTATACGGTGTACCGTATGTGGGGATTCATGCGGTCAACAGGGAGCAAAAATCAATGAGATATAATGCCCTCGCCGCGGGGTCCGCCGTGGCGCGTTTCCGGTGCTTGCTGATGCTGAGTTGCCTGGGGCTTTCCGCTGGCGCCCTTTCAACCGCGGCCTTCGCCCAGACGCTGCCCGAGACCGCCCAGGACACGGCGGGCGAGAACAAGGCGGCTGATATCGTCGTTACCGGTTCCCGCATCCGCCGCGCCGCAGCCGACAGTCCTTCGCCGCTTTCGATCGTCGATGCAGACCAGATCAAGGCGACCGGCACGCAGAACATCGCCGATGTCGTCAACCAGCTTCCGGCACTGGCCGTCACCCAGACCAACCAGACCAGCAACCTTGCGGGCAACGCTGGCGTCAATGCGCTCGACCTGCGCGGCCTGGGCACGCAGCGCACGCTGGTACTGGTTGACGGTCGCCGTCAGGTGGCGGCGATTCCGGGTACTTCGGCGGTCGATCTCAGCAATATTCCCTCCAGCCTCGTCCAGCGCGTGGAGGTGATCACCGGCGGCGCCTCGGCGCTGTACGGCGCGGATGCGGTTGCGGGCGTGGCCAACTTCATCCTCAAGAAGGATTTCGAAGGGGTCGAGGCGAACACGCGCTACAGTGCGTCCACGCGCGGCGACATGGATACCTACGGGTTCGACCTGCTGGCCGGCGCCAACTTTGCCGACCATCGCGGCAACGTGACGCTTTACGGTTTCTTCGAGAACACGCCCGGAACCGTCAGCGGTGCGGACCGGCCATGGACGGCGGACGGTTATCCGATCTACGCCCGCACCAGCAGTTCCAGCCCCTATTACATCCAGGATCACGTTCGCAACATCAACACCGCCGATGCCGCGCAAGTGGTGCTGGGCGGCAGGCTTTACGCGGTCAGCGGCAATGGCACGCTGCGCGATCCGATTCTCGGTCCGGGTGGTTTCGTCAACGCCGTTCCCGTCAATCTGGGCACGTCGACCGAACCGCTGGGCACCTTGCTGACCGATGGCGGCGAATATAATGGCCGCTATGACGGCTGGTTCCTTTCGGTTCCCTCGCAGCGTATCAACACCCGCGCATCGGCGAGCTTCGAGGTCAGCGATGCGCTGAAGCTCTTCGCCAACGCCACTTTCGCGCACAATACGTCCAAGGCCGGCTATCTCCAGATGACCGCCTTCGGCACCGACGTCGTTCCGGCGGACAGCCCCTACATCACGGACGAGATGCGCGCCGCCAACGGCGGTGCGGTGCCGGCAGGCGGCGTGCAGTTCGCGCGGCGTTTCATGGAACTGGCCGCTCCGCGCACCGAGTATGACCGCACGCTGTTCCAGGCCGTGACCGGTGCCGAGGGTGATTTCACGCTCTTCTCCAGGCCGTGGAACTATTCGACCTATTACTCCTACGGCAAGACCACCGAACGCGTGCGCGACGTCAATTCGACTGCATACGATCGCTGGTATCTGGGCCTCGACAGCACGACGGGGCCGGACGGCAAGGCGATCTGCCGCAGCACGCTCGACGATCCCGGTAACGGCTGCGTGGCGATCAATCCCCTGGTGAAGCTCACGCCGGAGATGATCGACTACATCACCTATACCTCGCACTGGTCGAAATCGACGCTGACGCAGCAGGTCCTGTCCGGCTACGTCAGCGGCGGCCTGTTCGACCTGCCCGGCGGCACGGTGCAGGTTGTGCTGGGCGGAGAGTACCGCAAGGAGCGCAACGATATCGGCGCGATCCCCGAGTACAATCCGGACAGCCCGCTTTACGATCCCACCATCGGCACGACCGCCGGAACGCTGGTCGGCAAGTATTCGGTCAAGGAAGTCTACGGCGAAGTCCACGTCCCGCTGCTGGCGAAGACGCCGTTCTTCGAGACGCTTTCGCTGGACGGCGCGCTGCGCCTTTCGGACTACAGCACCGCCGGTTCGACCACGACCTGGAAGATCGGCGGCGAATGGGCGCCGATCCGTGACATCCGCTTCCGCGCGACTTACGGTCAGGCGGTGCGCGCGCCGAACATAGGCGAGCTTTACACAGCGGACAGCATTTCAGGTCTCTGGATCACGGACCCGTGCAACACCTACAACCTCGCCAACCGGGCTACCCGCACGCAGTACACGGCGGCGAACTGCGCGGCGATCAGCCCTGCGGATACCGCCAGCTACTGGCTCTACCGTGACATCATCTCGAGCGGCAATCTCGACCTGAAGCCGGAAACCGCCAAGACGCTGACGGTCGGCGCGGTGATGCAGCCGCGCTTCTTGCCGGGCCTGTCGCTGACGGTCGATTACTACAACATCGACCTGCGCAATGCGATCGATGCGTTCGGTGCGCAGACCCTGATCGACAAGTGCGTGGATCAGCCGACGCTCGACAATATCTTCTGCCCCCTCATCAAGCGCGACGCCAACGGCAATCTCGAAGCGGTGATGACGCAGAAGCTGAACCTTGCGCAGTATCTGACGCGGGGTATCGATTTCGGCCTGAACTATTCGGTTCCGCTGGCACGGCTCGGCCTGCCGGACGACGAGGGCAAGCTTTCGATCGACGCCAACTACACGCGCCTGCTCAATCGTCGCTACACGCTCGATCCGTCCGATCCCAATTCGATCACCGAATATGCCGGAATCTTCGGTTCTCCGAAGTGGAAGGGTGTTGTGCGCACGACCTATTCGCGTGACGGCATGGGCTTCACCTGGAGCCTGCGCCACGTCTCGCCGATGAAGGCCAGCACCACGATCACCAAGGAGAAGTACAGCAAGATCTGGACGCCGAACGTATTCTACAACGATTTCTCGGCCTTCTTCGCGCTCACTGACAATATCGAACTGTCAGGCGGGCTCAACAACGCCTTCGACCGCAAGCCGCCGCGCATCCCCGGTGCCGAGGCGGGCGGTGCGAATTTCGAACTGAGCGAACAGTCCGGTGTCTACGATGTGATCGGACGCACCTTCTTCCTCAGCCTGAGGTTCCACCGCTGATACAGGCGCGCCCGGTTTCCTCGGGAAGCCGGGCGCGCTCATCCGGTGGCTGTTCGTTCAGCGCCAGTTTTTCTCGCGAGCGGCACTTTCCTGTGCGGCGTCGAGTGGCTCGCCCGCGGCCATCTCCTGCGCGGCCGCCAGCAAAGCGGCACCCGCTGAACCGGCCTGCCGGTAGGCACCGTTTGGCCTGTCGTCGGGCTTCATCGTCCGCTCGAGAACCCAGTCGCGGTCGTCCTTGCAGGCGATGCCCGCTACCGCGCGGGCTTCGAACACGCGGCAATAGCCGCCGCCGCTGCGCCGGAAGCTGGTGAGGACACGCAAGTCGCCTTCGCCTCCCGCCGATGCCAGCGTGCGGTCGAGCCCCTTTGCCAGCGTACCCGAGGCCACCAGCCTGTTGCCATTCGACGTGATCGGCCCTTCGCTGTGAAGCCGGGTGCCCAGCATCAGCCCGAGCACCAGTGAAGCGGCGATGGCGAAGGCCATGCGTCGATCCGCGAAGATCGGAGCGCGTGATTTTCTTTCGGCCTTGCGGCGCGCCTTTTCGGCTTCCTCGCGGCGGCTGCGTGCGCTCGCGAAGTCCAGCACCTGCGCCGGTGCGGCGTGGTTGCTGTCGGTCATCTGCTCTTCCGCCTCCTCGGCGGCGGCGCGGGCGATCATGTCGGTGAGCGCATCGGGCACGGGCTCCCTGGCCACCGGTGCGAAATGTCCGCGCAGGGTTTCGCGAAGGCCGCGCTCGGCATCGAGCCGCCGGGCCAGTTCCGGGTCCGCCGCAATGGCGGCTTCGACGCGCGCAGCATCTTCGGGCGAAAGCTCGCCGTCGACGAGCGCCATCAGTTCTTCCGCCGTCACGCTCATGCCACTTCTCCCAATTCCTTCATCAGTGCTTCCCGGCCGCGACCTAGCCGGGAGGTCAGTGTTCCCTGCGGAATGCCGATGATCTCGGCGGCCTCGCGGTAAGCGAAGCCTTCGACCAGCACCAGCACGACCGCCTCGCGCTGTTCTTCCGGCAGCCGCGCCAGCGCGCGGTCAACATTGCTCAGCTCGACGCGGTTCTCCGCGTCGCGGTCCCCGGCCATGCCGATGTTCGCGCCTTCGTCCTCGTGAGCGAAAGTCTGTGCCCGGCGCGCTCTTGCTCTGGTTTCGTCGATCCACTGGTTCCGCATGATCCTGTAAACCCACGCGTCAAGACGCGTCCCTTCCTGCCACTGCTGGCGGGCCCTGAGCGCACGCTCGACGGTCGACTGGCACAGGTCGTCGGCATCGGCGGCATTCTGCGCAAGCCCGCGTGCGAACCGCCGCAAGCGTGGCAGCAGTGCCGTCAGTTCGTTGCAGAAGCCGTTGTTGCTCATCGAATTGCCATGTCCCGGGATGAAACGTCCCGATGCCACCGTTTCATCCCCTGACGCCATTTATTTTTGCTATCGGACCACTGATGATACCGCGCGGGAAGACACCATACGCATTGCTGGCCTCGCTGCTCCTGGCCCTGACGGGGCCGGCGCAGGCACAGCTTTCGCTTCCCGGCGGGATTGATCCGCTCGGCACTTTGGGGCGGGTTGGCGATGCCGCGCAGGAATTGACGGATCGAGCACTGGCGCCAACCTCGACAATCGAGCGCAGCGCGCGCCAACTTGCGCAGGCGCGTATCGCGCGTCTGGAAGGCTTGGTCATGGCAAGCCGGGGAGCGGTGGACTGGGACGATCGCCATGAACCGGCCCGCGCCGGAGAGGTACTGTTGCTCGATCCCGACCCTGCCAGCCTTGCCCTCGCGCGGGACCGGGGATTCCTGCCGATCGAGCAAGGTGTGATCGAGGATCTCGGCATCGCTTATGCGCGGCTATCCATCCCCGCCGGGCAATCGCTCGCCCGCGGGCTCAAGATCTTGCGCCGGGCGCTGCCAGGCCGCGAGATCACGGCTGACCAGATTCATTTCCCGTCAGGCGTGGGCGCCGGTGGGACCAGTGCGAAGCCTGCTACACCGGCGCTTCCACGAGGAGGCACGGTCGGCGTTATCGATGGTGCGATTGCGGGCTCGGATCGGCTTGTCGCTCAGCGCGGTTTCGCCAGCGGCGCCCCCAAAGGCAGTGAGCATGCTTCTGCGATCGCCTCGCTGCTCAAGAGTGCAGGATCGGCGCGGATCTATGGTGCCGATGTCTACGGTTCGGACCCGGCTGGCGGCAATGCCCTTGCTATCGCGCGCGCGCTTGGCTGGATGGCGGGGCAGGGGGTGCCAGTCGTGTCGATCAGTCTGGTCGGGCCTGCCAATCCGTTGCTGGCGCGGGCGGTGGCGGCTGCCCGCGCGAAAGGGATGGCGGTGGTCGCCGCCGTGGGCAATGACGGCGCCGCTGCGCCTCCTGCCTACCCGGCGTCCTATCCCGGTGTTGTCGCAGTGACCGGAGTGGACGGTCGGGGCCGGGTGCTTATCGAGGCCGGACGGGCATCCCACCTGGATTATGCTGCTCCCGGCGCGGACATGTCGGCGATCGTTCCAGGCAAGGGGCGCATCGGTTTGCGGGGCACGTCCTTCGCCGCTCCTCTAGCCGCGTCCCGCATCGCGGCTCGCATGGCGCAGGGCAAAAGTGCCGGTTCGGCTCTTGAAGCCGCGAATTCCGAGGCATTCGGCGCATCGCGCCAGACTGGACGGGGCGTGCTCTGCATGATCTGCCGTTCGGGTACATAAGAGGCCGCGCGGAATTTTTTTATAAAAATCGCCTTCGTCACGGATGAAAGCGCAATGGCCATCCGTTCCTCTCACAGACACCCCGGCAAGGCGAGATGCCCTGGCGGCAGGTACGACAAGAGGAAGGAACGAAATCATGAAGAAGCTCTCTTTCGGTACGGCCATCACCGTTTTCGCCATCGTAGCCGTTAGCGGCACTGCCAATGCCCAATTGCTGGGCGGCGGCGGACTGGGCGGCTCGCTGGGTGGTTCCCTGGGCGGTTCGCTCGGAGGCAGCATTGGTTCGGTCGGGAGTTCGATCGGCGGCGCGGGTAGCGGCGCGGGCGACATCGGTGTGTCGCGAACCACGCGTTCGGTCACGTCTTCGGCCAGGGGCAGCGGCGAGGGACGAGCCCGCAAGTCGGTGAGCGCGCCATCGATCTCCGCGCCGGACACTTCGGCGGTCCGCGATACGGCATCGGGCGCGGCAGGCAATCTGGGCGGTTCGGCGGGATCGCTCGGCGCCACGGGAAGCGGCACCGCGAGCGGAACAGCAAGCCGCACCGCCTCGGGCGCCATGCTTTCCGGCAGTGGCGCGGCCGATGGCGCGCTGTCAGCGAGAACGCTGCCGGGTGATGCGGCGTCGACGCTCGGCAATGCCCGAAGCGCAGCCGGGCAACAGCTTTCTTCCGCCGCATCCGGCGCGCGTGACCGTGCCGGCGAAACTGCCTCCGCAGTTCAGAGTGCGCAGGCCCAGGGATCGGGCAATGGTTCCGCCAATGCCGGTGCAGCCGGACACAATGCTGCCGCCTCGGGTTCGGCAGGAGCCTCACGCTCGGCCTCCGGCGCCTCGGTCAACCTTGGCGCGAGCGCCAGCGGCAATTGAATCTGACAATACCCCCCGCGCACCGACGGGGCCGATGATCGGCTCATGACGGTGCGAGCCCCCGGTTGGCAGAAATGCCGCCGGGGGTTTTCGTTTCAGCGCAGCAACCCGGCGGTTCCGGGCATCAGGAAGCTGCGGTCAAGCTGGTTCAGCCGGTTCACGCCCAGCATGGCCATGCCCACGTCTATCTCGTTCGCGAGCAACGCCAGCGCATGTCGGGCTCCTGCCTCGCCGGCGGCGGCGCAGCCATAGAGCGTCGCACGGCCTACCATCACCGCGTCCGCGCCGATCGCCATGGCTTTCAGCACGTCCGCGCCGCGCCGGATGCCACTGTCGAACAGGACCGCTGCGCGCCCTGCCACGGCATCGACGATATCGCCGAGTGCGGTGATAGCGGGCGGCGAGGAATCGAAATTGCGCCCGCCATGGTTGGACACGGCGATACCGTCCACGCCGTGATCCACTGCCATCCGCGCATCGTCGGGATGGAGCAGGCCCTTGAGCACGAGTTTGCCGGGCCAGCGGCGGCGCAGTTCGGCCACGTCCTTCCAGTCGACCGAGGCGGAATTGGCGACGCGTGAGACCTTGCCGGTGATCCGTCCGCCGACTTCCGCCGGATAATTGGCGAACTGCGGCAAGCCGCCCTCCAGCATGTAGCGGCCCATGACCGAGGCGAGCCAGCGCGGTCTGCGCAGGAAATCGCCGACGAGGCGGGCGTTCGGGCGCACCGGGTTTGACATGCCGGCCCTGCGGTTGAATTCGCGCAGCGGCCAGAGCGGCGTGTCCACTGTCAGCACCAGGACTTCCGCGCCGTTTTCCCGTGCGGCATCGACGACCTGCCATGACAGGTCGCGCCTTTCCCAGAGGTACATCTGCATCCAGTGCCCGCACGAGGCCACTTTGGCGATCTCGGCGAAGCTGGTGGTGGAACTAGTGGTCTGCGTGAAGGGAATGCCCGCTGTTGCCGCGGCTTTCGCGATGGCGCGTTCGCCGCGGTGCCACATGAGATCCGCTACCCCGGTGGGTGCGATCACCAGTGGGAGCGGCTGGCGGCGCCCGAACAGCGTAATTTCGGCGGAACGCGCGGAGACGTCGCGCAGGGTGCGCGGCAGGAGTTGCACAGCGCGCAGGGCATCGGGGTTCCGCCCGATCAGGAGATCATCTTCGGTTCCCCGCTCCACGAACTCCCATATCGCGCGTGGCAGGCGGCGGCGGGCGAGGTCGCGAAGCTGGGGTATATTGTGCGCGCGTTCGGCGATGGCGGCCATCAATTCAGCCCGAGATTTTTGGCGAACGTCGTGCCTTCGTATTCCGTGCGATAGATCCCGCGCCTCTGCAGGATCGGCACCACCTCGTCGACAAAACCTTCCACTGAGGAAGCCATGACCGTAGGAGTGAGGTTGAAGCCGTGGCAGCCGGTTTCGCGCCAGATGTTCTCCAGTTTGTCCGCGACTTGATCGGGCGTGCCCACGAGCTGCGGCATGCCGACGGCAAGCCCCCACTTGATGGCCACTTCGCGCAAGGTGAAGGGCCTGTCGCCCAGGACCGAGGTAAAGGCCTTCATCAGCCCCTGCGAAGCCTGGGTCGCCTGTTCCTGCATCGGCTGGTCCAGTTCGATGCCGGAGAAGTCCACGCCCATCGTGCCGGAAAGGCGGGCAAGGCAACCGTCGAGCGGCAAGCGTTCGATCAGGTCGTCTAGATGGCGCTGGGCTTCCTCCTCGGTGCCGCCGAGGATCGGCTGCACGCCAAACAGCACGCCCGGGGTTTTGCGGCCAAGACCGGAAGCGGCTTCTTCGAGTTGCCGCATGTAGCGCTGCATTCCCGGCAGATTCGGCTGGATCGCGAACACCACGTCGCCGTGCTCGATGCCGAAGCGCAGCCCCCGCCCGGAGGTTCCGGCCTGGAACAGCACCGGGCGACGCTGCGGCGAAGGCAGGACCGGGCCGACCGTGTGGCACTTGTGGAATTCACCGTTGAAGTCGACGAACTTCACCTTGTCGGGATCGGCATAGATGCCGCGTTCGCGGTCGGCCAGGATCGCGCCTTCGCCGATGGAATCCCAGAGCCGGTAGCAGATCTCCATATATTCGTCGGCAGCATCGTATCGGCGGTCATGTTCGAGCTGCTCGAGGCCCAGCGCGCGATGTTCGCCCCGCAAGTGGCCGGTGACGATATTCCAGCCGATACGGCCGCCGGACAGGTAGTCCAGCGTCGAGAGCTGGCGCACGATCGACCAGGGGCGATAGGAACTTGTCGACATCGTGGTTGCCAGACCGAGATGCTCGGTGGCGGCGGCAAGGGCGGAAAGCAGTACGACAGGATCGTGGCTGGGCCAGCACACGCCGTACTTCACCGCGTCCTCGTGGCTGTCTCTATAGCGGTCGAACACGCCGGGCGTGTCGGCGAAGAACAGCCCGTCGAACTTCCCGCGCTCAAGCGTGCGAACGAGGCTTTGCCAGGCCTTGAGGTCGCTCATCGCGGAGAGCCGGGTATCGCCGGGCGCGGCCCAGCTCAGCACGGTATGATTGATCGGCGAATGGATCTGGAAGCTGACCAGATGAATCTGCTTGCTCGTCATGGCGCCGGTTCCCTCTCTCGCAATCTGAAGTGCAGGTCCGGCGGGCCGAAAGGCATGTCTGGACCTTTTTATTGTATACAAGTTTTCGCGCCTGTATCCCGTAGGCGGGGGATGCGGCCGGAACCGGCGCAAGCCGGCCCCGGCCGCCCCTGCCGGACCTCTTAGAGGTCCCCTCCCCAGGTGCAGTCGTGAATTTCGATGCCGAGATCGGCGATGACCTTGTCCATGCCGAGCACCTCGAACAGCACTTCGCCCTCGCCGATGCGGCGGCGGAACTCGACTTCGGCAGCCGCGCGTTTCTCCGCGCTTTCAACCGTTTGCAGAAGGTGGGCGCGCGGGATGACGAGCACTCCATCGGAATCGCCGACCACGACGTCGCCCGGTTCGACCAGTACGCCGTCCGCCACCAACGGCACGTTGACCGCAACCGGGCCGCGCTTCTTCGGGTGCTCGACGGAAACGGCCGTGGACCAGACCGGGTAGTCGAGCTCGCGAATGGCATCGACGTCGCGCATGGCGCCATGGACGACAGTGCCGGCAAGGCCTTTGCGGCGAGCGTAAGTGCAGGCCACGTCACCCCAAAGCGCCCCTTGATGGCCGCCGCCATTCGTCAGCACCAGCACGTCGCCGGCTTCCGCCACGTAGAGAGCTGCGTGAATGGCGAGATTGTCGCCGGGAAAATTCCACGCCGTGACGGCGGGGCCGCAGAGCTTCTGGCCGGGGGAGATGGGCGCCATCGCCGGGCTCATCAGGCACATGCGGCCGGCGATCTCGCCAAGGCCTTCGTGGAGATCGGCCACGCCGAACCGGGCTGCGCGGGCTACAAGCTCGGGATCGGGCCGGGGGATACGCTTGTAGATCACGGACTTGAGCGGAGCGGTCATTCGGAAATCTCCGGATTGAGGAGGGTCGCGGGTCGTTCTCCGCGGCTTACGCAGTCGACGACGCTGGCGACGTGGAGCGCCATGTCCTTCATGCCCGCCTCGGTGACGCCGGCGACATGCGGTGAGAGCATGCAGTTGGTCAGGCCGAACAAGGGGTTGTCCGGGGACGGCGGTTCGGCTTCGAAAACGTCGATCCCGGCTCCCGCGATCTGGCCGGATCTGAGCGCCTCGGCGAGCGCGGCCTCATTGACGATGCCCCCGCGCGAGCAGTTCACCAGGATCGCATGCGGTGCCATCAGGCCGAGTTCGACAGTGTTGATCAGGTTGCGCGTGCCTTCGCTGAGCGGAGTGTGGATCGAGACGATGTCGCGCTGGAGAATCCGTTCGAGGGGCAGAGGTTCGACCCCGGCGGCGCGCATGTCCTCATCCGGCACCATCGGATCGAACGCCGCTACTTCGGCTCCGAAACCGGCGCTGCATATGCGTGCGACGCAGCGGGCGATGCGGCCGAAGCCGATCAGTCCGACTTTCGCGCCGGTCAGGTCCCCGAGGCGGATCTGCCAGCGCTCGTCCCAGCGATTGCCGCGCACCAGTGCGTCCATCTCGCGGGACTGGCGCAGCAACGAGAGCATCATCGAGACCGCGCCTTCGGCCACGGCGGTGGAGTTGTTGCCGCCCGGCGTGTTGGCCACCATCACGCCCTGCGCGCTGGCTGCCGGAATGGCGATGTTGTCTACGCCCGCACCGTGTTTCACGATGGCCTTGAGGCGGGGCATCGCACCGAAAATCTCCGGCCCCAACGGGCTGGTGCGGATGACGATCACGCTGGTTTCGCGAAGCCTTGCGTCCTCGCGCCAGTTCGCCGGAGCGATAATGTCATGGCGGGCGCTCAGCCTTTCCACGCCGATAGGGTGGATAGGATCGATAATGCATACAAGTTCGCGGGAACTCACGCCTGAATCTCCTTTCCACGACGATTATGTATACGTTTGTGGCTTGAGTGTCTCGTGAAAGCTCTTTCCCGCGCGGTCAACTCCTATTAGGTCTTTCCGCAAAGAGATGTATCCGATCTGTCCGTTTTCGTCCGGGCGATCGGCTGAGAGGAGAATGCGATGTTCGCTGCCCCGCCCGCCGTCATGGCGGAACCCTTCTGCCGTATTCCCGAGAAATTCCGTCGGCACGGCGAGACGACCGAATGGGCCAGGGTCCAGCTTCACGGTGCGGCAGCGCCGGTGTTTCTCGAAGGACCGGTGTTCGATGCGCAGGGGAACCTGTGGGTTACCGATATTCCCTGGGGACGGCTGTTCCGGATCGCGCCCGACGGAACCTGCGAACTGGGTTTCGAATACGATGGGCAGCCGAACGGCATGAAGTTCCTCGCCGATGGACGGCTGCTGGTGGCGGACCATCACAAGGGCATGGTCGTTTGCGACTTGCAGAGCGGAAAGGCGGAAACATGGTTCGACCGCTACCTGCTCGAACCTTTCCTTGGCTGCAACGACCTGACGATCGCGCGCAACGGCGATATCTACTTCACCGACCAGGGCCAGTCGGGCTGGCAGAACCCCAATGGCCGGTTGTTCCGCGTGCGCGCCGGGACGGCGCAGCCCGAATTGCTGCTGGACCGGATTCCCAGTCCCAACGGGCTCGTGCTGAACAAGGCCGAGACGGCGCTGTTCCTGGCGGTTACCCGCGCCAATGCCGTTTGGCGGTGCCCACTGGTCAACGACGGTGCGGTGATCAGCAAGGTGGGGACCTATATCCAGATGTCCGGCGGCTCCGGGCCGGACGGACTGACGATAGACGAGGATGACAATCTCGTCGTCTGCCATGTCGGTTTCGGCGCGGTCTGGCTGTTCAGCAACCGGGGCGAGCCGATGCTGCGGATCGATGTGCCGGAAGGCCGCTATACCACCAATGCGGCATATGGCGGACCGGGCAACAAATGGCTCTACTTCACGGAATCGAGCACCGGCACCGTTTACCGGGTGGAGATGCCGGTGCCGGGACGTCCGATCTATTCTGCGAGCATCTGAGGAGTTTTTATCCCCTTCGCGCGCGCGAAAAATGCGTCCCGCGCCAATCCGATTGGCGTCAGGCGCGGGGGGGCTTGGTCTTTGCGTCGGACTGGCTCAACAGGTGGGCATAGCGCTCCAGCCCGATCCGCGTGCGGCCGATATGCATGACGAGGACGGCCTGTGCGGTTTCCACTTCGCGGCGGCTTATCGCGTCATAGAGCAGCCGGTGTTCCACGTCGTGCGTGCGATTGCCGCTGCCGAGCGAGAGCTTCATGTAGGCCCGGCGATAGCTCTGCGTTGTATCCCAGACGCGCTCGACGATCTGCGCGAGCAGCGGCGTATCGTGGCGGCGATAGGTGATCCAGTGAAACTCGCGGCCCAGCGCGATCGTCTCGTCAAGGTCGGAAACCTGCTCGATCCGCTCCATCACCTCCTTGAGGTCGGCCAGGTCCTGTTCTGTCAGGTTCGGCACGCTTTCCGCCAGCAGCAGCGGCTCCACCCTGGCGCGTATTTCGAACGAGACTTCGAGATCGCGCATCGTCAGGCTCGTCACCCGGGCCCCGGTGTTGGGGCGCATGGTGACGAGGCCGCGTGCTTCCAGCATCCGCAGGGCATCGCGCACCGGGATGCGGCTGGTTTCCAGCTCCGCCGCCAGTTCGTCCTGCTTGATCCGGGTTCCCGGCCGCAGATCCCCCGAGAGGATACGCTCTGCGAGGATATCGGCGATGCGCTGGCTGGCGACGGAGGATGGTTGGGAACTCATGATGTTCCCCTGATAGGCGATTCTGCCCGTGGGTCGAGGTGTGAACGCGGCTCCGGCGGTTTGCGAGGCAGGTTACGGCAGGGCGATCTTCGCCGCAATGTCCGCTTCGGCCACGGCGGGAACAGGACGCTCGCCCTCGCTCTCGGGCGCCAGCAGACCTTCCCATTGGGTGATGACCGAGGTGGCTATGGCGTTGCCCAGGACGTTGGTGGCGGTGCGGCCCATGTCCATGAAGTGATCGACAGCAAGGATGAAGGCCACGCCTTCGACCGGCAGGTCGAACTGCGCCAGCGTGGCGGCGACCACCACCAGCGAGGCGCGGGGGACCGCCGCGATGCCCTTGCTCGTCACCATCAGCACCAGCAGGATCGTGATCTGCGTCATGAGCGGCAGGTCTATGCCGTAAGCTTGCGCGATGAACATCGTCGCGAAAGTGGCGTACATCATCGAGCCGTCTAGGTTGAAGCTGTAGCCCAGTGGCAGGATGAAGCTGTAGATGCGCCGGGGCACGCCGAAGCGGTCCAGTTGTTCCAGCATCTTGGGATAGGCCGCCTCGGAAGAGGCGGTCGAAAAGGCGAGCAGCACCGGTTCGCGCACATGGCGGATCAGCGAGAAGATGCGCTTGCCGAGGAATAGCGCGCCCGCGGCCAGCAGGAGAACCCAGAGCGCCATGAGCGCAAGGTAGAATTCGCCCACCAGCGTGCCGAAGGTCCTGAGCACGCCGAGCCCCTCCGTCGTCACGGCCGCCGCCAGCGCGCCGAACACGGCCAGCGGCGCGACCCGCATGACGTAGCCGGTCACTTTCAGCATGAGTTGGGCCATGGTCTCTATCAGCACCACCACCGGCTTGCCGGCATCGCCCAGCGCCGTGAGGCCCACCCCGATGAAGAGCGAGAAGACCACGATCTGGAGCACCGAATTGTCTGCCATCGCGCCGACCATCGATGTCGGGAACACGTGCAGCACGAAGTCACGCAAATTCAGGGCACTGCCATTGACGGGCGCGTCGACGTTCGTGGCAGAGCGCACGAGGTCCAGCCCCTCGCCGGGGGCGAAGAGGTTCACGAATACCAGGCCCAGCGTCAGCGAGATCAGGCTGGCGATCACGAACCAGGCCATGGCCCGCCCGCCGATCCGGCCCAATGCGCCGCTGTCTCCCATATGCGCAACCCCCGCGACCAGCGTGGAAAACACCAGCGGCGCGATGATCATCTTTATGAGGTGCAGGAAAATGTCGGCAAGGAGGTGGAAGTAGCCCGCCACTTGCCCGGCGGTTTCGGCCGATCCGCCGACGATCTGGTTGGCGGCAAATCCGGCGCAGACGCCGGATACCATCCCGGCGACGATCAGGGTCGTCAGGCGACGTGACATAGGCAGTACTCTTTGGAAGAGGGGCGGGGCCCAAAAAAGGACCCGGTTCCGCCGGGATGGGCGGAACCGGGGTCAGGATGGGTCCGGTCAATCCTTGGTGGCAGAGCCCTTGCGGTAATCCAACGAAGGGGCCTTTTCGCCGAGCAGCGAGCGGTAGACGAAGTTCGGACCGCGGCGCTCGTCGAGTTCGGCCTTGGCGGCGGCCAGCGTATCGGGGCTCTGGAACAGTTGCGCGGCGGTGAGGGCAAGCGCCTTGGCGGCGACTTCGGCGCCCTTGGTGCCGACGCTGTTGCCGCTGGCCGCAACCGCCTGCCAGCTGTGCGGCGGGGTGCCCGGCGCCCAGGTGCCGGCGGAAAGCCCGGCGGTGGGGGTCGTGTAGCTGACGTCGCCGACGTCGGTGGAGGCCGACATGATCTCGCCGCTGCTATAGGGGGCGACGCCCGGTGTGCTCTTGCGGCCGCCCTTGGGCAGGGTGGCGCTGATCTTGTCGATGAAGGCCTGTTCCTGCGCCGTGTAGGCGGGCAGCGGCACCTGCTTGAGGTTCTCGTACATGACATGGCCGAGCGTGTCGTTCGGCAGCAGGTCGAAAGTGCCGCCGATCTGGTTGTACTCCACCGTAGTGCCGGTGCCGAGCGCGGCGCCTTCTGCGGCCTTCTTCACGCGCTCCATGATTTCGGCCACCTGCTGCTGGTCGGGGTGGCGGACGTAGTAGTAGACTTCGGCCGTGTCGGGCACGACGTTGGGGGCCTTGCCGCCATCGGTGATGACGTAATGGATGCGTGTTTCCTGCGGGACGTGCTCGCGCATCATGTTGACCATGTTGTCCATCGCCTCGACCGCATCCAGCGCGGAGCGGCCGCGTTCGGGCGCGGCGGCCGCGTGCGAGGCGATCCCGTGGAAGCGGAACTTGGCGCTGACATTGGCAAGGGCATGGCCCTGCATGGCGCTGTAGCCGTCACCCGCATGCCAGTGCAGCATGGCGGAGACGTCCTTGGTCAGGCCCGAGCGGACGAGGAAGACCTTGCCCGAACCGCCCTCTTCGGCAGGCGCGCCATAGACACGCAGTTCGCCCTTGATGCCGTGAGCGACCATCCAGTTCTTTGTGGCTATGGCAGCGGCGATGGAGGCGGCGCCGAACAGGTTGTGGCCGCAGGCATGGCCGGCAATGCCGTCAAGCGCATGGCGCTCCGGCTCGGCGGCCTGGGCGAGGCCGGGCAGGGCATCGAATTCGGCAAGGATGCCGATGACGGGGCCATCACCGGTCCTGAAGCTCGCGACGAAGGCGGTGGGCATTCCGGCGGCGCCGGGCGTGACCTGGAAGCCGGCGGTCTTCAGCTCCTTCTGAAGCAGCCCGGAACTTTTGGTTTCCTGGAAGCCGACTTCGGCCCAGGACCAGATCTGAAGCGCATTGCGCGACATGGCGGCAGAGCCGCGATCGACGTCGGCCAGGATCGCGGTGCGGTCGGCATCGGCAAGCGGCCCGGCCAGAGCGGGAACGCTGGCGCTGGCGGAGAGCAGGAACAGGGCGGTACGAACGAGGGATTTCATGAGCACATCCTCATTGAAGGTCGTATCGAAATTGTCCCGCGCGGATCGGCGAACCGCGCGGTACAGGCAGTAAATCAGCGCTTCCCGAAGGAGACGCGAAGCTGGGCGCCGAACACGCGCGGTTCGTTGTAGACCAGCGTGGTCGAAGTGATCGAGGGGGTCACCACGCCGCCGGCCGCCGCGTAAGTCACGTCGAACAGGTTGCGGATGAAGAAGCCGAGATCGATGCCCCGGCCCTCGATGTCGTTGAGGTCAAGCTTCAGGTTGACGGTGTCGTAGGCCTTCTGGATGCCGTTGGTATCCAGCGGGCGCTCGACGTACCAGACCTTGGTGCTGTGGAACCAGTTGGCGTTGAACACCAGTTCCGCGAACTCGCCCAGGTCATGCGCGTAACGCGCGCCGCCGCCCACGGTCCACTTGGGGGTGTAGGAGAACTTGTTGTTGACCGGATTGTTGCCCAGCAGCGGGATGAAGGCGGCCGGGGCATCGTACTCGTCGTACTTGGCGTCGGTATAGGCGCCGAAGCCCGAGAGGGTGAAGCCGTGAACCGGCGTGACCGAGAAGTCGAACTCGGTGCCCTGGATCGTCGCCTTGGCGGCGTTGATGATCAGGCTGCTGGGGTCGTTGGCGGAGTTGCCGTCGCCGTCGAAGTCAGCGCCGGGGAAGATCGAGCGCTGGATGTTATTGTACTTGCTGGTGTAGGCGGCGATGTTGAAGCGGCCCTTCACGTCGCCGAGCTGCCAGCTCGACTTGATGCCGGCTTCATAGTCGGTGACCTTCTCGGGCTTGAAGGTTTCGAAACCGTCGAAGTAGGAGGACAGCCCGCTCTGGTTGTAACCGGCCGAACGGTAGCCGCGGCGGTTGGTAACGTAGAGGAACAGGTCGTCGTTGACCTTGTAGTCGAAGCCCAGTGTCCAGGTCGGCGCCTTGGAGCTTTCCGAGCCGGTCTTGCCGCCGCGGTCCTCGCAGGCGTCCGGCCCGATGCGTGCCGCCGTATCCAGCGCCGCCACCGAGCAGCCCGAGGACTTGTCCCAGGTGTAGCGGAACCCGCCGTTGAAGCGCAGGCCTTCCGCGAAGCCGCCGAAGGCATAGCCGATCTGGCCGAACAGCGCCTTGCTGGTCGAGGTGTTGTAGTTCTCGTTATAGGTGAAGGTCTTGCCCGGGATCACGGCAGAATAGGTGACGCTGCCGTTCACGCCGTTCGGGTCGCTCTTCAGGTAGAATGCGCCGACGATCCAGTCGAGCTTGTCTCCGAACAGCTTGCCCATGGCCTGGAACTCGTTCGAGTACTGCTGGACATTGGTGTTGGACACGCCGTCGTAGAGGGCAAGGTAAGTGCCGTCCATGTCGCGAGCACCGTCTACCTTGCTGCTGCGGTAGCCGAAGATGTTCTTGAAGGTGACCGTGCCGACATCGAGCGTGGTGGTATTGGCAAGGCCCCAGAACGTGCGGTTCGAATAAGGATCGATGCTGGTCGACACGTCGCGCACGCCGGCGGCCTGCTGCTCGGACAGGGCAATGTCGATGTCGCAGCCGGCGACGCCGCAGTCGAAGTAAGGCGCGTTGGCCGCCGTGCGCGCGGTGCCGCCACCGGAGACGGCGGGGTTCGGGTAGACGCCGTTGAGCACGAGGCCGGTGCCGTTCTCCCGCGCGCGGTACCAGTCGAACACCGTCACGTTCTTGAGGCCCTCGACCGGTTCCACCAGCAGCGAGGCACGGAAGGCGTTGTTGTTGCGGTCGTCAAGGTTGCCGCCGATGCCGTGGTTCTTGGTGTAGCCGTCGCGGCGCGCGACCTGTCCGGCCAGACGCAGGGCGACGTGTTCGTCCATGATCGGCACATTGACCGCGCCTTCGAAGGTCCGCTCGTTGTAGGAGCCGAGCGTGACCTGCCCGTAGCCGCCGAAGTCGTAATCCGGCGCGGTAGGATAGAGCAGCAGCGCGCCCCCGGTGGTGTTGCGGCCGAACAGCGTGCCCTGCGGGCCCTTGAGGACCTGGATCGAGCCGACGTCGAACGTCGGCACGATGGAGCCTTCATTGGGCAGCGGCACGTCGGCGAAGTAGGTGACGACCGAAGGCGCGGCCGCGCCTGCCGTCGCGCGGCGCTGGCCGCGGATGACGATGCTGGGCGTATCGCGCGAGGTCTGCGGAGCGACGTTGAGACCCGGCGTCGTGTAAGTGAGGTCCTGCGTGCTGACGATCGCCTTCTCGCGCAGCATTTCCTCGTTGAAGGCGGTCACCGAGACGGGAACGGTCTGGGCGCTTTCCTCGCGGCGGCGGGCGGTGACGAAGATTTCGCCGCCGGGCTCGTCGGATACGCGCGAGGCGGTTTCCTGGGCCTGGGCGACCGGGGCCGAAATGGCCAGGAACGAGGAGGCAAGCAGCAATGCGGAAAGGCTACGACAGGACATATTGTTCTATTTCCTTATCTATCCGGCCTGTCCCTGATCGCAGGCCGATAGTCGCAAGACGCAGTCCGGCGCGGATCATTCGCTTTCGATGAAAAAATATTCTGGGTGACGTTTCGCCGGCTGCGCGGCTAAGGAGAGGCGGTTTCCGGATCGAAGGATCGACGTCATTTTCTCGCTGCGCAGGACATCGCCGAACGAACGCGTGGAGGCGCCGGATCTCTCGGCGCACGTCCCGGCCTTGCGGCGGTACATCGCCAAGCGGGCGGTGCCCGGTGATGTGGACGATCTCGTGCAGGACGTGCTGGTGCGCATGCACGTGCGCGGGCAGACCGATCCGATCGCCAATGTCGAGGGTTACCTGTTCCAGGTCGCGGCCAGTGTGCTGACCGACCGCGCGCGCCGCGATCAGGTCCGCCACCGTAGCGCGCATTTCGAACTGACCGAGACGTTCCACCCGGTAGAGGAACTGACGCCTGAGCGTGTCTTGCGTGGGCGCGAGGACGTGGACCGGCTGGTCAATGCGCTTGAGGAAATGCCCGGACTGACGCGCGACGTCTTCGTCCTCCACCGCTTCGAGGAGATGTCCTACGATGCGATCGGAGAGCATCTCGGCCTTTCTAACAGTGCAGTCGGGCGGCACCTGATGAAGGCCGTGCGCTTCCTGGCTGCGAGGGATCTGCCATGAGCAAGTCCATCGATCCCCGGCCCTTCGATGCCCGCGCTCTGGAACAGATCGATTCCCCCGAAGCGACGGCGGCCGCCTATTTCAGCCTGTTCCGTTCGCCTCGGGCGACCGCGCAGGATTACGATGATTTCGAGCGCTGGCACGCCCGCGACGAGGGCAATCGCGTGGCCTGGGCGCGCGTCGAGCGCGCATGGGAAGAGACCGCCGCGATGCGAACGGACGCACGCATCCTGGCGATCCGCGAACAGGCGCTGGCCAACCGCCGCTCACGTGTCCGGTGGCAGCGTCCGCTGGCGGCCGCGGTTGCAGCTGTCGCGGTGCTGACCGCCGGTGTCGTCTACCAGCGGCAACAAAGCGCCGAAGTTGCGGCGACGGCCACGGCGATTGCGGGGGCGGACAGCCGGATCATTTCAACCGGCATCGGCCAGCAGTTGACCTTCCGCATGACGGACGGGTCGACGATCACGGCGAATACCTCTTCCACCCTTGCGGTCAACGAAACCGATACGCGGCGCAGCACCTCCATCAGGAATGGCGAAGCCTTCTTCGAGGTCGCGAAGAACCCGCGCAAGCCGTTCGTGGTCGAGGCGGGCGGGGTGAAGGTCACTGCGCTGGGCACCGCTTTTGCGGTTCGGGACTTCGGCGGTACCATCGGCGTTACGCTTGCGCACGGAAAGGTCCGTGTCGATATGCCCGCGAGCGCTGGACAGCCTGCGCAATCGGCGATCCTTGCCCCCGGGCAGGAGCTTGTCTGGAGTTCCGGCAGGTTCCGCACCGGCAGCATCGATGTCGACCGGCAGCTTGCCTGGCGCAAGGGTGTTGTCAGTTTCGACCAGGCTCCACTGAAGGACGCAGTGGCGGAGATCAACCGCTACAGCCCGCAGGAAATCATCGTCGCCAGCCCGGCCCTGGCCCGCCATCCGATCAGCGGCACGTTCCGCATCGGAGTGACGCGCGGTTTCCTCCAGAGCCTGGAACTGGCCGGCATTGCCCGCGTCGAGAATGAAAGCGCGACCCGGGCCGAACTCGTCCAGCCCTGAGCGGCGCGCCTTGGGCGGCGCTATTCGAAAGTGTAGCGCAGCCGCAGGCCCATGGTCCTGGGCGGACCGGGAATGATGGTCGCGGCGGCATAGGCTGGATTGAGCGTGCCGCCGCCGCTGGCGTAGAAACGGTCGGTCAGATTGCGGCCCCATATCTCCAGGTCCAACGGCATCCCGCCGATCCGCTGCCATGTGATCGATGCGCCAAGCAGGCCGTAAGCCGGCTGGGTTCCGAAAGTCTCGCTCGGCCGCTCGGTGAAGCGGACGGCGCTGACGTAGCTGTAATCCGCAGCGAGGCTCAATTCGCCCAGCCGATGAGGCAGGGGCACCTCGCGGGAGAGCGAAACGGTTCCGCTGAAGCTGGGCGTATACGTGAAGCGGTTGTTGAGCGGGTCTGTTCCCAGCAGCGAGATCAGGGCTGCCGGAGCGACCACTTCCGTATAGCGTGCGTGGATCCAGGAGGCGCTGAGCGTCACATGGGTGCGCGTGTCCAGGTTGGCCGAAAATTCGCCATCGAAACCGGCAACGCGGGCTTTTGCGCTGTTGATGTAAAGTGTGATCGGGTCCGTCGTGATGTCGCCATCGCCGTCAAAGTCGAGATCGGGGAAAAGCGCGCGCTGGACATTGGTGTAAAGCCCGGCATAGGCCGCCGCCGAATAATATCCTCCAAGATTTCCGGCCGACCAGCGCCCCTTGGCGCCAATTTCAAGATCGGTCAGGGTTTCCGGCTTGAAGGTCTGGTAGGGGGCCAGCGTGCCGGCAAGGCGCGGTGTATTGTATCCACCGGACCGGAACGCCCGTCTGCTGGTGAGATAGAAACTGTGATCGCCGAGCTTGCGGGTCAGGGCGAAAGTCCATGTCAGTCGCTGCGAAGCTGCTTTCGCGGCGGAACCGCCGTCATCGAGGCAGGCCTCGCGGGTCGCGGGCCGGGCCGTCAGCGAGCGCAACGTGCAGCCGCTGACCTGCTCGGCGGTATAGCGCAGGCCGAGGTCGGCGGTCAGTTCATCGCCGATCGGGACAGTCGCCTGCCCGAAAACGGCGGCGCTGCGGAAGGTCTGGTAGTTGGCGACGTGAAAGGGCGGATTGTCCGGGCGGACGAACCGGGAGACGTCCTGCAGCACCGCGCCGGACGGTGCGCTGTCCAGATAGAACAGGCCCGCGATGTAGCGGACCTTTCCCAGCCGGCCCTGAAGCTGGAATTCTTCCGTCCACTGATGATGGGCAGATCGGGTGGTGGAATCGTTGATTTCCAGCGGGGTGCCGTCCCCGTCGAGCGCATAGAAAACACGGGTGGATCGCCAGCCGAGAATATTGCGGACCATCAGGTCTTCGTCACCGTACTCGGTGATGTTGCCGAGCCCCCGGAACCGCCGACGATAGATCGGCGCGATTCCGGATTGCGAGGTGCGCCGGCCGAGCGATTGCTGGATCGAGAAGTAGCTGTCGATGTCGCATGCGCCGCTTCCGCAGTCGAAATAGGGAACGTTTTCAGGATTGCGGGCGCTGCCGGTTTCATAGACCCCGGCAAGGATCAGCGCTGCGCCCATCTCTTCGGCGTCCAGCATGTCGAAGCTGAGGGTCGATCGCAGTGGACTTTCGGGTTCGAAGCGGACCATCGCGCGCATGGCATCGCTGTGGGCCGTGTCTGCCCGTCCGCCCGAGGCCATGTGCGTATAGCCGTTTCGCCGCATCCGCTGGCCGGATACGCGCAAGGACCACGGCCCCTCCCGCGGCAGTTCGAGGGCGCCTTCGAGCCGGCTCAGGCCATATGTGCCAGTCTCCGCTTCGAGATAGCCGGGCACCCCGCTTCCCGGCAGGACCGAATGGAGCTGCACGGCGCCACTGGTGGTGTTGCGGCCGAACAGGGTGCCTTGCGGCCCGCGCAGTACCTCGATCGAGGCCATGTCGTAAAGCGGTGCGACGGCGGCCTGGTTGGGAAGCGGTACCTCGTCCTGATAGACGACCAGCGGCAGGCGGTTTTCATCGCTGATCGAGCGGCGCTGGCCGCGCATGACGAGGAGCGGCGTGGCGCTAGACGTCTGTCCCGTCGCGACGAAACCGGGCGTGATGCGGGCGAGATCGGCCAGAGTTCGGATGGAGGCCCGGTCGAGCGTTTCGGCGTCCCGCTGGACCACCTGTAGCGGCACTTCGATTTCCCGTTCCGGCCTGCGCCGTGCCGAGACCAGGATATCGGGCGAGGGATCGGGTGTGGGTGGGCGGGGTTCGGCCTTGCGGCGTTCGGCACGGCGCGAAGCCAGCACGAGGTATACGCCCGGTGAGACCTGCCTCGTTTCCAGATCCATGCCGCGGATCATGCGCTGTAGCGCTTCCCGCGCCGAAAGGTGCCCTTTCACGGTTCTGGAAAGGCGGCGCTCCTGACCGGGCGTGTTGAGCAGGATCTCCACGCCGGCCTGCTGCCCCAGTTGCGCGATGGCGCGGGAGAGTGGCTGGGAGGGAACATTCACTTCGGCGGATTGCGCCAGAACGCCGGTTGCGGGCCACAGGATTGCGGCCAGAGTGCAAACGGAATGAGCGACGCGAAAACGCAATCCGACGGTTCCCGGCCCTGCGGTCCTGTTGCGGGGCACCCAGTGAGAGGAGGAACGAACCGGCTATCGATTGCGCCGCGCAAGTTCAACAAAATGGCGCGTGGGCGGGGATGTTATGAACAATTCTTACGCCACCTAATAGACATCGCGGGCGTAGCGCTTGTCCTCCCGCATCTGGGCGACGTAATCGTCGGCCGCCTCGGCCGTCATGCCGCCGTGTACCGCGATCACCTGTCTGAGCGCCTTGTCCACGTCCCTGGCCATGCGGCTGGCATCGCCGCAGACGTAGAAATGCGCGCCCCCGTCGATCCAGCGCCACAGTTCTGCGCCTTCCTCGATCATGCGGTTTTGCACATAGACCTTCTCCGCCTGGTCGCGGGAAAAGGCGAGGCTGAGCCGGTCGAGGTGGCCTGAACGGCGCCACTGGTCGATCTCTTCGCGGTAGTAGAAGTCGGTGGCCTCGTGCTGCTCGCCGAAGAACAGCCAGTTGCTTCCCGCCGCGCCGCTCGCCTCGCGGTCATGGAGGAAGCCCCGGAAAGGTGCGATGCCGGTGCCCGGGCCTACCATGATCGCGGCGCGGGCCGGATCGGCAGGCGGCCGGAAATGCGAGGATGGTTGCAGGAACAGGCCGGTTCCGCGCTCCGCCTCGTACTCGGCTGCGCGGTCCGCCATGAAGGCCGAGCAGACCCCCGAGCGTCGCCGCCCCCGGTTGCTGTAGCGCAGGACCGAGACGGTAAGTTGCACCTCGTTCGCCTGCGCAAGCGGGCTGGAGGCGATCGAGTAGAAGCGCGGTTGCAATGGCCGCATGACCTGCATCAGGTCAGCCGTGTCGAGCTGGGCGCCGGTTTCGTGCAGGATATCGGCGATCTGGTTTTCGCGCAGCAGCCGGTCATACTCCGGCTTGCGGTCTGGATCGAGCAGCGGGACGAACGCGGCTTGCGGCATGCGCTCGGCAATGAGTTCGAGAATGTTGCGCGTGGGTTTGGCAATGTCCCAGTGGCGGAGCAGCGCTTCGTGGAGCGGCACTTCGCCAAGGCCCTTGATAGTTACGGGAGCATCGGGATCGAGCGCAAGCAGGTCGACGATCTCCGCCACCAGCGCCGGGCAGTTGATCGGCCATACCCCCAGCGCATCGCCGGCGCGGTAGGCGAAATCGTGCCCGGCGAGATCGAAACCGAACTGGCGCACTTCCTTCTGTGCGCCCAGCCCGCTGAGCAGGGTGTTGCGAACCAGCGCCGTCCTGAGCGGGGCCTTGCGGGTGTAGGAGACTTGCGCCGGGGCCTGGGTGGAGCGCAGTGCGGGGGATGCCGGAGCGACGGTGAGCACGGCGGCGGCACCTTCCATTGCCGCTTCGGCGGGCACATCCATCGTGCCGGGGAGCAGGGCCGCCGATACCGCATCCAGCCATCGCGCGGCTTCCACTTCGAAGTCGGGTTCGCAATCGGCGCGGGGCGCGAGGCGGTTGGCGCCAAGTTCCTCCAGCCGGGCGTCGAGTTTTCGCCCGAAACCGCAGAACTGGTCGTAGCTGGAATCGCCAAAGGCCAGCACCGAATAGCGCAGGGCTTCGATCCCTGAAGGCGCTTCCGATGCCAGCGCGGACCAGAATGCGCCCGCGTCGTCGGGGGCATCGCCGTCGCCGAAGGTGCTGGCGATGAACAGCGCCCGGCCTGCCGCGGTCAGGTCCGCAGGTTTCACGCTGCCCAGCGGCGCAAGCCTCACTTTGCAGGACTGTTCGGCAAGCCGGCTGGCGCATTGTTCGGCGAAACTTTCCGCCGTTCCGGTCTGCGACGCCCAGAGCACCAGCACTTCGGGCAGGCTTTCCCTGGACGTCGCGGCGGCGGGCAGGGATACCGCCTCTCTCCGATCGCCGCCCGGAATTGCGGGCGAGCGGGAGAAGAGGCCGGCCAGGAGGCCGTTCATGTAGGTCCGCTTGTCTTCATCGACCGGTGATCCGCCGGGCAGCACGGGCACAACGGCGTCTTCAGGCAGGTTGCCCGAACGCAGGCCGGTCATGAAGCCCGAAAGGTAGCGTTCCTCGCTTCCGGATAGCGTCGGCGGCGTGCCGGGGCTCAGGCCCATGACCTGCAGGAATGCGTCGATCGCGGCCGTCTGGAACGGGAGCAGTCCGGCCGGGCCGGGCAGGGGGTCTGCGAATGGCGGTGTCATGTCTTCCGGCGCGGCTGTGATGGGATCGTCCTCCGCCGGCCCTGACAGCCGGGCGAGGGCAATGGCGGAGAACTTGAATTCGGGTTGCAGCGAAAGCGGATCGACCGCGTCGCTGGTGAGCGCATTGATGGCGAGATCCTCGCCGAACACGTCGTTCCAGTGGAACGGGGCGAAACAGTTGCCGGGACGGACCCGCTCTGTGAGCATCGCCGGAAGGACAGCCCGCCCCCGCCGCGAGCGGACTTCCACCCTGTCACCCTCGCCGATGCCTAGCGCCGCGGCGTCCTCTGGGTGGATTTCCACGAACGGTCCCGGATTGAGCTTGTTGAGCTTCCCCACTTTCCCCGTCTTCGTCAGCGTGTGCCACTGGTGCTGGAGGCGGCCGGTATTGAGCACGAGCGGATAATCGGCATCCGGCATCTCGGCGGGGGACAGGTGCGGCCGGGGCAGGAAGTGCGCCTTTCCGCTTTCGGTGGGAAAGGAGATCGCCGGACGGCTGCCGTCCTCGTTAATCCGTCCCGTCTGGCTCACGCCGTCGTTGAGGTATCGGATGGGGTTCCGGCCATGATCGTCACCCGGCGGGCAGGGCCATTGCAGCGGAGCCTCGCGGAGCCGGTCATGGCTGGCGCCGCGGATGTCATATCCGGTCCGCGGGTTCCAGAATTCGCGGATTTCCTCAAAGACTTCCGCGGCCGACGCATAAGTGAACGCATGACCATAACCCATTTCGCAGGCGACGCGGGCGATGATCTGCCAGTCCGCCATCGCCTCTCCCGGCGGATCGACGGCTTTCTGCATCAACGTGAGGTTGCGTTCGGAATTTATCATGACGCCTTCCGCCTCGGCCCACAGGGCGCCGGGCAGGATCAGGTCGGCGTAGCGGTTGGTTTCGGTATCGATGTAGACGTCCTGCGCGATCACCAGTTCGGCGGCTTCCAGCCCTGCAATCACGGTCTTGCGGTTCGCCACGCTGGCCACCGGGTTGGTGCAGATGATCCAGCAGGCCTTGATCCGTCCTGCGGCCATCTCCTCGAACAGCGATATCGTCCCCGCCCCGGCATCCACGCGAAGGCTGCCAGGCGCAATGCCCCAGGCGTCCTCCACGAAACGGCGGTCCTCATCGCTGGGCGTCGCGCGCTGGCCCGGCAGGCCCGGACCCATGTAGCCCATTTCGCGGCCGCCCATCGCGTTGGGCTGGCCGGTAAGCGAGAAGGGGCCGCTTCCCGGTCGGCAGATCGCCCCCGTGGCGAGGTGCAGGTTGCAGATCGCGTTCGTGTTCCAGGTGCCGTGCGTGCTCTGGTTCAGCCCCATGGTCCAGCATGACATCCACTCGCCCGCCTCGCCGATCCATCGGGCGGCCTGCCTGATGTCGGCCTCGGGAATGCCGGTCAGTTCGGCCACGCGGGCGGGGGTGTAATCCGCCAGGAACTCGGGCATCGCGTCCCAGCCCTCGGTGTGGGCGGCGATGAAATCCTCGTCGATCCGGCCTTCCTGCGCCAGCAGGTGAAGCAGGCCGTTCAGCAGCGCGAGATCGGTGCCGGGGCGGATCTGGAGGAACAGGTCGGCCTTGTCCGCCGTGCCGTTGCGGCGCGGATCGACGACGATCAGCCGTGCCCCGGCCTTCACCCGGTCCATCATCCGCAGGAACAGGATGGGGTGGCAATCGGCCATGTTCGCGCCGATCACGAAGAACAGGTCCGCCTTGTCGAAATCCTGATAGGAGCCGGGCGGGCCGTCTGCCCCGATCGACAGTTTGTAGCCGCTCGCCGCGCTCGCCATGCAAAGGCGCGAATTGCTCTCTATGTTGTTCGTGCCGATGAAGCCCTTGCAGAGCTTGTTGGCCAGATATTGCGCCTCCAGCGACATCTGGCCCGATACATAGAGCGAGACGGCATCCGGCCCGTCGCGATCGATGATCGCGCGCAGGCCCCGTGCGGTGCGGCCGATCGCCTCTTCCATGGGGATAGCGCCCTGGTCATTGCCCCCGGCGATCCGGGCATAGGCCGTGACGGCACGGCCCGCCGCCGCCACCGGTTCGTGGCAGGTGTTGCCCTTGGTGCAGAGCCGGCCGAAATTGGTGGGATGGCTCTTGTCGCCGGAGACCTTGACGATCCGGTTGTCCGCCACTTCCATGACGATACCGCAGCCAACGCCGCAGTAGGGACATACGCTCTTGACCGTCCTGTTGCTCACATGGTCCCCAAAACGAAAAAACGCCACCGACCGGGCCCCTTGCAGGGCCGGTCGATGGCGTCGTTGCCTCTATATGCGGTTCCGAAGGACCGCTGGATCACGCCTGCGTCATTGCGGGCAGAATCCGAATTCGTGGCCCTATCTTGCCTAATCGAGGGACCCGCTGCAAGAATTTGTTTCGCGCTGCAGCATCCGGCGGGGGCTTTCGTTCCGCCGATCTCCCCGGCGTGAACTCCCGGGCGGCAATGATCGAGGTTCGAGGCAAAAACGGCCCGCCATGAGAACGGAACGCGCAGGAGAACTATGTTCCCTTGATGTAAAATCCGCCAATTTCTTATGCTTGTGGCGGAAATTTGCGGCCTTGGCGGTTCTTGGTCGATTGACCCTCCTATTCGTGCCGATCACCCTTGGGAGCGATCCGGGGCGGCAATTTCAAATACAATCGGGCGCCTCGGCAGGACAGGCGAAGCATGGCTTCGCAATGGGAGGAGCGCCGGGACCGGCGCCCATGCACGAATCTGGAGGGTGTGCAATGTCAGGTAATCGTCGGCTTTCCAGTTCTTTACCTGCGCATTGGGGCTGCGCTGCCATCGCCGTCATGGCCCTGTGCGAGGTGCGGCCGGCAAGGGCGCAGGATGAGGCGCACGGCCTTCAGGAAATCATCGTGACCGCGCAGCGCCGGGCGGAGAACCTCCAGGAAGTGCCGATCGCGATTACCGCAGTCGGATCGGAAGCGCTCCAGTCCTCCGGCATTTCCGAGACCAATACGCTGACCCAGGCCGTTCCGGCGGTGCAGTTCTCCCGTTCGGGTGCCAGCGGCCTGTTCTTCGTGCGGGGGGTGGGCACCACCAATGCCTCGATCGGGGACGAAGGCTCGAATGCCTTCTACGTCGATGGGGTCTATATGCCGGACTTGTCCAGCACCGTCATGCAATTCAACAACATAGAGCGTATCGAGGTTCTGAAGGGGCCGCAGGGCACGCTGTTCGGCCGCAATGCATTCGGCGGGCTCATCCATGTCATCACCCGGGAGCCAGGGGACCATCTCGAAGCGTCCGGGCAGGTGGGCTATGCGAACTACGACACGATACAGGGGCAGGCCTATCTGGGCGGGCCGATCACGGACCGGATCAGCGCGGACATTGCCCTGACCGGCTACGACCAGCGCGACGGTTGGGGCCGAAACGTCACGCTGGACCGCGATATCAAGAAGATGCGGTACTGGGGCGCCCGATCCAAGATCGTGCTTCGCGCCAGCGACGATGTGAAATTCGTGCTGTCAGGCGATTACTACGACACGGATGACAATACCGCGGTCGGCTGGAGCGTGGATGAGGACTATCTCGTAGTCGGGGGCATCCGTTCGATCGGCAGCATGGACACGGCATCGAACGATTATTCGCTCACCCAGCTGACCAACTGGGGAGTTAGCCTGACGGGCGAGGCGGATCTCGGCTTCGCGACGTTGACCAGCATCAGTTCCTTGCGCGACAGCAAGAACAGATCGGACTTCGACGTTGATGCCACGCAGGTTCCCTACATGCGGATCGCGTTCACATCGGGCTCGCGCGCCTATCAGCAGGAATTGCGGCTGGCATCGAGCGATACGGAACCGCTCAGCTGGCAAATCGGGGCGTTCTACCTGCGTTCAGAGGTTTTCAACCGGGCCAGGTTCACCGGATTGGCGCTGGGCGGGCTCACCAGCGGCCAGTACATCGATGCCACGCTCGATACCGATTCCTACGCGGCGTTCGGCGAAGTGACCTATGCGCTGACATCCACGACCAAGCTGACCGGCGGCGTCCGTTATACAAAGGACCAGCGCCGCCTCGGCGGTGGCTATGCCGCGCTCGCCAACGATGTCGTGGGTGTTTTCATCCCGACCGACGACAAGATAAGCTATGGCAAATTCACCTGGCGCGCCGCGATCCGGCAGGAGCTTTCCGACGACGTGAGCGTCTATGCCTCCTATAACCGCGGCTTCAAGGCAGGCACCTATTCGTTGCAGAACCCGCAGCTTCCGCCCGTCCAGCCGCAGTATATCAACGCCTACGAAATCGGCGTGAAGTCGGAACTGTTCGACCGTGCGTTGCGCCTGAATGCCTCGGTATTCCACTATGACATCACCAACTATCAGGTGCGCTCGGCGGCGGTGGGCACGATCGGAACGGCGGCCCTGCTGAATGCGGCTTCGGTCAAGGTGGATGGTCTCGACGTGGATTTCGAGGCTGCGCCGACCGACGGTCTGCGCATCTTCGGGGGCTTTACCTGGCTCGATTCCCGCTTCCACTACTTCGGCCCGACCGACACGCTGGCAGGTGCTCCGTTCATCTACCCCAACCCGGCGATCTGCGACGCCACCGGAACCCGCGCGCCGGGGATGACCACCGGGCCGCAGGCCGGCGGGTTCAAGACCTGCTTCGGCGATGCTTCAGGGTTCCAGACCCCGACGGCGCCGGACTTTTCCGCCAGTCTCGGCGCCAGCGCGACCATCCCGCTGGGTGAGGTGCAGCAACTGCGCGTAAACATGATGGGCAGCTACAACAGTGGCTTTCCTTTCGAGACGGACGGGGTCCTGAAGCAGGACGAATACATGCTGCTTAACGGCTCGATCGAATACCGTCCGACGGAGAAATGGGATCTGGAGTTCTGGATGAAGAACATCTCGGACACGAAGTATTTCCAGCAGAAGATATCAACCGGGATCGGTGCCACCACAGCGCGGGCGGCGCCGCGCACTTATGGCGCGACGCTTAGATTTACTTATTGATCCGGCATTTTTACGAAACCCTAAACAGGCATTCTCCAAGAAACATCTTACGGTGCGGCCGTTGGCGTGCCCGATATCCAGCACCGGTGGATGGAGAATGGCAGCGCGACGCTGCTTGTGGGCAGACCGACCTTGCGCTTTCGAAAGGTCGGTCTGCCGCGGCGCAAGGTCAGGCGAGGTCGAGCGCCTGCGCGAGATCGGCGACAATATCCTCGGCATGTTCGATGCCGATGGAAAGCCGCACAGTCGTTTCCAGCACGCCGATACGATCGCGCACTTCCAGAGGGACGCCCGAATGGGTCGTGGTTGCCGGGTGGCTCGCCAGCGATTCCGTGCCTCCGAGGCTGACCGCCAGTTTGAAGATCTGCAATGCGTTCAGGAACCGGAACGCGGCGGGCTGGCCTCCGGCGATATCGAAGGCGAAGGTCGAGCCTGCGCCGCTGCACTGGGCGGCGAAGACTTCGGCCTGCCGGGAACCTGCGGGATAGAACGGGGGATAGGCCACGCCGATAACCTTCGGATGATCCTTCAGGAATGTGGCCGCCACGGCAGCGTTGGCATTCGCGCGCTCCATGCGAAGGCCCAGCGTTTCCAGAGACCGGCTCAGCATCCAGCAGCTGTGAGGGTCCAACTGGGTCCCGATTGCGCTGCGCAGGAGGCGAACTTCGCGCATGAGTGCCGCCGAGCCGAGCGCAGCGCCTGCCACGAGGTCGGAATGCCCGCCCACATACTTGGTCAGGGAATAGAGCGAAATGTCGGCGCCATGTGCCAGGGGATGCTGGAACACCGGGCCAAGAAGAGTATTGTCGCATACCAGTAGCGGGCGGTGCCCCTGCAGGTCGCCCATTCTGGCACAAACGCGTTCGAGCAGCGATATGTCGACGAGACTGTTGGTCGGGTTGGCCGGGGTCTCGATCAGCACCATCGAAATCCGTCCCAGTGCTGCCGCCTCACTTGCGGCTGCCATCACGGCGGCTTCGTCCAGTCCGTCTGCAAAGCCGAGCGCCTTGATGCCCAGATTGGCGAAAGTCTTCGCCAAAAGCGTCTCTGTTCCGCCGTAAAGCGGCTGCGAATGGAGGATCACGTCACCGGGCCGGGCAAACGCCAATACAGTGGTCGTGATCGCTCCCATGCCGGAAGAGAACACGACGCCTGCTTCGGCGCCTTCATAGACCGCCAGCCGGTCCTCGACGATTTCGCTGTTGGGATGATTGAAGCGGGAATAGACCAGCCCGCGCCCCTGACCTGCAGGCGGCTCCTTCCGGCCGGCAACATAATCGAAGAAGTCCCGGCCTTCCTCGGCTGTCGGGAAAACGAACGTCGATGTCAGGAAAACCGGAGGCTTGACCGCCCCTTCCGAGAGAGACGGATCGTAGCCATAGTTCAGCATCAGAGTGTCCGGGTGAAGCTTGTGTCCACCGATGGCTGTCTTGCTTTCGCGAGGTGCGGTCATCTCATCCTCCTTGCTGATGGCCCGGGCGACGGGCCGGCGCAACATAGCATCCAATGCGTGTTCTGTGTTCGCACATTGAAAGTGCCAAGTGTCACCCCCGTCCGCACGGACGGATACCGCTCTGGGTGGGCGGGCATACCGAGCCCGCCTAAGGACGGGATGCTGGGATCGTTGATCGGTTCATCTCGCGGCGCCCGGTGGAAACCCGGCCGCCCCGACGCGGAGTTGCCGAACGAGGTCCGGCAACTCCGGCACGATCAGGGGGCAAGCACTTCCAGCGTGGTGGTGAAGCTCATGCGCCGTTCGCTGGCCCGGCGTTCGTCGGGCCTGGCATCGGCGGTAGCGGCGTTGAGCCAGTAAACCCCGGCGACCGGCCACTTCACCGTGAGCACGCCTTGCGCGTCGGTCACGAGTTCCTGCGCCATTTCGGCTTCGCGGAACTTCTTGGCGCCGGGAACCACGTTGACTTTCACGCCTGCGGCGGGCCTGCCGTCGACCAGGAACCGGAACCGGGCTTCCTCGTCCGAAACGAGCGCGGAGGGATGAGTGACGGGATCGAACTCCAGCCCCTTGCCGGTGACGAAGACGGTCTTGGTGGGGGCATCGGCGGTTACGAATATCGCATTGGCCGCGATGACTTCGGCCAGCTTGATGTCGGTTGCCCCGGCGGGAATATCCGCCAGACCCGCGACGCGGCGCACCGGGGCGGGAGCAGCGCCCGGCGCAACCGGACGCGGCGGACGGCCGCCGACGCGCCATTCCTCGCCGTTCAGCTTGAAACTTCCGGCATAGGCCGTGCGCTGGGTGCCGATCCTCCAGGTTCCGGGCTTGTCGATCTTCACGTCGAAGGTCGAACGGTGGCGGCCCTTGGCGGCGTTCTCAACCAGGCCGTCGCTGCCGTCGGGAGCATTGACCGTGATCTGGTCGGTGTTCAGTGCGACGTGATCGGGGTGGAACAGGTCGTTCGATACGGCGGCGTCCACCGAGACGACTTGCCCGGTGCCGGACAGGGAGGCGGTTGACGGCAGCAGCCAGGCACGGTGTGCGTGAGCGGGGGCGGCAAATGCGGCGGCCGCGAAACCGGCGAGAAGCAGGGAGCGGAAAAGCATGGTATGTCCTCGATTTAAAAGCCGAAAGGCGCTCCGGGAATGATGCCCCGAAGCGCCAGTTCGTGGTCGTCAGAAGCGGGCGGTGGCGCCCATCCAGATGCGGGCCGGATCGATGACATAGCCGTAGTTGTCGTAGTCGATCCGCTTGTCGAGCAGGTTCTGTACACCGGCATGGAAAGTGAAGGCCGGCGAGACCTTGTACGAACCGCCGAGGTCCACGGTCGTATAGGACGAGGCGACGATGTTGTTGCCGCTGATCTGGGCTTCCGTCACGGCTTCCTCGCCGCGGAACACGGCGCGTGCATAAACGGTCAGGCGGTCGTCGGGCCGCCAGTTGAGCGAACCGCTGGCCTGCTGCTTGGGCGTGTCGTTCAGCGCGGAGCCGATGTTGGCGCCGGTCAGCTGTTCCGAATCCGTCAGCGTGCCGGTGGCGTTCAGGCGCAGCGTGCCGGTGAGGGCGATATCGATGGTGGCCTCGATGCCGCGCACTTTCGCCTTGTCGACATTCACGTACGTCGTTGGCGGGCGGCCGATCGAGCTTAGCGGCTCGTCGATGCACCACGCGCCGGCCACTTCGCAGGTCACGCGGGTGATCTTGTCGTTGAAGCGGGTGTCGTAGACGGTGAGGCTGGCTTCGAAGCCCTTGCCTTCGTACATCGCCACCGCCTCTACGGTGCGCGAGGTCTCGGCTTCGAGGTCAGGGTTGCCATAGATCGTGCCGCCGCGGCTGCTCTGTCCCCAGTCCGGCAATGTCTGGCGCAGGTTGGGCGCGCGGAAACCCTGTGAATAGCCGCCTTTCAGCGTGAAGTTGCTGGCCGCATTCCACACCGCGTAGATGCGCGGCGTCCAATGCGAGCCGTACTGCTCGTCCTTGTCGAGGCGGATGCCGCCGGTGAGGCGCAGGTTGTCGAGGATGGTGAGCTCGTTCTCGGCGAACAGCGCCCAGTTGGTGCGCGAGGCACCTGCGCGGGTGGAGCCGGAGAGCAAGTTGCCGGTGGTGTCGCTCAGGTCCTCGTTGCGGAAGAACCCGCCGAGACTGAGCATGTTCGACGGCAGCGGCACCGACCAGATCGACTGTGCGACCGTGTTCTTGATCCGCTTGTCGCTCTCGATGTTCCTGGCGTCCTCGTACTGGACGTAGCTTTCGGAACTGGCGAAGCCCCAGCGTCCCTGGTGGCTGAGCGCGGCGACGTAGCGTTCCTGGGTCTGCGAATCCACGGTGCCTTCAGGCACGGTGGCGGTCACTTCCACGGTCTTTCCTGCGGTCGATAAGGTCTTCTGGCGGTAGTACCCGCCCTCGATCAGGAGGTCGTGGTCCGGCCCGGCCGAGAAGCCCAGCTTGCCCGAGAGGCTCTCGTCCTTGCGGTCGGGGGTGCCGCCGATCACGTTGTCCTCGGTGCGGCGGTTGATCGAGCCCTGCACCTGGAGGCCGATGCCCTTGGTGACCGGACCGGAAAGATAGAAGCTGCCTTCCGCGAAATTGCCATAATCGCTGCCGAGTTGCATCGTGCCGTTCACTCGGACGCTGCCGCGCCAGCTGTCGGCGATGCGGCGGGTGATGACGTTGACGACGCCGCCCATCGCGTCCGAGCCGTAGAGCGATGACATCGGGCCGCGCACCACTTCGATGCGTTCGATGGCCTCCAGCGGGGGCAACATGCCGCCTTCGGAGATGCTGCCCCCGTTCGTGCGGGATTCGCGCGAACTGAGGCGTTTCCCGTCGACCAGGATCAGCGTGTACTGCGGAGACATGCCGCGGATCGAGATGTCGCGGCTGTTGCCTTCGCCCGGGGTTACGGTGACGCCCGGAATTTCCATCAGCGCATCGTTTATTTCGCGATAGGGCAGGCGTTCCAGATCCGCGCGGGTGAGGACGCTGATCGAGGCGGGCGCGTCCTTCACTTCCTGCTCGCGGCTGGTCGCGGTAACGACGATCGTCGAGCCGTTGGTTGTGCCGTCTACCTCGTCGGCGAGCGCCGGGACGGCGCTGATCGACACGGCAGGTGCCACGACAAGCGCCAGGGTGGCCGCGCTCGCGCGCAGCCCGGATTTTTTGAACACGGAAACCCCCATTGTGCTAATGCGAATAGATTGCAGTAGCGCCATTGGGACGGAAGCCGGCCAAGGCCAACAATCAAGATCGGATATCGACTATTCAGGTTTGCCGGTCAGGCTTGCGGAGCAGATCTCCTGAAGCCGGTCCCGCAGCCATTCGGCTGCTCGGTCGCGGTGGCTGCGCTCGTGCCAGAGCAGCCAGTATTCCAGTTCTCCCAGTTGCTCCGGCGCCGGGCGCGAAGCCAGTTCGTGAGTCTGGCTGAAATGGTTTGCCGCCCGTGCGGGCAGCACCATCACGAGATCGCCGGCCGCCAGCATGTCCGGCGCGAGGCCGAAGTAAGGCAGGCTGGCGGCGACCTTGCGCGTGGCGGCGAGCGGGCCGAGCGTCATTGTCACCCGGTCCAGTTCCGCCTCGCTTACAGTGAGGCCGAGATGGGGGTGCTCCAGAAAGGTTTCCACCGTGATTGGCGTGTCATCGCTTACGGCCAGGGGATGATCGCGTCGCGTGACGCAGCGGAAGCTGTCCCTGAAGAGCAACATTCGATGAAGCTGCGCCGGGTCATGGTCGAGCCCGGAAATCGCGAAGTCGATATCGCCCTCCGCCAGCGAGCGGTGCGTGGCATGGCTGAGCGGCACGATGTCGATCGAGATAGCGGGCGCGAGTTCTCGAAGCATCGCGATGGCAGGCAAAAGCACCGACATCACCCCGAAATCGGTTGAGGCGATGCGAAAGCGCCGTTCCACTTCGGCGGGCGCGAAGCTGTCCTCCATGAGCAGGGAGGACGTTGTCGTCACCCAGTCCGCCAGTTTGCCGACAAGTTCCTCACCCCGGCGCGTCCTTGCCATGCCCGCGCCGGAGCGGACCAGCAGCGGGTCCTTCAGTGCGGTCCGAAGCTGCGAGAGCGCTCGGCTTACGCTGGGCTGGCTTACGCCCAGGGCGAGTGCCGTCCCGCTCACGCTTTTAGTCTTGAGCAGGAGCGCGAGGATCAGCAGCAGGTTGGGTGCGATCGGGAGCGACATTTCCGGCGATTATTGCAATTCCTTCGCAGTCGCAATTTTTGCGCCTAACGATGGAATCAGAAAAAATCCTTATAATACAAATTTTTAAGTGATTGGCTGACGAAAGTTGCAAGGAATGCTTCGCATCTTGCAATTGCGGATATTGCTTTATCGCGTTTCATTCGCAATAGCGAAATACATGGCAATCGAGTGGCAATGCATCGTGGAAGGCAAGGCTGCGAATCGTCCGGCCTTACGCGCGGTTGTGGCGGGAACCGCCCATGCGGTGCGGATTGTGTCTCGACTGCAAATCAAGGTTCAGCTATGCGAATGACTCGCATTAGCCAGGCCAAAATGGCTTTTGGCGGGGGTTCGGTAACTTGACGAAATACGCCACAATTCAGCAGACGGACGACGTCGTCCTGCCGGAGCGTCCGAGGGCCCAGCCCCAGGGCGAGGTCGTCGCTCTTCCCGGAGCCTGGGCGGTTTCGCGTTATGGCGAACAACGCCGCCCGAACATCGGCGCGATGCTGGGCGCCACCGCGATCGTCGGCGGGATGATCGCCTCGATGCTGGCACTCAATATCGTCAACGGCCATCAGGAAGCACGCAAGCGGCTGGTGGTCGCCGATCTGGAACAGCCCACGCCCCCGCCTCCGCCGCCGCCCAAATCCCAGCCGCAACCCGTGAAGCAGGTGGTGCAGCCGGTCTCCCCGGTCGTGGCGCCGCCGCCGCCGATCGTGCTGACCTCGGCGCCCGCCACGATCTCCACCTCGCCGGAGCCGCCGGTCGTGCAGGTGGCGATTCCGGGCCCGCCCGCGCCCCAGACGCAGACAGTGGCTTTGGCCCCGGCGCCTCGGATCGAGAACGCAGGGGACCTTTCTTCCAAGATGATCGCTGCGGATCCGCCGCGCTATCCGGTGGAATCGCGCCGCAAGCGCGAGCAGGGCACGGTCGTGCTCATGGTCATCCTGGGCGCGGACGGTTCGGTCGCGGATATCTCGGTGTCGAAAAGCAGCGGGTTCGAGCGTCTCGACAAGGCCGCGCTGTCCGCGGTGAGGCGCTGGAAGTGGTCTCCCACGCGGCGTGATGGTGCCGCGGTCATGGTGCGCGGGCTGGTCGAGATTCCCTTCGTCCTCCAGACCTGACCCGCGCGGCGGGGGCAGGGCTTACGGAGCCAGCGCAGCCAGGCGGTGTTCTTCGCCCAGTTCGACGATGACTTCCCCGGCATCCTTGCCGATGCCGCGCGTCAGGGATGCGGGCAGATCAACCCTGAAGCCGCGAGCGAGCAGGCCTTCCATGGCCCAGCGCACGCAGTATTCTGCCGCCACGCCCACTACGGTCACGGTTTCCACGCCCGACCCGGCCAGATCGGAGAAGAAACTGTCGCGGCCTGTCGGCTCACCTTGCGCGCCGCGGGCAGGTTCCATCGCCAGTCCGGGTTCGGCCCACATATCGAACACGCCCTTTTCCAGCGTGTAGACCGGAATGAGGGAATCGATGGCGCTTGCATCGAGCACGCTTTCCCAGCCCGCCGTTCCCTTCATGCAATGAATGGGGAACTCCTCGCTTTCCGGCGATCCGGCATAGAGTTCGGGCTGATGCGTGTCGAAAGTAAGCAGGACACCGGCGGTCAGCGCGGGATCGAGCGCGTTGAGCCAATCCTGCATCGGCGCCACGATGGCTTGTGCGCCGGGGACGGGCAGGGCGCCGTCGGCATGTACGAAGTCCCCCTGCATGTCCACGACGATGACGAACCGGCGGCTGCCGGAATTCGAAACCGGAGTTGCCGTAAGGTTGAGTGCCCCAGGGTTTGTCATTGCGGGATATCGTCCTAAGAGTTTGTCATGGTCTACACCGATATCGCAACGCGTACATACAATCACAACTGGCGCCTCGACCCGATCGTGCGCAGCCTGCTGGATACGGACTTCTACAAGCTGCTGATGCTTCAGATGGTCCGGCATCTCTATCCGGATGTGCAGGCGACGTTCGAGCTCATCAATCGCACGAAGTCGGTCCGTCTGGCCGATGTGATCGACGAGGCCGAACTGCGCGCCCAGCTCGACCATGCGCGTTCGCTGCGGTTCGGCAAGAAGGAGCTGATCTGGCTGGCGGGCAACAGCTTCTACGGCAAGGCGCAGATGTTCAGCCCGGATTTCATCGCCTGGCTCGCCGATTTCCGCTTGCCGGAGTATGAGCTTCGCAAAATGGACGGCCAGTACGAACTGCGGTTCGAAGGACCGTGGACGCATACCATGATGTGGGAAATTCCCGCGCTCGCCATCGTGAACGAGCTGCGTTCGCGCACGGCGATGAAGGATCGCGGCCGCTTTGAGCTCGACGTGCTCTATGCGCGCGCCAAGGCGAAGCTGTGGGAGAAGGTCGAGCGGCTCGCCCAGCTTCCCGACCTCGTGCTTTCGGATTTCGGCACGCGGCGGCGGCACGGCTTCCTCTGGCAGCGCTGGTGCGTCGAAGCGTTGAAGGAAGGGCTGGGCGAGCGCTTCATCGGGTCATCCAACGTCCTGCTGGCGATGGATGCGGACCTTGAGGCGATCGGCACCAATGCGCACGAATTGCCGATGGTGCTGGCCGCGCTGGCAGACGGCGACGAGGAGCTGCGGCAGGCCCCCTATCGCGTGCTCAAGGACTGGAGCGATCATTATGCCGGCAACCTGCTGGTGGCGCTGCCGGATGCCTTCGGTACGACGTCGTTCCTCGAACGCGCGCCTGACTGGGTGGCCGACTGGACCGGCTTCCGCCCCGACAGCGCGCCGCCGATCGAGGGCGGTGAGCAGATCATCCGCTGGTGGCGTGAAAAGGGCCGCGATCCCCGGACCAAGCTGCTGATCTTTTCCGACGGCATGGATATCGACAGCATCGAGGCGACCTATCGCCATTTCCACGGCCGGGTGCGGATGAGCTTCGGCTGGGGTACCAACCTCACGAATGACTTCCGGGGCTGCGCGCCTTTCGAAACCGATGGGCTCGATCCGATCTCGCTGGTCTGCAAGGTGGTTTCGGCCAACGGCCGGCCCGCCGTGAAGCTGTCGGACAATCCGGCCAAGGCGACCGGCAGGCCCGCCGAGATCGAACGTTACCTGCGCGTATTCGGCGACGGCGGGCGGGTTGCGGCAAAGGTCAGCGTCTAGCGCCGCAACCCTGCGTTCGGGACAGGATCAGGCCGCCAGTGCTTCCGCACGGGCATCCAGCACGACCCGGTTCCGCCCGTCGCGCTTGGCGCGATAGAGCGCGGCGTCAGCGGACTTGATGAGAGTGGAGCCGTCACGCTCCATGTTCTCTTCCCAGGTGGCGATGCCGAAGGACATGGTGGTGGAGCCGAGCGTGCGGCCGCCCTGGTTGACCATCAGTTCGCTGATCGCCTGGCGCACGATTTCCACGCGGCCCGCCAGCACGGCGGCCGAAGTGCCGGGCGCGATGATCGTGAATTCCTCGCCGCCGAAGCGGCAGACCACGTCGCCGTCGCGGAAACGGCTGCGCATCTCGGCCGCAACGGCCTGGAGCACGGCATCGCCTGCCTCGTGGCCGAATTCGTCGTTGAAGCGCTTGAAGTGGTCGACATCGCACATGACGAGGCTGAGCGGGCTGCCGGTGCGCGAGGCGCGGGCGATTTCCAGCGCCAGCGTCTCTTCCATGTAGCGGCGGTTGAACAGGCTGGTGAGCGGGTCGCGGATCGTCTGTTCGCGCAGGCCGCGCTGCAGCCTGTGGTTGACGAGGGCCGAGGCGATGTTCTCGGTCAGCACGGTCAGGCGGAAGCGGTTCTCGGCCCCGACCACGCCCTTGAGATAAAGCACGCCGATGACTTCGCCGCCGGCCAGCAGCGGCTCGCAGTGATAGTGGTCGGTTTCGGCCCCGACATGGGCGCAGACGATATCGGAGCCGGGTTCGACCACGAAATGGCTCTGGCCGCGCCGCAGCGCCCAGCACTGGTCCGGTGCGAACCCGGCGGTCTCGACTTCGAGCCCCGCCCACGCCGCGATCGGCACGAGCAGGTTGCGCGAATTGTTGTGGGCATAGAGCGCGCCGGGGATTTCGGGCAGGACGCGCGGCACGAAGACGCGGATGATCGAGGCCAGTTCCTCGTCTGTGCGGGCGGCCTGCATCCGGTGCGCCATGCCGCCCAGTAGTTCGATGACCTCGCCGCGTTCGCGCAGGACATCGGCGTTTCCGCTCAGTTCGAGATTGGCGACGCGCAGCCTTTCCTCGCTGTCCACCTGATCGGCGACGGCGGCCTCAAGCTCCTCGGCCATGGCGTTGTAGCCGCTGGCGAGGCGTTCGAATTCGCTCGAATCCATGGTCGCGTCGATGCGGGCACTGCGATCGCCCGCGCCAAGTTGGCCCATCACGGTCATCATGGCGTCGACCGGGCGGCGGATGCGGCGGATCAGTGCGGTGCCCATCAGGGCGATGATGACGATGGCAAGCGGCGTGCCGATGAGCACCAGCCAGCGGATGTAGTTGAGCCTGTGCTCCACCGCGCCCATCCGCGAGATCGAAAGGGCGCGCTCCTCGCTGAGCAGGTCGCCGACGCGGGCGTCCACCAGCAGCATGATGTAGCGCCCGCGCCCGGTGGCGGCCAGGGCCTGCGCGGCGGCGAAATCGCCGTTGCGGGTAAGTTCGGCGGACTTTTCCAGGTTTGCTGAGCGTTCCTCGATCAGCGAGCGGATCTGGCGGGCGCGTTCGTTCTGCGACGGGTTGTCGGAGGTGAGGGTGACAAGCGCCGCCGCGTCCCGCTTGGAGGCCGCGATTTCCGTGGCGACGGTCTGGCCGAATTCGGGATTATGCGTGAGCACGAACCCGCGCTGGCCGGACTCGGCCTGCTGGAGATGGCTGAGAGCACGATTAGCGGTCTTGAGAACCTGCGAGGAATGCGTCACCCACGTGAGGCTGCCGTGCATCTGCGACGAACCGTCGAGCAGGAGCCCCGCCAGGACGGCCAACATCAGGCACAGGATGCTGCACAGCATCACGATGCGATTGGACAATGATCCGACCAAGGGGAAACTCCGTAGATCCGCAATGTTTCGCCTTTGGTCAATCGGGGCGACGATGCAACAGAAATCGATTGTCTTGATGAGGTTGTGGCAGGTTAGCGTAGGTTTGCTTAAGTCAGGCGCCGGGGATGTTCCCGCCGTCCACCGGGACATGGATGCCGGAAATGGCGCGGTTGGCGGGATCTGCGAGGAACAGCACGGCGCGGGCGATATCCTCGGGCGTGGCCAGCAGGCCGAGCGGGCTGAAACTCTCCATGCGGGCGAGGAATTCGCTCTCGGTCTCGCCGCCGTGCATGTTGCCCATGAGCATCGGGGTGGGGACGGCGCCGGGCAGCACGGCGTTGACCCTGATACCGTAGCGGCCTGCCGCCCGCGCCGCCGCCCTGGTGGTCATGAGCGCAGCGGCCTTGGAGGCGCAGTAGGCCGCGCCGTTCGGGTTGGCGGTGATCGACATGCCCGACCCCAGGTTGACCACGGAGCCGCCGCCACGCCCCTTCATATGCCGGATCGCATGCTTGCAGCCGAGGAAAGTGCCGTCGGAATTGATGGCGAAATGGCGCTGCCACAGGTCCAGCGGCATGTCCTCGAAGGCGATGTCGGGCAGATAGAACCCGGCGTTGTTCACCAGGACATCCAGTCCGCCGAGATGGGTATCCACGAAATCGAGCAGGCCGGACCAGGACGCTTCGCTGGTGACGTCCAGGCGGCGTTCGAGGACAAGGGCCTTGCCGGTGCCGCCATCCTCATCCTCGCAGGCGAGATCCGCGCTCACCACGCGGGCTCCTTCGGCGGCAAAGGCCGAGACGATGGCAGCGCCGATGCCGCCGCGTCCCCCGGTGACGACGACGTTGAGGCCGGAAAACCGCGCGTTGTTCATTTCCTTTGCACTCCATGACGCCTGCGGCCGCCGATCGCGGGAGGCGGGCTCCCGGCCGAGGGGAGCCCGCCGGGACGTTGCTAGAAGCTGTACTTCACCGTGCCCAGCACCGTGCGCGGATTGGCCATGATGCGCGGGTTGATCACCGAAAAGCCGAAGCCGGTCGTCCAGTAGGTCTGGTTGAACAGGTTCTTGCCGGCGATCTGGAAGTTCCATGGGCCCACGTCGTATCCGGCATAGGCGTTGAACAACTGGGTCGCCTTGACGTGGCCGACCTCCAGATTGTCCGGCGTCGAGAAGTACTGGTCGCGGAAGGCGGCGTCGGCGCCGAGCTTGGCCGTGCCTGGACCGACCGGCAGCGAGTAGTCCACGCCGATGGTGCCCTGGTACTTGGGCAACGAGGGCGGGTTCTTGCCGATCAGCGAACCGACGGCGGAGTCGGTGGAGAGGTATTTGCCCCGGTTGATCGAGCCATTGCCCCAGATCTGGAGCCCGGTAAGCGGGCGCCAGGCCAGCTCTGCCTCGATGCCGGAAATCCTCACGTTGTAGTTCTCGACAAGGAAGCCGCCGTCATTGAGGTTCACGGTTTCCTGGCGGTCCGTGATCTTGTTGACGAAGCCGGCAACGGAGCCGCGAACGGTCCGGCCGATATCGGCCTTCACCCCTGCTTCCCAGGCTTTCGTGGTCTCCGGGCGATAGGCGGTGGCCAGTTGCGCGGCGGTGGAGGCGAGGCCGTTGTAGCCGCCTGACTTGAAGCCGACCGTGTAGGATGCATAGAGCAGCATGTCGCGCGAGGGCTTAAAGTTGACGCCGAGCTTGGGCGTGAACTTCTCGTAGTGGTCCCGGCTGATCGCGGGCGTGCCGGCCAGCGTGGCGTCCAGGCTCTTGTCTTCCAGCGTGTACCGGCCGCCCGCCACGAGTGCGAGCTTGTCGGTCACGTTGAAGGTGAACTGGCCGTAGCCCGCCCAGGCATTCGTCTCGGCATGGAACCGGGTGGTAGAGGGGGCGAAGAATATCGTGGAGTTCATGTCCTGATCGCCCTGCTCGTGGAAGTAGTAGAGCCCGACGACATAGTTCACCAAATCGTCCGCCAGCGACCCGGCGAACTGGGTCTCCTGACTGGCCTGCCATGACTTCGAGCGGCTTTCGCGTTCGAACAGCGAGATCGGCGTATCGCCGCTGCCCTCGATCATCGAAGGGTAGACGCCGCCGGAGAAGTCTTCGCCCCAGCGGTCCTTCAGGCGCGAATAGGCGGTGATCGAGGTGATGGTGCCGCCCGGATAATCGGCGGAAAGGCGCAGCGATCCGCCCTTCTGCGTGACGGCGGTATAGGACGGGAAGGGCGAGAGCACGGTGCGGTAGGAGCCGGAGAGCGGCACGATCTTGCCGTCGTCGCCAGTGACGGTGTTGCTGGCCCATTGGCCGTCGCTGTTGAGATGGACATAGAACAGGTTGAGCCGCCCCTTAACGGCGTCGCCCTTGTAGGCGAGATCGAACTGGCCGCCCTGGAAGTCTTCCTTGCCGACCTTCCGGTCCAGCGTGGCATTGTACTGGCGGCCGCCGTCTCGCGCGCGGACGATGCCGTTGAGCGAGAAGGCCCACTTGCCGTCCTTGCTGAGCGGAACCGAAAGGTAGCCCTTCACGCGGCGTTCGTTCCACGTGCCGTAGCCGACCTGCACGTTGCCGGTCAGCGTGTCGGCAGGCTGCTTGGTGATGATGTTGATCGCGCCCGCCGCCGCGTTACGGCCGTAGAGCACGCCTTGCGGGCCGCGCAGCACCTCGATCCGCTCGATCTCGGCAAAGTCCAGCAGGGCGGCCTGCATGCGGGCGTTGTAGACGTCGTTCACGTAAAGCGCGACTTCCGGCTCCGACATGATGTAGCCGCCGTCCGTCACGCCGCCGCCGCGGATATAGGCGGTGAGGCCGGCGCTGCCGCCGGTCACCGAACTGAGGTTCACGTTGGGGGCGAGGCGGCCGATATCGGTGGGGGAGAGCACCTGGCGGGTCTCGATCTCCTCGGCGGTGATGGCGGTTACCGAGACCGGAACGTCCTGGAGCCGCTGGTCGATGCGCTGGGCGCTGACCACGATGTCTCCGAAGCCCTGTTGCGGGGCGTCCTGTTCCGACCCTGCTTGCGGTGTTTCCTGGGCCATGGCGACGGCAGGAAGCGCGGTGAGTGCCGTTGCGACCAGCAGCACCCGCATGACAGACTTCTTCATTTGAAAAACTCCGATTTGAACCTGAACCTTGCTTTTTCGTCACCGGACCGCTCTGCGTCGGCTTGGTGCGGCACCTGTCTTCCCGGGCTGCGGGCGGGGGTTTCCCCTGCCTGCCATGTCTTCCTGCACGTCCCGACGGGGCGGAGATGCAGCAGGCACGCCCTGCGGCGATCGTGATCCACGCGGATCACCGATGGTCGGACATGAAGCGGTGCGGAACCTGAATGTCGCGATTGATCGCCAAGGTCCATGACGATCCGCGCACGGGTTCATGGCGGGACAGATTTTTTCCGCTCCCTCATCCGACAGGCGAACAGGGCCCAGATTCAGCGCCGATCCGGCGGCGGGAAAGTAAATCTCATGGGCATGGACAAGCGCTCGATCGTCATGACGAAGCAGCTTGCGACGCGGTTCACCCCGCAACCGGATGCGCAAGTATTCCGACCTTTAAAGACTGGGACATGCCAAGGAGGGGTGCCTCCCAGCGGTTCTGTTCATTTTTCGATGGAAGCTCGTCTGGAACGAAACTTCTGACCTGTTCGGGTCAGCCCTTCCCGCATGTCGATGTTCGACAGGGAACTTCTCCGGGTACGCGCCGTGAAAGCGCGCGGTCCGGACAACATCGAGGGGCTACCATGATCAGAAACAGTCACATTCTACGTTTCACCACCGCGCTTTCAACGGCGCTCGCATGCTGGGCCGCTCCGGCTTTCGCACAGGGACAGTCCGCACCGGCGCAGGCGACTGAAATGGCGCCGGGCGATATCGTCGTCACCGCCCGCAAACGGGAGGAGAGCCTGCTGAAGACGCCGGTCACGGTGACCGCGATGACTTCGGAAACGCTGGAGGCCAAGGGCATCGTCTCGATGCAGTCGCTGGCGAGTTCGACGCCGGGCATCAACATCAACAACAGCTCTTCCGGCCATGCCGACCGTTCCTTCCAGCAGATCTCGCTGCGCGGTTTCACGCCGGTGACGACCAATGCGACGACGACCTCGATGTTCATCGACGGCGTTCCGGTTGCCTCGCCTTCGCCGTTCACCTCGATCAGCGATCCCGAGCGGATCGAGATCCTCAAGGGGCCGCAGAGCGCCTATTTCGGCCGCAATACTTTTGCCGGTGCGATCAACTTCGTGAACAAGGAGCCGGGCGGAGAGTGGCACGGCCAACTGACGGGCATGATCGGCACGCGTGACAACTGGCGCCTGCGCGGCTCGGTCGAAGGCCCGATCATCGGCGACATGCTGACGTTCCGGATAACCGGCGATGCGTTCGACAAGGGCGGATCGTGGAAGAACAGCTATGACGGCGGCACGCTGGGCGATGAATCGACGCGCAGCGCCAGCCTCCTGCTCGTCGCCAAGCCGAGCGACCGGCTCACCGTCAAGGCGTTCGGCATGTGGACGCGTGACGAGGACGGACCCTCGGCGCAGACGCGGCTCGTGGCCACGGATATCAAGACGCCGGGCGGCACCGTGATCCAGAGCAGCCAGAGCAATTGCACGACGCCGGGCGGCTATGCCTTCATCTGCGGCACCGCGCCGGGCCTCGTCAATCGGGTGAGCGCCAACACCAGCTTCACCAGCCAGCTCAAGAACTGGCTCGACAATCCTGCCGGGCGCCTGCTTTCAAGCGACGAGACGGTCGATCACTATGGTCTGCTGCGCAATTCCATCCACGCGCACCTTACCGCCGACTACGAGATCGACGACAATTTCTCGCTCTCGCTGCTGGCCGGGCACAACGAGGAGAAATGGAGCACCCTGGTCGACCTGGACGGGTTCGACAGTTCGGCCTTCACCGGCACGAGTTACTGGAACACCGCCTATTACGACTTCCCCTACCTGATCGAGCGGGAGATGCACGATTACTCGGCGGAGGGCCGGGTGAACTACGATTTCGGCGCCGTCCACGGCGTGGCCGGGGCCAGCTATCTCGAAGCGTGGAACCGGGTGGGCAGCGGCACGCCGATCTACGGCGGCCGCCCCGGCACCACCGGGCGCAACGAGAGCAAGACCCTGGGCATCTTCGCGGGCCTCACTTACGACATCACCGATCGCTTCTCGGTAAGCGCGGAAGGCCGCTACCAGATCGACCGGATCGCAACCTACGCCAACAGCAACCTGACCATCGCCGATTCCATCTATGTCCCGGCGGGCACTTATGCGGCGGGTAGCAAGCTGGCTTCGGACAAGTTCCGCAACTTCACGCCGCGCGTGATCGCCAACTTCCAGATCGACCCGGACCTTATGGTCTACGCCTCCTATTCGCGCGGGGTGAACCCGTCGCAGTTCAACGCCTTCCTGCTGGCCTCGACGACGGATTCGGGTGACCGGGAGCTGGCGGCGCAGCAGGGCGTACCGCTTACGGTGCAGCCGGAGAAGCTGACCAACTACGAACTGGGGGTAAAGGGCAAGGCGCTGAACGGCCGGCTGACGTATACGGCGGCCGGATATTACGCGAAGTGGCGCAAGCAGATCACGTCCTATTCGTTCCTGCTGGATGACGGCACCCTGTTCACCGGCGTTGCCAACTCCGGCTCCACCGATCTCTACGGGCTTGAGGCGGAAACGCACCTGCGGCTGGGCGATCTCGTCACCATCGATGCGGCGGGCGCCTATACGGGCACGGACATCAACAGCTTCGTCAATCCTTCCGTAACCGCCTATTCCGGGATCACCGACTTCAGCGGCAAGGAAATGGCGCGTACTTCCAAGTGGTCTGCGAACCTGGGCGTGCAACTCGGCGGGGACTTGCGCCGGATCGACGATGCCGGCTGGTTCGCGCGGGCGGACTACAGCTTCAAGTCGGGCGTCTGGTCCGACCAGGCGAACCTCATCAAGACGCAGGACCGCCACCTGGTGAACCTGCGCACCGGCCTTTCGCGCGGGAAGGCCTCGATAGAGCTGTTCGTGAACAACGTCTTCAACAACAAGGCCTATACCAGCATCGACGATAACTGGGCGATTGCGCCCGGCTATTCGCTGGCGCGCTACAACGCCGTGCTCGTCGGCCTGCCCGACCTGCGCACCGCAGGCGTGCAGCTCAAGCTGGGCTTCTGATGACAGGCGGCCGTTCCCGGATGGCTGGCCCGTCCGGGAACGGCCGTTCCAAGCTTCCTTTTCAGACTGGAGACAGTTCTCATGTTCACTCGCCGCAAGATTCTGGGCGCGGGCGCGCTTGGCGCCGCCACCTTCGCGCTGCCGCGCATGGCTTTCGCCGCGGAGAAGGCCGATGTCGTCATCATCGGCGCGGGCCTTTCCGGCCTGCATTCGGCCGAGCTCCTGCGCGATCTCGGGATGCGCGTGCTCATCCTCGAAGCGTCCGACCGGGTTGGCGGGCGCGTGCAGACCGTTCAGACCGTGGACGGCCCCATCGACGTCGGCGCCAGCCAGATCGGCCGCAGCTATGCCCGCGTGCTGGACGCCTGCCAGCGCTACGGGCTCAAGCTCGTTTCGGAAGACCGCGACCTGCTTTCGTTCGGCGGTCATATCAAGGACACCTGGATCGACCCGAAGACGTGGGAATCGAACCCGCTCAACCGCACCGTCGGCGATGAGCGCAAGATCAACCCGATCCTGATGGGGCAGGCCGTCACCGCGAAATTCAATCCGCTCAAGGAAGTGGACGACTGGCTGGACCCGCGCTTTTCCGGGTACGACATCTCCCTGCGCGAACTGATGAAGCGCAACGGCTACAGCGAGGCGGCGATCGAACTCGCGGCGTTCTCGGCGCCCGGTATCGGCATCGACGAAACCTCGATGCTGCGCATGTGGCAGGAGGAGACGCGCGGAGGCGTCGATCGCCGGACGGGCCAGTCGCCGGTCCAGCACGCGCGGGACCATCCTTTCGGCGAGGCCAACGACCACAACATGATCGACGGCCTCGCCTCCACCAACAACATCGTCGGCGGCTGCCAGCAGCTGCCGCTGGCCATGGCGGCGAAGCTGGGTGACGCCATCCGCCTCGGACGCAAGGTGGCGCGGATCGAGATGACGGACAGCGGCGCCACCGTGACTTGTGCGGACGGCAGTGCAGTTTCGGCGCGGTTCGTGATTTCCGCCGTTCCCTTCTCGGTGCTGCGCCGTGTCGAAATCGTCGCGGGCAGGGACAATCCCCTGCAAAGGCAGGCGATTTCGGCGATGCCCTATGCCAACACCGCGCGCATGTACCTGACGGCCGAGAAGCCGTTCTGGAAGGAAGACGGACTGCCGCCCTCGTTCTCCACCGATGGTCCGATCGGGATGTTCTGGGCGATCGACAATCACACCGGCGAGGGCCGGCACCGGGCGATGGTGGTCATGGTCGGCCTTGTCGCGCAGGCCATCGCGAAAATGGAACATGCCGAGGCGGAAGCCTTCATCCAGAACGAGATCGTCCGCCTCCGCCCCGCTGCGAAAGGACTTCTGCGGCTGGCCACCTACAAGGACTGGATGCGCGATCCCAACCAGCTCGGCTGCGGGTTCAGCCTGGCACCGGGCCAGGTCAACGGCTTTGCCCGGACGATGACCGATCCCTGGCAGGTCATGCACTTTGCGGGCGAGCATACGCGGCGGCTCGATTTCGGCATGGAATCGGCGATGGAAAGCGGTGAACGCGTTGCCGTGGAGATCGGCGCGCGGGCCTGATTTGCGCGCGTGACGAACGGGAAAAGGCCCGGCAGGCGATGTGCCTGCCGGGCCTTTTGCTTGCCGGCGGGATCAGAAGCGCAGGGTGGCTTCCATGCCCCATTCGGCCGGACGGGGGACCGAGGCGTAGAGGCACTGCTGGTTGGAGCCATAAGTGGCGGTGTCGCGTTCCACGAAGATGCAGGTCGCGGTGGCTCCGGCGAGGCCGGAGCCGGTCGGGCGCTGGTTGTTGAGGATGTTGCGGCCGAAGAGCGAGAAGTCGATGGCATCGCTGGCGAAGTTGATCCGCGCGTCCACGGTCCAGGCCGAGCGGCCCTTCACGGTGTTGGCGAGATTGGCGTACCAGCTGCCGCGATAGGCGCCGTCCAGACGGAAGCTGGGCGAAAAACCGCCCATTTCCGGCAACTTGTATTCGCCGCCGATGAAGCCGTTCCAGTCCGGCACATTGGCCTGGGTGAGCCCGTCGAGCACGATCGAATTGTCCGCGCTGGCGGGGAACCCGTAAGTCGAGCTGGTGCTGATGATGAGCGGGGTCTTGGTCGTGAACTCCTGGTGGGCATAGCCGACCGAGCCGCGCAGCGTCAGGCGCGGGGTTATCCGGAGGTTCGCCTCGCCTTCGAAACCAAGGATTTTCGAGGCGCCGACGTTGCCCACCGTGGCGATGTTGACGATGTTGCCGTTGACCGTGCGTTCCTGCGTGGAGACGAGCTGCTGGTCCTTCACTTCGTCATAGAACGCGGCGAGGTTGAGGGTCAGGCGGCCGCCGAAGAAGGTGTTCTTGCTGCCGATCTCGTAGTTGAACAGCTTCTCCGGGTCCGCGGCGAGCCCGACATAGTTTCCACCGACATTCACGAAGCTGTACCGTGCGCTTTTCACACCCTTGGAAAACAGCGCATAGATCATGCTCTCACCCGTCACCTTGTAGCTCAGGGTGATACGCGGGCTGAAGTCCTCAGAGACGTTGTTGTAATCGACAGAGGTCGGGTAGAACACGCAAGTGGGGCAGGCGGGGGAGGACACCTTCTCGCGGGCGTAGCGCCCTTCGCCGCTCAGCGTCAGCGCGTCGGTGACGTCCCAGTCGAACCCGCCCAGCACCGCCATGTTGGTGAGGTGGTCGTTGCGCGTCACGCCCTTGGGATTGGCGGTGGTGCCGTAGCCGGAGAAGGCGGAGAGATCGTTCTCCCAGAAATAATAGAGCCCCGCCCGCCAGCGGAACGGTTTGCTTCCGGGGGAGAGCAGCATGAGCTGGTGGCTGGTGTTCTCGAAAGTCTCGGTCGAGGGGAAGGTGCCCAGCACCGAACTGCGCACGGTTACCGTGCCATTGGTTATCAGGTCGCCGAACACCGGGTCCTGTCCGGGCTGCACCGCGCGGGGAACGGTGGCGACATTGGCCCAGCGCGATTCCCTGAAATAGCCGCCGCGGTAGCTCAGTTCATAATCGCCGAAGGTCTTGGTGACGACGGCGCTGGCGAAGTAGCGGTCGCGTCCGTAGCCGGTGGCGCCCTGCGTGCCGATGGTGTCGAGGTCGCCGTCCGGCAGGTAGGCGGGGAAGAACGCGCCGTTGCCGCGCGCGAAAGGCGCCACCGCGACGCCGGCTGCCAGCCATTCGCGCGGGTGCTGAACCACTTGTGCGGGCGGGGAATCGCGGTCGTGCTGGTACATGCCGCGCAGCTTGATCGAGAAGCTTTCGTCCGGCTTGAAGAACAGCGTGCCCGAGACGACCTGCGTGCGTTCGCGCCCGATCGCGGTGCCGTCGTCAACCGACTTCGCGAAGGCGCCGTTCTGCATCAGCGAGCCGGAAACAGAGAACCATAGCGCATCCTTCACGATTGGCGCGGTAATGGTGCCGCCGAAGTAGTAGCTGGCGTCCGGCGCCTTGTTGGTGAGGCTGCCGCGCGCCTTGACGAAGCCGGTCACGGCATCGCTCGAGGGATCGGCGGTGACGTAGTTGATCGCGCCGCTGTAGGTGGCGCGGCCGAAGGTGGCGCTTTGCGGGCCCTTGATGATCTCCACGCGCTGGAGGTTCTCCAGATCGAGCGAGGCGAGTTGCCCGGACAGGGCCACGCCGTCGATGAAGATCGAGATGCCCTGGTAGCGTTCGTCCGAAGTATTGGGGGCCAGGCCGCGCAGCGAGTAGGCCGAGGGATCGTTGCGGCCCGAGCCGGCGAAAAGGCTGAGGTTCGGCGTGATCTTCTGGAGGTCTCGCGCGTCGCGGATCTGGGCACCGGCGAGATCCTGGTCGCTCAGCGCGGTGATCGCCAGCGGCACGTCCTGAAGGCTTTCCTTGCGGTTCTTGGCGGTGACGACGATGGTATTGCCGCCTTCCGCGTCGCCGGCCTGCTGGGCCTGCGCGGGGGCCGTCGCCAGCATGGCGGCGGTGGCGATCAGGCTGGTCGTCAATGCTGTTCTTTTCAACTTACCGGTCATGGACGCTTTCCCTCATGTTATTTGTTCTTGAGGGGACATGCTGTCGCAGTCGGGTGAGTATTTTTCTGAAGTATTTCCCCTATCCGATGGACGGATAAAGAAAATATCGCGAAGATGGCTGCGGGGCGAGACGCTGGAAGCGCCCGCCCTGCAAGGGGTTGGAACTGGCTTTTTCCGGTCAGGCGGCAGTGGCGTGCAGGGCATTTCCTTCGGCTGTTTCAGAAGCCTGCGCAGCGTGTTCTGGCGCGGCCTGACCCGGAAGCCGGTAGCGCAGCATGATGAGGCCCGCGGCCACCGCGGCGAGCGAGGGCACGACGGAGAGCGCCACGATGATCCCGAGCCGCACGCTGGGAGGCTGCGCATCCGCGCCGTTGCCGGTGGAGGACACGAACCCGACCCAGGCCATGGTCATGCTGAACACGAAGGTGCCGAAGGCCGCCGTGCCCTTCTCCACCATGACGAAGACGCCTGCGAGCATCCCGGCGCGGCTGTCTCCCTGTACCTGGCGCGAATAGTCCATCGTGTCGGTCAGCACCGTGTAGAGACCGAGGAAGATGCCGCCGGTGGCGATGCCGGAAACCAGCGCGCAGAGATGGACGAAGGGTTCGGGCCGGGCGGCGGGAACGAAGAGCCAGCTGAAATAGGCGAGCGCGCAGAGCGCACTGGCGCCGAGCAGCGCGTTGCGGCGGCCGTGGCGCGCGGCAAGCCTTACCCAGAGGTACTGCGAGCCCATCATCGCCAGCGTCTGCACGAGGAAGATCGAGCCCAGCGTGCTGTCGGCCACGCCCAGCACGTGGCGCGTGTAGAAGGGGATCGCCGCCATGTGGACGGTAAGGCCCGAGAACAGCACGAGCTTGAAGCCGATCAGGCAGAGGAACGGCCGGTTGCGGCGCAGGGCACCCACCGCCTCGCGCAGGGAGCCATCGCCGGATGGCGCGCTTTCCGCCGCTTCGCCTTCGCGCAGCAGTGCGAAGGAAGCCGCCCCGCCAAGGGCGATGAGCACGCCCAGCACGATCGCCACTGTGCCGTGCCCGGCACGGTCGCTGCCGATGCGCGAAAGCAGGAACGGCGCGGCGGCGGTCGCGGCCATGTTGCCGAGTGAGGAGCCGTAGACGCTGAAGGTCATCAGCTTCGAGCGTTCCGGAAAGTTCGACGTGATCGCCCGCCCCAGCGCCAGATAGGGAATGCGGAACAAGGTATAGGCGGTGGAGAAGAACAGCAGCGTCATCCCCACCCAGACCCATAGGCCGGTGCCCGAAAGCGCCGCAGGCACGTTGAACAGCATGACCATGGAAAGCCCGGCCATCAGCCCGCCGCCCAGCAGATAGGGGCGGTACTTGCCGAAACGGGTGTGCGTGCGGTCGCCGATGTGGCCCATCAGCGGGTCGCAGGCGGCATCGTATATCTTGGCAAGGACGGTCAGCATTCCGGCCAGCCCGATGGCAAGGCCGAGCGAATCCGTCATGAACCGCAAGTGCAGCAGGCCCACGGCGCTGACCAGCGCCGAGGACGTGAAGGAGCCGATCGCCCAGCCGAGATATGCAGTCTTCTTCACGCGTGTTCCTTGCAGCGAGGGGGGCTATGGGCTCAGCGGGCTTGGTCGGACCAGACCTTCGTCATGTCGGAACTGCCGGACAGGGGGCAGCCTTCGCCGGGAAGCTGCACCGCGACCATGAACGAGCCTTCCGGCCCGGCTTTCGAGATGTGGCCCTTGCCGGTGCAGTCCTCGGCATAGGCGAGGTCGCCGTGGCGCAGTTCGTATTCGGTGCCGTCATGAAGGCCGATCATCATCGACCCGAAGATCGGGATCAGCAGGGTAGGCTGGCTGGCGACGTGGAAGCCGAAACCGGCGCCGGGTTGCGATCCGCCAAGGGTGACGCGCGCGGCGGTGCGGCGCAGCAGCGTGGCGATGGACTGGCCGCGCGGCTCGACCACTTCGAGTTGTTCGGCCCGGGTCAGCCCGTCTGGTCCGGAATAGAGGTGAAAGACCCGCTTCAGCCAGGGAACCGTGCCGCCGCTGCCGGGAAATTCCATCGGCAGGTTCGGGCCCTGGATCGGCTCTACCCGGATGCCGGGAGCGCTGCCCGCCACCGCCGGGCCGGAAATTCCCAGCATCGCGAGAAGCGCCGCGCCGCCAAGGAATTCCCGCTTGCCGGGATCGAAGGTCATGCTGCCCGCGCCGCTTGGGCGGGGCGCGGGGCGAAGACGCGCGGTTCGTCGTCGGGGCGGTGCCAGATCAGCGGTAGCAGTTCGCCGGGTTCGGGGTGAACGCCGTCGGGCTGGCTCATCAGGTCCATGCCGTGGACCGGCATCAGCCCTTCGCGCGGGCACCAGTAGCAGTCGTCGCCGATCATCCGCATGGCAAGGCCGGTGCGGGCGAGCGTGTCGGAATCGTTGCCCTTGGAATAGTGCGGGATATCGACATGGAACAGCACGGCGTCGCCCGGCTGGAGATCCCAGGTGACGAAGCGGAACGGGAAATCCGGATTGTCGCGCTCTGCTTCGAAGTCGGGGAAGCGGAAGGTGCCGTCTCCGGCGGGGCCGAAGCGCGAGCCGGTGTCGATGCAGAAGCGGTGATAGCCCGCGACGAATTCGATCCGGCCGTTCTCCTCGTTCACCGGCGACAGCGCGACCCACAGGTTGGGGATCATGGTGCCGGTGAAGGGCCAGAGGTGATCGGCATGCCACTGCATGATCGCGGGCGATTGCGGCGGCTTGCGGAACAGGTGATCGTGGAACATCTGCACGTTGTCCGCCTCGATCACGCGGCCGACGATCTCGCCCGCGGGCGAGTTGAAGGCGAAGTCGCGGAATATGCCCGGCTTGTGCCAGAGGTGCGAAACCGAGACCATGGCGCCGTGCGAGGGGCCGGTAAGGCCGTGTGCGGCGGGATCGGCGGATACTTCGAGCGCGGCCTGCTGGAGACGCTCGATCCATTCCGCGTCGAACATCTGGCGCAGGCAGACCACGCCGTCGCGGCGATAGGTCTCGATGTGCTCGGGCGTGACGGGGTTGAGGGGATGCTTGTTCATCGCCGGACTCGCTGTGAGGAAAAAAGGGGCCACGGTGAGCGACTGGAACCCAGCGCAGCCAGTGGCGGCATGTTGCTTGGGCTTGGCGAGGCGGAACAGAGAACTAATTTTGACCTGTGATAGAGCGCCTCTATCACCCGGGCAGCGGCGGCCATCATGCCGCGATCTTCGGGGCGGGCAGCGCCTTGGGATGGTCGGGAACCTGCATCGTGCGCAGCAGCGACTTCAGCCGCCGCACCGCCAGCGTCTCGTAGCAGCCGTCGATCCACAACAGGCCGAGCGGCGGCCCCTCGATGTTGGAGCCGGGCACCTGGCGCACGGTGCCGCCCTGCAGTTCGGTGGCGAACTGGCTTTCCGGCACCATGCCCAGCAGGCCGCCGTCCATGACCATCCGGCGGATCAGGTGCATCGAGGCGGAGCGGATCGCCACCATGTTTTCGGTCATCCCGAAGCGTGCGAGCAGTTCCAGCACCATGTTGGTATTGTTGCGATCGCCACTGCTGGCGGTCACCTGCCGCGCGCCGACATTGGGGGCATCTGCCTGCGCCCAGGCATGTTCGGTGATCGGGCCGCCGCTTTCGATCTGTTCGAAGATCGCGTGATCGGGGCGGGCGAAGATCGAGTAATACTGGCGCAGCAGCGGCTCGAAGGCGATTTCGTCGGCGTCCTCGTCCTCGGGCGGGGCGGCGGAGAAGGCCAGGTCCAGTTCGCCGCGTTGCAGGCGGGCGATGAGGTCGGCGCTATAGGCTTCCACCACGCGCAGGGTAACGGCGGGCTCGCGTTCGCGAAAAGCGGCGATGGTGTGGGCGAACTGGCTGTTGAGCAGCACCGGGTGGACGCCGATCACGATCACCTGCTGGCGGTTCTTGCGCTCCACTTCGGCGAGCAGGCGGGCATGTTCGCTGACGATCAGGCGCGCGCGCACGATCAGCGTCTCGCAGGCCTCGGTCGGGCGGATGCCGGAGGGACCGCGAACGAACAGCGAGAGGCCGAGGCTTTCCTCCAATTGCCGGATGCTCCAGGTGAGCGCGGGCTGCGACATGCCGAAACGGCGCGCTGCCTTGCGGAAACTGCCTGCCTCGTAGACGGCGATCATGCGTTCGAGCTTGACGATGTTCATCGGCGGGGGGCCTCCTGGTTGCTGTTGCCCGGGGAGGTTCGATCAAGCTTCTCTCGCAGGGTAATAGATTTCTTGGATTATTCGCCTCTCGATCACCTGCCAGTTTTTCGGGGTCAGAATTGAAGCCGGCACGCATCGTGGCCCGGCCTTGGGGAGGGCCGTCATGTCGCTTGAAATCCTGGGAGTCCTGCTCCACCGCAATGCCTCGGAAGTGTCGCCGCCGGGCGGGCCGAGCTTCGATGTGGAGACGATCGGCACGCTGGCCCGCGCGTTTGACGAGAACGGCTTCGACCGCGTGCTGATCCTCCAGAACTCCTACGCGCCGGACCCTTTCGCCATCGCCAGTTACGCGGCCGCGATCACCCGGCGGCTATCCTTCATGGTGGCGCATCGGCCCGGCTTCATCGCGCCGACCATGGCCGCGCGCATGTTCGCCACGCTTGACCGGCTGAGCGGCGGGCGTGCCGGGGTCCATGTCATCACCGGCGCCAACGACCTGGAACTGGCCTGCGACGGGGATTACCACACCAAGGACGAACGCTACCGGCGCAGCGGCGAATATGTTGAGATCATGCGCCGGGTCTGGGCCGCGCGCGAGCCGGTGAGCCATGCGGGCGACTGGTACCGGTTCGACCGGGCGCTGGCGGAAATCCGGCCGGAGGGCGGCGCCATCCCGGTCTACTGGGGCGGAGCTTCTCCGCTGGCGCTGGAAGTGGGCGCGCAAGTGGCGGATGTCTACGCGATCGGCGGTCTCAAGCCGCTGGCGCAGATGGAAGAGACGGCGGCGCAGGTCAAGGCGGCCTGGGCGGCAACCGGCCGTCCCCTGCGGCTCCAGACATCGGCGCGGGTCATCCTTGGCGAGACCGAGGAACAGGCATGGCAGGCCGCGCGCGCGGTGATCGAGCAGCTTCGCGACACTGCCGCGATGCAGCAGGCGAAAATCTCCGAAGCCGATGCCGGAAAGGGCGAGGCGACCGGCACCGCCATGCGGCTTGACCCCAGGCTGGCCACGACGCGCGGCGGATCCGGGCGTGAGGAACTGGAGGCGCTCGCCGGTCGCAGCGAACTGATCGACAAGCGCCTCTGGACCGGGATCACCCGCGCCTCGATCGATTTCTCGACGCCGATGCTGCCGCCCGCGCTGGTGGGCACGGCCGAGCAGGTGGCGGATGCCTTGATGGACTATTATGCCATGGGCATCGGCGGCTTCCTGCTGCGCGGATTCGACCTGCTGGGCGATATCGCGGTCCACGGGCGCGAACTGATCCCGCGCCTGCGCGAACTGGCCGCCCGCCATGACGAGAAGTCCGGGGCCGACCTCGCCGCCGCCGGTTCCCGCGTCAGTGCCTGAAGGAGAACAAGGCGCATGAAACTGCTCGTTCCGTTCGCCGCCGTGCTGGCCCTTGCGGCGCCCGCGCTGGCCGATCCGGCGCCCGTCACCCCGCTTTCTCCCACCGGCAAGGCCATGCGCATGATGCACATGTACGGCGGGGAGGACGGCGAATCCCATCTCGAGATCATCGACCTGCCGCTGACTGGCGGGGGGGACGGGCGTTCGGTGCAGTCGCGCCTGCGCGCCACCGATGTCGAGATCGGCGATACGCTGCCCGGCGGCTTCATCGATTTCCACGGCGTTTCCACCCCGCGCTTCCTGATCGTCCTGTCAGGCCAGCTCGAAGTGGGGCTGGGTGACGGTTCGAAGCACATCCTTTCCAAGGGCGACATCGTCCTGGCGGACGACGTGACCGGACGCGGCCATACCTCGCGCATGATCGGCACCGAGCCCGTGCGCATCCTCACCGTCCGATTGCCGAAGGACAGCGCGCTCGTGCCCAAGGCCGAGAGCTGCCCCGATGGCATGCCCGCCGACCAGTGCGTGGCGGCGCGGCTGGGAAAGCAGGGCGAAGCGCGCAAGTGAACCGCCACCCACGGTGATGGCGGGGTGTGCGGAGCGGGCGGGTCCGCCAGTCGGATAGACGCGATGGCGCCGTTCGTTCCGGCACCGGCAGAAGCGACCTTTCATGGCAGCAGCGCTCGCTGCGTTCGCGAAAGGTTTTTTGCATGGTTCGCCGCAAGATAGTCTCCTCCGCCGCGCTGCTGGCGGCCGTATCCGCCATCGCGGCGGCGCTGCCGGCGACGGCGCAGATGCAGTCGCCCAAGCTCGATCCCTCCACTTGCGTGATGCCCCCGTTCTATTCCGGCCCCGCGCCCTACAAGTCGGTGGAGCAGCTTCCCGACCGGCGCGTGACCTTCCGCCTCTGCGCGCCGAATGCATCGGAAGTGCTGCTGACCAGCACCGATATCGCCACGGTCATTCCCATGGGCTTCCCCGCCGGTACGCCGCAGGGCCTTGCCATGGCGAAGGACGCGACCGGTCTCTGGACCGTCACCACCCCCCGGCCGGTGCCAGCGGACACTTACCGCTTCGCCTTCCGCGTGGACGGGGTGAAGACCGTGGATCCGCTCGGCAAGACTTTCTCCGAGGAGCTCAAGGGCATCAATTCGACATTCGAGGTGCGCGGCCCCGAAGGCGATTTCCAGACGTGGAACCCGCAAGTCGCGCATGGCGCGGTATCGACGATCGAATACTGGTCGAAATCGCTCGGCATCGCCCGCCGCGCCCATGTCTATACGCCGCCCGGCTACATGAAGGACGGCCGCAAGTATCCGGTGCTCTATCTTGTGCACGGCGCGGGAGACAGTGACGACAGCTGGACCAGCGTGGGCCGGGCCAACGCGATCCTCGACAACCTGATTGCCGCCGGAAAAGTCGTGCCGATGATCGTCGTCATGCCGGACGGCCACACCCCGCTGCGCGAAGGGGTGATGACGCTCGACAACCCCGATTTCGGCGCCGACCTGATCGGCGACCTGATCCCCTATGTCGATGCCGGTTACCGCAGCGACGCCCGGCCAGAGGCACGGGCCATGGCGGGCCTGTCTATGGGCGGATCGCATACCCTGCGAAACGGGCTGACGCATCCGGACCAGTTCCGCTGGATCGGCATATTCTCGATGGGGCTGAGCAAGGGCAACGCCTTCAACGGCGTGGAGACGTATGCCGCGAAATACGATGCCGAACTGAAGCGCAGCGCGAAGGAACTGAAGCTCGTCTACTTCGCGATGGGCAGGGAGGATTTCCTTCACGAGACGGTCGCGCCCACGCGCGCGCTATTCGATCGCTACCACATCGCGCACGTCTATCATGAAACCGGCGGCGGCCACGAATGGGTGAACTGGCGGCGCTATCTCGCCGATTTCGCGCCGCGCCTGTTCCGCTGAAGGCAGGCCCGGGCGCGCCTTTTGCGCGCCCGGGCCTGCCTTCTGGCTTCAGTCCTTCCAGCGGCGCGCTTTCATCGTCACGGTCACCGGCGCGCCCAGATGCTCGGCATCGGTGCCCACCGCGAAAGCGTAACGGCCCGCCGGGATCGTCCAGCTTCCATCCTTCCAGTCCGCCAGCAGGCGCGGGTCGATCGTCATCGCCACTTCGCCCGAGGCGCCGGGCGCCAGTTCCACGCGGCCGAAGCCGACGAGACGGCGTTTTGTCTCTCCCGCTCGGTCGGTCAGGTAGAGCTGTACCACGTCCGCACCTGCCCGCGCGCCGGTGTTGGTCACGGTGACGCGCGCGGCGGAACCCTTGATCACCGGCTTGCCTTGCGCGAACGCGGTGTAGCTGAGCCCGTGGCCGAAGGGGAACAGCGGCCGGGCCGCCTTGCGCGCGAACCAGCGATAGCCGAGGTCCGAACCTTCGATGTCGTAGTCTGCGGGCAGCTTGTCCTTGCCTCCCTTCGGATTGCCGCCGAAGTCCGGCTCCACCCAGTCGCTCCCGTCCAGGCGGGGGCGGGGAAGCTGGCTCTCGTCGGCCGGGAAAGTGATCGGCAGGCGGCCCGAGGGGTTGGTTTCGCCGAACAGCACCGAAGCGATCGCCTCGCCGCCGCGCGCGCCGGGATACCACGCCTCGATCACGCCCCTGACCTTGCCCAGCCAGGGCATCTTCACCGGCCCGCCGGTTTCGAGCACGACGATGGTATTCGGATTGGCGGCGGCAACCGCCTCGATCAGCGCATCCTGTCCGCGCGGCAGCGACAGGTCCGGCACGTCCAGCCCTTCTGTCATCCACTGGGTGGCGAAGACGATGGCCACTTCCGAACGCGCGGCCAGTTCGGCCGCGTCCTTGATGTACTGACCCTGGCGGTAGAGCACGGCGGCGCCCGGCGCCTGCGCCTTGATCGCCGCCATCGGGCTGGAACGGTGGTAGGATTCCGAGATGAACCCGGCCCATACGCCCGACCCTGCCACCGGCAGCTTCACCGCAGGCCCGCCTTCGCCCATGACCTGGCTCGACCCGGCGCCCGAAAGTACGCCGCCGTCGGCATACCCGCCGATGACCGCGATGGACTTCGCGGTTCTGGCCAGCGGCAGCACATGGCCTTCGTTTTTCAGCAGGACGATGCCCTGCTTGGCGACCTCCTCGGCAATAGCGGCATGGGCGGGCCAGTCTATCGTGCCGCCGGGTTCTGCGGGATGGCTGTCCAGCCCGGCGGCATAGACGGCGGTCAGGATGCGGGTGTTCATGTCATCGAGCCGGGGGGCCCATGCCGGATCGGACGCAGCCTTTTCGGCCAGCTTCGCGCCGAAGAACACGCCCGGATCGAGCTGGTCGCCCGATTGCTGGTCAAGCCCGTTCATCGCCGCGTCGATCGAGGGCACGGCTCCCCAGTCCGACATGACGAAGCCCTTGTAGCCCCATTCCTGCTTGAGCACCTTGTTGAGCAGCCAGTCGCTGGAGCAGGCCTGCGCCCCGTGAACGCGGTTGTAGGCGCACATGACCGAGCCCGGCTGGCCCTGCTCGATGCCGATCTGGAAGGCCAGCAGGTCGCTTTCATGCGCGGCGGCGGGCGCGATCTTCACGTCCACGTACTTGCGGCCGGTTTCCTGCCCGTTGAGCGCGAAGTGCTTGATGGTGGAGATGATATGGTTGGATTGTACCCCCCGGATCGCCGCGCCCGCCAGCACGCCGGACAGCAGCGGGTCTTCCGAGAAGTATTCGAAAGTCCGCCCGTTGCGCGGATCGCGGGCCAGGTTCACGCCGCCTGCAAGAAGGACGTTGAAGCCCTTGGCCCGCGCTTCCGAGCCGATCATCGCGCCGCCGCGCTCGACCAGTGCGGGGTTCCAGCTTGCCGCCTGCGCCACGGCCGAGGGCAGGGCGGTGGACCAGTCCTTGCGCGCGCCCATCACCCAGCTCACGCCGAGGCTGGCATCGGTTTCCCGCAAGTGCGGAATGCCGAGCCGGGCAACGCCGGGAATGTAGCCCGCGCCGATGATCGCTTCGGCCGGGATCTCCACTTTCGGGCCGCCGCCGGGCAGGGGCATGATGCCGTGAGTGATGACCACTTTTTCCTGCGCGGACATGCGGGAAACCGTTTCGCCCGCGCGCTTCTGTGCGGCCGCAAGGTCGATGGCGCGGCTGTCGCGTTCGGCTGCGGGCGCGGGCGCGGCGATAACCAGTGAAACGGCTGTGCAGGCGAGCAGGCGGGAAATCATTGCGGAAGGTCTCCAGGAGAGGGAGGATCGCCCCGAAATTCGGGTCTCGGGGCTTCGCGGCCACCATGGATCGCTGCCGAAGGGTGTCCACGCAGCGGACCGCCACGTCCGTCTGGTGGATAAACCGCGCAATTGCCGCGATGCGGCAAAGGTCAATGGCATGAATATCCCATGGACGGAGCGGGCGCTCCGTCGCATGTTGCAGTGCAACAAAACAAGATTCGGGAAGCGCATGGCCACCATGATCGAGCAGACAATCCTCCCGCAGCCACTGGCGGGGCATGACGACAGGGTCGGCACCTCCGTCCTCCTGCGCTACGGCACCGGCCAGCTCGGGGCGCAGATCTTCCGCGATACACCGGCGGTGCTGCTGCCGCTGTTCCTCACCACCATGCTCGGCGTAGAGGCCTGGCTGGCGGGGCTGGTCGTGCTCATCCCCAAGCTCTGGTTGATCGTCTGCGATCCGCTGGTCGGCGCCTGGTCCGACCGGCTGCGCGGAAAGCACGGGCGCGCGCCCTTCCTCGTCGCGGGAGCGGTTCTCACCAGCCTCGGCTTCGTGGCGCTGTTCACGCTGACCGAGAGTTCCAGCCCGCTGCTTTCGGCGGCGATCACCTGCTTCCTGTTCTTCCTCGCCTCCACCGCCTTCTCGATGTTCTCCGTGCCCTATCTCGCGATTGCGGCGGCGCTGTCGCACGATCCGCACGAACGCACGCGCATCATGGTCTGGCGCATGGTCTTCTCGACGCTGGGCGTGCTGGTGGGCGTGGGCGTGGCGCAGCCGCTGATCTATGCGCTGGGCGGCGGCGCGCATGGCTGGACCGTGATGGCACTGGTGCTGGGCGCGGTGTGCCTCGGCACGATGCTGGTGACCGCGCTGGGCCTCGCCCGCGTGCCGATGATCCGCGACGATGCCGCGCCGGGCAGCCTCTTGAGCCAGCTTGGCGCGATCAAGGGCAACCGGCCCTATCTGGTGCTGCTGGCAACCTGCCTGATCCAGAACATCGGGCAGGCTTCGGGCTATACCGTGATCGGCTTCATCTATCTCTATGCGATCCAGGCGATCTGGATCGTGCCGCTGTTCATCCTCGTCATGGCGATCGCGGGCATTCTCGCGCAGCCGCTCTGGCTCGCGCTTTCGCGCCGCTGGGGCAAGGAGCGCACTTACGTCATCGCCTCCGCCGCATGGGCGATGGTGACGGTAACCTGGTTCTTCGTCCACCCGGCCACCGACGTGCTGGTGAACATTCCCGGCGTGGGCGCGCTGGGCACGCAGCACGTTCTGGTGCTGGTGCGCGGCGCGGTGATCGGCGTAGTGAACTCGGCGTTCGTCATGCTCTCGCTCTCGATGCTCACCGATACGATCGATTACGAACGCCGCCGCAAGGGCATTGCCAACGAAGGCGTCTTCGCCGGACTGTTCTCGGCCATGGAGAAACTCTCCTTTGCGCTCGGCCCGGTCGTCGCGGGCCTTGTGATGAGTGCGTTCGGCTTCGTATCCTCTACCGGCGGAGCGGTGACGCAGACGCCCCATGCGATCACCGGCATCGTCCTGCTCTACAGCCTGATCCCGGCTGGAACCCAGCTTGTCAGCCTTCTGGTGTTCTCGCGCTACCGGCTGCCCGCCGATGCGTGAGCGCGGCCGCGCTGCCCGGCTGAGGGCACGGTCGGCGGCAAGATCCGCCGCAGGCCTCATGGCGGTGCTGCTGTGCTGGTCCTGTCCGGTCCGCGCCGCACCGCAGGATGACATCGCCGCGCTCGCGCCGCCCGCACCCGATTACGCTGTCGCCGGGAACTGGGCCGCCGGCCCTGCCGGTCCCGGCCCGGCGGCGGCCTTGCCCGAGGGCGCCGCGCCGGTCGCGCAGGCTCCGGGGGTGGATGTGTTCTATGTCCATCCCACCACCTTCCGCAGCCAGACCGCGTGGAACCAGGACCCTGCCGACGTCGCCGCCAGCACCTGGACGGACGAGAGCGCGGTGGCCCGGCAAGCCAGCGCGTTCGGGGCCTGCTGCCGGATCTGGGCGCCGCGATACCGGGCGGCCAGCTACAAGGCGCTGATGGACCCCGCGCACCGGGATGCCGCCTTCGCGCTTGCCTATTCCGACGTGGAGCGCGCATTCGACTGGTTCCTCGCCCATGTCGGCGATGGCCGGCCCTTTATCATCGCCGGACACAGCCAGGGCGCCAAGCACATCGCCGACCTGCTGGAACGACGGATCGACGGCACGCCGCTGCAGCAGCGCATGGTGGCGGCCTACATCGTGGGCATCAATCTTTCGGAAGGCGAGTTCGGCCTGCGGTACAGGCACGTCCCCGTTTGCGACAGGCCCGCGCAGACCGGATGCGCCCTGCAATGGAATGCGGTTGAGGCTGGCGCCAACCTTGCGCCCATCGTCGCCGCTTACGAAAAGGCCTTCGTCGACAGATATGGCGACGTTCCCGGCAAGCGCCCGCTCTGCATCAACCCGGTGACTTTCGACCGGTCCCGCCCCGCCGCGCTTTCGGCGCAGGCACGCGGCGCGGTTCCGGGCGAGCCCGGTTTCGGCGCGATGAAGCCGCTGCGGACCGGCGCGGTGGCCGTGCGGTGCGAGCAGGGGCTTGCCGTGACCTATCCGGCGCCGGGGCTCGATGTGAGGCCGATGGCGGGCGGAAGCCTTCACTATTACGATTTCGCGCTGTTCTATGCGGACATCCGCGCCAATGCGGCCCTGCGCGCCTCGGCCTGGCTCAAGGCGCATCGCTGAACGGCCTGTCCGCAAGGCGGATAGTCGGCGCTGCGTATCGGGCAGAGTTCGCGTTTACGACCTAGGTTGGAGGATGACTGGAAAGAACGGGCCCCGGCGGACCCGATGGGCAGCCTTCCAAGCAGAGAAGGCGTCCGGGCATCCCGGCCGGAGCGACAATGACGCATTCCAAAGGGTAGGCAGTTAGACATGACCAGACAGATCATCCTTCCGTCACTGGCCGCGGCCGCCTTCGCTGCCATGGCGGCGATTCCGGTAAGCGTTTCGGCCGCGCCGCCGGCGGCTGACGCCGCGGCGGGCAAGCGCATCTTCATGCGCTGCATGGCCTGCCACACGGTGAATGCCGGGGGTGCGAACAAGGTGGGACCGAATCTCTCGGGCGTGGTCGGCAAGAAATCCGGCACGGTGAAGGGCTTCCGCTATTCGGCAGCCATGACCAAGTCCGGCGTGACCTGGAACGATGCCACGCTCGACAAGTGGCTGACCCGTCCGGCCAGCGTGGTTCCCGGCACCTCGATGGTCTTCGCCGGGCTTCCCAAGCCGGAAGACCGCAAGGCCGTGATCGCCTACCTCAAGAAGCCGGCGCCCTGAACGTGACGCGGATCGTGGAGACGGGCCTTGCGGTATCGCGCCGGTCGCTGCTGGCAGGTTCCGTCGCGGCGGCGGGACTGGCCGTGGCCGGACGCGCGCTGGCGGCCTCCCCGCCAAAGCCGATGCCCCAGCCTGCGGTCATCGAGCTGAAGACGCCGGAAGGCCGCGCGGTTTCCATCACCGAATGGCGGCCGCAGGGCAGCCCGCGCGGGGTGATCCTGTTCTCGCACGGGGCGGGATCGGCCCCTGCATACTACGATCCGATCATAGGGCCCTGGGTCGCAGCAGGGTGGCGGGTGCTCGCACCGCTTCACGTGGATTCGCGCGAGCACCCGCAAACCGCGCAGTACCAGGGACTTGCAAGCTGGAAGGCGCGTATCGAGGATATGCGCGCGCTCGTTTCCCATATCGGCGATGCGCCGTTCGTGGCGGCGGGACATTCCTATGGCGGCCTGGTCGCGACGATGCTGGGCGGTGCGCAGCCGGTCCTGCCGGAAGGGCTGCAAGCGCCGCTGGTGCCGCGCCTTGCAAGGGCGGTGATCGCCTTCTCGCCTCCGCCGCCGATCCCTGTCCTCGTGACCGAGGCGGGCTACGGCGCGCTGTCGGTGCCCGCGCTGGTCCAGACGGGTACGCTTGACCTGATGCCGGGGATGGCCGCCGATGGCTGGAAGGGCCACCTCGCGCCGTTCACTGCCGCTGCTGTGGGGGGCGATCGCTATGGCCTCGTGCTCGAAGGGGCCAACCACTACTTCGGCGGCGCTATCTGTGATTTTTCGCAGCCGGGACCGCCGCAACTGGCGGCCCTGAAGCTGGCGGTCGAGCGTGCCGCGCTGTTCCTCGAAGGCTTCGGCGGGGAAAGCGCAAGGGCGCGCCGCCGTCTAGACAGGCTGGTGACGGAAGCCCTGCCGGCGCGCCTCATGAAGCGCTGAGGCTCTTCGCCATTCTCCTTAAAAAACGCCCCGGAATTCGTTTCCGGGGCGTTTTTCGTGGGTTTCGGCGGTTTCAGAGCCCGAGCGCGCCGGGGTTCATCAGTCCCTTCGGATCGAGTTCCCGCTTTACCGCGCCCAGTAGGGAGAGCGCCTGGGGAGACAGCCGCTGGCGGTAGGGATAGGCCCGGCCGAGCTGGAAGTGCCCGGCGCCGTATTCCTGCATCAGCGCGACGATCGCCTGCTTGAGATCGTCCGCATAGGCGCGCGATTCCGCGTTGGCGGGGAATTGCGGCTGCTGGGACAGGTATTCCGCGCCCAATACCGTGCGGTGATAGGCGGTGCGGTCGTCCGGCCAGTAAAGCGCCACTTCGTAAAGGAAGCCGGTGGCGCCGACCGGGGAGAACATCGTGCCGGTCCAGACGCCGAGACGGTCCATTTCCGCCTTGCGCCCGGCGATCAGTTCCTTGAACGCGGCGTCGAACGGCACGGCCTGGTCGTGGGCGAGCACGCCGTGGATCGGCACCCAGCGCTCGCCGCCCGGGCCGAGCACGTTGAACAGCGGCGCGAAGGGTACCGAGTGGACGAAAGTCGGGATCGAATTGGCGATCTCGCGGCCATGCCGGGCCAGCATCCGGCGCAGGATCCTGGCCTTGTGCGCCGCCTCGTCGGCATCGAACCCCTCGATGATGAAGTGGCACATGTAGGCGCCCGCGCGCATCGGGTTCTCGCCCGCCAGCGCCATGCGGACGAGCTGGGCAAGGCCCTTCATCTTGTCCGGCGCCTTGCGCATCACCTCGGCGGCGATCTTCAGGCGCGCGCCCATGCCTTCCTGGCGGCCGATCTGCCCTTGCGACAGGGCAAGGTCGAGGCCGAAGTGGGAATCGTCCAGCCGGGCCATGGCCGCCTCGCGCGAGGCGGCGTGATAGTCCGCGAAGCTTTCGAACGCGAAGCTCAGGCATTCGAAATGCGGCAGGACCGGCAGCAGCGGCAGACGAATGCGTGCCTTGATGCCGAAAATCCCGCAGTCGCCCGTGAACAGGCCGGTGAGGTCCGGCCCATAGAAGCGCATGGCCGAACTGGCGCTGGTCGAGAGCATTTCCCCGCTCGCCAGCACCACGTCCATCGACAGGACCGACTGTGCCGAGATGCCGTGCGCGGTGCTGCCGTGGCTCAGCGTGTTCTGGCTCATGCTGCCGCCCACGGTGGCGGCGATGCCGGAAAACGGTCCCCAGAACGGCGTGCGCAGGCCCTTGGCGTCAAGCGCGGCCTTGAGCGCCATCCACGTGACCCCCGCGCCGACCGTGACGACGGCGTTGCGTTCGTCGATCTCGATCGTGTCGAGCGCGCCGGTGTCGATCAGGACGTGACCGCCCTCGGGCAGGAGATAGGCGTCGGTATAGGATGCACCGCCGCCGCGCGGGACCATGGCGACCCCGGCCGCCGCACAGATGCGCACGGCTTCCTGCAGCGCTTTCACATCGGCCGGGCGGACAACCGCCTTGGGCGCGGCCCCGCCGCGATAGACGTCGTTCGAGAAGTAGGCGAGCGCCTCGCCCTCATGGATCACGGCATCGGCTCCCAGTGCCTTCACCAGGGCAGAAACCACTTGTTCCTCGACAATCGCGCTGCTCATCAGAATACCCGAATTTTCCATATCGGCCGCTAGGCTTGACCATTCCCGCCAGCCCCCGCGACCGCCCGGCGCCAGCCTATCCACCCTGCGGCTATCCGGCCAGCGATCAAACAGTTCGATCCCTGCTCGAATCCCCTTTCCGGGGCGCATGATCGGGCGGACAAAGGCGGCAGAGGGCATCCATGACCACGCAAAACGGCAGTTCAACGCCTGAATGCACCGTGATTGAGCTTGCGGTCGAACCCGCCACGCCAGAAGCGCTGGCGCCGTTCGGTGCGGTGATCGGCCACGATGCGCCGGTTAAGCCGGTTTCGGTCGATTTCTACAAGGGCGCGGTGAAGATGAGCTACCCCGCCCGCTTCCTCTGCGAACATCCGGTGGAAGTCACGCTGGCACAGATGGATCGCCGCCCCGGCGAAGTGCGCTACATGGAGCGCCATTTCCAGCATACCCAGGCATTCCTGCCGCTTGGCGGCAAGCCTTTCGTGGCGGTCATGGCGCCGCCGAGCGAGGGCGAGCTTCCCGACCTTTCGCAAGTGCGCGCCTTCCGTTTCGACGGGACGGCGGGCTTCGCCATGCACCTTGGCACATGGCACGAGTTTCCCTTCGCGGTGGAGGACGGGACCGACCTCGTCGTGATCCTCTCCAGCCAGACCGGCTATGACCTGAAGGCCAAGGATGCCGTGACCGAAGAGGCGCACGGCCCCGATCTCGACAAGAAGGACATCGTTGCCCGCACCGGCAACCTGTTCCGTTTCGAACTGATGGAGTGACGTGATGGCAGAGCGCATGAACCTTGACCGCAAGGCGCGGTCGAAGGGCAGCCAGCCGGTGGTTTTCGAAAGCGGGACGGTGGACGCTCTCGCGGGACTGGTGCTGGCGCTGATGGGCGAGGTCGTCGTGCTGAAGGACCGGCTCGACGCGAACGAGCGCCTGCTCAAGGCCGCGGGCTTGCACGGCCCCGCTGATATCGACACATTCGCCCCGGACGCCGAGGCGCGCGCCTATCGCGGCGCCTACCGGCAAGGGATTTACGAGCGCGTGCTGGGCACCGCCCGCGACAAGCTGATGCCCGAGGCACTGGCCGACCAGCACGATTATGAAGGCGTCCTCGACGCCGTGACCCGCGATTAATCCGGAACGGGAGCCCCAAGACATGGAACAGTACCGCCAGGAACATTTCGGTCATGCGGTCATGCCGCAGTCCAACCATGACGAGCAGGCGATGGAGGACCACTTCCTCGCCATGCGCGCCTGGACCAGCCAGAACATGGACCCGCTCGACCGTCGCCTGCTTGACGAGGTTATCGTCCCGGAGATCGAGAAGAAGACCGGCAGCAAGCCGACCTCCAGCACCCAGGTTCGCGGGGCGCTGGAAGCCCATCCGCTGCACCAGTACTGGCTGACGCTTTCGCTGTTCTACCAGGACCGCATCTGGCTTTCGCTCGACGGTGCGATCGACCGCCAGTTTGACGAGCTTTCGGCCAAGGTCGAGGCGCAAGTGGCGGAGCCCAAGGGCAGCCTCCGCCTGAATCCGGACCTTGCCATTCCGCGCTACATCTCGTCCTTCGATCATCACCGCATGCCGGGCAGCTACACGGTCGACACCGCCGCGGGCGATTTCCGCGCCGGCGCGCTCTACGACCGTTTCGCTTCCACGTATCTGCGCAATCTCAACGGCGGCTGGAAGAACGACGGACGCGGGCACACGCTTGCCAGCCATGTCCAGGACTTCTACCCGGACTTCAAGCCCCGGCGCATCCTCGATCTCGGCTGCTCGGTCGGCCATTCGACCGTGGCGATCGCGCAGGCTTTCCCCGATGCGGAAGTCTTCGCGCTCGACGTGGGCGCGCCGATGCTGCGCTACGGCCATGCCCGCGCCGAGGCGATGGGCGCGGCGATCCACTTCAGCCAGCAGGACGCAGAGCATACCGATTTCGAGGACGAGAGCTTCGATCTGGTCTGCTCTTCCGCCGTGCTCCACGAGACTTCGGCCAAGGGCATGCGCGGCATCTTCAAGGAGAGCCACCGCCTGCTGCGCAAGGGCGGGATCATGTGCCACGTGGACGTGCCGCCGCGCCATGAGCATCTCTCGCTCTGGGACCAGATGCGCTGCGATTTCGAAAGCCACTACAACAACGAACCGTTCATGACCTCGCTGGCGCGTACCGACTGGATGAAGGTCGCGGTGGATGCCGGTTTCGACCCTGAAGAAGTCATGGTCGGCTACCGCAAGGGCACGTTCTTCCTCAAGCCCGACCGGGCGGACTTCTTCACCGAAGGCCACCCCGAGGGGCGGGCGATGATCGGCAGCTGGTACGCCTGCTCGGCTACCAAGTGACCTTTCCCGGCAGGTGGGACGGCAGCCCCGTTCCACCTGTCGGATACCGAAAAGCGGCGGCTTTGCGCCGATACAGCCGGGCATAGACTTCGGCCTTCAGCACTATCCAGGAGGGCTTCGAGCCTCATGCCGGTCGAGATAAACGGTCTGCTCAACCACAACATTTCGAGCGAAACGCATCCCGTTCCCTTCGAGACGTTCGATCCCGAAGGCATCGCGCGGATGGCGCGCCTCCATGACGCATGGGGCTATGACAAGGTGCTGGTCGCCAATGCCGCGATCATGCCGGACAACTTCACCATCGCCGGATATGTCGCCGCGAACACGACGCGGCTCGGCGTCATGCTGGCGCACCGGCCGGGCTTCATCCCGCCGACCATGGCCGCGCGGATGCTGGCCACGCTTGACCGGTTGATGCCGGGCCGCGTCGGCGTCCACATCATCACCGCCGCCAGCGACGAGGAAACGCAGGCCGACGGCGATTACCGGACCAAGGTGGAGCGCTACGACCGCGCAAAGGAATATATCTCGGTGCTGCGCCGGATATGGACCAGCCAAAAGCCCGTCGATCATGAGGACAAGTGGTTCCGTTTCAACGGCGGTTTTGCCGCGATCAAGCCCACGCAGGGCACGGTTCCGGTCTATTTCGGCGGGATGAGCCCGGCAGCGCTCGAAGTGGCGGGCGAGTATTGCGATACTTTCGCCACCCTCTCCGATACGGTGGCAGGGATGACCGAAGTGGTCGCCAAGGTGCGCGAGGCCGCCGCGCCGCATGGTCGCTCCCCGCGCTTCCTGATGTCGATCCGCATCGTCATCGCCGATAGCGAGGAAGCGGCATGGGCCCGCGCCGACGAGATCCGCGAGGCGGTGGCCGCCAACATGGGCAAGCTGGCGCCGAACACCGCCGCCGTGAAGGCCGACGGGTTCAAGCGCACCGCCGAACTCGCCGCCCGCGGCGACAGGCTGGAGAAGTGCTTCTGGAACGGCATCAACCAGCTTCGCGGCGGGCAGAGCAATTCGGGCACCCTTGTCGGTACCCCGGCCCAGCTCGCCGACGCGCTGATGGACTATTACGATGCCGGGGTTTCGGCGTTCATCCTGCGCGGTTTCGATCCGGTGGAAGACGTGATCGCCATCGGACGCGACCTTATTCCGCTGCTGCGCGCGAAAGTGGCCGAGCGCGATGCCGAACTGGCGGAGGCGGAACCCATGCCGGCCTGACCGGGCGCCGTTTGCCCCAGGGATCGAAGGCCGCGCCCTTTCACGGGGGCGCGGCCTTTTCCTGTCACCTGGCAGTGCGGCGGAGGAAGGGCATCATGCGTTCGAGAGCCCGATCCGGGCAGTCGAACGGCATCATGTGGCCGCAGCGGTCGATGACTTCGAGCGATTTGTCGGTGCTGCCGAGCAGCGCGAGCGCCTGTTTTCCGTCCCGCTCCAGCGTGGTTTCGTGGTCGTCGGCGGACCAGAGCAGCAGCGTGGGTGCGGTGATCCGGCGCAAGTCGTCCGGCGTTCGCGCGAAGGACGTGGACGCCGCCACCGCCTTGCCGATGGCGGGATCGCGCAAGGGGCGGCTGTTGAGGTCGGTCCACTGGGCCACCAGCGCGGGAGTGATGCGCGCGGGATCGACGACATTGGCGAGCAGGATCTGCCGCCAGTATTCCGGCGCGTGCCAGCCGGGGTGGGTCCGGTCCTCGGCCAGCGCGGCCTTGAGCGCGGGGGGCAGGCCGTCGAGGTCGAACTTCACCGGCCCCGCCGCGATGTTGTTCAGCACCAGCGCCCGCACCCGCTTTGGCCGGGCGGCAGCGTAGGCGGCGGCGGGCAGCCCGCCGCTGGATGTCGCGACCATGACGAAGCGGTCTGCCTTCAGCTGGTCCATCAATCCGTCGATCACGCGGATGCGGTGCTCGATGGTATAGTCTCCGGCAGGGCTGGGCCCCGAGAGTCCGGCGGGAGACTGGTCGTAGCGGATCACCCGGTAATGGCGCGAGAGCCTGGCGGCCCAATCGTCCCACTGGCGCAGGCTGGCGTAGGAGCCGTGGACCAGCAGGATCGCCGGGCCCTTGCCCTCCACGACGTAATGGACGCTTTCCCCGTCGATCTCGGCGAATTGCGAGCCGGGCAGCGCATAGCGGCTGCGCAGGGCGGCATCGCCGAGCGGGGCCGGCTCGGTCTGCGCGGCGGCGGGAGACAGCGCCAGGGCGGCCAGCGAGAGCCCGCAGATACGCGCAAGCCGGATCGGCCTCATGTCCGCTCCTCCCGCGTGGCCTGCAGTTCCATGACGACGTATCGGCCGTTGTAGTTGCAAGAAGTGCCCCGCGCGCTTGCAAGGTCCGGCGCGAAGGTGAGCTGTGAAAGGCCGAAGAAGGTATGGCTTTCGGTGGCGAAATGCTCGGGGTCAGCCTCGTAGCCATAGCGCAGGTGCCACTCGCCCGAGGGCAGGGGCGTGAGCTTCTCGGCGAAGCTCACCGAGCGGGAGGTCTTGAAGCCGGTGGTCTCGATGGCGACGGAGAAGGCATCTCCGCCGGGAACGAGCGTCATCCTGCCGTCCCATTCGTAAAGCGTATCGCCATCGGGGCCGAGCGTGGCGCCGTGGAGGGCCCATGTGCCGGCCAGATCGGGCCCGGTTCGATCTGGCACGCTCACTTCGTCACCGTCCGGTCGAGCCAGGCGCGCAGGTCCCTTGCGGTTTCCCCGGGCAGTTCGAGCATCGGGTAATGGCCGAGATCGGGATAGTGGATCACGTCCACTTTCGTGCCCGAGAACTCCTTCACCGCATCGGCGGCGAGGTACTTCGGCAGCACCGGATCGGCATCACCCCATTGCAGCAGGATCGGCGCCTTGACCCGCGCGGCGTCGTCGCCCGCGCCCTTGGCCCAGACCGCCTTCTTGTTGGTTTCGTAGTAGTCCTTCACGCGGGCGAAGCCGCCGGGCAGGGTGTTGGTCTGGTAGTACCAGTCCACCGTCGCATCCGTGAGGCGTTCGGGCTTGCCGTAGAGTTCGGAAAGCGCGCGGCGATAGTAGAAGCGCGGGTAGTAATTGGGCACCAGCGTTTCGTGGGTCCAGACCATCGCCCACATCAGGCGGCTGAAATCGCTGGGCGGCGGCGCTTTCAGCGGCAGGGCCGAGAGCGCCAGCGCCGTGACCTTCTGCGGATACTTCGCAGCGTAGAGCGTCGAGACGGTGGCTCCGCTGGACGTGCCGACAAGGGCGAAGCGCGTGACGCCCTTCTTCTCCATCAGCTTTTCCAGCAGCGCCACCACGCCGGGCATCCCGGTGGAGGGGGCGCTGTCCGTCGAGAGGCCGTAGGGCGGCCAGTCGAACCGGATCACCCGGTACTTGTCCTTGAGCGCGTCGGTCCAGCCGTCCCATTCGCGCAGGTTCGTCATCGAGCTGTGGAGCATCACCACGACCGGGCCATCGCGCGGACCTTCGTCGCGGATGTGGAGATTGGCGGTGCCGATGCGTTCGAACGTCGAGGGCGCGGTGGCCTGCGCCGCCTTTACGCTTTCATAGGACGGGTTCCACCAGCCCAGCCGCATCGTCAGCAGCACGAGCGCCAGCAGGACGACAACGGCAAGGACCGCGCCCCCCGCCGCCTTAAGAATTCGACCGACCGTCATCGCTGTTTCCCCCTGGGTAGGCTGTCATGGCCGGGCGATTGCGCCCGGCCATGGATTGTGTGTCTCGATCAGTTGGCGCCGCTTGAAAGAAGCTGCGCGCATTCGCTGTCGCCGCGCGCGGCGGCGCGGCGCATCGCGCGCCCGGCTCCGGCATAGAGCGCGGCGCCCAGCAACAGGAACGGCGTGCAGACCACGGCAATCGACCAGCCCACTTGCGCCGGGTCGTGCAGCACGCGCTCGGTCACGCTGGCGACCATCAGCGGGCCGAGGCTGGCGCCGATGATGGTGTTGAGCACGAGCGTGAGCGAAATCGCGCAGCCGCGCATTCGGGGCGGGACGAGGGACTGCAAAGTGGCGAACATGACCGTGCCGATCACCGAGAACACGGCGTTCGAAGAGGCCACCAGCACTGTCGCCAGGTGAAGTTCCCCAGCCAGAACGGCGAGCACCGAAGGCAACGCAAAAAGCGGTGCGACCGCGAGGATCGCGAAGCGCGCCATCGTCCGGCCCGAGCGCATCGAGCGGTCCAGCATCGTTCCGCCGATCAGCGGGCCGATGGCGGAGAACAGGATCGAGAGCGGCCCCAGCCACTTGCCGAGGAACGCGGCATCGGCGCCGTAGCCGCGCAGCAGCATCGTCGGCGCCCAGGCGGAACCGCCGTAGGCGACCGTGAAGCAGGTCGCGAAACCGAAATAGAGCGGCAGGAGCACGCGGCGATTGCGCCAGAAATAGGCGGCTTCCGCTGCGCCGGGCAGGCGCGGCACGGCTCCGGCGGCGGCCTGCACTTGTCGGACGGGCTCGCGCGTGAAGGCAAGCAGGGCCAGCGCCACCAGCAGCCCGCCGGCGCCGAACACCACGAAGACGATCCGCCAGGGCACGAGGTGGCCGATCAGCGGCAGGCCGAGGAAAGCGCCCGCGCCCGCCGCCGTCACCAAGAGGCCGGTAAGCGAGATGGCCACGCCGTTGGCAAGTCCCTGTCCCATCATGTAGAACGAGATCGGCCGTCCGCGCTGCGCCGGTGAGAAAAGGTCGGCGATCAGCGAGATCGCGGCCGGCCCCAGCGCCGCTTCTCCCAGACCCACCAGCAGGCGGGCGGTGAACAGCGAGCCGAACGTCTGGGCCAGCCCGCTGCCGATCGTCGCCACGCTCCACAGCGCGATCCCCGCGACAATCAGGTTGCGGCGGGAGATGCGATCGGCCAGCAGACCCATCGGCAGGCCCATGAAGGCATAGAACAGCCCGAAGGCGAGGCCCTGCAACAGCCCGATCTGCTCGTCCCCGATGCCGATATCGGCACGCACCGGATCGACCAGGATGTTGAGCGCCGCCCGGTCGATGACCGAGAGCACCCCTGCCAGGAACAGCATGAAAACCATGACCCAGGCGGATTTTCCGCCCGGCCACGAGCCTTCCGCCACCGGGCGGGAGCCGGACGATGGCATCGCCGCAGCCTCCGCCCTGTCGAGCGCGATCGGGCCGTTCATGGTCAGAGCAGGCCGCAGGCGCGGGCGCGGGTCTTCACATAGTCCCCCAGCCAGTCGAGATTGCGGAAGCGCAGGGTGCCGCGCCCTACCGCCGTCGAGCTATGGGCCATGCCTGCGATCAGGCGCAGGGCCTTGGCCATCAGGAACAGCTCGGTATTCTCGGTCTCTTCCCGGGTGAAGGGCCGAACCGACTGGTAGCCGTCCTCGAAAGCCTCGCCGATCTTCGGGTCGAAGCCGTAGAACAGGTTGCCCCAGACGAAGTTCTGCACGTCCTGCATGAGGAAGTCCTCGCCCGCGGCGTCGAAGTCCAGCAGGGTGATGCCGCCGTCTTCGGCGACGTGGACGTTGCTGGGGTGGAAATCGCGGTGGCACACGCCCAGCGGCACTTTGCCCGAGGCGGCCAGTTCGTCGAGCCGCTTGTCGAGGTTGGCGGCGATCACCGGATAGTCGCGCAAGTCGTCCGGCCGGTCGTAGACGAAGTCGATCAGCGCCGGCATGCAGATGTTGTAGTCCTTGGCCGTCTCGGTCGAGAACCGGTGGTCGGCGCCCGCCCAGGCATTGCCGAGCAGGTGCATCCGGGCCATGGCGGCGCCGATGCGGAAGGCGGTTTCCTCGGACAGGCGGTCTCCGAACTTCACGCCCGGCGCCCAGTCGTAAAGCGCGATGGCGCGTTCGCCCTCGGGGGAGAGCACCTTGAAGTAGAGCTTGCCGTCATGCTGCGGCACGCCGACCGAGGCGGGGAAGCCCTGTTCGCGCAGATAGTCGAGGAAATCGAGTTCGTAGGCCACGTCGTCAACGTCGCGGTAGGTCTTGCGCCAGACGCGCAGGGCGTATTTCGCTTCCTCGTCCTGCACGAGATAGACATCGTTCATGCCCCGGTAGAGCAGGAAACAAGTCAGCTCGCCCTTGACGGGATAGCGGCGCGCCACTTCGGCGGCGATGAACTCGGGATGGAGGACCGAGTGCGAAACCTCGGCCACCGGAAGGTCAGAGGCGGTCAAGGAAGTCACGCAGTTCATGGGCAATACGCTCCGGGGCAAGATCGAAAATGTCTTTGTCGAGATCGAGAAGCTGGACCGTCCGGCAGTCCGGCATGCGCGCGGCGGCCTGGAGGGACACTTCGAGAAGGTCTTCCGCCGTCTGCACGAGCACGGCAGGCTGGGTTACGAGGCCGAGGCGCGAGAAATCCCACGACCAGACGCCGCTGTAGGCCCAGGTGAAACGGTGCAGCACGCGCGATTTGTCGGCGAAGTTCCACACCGCCTTGTCGAGCGGCTGTGCGGGATCGCGGTTGGTGACGATATAGCCCCAGAGCCTGCCAAGCAGGCCGAGGATCACTTCGCCGCTTTCGTCCGGCTCCGGGAAATTGCGCGCTTCTTCGAGCTTGGCGGCAAGGGTGGCCGGATCGAACATCGGAATGCCGGTCAGCCCCAATGCGCGGACCTTGTCCGGGCGGGCGATGGCCAGTTCGCAGGACAGCAGCGTGCCGGTGTGGAAGCCGTAGAGATCGACCTTGCCGGTGAGCACGCCGTCGGCCTCCAGCGCATCGAGCGCGTCCGAGAAGGCGGCGGCATAGCCCGCCATCCCCGGCGGCGCGGGCGGCGCGTCGGACATGCCGTAGCCCGGCGTGTCGAAGGAGATCACGAGCCGGTCGGTCGCCAGTTCGCGGATCAGGGCCTCGTACTCGTAGGAAGACGAGGGGTTCTGGTGCAGCAGCACGATGGGCGTGCGTCCGGCCTGTGCGGCCCCGGCGGTGCGATAATGCATCTGGCCGTGGCGGCAGGTGGTATAGGCACGGCGGATCGAGGGTGTGTCGGTCATGAAGGCAGAATGCTCGCTGCTTTGCGCACCTTGCGCGGCCAAAGAGGAATCTCCGCTGTTCGGGGATCGGGTCATGCCACTGCGTTCCCAAGGCCTTCGGAAGTCTCCAGGCGCGCGGCGGCGAGCTTGTCCTCGTCAAGGTCGTATGCCCAGAGGAACAGGCCGTTGATTGCGAACATGACCGCCGGGATCACCGAGAATCCGAGCTTCAGCGCCAGCATCGCGCTGGCGGGCTGGGCGACGATGGCGCCGCCGGTGGTCGGCACGTAGCCCAGCGCGTGAAGGAACACGCCCAGCACCGCCACGCCGAGCGCGAAGCTGACTTTCTCGATCACGGCTATGGCGCTGGAGAGCAGGCCCTCGCGCGCCTCGCCGGTCAGCAGGCGGTCATAGGCCTGGGTGTCGCCCAGCATCGAGATCGACATCAGGATGATCGCGCCCGAGCCGAGGCCGCCGCCGATACCGCGCAGGACGATACCGGTCGTGGTGATCGAATGGTCGGCCAGGAGCCAGCTCAGCGTGGTCATGCAGAACAGCACGACGCCCGCCAGATACGTGCGGCGCTTGCCGAAGCGCTTTCCGGTCCAGACCCACAGCGGCATGACCAGCGCGGTGACGACGTTCTGGGTCACGGCAAAGGCGATCTGGCCGTTGTAGCCCACGCCCACGACGTTGAGCATGAACAGCAGCATCGTCGAGGCGACCGAGGCGAAGGAGAGGAACTGGAACACCTTGGCGCCCAGCAGCATCATGAAGGGCCGGTTGCGGGCGATCGCGCGAAGCTGCGCCGGACCGGGCAGGTGCTTGCCGGAACCCGGCGCGGTACCGTGCTTCACCGGTACGGCGAGCGCCGTCGCCGTCATCGATCCGCCGATGATGAGCGCCATGACCATGCCCATGGTGGCGAAGCCGGAACGGCCCGCGCCGCCGCTCTGGATCAGCCACGCGGTGCCCGCCATCGCCAGAAGCTGGCCGATCGAGACAAACACGGTGCGGAACGAGATCAGGCGCGTGCGTTCGTGGAAGCCGTCGGTCAGTTCGGCGGGCAGGGCCATGTAGGGCACGTTGAACAGCGAATAGGCGGTGGAATAGATCACCAGCCCCGCGATCATCCAGAGCAGCAGTGCCCCTTCGGACAGGACCGGCGGTGCGAACAGCATCACGAACGAGACCGCCGAAAGCAGCGCTCCTCCCAGGAGGAACGGCTTGCGCCGGCCCCAGCGGGTGCGGGCGCGGTCGGACAGGCTGCCGATGGCGACGTCGATCACCGCGTCGGCCAGCTTGGAGATCATCAGCAGGTAGCCGGCGATCTCGGGCGACTGGCCCAGCACGGTGGACATCAGCGCGGGGAAGTAGGTGGTCACGGTGTTGAGCATGATCGACACGCCCACCGTGCCGATCCCGAAGCCGAGGCAGGTCCTGACGCTCAACCGGACATCGGCCCGGCTATCCTTCGAAACCGACATCTTCATGGTAGCTGCCTCTTGAGGAATTTGGCCATGGCGGCGGCCTTGGCTGCGGGTGATCCGCCGGTTGCCGCCTCATGCCCGTCGGCCAGCAGGCCAAGCGCGGTCTTCACCGAGGCATTGAGCAGGGCCAGTTCGGTCTCGGGCTTGAGCAGCAGCGTAGGCGCTGCGATCCGGGCCATGCGCTCGAACGCGCGGTAGCGGAACGCTGCGATGTAGGGCTTGGGATAAGTGTCGAGCGCCTTGAGCACGTCCAGCGTGATCCGGTGCAGCACCTGCGGCGGCGGCATCGGCACGGAAAGCCGATGTTCCGCATCCTTCATGAAATGGGGGAAGAACAGCGCCTGGTCGCGGCAGAAGTTGAACGCCCAGACCAGGTGGCGGCCATATTCGTCCGGCTCGACCACGGGGGCGTAATTGGCGATCACCGCTTCGCGCAGATCGTCCTCGTATTCGGTGATGCCGTCCAGCACGAGGCCGTGCACGCGGGCGGGATGGCCGGCGGCAAGCTCGCAGGCGATGCGGGCGCCGGTGTGCGTGCCGTAGGCATCGACCGCTCCGAAGCCCAGTGCGTTGCACAGGCGGTCCACGGAATCCGCGAAATAGGCGATGTCGGGCTCGGCAGGTCCGGGGGCGGCGGAATCGCCGTTGCCGAGCGTATCGGGCGCGACGATCTCGCCCAGGTATCCCGCCGCGCGAAGGGCCGTCATCAGGTCCTGCATGAACCATGAGGACGCGGGCGAGGCGTGAAGCAGCAGCAAGGGCCGGTGCGCGGCATCGGCCGCGGGCAGGCGGCGCAAGTGAACCTGCCCCTCATCCAGCCGGACGAAGGCGCGCTCGATCTGAAGGGTATCGGGAATCTCGGGTTCGTTCATGGGGGCCGAGGCTATCGCAGGCCGGTCACCCGCCGCCCCTCCATGCAAACTTGATCGGCAGGCGAATAGTTTTATCCCCCCACCCCGGATTGCTCGGCGGCGGGGTTCATAATCGCCGTCATGGACACATCCTTCCTTCCTGACGACGGCGCGCTTCTGACGGCGCTAGAGCGCGAGGGGCCGATCAATCTGGCCCGTGCGATCGCCGTGATGGAACGGCACGATCTGGCGGGCCTGGTGCTGGGCGATCCCGTGAACGTGTTCCACGCGCTGGGGCACTGGCCGCAGATCGGGCGGACCCGGCCCGGGCAGCCTCCGGGGACTTTCGCACTGATCGCGCGGGAGCGGCCCGGACAGTGGGGCCTCGTCACCAGCCGCTTCCTCCATCACTATAGCTGGGCCGACGGACGCAGCCGCAACGACGTGGCCGTCTGGCTCTACGACACGCTCGGAGACGCGGGCGACGACACCCCGGCGCAAGTGCCGGACACGCCCGTCCTGCCGCGCCGATCCAGCAGCCCTCCGACCGCCGCCGAGGCTCACCGCGAGGCGATTTCCGCGCGTGAGGCCGGGGCCATGACGGCGCGCGGGGATGCAGGGGCTGCCATCGCCGCGGCCATGCGCGGTCTTGGCCTGTGGCAGGGACGGATCGGCTACGACCACGGGGTCATCGCCGAAGTCGCCCTGCGGCGCGAGCATCCCGGCGAACTGGTGCAGGCCGACAATATACTGCGCGAGATCCGCCTCGTGAAATCGCCGCTGGAGCACGCCCTGATGGCGCGCGCGGCGAAGTCCAACGTCGATGCCCTCAATGCCGTGGGCCGCGCGATCCGCGCCGGCGCCAGCCATGCCGAATTGCAGGCGCTGTTCCGCATGGAAACCGCCGCGCGCGGCAATACGGCGGTGTTCCTCAATGTCGACCGGGTCTCCTCGGACCTGTCGCGGATCGAGGTCGCGGATGGGCAGACGCTGATGCTCGACGGGGTGAGCCAGTACCTTGGTTACCACGGCGATTTCGCCCGCACCGTCTTCGTCGGCGAGCCCACCCGCGCCGCCGCCCGCGCGGCACAGGCGGCCGCTTTCGGCTGGCAGGCGGTGCGCGAGAAGCTGCGGCCGGGCCTGCGTTATTCCGAGATCGCGATGCTGGGCGAAACGGCCATTCGCAAGGCCGGATACGAGGCTGTCATCGGCTTCGGCCCGCACAGCGTCGGCCTGGCCCATACCGATGAGCCGGGCGAGGTTCACGGCGGTTTCTGGCGCAAGCCGGACATCGTGCTGGAGCCGGGCATGATCCTCTCGGTCGACTGCCCGACGCTGGATACCGGCATCGGCGGCTCGGCCCATTGCGAAGACCTCGTGCGCATTACCGAGACCGGCTGCGAACCCATCCATCCCCTTCACGAACCGGTGATCATCGTATGACCAGACCTTTCATCCTCTCCGCCTCGATCGCCGAGGCCGCCTTCGCCGTTCCCGAAAGCGCCGCGCCGATCCTGCGCGCGGCCGAAGCGGCCGGTCTTGACCTGCTGGTCATGGGCCGCTCCGGCGCGCTTCCCTTCGATGCGCAAGTGCTGCTGGCATGGGCGGCGCCGCTGACCTCGCGGCTCGGCCTCGTCGCTACGGTTCCCGCGTCGAACGCGCACCCCTTCCACGTTGCCCGGGCGCTTTCGGCCATCGATTTCCTGAGCGCGGGCCGCACCGGCTGGTCAGTGGTATCCGAAGGCGCGCCGCAAGGCATGGGCGAGGACATGGTGGGCGCCGCCCGCGCGCTGTGGGATGGCTGGGGCAGCGACACGCTGATCCTCGACAAGGCAAGCGGACGCTATCTCGATGCGTCGAAAGTCAGCGCCTCGAACTACGAAGGCGCGTTCTTCAAGGTGGCCGGTCCCGTCAACGCCATGCGCCCGCCGCTCGGCCATCCGCTGCTGGTGGTAGACGGGGATGACCCTCTCGCCGTGGCAGATGCCGATATCGCGCTGTTTGCCGATGGACAGCCAGTGCCGCCGGCAAGCAAGCGGCTGCTCAAGGTTGCGCTCGATGCCGATCCTGCCGAACCGATGGCCCGTTTCGAGGCCGGTGAAATCGATGGCCTGCACTTCACCCTGACCGACGCCCTGTCACAGCTTCCCGTGATCGGCGCGCGCTTCGGCGCTCCCGTTTCGGCGCGGCCCTCCGAGAGCGGCGACCTGCGCGCGCGGCTTGGCCTGCCGATCCCTTCCACCGCATCCAACCAGCCCGGCGGCGCCGTGATCCCGGAGAACGCATGATGGACAAGCAAATTCACCTCTGGGCCTTCCTTCAGGGCATCGGCTTCTTCCCGAGTGGATGGATGCATGAGCGCGCGAACCCGGCGGGTGTGTTCTCGATGGACTATTACGCCCGCGTTGCGAAACTCGCCGAACAGGGCATGTTCGACGCGATCGTCTTCGGCGACCAGCTTCAGTCGCGCGGGGCGGGTGGTCGCACGCCGGAGCGCATGGCGATGCCGACGCTCGATCCCGTCAGCCTGCTCACCGCGATGGCGGCGGTAACGAAGCACGTCGGCCTCGTCGCAACGGTTTCGACGACATACAACACCCCGGAAATGCTCGCCGAGCGCTTCGGCACGATGGAGCGTATTTCCGGCGGCCGCGCGGGCTGGAACATCGTGACCACCGCGCACCCCGACACCGCCCCCAACTTCGGCGAGGACGACCTGCCGCCGAAGGACGAACGCTATCGCCACGCCAAGGAAGTCGTCGCCAAGGCCTGCGAACTCTGGGCGGCGATGGACCGCGAAGGGCCGCTGCTGCCGCAGGGCCGCCCGGTCCTCGTCCAGGCGGGCCAGTCACCCGACGGGCGCGATTTCGCGGCGCGCACGGCCGAGGCGATCTTCTGTCCGGCCGCCAATATCGAGGCAGGCGTGGATTTCCGCAGCGACTTGCGCACCCGCATCGCCGCCGTGGGCCGCGATCCCGACGGTGTGCGGATCATGCCGGGCCTGTCCTGCGTGCTCGGCGGCACCGAGGAGGAGGCGCGCGCCAACCATCTCGCCATTCTCGATCTTGCCGACGATGCGCTGGCCATCGAGTATCTCTCGGAATCGCTGGGCTGCGACCTGACCGCCTTCGACCCTGCCGGTGCGATCCCGGTGGACACGATCCTCGACCGGACGATCCTGCCCAAGGCCGACATCGCCCGCGCCATCACCCCCGCGCAGGAGAAGGGCACCCCGCTTGGCGATTTCGCGGCCAATTTCATGCGCCATCCGCGCGGCCATAACGTGTTCCTCGGCACGCCCGAGCAGATGGCGGACATGATGATCGCCTGGCGCGATGCCGGTGCCTGCGATGGTTTCACCCTCCAGCCCAGCTACATGCCGGGCGGGCTTGAGGACTTCGTCGAACAGGTGGTGCCGCTGCTCCAGCAGCGCGGACGCCTGCGCACCGAATATCCCGGCAGCACCCTGCGCGAGACGCTGGGCCTGCCCGCGCGTGAGGCGGTGGCGGCATGAAGAAGCGCCATATCCTTCTGGGCGCGCTTGGCGCGTTGGTGCTGGTCGGCGGTGGAAGCGTGCTGGCCCTGCGGGCAGGAGCGGGCGCGAGCGACCGGGCGGAACTCGAAAAGCGCTGGGCCGACGGCCCCTCGCGCTTCGTCACCGTGGACGGTGTGCGGATGCACGTGCGCGAGGAAGGCCCGGCGCGCGCGCCGGTCGTGGTCCTGCTTCACGGCTCGATCGTCAATCTCCATGAATGGGACGGCGTTGCCGAGCGTCTCAAGGACCGCTACCGCGTGGTCCGCTTCGACTGGTCGCCCTATGGGCTGACCGGCCCCGATCCTTCGGGCGTCTATTCCACGCCGCGTTCCGCGCAGCTCATGGACGGGCTGATGAAACAGCTTGGCCATGACAGGTTCGCGGTCGTCGCCACGTCCAATGGATCGAACGTCGCGCTCGAATACAACCGCGCCTATCCGGGCCACGCCACGGCCATGGCGTTTTCGATGCTGCCGCTCGAACGGCCGAGCCAGACCCGCAAGGTCGATCCGCGGCTGGCGTGGATGCTCTCGTTCCACAAGGCGGTGCTGCCGGACTGGCGCTCGCACTGGTTCTGGAAGCTGATGCTGGAGGATACCACGCCCCCCGGCTTCGTGCCGACCGATCGCATGGTCGACCAGATTTACGACATGAACAACCTGCCCGGCGCGCTGGGCCGCCAGGCGCAGTACATTCAGGCCAACGTCAAGGCGTTCAAGACCTCGGACGTCGGAGCAGTGGCGGAAACGGTGCGCGTGCCGGTGCTGCTGCAATGGTGCAGCTATGACGACGTGATCTCGCAAGGGGCCAAGGCCTCGGTCGCCCGCTTCACGCATGCGCCGGTCGAACTGATCGAATATCCCGACCTCGGCCACTTCCCGATGTGGGAGAACCCGGAGAAGTTCACCCGCGACCTCAAACGCTGGCTGGACAAGGTCACACCGGCTGCCGTTCCGGCCGCGAAAGCCTGAACGGGGCCGCCCGAACACCGCCCCAAACATCACCCCAAACATCGCAGCCCCGATCCCGCTCACCGCGCCTCGGATAGAGTCACGGTCGGCGCCGCAAGCCCGGACGGCAGCTTTTACGCCTGTCGGTCCCGTTGAATGGAGTTTCATCGCAAATGTCAGTGAAAGATCGTTGCCAGGTAGCGATTGCCGGTGCCGGCCCTGTCGGCACGGTCATGGCGACGTTGTTGGCGCAGCAGGGTATCTCGGTGATCCTGCTCGAAGCCGGACAGGACTGTGCGCAGGATCTGCGCGCCTCGACCTTCCACCCGCCGACGCTCGAAATGCTGGACGATATCGGCATCACGCCGATGCTGCTGGAAACCGGCCTCAAGGCCCCCGTCTATCAGTGGCGCGACCGCGCTTCGGGCGAAGTGATCGAGTTCGATCTCAGCGAGCTGCACGACGTCACCCGCTATCCCTTCCGCATCCAGTGCGAACAGTATCACCTTTCCCGTGCGCTTGCATCGGGGCTGGACAATCACGCCAATGCCGATGTCCGCTTCGGCAATCGCCTGCTTTCGTTCGTGCAGGACGAGAACGGCGTGGACCTTGCCGTGGAGACGACGATGGGGATCGAGCGCGTCCGCGCCGACTTCCTGATCGGCGCGGACGGTGCGAATTCCATCGTGCGCAAGTGGCTCGGCACCGAATTCGACGGGTTCACTTATCCCGAGCGGTTCCTGACCCTTTCGACCGAAACCGATCTCGGCCAGTTCCTGCCCAACCTTTCGCTGGTGAACTACGTTTCCGATCCGCAGGAATGGCTGGTGCTGCTGAAGGTGCCGTCCGTCTGGCGCGTGCTGGTGCCGGTGAACGGCGCGGTGGACGAGGCGGAACTGACGTCCGAAGCCAACAAGACGGCGATCTTCGATCGTCTCATGGGGGACGGTGCCTCGGTCGTCACGCATCACCGCACGCTCTATCGGGTCCACCAGCGCGTGGCCCAGTCGTTCCGCGAGGGCCGCGTCGTGCTGGTGGGCGATGCTGCCCATCTCAACAATCCGCTCGGCGGCTTCGGCATGAATTCGGGCATCCACGATGCCTTCAACCTGTTCGAGAAGCTGCTGCCCGTGCTCAAGGGACAGGCGGCGATGGAGCCCAGCCTCGCGCTTTACGACCGCCAGCGCCGCGAAGTGACGCATAGCTTCACCCAGGCCCAGACCAAGCAGAACATGGCCTTCATCAGCGGCGGCTGCGGATCGGCGCACGATGCGCGTCGGCGCGAGTTCCTGGCGATCAAGCAGGACGACGAACGCCGCCGTGCCTACCTCATGCGCCAGGCGATGTTCCAGAGCCTGGAGGATGCGGCGCTGATCCGCTGACCCGCGTGGAACCGGACCGACCGGTCCGGTTCCCATTTCTGAGACAGAACATGCCTGCCTGGTTCGTCATCACCACGAAAGTCCACGACCGGGAGGCCTTCATGTCGGGCTATTCCCCGGCAGTGGCCCGGCTCGCGGAGGAATGGGGCGCGCGCTACGTGCTGCGCGGCCGGAAGGGCCGGGTGCTCGAAGGCGCAGGCCATGAGGGCGGCGGTGCGGTCGTCATGGAGTGGCCCGATGCCGGAACCGCGATGGCCTTCTGGGAATCGGCCGAATACGCCGAGGTGAAGAAGCTGCGCGACGGCATTGCCGAGGTCAGCGTGACGCTCGTCGAAGGGTGATCCCTCGCGGTTCTCCGCTCTGCGGAGAATGCGCAGAAACGGCGCGGCGGGCGGCTGCCCGCAGGCACCTTCGCAAGGGACGGCATCGACTGGGATGCACGGCAGGAGGGCAGCAGGCTTGACCAGCGAACTAACCGGCGCGGGAACGATTCCGCGCGCCATCGATATACCGCAGACCATCGCTCCGCCTGCCGGTTCCAAGCCATCCGGTTCCAGGACATGGCGTATCCGGTTCGGCTCGCTCATGATCCCGCTGGCACATGCCGCGGGGCAGAATGTCGTCACCGTGCTGGGCCTGCGCTTCATGACTGACAGCCTTGCCATCTCGGCAGGGGCGGCGGGCCTGATCTTCGCGCTGGTCAAGATCTACGACGGTTTCCTCGATCCGGCGGTCGGCGCCTGGAGCGACCGCGCGGTGACGCCCTGGGGGCGCCGCCTGCCGTTCCTCTTCGCGGGTGGCATCGCCATGCCGCTGGGCCTCGCGCTGCTGTTCGGGGCGCCGGACATGGGCTCTATCGTGCTGGCGCAAGTCTTCGTCACGCTGGCTCTGGCGATCCACGCCACCGGCTATACCCTGCTGACGATCCCGGGCTTCGCGATGGTGGTGGAAAGCTCCTCCGATCCGCACGAACGTACCCGGCTCATGGCCTGGCGCACTTACGGCAATGCCATCGGCACCCTGATCGGATCGACGCTTCCCGCCTGGCTGCTCGGCCTGACCGGGCCGACGCGCGGCGGGCATCTCCTGCTGGCGATGGTCGTGGGTCTCGTGGTCCTGCTGGCCACCGTGCTGGCGGTGCGCCTGCTGCGCGACGCTCCGCGCACGCAGCCGCGCGCCTCCACCGCCATCGTGCGCCGCAATCCGCTGGTCGCGCTGGGGCGGCAGGTCCGGCTAGCCTGGGATAACCGACCTTTCCGGATTCTCGCCATCGCCCATGTCTTCCTGCTGTTCGGCACCGCGATCGGATCGGCTGCGCTTGCCTATTTCACGCGTGTCGTTCTCGGGCTGGGCGACGAGGTGCTGGGCACTTACTTCATGATGGCGACCGTGATGATGGTGCTGGGCATGACGGTGTGGGTCTGGCTTTCGGGCCGGGTCGGCAAGAAGGCCTGCTATATGGCCTCGCTGGCGCTGTTCGGACTGGTGCAACTGAGCTGGCTTGCCGCCGCGCCGGGCGAGAGCATGGTGCTGGTTTCTCTGCGCGGTCTGGCAAGCGGCTTTGCGGGCGGGGGCATGATCCTGTGCGCCTATGCCTTGCTGTCCGACGCCGTGCGCTATGACTATGTGCAGAGCGGCGAGCGCCGGGAGGGCGCTTTTGCCGGCTTCACCACGCTGTTCGACAAGCTCTCCTCCGCCGCGGCGCTGGCGGCGATGGGGGTGTTCCTGGGCGCGATGGGCTACGTTCCTTCGGCCAGCGGACAGGCGGCCGTGCAGGGCGAGCGGGCGATCCTGGCGATCATGCTCTGCGAATCCGCGATCCCCGCCGCGGCCATGCTCTGTGCCATCGTCGCCTTGTGTTTCTATCGGCTCGATCCCGCGCAGCTTCAGGCGCTGGAGAACGGGCAGGACGCGAAGGCCTGACCCTCAGGCTCCATTCCGGGAAATCATGCCATGTCACGCAAACCCATCGAGCTCGTCGGCCTCGTCTCGCCCTACCGGGGTTCCGAGGCGAGCGTCGAACCTGCCCTTTACGATCCCGCCTTCGTCGCCGAATGTGCGCGCGCCTATGAGCAGGCGGGCTACGACCGGGTACTGATCGGCCAGAACGCGAAGTCTGCCGACAGCCTCGTCACCGCGACATGGGTGGCGGCGGTGACCAGCCGCCTCAAGCTGATGGTTGCGCATCGTCCCGGTTTCATCGCCCCGACCATGGCCGCGCGCGCCTTCGCGACGCTCGATCAGTTCTCCGGCGGCAGAGCGGGCGTCCACATCATCACTGCCTTTTCCGACATCGAAACCCGCTGTGACGGCGATTACCACTCCAAGCAGGAGCGCTATAACCGCAGCCGCGAATATGTGCAGGTCATGCGCCGGATGTGGGCCGGAGAGCACCCCTTCGACCATGAGGGAGACTGGTACCAGTTCGAGCAGGCTGGCAGCGAAGTGCGTCCGGTGAACGGCAGCGTGCCGGTGTTCTGGGCCGGGACGTCGGAACTGGGCCTGCGCTACGGCGCCGAACTGGCGGATGTCTACGCGCTCGGGCCGGGCAGCGCTGCGCAAGTGGCCGAACTGGTCGGCAAGGTGAGGCGGGAGGCGGGGGTCCATGGCCGCGATCCGCGTTTCTCGATGTCGATGCGCCTGGTGGTGGCGGACAGCGACGAGGCGGCATGGGATCGCGCCCGCGACCTCCTGCGCGGTGTCGAGGCGCGGCAGGCCGCGTTCGGGGCACTGGGACGCGATCTTGGCCGGGCGGCACAGGATGCGGCGGAGCGCGCGGTGGAGGCGGACGATGCCGCATTGGACCCATGCCTGTGGACCGGGCTCACCAAGGCGACGCAAGGCCGCCTTCAGGTGATGTGCCTTGTCGGATCGCCCGGAACCCTGGTGCAGGCCCTGATGCGCTACCGCGAGGCGGGGATCGACAATTTCCTCGTCACCGGGTTCGACTGGCTGGCGGACACGCACCGGATCGGCACCGAGATCGGTCCGGAACTGCGGCGACTGGCGGATTGAGGCAGACGGGAGGCACGAAAAAGCCGCCGATGCGTCCGGCATCGGCGGCTTTTTCCTTGTCCCGGCAGCAGCTCTACTGCTGCGCGATATCGGCAATGGTCTGGTTGTAGGCGGCCTCGGTCTGGGCCTTGGCCGCTTCGTCGGCATCCTTGAGCTGGAGATAGAACAGCCGCTGGAGGAAATCCTGGCGGCGCTGCTCGCGCTCTTCCAGGGCGTCCTGGTCGAACTGGAGCGTCTCGATCCCGGCGGCGAGGTCGAGCCCCGAGGCTTTGGCGACGCGCTCGGCGGAATCCAGCCGGTCGCGCAGGACGCACATCTCGTTGGCCAGCACCATTATCATCGACATGGCGGCATCGAGGCCGGGCGTGTCGTAGAACTGCGGGCGCTTGCCCCTGGCGTGGCGGATGACGTGCGGGCGTTCGCCGGTGGTTTCTTCAGTCATGGTCATGTCGTTCACGCGGCGAGGGCCTTTTCTTCGGGCTTGCGGGCAATGAGAACTTCCCAGCCACCGCCGGGCGCGAATTCGCCGGCGGTGAAGTCACGCTCGGCAACATGCTCGGAGGCTTCCTGGCTGTAACCCTCGGCGGCGGCGGCGAATTCCATCACGGCCATCGGCGCGGTATCGAAACGCACGTCTGCGCGGTCGAACCCGGCCTTTTCGGCCAGCGCGATCTGGTCCATGTCGCGCATGGCGCCCCAGAACGGCTCGTTATTGTACCAGGTCTCGTTATCGAGGATGAACTGGGTGAACGGGTCCATGAGATCGAAGGGAGGAAGGTCTGCGTGGATCATCAACCCGCCGGGCGCGAGCACGCGGTGTGCTTCCTCGAAGATCTTGGGCATGGCCTTGCCGCTGGTTTCATGCAGGAGGATATGGCTGACGACGAGGTCGAAGTGACCGTCGGGGAAGGTGGTCTGCTCGGCGCTCATCTGCGCGAAGTTGACCTCCTGTCCCATCGCGGCGGCGCGGGCATGGGCATAGCGCACCACCGGCGCGCCCACGTCGATGCCCCAGACTTCGGCTTCGGGGAACAGTTCCTTGTAGGGCAGGGTCGAGTGGCCGACCGTGCAGCCCATGTCGAGGATGCGGCGGGGCTTGAAATCAGGCCGATTGCGCTTGAGGTAGTTCACCACCGAGCGGCCCATGTCGTCATTGTCGGGGCCGGTATAGCCCATCGCATAGAGGTAGACGCCCCGGTCGTAGAGCGCGCCCACCGAAATGTCCTGCGCGCAGACTTCCGAGCAATAGCCGCCGGGCATGCAGTGGATGTCGAGCGCGGTGACATAGCGCGGCGGGACGAAATCTTCGGGAATCTGCAGCTTTGCCGGGGTGGAGGCGGACAGTTCCTTCGCCTTTCCCAGCAGCTCGGGAAGCTGGCGGTCCACCGAGCCGTTCACCGATTCCCACAGCAGTTCCTGCGCGATCCGGTTCGCGGCGGCATAGTGCTGGAAGTAGAGATCGCCCACCATGCCCGTGCGGATGTCGCGGCGGTCCACCGGGGCGCGGCCGTGCTGTTTCTCGAACGACTGGGAGACGCGGGTCTGGTAGACCGGGCCGAGGCCGGGCAACAGGCCGGACTGGATGAAGCCCTTGAAGCTCTTGGCGAATTCCTGGCGCGAGGCCTCGTCGGCATTCGCTTTCGGCAGGGCTGCGTGGGGCGATTGCTGGAAGGTGTTGAGCATTCTGCTGCGACTCCGCTTGATCCTGTGCGCGGTTACGGTTCTGCGGCGATGCGCGGTTCGGGGCAGCCCCGCCGCCGCCGGCTATCCGCTTGGCGATCACCGCACCCTATCGCGATGCCGCGCGCTTTCGAAAGCGCAAAAAACCGATCAACCGGTTCGAACGGATGCCGGACCCAACAGGGGATCATCGAATGGACGAAATGAAGTTCTCCCGCCGCGAAAGCCTCGGATTCGCAGGAGTTGCAGCAGGACTTGCGGCAGCACCGTCGCTGGCGCAGGCCGCCACCGGGCCCAGCAAGGCAACGCCTGCCTTCAAGACCAGGATCGATTTCAAGGACCCGGAGTGGAACCGCGACGTCTACGTCCGTATCGATGCCGATATCGATCCTGCCAAGGAAAAGTGCGGCTGGCTGAAGGGCAAGGCCTATGGCGTGCGGCCGAACGAGCCGGTTCGTCCGCTGTTCGGCGTGGAGGGCTTCAGCTTCGTGCGGACCAAGCGGCTGGAGGACGGTTCCTATCGCCGGATGCTGCGCGAGATCGTGTTCTATCGGGATCTCGAAACCGGTAAGATACTGGAAAACTGGCAGAATCCCTACACCGGCGAGACCGTGAAGGTCGTGCCGATCGCCAACGATCCGTTCAACTTCACGATCAGCCAGTGGGCGCCCGAACCCCCGTCCTACGGCGGTCTCAACAAGGACAAGCCGCCGCGCAAGCCCTTCCTTCAGGATTGGGAGGAAGGTCCCAACGGCACGCTGATCCTGCGTACCGACATCGACATGCAGTATCCCAACGCACTGGACCCGGCGAAGTGGGTGCGCGAATCCGCCGGCCCCATGAACCGCGTTTCGGAGCACTTCATCTATACGGTGAAGCGCGAGGACGTTGAGAATCCGCGCCTTACGCATATCCCGCATATCGGCGCCTGGAGCCGGATCACGCCGTGGTTGCCGTGGATGCTGATGGGGCAGGCCGAAGGCCATGTGAACTACTTCACCCATTTCCAGACGATCGAGGACGGCGAAAAGGGCCTTCCGGCGGATCTCGTGGCGGCGGCGCGCGGTTATGGCGAAAAGTGGCTGCACGCGCCGACGGAGGACTATGGCCCGTCGCTTTCGAGCCTTGAGAACTATGCCCGCGAACAGAAGCCTGCCCCGGTTCCGGCGGGTTGGACACCGCCCAAGCCGCCCGCCGCGCCGCAGGCGCTGCTGCACAAGCCGGAGTAGACCGAGCGGCACCTAAAGCTGCCTGAACGGCACCGAGGGGTGGGTCGGCCTGTCGACCCATCCTTCGGTGCGGATTTGCTTTTCCCGACCGGAGCCCCGCGACGATGACCGACCAGACAAGACCGCCGACCGGTCTCGCCATCATCGGCTGCGGCCGCATCTCCGGCGCGCATTTCGCCGCCGCCGCATCGCTGCCCGGCCATGTCAGGCTGGTCGCCGCGGTCGATGCCGATCGGGCCGCGGCGCAGGCCGCCGCTGCGCCGTTCGGTGCCCGGGCGCTGACCTCGCTGGAGGAGGCGCTGGCGCTGGCGGAGGTGGAGGCGGTGCTGATCGCCACGCCCAACGCGCTTCATGCCGAACAGTCGCTGGCGGCGCTGCGGGCAGGGCGGCATGTGCTGGTGGAGAAGCCGGTGGCGGAGACCGGGGCCGATGCCGCGATGCTGGCGCGCGAGGCGCAGGCGCGGGGGCTGGTGCTGGCGGCGGGGCATACCTTCCGGCACAACGCCGCGGTGCGCTGCATGGCGGACATCCTCTCGGGCGCCAGCGCGGAAAGGTCGGCGCAGTTCGGCCGCCTGCGCACGCTGGAGGTTTCGACCTGCGTGAAATGGGACGGTCCGCAGGCCCCGTGGTGGGCCGAGCGCAGCCCGGAGGAGGGGCTGATCCTTTCGCTCTTCGCGCCTCATGCGCTGGATTTCGTGCAACTGGTCATGGGGGATGACGATCCCGTTCGCGTCCATGCCGAAGCTGCGCGCCACCAGTCCGGCTGGCAGGGCGAGGATGAGGCGATGATCCTGCTCGCCTATCCCGGCCGCCGCATGGCCAGCGTCCACATCTCGTACAACCAGCCCTCGGTGCTGGACCGCAAGGTGCTGCACTTCGAGCACGGCGTGCTGGAGATCGAGCACGGCGAGATATTGCGCTGGAACGGCGAAGTGCTGGTCACTCCGCCGGAGGGCGTGCTGGCCAATCCGCGCGCGATGGGCGGGCGGCGGCTTGATCACTACTTCACCGATCAGCTCCGCGAATTCGTGCAGGCCCTGCGCGGAGAGCCCCATCGCTGCCCGACCGGCGACGATGCCGCCCGCCTCATCACCCTGATAGACCGGGTGAAGGCATCGGCCCGCGCCAATTCGGCGGCCGATGCCATCGACCCTCCGCTTCTGGCGGAGTGATCAGCTTTCCGGCGTGAGCGTGACCATCACCACGTCATGCGGCTGGACCTGCGCCGAGAAGCTGCCCTTCATCGCGCCCAGATCGCGGTGCGCCCAAAGGTCACGCAGCCTGAGCGAATGGCCGGCCGGATAGTCCAGCTGCGCCCAGTTCACCGTCACCTTCACCGGCGTCTCGCCCCGGTTGAACAGCAGCGCGGCGCGCTTGCCGTCCGCCAGCGTGCGGACCCAGACTTCGCCGTTTCCGTCCTTCGCAATCCGGCGGCCCTGACGGCCCAGCTTGTCCTGATCGACCGCGATCACGTCCTTGTTGAGCAGGATCGCTCTGGTATCGGCGCTCATGTTCGCCACGTCGTTGCCCGCGATCAGCGGCGAGGCCATCATCGACCAGAGCGAGAAGTGGCTGCGGTATTCGGTGGTGGTCATGCCGCCGTTGCCGACTTCCAGCATGTCCGGGTCGTTCCAGTGTCCCGGCGCGGCATAAGCCCAGAGCGGCTCGTTGAGATCGACGATATCGAGCATGCCCAGCGCATAGCCGTGCTTGCCCGACCATTTGTCAGTGATATCGGCGGTGGTGCGCCACATGTTGCCGATCTTCGAGGCCCAGAGCCATGGGCGGTTGGTGCCCCATTCGCAGAGCGAGAGCAGCACGTCGCGCCCCGTGGAGCGCAGCGCATCCGACATCAGCGCATAGGCTTCTTCCGCATTGCGGCTGCCGGTGCTGCACCAGTCGTACTTGAGATAGTCCACGCCCCACGAGGCATAAGTGATCGCGTCCTGATACTCGTGGCCCTGACTTCCGGGCCGTCCGCCGCAGGTCTTGGTGCCGGCGTCCGAATAGATGCCGAACTTGAGGCCCTTCGAATGGACGTAGTCGGCCGTGGCCTTGATGCCCGAGGGGAAGGCCTTGGCATTGGCGGTGATGAAGCCCTTGGCATCGCGCTCGCCATGCCAGCAATCGTCGATCACGAGGTAATTGTAGCCCGCATCCTTCATCCCGGTGGCGACCAGCGCGTCCGCCGTGTCGCGGATGGTCTTTTCCGAGATGTTGCAGGCGAACTTGTTCCAGCTGTTCCAGCCCATCGGCGGCGTCTGTGCAAGGCCGTTGGCCATGCGTGCCGGGTCCTGCGAGGGCGGCAGGCGGTTCTGGTCCACTTCCTCCGCCAGCGCCGGATTGGTGAGGGCCACAGGGGCAAGGCTCAGGGCGAGTGCGGCGAATTTCGCAAGTCGCGACATGGGGAGCATTCTCTCTTTAAAGCTCAGTTCGGGCAGATCGCGCCGGTGGGATCGGCGTCGAGCTTGACGGTGGAAATGGCGATCGTCTGGCCCGCATTGCCTTGCAGCACGAAGGGACGTGAAATCTTCGTCATGTCCGCCCCGGCCTTGGCGAAGCAGGAGAGCGAGACCTTGACGCTGGCCCACTGGCCCGGCGCGGCGGTGAAGACCTGTGCGCCGTCGAGGAGCGTCTCGCCCAAGCCCAGCTTCGGCGCGACGGTTCCCTTGGCATCGATGCGGTAATCGATGCGCAAGCTGAGCATCGCGTTGCTCTGGCGGTTCAGATCGACCGTCGGTCCTTCGATGCGCACTTCGCCGGGGCCGGTGAAGGTGAGCTGGCGCGCGCCTTCCTGCGTGCCGCCGCCGTCGACATTCCTCACCGCGACCGCGCCGCCTGTTGCGAGCTTCCACGGCGCCAGCACCTTGCCTGGCAGGTAGTAGACCGAGACGTTGGAAAGCGAGGCATCGAGCCCGGCCACTTCGCTCAGCTGCGGAACCGCGCTTTTGTCCTTGTAGGTCAGGCCGTAGCCATAGGCGAACTGCGGATCGTAGCCCGGCTGGCCCACGTTGTTGAGGAACTGGCCTGCGTTCTTCGGCCAGGAATAGCTGAGCTTGCCGCGGAAGTCCTTGTTCGGCGTGCCGTCCTTCCTGGCGACCAGCACGTCGGCCAGGCCCTCGCCCTCGGAACCCGGCAGGAAGGCGGCAACGAAAGCGTCGGACTGGTTGATCTCCGGGTTCACCCAGAGCGCGCGGCCCGAGATGAACACCGAGACGACCGGAATCCCCTGCGCCTTCAGCGCTTTCAACTGTGCCAGCGCCTGCTTGTCGCCCGGCTGGAATTCCAGCGTGGAGATATCGCCGACCATTTCGGCATAAGGCGTCTCGCCGAAGACGACGACGGCGACATCGGGCTGCGGCCCCGTGACCTTGCCGTCGGCACTCAGCGTGGCGGTGCCGCCCGCCGCCTCGATCGCGGTCTTGAGGCCGCCCCAGATCGAGGTGGCGCCGGGGAAGTCGGCATTGGTGTTGCCGGTGCCCTGCCACGACATCGTCCAGCCGCCGGTCTGCATGCCGATATCGTCGGCATGGGTGCCGGTGACGAGCACCTTCTGGCCCGGCCTGATCGGCAGCAGCGCGCCGTTGTTCTTGAGCAGCACCAGCGATTCCGCCGCCGCCTGACGCGCTACCGCGCGGTGCTCCGGCGTGCCGAGCTCGGTGCGGTGTTCGTAGGGGCGGGCGGGATCGAACAGGCCCAGCTTGAACTTCACGCGCAGGATGCGGCGCACCGCATCGTCCACCCGCGCCATCGGGATGGTGCCGTCCTGAACCTGCTTCAGCGTGTTGTTGAACAGGTCCTTCCAGTCGCTGGGCACCATCGCCATGTCGAGACCGGCATTGAAGGTTGCCGCGCAATTGCCGTTGGTGCAGCCGGGGATCTGGCCATGCGCGTTCCAGTCGCCCACGGTGAAGCCCTCGAAGCCGAGGCGGCCCTTGAGGACATCGGTCAGCAGCGTCTTGTTGCCGTGGTTCTTGACCCCGTTCCACGAGGAGAAGCTGGCCATCACGGTCATCGCCCCGGCATCGATGCCGCTGACGTAACCCGGCGAGTGGATCTCGATCAGGTCTTTCTCGGGGACTTGCGCGTCGCCCTGATCGATGCCGCCGTGCGTGCCGCCGTCAGCCAGGAAGTGCTTGATCGATGCGGCGACATTGCCGTTCTGGATGCGGCTCTTGCCGGGCGTACCCTGCAGCCCGCGCACCATGGCGGCGGAGTATTCGCGGGTGATCTCGGGGCGCTCGGAATAGCCTTCGTAGGCGCGGCCCCAGCGATCGTCCTGCGGCACGGTGACGGTGGGACCGAAGGCCCAGTCGAAGCCGGAGGCGGCGCTTTCGGCAGCCGTCACCTGACCGATCTTCTCCATCAGTTCGGGATCGCGCATCGCGCCAAGGCCGACATTGTGCGGGAAGATCGTGGCGCCGAACACGTTCGAGTTGCCGTGGACCGAATCCATGCCGAAGATCACCGGGATCGGCACATGGCCGGGGCGCTTTTCGATCGAGATCTGGCGGAAGGCTTCGGCGGTGGCGATCCAGTCGCTGGCCGGGCCCCGGTCGTTGCCCGAAAGCGGCGGATCGTTGCCGCCGCCCAGGATCGAGCCCACCGGATATTCGCGCAGTTCCTCCGGCTTCATCGCGGCGATGCTGGGCTGGATCATCTGCCCGACCTTCTCCCGCACCGACATCTGCGCCATCAGCCGGGTGATCTTCGCCTCCGTTTCCGGATCGACAAGGCCGACGCTCTGCGCCTTGGGCCAGAGTTCGGCATGCGCGGTGGCGGCGGGGCCGGTGTCCTCGGCAAGAGCGCTTGCCAGCGGCAGTACGCTTCCGGAAAGGGCAAGCAGAGTGGCGAGCGTACGGCGCATCGGGCGTTCCTAGGCTGAATGGGCGGGCACGCGCCCATGATCATGAGGCGCGGCAGGGGCGGCGCAGTTTTCGGCGATGAAGCGGGCATGCGGCACTGCCAGCGCTGCGGCGCGCCCGATGGCCTCACGCATCTTGGCGAACGAAGCGCCCAGTTCCTCCACCGTCAACTGGTCCGCCAGCGGATCGTGGCGGGGCGGCCAGATGTCGAAACCGGCATACATCGAAAGCCAGCTCGGCGACTGGAAGGAGTCCCACTCGAAACGCGGCAGCTTGCCGCCGCCCGTGAAGGCACGGATGCGTGCGGCCAGCGTCTCGGGCAGTTCCAGCGCGCGGCATTCGTCCCACATCGCTTCGCCCTCGCGGCGGTTCGCCCAGTAGTGGAGCAGCAGGAAGTCCCTGATCCGCGCATATTCCAGCCGGGTGATGCGGTTGAATTCATCCGCCAGCGAGGGATCGAAGTCACGGTCGGGGAAGTGGTCGAGCAGGCGTTCGACGGCGCTCTGGATGAGGGTGATCGAGGTCGATTCCAGCGGTTCGAGGAAGCCCGCGGCCAGGCCCACCGCCACGCAGTTCTTCTCCCACAGGCGCTGCCGGTGCCCGGTCCTGAAGCGCAGCATGTTGGGTTCGGCCAGCGTCTCGCCTTCGAGCCGCGAGAGCAGCGTGGCGGTGGCCTCGTCGTCGGAAATGTGGCGGCTCGAATAGACGTAGCCGTTGCCGACGCGGTGCTGGAGCGGGATGCGCCACTGCCACCCGGCGGAAAGCGCGGTGCTCCGGGTGAAGGGGGCCATCTCCTCGCCATGCGTGCAGGGCACGGCAACCGCGCGGTCGCAGGGGAGCAGGTGCGTCCAGTCCTCGTAAGGCACGTCCAGCGCCTGTCCCAGCAGGAGGCTGCGGAAGCCCGAACAGTCCACGAAGAGATCGGCCGCCAGTTCGGCCCCTCCTTCGAGCGTGACGGAGGCGATGCGTCCGGTCTCTCCATCGCGGTTCACGCCGGCGATGGTGCCTTCGACATGGCGCACGCCCAGATCGTCCCGGGCGCGCTGGGAAAGAAACCGCGCGAAGAGGCCCGCGTCGAAATGGATCGCCCAGTCGAACACGCCGAGGTCGTTGGCGGGCTGGTCGGGCGGCAGCAGCACGAGACCGCGCGATGCCGCCTCGGTCGCCAGGCAATAGGCCGAGAGGGGGGTCTCGTCTCCCGCCATGCGGCGCTTGAGCCAGAACTGGTGGAACGGCACCGCGAAGGCGTCCACGCCGTAGCGGCCGAAGGGATGGAAAAAGCGTTCCCCGGGCCGTGCCCAGTCCTGGAATTCGATGCCGAGCTTCACGGTGCCCTGCGTGGCCCGCATCACTTCGAATTCGGTGACGCCGATGGCCTTGAAGTAATCCCGAATGGCGGGAACCGTCGCCTCGCCCACGCCGACGGTGCGGATGTCGGGGCTTTCGACGAGAGTAATCTCGATCGGCAGGCGGCGCAGGCGCGTTGCCAGCAGGTTTGCAGTCATCCAGCCGGCGGTGCCGCCGCCGACGATCAGGATGGAACGGATCGCATTCTTCGCCATTGTCTGGCCCCCCGAAGACCTGTCCAGGTCGTGAACCTAGCCGGTCGCGATGGAAAAAGGATCCCCCCCGCCCGGAGGAGGTGGGCGGGGGAGAAAGGGGGGAGGTCAGAACTTGACGCGCGCACCCATGGTGAAGCGGCGTTCGAAGATGTTGTTGTAGGCCTTCTGGTCCTTCCAGGTGAGGTAGTACTTCTCGTACTCGCCCGTGAGGTTGGAACCCTGCCCGTAGATCGTGATGTTCGGCGTCACGTCGTAGCTGATCGAGGCGTCGACGTAGTTGGTGGGCGCCTGGTAGAGTTCCAGACCGGCAATGCCGCCGAAGTTGGACTGTACCGCGCGCTTGGAACGGAAGTTCCACGCCACGCGGGCCTGGAAGTGCGAGTCCTGGTAGAACACGGCCGCGTTGGTCTGGATCTTCGAGTTGTCCTGGAAGGGAATCTTGCGCCCCGCCAGATCCTTGTCGCCGGTGCTGGAGGGCGAGAAGGTGAAGTTCGTGTCGATGCCGAAGTTTTCCAGGAAGCCCGGCATGAAGCCGAGATCGGTGAACGAGAGTTTCGCACCGGCCTCGACCCCCTTCAGCGAGCCGCCCGAACCCTGCACCGGGGTGCTGATCGAGACCGTGCGGTTGCGCACCACGCCGTCGTTGTCGGGCAGGTCGGTCCGGATCTCGTTGCCGCTCTGGATGAAGCTGTCCACCGCGATGTGGAAAGCGCCCAGGCTCAGCAGGCTTCCCCGGCCGAGGTAGTATTCCAGCGATGCCTCGACATTGGTGGCGCGCCAGGGATCGAGGTTCGGGTTGCCGTTCTGGCTGCCGCCCGTGACGCGGAAGACAGGGGTTCCGGGAATGCTGGTGTCGATCGCGTAAGTCGGGTTCAGGCCGCCGCCCCACTGGTTGAGGTCGAGCAGGGTCATCGTCTTCGAGAAGGCGAAGCGGAACTTCAGGTTCTGCGCCAGGTCGAAGGCCACGTTGAACGCGGGCAGGATGTCGGTGAAATCACGCTTGGTGTTGACCGAACCGCCCAGTTCGTTGGCGAGCCCGTAAGGCTGCGGGCCTCCGGTGATGTACTGGGTGATGTCGAGCTTGGTGTTGATGACCTTCACGCCCCCGTTACCCGAGAAGGGCACGCCGAACAGGTCGCCATGGAAGTCCGTCTGGACATAGCCCGAAATCTGCTTGACGCCGACCTTGAACGAGGCGCCCGGGTTCATGACCTCGACGTTGCCGGGGTAGAACTCGTTCTGGAAGGCCAGGGCGTTATCCATCGCCTTGGGATCGAGCACGTACATGGCAGGCACACCGGCAACGCCGGGGTTGAACAGCTTGACCCGGCCGCCAAGGGTTGGATCGTTGGCGAGGCGGGTGAGACCGGCGGTGTAGAAGCCGGAAGCGTCGCCGGCGCTGCACGAGCTGTCGCTCATGGGAACGTCGAACGCCTTCCACTTCACGAGGCAGCCGTTCGGATCGCTCGCCATGCCAGCATAGAGCGGCGCAGCGCGGTCGAACTCGTAGTCATTGATGGAGCGTTCGGAATAGCGGCCGCCGAAGCTCACCGTGAGGTCCGGCGAGGCTTCGTAGGAGCCATCCGCACGCAGGACCTTGAGGTCGCCCTTGCGGCGATAGTTGCCTTCCGACGACATCGTCTTGAGCGCATAGTTGCTGATGTCGCCCAGTTCGCTCAGGAGCTGGGAGGGCAAGGTGAAGACCGGCTTGTTGCCGGTGAAGTCCACTACGGCGGGAAGCGAGTTCAGCCCGGCAATCGTGTTGACGGTGTAGCCGTTCTCGTTGAACACGCGGTCGCCGTCGGGATAGTGGCCGATGCCGCCCGGCTGCCATTGCCGGCCGTCGGACATGCTGAACTGGAGGTAGCTCTGGTCGTAGTACTGGTGCGCCTTGCCATAGATGCCGCGCAGGCTTCCCTTGAACGGACCGCCATTGTCGAATTTCAGCTCGACGTTGTAGTTCTGCGACTGCGACTTGTAGCGATCGGTCTGAGCGTAGGAATCGAAGTTGCCGAGATCGTAGTTGTAAACCTGGGTGGTATTGATGTTGTAGGTGCGCCCGTCACCGCCGACATAAGTTGCGCCCGTATCGCGTGACTGGCCGGGGACGAATTCCGCCGCCTGCCAGTTCACGTTTTGCATCTGGAAACCGGCGGTGCGGTCATGCTCGTTCTGGCGGGTGAAGAAAGCGTCGCCGGTCAGGGTGAGGGCGTCGTTGATCATCCACTGCGCCGAGCCGTTGATGCCGAGGCGCTGGCGCTGGTTGATCTTGTTCCAGCCGGTGAAGCCCTGCGGAACGATGAAGGCATCGTTGGAATTGCCGTTGTCGTTGACGTCCACGCCGCCGGCTACCGCCGTGCCACGCGGGCGGTTGGCGGGCGAGAAGCCGTTGGTGGAGGTGGCGTCCAGCGTGCCTTCGTTATGCAGGGCGGCGCCGTAGCCTTCCTGGATGCCGTTGTGCGAATTCGACAGGCGCACGTCGGAATAGGCGGCGGAGACCATGAAGCCGAAGCGGTCGTTGTGCCAGGAAAGCAGGCCGTTGAAGTTCGGGTCGAACTTGTGCTTGGTCTTGTCGCCGTAGGCCCCTTCCGCCGCGACGGCGACGGTCACGCCTTCCTTCAGGTCGAAGGGACGGCGGGTGCGCAAGTTGACGGTGCCGGTGATGCCGGCGTTCAGCGAATCCGCGGTGGCCGACTTGATGACGTCGGCGCCTGCGAAGAGCTGCGAGGGGATATCGTTGAAGTTCGGCTGGATCGTGGTGATCGACTGCGCGCCGAGATAGGCTTCGCCGTTGAGCAGCGTGGTAACTTGCGGCAGGCCGCGGATATTGATGGTCGAACCTTCGCCCGCGCTGCGCAGGATCTGCACGCCCGGAATGCGCTGGAGGGAGTCCGAGATGGTGACGTCGGGCAGCTTGCCGATGTCCTCGGCAGAAATGGAATCGACCACGGAAGTCGCATTGCGCTTGATGTTGACGGCGCGTTCCTGGGAGGCGCGGATGCCGGTGACGATGATTTCCTCGGCGCTGGGATCGGCCGTCGGAGCGGCGGTACCGCCGCCTTCGGCCTGTTCCGCCACGGCAAGGCGCGTGGCGGTTCCGGTCAGGACCGGCGCGATTTCCTCGGCCCAGGCGCCATGCGACGAACCCAGTGCAACGATAGACGTGGCCGCCAACAGGACGCCACGACGCACGCAACTATGCTGCTTCATTCCCCTCAACTCCTCTCCACTCACGCGCGATGCGTGCCTCATTCTTTTCGGAGAGGGGCGTCGACCCGCGGTCGTACTGCCGCTTATCCTCTCCGGGTGCGAGTATTCTTGGTGACTCGCGTTGCGATACACATCTGCCCAATAGGGAAGAGCGTCAACTTAAATTTTTTCTTTTTTGTTAGTTCGGCGAGCAATCCGGATGTAATCGTCTGAGCCATGAAAAGAGAGGATCGCATCGTCGCATCACCTGATTCGGCGGAAGCCCGTGGCAAGCGGCTCGCCATCTCGCTGTCCGGCACCAACCTGGCGCGGGCGAGCGATTACAACCAGCGCATCGTGCTCCAGGCCATCCGGCTCAGCGGCGAAACCACGCGTATCGAACTGGCCCGGCAAACCGGCCTGACCGCGCCCACCATCGCCAACATCACCTCCCGGCTCGACGAGATGGGCCTGATCGCCCACCTCGGCCGCAAGCATGGCGGCCGGGGGCAGCCGGCCCTGCGCCTTGCGATCAACCCGGACGGGGCCTTCGCCATCGGCCTCAACGTGGACCGCGATCACATCACTCTCGTCGCGCTCGACCTTGCCGGCGAAGTGCGCAGTCGCGTCACCCGCGAAGTCCGCTTCGCGCTGCCGTCCGACGTGCTGGCTATCGTTGCCGAGGAAATCGACGGCCTGCTGGCGGCGGGCGGAGTCGACCGGGAACGGGTGCTGGGGATCGGTCTTGCCCGGCCCGACGATCTCGGCGGGATCGCCTTGCCGCACAAGCCGGAAGGATACGGCAGCTGGTCGGAAGTCGATTTCCCCAGCCTCCTCAAGGAAATCCTGCCCTGGCCCGTCCATGTCGACAATGACGCAGCAGCGGCCGCTCTTGGCGAGGCGCAAGGCGTGATCGGGCAGGAAAGGCCGAGCTTCTTCTACCTGCTGATCAGCGCGGGTCTTGGCGGCGGGCCGGTGATCGACGGCAGCTATTATCGCGGCGCGCGGATGCGGAGCGGCGAAATCGGGCTCATGCCGGATGTCGGCGCGGCCGAGCCGGGGGCGGTGGTGCAGGACACCGTTTCGCTTTCGGCGATCGAGGAGCGGCTGTTGCAGGCCGGGCGCAGGCTCGATGCGCTGGAGGACCTGCTCGCCCTGGATCCGGTGATGGCGACCACGATGGACCAGTGGATCGCCGACGCCACCCGCGCGCTGACCGGGCCGCTGGTGGCAGTGTCGTGCCTGCTCGATCCCGACGCCATCGTGATCGGCGGCCGGCTTCCGGTGCCGCTGATCGAACGGTTGAGCGCCCGGCTCGACGCCGCCCTCGCGCAGGTTTCCATGCCCAATCGCGTGCCGGTCCATCCGGCGCAGATGGCGGCGGAAGCACCGGCCATCGGCGCGGCTATCCTGCCGTTCCTTGACCAGCTCCTGCCCTCAGATGCCATCCTCATGCAGGCCGGTCGCTCGGACCCGATCTAAAAAAAAAGAAATTGTCTTATTCGGTGAACGTGCCAAAGTGCGCTTGAACATTTGAAGCGTCGCGGGCGTGTATGGATTTGCCTGGCGAAGGCGCAGTTTTACCGGAGAGGGCTATGGCGGGTTTCGCGCCGATGCGGCGAGCAGCCGCATGACCATGCGGATTGGAATCGATTTCGGCGGCACCAAGATCGAGGCGGCGGCGCTGGCTGCCGACGGCTCGGTTCTGCACCGCCGCCGGACGCCGACGCCCGGCTCCTATGACGGCGCGCTGGCGACGCTCTGCGAACTTGTGGCGGCGGTCGAAGGCGAGCTTGGGATGCGCGGCACGATCGGGATCGGCACGCCGGGGTCGGCGGCGCGAGGCACCGGCCTCATGCGCAATGCCAATTCGGCCTATCTCAACGGACGCCCGTTCCAGCGCGATCTCGAAGCGGCGCTGGGCCGGCAGGTCCGTCTTGCGAATGACGCCAACTGCTTCGCCCTGTCGGAAGCCATCGACGGTGCGGCGGCGGGCAAGGCGTCGGTCTTCGGGCTCATCATCGGCACCGGCTGCGGCGGCGGCTTCGTGCTGGACCATCACGTCGTGGGCGGCGCGCATGGACTGACCGGGGAACTCGGGCATATGCCGCTTCCCGATCCGCAGCCCGACGAGCTTCCCGCGCCGCCTTGCTGGTGCGGGCTGCGCGGATGCTTCGAATCCTGGGTTTCGGGAACGGGGTTCCGCCGCTCGTTCGAAGGCGCGACCGGACGCGATCTCGATGCGCCGGCCATCGTTGCCGCCGCCGAGGCCGGGGATGCGCATGGACGCGAGGCGCTGGAGCGCTACCGCGACCGTCTGGCGCGCGGCCTCGCGGTGGTTGCCAACCTGCTGGATCCAGACGCCATCGTGCTGGGCGGCGGCATGTCGAATGTCGAGCCGATCTACGAGGGATTGGCGCAGGCCGTGCGGGCGCGGACTTTCTCCGGCGCGTGGACCGGCGAAGTGGTGCGGGCGCGCTGGGGCGACAGTTCGGGCGTGCGCGGCGCGGCGCTGCTCTGGGACTTGGACGAGGCGGTTCCTGCCGCCTGACCCCGATCAGGGTGCGCTGCGCAGCGCGCAGACCTCGCCGGAAAGGCGGGGCACCAGCCGTGCGCCGTTCGCGGTGAATTCCAGCGTGGCGGCGTCCGCACCGAAACGGGGCCATGCGGGCAGCCCGGCGGCATTGGGATCGCCCGTGGCTGCAAACGCGGTCCAGTAAGCGGCGAGCGGGGCGAGCGCGCCTTCCGCGCTCCCTGCGGCGCCGAGGACGTAGCGAATTTCCGAACCGTGGGTGACCGGGGCTTCTCCGGGGCCGTCGATGCTGAACTGGTAATGCCAGGTGCGCCCGCCGCCATGCGCGCGGGCCGCCGCGACATGCAGGGCGGGGCAGCGGAATGTCAGGTCGTTCGCCAGCCGTAATTCGAGATCGGCGGGCGGCGTGCCAGCGCGCGTCAGGCCATATGCCTTCAGCGCGCTGGGCGCATTCGTTCCGAACCCCTGCGCGATGGCCCGCTGCGGCGTGCCGTGAAGGCCGAGTTCGTGGAAGTTGTTGCCCAATATCAGCGGAATGTCGTTGCCGGTCCCGCGTGCCAGCGATGCTGCCGGGGTTTCCGTCAGCACCACTCCGTCGACCACGGCCTGAAGCCAGATGAAGCTGTCATCATCCAGCGCGGGAACGTCCGCCGCCTCGCTGGCGGCGATGAGCGCCGCTGCCGGGACGGCGCGAAGCTGCCGTGCCGAGGCATGGGGCGGGGCCCCGGCGGCCACGGCGATATGCTCGCCGAGTGTTTCGTTTTCGGTCAGGCTCCGGGGCGGCAGGCCGAAGCCGGGAGTTCCGCTTTCGGCGATGGCCTTGGCGAACAGCCCCCGGGCGCCGGGCGAGAGCATTTGCAGCCCGACGTCCTGAGCCCCTGCGGATTCGCCGAAGATCGTCACATTCGCCGGATCGCCGCCGAAGCGGGCGATATTGGCTTGGACCCAGCGCAGGGCGGCTTGCTGGTCCATCAACCCGTAATTGCCCGAATGTGCGCCGAGCGCCGGGTGGGACAGGAAGCCGAGCGCGGAGAGCCGGTACTGCACGCTGACCAGCACGATGCCGCGCCTGACGATCGGCGAGGAGATCGTGCCCGCACCGCCGCCGCCGCGATTGCCGCCGCCGTGGATCCAGACCATGACCGGCAGCGGCTTCTCAGGCCGCAACGATGGCGTGCCGACTTCCAGATAGAGGCAATCCTCCGACTGGTTCGCCGCCGCTTCATGGTTCCAGCCGTAATCCACCTGCATGCAGGCCGGGGCTGAGCGCGTGGCTTCGCGCAGGCCCTGCCACGGCATGGCGGGTTGCGGGGGCTGCCAGCGCAAGTCGCCGATGGGCGGCGCGGCAAAGGGAATGCCGCGAAACAGGCTGCGCCCGTCTTCGGCGGTCTCGCCCCGGATCGCGCCGGCATCGGTCTCCACCACGGGCGCGGCGGCGCTCGTCCCCGCCGCAGTCAGGACGAGCGCCGCCAGAGCGCCGATCATGGCACGCGGGCGGCGGCCAGCGGCCTTGTCGCGGGCAGGGCGAGGGCCTGTTTGAATGCTGCCTCGGCAACCTTGTTCATCACTTCATATCCGGCGGGCGTCGGGTGGACATGGTCGGAGGTGAGCCCCTCGCGCGCGCCGAGGCCGGTGCCCTTCATCGCCGTCCAGTAATCGGCATAGACCGCGCCGGTCTTTACGGCATAGCTCTTGAGCCAGGCATTGATGCGCTGGATGCGCGATCCCGTGTCGAGGCCGGGGCGCCAGGGGAACAGGTCGGCCGGGGGAATCGAGGCGATCACCACGCGGATGCCGTGCGCCTGGGCCAGTTCCACCATCGAGCGGAAGTTGCCCTGGATCTGCTCGTCGGTCATCGGCCCGGTATTACCGGCGATGTCGTTGGTTCCGGCCATGATCTGCACGACCTGCGGCTTGAGATCGATCACGTCCTGCCGGAAGCGCAGCAGCATCTGCGAGGTCGTCTGCCCGCCGATGCCGCGTCCGATCCGGCCCGGCGTGAAGAAGGGGCGATCGAGATCGTACCAGCCCTGCGTGATGGAATCGCCCATCAGCACGATGCGGGGGCGGGCAGCAGTGGCCGCATCCGCCAGATTGGCGTCCCGGTAGCGCGTCGTCCAGGCCCAGTCAGTTCGCAGGCGCAGGTCCGCCGCCTGCGCCGCATTGGGCGCAGCGGGCGCGGTCGGAGCCGTCTGGGCAAGAACCGGCGCGGAAAGAGCCAGGGAGGACAGGGCAAGGGAGGGAAGGGCGAAAGCAGGCAGAATTTTCAGGCGCAAGGTCATTTTCCTGTGGCGATGGTCCGGGGTTCGACGTTCCAGCCGCGCAGCTTGACCGAAGGTGAATTGCCGGCGGCAGCGGTGGGCGCGGTGATCGTCACGTTACGGGTCTCTCCCGGCAGAAGCGAGACGTAGTTGTCCGAGAAATAGGCCGGAAGCACCTGTTTTCCCTTGGCATCGAACAGGGTCAGCTTGGTCTGGATCGCGGCTGTCGTGCCGGGGTTGGTCAAGGTGACCTCGATCCTCGTCTCGTCGCCGTCCTGCGCCGCCCTTGCGCTTGCGGTGAGGGGCACCTGCGCCATGGCGCTGAGCGCCTGAAGCGCTTCGTCGCTCGCCGCCTGCCAGTAGAAGTTGTCGGAAAGCCGGGTTCCCGATGTGTCGACCGCCTCCAGTCGCACCAGAACCGGACCCGAGGCCATGAGCGGCGCAAGGTCGAGCGTGAAGGCCTCGCCCACCTTGCCGGCGGTGAGATCGAGTTTCGTCTCCTGCGCCGCAAGCTGGCGGCCGTCGAGCGCCTGCACCCTGGCCCGCACGGTCACGCCGGAAAGCGCGGCCATGCGGTTGTTGACCACGATCACCTTGTGGTCCGGCAGGTTCATCTGGACGTGGACCGGCTCGGAGGCCTTCTTCATCCCGTAGAACGCGCCGTGGGTGTCATAGTCGGAGGATAGGATCTGCCACGCCGAACTCGGCCAGGCGGGCTGGGTCATCCAGAGCATGCGGCCCGAATTCTCGGTCCAGAGGCCGGCGTTCATGCCCTCGAAGATCGCACGGTAGCTTTCGTATTCCAGCATCTGCGCCTTGCGCTCGAAATCGGGCAGGCTGGTCGGCTTGCCGAATTCGCGGTCCATGGCATCGGTGAAGGTCTTGACCGCGCCGTTCCCGGTCTGGTGCCAGTCGTGATAGGCCCAGGTATCGCTGATCGGCCAGCGCTCGCTCGCCGGGATCGCGCGCTCCCACGATTCCAGTGTCGGGAAGGACGGCGTGCCCACCTCGACCGCGAAGCCCTTCGAGTATTCGGTGAAGTACTTCTCCGGCGCGCGCCAGTTGTAGGGGCCGGAATCGTGCAGGCTGATGCGATTGGACGAGGTCATGTAAAGGCGCGTGCCGTCTTCCTTGCGGAGCAGCGTGTCCAGCCCTTCGTTGAGGATCGGTTGCGGCACGCCTTCGTTGCGGCCGAACCACAGCACGATCGAGGGATGGTTGCGGAACCGCTGGACCACGTCCCTGGCATTGCCGAGGAACAGGTCCGCGTCCTCGGCCTCGATATTGTAGTCCTGCGTCGATTCCCAGAAATCGCTCATGACCATGAGGCCGTATTCATCGGCGAGATCGAAGAAGCTGGCCTGCGTATTCTGGCCCACCCAGTTGCGGATGACGTTGACGTGGGCGTTCTTGTGCAGCTTGAAGAAGGGCTCCAGCCGCTCGCGGTCCACGCGCTTCATGAAGTCGTCCATGCCGATCGAGCCGCCGCGCGCGGCGATCCGCACGCCGTTGACGCGCAGGACGAGGAACGGCGAAAGGCCCTCGTCGCCCCGGATCGGGGTGACGGCGGGGGAGTTCTCGGCGCCGGGCGCGAAGGAATAGGCCCAGCCGCCGCGCACCTGCCGGATCGCCTCGTGCCGTTCGTCCACGATCTGCTGGCCGAGCGCCCGCGCCTTCTCGAAGTCGATGGCGACCCGGTCGAGATTGCCTTCGCCGTCCACCAGCGAGAGTTCGTAAGTGACCTGCCGCATGCCGAAGCGCAGATCCTTCGCATCGGACTTGCCGCCATCGACCGAGGCGGTCAGGTGAAGCGTGTGCAGCGCCGGGTCGCCGTATCCGTTGGGCCACCAGAGCCGGGGATTGCGCACCGCCAGCACGGCGTCGGTCTCGGGCGAGAAGCGCACCGAGGCGGACTGGCGCGCCGGAACGGTGATCGATCGCTCCACGGTCACGTCGTCGAAAGCGGCGCGCACGGTTGCGGTGCGGGGCTGGTCCGACAGGTTGGAGACCGGAACCGTGATCTCGACATTGGCCACGGAATTGTCGGGATTGGGCAGGGTGGTGACGACTTGCGGATCGCCGATCCGCACATCGCCCGAGGCGAGGAGCTGCACGTCCTGCCAGAGCCCCGTCTGGCGGTCGCGGATGGTGGGGATCCAGTCCCAGCCTTCGGAGGCGCCGAAGGTCGGCCCGTCGAGCATCATCGCCCCGCCGTTCTCGCCAACGCCTGCCGTCAGCGATTCCTCATGGGCGCGGCCCGGATGCGGCGGCGGCGAAACGCGGATGGCCACGGCGTTGCGGCCGGGCTTCAGGTAGGGCGAGACATCGAAGCGGCCGCGCACGAAGGCCCCTCTGGTGGTGCCGACCTCGGTGCCGTTTACCCAGACCTGCGAACTGAAGTTCACCCCGTTCAGCAGCAATTCCAGCCGCTTGCCGGAAGCTTCTGCGGGAAGATCGAACTCGGTGCGATACCAGTAGTCCTGCCGCGCCAGCTTTTCGGGAATGACGAGGTTGTTCAGCCCGTGCGCGGGGTCGGGATAGACGCCCCGGTCGACAAGGGTGGTGAGCACGGTGCCGGGAACGGTGGCCGCGTACCACTTCCCGGTCGTGAAGCCGGGGCGGGAGATGGCAGCGGCATCGCCGGAAACGGCCGGCGCCTCGGCCAGCGTCCACTTCTGCAAGGTCCACCGCGCATCGCCCTGCGGCGCCAGGGCGGGGACTTGCGGCACCGGCTTGGCGACCGGCTTGTCCGGCGCGGTAGCACTGCGGGGCAGGGTGGCGGGAGGCTGGGGCGTGAGCTGGCCCTGCATCTGGCGCACCTGAAGCGGCCAGCGGGCGCTGGTCTCGGTAAACTGGATCAGCGCGGGATCGGGCGCCTGCGCGGCGGCCTTGCGCAAGTCGGCCTCTGCCGCCGCGCCGGCCTCCAGCTTCAACCCGGCGATGCGGCCCGCCACGCTGCCCGAAGGGTTGGCGGATGGCGCTACCAGCAGTCTGGCGGGCGGTGATGCGAGAGGGCGGGCCAGCGCCGCTGCCGGCCGGCCGTCGATATAGAGCCGCTCGCCCTTGTCGGTGGCGACCAGCGCGAAATGGTGCCAGCCTGCCGCATCGCGCAGCACCGGGCCGGAGGCGCTGTCTTCCCCGGCCGAGAGCACGGGCCTTGCGCCGTCGAGCGCGATCGACACGATCGGGGTTCCTGCCGGGTCGGCCAGGGCGACGAGCTGTCCGTGCGAATTGCTGGCAAGGGCGGCCCAGAAGCTCAGCGTCCAGGACGATCCGGGCGCGACATCGCTGGACCAGGTGGGCGCGGCGGGAATCACTTCCAGATCGACCGGCCCGGCGCCCTGCGCGAAGACCGAATTGGCCAGGACAAGAAGCGGCATCGCACAGGCAGTTGCCAGAACCGCGCGCGCGGAAATCTTCATTCCCTTCATCATCCCCATCCCTTCAGTGCCTCTTGGCTTTGACTGTCAAAAAAGCACGTCCCGTCGCAAAAAGAAAATGTTTTTGCATAATCGGATCGATTTAGTCGGGCGTGAGGAAGGCTTGGACTTCGCGCAACTTCGTCGGGATCGGTCAAGGCGGATGCGCGACATGAAAGCAACATGCCCCGGCAATCCGCACCGCCGAGCCGTTATCGCCATGGCGAAACCGGCGGTGCGCATTCCAGTTTGTCCGAATTCGTCAAGCTACGGCGCCCGGCAGAGGGCATTACCATCAGGTTGAGGAAGAGGTCGGCTCAGGTCCGTTCTTGCGGCGGTTCGCCGGGGGCCGGGGCTTCTTCCTCGGTTCAGATGCGCGAAGCCGCGAACATACGGACGGCAGCGCATACAGGGGAGGTTTTTGAATGGTGCGCTCGATTTCCGCGCGATCGGTTTCCATGCTCGCGCTTGCGGCCGCCGCTGCAGGTGTGCCCGGCATGGCTCTGGCCCAGCAGCAGCCCGCCGCCGAAACGCCCACCGGCACCGAGATCATCGTCACCGCGCAGCGCCGCGCCGAACAATCGCGCGATGTGCCGATCAGCGTGACCTCGCTCGGGCAGGAGCAGCTCGCCACCGCCAACGTCAACCAGCTTTCCGATACCGCAAGGGTGACGCCGGGCCTGCGCTTCGACAGTCAGGGCCCCGCCGTCCAGCCGACCATTCGCGGCGTCGGCACCGCCATCACCACCTCCGGCGGCGGCCCCAATGTCGGCATCTATGTCGACGGCTTCTTCCAGGCCAATACCTACATGTCGGACTTCGATCTGCTGAACGTGCGCGGCATCGAAGTGCTGAAGGGGCCGCAGGGCACCCTGTTCGGACGCAACACCACCGGCGGCGCGATCATCGTCTCCACGGCCGAACCCAGCACCGAAACCAGCGCCCAGGCCAAGGTCAGCTATGGCCGCTTCAACGCCGTGAAGGCGCAGGCCTATGCCACCTTCGGCATCAGCGACCGCGTGGCGCTCGACGTGGAGGGTCTCTACCGGCGCGGAGACGGCTACTTCACCGATCTGTCCAACGATGACGACAACATCGGCAGGTATGAAAACTGGTCGATCCGGGTCGGCCTGAAGGCCGATATCACCGACGACGTCTCGCTGCTGCTGCGCTGGATCCATGCGGAGACCGACGATCCCACGACCCAGCTCGTCAATGCCTATGTCGACAAGTCGGGCGGCGCGGGCTTCTTCGACAAGATTTCCTCCGCCGGGCAGGCGTTCTACGGGACTTCGAGCTCGAAGGGCCTGCCGCTGGTCTATCTCTACGCGCCCAGCTCCACTTATGCGACCAAGCCGGGCGATGTCCTGCTGAACACGCCGGTCAGCTTCCGCACCAATTCAGACGCGCTCCAGGCCACGATAAAGGCTGACCTCGGCGTGGCGGACTTCACCTCCTACACCCAGTATCGCAAGGACCTGTCGCCCTATTACGGCGATCTCGACGCCACCGGGCTGCCGTTCTTCAACATCTACGTCGGCGTCAATGACGAGACCTGGAGCCAGGAATTCCTGTTCAATTCCAAGCCGGGGTCGCCGCTTCAGTGGACTGCGGGGCTCAATTACTTCCAGATCCGCGATACCTGGGACATCGGGGCAAGCTTCGGCGGTTCGCCTTACGGCCAGTTCGGCGGTTCGAACACCAATACGAAGTCCTACGCCGCCTTCCTCGATGCCACTTATGCGGTCAGCGACAGCCTCTTCTTCACGCTCGGCGGTCGCTACAGCCACGATATCGTCGATGACGGCTACTTCGTCACCAACGCGACCACCACGTCCTATATCGGCCCCAACGGCGAAGTCGTGCCCTATTCCGGGGGAGCGGGCGTGCGCATCCCGGTCAACACGCTCAAGAACGACAGCTTCACGCCGCGCGTGGTGGTGCGCTACAAGCCGAGCGAGGAATCGAGCGTCTATGCCTCGTTCACGCGCGGCTACAAGGCCGGCATCCTCAACGTGGGCGGCTATTCGCAGCAGCCGGTGAAGCCGGAGAAGATCAACGCCTTCGAAGTGGGCTTCAAGTACGACGACCGCCGCCTCCAGGCCGACCTTGCCGGGTTCTACTACGACTACAAGAACCTCCAGGTTTCCAGCTTCCAGAGCGGCGCGGCGCAGATCCGCAATGCCGCATCCTCGGAAATCTACGGACTCGAAGCCCAGCTCCGCTACAAGGTGACGAACGATTTCAGCCTGCTGGGCGGCGCTGCCTGGACCCATGCGCGCTACAAGTCGTTCCCGAACGCCCCGTACTACAGTTACTGCGACCCGACCGTTGCGGATCTGACGAACCCGATCGCCTGCATTCCCACGGCGTTGGGCGGTATAGGCCCCGGCGCGCTTACCCAGACGACGACCGATGCCTCCGGCTACAAGATGCAGCGCGCGCCCGAATTCACCGGCAATATCGGCGCCAGCTACGGTCTCGATCTCGGCGGCGGCAGGCTCATGCTGTCGGGCAACCTCTACTACACCTCGAGCTTCTACTTCGACCCCGAACAGCAGTTCAAGCAGAAGGGCTACGAAGTGCTCGCCCTGCGCGCGGAATGGACCGATCCCTCCGACCGCTACACCGTGGCGATCTACGGCGATAACGTGACGGGCCGCCGCTATCGCACGCAGGTGCTGTTCAATACGCTTGGCACCGGCTCGGTATGGAATGCGCCGGTGACTTACGGGATACAGTTCGGAGCGAAGTTCCGCTGAGGTCCGGTCCCGCCCCGGCGAGACGCCGGGGCGATGCCGGTTTTCTGTCCGGATATGTCAAGTCTGGCGGGCATGGCGATGCGATACGGGCTTGAAAGAACCGATAACGGAGAGGAAGCATGAGCCCTGAACTGGCGGCATTCGTCGATCGCGAAGCCATCCGGGATTGTGTCGCGCGGCTGGCGCGGGGCGAGGATCGGCGCAGCGCGGAGCTTATCCGGGGCTGCTGGTGGCCCGAGGCCCGTTTCGACTACGGCGTCCACAGCGGCGATTTCGAAACCTATCTGGCATGGGTCGTTCCGGGCGCGGATGCGATCAAGGACACCCAGCACCTGATCGGCCAATCGTTTATCGAACTGGACGGAGACCGTGCGAAGGCGGAAACGCACGTCTTTTCCTATCACCGCGTCGACATGGGCAATGGCGACCGCGACACCTGCATCGGCGGCCGCTATCTCGACAGTTTCGAGAAGCGCGGGGGAGAGTGGCGCATCGCCGGGCGGGTGATGCTCTACGACTGGGAGCAGGACTGGGGCGCCGCGGCGGACTGGTCCAGGGGTGTCATGGGCTATCCCTTTACCGCTGAGCATTTCCCCGGCCGGGCCAAGGGCGATTACAGCGAGGCATGGTTCGCGGGAGATCGCGGATGAGCGCGCCGCTGTCCGGAAAGGTCGCGCTGGTCACGGGCGCCAGCCGGGGTATCGGCAAGGGCATCGCGCTGGTGCTGGCCGAGCAGGGCGCGACGGTCTACGTCACCGGACGCACCGTGCGCGAGGGGGACTATTACCTGCCCGGCACCGTCGGCGGCACTGCGGCCGAATGTGACGAACGCGGGCGCGCAAGCGGCGGTAGCGGCGTGGCGGTCGCCTGCGACCATGGAAACGATGCGGCAGTGGCGGCCCTCTTCGAACAGATCGAGCGGGAGCAGGGCCGGCTCGACATTCTCGTCAACAACGCCTTCACGCTGTCCGACGATCTGCTGGAGCCCAAGGGTTTCTGGGAAAAGCCGCTTTCCAATCTCGAGATGTGGGATGTCGGCGTGCGTTCCAACTATGTTGCGGCGTGGCATGCGGCGCGGATCATGGCGCCGCAGGGCTCGGGGTTGATCGTGGCGATCTCCGGCTTTGCTGCAGTAACTTATACTTACGGCGTGATCTTCGGTACCTCGAAATCCGCGGTAGACCGCATGGCGCGCGACATGGCGATCGAGCTGGAGCCGCACGGCGTCGCCTCGCTCACCCTTTGGCAGGGGCTGACGCTCACCGAGAAGGCGCGGGACAACCTCGCCAGGATGGGCGACCGGATGACCACCTCTATCACCTCGATGCAGGGCAGTTCGGTGGAACACCCCGGCCGCGTCGTGGCTGCGCTGGCAGCCGATCCGCAGATCATGAAACGATCGGGCGGGGAATTCGTCACAGCCGAACTGGCGCAGGAATACGGGATTGCGGACGTGGACGGCAGCGTGATCGCCTCGGCCCGTGCAAGCCGGGGCTCACCGGTCTGGAAGCCGATTTCGGAGGTCGATTACCGTGGCAAGTGACCGTGAAAGCCGTCTTGGCGAACTGCTCGACAAGCAGGACATCATGGAGTGCCTCGCGCGGTTTTCGCGCGGGATGGATCGTTTCGATCGGGACATCTATCTGTCGGCCTTCCACGAGGATGCGGAAACGGCGGCGGGGCCGTTCGTCGGCAGTGCGGCGGATTGCTGGGACTGGGCGATCCCGATGCACGAGGCGGGGCAGATCCTGACCCATCACGCCCTGCTCCAGACCACGATCGACCTCGACGGCGATACGGCCCATACCGAAACCTACTACCAGTTCACCGGCCGCAACCGCGATGAAAGCCTGTGGGTTGCCGGCGGGCGCTATATCGACCGGCTCGAAAGGCGGGACGGGCAGTGGAAAATCGCGCTGCGGACCAATGTGATCGAATGGGGCTTCGTGCCGCAACCGATGCCCATTCCCTTCGCCGACGTACCCGATATCGCGCTGAACGGCGTATCGAGCCGGAACGCGGAAGACCCCTCCTATCAGCGGCCGCTGGTCAATCGCCGCGCGCCGCGCAATCCGGCCAGGGAGCAGGGCTGATGGCACGGATTTCCGACGGGCTGGTCGGCCGGGTCGCGCTCGTCACGGGTGCCAGCCGCGGCATCGGCAAGGGCATCGCCTGTGCCCTGGCCGAACATGGCGCCACGGTTTACGTCACCGGCCGAACGGTGGAGGCGGGGCAGAGCGCCTTGCCGGGAACGCTGGCGGAAACGGTGGCCGAAGTGGACGCGCGCGGCGGCAAGGGCATTGCCGTGCAGATGGACCTTGCGGATGAGGCGCAGATCGCGGCCGTTTTCGAACGGATCGAGCGTGAGGAGGGCCGGCTCGATCTGCTCGTCAACAACGCCATGGCCATTCCCGAGGCGATGACCCGGCGTGACGGTTTCTGGGAAAAGCCGCTGGCGGAATGGGAAGTCTGGGATACCGGGCTGCGCGCCGCCTACATCGCGGCCTGGCACGCCGCGCGGATCATGGTGCCGCAGGGATCGGGCCTGATCGCGGCGCTTTCCGGCTATGTCGGGGTGACGTACACTTACGACGTGGTCTTCGGCACGACCAAGACCGCGACCGACCGGATGATGCGCGACATGGGCCACGAACTGCGCGAAACAGGCGTGACGGCGCTCTCGCTCTGGCAGGGTTTCACGTATACCGAACGCGCGCTGGAGAACCTCAAGTCGGTGCCAGGCATGGCCAGCCAGCTCAACAGCGCGGCCGGTTCTTCGCCGGAGTTCCCGGGGCGGGTGATCGCGGCGCTGGCCATGGACCCGAACCTGCACGCGCGCTCCGGCGGGACATTCATCAACGCCGAACTCGCCGCCGAATACGGCGTGACCGACCGGGATGGGCGCACGATCCCGTCCTTGCGCGAAACCCGTGGCGCCCCGCTGTGGGAAGCGGGCGCGATCACGCACGCCTGACAGGGCGGGCTCAGCCGCCCCAGACGGTCTGCGCGTGGCGCAGGAAGTTCAGACCCATGATCTTCTCGATCCGCGTGCTCGAATAACCCTTCGCGGCGAGCAGGCGGGCCAGTTCGCGGAACTGGTCGGGGCCGCGCAGGTCGGTGATGAAGGGGTAGGTGTCCGGCCGTTCGCCCGCGGCGCTGATCCCGGCGGCCCGGCGTTCGGCGATCTCTTTTGCAAGGACGCTCTGGTAGTGCTGGAGGTCGTCGATCTGGGTGACGGTGCCATCCGTGCCGATGCCGACATGATCCTCGCCGCACAGGTTCACGGCATGATCGATGTGGCGCACCACGTCCTGCGCCGTGGCATGGCCCGAAGCGTTGAGGAAGGGCATGAAGTAGATGCCCACGAACCCGCCCTTTTCCGCCACAAGCCGCAGTTCGGCGTCCGTCTTGTTGCGGGGCAGGTCGGTTACGGCGCGGCAGCCGGTGTGGTTGATCGATATCGGCACGCGGGACAGGCGCGCCGCCTCGAGGCAGGTCCGCTCGCCGCTGTGCGAGAGATCGACCATCACTTTCGCCGCGTTGAGCCGCTCCACCACCTCACGGCCGAACGGCGTCAGACCCCGGTTTTCCGGTGCCATCGAACCGTCGCCAAGCTGGTTCGCCGGATTGTAGGTAAGCTGGAACACGCGCACCCCAAGGCCCGCAAAGATATCGACGCGGCTCGCATCGCTGCCCATCATCGCGCCGTTCTGGAAGCCGTAGATCACGCCGACCTTGCCGTCCGCCTTGGCCTTGCGGATGTCGGCGGCGGTCAGGATCTTTGCCAGCCTGCCGCTGTTGGCGCGGATCGCGGCATCGGTTTGCGCGATTTCGCGCACGCTGAACTCGAAAGGCTCGGCAGGCCCGGAGACATATCCCAGCGTGACGTTCACCGCCGTCAGCCCCGAGGCCGCCGCTTCGGCCAGCACGCGCGGCGTGAACTGCTCCACATCGGCGCCGCTTTCGCAGTTGGGATCGGCGAGGCCGCCCAGCGCATTGATTACGATCCAGTCGTCGATCCGGCCCTTTGCGGATGCCGCCGCGGCCATGGCCGTGCCCGGTGCGAAAGTTGCGGCGGCCATGGTCATCGCGCCGCGGGCGATCAGTGCACGCCGGTCAATCATCGTCCGTTCCCATTTCCTCGGTCGTCACGGGCTTGTAATCGGCGCGGGCATAGGCCTTGCCGCGTTTCACCGTGCTTTCGATGCTGCGAATGTTGGCGATATCCTTCAGCGGATCGGCGCCGAGCACCACGAAGTTGGCAAGCTTGCCCGGCTCGATCGATCCGGTGTCCTTCTCCTGCCCGGCGGCCCTGGCCCCTATGAGCGTTGCTGCATGGATCACGGCCAGCGGCGGCATCCCGACATCGCGGGCCATGAAGTCCAGCTCGTCGTAAAGCGCGGGCCATGGGCTGGCGGTATCGGCCTCGAAATCGGTTCCGGTCGATATCGGCACGCCCGCTTTCCATGCCTGCCGCACGAGGCGCGCGGTGGCTGCGCCGGTGCAGCGCAGCGCGCGGGTTTCCGGGTGTTCCCTGCGCAGCCGGTCATAGCGCGCGAACAGGCTCCCGGTCGCGTCGAGCAGGGTGCCGCGCGCCAGCATGTCGCGGTAGAGCCCGGCGATCACGGGATCGTCGCCCTTCTTCGCCAGCAGGTTCTCGTGAACGGGCGTATGGTCCTCGTAGGAGGCGAGCATGACCGGTTCGAGTTGATAGGCGAGGTAGCACGCGTGGCTGACCACGTCGGGCCCGGCGGCGATGACGTCGGCCGGGCGTGTCGGGAAGACGGCGCTGTGCGCCCAGACCTTCATGCCCTGCCTGTGTGCCTCGGCGGTGAGCGCGGCGATGCGATCGGCGGGAAGGTCGGCGTAGATCTTGATCGCGGTGGCGCCGGTGCCGCGCGCCAGGGTGATCGCGGTGGGGATCGGGGTCCTGGCGTCGATCGATTGTGCCCAGGGCGCGGTGCCGGGCGTGTATCCCATGCTGACCGCGCCGACACGGGGATCGCCGAAGAACGGCGGCCCGGCCATGACGGCGGCGGAATAGATGTCCGGCGCCGGAATTTCGCCGACGAGGGCCGCGCGCGCGAGTTCGCTGACCGAGCGCAGGTCGTCCGCCATGTCCCGTACCGAGGTCACGCCGCCATAGAGCAGGCGGCGGAGCTGGCCTTGCGCGCGCTTCGGGTTCGGCGGGGTCGCCATGTGCACGTGCGTGTCGATCAGGCCGGGAATGACCCAGCGCCCGGAAAGATCGACCTTGCGCGCCCCTGCGACCTCTTCCGCCGGGAGTGAACCGTGCGGACCGATCGCGAGGATGCGGTCTCCCTGGACGAGGATGTCCTGATTGGCGCGGGCGCCTGCGCCCGTGCCGTCGATCACCGTGGCGCCGCCGTAAAGCACGGGGACGACCGGTTCGGCAGCCATTGCAGGCTGGACGGTGCGCGGGGCGGCAAGGGAAAGCGCAAGCAGCGCGCCGACCGCAGCGGCCGTTCGGGTAAAGGCGATCATCCGGCCATCGGTAATGGGCGGATTACAGGGTTGCAAGCCGATGAACGGGAGTTCACCGGTCCGGTCGGGGCGCGCGCGTCAGGCGGCGCGGCGGCGACCATGGAGCAGGAAGAGCGCGGCACCCAGGACGTTCCAGCCGAGGCAGGCCAGCAGCGTCTTGTTCGGCAGGCTCGCGAAGAGATAGAGGCAGCCGCCGATCGTCAGCACGCCGACGAGAATGCCCGCGGGCACGCGGAACGGGCGGTGCGCGCCGGGTTCGCGCTTTCGCAGCACGATCAGGCAGGTGCCCACTGCTGCAAAGGCGATGAGGGTTCCGGCATTGGCGAGCGCGGCGATTTCCGAGATCGGCAGGATGCCGGCCAGGATGGCCACGATCACCGCCGTCATCGTCGTGACCCGCACCGGGGTTCCGCGCGACGAGAGCTTTGCGAGCGAGGCGGGCAGGAAGCCGTCGCGGGCCATGGCGAGGAAGATGCGGCTCTGGCCGTAGAGGAAGCCGAGCAGCACGGTGGGCAAGGCGATCACGGCCGCGATGGCGACGACGCGGGCGACCGGCTCGCGGCCCATCTGGCGCAGGATCAGGGCGAGCGGCTCGGGGCTGTCGGCGAAGCGGGTAAAGGGCATCGCGCCGATCGCGGCGGCGGCAACCAGCACGTAGACGAGCGTGCAGATCGCCAGCGAGCCGATGATGCCGATCACGAGGTCCCGGCTGGGATTGCGGGTTTCCTCGGCCGCGGTCGAGATCGCATCGAAACCGTAGAAGGCGAAGAAGATGATCGCGGCGGCGGCCATGACGCCGCGTTCGATCCCGTCGGGGCTCATCGACTTGCCGAAGCCGTAAGGCATGAAGGGGGAAAGGTTGGCGGCGTCGAACGCGGGCAGGGCCACGGCGACGAAGAGGCTGAGCGTCAGGATCTTGATGACGACGAGCACCGTGTTGATCCGCGCGCTTTCCCGCGTGCCGAAGGCGAGCAGGCCCGCGACGACGGCGATGATGAACACGGCGGGGACATTGACGAGACCGCCCAGTTCCGGGCCCTCGGTCAGTGCCTTCGGGAAGCCCACCGCGTGGAGCAGCGGCGAGGCATAGCCCGACCAGCCGACCGCGACGGTCGATACCACCAGCGAATATTCGAGGATCAGGCTCCAGCCGACGATCCAGCCTATCGTGCTGCCCAGCACCTTGTGGCTGTAGCTGTAGGCGCTGCCGGCGGTGGGCATCATCGTCGAAAGCTCGGCATAGGCGAGCGCGGCGCAGGCGCAGATGGCACCGGCGATGGCGAAGGAAACCAGCACTGCCGGACCGGCACGGTCGGCGCCGACGCCGATCAGCGTCAGGATGCCGGTGCCGACGATGGAACCGACGCCGAGCGCCAGCAGGTGCGGCCAGGACAGGGTCTTTGGCAGCGCGGCGGGCGCGGGCTGGATTGCTTCGGTCATCGTCTTGTCTGTCTTTCCCGGATATGTCCCGCATCCGGCGGGATCGCGCTTTCAGGAGCCACCGACTAGCATTCCTGCCGGGTCACGAAAAGCCGGGCGCGCCTTCCGATCCCCAAGGACATGCGGCGGCGGTCAGGCCGCGGGGCGGAACGCCAGCCTCGTGTCTGCGATCGTCCGGCCGAGCAGGGCGGCTTCTTCCGGGCTGTTCCAGGCGTGGAACGAGGCGCGCAGGCACTTGCCCCGCATGTCGAAATGAAAGCCCTGCGCGCTCAGCGCCGAGGCAATCGCGGCCGGATCATCGAACGCGAGGCACAGCGTGCCGCCGCGATCCGTCATGTCGACCGGGCGGCCCACGGCTTCCGCAAAGGCGGCGATGCAGGCGCGATTGCCGCGCAGGATCTCGTCCTGCCCGATCTCCAGGATCGTCTCGATCCCGGCGCGGGCGAGGGCGAATGGCGCGATGGACGGGCTGCCGCCCTGGAAGCGGCGGGCATCGGCGGCATGGCGAAAATGCCGGATATCGAAGGCGTAGGGGTCTTCGTGGCCGAACCAGCCGAGATCCAGCGGCTCGATCACGCCTGCCAGTTCGCGGCGGAGCCAGAGCCAAGCTGCGCCCGGTCCGCCGCAGAGCCATTTCACGCTCGACCCGATCACCGCGTCGACCCCCCATTCGCGAGGCGTGATCGGCAGGATTCCGGCAGACTGTGCGGCATCGACGACCGAGATCGCGCCATGATGGCGTGCCAGCGCCGCAATTTCGGCGAGCGGCGAAACCACCCCGGTGTTGGAGTGGACATGCATGGCGACGACGGCGGCGACGCTGCCGTCGATGTGGCTCTCCCAGTTCGCCGCGTCGCCCGGTGAGCGTGCGGCGGGGATGAACGCGGTCTCGAAACCCAGTCGTTCCAGTCCCGCAGCGACGAAGCCGACCGTGGGGAAGGCCTGTTCCGACATCAGGATGCGGTTCCGCCCGCCGACCGCCCGGAGGCCCGAAAGGAAGGAGAACAGCGCGGCCGATACGCTCTGCTGCGGGGCGACCTCGGCGGTGTCGGCGCCGATCAGCGCGGCCAGTGCGGCGCGAAAGCCCTCGATCGTCTCCAGCCACGGCCCCCAGGCGGCGCCGCCCGTCTGCTGCCAGGGTTCGAGGTAGCCTGCCTCCAGCGCGGCGCGGGCGCGGCGGGGCAGGCAGCCTACCGAGTGGCTGAGCAGATAGGGGCCGCCGGAGGGAAGGTGGAACAGGTCGCGCATGAGGGTCAGTGGGCTCCGGCTTCGGCGATGCTTTCGCGCACGCGTCCATAATCGTGGCTCCATTCGTCCGTCATCTCGACCCGGACGTCCCACAGCGCGGGGAAGAAGCGGTGCTTCGCGCCCGCCTGGAGCAGGTCGACCGAGCGGCCCTTCAGCGAAGCGGAGCCCATGCCGATGGAGCGGTGGATGAGGAACAGGTGATGCCAGCGGAACTTGCCGAACAGTTCGTCCAGCTCGATCAGCGCCTCGGCAACGACATAGGCTTCGTCATGCGCGTAGCCATGGTCGTAGATGTCGCGCACGGTGCGGCCGGCGGCGGTGAGATAGGTCGCCTCGAAGCTTTGCCAAAGATCGGGAATGATGCGCAGGAGCACGCGGAAACCGGGCGATTCCTGGCCGCTTCCATTGCCAAGCTGAAGCCGGATCTGCTGGTACTCCTTGGGCGACATGGTTTCCAGGACGTCGAGCTGGTCGATCATCATCCGCAGGAGCCGATGACAGCGGGCTAGCAGGGTGGTGACGCGCAGAGCGTGCCCGGCGCGAAGATACTCGTCCACCTCAACGATGGTATAGGCCATGAGTTTCATCCAGAGCTCCTCGACCTGATGGACGATCTGGAACTGGAGTTCGTCCCGGTTGCACAGCTCGTCGAAGGGCTTCTGGCAGGACAGCAGGCGTTCGGTGTCGAGATAGAGCTCGTAGTCCAGCGTCGCGGGCGCTTCGAGCAGTTCGTAGACCTTGCGGCGTTCCATATTGCCTCCCAATCCTTTGTGTGAGAGGACGTTTAGCACCGCGGTTCCGGGACATTGGCCCAAATATCGTGGAATTTCCGGCGATAACCGGAGCGTATGGCAACATATTGCAGGTTTTGGAGAACGAACGTTCCGATGCGAAAGCCGCTGGTCCTCGATGCCCTCGACACCCGCCTGCTCGAAGCGCTTGAGCGTGATGCCCGGCTCAGTTTCGCCAGCCTGGGCGAAACGGCGGGACTGTCGAAGACGCCAAGCTGGAAACGCGTGCAGGCGATGGAGAAGGCGGGCGTCATTACCGGGTACCGGGCCACGATCGATCCGGTCGCGATCGGGCTTTCCACCAGCGCCTTCGTCCATGTTTCCATCGAGTTCGACCATCACGAGGCATTCGAACGCGCCGTGCTCGATCAGCCGGCGATCCTGGCATGCCACGCGACGGTGGGCGATTTCGACTATCTGCTGCACGTCATGACCGGCGGGGTGCCGGAACTGGACGAGTTCCTGCGCCACCGGCTGCGAAGACTCCCCGGCGTGCGGCACTTCAACACGACATTGGCCATGCGGGACATCAAGCCCGGCGCCTATCTCACCGATGCGGCGTCCTGACTGCGGGAGACTTCTTCCCGAACTGGCAGGTGTTGCGAATAATTCGCATTAGCGTATAAGGCGCGGCATGGCTCGCGTCGCAGATCAGGTCTCGGTTTCCAGGAAGTGCATGGCCGCCGCGATGGCGGCCGGGTTCCACGTTCTGCTGGGGGCGGTGCTGTTCATGCAGTGGCGCCTTGGCCCGGCCCCGGTTCGGCCGCCTTCGCCGCCTGTCACGGTCGTGCGGCTCAAGGCCCTGCCGGCCGCGCCGGTGCGCATTCTTCATCCCTCGCGGCCCAAGGAAAGCCGGGAGACCCCGGTTCCGGCCCGCACATTGCCGGTCGCCCCGGCCATGGCGGCGCCCTTGCCCCGGCTCGTGCTGGCGCCGCCGGTGGAATTCGCGCCCGCCGCGCTGACGTTCGAGCCGGTGCGGATGGCTGTCGATGCGGTGGACGTGCCGCCTCCCCCGCAGCCGCGCAAGGGCGACACCACTTTCGAGGGCCTGCTGCTCGCCCGGATCGAGGAGATGCGCCGCTATCCTGCCGATGCGCTCAGCCGCCGCCAGCAGGGCGTGGTGCAGCTCCGCTTCCGGATGAACCGGAAAGGCGAAGTGCTTTCCGCGCAAGTGGTGGGCCGCTCGGGCTTTGCCGCGCTCGATGCCGAAGCGCTTCGCATGGTGCGGCGCGCGGAGCCCCTGCCGGAAATCCCGCGCGACCGGCCCGACGAACTCGACGTGTCCGTGCCGATCGAGTTCAGCCTGAACCGCAGGGAGCGCTTCGCTCAGGCCAATTGAAGCTTTTCCGCATCGCGAAGGCGGAGCCGCGCCTGCTGACGCGCCGCGCTGCCCTTGCCATCGGCGATCAGAGACTGGAGATCGAGCAGGGCGCGGCCGGTCGCCATGCCGCCGTTGCAGGCGATGAAGCGCGGCTCCCACACCGGGCAGAACTTTTCCTTGTAGTTACGCAGGCCCTCGAACCCGTAGAAGGCTTCCCCGTGGCGGAACAGCATCCCCGCAGCGCGCGCCCATGTCGGCGCGAGCCGCCGTGCCTCGATACCGGAGAGCGGGGCAAGGCCGAGATTGAACCACTGATAGCCTTCCTGCCGCCCCCAGAGCATGAGCCGGGTGAACAAAAAGTCCATGCAGCCGTAGGGCACTTCGGCGCAGTGCCGCATGAGATCCACCGAAAGCTCCTCGCGGCCCGCCGTCTTCCAGAGATTGGCGAAAGCGACGATCCGCCCCTCGCAGCGGACCACGGCGATGTCGCAGCGGGCGATGTAGTCCGCCTCGAAACGGCCGACGCTGAAGGCTTTCTCGCGCTGGCCCTTGGCGTGCAGCCAGGCGTCGGAAACGGCGCGCAGTTCGCCCATGATCGCGCCGGTGCGGGCGGCCGGGACGATGGCGAATTCCGCGCCTTCGCGCTCGGCGCGGCGCATGGCGTGGCGCAGCGGGCGGGCGGCGGGACCGTCCAGCCCGAATTCGGCCAGCGGCACACGGGCCTCCTCGCCGTACTTCATCAGTTGCAGGCCCATGTCGATGGCGATCGGCAGCACAGCGGGAGTCACCTGATAGAGCAGGACGCGGCCCTGGTTGGCATCGGCGCGCTCACGCAGGCGCCAGAGCAGTTCGGGCCAGTCGGACGGATCGCCCACCGGGTCTCCCATGACGATCCAGGAATGGCCCTGCACCTGATACATCAGCATGCTGCGGCTGTCGGGTCCGGCAAGGAACAGCTTGTCCCCGGTCAGCGCCAGCATCGCCTCGCTGCGCACCGCATGGGTCAGCGCCTGCGCCACGTCGACCGGGGCGTCTCCGGGCTGGACTGCGTGGCGGGACGGGCGCAGGAACGCCAGCAGCACGAAAGCGCCGGTCAGCACCGCCACCGCGAAACTCGTGCGCATGTAGCGCGAGGCATCGCCCGACCATGCGAACTTCCACCAGAGGCTGCTGCGATAGGCGGGGAAGGTCTGGGTGAAGTAGCCGATCACGATCATCAGCGCGATCGTGGCGACCATAGCCATGATCCAGTTCACGCTCATCACGTCGGTGGTGAGCGCGGTCCGCCGCCAGAAACCCTTGCGCGCCAGTTGCAGAACACCCGCTACCGCCAGCAGGGTGAGCGCCTCTTCATAGTCGAGGCCTTTCGCCAGCGAAAAGCAGGCCCCGGCCAGCAGCAGGGCGCGGGTCAGCAGGAAAGCCGCGTCGAGCCGCCGGTAGAGCGCGGGGGCGAGCAGCAGCAGCGTGGTTCCCACGAGACTGGCGGCGATCTGGGAGGCTTCGACGAAAGGCAGCGGCACCACGCCCCGGATCGCCGCCATGCGTTCGGGCAGCGCTGGGGTCGTGCCGGACAGCAGCAGGATCGCTCCGCCGAAGAACACCAGCAGCGCGATCACGCGCGGCGCGAGGCCGACGATCATGGTCTCCGCCGCGCGCGCGGCAAGGGCTGCCGGACGGCGCCAGCGCGCATGTTCGTGCCGGACCAGCAGCACGAGGGCGAGCGCCAGCGGCAGCAGGTAATAGACGATGCGGTAGACCAGCAGCGCGGCGAGCAGTTCTCCGGGCGGGATTTGCGGGCAGAGCGCGACGACGGTTGCCTCGAACACGCCGAGGCCGCCGGGAACGTGGCTCACCAGCGCGACGACGATGGCCAGGACATAGGCCAGCAGCAGCGGCGGATAGAGCGCGATGGCGAGGTGCGGAAGCAGGACGTAGAGCGTGCCGCAGGCGGCGGCGATGTCGGCCAGGGCGACCAGCGTCATGCGGGCAATGGCGGCAGGGCGGGGCAGGTGCCAGCGCCGCGCCATCAGCGTGGCGCCTACCAGCAGCGCCAGCAGGCCCGCGCCTGCCGCGTGCTGCGCGCCCATCGAGACGACGTGCCCGGCGACGGCAAGCGGACGGCGGTGGACCAGCAGCGCCAGCGAGGCCGAGGCGAAGACACCGGTCCAGAAGGTCACCCCGGCGATGGCGGTCACGCGGGCGACTTCGCCGGTGCCGAGGCCTTTCGCACCGTAGATGCGCAGGCGCGCGGCTGCGCCGGTAAGGATGCCGAAGCCGAGATTGTGGCTCAGCGTGTAGCTGGTGAAGGAGGCGAGCGCGGCCGTGCGGTAGGGCAGGGGGCGGCCGATCGTGCGCAGGGCCATGACATCGTAGGCCGTGAGCAGCAGGTAGCTGCCGGCCGTGAGCGCGAACGCCGCCGCGAGCCGCCAGCCGGGGATCGCCCGCGCGGTCCGCAGCACGGCGTGAATGTCCAGCGATGTGGCCAGCCGGTGCAGGCAGAGCGCAGCAAGGCCGAGCACCAGCGCGGCGACGGCGAGCTGGGCGGGAACCGCCAGCCGCGCTGCCAGCGACTTGAGGTGCGCGTTCACGGCCGGCGCGTCCATGTCTGCGACTTGCAGAGCAGGCCGTGCAGGATGCAGCCGCTGATCTTCAGGTGCGCGGGATCGCTCTGGTGAATGCGGGAGAAGAAGCTTTCGCCCATGTCGGGCACATAGACCTCGCCCTGCCAGGCGCCGCTGCCTTCGGGATGATAGTCGCGCAGGAGCTGGGTGCCGACCAGATGGGGCACGCCCGCATCGGCGGCATCCGCCAGCGCCTGCCCGCCGACCCAGGTGACGGTGCCGCAAAGCATGGCCCCGCAGGGCGCCACCGAAACCTCCACGTCGCCGTGCGGATTGAGCCAGCGTCCATAAGGGCTGGGCGCGTTCGACGGCTGGGCCGGGGCGGTCGCGGCCAGGGCGATGCCCAGTACCGGGAGGAGGAAGCGCAGGGGAAAGGGAACTCGGATCATCGGGCAGTCTCCGGACCGGAAGGCACGAGGCGGGCGATCGCCTGATGAATCGCCCCGAACAGCCGGTCGGCATCCTTGTTGAGATAATGGTCGCCGGGCAGGACGATCTGCGTCAGCCGCGGCAGGTGAAGCAGGGGGCAGAGGCTGTCGGCCTCATCCTGGCCATGGATGCACACCACCGGCAGCCAGTCGAGCTTGCGGGCGCTGGCGATGGCGGGGGCATCGGGCGGGGTACGGTCTAGCCATTCCAGCGGCGAGACGCGCAGGAACACGGTTTGCGTGGGCACCGTCAGCACGACCAGCGCGACATGGCGGCGCATGTCGGGCGAGAGGTGTTCGAGGCCGACATGGACCATGTCCGACCCGAACGACTGGCCCAGCACGACCACGCGGCCGACATGGCCCAGCGCCATGGCCCGCCGGATCGCGTCCGACAGCAGGGCCGTGACCTGCTCCGGCGTGCGGCGCACCTTGAAGTAGTTGAGCGAATTGACGGCGACGGTAGCGACGCCATGGCTTGCGAGGCGTTCGGCGATTTCACCGCCGAGCCCGGTACGCGGGCCCATGTCGCCCGACAGGACGACGGCGGCATAGCCCTGCGCGCGCGCGCCTGCCCCTGTCTTACCGGGCAGGTCGGTGAAGGGGCTCGCGTTCCAGGCGCCGAGCCATCCGAACACGGCGCCGAGAAGCACCGCGAAAACGACGATTCCCGTGATGAGCGGCCCGATCCAGCGCCGGCGCCTGCGTGTTGCTACCCTGGTCATGGTGCCGGTCTGCGCCTGCGGACCTTGCCGCAGGGTGGAGCAAACATGGACTTTCCTTAATGTGACTTCGCGCAGCGCTGCTGCGATAGTGCCGGGCAAGGGTGCAGACTGCGGCCAGTCGCGAACTGGCATCGAGGACCGTTCCAAGGCATGCCCATTTCGCCCCCTTCTCCCCGGCCGAACGCCTGCTCGCAGGACCATTGCGCATGACCGAGACGAGCGGGAACAGGAGCCGGATCATAAACCTGCTGCCGATGCTGGGCGCGCTGCTCGCGGTGACGGGCGCGCTTACCTGGGGGGATATCTGGGCGCAGCGGCATTTCGGCCTGCTCGGGCACACCATGCCGCACGGTCCGGTGGCGCAGCCGGGCGAGGCCTGGCGGCGGGTGCTGGATTTCACCGCGGACCCGGTTCCCGGCCCTCAGCCGGGCCTCGTCGTCACCAGCGTTCGCGCACGCGGCAACGCCGAGCGCGCAGGGCTCACCGTGGGCGACTGGATCGAGAGCGCGGACGGCCAGCATACCGAATCCCTTCAGGCGCTGGCGGAAGAGTTGTCTGCGCAGGGTCCACGCCCTATGCATCTCAAAGTGGTGCGTCAGGGCGCGGTTCGGATGATCGACCTCGCCGGCGAGCAGGGCCGCAAGGCTCCGTGACGGTCAGGACGTGATCCACGAGGCGTGAAGGGGCCGGACGAGAACATGGGTCACAAGCTGCTGGTCGTCGAGGATGACGATGCCACGGCCACGTACATCGCCAAGGGCATGGCGGAGGAAGGCTTCGTGGTGGACCGGGCGGGCAACGGGCGCGATGCGCTGTTCCTTGCGAGCGACGGCACTTACGATGCCATCGTGCTGGACCGGATGATCCCACAGATGGACGGCATGTCCGTGCTTGGCGCGTTGCGCGCGGGCGGCATAGAAACGCCGGTGATCGTGCTTTCGGCGCTGGGATCGACCGAGGACAGGGTGGCCGGGCTGACATCGGGGGCCGACGATTATCTCACCAAGCCCTTCGCCTTCGCCGAGCTGCTCGCCCGGGTGCGCCTGCTGGTAAAGCGGGGCGCCGGGCAGGCGGCGGTGGAGACGCGGCTGACCTGCGGCGACCTCGAGATGGACCTGCTGGCGCGCAAGGTGAAGCGCGGCAGCCGCGCGGTGGACCTGCAGCCACGCGAATTCCGCCTGCTCGAATACTTCCTGCGCCATGTCGACGAAGTGGTCACGCGCACCATGCTGCTGGAGGCGGTGTGGGATTATCATTTCGATCCCGGCACCAATGTCATCGACGTCCATGTCAGCCGCCTGCGCCGCAAGCTGGACGAGGCGGGGGCCGCGCCGCTGCTGCACACCGTGCGCGGGGCGGGCTACCGGCTGGGCACCGCCGCTTGAGGGCGCGGCTGGGCAAGCGCCTGCGGCCGTTCCTGCGCTCCACCACCTTCCGGCTGTTCGTTCCGGTGGTCCTCTTCCAGCTCGTTGCCACCGGGGGCGTGCTGTCGTTCGTGTGGATCGCGGGGCAGCAGAGCGTGCGCGACGAGCAGCAGGCGCTGGTCGAGGAACTGCGCGACGACCTGCTGGACACTTACCAGGACGGCGGCGTCACGGCGCTGGCAGCCAATATCGAACGGAGGCTGGGCAGCGAAGGACGCCGCGCGCCGGTGCTTCTCCTTGCCGATGCGCAGGGCCGCAGCCTTGCCGGAAACCTCTCGGCGCTCCCGCCGCCCGACCCCGCTGCGGGCGGCCTGTTCGAGACGGTGCTCTACCGCAGCGACAGCACCCAGCCCCAGCACATGGCCTTGTCCGAGACGCGGCTGCCGGATGGGGCCACCCTGCTGGCCGGGATCGAGATCGGGCGCGACCTCAAGCTCCAGCACAGTTTCGAGCAGGCGCTGGTGGCGGCGCTGTTCCTTGCCCTGCCGCTGGCGATGCTGGTGGCGGTGCTGACCTCGCGGCTGGTGGGCCAGCGCGTGCACGACATGGCGCAGACCGCGCACCGGGTGGGCAGCGGCGCTTTCGACGCGCGCGTGCCGCTCGACGGTTCGGGCGATGCTTTCGACGAACTGGCGGGAGAGATCAACGCGATGCTGGCGCGGATCGAGACGCTGGTGGGCGAACTGCGCGTGGTGGCGGAAGGGCTGGCACACGACTTGCGCTCGCCGGTCACCCGGCTGCGCTCGGCGCTGGAACAGGCCGCGCTGGAGGCAAGCGATCCCGCGGCAGAAGCGGCGATGAACCGCGCGCTGGCCGAGGCCGATACGCTGACGCGCATCCTTGCCACCGCGCTCCAGATCGGCCGCGCGGAGGCCGGGATCGGCCGCGAACGGTTCGAGGAAGCGGCACTTGACGGCTTCCTCGAAGACCTCGCCGCCCTTTACGAACCTTATGCCGAGGAGGAGGGTTTCACGCTCGCCGCCGAGGCGCCGGAGGGCCTTTCGGTGCTGCTCCACCGCGAACTGATGGGGCAGGCGCTGGGCAATCTCATCGACAATGCGGTGAAGTACGCCGGCGGCGGCAGCGCGATCACGCTGTTCGCGGGCAAGTCCGAGGGGCAAGTGGTGCTCGGCGTTCGCGACGATGGGCCGGGCATTCCCGAAGCTCAGCGCGAGGCGGCGCTCCAGCGCTTCGGCCGCCTCGATCCCACGCGTTCCGTGGCGGGATCGGGCCTCGGCCTCGCGCTGGTGGAAGCGGTGGCGAAACTGCACGACGGCCGGGTCGAACTGGCCGATGCGCCGGGGGGCGGGCTTGAAGTGCGGCTGTTGCTGGGGGCCAGGGAGTGACGGCGGACAGCCGGTAACCCACCGATCCTTCCGCCGGCTGACGGGCCTGTTTCCCAACGCGGCATCAGGCAGGGATTATGGCACCGCTTCCAGTTCCGGCTGCGCTGCCACCGCAGGCGAAGCGGTGGTTGCCGCAGGGCTGGCGTTGACGCGGCCGGTCCGTTCCAGCTTGCCCCAGCCGATGCCCTTGCCCGCAAAGGCCGCGCCCACCGCGCGGATCACCACGCTGTACATGAGCTGGCGGTAGACGAAGCGCTGGGCCAGCAGCAGCAGCGGGCGGAACCGTTCGCGGCGGGTGTCGAGGCGATAGGCGATCCAGCCGCAGGCGAGGTCCACCAGCGTGAAGGCCAGCCAGTAGGCGCCCATGCGCAGCACGTCGGTCTGGGTCTGGGCCCAGCCGTGCTGGGAAACGCGCAGGGCGGTGCCGGCGATCGAGATCAGCAGGGCGAGGTCGATCGCCGGCGAGATCACCGCGAAGACGATCTGGAACAGCCAGGCCTGCGGCATGCCGATGAAGGCGAGGCCGGAGGGACGGCCCTTCCTGAGCGTGCCGCGATGCTTCCACAGGCACTGGAGCGTCCCGAAAGACCAGCGGAAACGCTGTCTTGACAGGGCCTTGAAGCTTTCCGGCGCTTCGGTCCATGCCACGGCGTCCTCGTCGTAGGCGATCTTCCAGCCCTTGCGCTGGATGGCGATGGTGAGGTCCTGGTCCTCGGCCAGGGTGTCTTCGGGATAGCCGCCGACATCGTCCAGCGCCTCGCGCCGCCACGCCCCGACAGCGCCCGGCACGACCATGATCGCATCGAGCCGGGTCAGCGCGCGCCTTTCGAGGTTCTGCGCGGTGACGTATTCCACGCCCTGCCAGCGGGTGACGAGGTTGACGCGGTTGCCGACCTTGGCATTGCCCGCCACCGCGCCGATGGCGGGATCGGCGAACCAGCGCACGAGGCGCGAGATCGTCTCGCGTTCGAACTGGGTATCGGCATCGAGCGCCACGATCACGCTGCCGCGCGCATCCCTGAGCGCGCGGTTGAGCGCGGCCGCCTTGCCGCCGTTGACGAGGGTGAGCAGTTCGACATGGGCATCGCCGGCAAAGGCTTCGGCAACGATGGCGCTGGTGCGGTCCTTCGATCCGTCGTCGGCGACGATGATCTGGAGCTGCCGGTAGTCGCTTTCGAGCACGCGCCGGATCGAGGATTCGATCACGCGCTCCTCGTTGTAGGCGGGGATGATCACGGTGACGAGCGGCGCGCAGGTGTCTTCCGGCGCGTCCATCGGCTGCGGGCGGCGCAGCAGGCTGGCCAGCGAGGCGAGGCCGACGGAACGCAGCACGCCCAGCGAGATCGCGAAGAAGAAGGTCCAGTTCAGCGCCACGAGAATGGCCGCCAGCGCCCCGAACAGGGCCACGTCGGCGCGCACGGCGAAGAGGTCCACGCCGTCCACCTTGGGCATCACCGCGTCGTGCGAGAGACCGGCGAGCGTCGAGACGGGGACGAACGTGTAGCCGTCCTGCTTCAGGCGCTCGATGATGACGGGAAGCGCCGCCACGGTCTGCGAACGGTCGCCGCCGCCGTCGTGCAGCAGGATCACGTTCTCCGAGCGGTCGGGCGAGGCCGATTCCACCTGCTGGATGGTGCTGTCGATGATGTGCTGGACGCCGGGGCGCTTCCAGTCGTCCGGATCGACGTGCAGGCCGACGACGGTATAGCCGTGCTGGCGCGCGATGGCGGCAGGGACGAGTTCGTCTGCCGTGGTGGGCTCGGCATCCCCGAAATAGGGCGCGCGGAACAGGCGGATCGAATGGCCGGTGGTGGCCTCGATCAGGCGCTGCGTGGCGTTGAGTTCGAGGCCGATCCCGGTGGCGGCTTCCTCGGCCATGTTGGGGTGCGTGTAGCTGTGATTGCCGATCTCGTCGCCATCGTCGGCGATGCGCTTGACGAGGTCGCGATTGGTCAGCGCGTTCTCGCCCACCATGAAGAAGGTGCCGGGAACGTGGTACTGTTCCAGGATCGAGAGGATGCGCGGGGTCCAGGTCGGGTCCGGGCCATCGTCGAACGTCAGCGCGAGCTTCCTGGGCAGCGCGCCGGTGCGGTGGACGACATAGGGCGTGGGAAGCCGGACATAGCGCTCCGAGGAGACCATCCCGGTGGTCTTGTCGAAGGTGACGGCACGGCTGCCGTCCTGCGGGGTGGCGGTCACGTCGAGGATCTCGCCCTGGCCTTCCACATCGACATTGGCGGCCTGCACGAGGTGAGCGAGGTTGGGCAGGCTGTGCGTGCGCCACGCCTTCACGGTGTTCCAGAAGCCGGGGTCCTCCGAGCCGAGCCGCCAGAGCGCGATGTCGCCCACGCCAAGGCGCGAGAGGATCTTCATCTGGCTCCACGTCGCGGCGGCGTCGAGCATCCAGACGTCGTGGCGGTGATCCCCGTCGCTTTGGGCATCGTCGTAGGAATAGCCGGCATTGCCGCTCATCGCGTCGAACTGGGGCGCGGTGGTGCTGTCGTGCGCGTCGAGCCAGGCTTCCTCGACGGTCATGCTGTCCGCCTTGCCGTCGTGCCAGTTGTAGGCGTACTCGCCCAGCGCGATGATCGCCTTGCCGCGCGGCAGCCCGGCCAGTGCATGGGCGACTTTCTGCGCGAACCACGGGTTGGAGGCGATCGGGCCGGGGGTGCCGCCTTGCCAGTGTTCGTCATAGGCCATCAGCACCAGCCGGTCGGCAACTTGCGCGAAGGCGCGGGGCGACCATTCGGGATTGTCGATCGGCATGGTGACGGAGACGATGCGGTGCCGGGGCGCCAGCTGCGCGCGCAGCTCGCCAAGGAACAGGCGCAGGTTCGGCAGGCTGGCGGCGGGCATGGTCTCGAAGTCGACCATGACGCCGGCGTAGCCGGTCTTGTCTAGATAGGCGGAAACCTGCGCTTCCAGTGCATGGCGGCGGCTGGGCGAGGCGAGCTGGGCGGCGGCGGCATCGCCCTGCCACTCGCCGTCGAGGGTGTTCTGCAGCACGGGAACCACCAGCGGGCGGTGCAGCGCGGTGGCGAGGATATGCGCGAGGCGGGCGTCGTCCTCGATCTTGAGCGCGCCGGTCCCGTCGACCGAGAGCGTGGCCGGGGCGATCCAGTCCAGCCGGTCGATATGGCGCTCGAGCGAGGTGGCGCTGTCATCGCTCCACGGCGTGTAGAAGCCGACGGTGATCGGCTTGGCGCCCGGGGTGGGCGCCGGCACGGTGGCCTTTCCGAACAGGAATTTGCGGGCGCGGCGGGTCAGGTGCCCGATCTGCGCGCGGAACGGCAGCGGCGAGGCGTGCTCGTAGGCGATCGGCAGCGGCGGCGGGGCGGGAACGCTGGCAACGGTCGTCGCGAAGATCGCGCAGGCCGCGAGAGCCACGAGCAACAGGAAAAGACCCATGCGGCGAACCCGGACGCGCCGATTGCCGGTGGGATCGAAGAAGACGGGTGCTGCCACTGCGTTTCTCGCAAAGATCCGGGCGGCGCGGGGGGCGCCGCCCGGAGTATTTGGTATTTGGGGGTGCGGGCCGGGAACCAGAGGCAATGACGAGGGTGCGAATGTCACAAACGGTTCCCGGACCGCACGGCCTTTCTAACCCGGCGGGCATGGAGCCCGCGTGGAGGCCAGGTTACAAAAGATTCATGTTTCCGAATTGATGCCGGGGCCGGTTCAAACGCATTTTCGGCGGAAAATGGCGGGCTGGAGTCCTGAAGCCGGACAGCCGTCCTATAACGATTGCAATCGCGGTTTCGCGTGGAAGATCAGCTCCATTCGAATGCGATGTTCGCTCTCTTCTTCCCCCCAGCAGAGAATTCGTCATGACACGTTTTCGTGAATTCCTGAACAGACAACATCTTTCGGCCAAGGTTACCCTGATGGCCGTCGCCGCGCTTGTCCTGCTGTCGGCCGCGATCTTCCTCGGCACCCGGTTCCTGCTCGTGAGCAGCGCGCGCGAGCAAGGCACCGAACGACTGGATACCAACATGCGCGTGGCCTGGTCCGTGCTCCGCCAGAACGGGCTGGACAACAGCCTGCGCGAAGGCAGGCTCTACGCCGGCGAGGTCGTGCTGAACGACAATAACGCAGCGGTGGACCGCATGAAGGAACTGGTCGGCGGCACCGCCACGATCTTCATGGGCGACACGCGCGTCGCCACCAATGTCCTGAACGAGCAGGGCGGCCGCGCGCTTGGCAGCCGTCTGGCCGCAGGTCCGGTGCACGACGAGGTGCTGGACGCCGGCAAGCCCTATCGCGGCGAGACCGAAATCCTCGGCAAGCGCTATTTCGCGGCCTACGATCCGATCAAGGACCGGTCCGGCAAAGTGATCGGCATCCTGTTCGTGGGCGTGTCCGCCGACGAATTCTATGCCCATGTGAACAGCCTGGGCTGGAATATCCTGCTGGTTGCCGTCCTGGTGACCGCGCTGGCGGCCGCCGGCTACATGCGCGGCGCCCGCAAGCTCTTCGCACCGCTCGAAACGGCGGAAGCGGCGATGGGACATCTGGCGGAAGGCCAGCTCGACATCGAGATCACCGGAACGGACCGGCCTGACGAGATCGGCGGGATCGCCCGCGCCCTCGTGGTGTTCCGCGATGCGGCGATGGCCAAGGAAGCGGCGGACGCGCAGCAGCGCCAGGTCGTACAGACGCTGGCTTCGAGCCTTGCGGAGCTTTCCTCGGGCGATCTCACCGCGGAAATCGCCCGCGCCTTCCCCGACGGCTACGAGGAGCTGCGCCGCAACTACAATGCCGCGCTTTCGGAACTGCGCGGCCTGATCGGCGCGGCCAGCGCCAGCACGGCGGCGATCCGGGGCGGCTCGTTCGAGATCGCGCAGGCTTCCGAGGATCTCGCCCGCCGGACCGAGGCCAGCGCAGCCAGCCTCGAACAGAGTTCCGCCGCGCTGGCCGAAATCGACAATAGGCTCAAGGCGGGCGCCAATGCCGCGAGCCAGACCGTTGCCCGCGCGGACGAGGCGATCGCCACGGTCGGCGGTGGCCGTGACGTTGCCGCCGAAGCGGTGGGCGCGATGCGCCGCGTGGCCGAAAGCGCCACCAACATCGACAGCGTCATCGAAGGGCTCGACAAGATCGCCTTCCAGACCCGCGTCCTTGCCATGAATGCCGCCGTCGAGGCGGGCCGGGCCGGGGAGGCAGGGCGCGGTTTCGCGGTCGTGGCCGATCTCGTCTCGGCGCTGGCCATGCGTTCCGAGGAAGAGGCCCGCAGCGCGCGCGAGCAACTTACCGTTACCCAGGCGGAGATCGTTACCGCCGTGGGCGCGGTGGAACGGGTGGACGGCGCCTTCGAGAATATCGCGGGCGATGTCGGCCAGGTCCATCAGCTCCTGGGCGGGATGGCGGCCGGCAACCGCGCTTCCGCCACGTCGGTCAGCGAGATTACCGCCGCCATCGGCGCCATGAATATCGCCACGCAGCAGAACGCGGCCATGGTGGAGCAGGCCTCCGCCGCAGCCCGCAGCCTGACCGACGAGGTGGACCGGCTGACCGCCCATGCCTCGCAGTTCAAGGTCGCCTGATCGGGCGAGACGCCGGATATGACGAAGAAGCGCCGGGCAGCGGCTGCGAGGGTCGGGGGAGGGATATCGCCTCCACTGCCCGGCTGAGGCGGAACGGCGCTTCGGGGGAGGATAAGCACCGTTCCGATACCGCGTTTCTAATAGAAGCGCGGTATCGGGCCCCATTGCGGTGTCTGGTCGGGCAGGTCGATTTCGATATCGTCGACATAGCACCAGCCCCAGCCTTCGGGTGGATCGTAGCCCTCGATGATCGGGTGATGCGTTTCGCGGAAATGGGCGCGGGCATGGCGGTGCGGAGAATCGTCGCAGCAGCCGACGTGTCCGCAGCTTCGGCACAGCCGCAAGTGAACCCAGGGGCTGCCGATCCGCAGGCATTCCTCGCAGCCTTTCGCGCTTGGCGTCACGGTGTTGATCGTCATGCTATGCGAACAGCCGGTCATGATGCTTTCTCCGTCTTTTCAGCAAGTTCCTGGCTGAACGCGGCATGGATCTGAGCCACGACCGCCGCGCCTTCGCCTACCGCGGCAGCCACGCGCTTGGTGGAGCCGGCGCGCACGTCGCCAATGGCAAATACGCCGGGCATTCCCGTTTCGAGCGGTTGCGCCCCCCGGTCTCCCTGGCCGGTCAGCACGAAGCCCTTGCCGTCGGTTTCGACCTCGCCGGGCAGCCAGTCGGAATTGGGATCGGCGCCGATGAACAGGAACAGGTGGCGCAGCGCCCGGTGGTGCAGCGAACCGTCGGCATTGTGCCGGATTTCGACGCCGGACAGCAGGCCCGTCTCGTCGCCCTCTAGCGTCACCACTTCGGCGGCGACATGGACCTCGACATTGGGCAGTTCGGCAATGCGGTCCACCAGATAGCGGGACATCGTCTCGGCCAGTTCCCGCCGGACGATCAGGTGAAGCCGCCTGACCTGCGGGGCCAGGAACACCACCGCCTGCCCGGCCGAATTGCCCCCGCCCACCAGGGCGACTTCCTCTCCGGCGCAGAGCCGCGCCTCGATCGGCGAAACCCAGTAGAACACGCCCGAACCCTCGTAACGCTCCAGCCCGGCGATGGCGGGGCGGCGGTATTTCGCGCCGGAAGCTATGACCACGGTTCGCGCCTGCACCTTTCGCGCCCCGGCAAGGGCGAGCTGCAAGTGTCCGTCCCGGCGTTCCAGCTTCTCCACCGCGACGGGGATGGCGATCTTGGCACCGAACTTGAGCGCCTGGTTGAAGGCGCGCCCGGCCAGCGCCTGCCCGGAGATGCCGGTGGGAAAACCGAGGTAATTCTCGATCCGGGCGGAGGCGCCTGCCTGCCCGCCCATCGAACGCGCATCGAGCACCACCACCGACAGCCCTTCGGACGCGGCATAGACCGCCGCCGCCAGCCCGGCCGGCCCCGCGCCGACGATGGCCACGTCATGGACGGTCTCGGGATCGATATGGGAGGTGAGCCCCAGGCAGGCGGCCAGTTCCTCGTTCCGGGGGCGGCGCAGCAGCGGCCCGGTCGGACAGACGACGAGCGGGTATTCGGCGGGCGCCACGCCCAGCCGCTCCACCATGGCCTTGCCTTCGGCATCGGCGCTCACGTCGAGCACGAGGAAAGGATAACCGCTGCGGCGCAGGAATTCCTGCAGGCGCACCACGTCCGGGCTGTCCGGCACGCCGATCAGGATGGTTCCCGCTCCGCCCTCCTCGATCAGGCCGACACGGCGCAGGATAAGCGCCCGCATGACCTTCTCGCCCAGTTCGGCCGAGCCGATCATCAGTGCCCGCAAGTGCGCGGCATCGATGGGCAGGGCGGTGCAGCCTTCGGGGCCCGCCCGGCCGCCCGCGATCGAGGGACGACCCGCAAGCTGGTTGATCTCGCCGGTGAACTGGCCGGGGCCGTGCGTGGTAAGGTGGACCTCGCGCCCGGAACCGTCGAGATTGAGCCCGTCGCGGCGCAGCACCTCGATCTGACCTTTGACCACGAGCCAGGTCGGCGCTTCGCGGTCGCCGATGGCATATACGGTCTCGCCCGGCTCGAAACGCCGCTCCGGGCCGCTGGCGAAGCGGCGGGCAAGCGCGATCTCGGCGGGGGCGAGCACGGGGAACATCTGGTATTCGCGGGTTTCGATCGTGCTCATGCCGGTCTCCAAGGCGAAATCTGGACATGGTCGGACGGGCTGCGCCGCCGTGTACCGATGGTTATCGGGCCGGGCGGCATCCCGCGCCATCATACGCAGGTTTAAGGGCCCGAACCCAAGCCCCAAACCGCCTAAGCCCCCAAACCTGCGTATGATGGCCAGACGCGGGCGGTGCGGCGAAAAGTCCTCATCCCAACCGGCCCGAGCGGCCAGCCCAGGAGGAAAACCCGATGCCGATGGCTGAACGCACGCCGAACCAGGAAGGTCCTGCCCGCCATGCCGCGCCGCTGCCCGGAAGCGGGGAAGCCTGGCCGGAAGCCGCACTGGAGGCCGAGGAAAGCGATCACCGCATCGCCAACAATCTCCAGCTTCTCATGGCGATGATCGCTGCGGAAAAGCGCGAGGTTTCCGATCCTGCAGCCGGGCTTGCACTGGACCGGATGCTGGGGCGGATCGGCGCGATCGCCGGGGTCCACCGCCAGCTTACGCGGACGGCAGAGGCAGGGGCAGGGGCAGGGGCTGGGGCGGCTTCGGCCGTGGTCGATATCGGCGGCTATCTCCGCACGCTGGCGCGGCAGATCGAGGCGGGGTGCTGCGACGCGGCGGCCGGGCGGCGGTTGCGGGTCCGTTCGGATGCTGTTCTGGTGCCCGCCCGGCTCGCGGCGGCGATGGGGCTCATCGCATCGGAATGCGTGCTCAATGCCTGCAAGTACGCCTATGCCGCGCAAGCGCCCGGCGAGGTGCGGATCGGCCTGAGCCTCGCAGGGCCTCATGCCCTGAGGCTGACGGTGGAGGACGATGGCGCGGGGCACGGCGGCGCGCTGCCTTCCGCCGGTTTCGGTGCCCGGCTGATCGCGATGCTGGCTGCGCGGATCGGCGCGGCGCTGGTCTGGGAGGATGCCCGCCCCGGCACCCGCGTGGTCCTTGCCGTCCCGCTGGCATGAGCGGACCTAACCGAAGGTTGTGGTTGCGCCCCGGAAAACTCCCCGGCACGTTCCCCGTCAGGCCCCGGTACGGTTCCTGGCAGGAGGCGGCGATGCACGGCGATGCCGAGGCAAGAAGTTTGGTCAGCAAGATCTATGCGTTATCGGCCGCTCTTCTGGCGCTGGGGATCTTTGCGCTTGACGTGCTGAGCCCGTTCCAGGGTGCGGTCGCGGTGCTCTATACCACGGTGGTGGTGCTGGTGGGCCGCACCCAGTCGCGCGAACTGGTGCTGTTCGCGGCGGTGTTCTGCGCGGTGCTCGCATTCGCGGGCTACTGCGTCTCGCACTGGAGCGCGCCGATGGGTTCGCCCGCGATGCGGCTTGCGGTGAGCCTCGTGGCGCTTCTGGTCACTACCGTCCTGTTCCTGCGCCAGCTTGCCGAAGGGGCGGAGCGGGAGCGTTCCGATGCTCGCTATCGCACGATCTTCTCGGCGGCGGGCTTTCCGATATGGGAATCAGACTGGTCGGGCGCCTATCGCCTGTTCGGCGCGCTGCAAGGCTCTGATATCGAAGACGGCATGGTCGACATGGCCTTCGGTTCCGCGCGCGTGCGCAACGCCAATCATGCCGCGGCGCGGCTGTTCGGGCTGGCGGACCGGGCCGAACTGATCGGCGGCACCATCGGCGAATTCGCGACCGCGGCGGCTTTCGAGTCCCTGTCGCGCATCTATTCGGGCTTGCTGGACGGCGCGGAATCGATCGAGGAGGAGACCCGCTTCGTCACCCGCGCGGGCGAGGTGATCGACGTGCTGCTGCAAGTCTCGCTGCCGCCCGATCACGGCGGGTGGAAGCGCGTGCTGGTCATGGCGCTCGACGTGACCGAGCGCAACCGCGCCCAGGCGCGGCTCGCCCAGTCTCAGGCGGAGCTGACACACATGTCGCGGGTGACGACGCTGGGCCAGCTTGCCGCGTCTATCGCGCATGAAGTCAACCAGCCGCTTTCGGCGATCATCACATATGCCCGCTCTGGCAAGCGCTGGCTGGAGCGCGAGGCGCCCTCAGCCGCCGAAGTATCCGACTGTCTCGACCATATCACGAGCAACGGCACCCGCGCCGCCGATGTCATCGCCCGCATCCGCGAACTCGCCCGCAAGGCCGATCCCAAGCGCGAAGGCATCGCGCTTCCCCCGCTCGTGGAGGAGACGGCGGCCCTGCTGCGGCGCGATTTCCAGGCCAAGGGCGTCGCGCTCGACATCGTGCTGGCGCCGGACCTGCCCGAGCTGCTGGGAGACAGGGTGCAGTTGCAGCAGGTGCTGATGAACCTCATGCTCAACGCGGAACAGGCGATGGCGCCGCTTGCGCCCGAACGGCGCGCGCTGGCGGTTCGCGCCTCGCCGGACGGGCAGGGCGGGGTTACGGTCGAGATCGCCGATTGCGGCACCGGGATCGAGGGCGACCCGGAAGCGCTGTTCCGCCCGTTCTTCACCACCAAGGGCGAAGGCATGGGCATGGGGCTGGCGATCTGCCGTTCCATCGCCGAACAGCATGGCGGCACGCTGACCGCCGCCAACAATGCGCAAGGCGGCGCGACGTTCCGCTTGCGCCTTCCCGCGAGGATGGAAATGGAGATCGTGCCGGCATGACGGGTAACGGAAGCGAAACGGCCGCGCTGGTCTGCGTGCTGGACGACGATGCCGAAGTGCGCGGCAGCATCGGCAGCCTGCTGCGGGCAAGCGGGTTCGAGGTCGCGCTGTTCGCCTCCACGGCACAGTTCCTTGCAGCCCGCCGCCCCGAGGTGGCGAGCTGTCTCGTGCTCGACATCCGCCTGCCGGGCGAAAGCGGGCTCGATTTCCAGGAGCGGCTCGCGGCGGAGGGGCTGGCGATCCCGGTGATCCTCATCACCGGGCATGGCGACATTCCGATGACCGTTCGGGCCATGCGGGCGGGCGCGATAGATTTCCTGCCCAAGCCTTTCGAGGATGGGCAATTGCTGGAGGCAGTCCGGGCGGCGCTGGATTCCGACCGCGCACGCCGCGCCGAACTGGAGGGCCGCACGCTCCTGCGCGGAACATACGAGAGCCTGACGCCGCGCGAACGCGAAGTCATGGCGCTGGTGGTGACCGGGCTGATGAACAAGCAGGTTGCCGCCCGGCTCGACCTGTCCGAGATCACGGTGAAGATCCATCGCGGAAACGTGATGCGCAAGATGGCGGCGCAGTCGCTCGCCGATCTGGTGCGCATGGCCGAGATGCTGGGCGTGCGGGACGAATCCATCCATCGCTATAACACCTGAGTATGATGGCGGGCGTGCTCGCCCCGGGCCAACTGGGCAAGGGGGGGCCAGCAGGGCGAGGGCAAGGCCCCGCCCGAAGACGCCGGAGATAACATTGGTCGCCCCGTTTCCCGATCCATCCGCCTCCCCCCCGATCGTGGCCATCGTCGACGACGACAGCGGGGTTCGGGGCAGCCTCGACAGCCTGATGCGTTCGGCGGGAATGGTGGGCCTGGGTTTCGACCGCGCGGCTGGCCTGCTGGCAAGCGGCCTGCGCGCCCGGATCGCCTGCGTGGTCACCGACCTGCACATGCCGGAGATGACCGGGCTCGAACTCCAGTCCGAGCTGGCCCGGCAGGGCTGGACGCAGCCGGTGATCCTGATGACCGCCTATCCCACCCCCGCCGCGCGCGCGCAGGCAGAGGCTGGCGGTGCGGCGGCCTTTCTCACCAAGCCGATAGACCCCGATGCGCTGCTGGCGGCGATCGAGGCGGTGCTGGCCTGATACCGGACCATACCGCCAGTACCATACCGGCATCGGGCCATACCTAGGTGTGGCTGGGTCAGGCGCCGTGCAGCGCCTATCTGGGTGACTGATTGGCGGCATCCGACGCCGCCACGTCAGAAGGAGCCTCTCCCATGTCCGACCCGCACACCCTCGTCACACCCGCCCAGCGCCGCCTGGGTACGCCCACCGACCTTGGCGCCGATGCGACGCGCGATATCTCCGGCGGGCTCAAGGCGCTGCTGGCGGATGTCTTTGCGCTCTATCTCAAGACCAAGAACTTCCACTGGCACATGAGCGGCCCAAATTTCCGCGATTATCACCTTCTGCTCGACGAGCAGGGCGACCAGATCTTCGCGATGACGGACCCCATTGCCGAGCGCGCGCGCAAGCTGGGCGGCACCACGATCCGTTCGATCTCCGACATTTCCGGCCACCAGCGGCTGCTCGACAACAATGCCGACTATGTCGATCCGCTGGACATGCTGGCGGAACTCCATGGCGACAACAAGCAGCTCGTGGCCGAGATGCGCGCCGTTCACGCGCTTTGCGATGAATATGGCGATATCGCCAGCGCCAGCCTGATCGAGGTATGGATCGACGAGACCGAGCGCCGCGCGTGGTTCCTTTACGAAAGCTGCCGCACCGGCCGCGTCTGAGGCCACCTTCCCATGCGGCATTGCGGACACGGGAACGTTACATGCCCGCAATGCCGCGTTATTTCATCGGTTTGGGAAGGATATTTCAGACACGCTCCCAGATCGCCGCAATCCCCTGTCCTCCGCCGATGCACATGGTGGTAAGACCGTAGCGGCCGCCGCTGCGGCGCAGTTCGTAGAGCAGCTTGGCGGTTATGATGGCGCCGGTGGCGCCCACCGGATGGCCCAGCGCGATGCCGCTGCCGTTGGGGTTCACCCGTTCGGGATCGAGCCCCAGTTCCTGCGTCACCGCGCAGGCCTGCGCGGCGAATGCCTCGTTGGCTTCGATCACGTCGAGATCGGCGACGGTCAGGCCCGCGCGGGCAAGGGCATTGCGGGTCGCCGGAACCGGGCCGATGCCCATGTATTCCGGCGAAACCCCGGCATGGCCGTAGGAAACGAGACGGGCCAGCGGGGTGAGCCCATGATCGCTGAGCGCTTGTTCGCTTGCCAGCACCAGTGCGGCGGCGCCGTCGTTGATGCCCGAGGCATTCCCGGCGGTGACGGTGCCTTCCGTTTCCGCGAAGACGGGACGGAGCTTCGAGAAATCCTCCGGCTGCGCATCACGGCGAACGTATTCGTCGGTATCGAAGCGCACGCTGCCCTTGCGGGCGGCGATATCGACGGGGACGATCTGTTCGCGGAACCGCCCTTCGGCGATCGCCCGCGCCGCCCGCTGCTGGCTGAGAAGTGCCAGTGCATCCTGCATCTCACGCGTCACGCCGTAGCGGCGTGCGACGTTTTCCGCGGTAACGCCCATGAGAATGTCGTGAAACGGGTCGGTCAGCGCGCCGTTGAGGCCGTCGATCACGCGGGCGTCGCCCATCTTGCGGCCCCAGCGCAAGTCCGGAAGGTAATGCGCCGCGCGGCTCATGACCTCGGTTCCGCCGGCAAGGGCCAGTTCGCAGTCTCCGAGCATGATGGACTGCGCGGCGCTTATCAGGGCTTGAAGCCCCGAGCCGCAAAGCCGGTTGACGGTCAGCGCGGGCACTTCCTCCGGGACACCGGCACCGATCCCGGCAATGCGGGCAACGAAATGGTCGCGCGGATGCGTGGTGATGACGTGGCCGAACACCACGTTGCCCACCGCTTCGGGCGCGATCCCGGCGCGATCGATCGCCGCGCGGCCGACGTGGGCGGCAAGGTTGCCGGGCGTCCTGTCCTTGAGCGTGCCGCCGAAGGCGCCGATGGCGGTGCGGGCGGCGGATACCGCGTAGATCGTCTTCATGTCAGCCTGCCTGTTCCAGATGGCTGCGGAATTGATGGCGCAGTTCGGCCTTCATGACCTTGCCCGAGCCGGTGTGCGGCAGTTCGTCCACGCAGACGACATCGTCCGGCAGCCACCAGCGCGCGACGTGATCGGCCAGGTGCGCCAGCATTTCCGCGCGGCTAACGCTCGCCCCTTCATGGAGGCAGAGCAACAGCAGCGGCCGTTCCTGCCAGCGCGGATGCGGGACGCCGATGACCGCGGCCTCGCGCACGGCGGGATGGGCGACGGCGACGTTCTCGAGCTCGATCGAGGAGATCCACTCCCCACCGGACTTGATGACATCCTTCGCGCGGTCGGTGATCTGGATGAAGCCGTCACCGTCGATCCGGGCGATGTCGCCGCTGTCGAACCAGCCCCCGGCATCGAGCGCGGAGCCGGGCTCCTTGCCGAAGTAGCCGCTGGCCACCCAATGCCCGCGTACCAGCAGCGGGCCGACGTTGTCGCCGCCGGGCCCGGTGACGCTGCCATCCTCCGCGCCGATGCCGATCTCGCTGCCGAACAGGCAACGCCCGGCCTTGGCGCGCAAGTCCAGATGCGCCTCTGGTGAAAGGTCGCGGTGGCGGGCTGCCGTGCGGCACACCGCGACGACCGGGCTCGTTTCGGTCATGCCCCAGGCCTGCATCGTCTCCACGCCCAGAAGGTCCCGGAACCGCTGGACGAGCGCGCGCGGGGTGGCGGCGCCGCCCATGAACACGCGGTCCAGCTTGAGCGCGGCGCGTTCCTCGGCCGTGGTCGTGGCCTCGATCCTGTCGAGGATAGTGAACCATACCGTTGGAACACCGAGAGAAAACGTGATTTCCTCATCCCGGATCAGCGCGTGAAGCGAAGCCCCGTCCAGCGCGCTGCCGGGCAGCACCAGCTTGGCCCCGCACATGGCGGAGGCATAGGGCACGCCCCATGAATTGACGTGGAACATCGGCGGCAGCAGCAGCGCATGGTCCCGCGCCGACAGCGCCATCGAATCCGCCGAGCAGAGCGACATGGCGTGAAGCACGGTGGAACGGTGGCTGTAGAGCACGCCCTTGGGATTGCCGGTCGTGCCCGAAGTGTAGCAGAGCCCGGCGGCGGAACGCTCGTCGATGTCCGGCCAGGCCGCCAGCGGTTCGGCAGCGGCAAGGAGGTCCTCGTAGGCGACGATATCGGCCAGCGGCGATTCCGGCAGGTCCTTCCGCTCGCACAGGACCACCACGGTCACCGGCGCATCGTGAATGGCAAGAACGCCCTCCGCCAAGGGGAGAAGATCGGGATCGACGAACAGGATGCGCGCGCCGCCATCGGCCAGCACGAAACGGATCTGCTCCTCGAACAGGCGGGGGTTGAGCGTGTGGAGGACATAGCCGCCGCCGGGAACGCCGTAATAGAGTTCGAGATGGGGAAGCCGGTTCCAGGCGAGGCTGGCGATGCGATCACCGGGCTTCGCGCCGAGCGATTCCAGGGCGGCGGCGACGCGGCGCGACCGCTGGGCAACGCGGCCCCAGGTCGAGCGTTCGAGCGTGCCTTCTGTGCCTCTCGATACCACTTCGGTGTCGTTGTGGTTGCGTTCTGCGTGGTCGATCACGCTGCCGATGGTCAGCGGCAGGCATTGCATCAGCCCCATCATGGTGCGGCAGGCTCCTCTACGTTCCGCGCGGGTTTCTCCCGGCGATTGAGGGCCTTGATGTGGCCGGCGGGCGGGAGCGGCAACGCAGGGAGCAGGCTGCCGGTGGAATATCACAGGCTGGATAGTCGCGGCCCGAAATGCGCCGGACCCGCGAAGTTGCATTCGCCGCGATCCCGTGGAATCACATATGTGATATCGATTGCGGGCCATTCCCTTGCCCGGCGGAACGGCGTTACCAATCGGCACGAGAAAAAAGGAGCGCGAAAGCTCCGGATAAAAATGGAGAGGCGAGAATGATCCGGCGAACGGTCAAATCGGCGTCACGGACCCTTGAGGTCCTCGAACTCTTTGCCGAGGAACGCAGGCCCATGCGTCTGCACGAGGTCTACACGATCCTGGGCTATCCGCAGTCCAGCGCCACCAACCTCCTGAAATCCATGGTCGTCATGGGTTACCTCAACTACAACCGCGTGACCCGCACCTATCTGCCCACCATGCGTGTCGGCGCGCTGGGCAACTGGCTGCCGGGGTTCGTCTACTCGGACGAAAGCTATCGCTGGCTGGTGGACGAACTCCAGCGCCGCACCGACGAGACCGTGGGGCTTTCCACCCAGAACGATCTGTTCGTGCAGTACATCCTGCTTAAGGCGCCCGATCACGAGTTCAAGATGGTGCCGCCGGTGGGAACGATGCGGTTGCTGGTAGATTCCTCCAGCGGCCTGGCCCTGATGAGCGAGATGAAGGACCGCGAGATCGACAAGATCTGCCGTTACACCAATTACTATCAGCTAGCCGAGGGGCGCCGCTTCGATCACGCCGAACTGATGCGGGAAATCCGCTGGACGCGGCAGATCGGCCATGCCTACCTCGCGCACAAGCCGCTGAAGGAAGTGTCGCAGATCTCGATCTCGCTGGGCGAGAAGATCCACGGCATTCCGCTGGCGATCGGCGTGGGCGGGCTCGCCGAACGTATTGCCAAGTCTCAGTACGACATCATCGAGGCGATGCGGGAGTGCATCGCCGAGTTCAAGGCCTTTCGCGAAGAGCAGCACTATGCCGAAGCGGCCGAGTAGCGGGCGATCACGGACGTGATAGTTGTGGGGGCAGGCACGGCGGGTTCGACATCGCCGTGCCTGCCCCCAGACGTTCTGCGGGCTGCGCAAAAGGGAGAGAGCCTTGCGGTCCGAAACAGAAAAACAGGCCTTCAGGCGCGCCTATATCGAGGCGCGCGGCTACTGGGTCGAATTCAACGACGGCCTTCTGGAACACAGCCCCGAATGGCTTGAGGCCTACCTCGCCTATTCCTCGACCCCGGCGCGCGTCGGGCCGCTTTCGGCGCGGATGCGCGAACTGATCTACGTCGCTGTCGATGGCTCCACCACGCATCTTTTTCTGGCGGGGCTGGAAATTCATGTCCGTCTGGCCTTGCAGGTGGGCTGCACGCCGGGTGAGCTCGTCGAGGTCCTGCAACTGGCGACGATGCAGGGGCTCGACAGCGTGGTGCTGGGCATGTCTGTTCTGGAAGAGGAACTGGCGGCAATGGGCCGCGCGATACCGGTAGAGCAGGCGGACGGCGGGGTGCTGGACCGCTACGAAGCGCTGCACGGCGACCGGCCTGGCTGGCTGGCGGCGATGGCGGCCGTCTCCCCGGAATGGGCGCGGGTGCTGGTCGATCTGCTTGAAACGGCTGACGGCACCTCGCGCCTGACCGCCAGGGAGCGGGCCCTGATCCGTCTGGCGCTGGCCGCCTCTCCCACGCACCTCAGCCGGGAGGCGGTGCGGACCGAGACGCGCCGGGCGCTGGAACTGGGGGCGGGCGTTGACGAAATCGCTCAGGTTTTCCAGCTTGTCGCGCATCTTGGTCTCCATGCCTGTTCCGAAGGCATTCCCGCCGTGATGCGCGCTTCGCAGGAGTAGAGCCGATGGACATTGCTTTTTTCACCCCGATCGCCAGCGATCTCGGGGAGAGCCCGGTGTGGGACGGGCAACGCCAATGGCTCTGGTGGATCGATATCCGCAAGGGCCGGGTCATGGCCGTGGATACATCGGGAACGCTCGTGCGCGACTGGACTTTCGACCGGCAGGTCGGCTCCATCGGGTTGGCCGAAGATGGCCTCGTAGCCGCCTTTGCCGACGGCTTCTCGCTGATCGACCTCGACGGCCGGGTGCGCGATCTCGTCCGCCCCGCGATCGGCGAGGGGGCGATCCGCTTCAATGACGGCAAGATGGACCGGCAGGGGCGCTTCCTGTCAGGCACCATGCAGCATGGCGGGCAGGAAAGCGCGCTGGGCACGCTATGGCGGCTTGGCCGGGGCGGCGATGCCGAGAAGCTGCTGGATGGCTTCCGGCTGACCAACTCGCTGTGCTTTTCGCCGTGCGGGCGCTGGCTCTATGTCTCGGATTCGCTGGAGGGCGTGCTGCGCCGCTATCCCTACGATCCGGAAACCGGGGCGCTCGGGCCGATGAAGTCGCTGTTCGATTTTGCTGCTGCCGGCACCGCGCCGGACGGCGCCACGGTGGACAGCGAGGGGCACATCTGGGTTGCGCTGGTGATCTCCGCGCAGATCGCCTGCCTGTCTGCTGAGGGAGAACTGCTGCGCCTTGTCGACCTGCCGGTGCCCTATCCCTCGTGCCCGGCGTTCGGCGGCCCGGATATGGCCACGCTCTATGTCACGACGATTTCCGATTCCGGGCATAAACTGAAATCCGATCACCCGGATGCGGGGCGGATGCTGGCGATTTCCGGGCTCGGTGCACGAGGGATCGGCGAGGCGCGCTTCGTTCCAGATAATCACACTTGGAATTAGTGCCCGCAGAGCCCGGCTGACACTGGAAGCGGGCACCCGTCCCCGTGCAGTCAAACGGGCATGGACCTCGATTTCACAACAGACGAACTGGCCTTTCGCGATGAGGTACGCGCCTTCTTCGCCGAACATGTGCCGGATACCTGGCTCACCCGCGTAAGATCGGGGCTGCGCCTCGAACCCGCCGAACTGATCGCTTACCAGAAGGCGCTCGCCGCAAGGGGATGGGGCGCGCCGACCTGGCCCGTGGAATATGGCGGCACCGGGTGGAGCCCTGCGCAGATCTACATCTTCGAAAGCGAATCCGCCCGTGCCGGTGCGCCGATCCAGTTCCATCAGGGCCTCGAACTGATCGGCCCGATCATCTTCACATATGGCTCGCAGGCGCTGAAGGACCGCTACCTGCCGGGTATCATCCACGCCGACGACTGGTGGTGTCAGGGCTATTCCGAGCCCGGCGCCGGTTCCGACCTCGCCTCCCTGCGCACGACGGCGGTGCGCGACGGGGATCATTACATCCTCAACGGGCAGAAGATGTGGACCAGCTTTGCCCAGGTCGCCAGCCACATGTTCGTGCTGGCGCGCACCTCACAGGAGGCCAGGCGCCAGCAGGGCATTTCGCTGTTGCTGGTGGATATGAAGACCCCCGGCATCTCGATCCGCAAGATCGAGACCATGGACGAGAAGTATACCACCAACGAGGTCTTCCTTGACGAAGTGCGGGTGCCGGTCGGCAATCTCGTGGGTGAGGAAGGTCGCGGCTGGGAATACGGTAAGGTCCTGCTCGACCGGGAGCGGATGGTCTGCTCGGCCACCGCGCTCCATTTGCCGCAAGTGCTGGACGGTGTGCGGGAGGCTGCCTCGGCCCGGTGCGTGGGCGGCATTCCGCTGGTCGAGACCCCGGCCTTCGCCGCGCAGCTCGCCCAGATCGAGATCGAGGCGATGGCGCTCGAGACCATGGTGCTTCGGCTGCTCGCCGATCTGGCGGTAGGGCAGGATTCCGGCCCGCGCGGCTCGATGGTGAAGCTGCGCTGGTCCGATCTCTACCAGCGCGGCATGGCGCTGTGGATGGAAGCGCTTGGGCCCGAGGCCGCGCATTTCCGGGCGCTGGACGGGGATGCGCTCCCCGACATGCCTTATGCGATGCAGGGCGCGCTCTATTCCCGCGTCACCTCGATCTACGGCGGATCGAGCGAGATCCAGCACAACATCATCGCCCGCCGCGCGCTGGGTCTGTGAGGCTGCCATGAACTTCGAATATTCCGACGAGCAGCGCATGCTGCTGGACAGCGCCGACCGTCTCGGCGGCGACCTCTGGCCGGCGGCCGAGCGGCTTCGCCATATCGACGCTTTCGAGGAAATCTCCGCGAAAACATGGGCGCGGATGGCCGAGCTGGGCTGGCTGATGCTGCCCATCGCGGAGGCCGATGGCGGCCTTGGCGGATCGGCGGTTGACGTCATGGCGCTGATGGAGGGCCTTGGCCGCCATCTCGTGCCGGCCCCCTATGTCGCGAGCAGTGTGCTGGTTCCCGCCCTGATCGGCGGCGACCCGGCGGCTGCCGACGTACTGGCGGCGATCGCGCAGGGCAGTGCCCGCGCCGCGGCCGGGCTGCTCGAAGCGGGCGGTGGGTACGATCTGTCCCATGTCGGTCTTTCCGCCACGCAAGGTCCACAAGGCTGGACGCTCAGCGGCGAGAAGCTTCACGTCGAGGATGGGGCAGGCGCCGACTGGTTCGTCGTTTCCGCGCGAACGGGGGGAGATGTGCGGGATGCGGAAGGCATCGGCCTGTTTCTTGTTCCCGCCGCCGCGCCCGGCCTTGCCGTGGAGCGGTTCCGGGCCATCGACCAGCATCGCCACGCGCGCCTGCGCTTCGAGAATGTGACCGGTGCGATCCCCGTTGGCCGCGCCGGATCGGCCTTGCCGGTCATCGAGGCGGCGGTGGACAGGGCGATCTGTGCAAACCTGGCGGAAGCGGTCGGCTCGATGGAGGCGGCGCATCTGGCCACGCTGGAATACCTGCGCACCCGCAAGCAGTTCGGCGTCGCCATCGGCACGTTCCAGGCGCTTCAGCACCGGGCGGTCGACATGGCCATCGCCCTCGAAGAGGCGCGTTCGATGTCCTACCGGGCAACGCTCAGCCTCGACCGGCCGGTGGCCGAGCGCCGCCGCGCGGTCAGCGCCGCCAAGGTGCGCGTGGGGCAATGCGGGCTCTACGTCGGGCGGCAGGCGGTCCAGCTTCACGGCGGCGTCGGGTTCTCGGACGAACTCGTCATCAGCCACCACCTCAAGCGGCTGATGATGCTCGATTGCGCCTACGGCTCTGCCGAGCATCACCTTTCGCGCTTCGCAAGCGCCGCCTGACGCGCGGGAGACGTGCATCTCGCGGGGCCGCGTTCACGGATGTGATCTTGGCTCCGCATCGCTCCAAACGGTCGGATTACCGACCATCCCTCCCGCATAATCGGCGGGTCAATGCTCCGGGAGATGATGGGCAAAATGGTTGAAGCAAACAGCGCTGGTCGGGTGGATGCCGCCTATGACGCGGTTGTCGTCGGCGCCGGCATCGGCGGCCTCTACATGGTCTACAAGCTGCGCGAAATGGGCCTCTCGGTGCTCGGCATCGAGGCGGGCGACAATGTCGGCGGGGTCTGGTACTGGAACCGCTATCCGGGCGCCCGGTGCGACCTGATGACCGTGGATTACTGCTACACTTTCTCGCCGGAAGTGGACGCGGAGTGGTCGTGGTCGGAACAGTTCGCAGCGCAGCCCGAAATCCTGGAATACATCAATTTCGTGGCCGACCGTCACGAACTGCGCAAGGATTACCTGTTCGGGACGCGGGTAGAGCGGGCGGCCTATGACGAGGCCCGTCAGGTCTGGCAGTTCCATACCGACACCGGCAAGGTCTTCGAGGCGAGTTACGCGGTCATGGCCACGGGACCGCTTTCGGTGCCCAAGGTGCCCGAATTCGTGGCGAACGGCAGCTTCAAGGGCGAACTGTATTACTCGGGACGCTGGCCGAAGGAGCCGGTGAGCTACGAGGGCAAGCGGGTGGGCGTGGTCGGCGTCGGCTCCACCGGTATCCAGATCGTGCCGGTGGTGGCGCAGGAGGCGAAGGAACTCACGGTGTTCCAGCGCACGCCGAGCTTCACGATGCCGATGCGTAATCACGCCTACACGCCGGAGTACCAGGCACAGATCAAGCGCCACCTGCCCGCCATGCGCGCGTCGGCGCGCAACAGTCCGCTTGGCGGGGTGCGTCCCTCGTCCACGCGGCCCTATTTCAGCGTGCCGCCCGAGCAGCGCATTTCCTTGATGGAGGATGCCTGGAAGAACGGCGGACACACCTTCCTCGGCACGTTTTCGGACCTTCTCCAGAACGAGGAAGCGAACGAGGAAGTGGCCGAATTCGTCCGCGGCAAGATCGGCGAGGTCGTGAATGATCCCGAAACCGCCGAAATGCTCAAGCCGCGCGGCTATCCGATCTTCGCACGCCGGGCCTGCCTCGACACCCACTACTACGAAGCCTTCAATTTGCCGCACGTCAGGCTGGTGGACTGTTTCAGGGAGCCGATCCACACCCTCACCGATAACGGCATCAAGGTGGGCGACCGCGAGATCGAGCTGGATATGCTGATACTCGCCACCGGCTACGACGGGCTGACCGGCGCGCTCATGGCTTTCGACGTGGTGGGACGCGGCGGAGAAACGGTCAATCAACGCTGGTCGGGGGGCGCGCATTCGCACCTAGGCCTGATGATGAAGGACTTCCCGAACCTCTTCATGATCTGCGGCCCCAACGGACCTTCGGCGCTTGCCAACATCTTCACGATCAACGAGCAGAACGTGAACTGGATCGCCGACGCCATCAGCCACATGCGCTCCCATGGCCTGACCGCGATGGAACCCACGGGAGAGGCGGAGCAGGGCTGGATGGACCTCGTGGCGGGACTTGCCGAAGGCACGCTCGTGTCCAAGGCGAAGACCTGGTACACCGGCACCAATATCGCGGGAAAATCGCGCGGGCTCACCATGTATACCGGTGGTTTCAAGGCCTATCGCGAAGCCTGCGAAGAGGCCGCGTCTCAGGACTATCCCGGCATCGCCTTCGAGCGTGCGGGCGTTCCCGAAACGACCGCCTGATCGCACCGCTTTACGAAAAAAGGCCCTGGAAGCGTCCTGCTTCCGGGGCCTTTGCCGTTTCGAAGGCGTGTCAGACCAGCAGGTCTTCGTAGAAAGCGCCGAACGGCCGGGTTGGATGGCGGATCTGAATTTCCAGGATCCACAGTCCCTTGCCGGGCACTGCTTCGAAATCTCCGAGGTTCCCGCCCTTGTGCACCGAATGCGGATAGTCGCTCACGCGGTGTCCGCGAATGTCGAGATTGAGTTCCCATCCCATCGCCAGCGCTTCCTGCGCGGCGCGGTCGTAAAGTGCGCTGCCGGTCACCGCGCCCGCGTTCCAGATGGTGCGGACGCGCTCGAACAACTGTTTCGAGGCGGCGGCGCAGGCTTTCATCTCCGGATCGTCGCCCACCGTGAAAGTCGCGCCCACATCGCCTTCGTGGCTGTCGAACACGGGGCCCATGTCGATGAAGAAAATATCGTCTCCGGCCAGCACGGCGTCGCCCTGCGAACGGTCGCTGAAGATCTTGAGTGTATTGGCGCCGAAGCGGATCAGCAGGGGGTGCCAGGACATTTCCATGCCCAGTTCCGCCAGTACGGCACGGCCTGCCTCGTGGACCTCGCTTTCACGCATTCCGGGCCGGACGATGGCGGCAATCCTCTCCAGCGCAAGCCAGGACCGGGCCTGGGCACGGCGAATGGTATCAAGGTCGTAGCGCGGTCCCACCGCTTCGCGGCTCGCAGGGGTGGCGGACATGCACGGGCTCCAGGAAGGGATCGGGGGCGCTCGTTTGGCGGGCTTGCAGGTTAGCCGTCAAGAGCGGCTCGCATCACGGGGTACCTTATTTTTGCAACGCAACGTGTGAATCATTGCGTTTGATAGAGAGGGCTGATCGCGGGATGGGTGGAGCCGCCTTTTCGCAACCGGATACCTGCCCATGACCACCGCCGCCAGCACCGCCACTTTAGAACGACCGACAACCGGGGCGGTGCCACCGCGCGGTTGCACTTTCGAGCCGGAGGACTGGGCCATCCTCGCCCGCCACTGGCATCCGGTCGCGCTGTCCCGTGAAGTGGACGAGAAGCCGCTCGGGGCCAAACTGCTGGACCAGCCTCTCGTGCTCTATCGTGTCGATGGCGAGGTCGTCGTCGCGCCTGATGTCTGCCCTCATCGCGGCGTGCCGTTGAGCATGGGCACCGCAGGGGAGGGCGGCGTCGTCTGCGCCTATCACGGGCTGACATTCGGGAAGGGCGGCAAATGCGTCCATGTGCCGGCACATCCCTCGCGGGATATCCCGGCCCGGCTGAGCCTCAAGGCCTATCCCAGTGTGGAGCGCTATGGCCTCGTCTGGACCTGCCTCGATACCGAAGACACCGCGCCTCCGCCCGGCGCCATTGCCGACATGCCCCATTGGGACGAGCCGGAATTCCAGCAGATCGTCTGTCCATGGATCGACATCAACGGCTTTGCTGGCCGTCAGCTCGAAGGCTTCCTCGATGTCGCTCACTTCGCTTTCGTCCACCATGCGACCTTCGCCGATCCCGACAATGCCGAAGTGCCCACTTATACGCCCCGGCGCACGGATTACGGGTTCGAGGCGGAATACTGGAGCAGCGTGGGGAACTATCCGATCGGCGTGTCGCAGCGCGGCGTGCCGGGCTTCAACTGGCTGCGTCATTTCCGCTGCCATCTGCCGTTCACGGCAACGCTGGAAATCCATTTCCCCGGCAAGGACCGGCTTGTCATCATGAATGCGGCTTCGCCGGTTTCCGCCAGGGTGACGCGCCTCTTCGCGCCGATCGGCCGGAATTTCGACACCGACCTGCCGGTGCAGGACGTCTATGATTTCAACTTGCGCATCTTCGAGGAGGACAAGGCCATCGTCGAGGCGCAGATGCCCGAATGGCTGCCCCTCGATCCGGCTGAGGAGGCGCATATTCCCGCCGACATGAGTTCGATGACGTATCGGCGCGGTCTCAAGGCGCTGGGGCTCAACCGCTTCTTCACCTGCTGACCGATCAACTGAGGCGGTGCTCCCGCGCCGCGATCGGTGCGGGCAGGTCGGTTTCGCCCAGCGCACTTAACATCTCGCGCTCGATCGTGCGGGCCATCGCATCGAGCGGGAGATCGTTGGGCTCGAGGCCGAAGGGATCTTCCAGTTCGTCCCCCAATGCGTCGAGCCCGAAGAATGTGTAGCTGACCAGCAGCACCGGCAGCAGCGTCCACCAGCCCAGCGATCCGGCCAGAGCGAAAGGCAGGGCCAGGCAGAAGATATAGGCGGTGCGGTGCAGCAGCAGCGAATAGCTGAAGGGCACCGGCGTCTGCGCGATACGCTCGCAGCCTGCCTGGACCTGCGCCATGAGATGAAGCTGTTCCTCGATCAGCGAATGGTGGATCGCTCCGATCCGCTCCTGCTGCATGAGGTCGAGGCAGCGGCGGCCCATCTGGACCAGCAATGCGTCCGTCGGGTTGACGGCATCGTTCCATGTGCCCCGGCCGCAAGGGCCGGCTATCGCAGCCACTTCCTCGCCGCCGCGCAGGCGGGCGGCGAGACCGGCGGCGAAACCGATGCAGCCCTTCAGCAGGAACTGCCGGTCTGCCTCGTCCAGCGTGGCGATGCGGCGGGCGAAGGACCGGCAGGCGATGACCAGCGAGCCCCAGAGCTTTCTTCCTTCCCACCAGCGATCATAGCAGGCGTTGTTGCGAAAGCTCATGAAGATGGAAAGCGCGATCCCGATCAGGGTGAAGGGGATCGCGCTGATCTGGGCGAACAGGCCGGGATGCGACCTTGCGGCCAGCACTGCGACCACGCCGATCGCCGCGATCGAGAACAAACGGCCGAGAATGCGGGGCAGGATGGAGCCGTGCACCGCAAAGGCAACCTCGCGAAGTCCCGGCTTGGGGCGGACAATCATTCCGCCGGGTCCCCGTAGATATAGGCGAGCGTACCTGACTTCAGGCGCACTTCCTTGCGGATGTAATCGACCTCATAGGCATCGGCGGCGGCGATATCGGCCTCGGACAGGCGGAACAGGGTGCCTTCGACGGCATCCTGGGGATCGGTGCTCCGTTCGACCATGGGATGCCAGCGGGTGCCGCTCTTGGCGATGACTTCGGGGTCGGTGATCTCGATCATCCGCTGGCGCCAGCCCGGTATCGCATCCGGTTCGCCTTCCACCAGCCTGCCGAACAGCGCCAGTTGGACCTCGTGCTGGCGGAGAGTTCCGTAGGAGAAAAGGAGGATATCCGACATTACGACCTCTCAGCGATGACCTGGAGTGCAGCGTTGACGATGCGGGCCTGCGTGAATTCCTCCACACCCGCAAGTCCCTGATGGCGGCCCATGCCCGATTGCCGCGCGCCGCCAAGGGGGACTTCGAAGGGCAGGTCGAACACCCGGTTCACCCAGACGAGGCCGCTGTCGATCCGCTCCGCCACGGCCATCCCGCGCGTCACGTCGCCGCTCCAGACTGAGGCGCCGAGCCCGTATTCGCTGGCGTTGGCGCGCGCGACGGCCTCGTCAAGGCTGTCATAGGCCATGACCGGGATCAGCGGACCGAATTGTTCCTCGCGCACGAGCCTTGCATTGTCCGGCAGCCCTCGCACCACGGTGGGAGGAACGAACCAGCCCGGGCCGTCCGGAAAAACACCGCCGCAGAGGACCTGGCCGAGCCTTCGGCTTTCCTCCAGCAGGCCGCCCAGGCGGGCATGCTGGGCCGCGTTCTGAACCGGGCCCAGTGTGGTGTCTTCCGACAGACCATTGCCGATGACGGCGGCACGCGCCAGCTCGACCAGCGCCTCGCAAAGCGCATCGGCCTTGTCGCGGTGGACGTAAATGCGTTTGATGCCGAGACAGATCTGACCGGCATTGGCCGTGGCACCGGCAAAAAGCTGTGGCGCAACCGAGGCTATATCCGCATCGTCCAGCACGATCGCCGCGTCGTTGCCGCCCAGTTCGAGCGTGAAGCGTTTGAGCGTGCCCGCGGCGCTGGCAAGTACCTTGCGCCCGGTTGCGGTGGAACCGGTGAAGCTGACATGAGCCACATCGGGATGTGCCGTCAGCACCGGTCCAAGGTCGCCGCGGTCGCCCAGCGTCTGGAACGTGCCCGGCGGAAGCAGGTCGGCGACGAGTTCGCCGAAGCGCAGCGTCGTAATCGGCGTTGTGGGTGCGGGTTTGGCGATAACGCAATTGCCCGCGAGCAGCGCCGGAGCGAGCTTGAGCATGAGGAGCAGCAGCGGATAGTTCCACGGCACGATCGCAATGACGACGCCGAGCGGATAGCGCTGCTCGACCACTCTCTCGGAAGGGTTCTCCTTGAGGACCACGGGCTCCAGTCGCAGCCCGGCATGGTAGTGCAGCGCGGCGATGGACCCTTCGACTTCGCCGCGTGCCTCGGCCAGCGTCTTGCCCTGTTCCTGCGTCAGCAGGCGCGCGAATTCCTCGCTCCGGGCTGCAAGGGCCTGTGCCATCGCTTCGAGGCAGGCGGCGCGCTCGTCCTGCGAACGTGCGCGCCAGCCGGGAAAGGCGCGCAGCGCGGCGGCGACGGCTTCCTCCGCCTGCGCCGCATCGGCGCATCCGCTTGCCGCGATCACCTCGCCGGTTGCGGGATTGAGCACGTCCATTGCGGCAGCGCCCTGTTTCAGGCGGCCGTCGAGAAGTAGTCGGTATTGCATCGCCATGCCCTAGCCGCCGGAGGCCGCGCGGCAAAGTGGGCGGATGGTCTCACCAGATCAGATGTCGTCGAGCCCGTAGAGCGCGACAAGGGTCTGCCGGTTCTGTCGATCCGCCTCGAACCGCGCAAGCGCCGGGTCCTGCTCCAGGATGGCATCGATGATCTTCAACCGTCCCGCCTTCCACTGGTCCAGCCCGAACATCCCCTGCATCGGTCCATCGGGGTGGGTGTTGCGGGAGGTTTCAAGCGCCACGCGGGTAAGCAGTTCGAACAAGGGCTGATCGACCATGCGAAACAGGGTTTCCTGCAACCCGGATTCAAGCGGCCCGAGCTGGGCGTCATCGGCGCATTGCGCGATATGTTGCCTGACCTTGCGCAGTTCGTCTCGAAGCGGCTGATCGCTGCAGCGCGCCGATGCCGCGCAGAGGCGGTTGAACAGGAGCGAGGTTATGTCGAGCACTTCCCGCCAGGAGGATTTTTCGCTTCTCACATAGGCGCTGAGCACTCTTTCAAGGTCGGCCCGGCCCGGCCTCCTGCCGTAGTAGCCCCCGCCGGGTCCGCGTTTCACTTCGAGCAGGCCCTCGTGCTCGAGAATTCGCGCCGCCTGCTGAACGGTGACGATGCCCACGCCGAACTCCCGGGCAAGCTCCGGGAGCGAGCCGATCTGCTCTCCGGGCGGAAGGGAAAATATCCGGTTGCGCAGGCATTCTGCCGTATTTCGCACCACCTGGCGCTTTTCGCCGCTCTTGCGGCCGGTTGCCCGTTCAGCCTCTGTCGATGTCATCCTGTAAAAATGAGCATATTATTATGATTTCGCAAGGGCGATCTTGCGGCGGATCGGCTTGATAGAATCAAAACATGCCCGTTATATTCGGCAACAAGACCGAATGCGGTATAACACAGGGCCGGAGCACCTGCCGGCCAGGGAGCGAATGCCATGGCTTTCAGGAATCCATCCATTGACGCACTGCCGCGTCATCCGCTGATCATCGGTGGGCGGCATGAAGAGCAAGGCGGCGGCGAAATGCTGGCGCATGTCTATCCGGCCACCGGCAAGGTCACGCGGGAAATCCGCATGGCCAACGCCGATGACGTGGACCGCGCGGTCGTGGCTGCCCGCAAGGCCTTTCCCGCTTGGCGGGCGATGCCAGGGGACAAGCGCCGCGATCTCATGTTCCGCATCGCCGCGCTGTTCGAGGCCCGGTCCGCCGATTTTGCGCCGAGCCTTATATCCGAAAACGGTTCGGTCGCGATGACGGCGCCTTACATGGGCTACGACGCTGCACAGAAGTTCCGTTACTTCGGTGGCTGGTGCGACAAGATCCACGGGCGAACGATCCCGATGTGGGGCGCGCCCGCGCACGATCACGTCGCTTATGAGCCTTATGGCGTGGTCGGCATCATCGTCCCCTGGAACGGCCCGCTGTTCGCCGCAACGATGGTGATGGCGCCCGCATTGGCGGCGGGCAACTGCATCGTTCTGAAGGCGCCCGACCTTGCTCCCTACAGCGTGATGAAACTGGTCGAGATCCTCCACGAGGCCGGTCTTCCCGAAGGCGTCGTCAACCTCGTGACCGGTGCGGCGGATGTCGGGGAAGCGATGGTCGCGCATCCGGGTATCGACAAGATCGAATTCATCGGTTCCGGCGCCACCGCCAAAAAGGTGCTGACCACGGCAGCGCAATCGCTCAAGCCCGTGGGGCTGGAGCTTGGCGGCAAGTCCGCGGTGATCGTTTTCGACGATGCCGACCTGATGCTGGCGGCCAAGAAGGGCCTGACCGGCGCCGTTTCCTCCAACGGTCAGGGCTGCGTGAACGGAACGCGCCTGCTCGTCCAGCGCGGGGTCTACGACCAGTATCTGCAGATCTTGGCTGCCATGGCCGGTCATGTGAAGAGCGGTGATCCTTTCGATGCGGCCACTGTGCTCGGCCCGGTCATCAGCGGGGGCGCCCTGGAACGGATCAAGGGCATGATCGATCGCGGCGTTGCTGATGGCGGCCGAGTGGTGGCCGGGGGCGAGCGGCTTGGCGGCGAATTCGCGGATGGGTTTTTCCTGCCGGTAACGGTCATCGCCGACGTCGCCAACGATTGTGAAATCGCGCAGAACGAGGTGTTCGGCCCCGTGCTGGTGGCCACGCCGTTCGATACCGAGGAAGAAGCCATCGCCCTGGCCAACGGCACCGAATATGGCCTCGGCGCCTATGTCCATACGCAGAACCTGCGCCGCGCACACCACGTCACGCGGGAACTTCAGTCCGGCATGATCCATGTCAACGGCTCCGGGGAGGCGATGCAGCCAAATTGTCCCTTCGGCGGCTTCAAGAAGAGCGGTCATGGGCGGCTCGGCGGGGTGGAGGGCCTTCACGAATTCCTCCAGCCGAAAAACGTCTGGATGAGCATGGCTGCCCCGGAGGTGAACTCGTGAGCCTGCTCGATCCGGGTGAGCGGACCTCGCGCGGCATCGCGGTCCAGTCGGAAGTGACCGGCAGGGCGGCAGCCCAGCCTGCAAGCCTGCTGCAGGAAAGCTGGCGCGACTTCATATATGCGGAAATCTGGTCGCGTCCGGGGCTGGATCGGCGCGCGCGCTTCCTGATCTCGATGGCTTCGTCGGCCGGAAGCAATGGCCCGCGCGATGCGCTTGACGGCTATGTAAGGGGCGCTTTGACGACTGGCGACCTGACCTTGGCCGAATTGCGGGAAGCGGCGCTGCACGTGGCGGTCTATGCCGGGTGGGACAAGGGCGGCGATCTCGATGCCGCGATCACGCGCGTGGAGGCGGAACTGGGCCTCGACCCGGCGCCCTGGGCACCGATCCGCGGCGAACCGTGGGATCCGCAGACACGCATGGAACAGGGCTTTGCCGCCTTCCGCGAAGTCATGACGTTCGACGGCCCGCGCGTGGGCAACGGAATGCCGTACCTGCAACACGGCATCCTCAACTTCGTGTTCGGCGAGATGTGGTGCCGCCCCGGGCTGGACCAGCGTTCGCGCCGTTTCCTCACGCTCGTCGGCGTTGCGGATTCCGCCGCGGTCGTGCCGATCGGCAGCCATTTCCATGCCGCCATGGCGAGTGGGAACTGCACGCCGGCCGAACTTCATGAATTCGTGCTGCAATATGCGGTCCACGCGGGATGGCCGAAAGCCTCGGTGGTTCAGGGCGTGGTCTTCGAGATGGCCGCCAAGTTCGAGAAGGGCCTGCCCTGGAACGGGTGAGGCGAAGGAAACCGACATGACCATTGCAATCGACATGACGGGCAAAGTGGCCCTCGTTACCGGCGCCGCATCGGGTCTCGGCCGTGCGGTGGCGCTGAAGCTGGCGCAGGCGGGTGCCGCGCTCTGCATCGTGGACGTGAATGCGGAAGGGCTGGCAGAGACCGAAGGCGCCCTGGCCGATATCGGCGCGCAAGTGCTGGTCCATGCCGCCGACCTTTCGGACCCCGCCGCCTGCAAGGGATCCGTTGCGGCGGCAACGGCACGCTTCGGTCGGCTCGATGCCCTCTGCAACGTGGCGGGGCTCATCTATCTCGCCCATTCGCACGAGATGGCCGAGGAACTCTGGCACCGCACCATGGCGGTCAACCTGACGGCACCCTTCATGCTTTCGCAGGCGGCGATCCCGCATCTGCTGGAAGCGAAGGGCGCGATCGTCAACGTGGCGTCCTGCGCATCATTCATCGGTGAGGCTTATGCCGCGGCCTATTGCGCCACCAAGGCAGGTCTCGTGAACATGACCAAGGCCATGGCGATGGAGTATATGCGCAAGCCCATCCGCATCAACGCGGTGGCGCCGGGCGGGATGATCACGAACATCGCCGTCAACTACAAGCCGCCCGAAGGCTGCGACATCGAACTGCTCAAGCGATTTTCCGGAATGCGCGGGACGGTGGAGGTGGACGATGTGGCCGACATGGTGGCGTTGCTCGCCTCGCCTGCCGGGCGCGGCTATCATGGCAATTGCATCTCGATCGACGCCGGGATCACCGCGGGATGAGCGCGAAGGAAACCATCGGCTTCATCGGGCTCGGCAGCCAGGGCGGCCCCATGGCCGAGCGCATCGCGGCGGCGGGCTATCCGCTCACCGTCTGGGCGCGGCGTCCCGAGGCGCTTCAGCCATTCGTGGACGCGGGAGCCCGGGGGGCGGCGACCATCGCGGAGCTTGGCGCGGCTTGCGACCACGTCGGCATCTGCGTGGTCGACGATGACGGTGTGGCCGCCATCGTCGAGGAACTGCTGGCGGCGATGCGGCCGGGTAGCCGCATCGTGGTCCATTCCACGATCCTGCCCGAAAACTGCCAGCGGCTTGCGGCGCGGTGCGCGGCGAAGGGTATAGCCTTCCTGGACGCTCCTGTCAGCGGCGGCGGCGCGGGGGCATCCGCCGGCACGCTGACGGTGATGTGCGGCGGTCAGGCTGACGACTTCGCGGCGGCGCGCCCCGTGTTCGAGACGTTCGGCGGGATGATCGTCCTCCTTGGCGCAGCAGGTGCGGGCCAGCGGGCCAAGATCGTCAACAACGCGCTGATGGCCGCGAACATGGGGCTTGCCCATGCCGCGATGCAGGCAGGCGCGGAACTGGGGCTCGAAGGCGCGGCATTACGCGAATTGGTCAAGGCCAGCAGCGGCCGCAGTTTCGGTTTCGAGGTCTATGCCAGGCTGCCGTCGCCGCAGGCCTTCTCCCACGGCGCGCCCTTGCTGGTGAAGGACGTGAAATTGCTCAAGGCCACGCTTCCCGAGGCCGGGGGCGCCGAGGCGCTTCGCATTGCTGCCGAACCTTTCCTTTCCGCCGCGATCGGCGCTGACCTTACGGAGACCCATCCATGAGCTTCACTCTCGACCAGTTCCGTCTTGACGGAAAAGTCGCTGTCGTCACCGGAGCGGGCGGGCGCGGCAATTCGATCGGCAGGGCCTATGCACTTGGACTTGCCGATGCAGGCGCGGCCGTGGTGGTTGCCGATCTCAATCAACAAGGGGCTCAGGCTGTTGCGGACGAGATCGCCGCGGCGGGCGGCAGGGCGCTGGCCGTGCAGGTGGATGTTGCCAGCGAGGAATCGACCCTGGCCATGGCCGCTGCAGCGAGCGAAGCCTTTGGCGGGATCGATATCCTCATCAACAACGCCGCTCTCATGGTCGATGTCAGCTACGACAATTGCGAGACGATCAGCCTCGATGCCTGGAACCGGGCCTTTGCCGTGAACCTCAACGGCGCACTGCTCTGTGCAAGGGCTGTCCTGCCTTCCATGCGCGCGCGCGGGGGTGGGCGTATCGTCAACCAGACGTCGGGCGGGGCATTCCCGGCAACCGGGCTTTACGGTATCTCGAAACTGGCGCTGGTCGGGCTCACCACCACGCTTGCCAAGCAGTTTGGGAAGGATAACGTGACCTGCAACGCCATCGCGCCGGGCAATGTCATGTCCGATGCCGGAAAGATGCTGGTGCCGGACGATTCCCCTTTCATCCAGTTCCTCAAGATGACCTGCGCGCTGCGTCCGCGCGGAGAGCCGGACGAACTGGTCGGCACCGCGCTGCTGCTCTGTTCGCAGGCGGGCCAGTGGATCACGGGGCAGACCATCCATGTCGACGGAGGATGGGTGCTGCGCCCGTGATCCCCGGCGGCAGTCAATGCCGCTCTATGGTGACGTGGCGAAGTTCGTGGACCGGGGTGAGCCGTCGGCGCAATTCGGCGGTGTCCACGGCGGTGTCGTGGGCGGTGACGCCGATGATTGCCGCGTGGGCCTCCGGACCGATCCGCCAGACGTGGAGGTCGGTGATGCGGGCATCTCCCGGCCCTTCCACGACCTCGCGAACTTCTTCGGCGACGTGCGTGTCGGTGCGGTCCAGCAGGACGAAGGCGGTCTCCTTCATGAGCGTCCAGGCCCAGCGCGCGATGACTACGCCGCCGACGATGCCCATGACCGGGTCGAGCCAGATCCAGCCGAGGTAGCGTCCGGCCAGCAGCGCCGCGATCGCCAGAACCGAAGTGAGCGCATCGGCAAGAACGTGGACATAGGCCGAACGCAGGTTGTTGTCGCCATGCCCATGGTGCCCATGACCACTATGGTCGTGGTGGCCATGCTCGTGGTGTCCATGGTGATCGTGATGATGATGGCCGGATAGCAGCAGGGCGCTGACGATGTTCACGGCCAGGCCGATCACCGCGATCACGGTTGCCTCGCCGAATGCCACCGTGATCGGGCGGAACAGGCGCAGGAACGATTCCACGCCTATACCAAGTGCGATGAGCGCGAGTACGAGCGCCGAGGCGAACCCGGCAAGATCGCCGACCTTGCCGGTGCCGAAGCTGAAAGCCGGATTGCGGGTATTCCGCCGGGCATAGCGGTAGGCAATCGCGGCGACACTCAGCGCGCCGGCATGAGTGGCCATGTGGAAACCGTCCGCCAGCAGGGCCATGGAGCCGGTCAGGTACCCAGCGACGATTTCGCCCACCATCATCAGGGCAGTGAGCAGGACGACCCACAGAGTTCGCCGCGCGTTCTCGTCATGAGAGGCGCCGAGGAAGTCGTGGTCGTGTGCGAAGCGATCGAGGTCGAAGTGAGTGGCCATGGCGCAGCGCCTTCTACTTGGCATAGCGGCGGATCGCCGCGATCAGGGCTTCCGCGCCTTCTTCTCGTTCGTCCTGCGTCAGGTCCGGGGCTGCGACGTGCGCCTTCACATGATCGGCGATCAGTTCGTCGATGAGACCATTGATCGCGCCGCGTACTGCTGCGGCCAGGTGAAGCGTCTTCGCGCAGTCTTCCCCGCCGACGAGCGCACGCTCGACGGCCTGGAGCTGCCCGATGAGGCGGCGGACGCGCATGACGAGCGCGTCGTTGTTTTCGGTCAAGTGAGCCATAGGATACCCCCCTATGGTATATTGAAGTCTGGCGCAAGAAGTGCTGCGCACTCGCGCCAGTGTCGCTTGCGGGTCAGGGGGGCAGCAAAAAGAGGACCGGCGGGCATAAAAGGTGGGTTGGTGCCCGCCGGCCCCTCAGGCACTGTCAGGGATGTGCGGAGAGATGCTCTCCCGGACAGTCTCCAAGTGGATTGGGAAGTTCCGGATTGCCTAGAACTTCGCGGCCAGTTCGATGCCGTAGACGCGGCCCTTGTTGAGCGGGGCGAAGGTCGATCCGGCGAAGAACGGCAACGGGGCCTCGGTGCCGTAAGTCGCCTCGTTCAGCAGATTGGTGGCATAGGCGGAGATGCTGTAACCGCCATGGCGCAAGGTCAGGTTGGCATCGACCATGGTGGCGCCGCGCAGCAGGCCGGTGTTGGCGTCGTTGTACCAGTCGGCATCGCGGTGGTTGGCGCTGACGCGGGCATCGACGCCGAACTGGTCGAAATCATGGCTCCATGCCAGCGTGCCGCCATAAGTCCACGGTGCGAGACGCGGCAGCTTCAGCCCGTAGTCGACGTCGTTGATGACGCCGTCGTTGTTCAGGTCGTAGATGATCTTGGTGTATTTGCCTTCGGTATAGCCGAACTGGCCGCTCAGGGTGAAACCGGCGCCCGGGCGCAGCGTCACTTCGCCTTCCACGCCGCGGATGCGGGCATTGGCCGAGTTGGTGATGATCTGCGCCGTGCCGCTGCCCAGAACCGGGGTCTGGATTTCGCGCTGGACGCCGTCGATCTTGTTCCAGAAACCGGCAACGTTTACGCGCAGGATGCCGCCGATATCCTTCTTCATGCCGATTTCGTAGGAGTTCTGCACTTCGTCATCGAACGGTCCCGGATCGACGGCCGGGTTGACGTTGCGGAAGTTGTAGCCGCCGCTGCGGAAACCCTTGGCCCAGAAGGCATAGACCTGGGTTTCGGGATCAGGCTGCCATTGCAGGCCCACACGCGGCGTCAGGCCCTTCCAGGTGTTCTTTCCGTGGAAGGTGAAGTCGCAGGTCTGCGCTTCGTAATCGCAGCCCGTGGCGGTGAGGTTGGCGACCTTCACGGACTTGGTCTCGCTGGAATAGCGGGCGCCGAGGTTCAGCGTCAGGCTGTCGGTGAAGTGCCAGTCCACCGCGCCGAATGCGCCGTAGGTATCCTGGTTCTGGATGCCGCCGCCCGAAAGGGTGCGCGTGCCGCCCGAAAGCGTGCGCTGTTCGATGTAGGCGATGCGCTGGGTGAAGAAATAAAGTCCGGTCGTTACGTCCACTCTGCCGAAGGTTCCGGCATAGCGAAGCTCGTCGCTCATCTGTTTCTGGTGCGTGGTGTTACCCGAATGGAAACTGTGCACCGGTGAAGCGTCGATATCGTTGGCCACGTTCGAGTTGTACTCGCGGTAGGCCATGATGTTGGTGATCTTGCCGTTGCCGAAATCGGTATCGATGTTCGTTTCGTTCGAGGCCATGTGCCAGTAGTTGTGCGCGAAGCCTTCTTCGTCGAGGTTCACGCGGAAGCTCTTGACCGGGTAGAGCCCATGGTTGGTCGCCACGGCGCCATCGCCGTCATATTTGCCGTATTCGTAACGGAAGATGCTTTCAAACCCGTCAATCGGCGTAAAGCGCAAGGCCGGACGCACGATGAGGGTGCGGTTCTTGCCGAGGTGGTCGTTGCCGTTGAAATCGTTGTGGAAGTAGCCCTCGTCCTTGTCATAGTAGACGGCGAGCTTGGCCGAGATTTTGTCCTGCACGATCGGGCCGGTGATCGTCCCGCTGACCTTGTATTCCGGGCCTGACGAAACCGAGGCCTTGAAGTCGGCGGCGAAGTGATCCTTGGGAACGGTGGTGCGCACGACCACGGCGCCGCCGGTGACGTTGCGACCGAACAGCAGTCCCTGCGGGCCGCGCAGCACTTCAAGCCCTTCGATATCGAAGTTGCCGAAGACGACGCCCGCGCTCACGCCGAGGTAGACTCCGTCGATGAACACGCCGACAGTGGGGTCGATCGAGGGGATCGAGCTGTTGATGCCCAGGCCGCGGATCGAGAAGTTGGCGTAGCCGGGGGTGGTGCCGATCTGGCTGAGCTGGACGTTCGGCATCGAGTAGCTGAGGCTCTGGAACGTCTGGAAGTGCTGTTCCTCAAGCTGCGCCGCGCCAAATGCGGTGACCGCGAAGGGGACGTCCTGCACGTTGGATGCCTGGCCCCGCTTGGTGGCGGTAACGACGATGGTATCAAGGCCGCCGTTGTTCGATTCCTGCGCCGTGTCCGCCTGCGGCGCGGCGTCTTGCGCCAGCGCGGCAGAGGCGTGGCACAGCACGAGCCCGGCGCTCGTTGCCAAGAGCCCAGCCTTGATGGTCCTGGAGATGTTCACTCAGCGATCCTCCCAAAATCCCGGCGCGTCGCGCCTTCATGTTCTTTTTTGTCTCGTGCGGCCCGTTGTTGCGGGTGCCGCCTCCGTTTCAGACGCCCAAGGCATCCTTGCTGATGGCGTCCTGTTCAATTCGGAGCCGGGTTTCGAGGGGGATTATCACAAGGCTGATATCGATTTCAGCGGCGCCGCGCGGTCGCTATCACAAATGGGAAACAGGGGAAGTGGGGCGATGCATATCGTCCCGCGTCTGCACGGATCGCCCAGCCATATCACGGATATGAAACATGCGTCCCCGCCGGCCGATCGGTATCGGGCGTGCCGGCCCCGTGCCACGGCTCTTGCGTGAAAAAGCCTGAACCATCGGAAGAGGTGATCGTGACGACCAGCGGCCAAGCCACCCTGTCCCAGCCTGAACAACCGGCAGCCATCGGCGCATCGCGCGGCGGGCTCGACGCGCTTTTCGCGCCGCGTTCGATCGCACTGGTCGGCGCGTCCGACGATGCCGCGCGTATCGGCGGGCGGCCGCTCAAGTACCTCCGCGCGAGCGGGTTCTCCGGCCCGGTCTATCCCGTCAATCCCAAGCGCGAAACGGTGCAGGGCGAGCCGGCCTACGCTTCGCTTTCGGCCTTGCCGGAAGCGCCGGACCTTGCCCTGCTGGCCGTTCCGGCCGCTGCCACGCGGCAGGCGGTGGAAGATTGCGTGGCGGCAGGCGTGAAGGCGGCGATCGTCTTCGCGGCGGGATTTGCCGAAATGGGCGAAGAAGGGCGGGCCGAGCAGGCGCGGATAGTGGACATAGCGCGGGCGGGGGGGCTGCGGCTGCTGGGTCCGAACTGTCTTGGCGCGGCCGATTCCTCGATCGGTTATTACGGCACCTTTTCCGTCATGCTCGATGACGGTTTCCTGGAGCCGGGCCCGGTTGCCATCGTTTCGCAGAGCGGCGCCTATGGTTCGCATATCGCGCAGCTTGCGCGGTCTCGCGGGCTGGGCATCAGGCACTGGATCACCACCGGGAACGAGTGCGACGTGGACATGGCGGAAGCCCTGCGCTGGGTGGTGGACCGCGAGGGCGTGAAAGTGGTCATGGCCTATGCCGAGGGCGTGCGGAACCGCGCCCTGTTCTTCGAGGCGCTGGATGTGGCGCGTCGGCGCGGTATCGGCGTGGTGCTGCTCAAGGTCGGTCGTTCGGAAGTCGGCGCTCATGCCGTGGGCAGCCATACCGCTGCTCTGGCGGGGTCGGACGCGGTCTTCGATGCAATCTGCCGCCAGTTCGGCGCCCACCGTGCCCGCAGCACTGCAGAGCAGATCGACGTTGCCTATGCCCTTGCCCGGGCCGGGGTGCCGGAAGGCGACAAGCTGGGCATCTTTTCGATGTCGGGCGGGCTGGGTATCCAGATGGCGGACGACGCGGATGAGGCGGGCCTTGCCGTGACCCCCATGCCGGAGGCCGCACAGGCGGAGCTGAAGGCCTTGCTGCCCTATGCCTCGCCGGTAAATCCCATCGACGCGACGGCGCAGGCGATGACCGACTTGCCGTTGATGACCCGTTACATCCGCACGGTGATGGAGCAGGGCGGATACGATATCTTCGTGGCCGTTCTCGGCACCGCGCCGGCTCTGCCGTCCTATTCGGTGCGCCTGGCCGAAGCGCTGGATGCAGCGGCAACGGGGCATGACGGGATCATCAAGGCCGTCACCATGTCGGCCCCGCAGGATGTCGTACGCCGTTATGAGGAGCGTGGTTTCCTCGTGTTCGAGGACAGCGCGGCGCTAAACCGCGCGCTGGGAGCGCTTGTGCACTTCCGGCGGAGTTTTGCCCGGGCGGCCAGCCATGCAGAGCCTGTTCCCCCACTGCCCTCGCCAGTAGAAGCCAGCGGCGCGCTCTCCGAACATGGCGCCAAGCGGGTGCTGGCGGCAGCCGGGATGACATTCCCCGATGAACGGCTGGCCGGCGATGCGGACGACGCCGTGATCGCGGCGCGGGCGATCGGTTTTCCCGTCGTGCTCAAGATCTGTTCGCCCGATATCGCGCACAAGACCGAAGTCGGCGGTGTGGCGGTGAACGTGAAGGACGAAGCCGCCGTTCGTGAGGCTACCGGCCTGTTGATCGAAAGGGCAAGGGCAGCCGTGCCGGGAGCGCGGATAGAGGGCGTTCTGGTGGCGCCGATGATTGCGGGCGGCGTGGAAGTGATTGCCGGTGTCAGCCTGGACCCGACGCTCGGTCCGGTCGTCATGTTCGGTCTGGGCGGTATCCTCGTCGAAGTGCTCAAGGATGTTTCGTTCCGTGCCGTGCCGTTTTCCGCGGATGAGGCGAGGCGGATGATTGCCGAAACCAATGCCGGCAAGGTGTTGCAAGGGGTTCGCGGCGCGCCGCCGTCCGATATCGACGCTCTGGCGGAAACGCTGGCGGCGCTTTCGCGGTTTGCCGCTGCCAACCAGGACCGGCTTGCCGGGGTCGATATCAATCCTATCAGGGTCATGCCAGTGGGTGAAGGCGTGGTTCCGCTTGATGCGTTGGTGCTGCTCTCGCGATGAGCAGTCGTCTGCTCGACCGCGAGTTCCTCGATTTCCTGCTGCATGATTGGCTGGATATCGGCGAAGTGCTGGCGCAGCCGCGCTTCGCGGCACATGGTCGTGAAACGGTGGATGCGGTGATCGACCTTTCGGAAGAGGTCGCGCGGGACATGTTCCTGCCGCACTTCAAGGAAGGAGACGCCGAAGAACCCCGGTTCGGACCGGACGGCGTGCAGCTTCACCCGCAGGTTGCCGCAGCCTTGGGGGAATATGCCCGGCTCGGCTTCTTCTCCGCCGGTTTCCCGGAGCACCTTGGAGGTCTCGGCCTGCCGTTCTTGGCCGCGAGCGCATCCTTTGCCTGGTTCGCCGCCGCCAACATCGCCACATCGTCCTATGCAATGCTGACTGTGGCCAACGCGCGGCTGATCGCATCGTTCGGCAGCCCCGCCCAGGTCGAAGCCTTTGCCCGGCCGCAGATCGAGGGCCGATGGTTCGGCACGATGTGCCTGTCAGAACCGCAGGCGGGGTCCGATCTCGGCGCGGTGCGGACCCGCGCCGAATTCCACGGCGAAGACGGCCTCGGCCGCCGCTACCGCCTGACGGGCTCGAAGATGTGGATTTCCGGCGGTGAGCACGATGCCGCGGACAACATCGTCCATCTCGTGCTTGCGAAGGTCGCGCGGGAGGACGGCTCCTTGCCGGATGGAACGGGCGGCCTGTCGCTGTTCATCGTCCCGCGCGTGCTTCCCGATGGTTCGCGTAATGAGATTGCGGTGGCGGGGCTCAATCACAAGATGGGCTATCGGGCGATCCCGAATTGCCTGCTGGCATTCGGCGAACAGGAAGGTGCGGCCGGCTGGCTGGTCGGCGAGGAGGGGCAGGGCCTGCGCCAGATGTTCATGATGATGAACGAGGCGCGCATATCTGTCGGACTGGGGGCGGCGGCCATCGCGTGCCGGGGCTTCGGCCATGCGCTGGGCTATGCGCAGGAGCGTCTGCAGGGACGAATGCGGGGCAGCGGGTCAACAGGCGCGGTTCCCATCATCGCGCATGCCGACGTGCGACGGATGTTGCTGGCCCAGAAGAGCTATGCCGAAGGCGCGCTGGCCCTCTGCCTGTTTGCCGCCCGCCTGGTGGACGAGGAACACGATCCCGAAAGTGCGGCCCTGCTCGCCCTGCTGACACCCGTCGTGAAGACCTTTTCGTCGGAGTTCGGGCTGGAGGCCAATGCCCTCGCCATGCAGGTCCATGGTGGCTACGGCTACACGCGGGATTTCGATGTCGAGCAACTCTATCGCGACAATCGCCTGAACCCGATCCACGAAGGAACGACCGGCATCCAGGCGCTTGACCTGCTTGGCCGAAAACTGCTGCGCGGCGGAGAAGGCGCGGCGGTGCTGACGGCCCGCATCGCCGCAACCGCCAGAAATGCTCGGTGGCTGCCCGAACTGGCGGCGATGGGCGATGCGCTGTCGGCGGCATGGCATGCGATCGAGGCGGCGCTCGATGTGCTGCGCACGATGCCGCAGGAGCAGGCCCTGGCTCGGGCGACGCCGTTTCTCCATGCATTCGGGCACGGCGTTGTCGGATGGGTATGGCTGGATCTTGCGATAGCCGCGCGCGCGGCCTCGCCGCGTCTGCAGTGCGGCACACTGGCGGCCTGCCGGTATTTCTTCGATTGCGAGATACCGCGCATCGCCGCATGGCTCACGCCTTGCATGGCTTCGTCGGACCTGTTTGCGGTGGAGGCCGACTGGCTCTGATGGTGCGGGGCGGCCCAAGCCGCCCCATTCGCGTCAGAGAATACCGTTGGCCAGGCCACCGTCCACGGTAATCATCTGTCCGTTGACGAAGGCGGATTCCTCGGATGCCAGCCACAGTGCGGTATTGGCGATATCCTCCACTTCGCCCAGTCGTCCGAGCGGAATGCGCGCGGCGCGTTCGGCCAGCGCCTCTGCATCCAGCATCGACTTGACCCCTTCGGTCGCCACGGTGGCAGGCGCGATGGCGTTCACCCGGATGCCTTGGGCACCCAGCTCGACCGCAGCGGCACGCGTCAATCCGCCGACGCCCGCCTTGATGCCGCAGTAGAGCAACGCGTTCTTCATGCCCTTGAGCGCCGAGACCGAGGCAATGTTGATGATGGAGGCTCCCTTCGCGCTCATGTGCGGCGCGGCAGCCTGGATCATCCAGACGATCCCGTCGAACCCGACGCCGGACATGCGGGCCAGTGTCTCGGGAGCGATATCGGCTATCGGTTCATAGCGGTTCCACATCGCGCTGCTCACCACCACGTCGAGTCCGCCCAGCTCGTTCACGGTGCGGCTGACGGCGGCTTGTACCGCCTCTCGATCCGATACGTCACAGCCGACCGCGATGCCGCGTCCGCCGCGTGCGACAATCCCGTCCACCACCGTCTGCGCCCAGTGCTCCTTGAGATCGAGCACGGCAACCGCAGCTCCCTGCGCAGCGTAGAGTTCGGCGATAGCCCGTCCCAAACCGCGCGAGGCGCCGGTTACGAGAGCTACCCGTCCTGAAAGTCTTTCCGACATGATCTTCTCCGTCCTTTCCCCCGGCGCTTAATGGCCGGCGTGGGCGCGGCCAAAGCGGGGCGCAGGGCAGGGCGGCTTATCGCATAGGTGATAGGCGGCAGCGGACGGCACCCGCGATTGAGGGCGTCTCCGGCAAATGCTTGGCCCTTATTTCACGACCGTACCACGAAGCCGGCCCGAGACCGGAAGCCATGGGAGAACGCGCAGATGCCATTGCCATCGAGGATCATCGTCATCACGGGCGCAGGAGCCGGGATCGGCCTTGCCACGGCCCGCCTTTTCGCCTCGCGCGGGGATATCGTGGTGCTGGCGGACCGGGACGAAGGCGCCGTATCTAAGGCGGCGCGGGCACTGGGGGCGCCGCATTCCGCCCTGGTCATGGATATGGCGGAGGAGAGCAGCATCGTTGCGGGAATCTCGGCGGTTCTCGCGCGGCATGGCCGGGTGGACGTATTGGTCAACAATGCCGGGATCGTCGATCCGGAAGGCCGGTCCGCGCTTGATATCGACATGGCAACCGCCGAGCGCCTCCTGCGGGTCAACCTGACCGGAAGCTATCTCGCCGCGCGTGAAGCGGGCCGGGCCATGTTGCGGCAGGGAGAGGGTTGCATCATCAATCTCTCTTCGCTGATCGCGTTTCTGACGATCCCCGGGCGCGCTGCCTATGCCATGTCGAAGTCGGCATTGCTGGGCTTCACCCGGGCGCTGGCGTGCGAGTGGGCGCATGGCGGCGTGCGCGTCAACGCGGTGCTCCCGGGCTATGTCGAGACCGAGATCGTCGCCTCTCTGGTGGCGGAAGGCAAAGTCGATACCTCGGCGGTGGCGCGGCGGGTGCCGCTGGGCCGCATGGCCATGCCGGAGGAGATCGGCGAGGCGGTCTACTGGCTGGCGGGAAATCGCTATGTCACCGGCGCAAGCGTGGTCGCCGATGGCGGTTACGGCGTCTACGGCGGTTCCGATGCCGCAGCGACCGGTCCTGCACCGCAAGCTGACCCGCCTTCGCAGCGCGTGGTCGTCATTACAGGGGGCGCGAGGGGCATCGGCGCCGCGACGGCGGATCGCTTCGAAGCCGAAGGCGCCCGGGTCATCGTGCTGGACCGTGACGAGAGCGCTCTTGCCGCGCTGCCGTCCGGGCGCGTGGGCCATGTGCTCGACATTACGGACGGCGAAGCCGTGGAGTCCGCGATCGCCGGGATTGCCGAAAGTCACGGGCGCATCGACGTACTGGTCAACAACGCTGCGATCGCCGACGATTTCCTGCCCACGGTAGACCAGACGCTGGCTGCGTTCGACCTCAGCCTTGCCGTGAACCTCATGGCGCCTTTCCGGTTGGCGCGGGCCGCGGCGAGGGTGATGGCCCGCAATGGTGGCGGCGCAATCATCAACATGTCCTCGATAGCAGCGCGCGGAGGCTTGCCCCGGCGCAATGCTTACTGCGGCGCGAAGGCCGGGGTGGAAGCGATGACGCGTTCCCTGGCCTGCGAATGGGCGGCGAGCGGCGTGCGGGTGAATGCCGTTGCCCCCGGCTATATCGCGACGCCCGGCGTTTCCGCGCTGGAGGCAGAGGGCAAGCGGTCGCTGCGCCCTGTTCGCCGCCGGGTTCCGCTGGGCCGGCTGGGCGATCCTGCGGAGATCGCCGAGGCTATCGCGTTCCTTGCCGGACCACGTGCGTCCTACCTCACCGGAGCGATCGTGCCGGTGGATGGCGGCTGGTCCGCCTTCGGCGACGCCGGTGATGCGGCCGAGGTCGAGTGAACCTTCAATCGCATATGGAATTAACCCGCTCCGCAGGTTCGGAAGCGCGACGGAAGGTGCTGTCCTGCGGTCTGATGGTGGGCGGAACAGAGGATGCTGGAAGATGATCAGACTTGAAGTTGCCGACCATGTCGCCGTGGTCACCATGGACAATGCGCCGGTCAATGCCCAGTCGATGGAGATGATCCACGGTCTTGCCGATGCCTTCGACGAGATCAGCGATCGCGACGACGTGCGCGTCGCCGTGTTGACGGGCGCGGGCAAGTGCTTTTCCGCCGGGGCCGATCTCAAGAACCGCCCCGACCTGTCAGCACCGGGTTCGACCTGGAAGCGGAACCGCGCGGTGCGGGAATCCAGCTATGCGATCATCGAATGCAACAAGCCGGTGATCGCCGCCGTCAATGGCCCGGCTCTGGGCGGCGGACTGGGGCTTGCCGCGAGCTGCGACATCATCGTGGCGTCCGAGAATGCGGTGTTCGGGCTGCCTGAGGTCGACGTGGGCCTGATGGGCGGCGGGAAACATGCCGCGCGTATCCTGCCGCATTCGATGGCCCGCCGCATGATGTTGACCGGCTGGCGGGCGCAAGCCGGCGAACTCTACCGGCGCGGTGTGATCGAGGCCTGCCTGCCGCAGGACGAACTGATGCCCTGGGTCATGGACATGGCCCGGACCATCGCTTCGAAGAGCCCGATGGCAACCCGCCTCGCCAAGGATTCCATGCGCACGATCGAGAACATGACCCTGCGCGACGGCTATCGCTACGAGCAGAACAACACGCACAAGCTTTCGAAGTCGGAAGATTCGAAGGAGGCGATTGCCGCCTTCCGGGAAAAGCGCCAGCCGGTGTTCCAGGGCCGCTAAGGTCGCCCGAAAACGATAAAGAAGATGCGGGAGATCGAGGAAATGACAGCGACGATGACGATCGAAGAGGCGCCGCCAGCGGCATCCGGCCCCAGGACCGCCGGCGCCTACGACTGGTACGTCGTCGCCATTCTCTTCTCGGTTTCGGTGCTCGGCTATATCGACCGGGTGATCCTCAGTTTCCTGGTGGAGGACATCAAGGCCGATCTCTCGCTATCCGATGCGGAACTGGGCGCGGTGACCGGCATGGCCTTCGCCGTGCTTTATGTTTTCGGGGGTGTTTTCATCGGGCGCATGCTCGATCGGGGACGGCGAGTGACGATCCTGGCCGCCTGCATCCTCGTCTGGTCCGTCGCTACGGCTGCGAGCGGCCTCGCCACCGGTTTCGTCACCCTGTTCATTGCCCGCATGTTTGTCGGCGTGGGTGAGGCGGGGCTCAATCCGGCGGCGATCGGCATCATTTCAAGCCGTTTTCCGCAGGACAAGGTGCAGAAGCCGATCGGGCTGTTCACCACCGGGCTCTACGTCGGCGGCGGCATGGCCATGATGCTGGGCGCGCATCTGCTCACCCGGTTTGCCGCAGGCGGGCCATACGACCTGCCCTTCATCGACAGCGCGGAGCCCTGGCGCGTGGTGTTCCTGCTACTGGCCGTGCCGGGGCTGTTCGTGGCGCTGCTGGTCCAGTCATCCGTCAGGGAAGAGCGTGGCGGCGGACAGCGCGCGGCGCCCGCCAAGGGGGAAGCCCTTGCCTTTGCCCGCGCCAACCGCAAGCTCATCGTGCTGCTGGCGCTCGGCATCGTGTCATGGTCGATGAACAACTACGGGTTGCTGAACTGGTACCCGGCGATGCTCATGCGTTCCTACGAAATGACCCCCGGTCTGGTGGCGACCACATATGGTCCCGCCTTCCTGCTGGGCGGCATCGCAGGGTGCCTTGCGGTTCATCCCTATTACAAGTGGCTGCGCTTCCGCTTCGGCGACAGGGCGGCCTACTACCTCAGCTTCTCGTCGATGGCGGTGCTGGCCGTGACCACGCTGGTCGGCCCGATCGTGCCCACGGTGCAGCTTGCAGTGGCGATGTCCTATGTGAACCTGTTCGTGAGTTCGATATCCGTGGCATCGATCTTCGTGCTTATCGTCGCGGTGGTGCCGCCCACCTTGCGAGGGCTCTACACCGGGCTGTACATGGCGCTCGTAAATCTCACCGGCGGGGCATTCGGCTCGGTCATGGTCGGATTGCTCACCGACCATGTCTACGGCGCTCACGGCCTCAATCTCTGGCTGACGACGATGGCGGCGGCCTTCGGACCGCTCGGGGCGCTGTTGATGTGCCTTGCCTCGCGGCAAGGCGGCGCCGGTACACGGATCGCAGCCGATTGACTTGGAACCGGGCTCGGCGCAGTGCTTGTCGTCGCGGGGCGCACGGGCTCTTCGTGAAGGCATGGAGCCCTGATTGTCCATCGATTTCGAGGCGCTCTTCGCGCTTTCTCCCAACCCCTACATCGTCGTTGACCGCAATCTCGATATTGCCTGGCTGAACGATGCCTATTCGCGCTCGACCATGCGGAGCCGGGAGGAACTGACCGGCCTGGGCATTTTCGAGGCTTTCCCGAGCGAGCCGGGGTCGGAAAGTCATGAGATGCTCAAGGCTTCCTTCGAGAGGGTCCTTGAAACGGCCAGTGCCGATGAACTGGCCTTTGTTCGTTACGATATACCACGCGCCGATGGCGGAATGGAGCGTCGCTACTGGAGTGCAACCCACACCCCCCTGTTCGGCAGCGACGGGCAGGTGGCGCATATTCTACAGCACACTGTCGACGTGACCGAACTTCACGGGCTGCGGCAATTGCGGGACGAGAAACATGTCGTCGAGCGCGCCAGGGCAGTGCAGGCCCGTAATCGCGACCTGGCGGCGGAAAGTCAGCGTCTGAAGACGATGTACGATCAGGCACCGGGCTTCATCGCCATCGTCGATGGGCCGGACCACGTCTTCACTATCGCCAACAATGCCTATCGCCAATTGACGGCGGGCCGTCCGATCATCGGCAAGACGGTGGCGGAAGGTTTGCCGGAAGTTGTGGAGCAGGGGTTCGTCGACCTGCTCGACGAGGTCTATCGTACCGGGATCCCCTATATCGGACGCGGTTCCCGGGTCTCTCTGGAGAGCAAGCGGACCGGACGTTTCGAGGATCGATATCTCGATTTCATCTATCAGCCGATCCTCGATGAGCGAGGTTCGGTCGTACAGATTTTCGTCCAGGGTCAGGACGTTACCGAGCAGTTCGAAGCGGTCGAACGGCAGCAATTGCTGATCGACGAACTCAACCACCGGGTCAAGAACACGCTCGCCATCGTGCAGAGCCTTGCCACCCAGTCCTTCCGCGACCCGAAATCCTTTGCCGACGCGAGACTGGTTTTCGAGGGGCGGCTGCGGGCACTCGCCGTCGCGCACGATTTGTTGACCGAACGAAGTTGGCAACCTGCGGAACTGAGCGTGACGGTGCGCGGCACGGTTGCGGCTGCGGTAGGATCGGCCATCGACCGGGTGCGCATCGATGGCCCGTCGGTGCTGCTCGTGCCGCACGCCTCGGTATCGATGGCACTGGCCATGCACGAGCTGGCGACCAATGCCGTGAAATACGGCGCGCTGTCGTCGGTCTCGGGGGAAATCGCGATAAACTGGCGAATTCTGGATGAGGAAGACGGCAGAAGGCTGGTGATCGATTGGCTTGAAAGCGGTGGCCCGATGGTCTCGCCGCCGGTCCGCCGCGGGTTCGGTACCCGTCTGATCGAACGCAGCTTTGCGGCTGACAAGGGCCAGTCGTCGATGGAGTTCGATCCGAAGGGGCTTCGCTGCCGATTTTCGCTCATGCTGCCGCAGGAGCCTGAAGTCGGGGGCAACAACTGAAACAGGAAGTGGCGGCGCTTTCCTTGAGCGCGCCGCCGCTTCCTGAAGGCTGATAGCCTTAACCGGTCGTTCCTTCAGACCATTGTTTCGGGCCGTACCAGCCGGTCGAAAGTCGCGTCGTCCACGAGTTCGAGCTCCAGCGCCGCCTCGCGCAGGGTCTGGCCCTTTGCATGGGCATGCTTGGCGATCTTGGCGGCATTGTCGTAGCCGATCTCGGGCGCAAGCGCGGTCACCAGCATCAGCGAGCGTTCGAGCAGTTCGGAGATACGCGCACGGTTGGGCTCTATCCCGTCCACGCAGCGTTCGGCAAAGCTGGTCATGCCCGTGGAGAGCAGATCGATCGAGCGGATCACCGCCGCGCCAATCATCGGCTTGAACACGTTAAGCTCGAATGCTCCCTGCAGCCCGCCGACGGTAACGGCCTGATGGTTGCCGATGACTTGCGCGGCCACCATCGTCAGCATCTCGCACTGGGTCGGATTGACCTTGCCGGGCATGATCGAACTGCCGGGCTCGTTCGCCGGGAGATCCAGTTCGCCGAGGCCGGAACGCGGGCCTGAACCCAGCAGACGCACATCGTTGGCGATCTTGGTGAGCGCGACGGCGAGGGTGGAGAGTGTGCCGGAAAGCTGGACGAGCGCGTCATTGCTGGCGAGCGCCTCGAATGTATTGGGCGCCTGGACGAAGTTCTTGCCGGTCTGCTCCGCGAGATCGGCGGCGACAGCCAGCCCGAAGCCCTCCGGGGCATTGAGGCCGGTGCCGACCGCCGTACCGCCCTGCGCCAGTCGCAGCACGCCCTTTTCGGCATCGCGGATGCGTTGATAGGCATCGCGAAGCTGCTGCACATAGCCGGAAAATTCCTGCCCGAGGGTGAGCGGGGTGGCATCCTGCAAGTGCGTGCGGCCGATCTTCACGATGTCCTGCCAGCTTTGTGCCTTGGCATCGAGCGACGCGGTAAGCCGGTCCAGCGCGGGCACGAGGTCGTCCTCGATCGACACGACTGCCGCGACATGAAGCGCGGTTGGAAAACTGTCGTTGGAGGACTGTCCGCGATTGACGTGGTCATTGGGATGCACCGGGGACTTGCCGCCGCGCTGGCCGCTGAGGATTTCGTTGGCGCGCCCGGCGATGACCTCGTTGACGTTCATGTTGCTCTGGGTACCGCTGCCGGTTTGCCAGATCACGAGCGGGAACTGGTCGTCGAGCTTGCCCTCCACCACCTCCGCAGCGGCGGCCTCGATGGCATCGGCGAGCCCGCCTTCAAGGCCGTGGGCGCGGTTCACCCGTGCCGCTGCCAGTTTGACGCGCGCAAGGGCGCGCACGATCGCAAGAGGCATGCGCTCGCTGGATGCGAAGGGGAAATTCTCGATGCTGCGCTGCGTTTGCGCACCCCAGTAGGCGGCTGCGGGAACTTCGATTTCACCGATGCTGTCGGATTCGCGACGAATATCCATGGCCGCAGCCTACTCCTCGTTGCCGGGCCGGGAACGTGGCCCTGAGCCGAGTTAGGAGTTCACTGCAAAGGATGCAACCAATTTGCTTTTGATAATCAATATCAAGTTATCGTTTCAAGCAGCATTCGCCACTCCTCTGGCAAGGGCGCCGGCCTACGACTATCGCGATCGACGTAGACATGCGTGAAATGCCCCTCGGCGGCCGCTGCTCCCGAACCTTCCACGAAGATGCCGAGGTGGTAGGTGACACTGCTCGAACCCAGTCTGGCGACGCGGATGCCGACTTCCAGCTTCTGCGGGAACTGCACCGAAGCGGCGTAGCGGCAGCCGGTTTCGACGACGAGGCCGATCGGATTGCCGTTCTCGACATCGAGCAGGCCTGCCTCGATCAACCATGCGTTCACGGCAGTGTCGAACCACGAATAGTAGACCACATTGTTGACGTGGCCGTAGACGTCGTTGTCGTGCCAGCGCGTGGTGATCGGTGTGAAGTGGCGATAGGTTTCGCGCGGGCGCAAGGGTTCGCGGCTCATAGTGCTGCCTCGTAGAGTTGACGCGCATCGTCAAGCGTGATCGGGCGCGGGTTGTTGCGCAGCAGGCGTTCCTGCAACATGGCGTCGGCGGCAAGCCTGTCCAGATCGGCGCGGGAAATGCCCACTTCGGCCAGACGGGATGGCATTCCTGCCGTTTCGGCCATGTTCCGCAGCGCTTCAAGCAGACCCTGGGCCTGCGCTTGCCCGCCAAGTCCTGCCAGCCCCGGATCGACCAGCGGGCCGAGCTGGGCGTAGAGCGGCAATGCGGCACTCATGTTGAACGCCAGCACATGGGGCAGCATGAGCACGTTGGACAGGCCGTGGGGAACGTGGAACCGGCCTCCGAGAGGATAGGCAAGGGCGTGTACCCCCGCCACCGGGGCATTGGCGAAGGCCACTCCCGCCAGATGCGCGCCGAGCAGCATGGCCTCGCGCGCGGCGATATTGGCGGGCTCGGTACAGGCGGTGAGGAGATTGCCTGCGAGCAGGGTCAGCGCCTCCCGGGCCAGCATGTCTGACAGCGGGTTCTTGAGATGCCGCGAGGTATAGGCTTCTATCGCATGGACCATCGCATCCATGCCGGTGGCGGCCGTCACTGCGCTGGGGAGACCGAGCGTCAACGCGGGGTCGAGCACGGCATTTCCTGCCACCAGCGCGGGTGAGGATACGCCCCGCTTCTCGTCGCCGGGCAGGGTTATGATCGAAACCGGCGTGGCTTCGGAACCGGTGCCGGCAGTCGTCGGGATCAGCACCAGCGGCAGGCCGGTGCCGCGTGCATTGCCCACGCCCCAGATCTTGTCGAGGTCATCGCCCGAGCCGAGCAGATAGGCTGCCAGCTTTGCGACATCCATCGGACTGCCACCGCCGAAACCGACGACACCGGCTGCCGCGATGTCCTGCCCCGCTGCCACGACAGCTTCTAGTGTCGCCCGGGAGGGGTCTGCTTCCACCGCGTCGAAAACCGCGACTGGCCGACCGGAGGTTCTCAGCGCTTCCAGCGCCGGTTCCGCCAGTCCCAGCGACACGATCTGGCGATCGGTGACGAACAGGACCGGGCCGTCGGGCAGCATGTCGGCAACCCGCCTGGCGGTGCCTTCACCGCAGGTCACGCGCGGGCCGTAAGTGAAGCTGAAGGGGGCGCTCATGCGAAGCCTTCCCCGCGCCGGGCAAGGTCGCGCAGCAGGGGCGAGACAGTGAAATCGGCCGGGAGACGGTCTGCGTGGCGGTTAAGCGCCTCGACGATCCTGGCAAGGCCTGTCTCCCCGGCCCAGAACATCGGGCCGCCGGTCCAGCGGGGCCAGCCGTAGCCATGGAGCCAGACCACGTCGATATCGGAAGCGCGCTGGGCGATCCTCTCCTCCAGGATTTTTGCCCCCTCATTGACCATCGTGTAGAGCGTGCGCACAACGATTTCCTCGTCTGCAATCTCTCGCGGGACGATGCCCTCGCGCTCTCGAAATTCCTCGATCAGGGCGGTGACGACCGGAGAGTTCGTGCGCTTGCGCTGTTCGTCATAATCATAGAAGCCCGCACCGGTTTTCTGGCCCCAGCGTCCCTGTGCGCAAAGGGCGTCCTTGAGGTTTTCGATCCGGGCGGGATCGCGGTGCCAGCCGATGTCCACCCCGGCGAGGTCGGTCATCTGGAACGGTCCCATGGGCATGCCGAAATCGGTGTGGACCTTGTCCACCTGATCGGGGCTGGCCCCTTCCAGGATCAGGGCCAGGGCATTGTCCTGCCGGGGGATCAGCATGCGATTGCCGATGAAGCCGTAGCAGACCCCCGCAACCACCGGAACTTTCCCGATCCTGCGGCCGAGCGCCATGGCGGTGGCAATCACATCCGGCGCCGTTTTCGCGCCGCGCACCACTTCCACCAGCTTCATCACATTGGCGGGCGAAAAGAAGTGCAGGCCGACCACGTCCTGCGGACGGGAAGTGCTTGCGGCGATTTCATCCACGTCGAGGTAGGACGTGTTGGATGCGAGGATCGCGCCGGGGCGGGCAACCTTGTCCAGCCGTGCGAAAACCTCTTTCTTCACGTCCATGTTCTCGTAGACCGCCTCGATCACGAGATCGCACTGGGCCAGAGCCTCGAAATCCAGGGTCGGCGAAAGTCGGTCCATCGCCGTCTCGACCTGTTCCGGGGTGAGGCGGCCCTTGGCGGCGCTCGCTTCGTAATTGCGGCGGATCACCCCGGTGCCGCGCTCCAATGCTTCGCCATTGGTCTCGACCATGGTGACGGGGATTCCCGCCGACAGGAAGTTCATGGCGATGCCGCCGCCCATCGTGCCTGCGCCGATGATGCCGACGCGGCCGATCTCGCGCAGGGGCGTGTCCTTGGGCAGATCCTCGATCCGTCCGGCGGAGCGCTCGGCAAAAAAGGCGTGGCGCAGCGCGCGGGACTGGTCACCGGCGACGAGATCGAGGAAGAGGCGGCGCTCCACCGCCATGCCTTCGGCAAATGGTAGCGCGGCGGCGGCCCTCACCGCCTCGACACAGGCGGCCGGGGCATGGAGGCCCTTGAACAGTCGGGGGTTGGCCGCCACGAACGCATCCGCGCTTCCCGCTTCGCCGGAGACTTCGCGCAAGCGGGTAGGGCGCGCGGGCAAGCCGGAAGCGGCCAGTTCGCGGGCGGCCGGAAGCAGTTCCGCGTAATCCGCAACCATGTGATCGACGAGCCCGATCCCGGCCGCCTTGGCCGCTGCGATGGGAGAGCCGGAGACGATCATCCGCAGAGCCTCGTCCAGGCCGACGAGACGGGGCAGACGCTGGGTGCCGCCAGCGCCCGGCAGGATGCCCAGGGTCACTTCCGGCAGGCCCAGCTTCGCCTCTTCAAGGGCAATGCGGTAATGGCAGGCGAGCGCGAGTTCGAGACCGCCGCCCAGCGCGGTGCCGTTGATCGCGGCGATCACCGGTTTGGGGCAGGTCTCGATCGCGTCCAGCACATCGGGCAGTTGGGGATCGGCAAGTGGTTTGCCGAACTCGGAAATATCGGCCCCGGCGCTGAACAGCCTGCCCGCGCCGGTCAGGATTATCGCGGTTACCGCGTCGTCCGAGGCGGCACGGGCTACTGCTTCGGAAAGACCCGCGCGCACGGAAGCGCCGAGCGCGTTGACCGGCGGATTGTCCAGGGTGATCTCGAGAATGGTGCCGGAAAGGGCCGTGCGGATCATGGGGAACTCCAGAAGGTAAAGAGCGGGGATCGGGGCAGGAAGGAAGGGCTCAGCCGCCGTTGAACCGGGGCGGGCGCTTCTCGCGAAAGGCGGTCACGGCGTCGCGGTGGTCGCCGGTCTGTCCGAGCAGGGGCTGCATCGTGGCTTCGAAGTCTAGAAAGGTCTCGAAGCTCATCGCGGGAGCTGCGGCGAACTGGCGCTTGGCGAGATGAAGCGCGGTGGCGGGCCCTTCGGCGATATCGCGCGCGAGTTTCATGGCGCGGTCCATCAGGGCATCTCCCGGCAGGACTTCCATGGCAAGGCCGAGCGCGAGGGCTTCTTCGGCACGGACCTCGCGTCCGGAATAGACGATCTCCCGTGCGCGCATCGGATTGACGGTGCGCAGGAAGTGCCAGGCGAGGCCCGCATCCGGAGCATAGCCGATGCGGCGGAAAGTGGCGGCGAAGCGTGCTTCTTCACCGGCGAGCACGATATCGGCGGCGAGGGCGAAGCCCCACGCCGCGCCAATGCAAACGCCGTCCACCGCAGCGATCACCGGAGCGCGGAAGCGGGCTACCGCGCGGGCCATGGCATGAAGGAGATGCATCCGGGCCAGGAAGTCCTCGGGGCCAGTGTCTCCCATTTCGCCGATATCCGCGCCGGAGCAGAAGTTGCCTTCGCTCCCGGTAAGGACGACGGCGCGGACGGAACGATCCGCGTCCAGCGCGGCAAAGGCATCGACGAAATCCCGCCGCATCGCCATGGTGAAGGCATTCTTCGCGCGTGGGCGATCGAAGGCGACAATGGCGACCGGGCCATCGCGGGTGACTGTAATGCTCATGCCCCCGGCTTAGGCTGCCTGTCCTTTCGGCAGGAGGCCAAGTGCGCGGGGGCGGCCATATTCACGGATATGATGGGGCCTTATGCTAGTTTACAACCTGGGGTGCGGGTGCAACGAGCCCGAAAGTACCCCTGGGCGCCTCGAACAGGCCCAGAAAGGCCTTGAGCCGCCCGGCCCGATCCTCGTCCAGCGGATCGACCGGCGGCGTGTTCGTGATCGCGGCGACGAGCTGGGCGTGGGTCATTTCGAGCCGCGGCGCTGCAGGTACGCCCGGCCCGACCGGCTGATGGATCAGTACGCCGCTGCGCACGTCGATGTGCTGCGCTTCCTTCCCGCCATCCAGCGCGAGATCGAGCGTCATCGGCTGCGCGAGGGCGCGTTCCGGGACCAGCCTCACGGCGAGCAGGTTGAGTATCTCGTCCAGCGAAAGTGCGGGGATCGAGCCGGCTACGGAATCGAACCCGGCCTGTTTCACGCCTTCGCGCAGTTCTTTCGCGCCGGAGAGGAAGGCGTTGCGCCACATCGAGCTTGTCGCCTCGTAGCCCTGCTGTTCCAGGCTGTCGGCCAGGGCGAGTTTGGCGGCGCGGTTGTCCGGCTCTGCGAAGACAAGGCGGGAGAGCAGTTCCGATGCCCAGCGATAGTCGCCCCCCTCGATGGCCTTGCGTCCTTGCGCCAGCACCGCGTCCGGCCCGCCCATCGCCGCGACATATTTCGGCGCGGCCGCTTGCGGCGGCAGCGGGTTCAGGTTCGCCGGGTTGCCGTCGTACCATCCCATGTAGCGCTGGTAGACCGCCTTGGCGTTGTGGCTGAGGGTTCCATAATAGCCCTGATTGAACCAGCGATCGGCAAGCGGTGCAGGCAGCTTGAGGTTCTCCGCGATTTCCGTGCCGTTCAGGCCCTGGTTCATCATTCTTACCGACTGGTCGTGCAGGTACTTGTACATGTCCCGGTGAGCAGAGAGGTAGTCCAGGATCTTCGCATTGCCCCAATGCGGCCAGAAATGGGAGGTGATGAGCGTATCCGTACCCGCGCCGTAAAGCCGGATGGATTCGGTGAGGTCGTCCGCCCAGGCCTTTGCATCGCGGACCTGCGCACCTCGCAGGGTCAGGATGTTGTGCAGCGAGGAATTGGCGTTTTCCGCCATGTCCAGCACGCGCAGGCCGGGGAAATAGATCGCCATTTCCGCCGGGGCCTCGGTATTGGGCATGTACTGGAATTCGAGCTGCACGCCATCGATCGTCGCTGTTTCGCCGGTCTTGTGGATTTCGCGCGTGGGCGGGAGCATCCGGACCGTGCCGGTCGCCATGCCGAGGCGGTTGAAGGCCGGGCCGATGCCGTCGCTCACGTCGGCTCTGGCGCCGGTTCCCAGCAGGTGGCCGAAGGCATATGTGGCGCGGCGGCTCATGGCCGGGCCTGCGATCACGTTTTCGGAAATCGCTTCCTTGAGGAATCCGCCGGGCGCGATGATCGGCACTTTTCGGCGCGCGGCTTCTTCGGCGCCGATGACACCCGCAGCGCCGCCGAAATGGTCGATATGGCTATGGGTGTAGATCACCGCGACGACCTGCCGGTCGCCGAGCTTCGCGCGCACGAGGTCCATCGCCGCCTTCGCGCTTTCCACGGTGGTGAGGGTGTCGACGACGATATAGCCGGTCTTCCCCAGCACCACGGTCAGGTTGGCGAGTTCGATCCCGCGCACCTGATAGACGCGGTCCGTCACCTTGAAGAGCCCCGATTGCGACAGGAGCTGCGCGTTGCGCCAGAGGCTGGGATTGACGCTGTCCGGGCGCGGGCCCTTGAACATGTCGAGTTCGGAGAGATCGCGGATCTTGCGGCCGTCTTCCTTCGCGATCACTCTGCCGGGAATGCCCGCGATGAACCCGCGGCTGGCAAGTTCGAAATCCTCCCGGTCGTTCCACGGCAACCGGGATGTGGTTTCCTCGAAGTAGCGCAAGGTGGCGGGCGAGGCGGGTTTCGATTCGGCGGTGCCGGCGTCCTGCGCATGAGCGGTTCCGGCGGCGAAAGCGGCGAGGGAGATCGCGGCAACTACCGCTTTCGAATGTATGCGACGGGTCATGGGCATCCTCTTTGCGACCGGCGCCGGGTGTCGTTCCCCGGCCAGACAGCCGCCGCACTGTCCTCGCGGGCCGGCCACCGGCAAACCCCGCGAGGATCGGCGCGGCGTAATTCCCGGTTGTGATAATGTTTCCGGGGCTCCCGCGTAAGGGGCCGGGGCGAAGGGCGGGTTGCTAGGAGGAGCGGGACCGGATCACCCCGACCCGGGGCCGAGGAACCTGCGCCATGACCAGCCATGCCTTCATCTGCGATGCCGTCCGCACCCCGATCGGGCGCTACGGCGGCGGGCTTGCGGCTGTTCGTGCGGACGACCTGGGCGCGGTGCCGCTGCGAGCCTTGCTCGCGCGCAATCCCGGGCTCGATCCGGCCGCGATCGAGGAAGTGTTCTACGGCTGTGCCAACCAGTCGGGCGAAGACAATCGCAATGTCGCGCGGATGAGCCTGCTGCTGGCGGGCCTGCCGGTGTCCGTCCCCGGAGTGACCGTCAACCGGCTCTGCGCTTCCGGTCTCGAGGCGGTGGGGGCCGCTGCACGCGCGGTGCGGACCGGGGAGATGGAACTCGCTGTCGCCGGAGGGGTAGAGAGCATGACCCGCGCGCCTTTCGTCATGGGCAAGGCCGAAGGCGCGTTCGGGCGTAGCCAGAAGATCGAGGATACGACGATGGGCTGGCGCTTCGTCAATCCCGCGCTCGATGCGCTTCACGGGACCGAAACGATGCCCCGCACCGGTGAGAACGTGGCGCAGCAGTTCGGGATTTCCCGCGCGGATCAGGACGCCTTCGCGCTGCGGAGCCAGAAGCGCGCCGCTGCCGCGCAGGCCGCGAACAGCCTTGCGGCGGAAATCGTGCCGGTCACGGTGCCGGGGAGCAAGCGGGGGGAAAGCGTGGAGATCGCCGTTGACGAGCATCCCCGCGCCGATACCACGGCTGAGGCGCTGGCCAGGCTGAAGCCGCTGTTCGGCCCGGAGGGCACGGTTACCGCAGGCAATGCTTCCGGCATCAACGATGGCGCGGCGGCGCTGGTCATTGCCGGGGAGGCTGCGGCGAAGCGCCATGGCCTGGTGCCGCGCCTGCGCATTTTGGGTATGGCCTCTGCCGGGGTGGAGCCGCGTGTGATGGGCATCGGGCCAGTTCCGGCGACCCGCAAGCTGATGGCGCAACTGGGCCTTTCCATCGCCGATTTCGACGCGATAGAGCTGAACGAGGCTTTCGCCAGCCAGTCGCTCGCGGTGCTGCGCGCGCTTGGCTTGCCTGACGATGCGCCGCATGTGAACGCCGATGGCGGCGCCATCGCTCTCGGCCATCCGCTTGGCATGTCGGGCGCGCGTCTCGCGCTGACGCTGGCGCGGCAACTGGAGGCGGGTGGCGGCAGGCTGGGTCTGGCAACCTTGTGCATCGGCGTGGGCATGGGACTGGCGCTGGCTGTCGAACGCGTTTGACCGCTGCGGCATGGTTGCGCCGGTGGAGCTGCATTGCTATCTAAAATAGCTAAGTTCCGGGAGAGCATCCATGCAGTTCGAGCGCATCAACCCCCTGACCGGCGAGGTCGCCTCCAGTGCGGCAGCGATGACCGCTGCCGAAATGCCGGCCATTGCCGCCCGTGCCGCGGCAGCGCAGCCGTTGTGGGCAGCGCAGGGGCCTGCGGCGCGTCGCGCGGTCCTGATGAAGGCGGCCGATGCGCTGGAGGCGCGCAAGGCCGATTTCGTCGCCGCCATGATGGGCGAGATCGGCGCAACCGCCGGTTGGGCAATGTTCAACCTGACGCTGGCAGCCGGTATCCTGCGCGAAGCGGCCGCCATGACCACGCAGATCGGCGGCGAGGTGATCCCTTCCGACAAGCCGGGCTGCATTGCCATGGCCCTGCGTGAACCGGTGGGCGTCATCCTTGGCATCGCTCCTTGGAATGCGCCGATCATTCTCGGCGTGCGGGCCATCGCCATGCCGCTCGCCTGCGGTAATGCGGTCATCCTCAAGGCCAGCGAGACCTGTCCCCGGACGCATGGCCTGATCGTGGAGGCGCTGGGCGAGGCGGGGTTCCCGGAAGGCGTGGTGAACGTCGTCACCAACGCACCCGCAGATGCCGCAGGGGTGGTGGGCGCCCTGATCGATGCGCCCGAAGTGAAGCGCATCAACTTCACCGGATCCACCGCAGTCGGCCGGATCATCGCGACCCGCGCTGCGGGCCATCTCAAGCCCTGCCTGCTCGAACTGGGCGGCAAGGCGCCGCTGCTCGTTCTGGAGGACGCCGATCTCGACGAGGCGGTGAAGGCGGCCGCGTTCGGGGCCTTCATGAACCAGGGCCAGATCTGCATGTCGACCGAGCGGATCATCGTGGTCGATGCCGTGGCCGATGAATTCGTGGCACGGTTCGCGGCCAGGGTCGCCGGGATGGCAGTGGGCGATCCGCGCGAGGGCGCGACGCCGCTGGGTGCCGTGGTTGACGAGAAGACGGTCGCGCATTGCCGCAGCCTGGTGGAGGATGCCGTGGCGCGAGGGGCGCGCCTTCTGGTAGGCGGCGAAACGACGAACAAGGTTCTCATGCCTGCGCATGTCGTGGACGGGGTAACGCCGGAGATGAAGCTGTTCCGTGACGAGAGCTTCGGCCCGGTGGTGGGCGTGATCCGGGCGCGGGACGAAGACCATGCCGTGGAACTTGCCAACGATACCGAATATGGCCTTTCGGCGGCCGTGTTCACGCGCGATACCGCGCGCGGTCTCGGCATCGCGCGCCGCATTCGTTCGGGCATCTGCCATGTCAACGGACCGACCGTTCACGATGAGGCGCAGATGCCGTTCGGCGGGGTCGGCGCTTCGGGTTATGGCCGCTTCGGCGGCAAGGCCGGGATCGACAGCTTCACCGAACTGCGCTGGATCACCGCCGAGACGCAGCCGGGTCATTTCCCGATCTGACCGCTCGGCTCCAGGGCCCGGCTCGATGCTTGGCGCTTTCCAATCGCGGAAACTCTCGATAGGCTATTTGCGAACAGTTCTCAAATAGCGAGTGAACATGCCGCAGGCCAACGTCTACCGAGTGAGCGAATGGAACGGAAAGAGCGGCGAACGCTGGGTCTCCAACCAGGCGCGTCTCGATGCCATGCTGGAACATTTCGGAGCCGCCGCGATCGAGGCTGCCGTGCCGGTGCCGGGCGAACAGGTGCTGGATATCGGCTGCGGAGCGGGCGCGACGAGCCGCGTGCTCGCCGATCGTGTCGGCCCTGACGGCCACGTCACCGGCATCGACATTTCCGCCGCCCTGATCGAACGCGCCCGTGGGCTTTACCCGGCAGATACAGGGCTCGATTTCGAACTGGAGGATGCGGGCAGTGCCGATCTGGGGGCGGCGCGGTTCGACCTGCTCTATTCGCGTTTCGGCGTCATGTTCTTCGCCGAGCCGGTCGCGGCCTTCACCAATCTGCGTCTGGCGTTGAAACCGGGAGGACGGGCAGCCTTCGTCTGCTGGCGCGGGGCCGACGAGAATGACTGGGTGCGCTTGCCGATGGGGGCGATCAAGGGCATCGTCCCAGCTTCGCCGCCGCCGGAGCCTGATGCACCGGGGCCGTTTTCGTTCGGTGACGGGGAAAGAGTCCGATCGATCCTCTCGCTTGCGGGGTTCACGGATATCGCGATCGCGCCGTTTGACCGCGAAATCCCCTTCGGGCTCGGGACCAGCAGGGAAGGGGCCATCGGCGATGCGGTGGACATGGCCTTCGAGGTCGGCCCGCTGTCCCGCGCTCTGGCGGACGCCGCCCCGGACGTGAGAAAAAGCGCCGCAGCAGCAGTGCGCGATGCTTTCGCCCGGCGTCCGGGCGAGCACTCGGTGATGATCGACGGTGCGGCATGGATCGTGACCGCACGCAACGCATCTTCGTGATGGACAGAAGGGCGCGGCGAAACACCGCGCCCTTCTGTCCGATCAGAAGCGGAAGCGCGTCCCGAGGCCGAAGTAGCGGCCTTCGTAGCGGATGTCGCGCGGGTAGGTCTGGGTCTGGTTGAAGTAGCGGTAGTTGTTGAACGGCTTGCCCAGGATATTGCTGACGTCCGCCGTGATCGTGATTGCCGGGATCACGGTGTAGGACAGGGAATAGTCCAGTCGGGCGATCGCCTTGGTTCCTTCGCCCACGTAGAGATTGCCATTGGCGTCGGGCGAGTAGAAGTTGGTGAACTTCGACCGGTAATTGTACGAAAGACGGGTCGAGAGCTTGCCGCGTTCATAGAACAGCACGGCGTTGTAGCTCCAGTGCGAAACGCCGGGGATGGCCACCATCCTGGTGTCCTGACCAAGCGCGTTGGGCAGTTGGTTCTTTCCGTCAAGATAGGTGACGTTGCCCTGCACCCCGAAGCCGGAAAGCATGCCCGGCAGGAAGTCGAAGAAGCTGTGGAACCCGGCTTCGACGCCCTTGATGCGGCCTGAGCCGGCATTTTCGGGGCGAACCACCTGGATCAGCCCGTAGACCGGGTCCTGCACGTCGCGCGTATAATCGCTGATGAAGCCGTCGAGATCGCGATAGAACAGCGAGACGCCCGCCGCCGCACGCGGGGAGAAGTAGTATTCGAGCGTGGCGTCATAGTTGCGCGAGGTCAGCGGCGCGAGGTCGCGGTTGCCGGCGCGGCCATAAGCGTCATAGCGGCCCGGCGTGCCGCCGGTGTTCTGCGCGCGGGTGATGTTCACGGCCGGATTCAACTGGCCGAACGTCGGACGGGTACGCGTCTTGGTATAGGCCAGGCGGACCTGGAACTTGTCCGTGAAGCGGATGCGCGTGCTGAAGTTGGGCAGCACGTCGACATAGTTCTGGCGCGTTTCCTCGGGCGTCTGCACGCCGTCCACCAGCGATGTGCCCGAATAGCGGCCATCCGTATTGACGATGCGCACGCCGACGAGACCGCCGATCTCCACCCCGCCGATGTCGAAGGCATACTTGCCCTGCGCATAGGCGGCATAGGTCTTTTCGCTCGCATCCCATGAAGCCAGCGGATCGAGCGGAACGTCAACGCTTGACCACCGCTGGATATTGTCGCGGATGCCGGCATCGTTCGGATACATCAGCGCCAGCTGCTGCAATCCGGCAAGCGATATCGCGCGCAGGCCGTCGATATTGCTGCGGACTGCCGAGCGGCTCGGCGCCAGCCACTGGGTGAAGCCCTGCACGCCGCCCCGGAAGGTATTGTCGATGAGCGACATGTCGCCCAGTCCGAGTTCGTTCATCCCGATGCCGAGATCCATCAGGTAGGCATAGCGCGAACCCGAACGCACCGACGAATCCCGTGTCGTCACCCGGCTGCCGACCTGGAGCAGGGGCAGGAAGGGAATGTCGGTTTCCAGCGAGACGTCGCCGCGCCACTGGATGCCGTTGCCCTTGCCCACGTAGATACGGTCGAAGAAGCCGCGGAACTGGTAGTTGGCGGGATCCGTCGCATCGAAGCCGGGAAGTGAGAAGGCCGCGGAGCCCTTCACGTCGAAGGCGGCATCCACCGTCGGCGCGGAAGTGAGGGCGGAGTCCAGGCTCCATTCGGTCTGCTTGAACGTGCTGTCGGTATAGGCGAAGTCGGTCGAGATCGTCGCCTTGCCGGTGGTCCAGACCGCGCCGATCGCACCCTGATAGGTATTGGTGTCGCCATTGACCGTGGAGCGATAGATATCGGGGCGCCAGCCACCCGTCTTGGTCAGGCTGAGAACCTTGTTGGGCTCGTCGGGATCGAGAACGACATTGCTGAGCTGCGCTCCTGCAAAGCGCAGCGAGGTCGCGAAGAAGTCGTTCGCATCACGTCCGCGATAGGCCTGCCACAGGCCATCCACGTAGATTTCCAGATTGGGCGCGGGCTTCCACTGGAGCGACGCATTGATCGACGGGCGCTTGCGGATGCCGCTGTTGTAGAAGACGCCGACCGCTTCCGGGAAGACGAAATCGCGGCCGACCGATTCCGGTTCCACGGTATTGCCGGCATCCGGCGCCAGCACATCGGCGCTGTTCCAGCGCGCTGCGTTGCGGAACTGCTGCTGGGTATAGGCGAAGTTGATGAGCGCGCCGATCTCGCCGATGCCGGTCTGCCAGCGGTCGGTGATCTGGAGATTGGCGTTGGCGGGGTCGTACTTCTTGGACTGGTCGTTGTAAGTGCCGCGAACCGATCCGGCCACTTCGAAGCCCTTGAAGTCGAACGGGCGCCATGTCCGCACGTTGATGAGGCCTGCCAGGCCCGGCTCGATGAGATCGGCGGTGCCGGACTTATAGACTTCCAGCGCGCGCAGGGCGCCGGGAGGGAAGTCCCAAAGCGCCACGCCGCGCGATTCCGCGGTGAAGATGTCGCGACCGTTGAAGGTCGTCGTCAGATCGGGCAGCCCGCGCACGAGCACCTGGTTGGCCTCGTCGCCCGAACGGCTGACCTGGATGCCGGAAACGCGCGCCAGCGATTCCGCCGCGTTGTTGTCCGGCAGCTTGCCGATATCTTCGGCCACGACCGCATCGACGATCGCGTCGGAATCGCGTTTGATCTGGGCTGCGTTGAACAGGCTGGCACGGAACCCGGTGACGATGATGTCTTCCGGCGACACTGCTTCCTTCGCGGCATCGTCTTCCGGAACGGGCTGGACTTCAGGCTTGGCGTCCTTGTCGTTCGATACGGCCTGCCCCCAGGCCGGTGTAGCGAACGCGACGAGTGCGCAGGACAGACTTAGTCTGACTTTATTCACGATTCCCTCTCCCCTGTTCCCCATTGTCGGGGCAACGTCAGCGCAGCGAAGGCGCTAACGTCGGATTATTTATCCGATATCCGGGGAGTTATCGTCGAAGAATGGATTCTACAACAATAAAATAGTCGGACTAATTAAAACTGTTTCCGAAAGGTAATAAGTAGCTCACGTCTTATTTCCGGCGATTGCGCAAACGCGCTCCCTTCCCGCGAAAGGAAGGGAGCGCGTCTGGGTTGAGCCTCAGAAATCCACCGTCGCCGACAGCCAGAGCCGGCGGCCTTCCTGATTGATCGAGTAGGCGGGAGTGTAGACCGTGCTCGTGCCGCTCGCATAAGGCACGTAGACCGCGTAGTCGGTGTCCAGCACGTTGTAGACCGTGGCCGCCAGACGGAAGGCGGGGGTGATCTGGTACGACCCGCCAAGGTGGAACACTTCGTAGCTGCGGAAATCGCCCACCGCTGCCTGCTGGACATTGTTGCCGCGCCAGCGGCCGGAGCGGATCTCGGTCCTGGCCCAGAGGCTCGCTTCTTCGCTGACCTTCCAGCGCAGGTTCCCGTTCAGCATGTGCTTGGGCATGCCCACCAGCGGGAGCCCCTTTTCGCTGCCGCTGAGTTGTTCGGTTTCGGTGTAGGTGTAGTTCACCGAGAGCGAAATCGCCGGTGTGAAGGCGAAGCGGGTGGCCACTTCGACACCGCGGGTCCGGGCCTTGTCGATATTGATCGACTGGCCGAACAGCTCGACATTGGGGAAGTTGCCCACGTCGATGCAGCCCGCTGGAGGGGTGGTATAGCCCGAGAACGTGCAGTTCGGAATGCCGGGTCCGGAGGCGATCTTGTCGTCGAAATCGTTGTTGAACAGGGTGACGTTGCCGCTGAAGAAGCCATGGCTGTCGTAGTAGAGACCGGCTTCGTAGCTGGTGCTGGTCTCGGGCATCAGGTCGGGCGTGCCGATCAGCGGTACGCGGCCCTGGCTGCCGAAACCGATGATGCCGCTGGCGATCTGTTCGACGCGCGGGGTCTTGAAACCACGGCTGACGCCGCCCTTCACGGTCAGGCCATCGTTGATGTTCCAGACCGCATAGGCGCGGGGAGACCACTTGCTGCCGAAGGTGGAATGGTCGTCGTAACGGGCGCCGCCAGTCAGGTTGAACCCGTCGACCACGGTAAGGGTCGCTTCGGCGAAGCCTGCCCACTGGGTGAACTTGAACGGTGCGGGCGCGACGCCGTCCTTCATCTGCGCGCGCCAGTACTGTCCGCCGACCGTGAAGGCAACGGGGCCTGCCTTTCCGGCAAAGCGCGAATCGATGATGTCGTTGCGGGCTTCGAGATTGCGGGCACTCCCGGGCGTCGCACCGGGGGTGCCGTTGGGAATGAGGCGGCCGATCGTCTCGGTATCGTTGCGCGTCAAAGTGGTGTCGAGTGTGCCGAGGCCGGTGCGCCAGCTATGAGCGACCACGTAGTTCGTGCGGTTGAACTGCTGCCTCGGTGAATAGCCGCCCGATCCCAGCGTGCCGAGCTGGCCCTTGCTGTTGTCGTAGGTCTGCTCGTTACGGTCGATCTCCACCCAGAGATCATGGTCGACATGGGGCGTGAAGCTGAGGCGCCCGCCGTAAGTGTAGATATCCGATTCCACCGGGTTGCGGCCAAGCGTGAGCGCAGGATCTCCGGGTATCTCGATATTCGCGCCCTCGCGGTGGAACACGCTGCCGCGCAGGGTCAGGCCGAGAAGATCCTTGACGACGGGTCCTTGCACGAAGCCGTTGATCGACTGGATATTGCCGAACCGATCGTCGCCCTGAACCGTGGTTTCGGCCGATGCCGTGCCGACCCAGCGCGTCCCGACCTTGCGGGTGATGATGTTGACGACGCCGCCCATCGCGTCCGAGCCATAGAGCGTGGACATGGGTCCGCGCACCACTTCGATCCGATCGATCGCGGAGAAGGGTGGCATGAAGCTGGTTGAGGATTCGCCGAAGCCGTTGGGCGTGACGTTGCCCGGGGCGTTCTGGCGGCGGCCGTCGATCAGGATCAGCGTATAGTCGCTGGGCATCCCGCGGATCGAGATGTTGAGGCCCCCGGTCTTGCCGGCCTCACCACCGACATCGACGCCCTGCACATCCTGCAATGCCTCCGCCAGGCTTCCGAAGCGCTTTTCCTGAAGTTCCTCGCGGTCCAGCACAGTGACGCTGGCCGGGGCTACGGTAATGTCCTGCTCATAGCCTGCCGCCGTGACGACGATCGCCGGGCCGGTGTTTTCCTCGGCTTCCGCAGCATGGGCGCCTTGACCTGCAAGGCAGGTAAGAGCGGTGCAGGCGAGCGCGGTCAGGCTGGCTCCGGAAAGGATGCGCGCGCGGCGATAGGACGTGTTCGACAAGACTGATCCCCCTGATGAGTAATGCGAATGCATCGCATTTGCACGGGCCAGTGTGGTCGCTGCTGCAAGCTGTCAATCGGGTCGGATCGGCAAGTCGCTATGGGAAATGAATTATTACGAGGAGCAACATTTCGGCTGCCACCCCGACATGATGCCGCATCGAAGTATTGCAGAAGGACTGTTCGAACCGCTCTTGAACTTCCCTTTTCGGGTTTAGGGTGGCAGCTGTTGAATGGCCCGATGAATTCATGGAAAGCGTTTCGATTCGAAACGGTGCATTAAATGGCGTCGAATTGACCGCGATCGCCCTTGCGTGGAATTTTGCAGTTCGGCAGCATCGTCACGGAAATGCCGCAGAGAGTTCAGCTCCTGCCCCGAAAGTACAAAAAAATGGCCCGAAGGCGTGAAGCCTTCGGGCCAGGAAATGGGGCTGCTCGGTTAGGAGCCGCCTTCGGGTCGCAAGGCTTTTCTAACGGATTGAATCCATATTCCGCGTGACACGGATCACGCACATGCAGCGAATCAGAATTGGTTTGCTGTTCCTCAGGTGCTGTTAAAATCGGTCAGGTCCATGATAGTGGGACGGATGAGGCCGTTCCGGCCTGGGGCAGCAACTGTTGGATATTGAAGAGCAAATCGAGGCAATCGGGGCGATTTTTCGATGCGGCCGGTCATCGGCCGAGTCGCTTTCGCGCGTCCTGATTCCGCAGTTGCTCGGCGCCAAGGAGATCATCGCGCATCAGGGGGAGCCTTCGCAGTACTGCTGGCTGGTGATCGATGGGGCGGTTCGGATCGAGACATTTGGCCTTGAAGGGCAGCGTCAGCAACTCGCCCAGCATGGCCCGGGCGAATTTTTCGGCGCCTATCCGGCTCCGACCGTACATCGCGCGGAAATCGGCACTCTCGCAGAATCGACCCTATTGCGCGCAGAAGCCACAAAGATCGCCGAACTTGTGGCCGCAGATGCGGAAATTGGCGCCGGAATGGCTCGATTATTGGCAAGGCAACTCGATCGGGCGCTGGACCGGATGGTTGCCCGCACGACATACAGCGCGGCCGGGCGCGTCTATGCCGAATTGCTGGCCCTTGCGGATGGCAGGGAACGGATCGCGCCTCCGCCACGCGTGACTACGCTGGCACTAAGCGCCAATACCACTCGCGAGACGGCATCGCGCGCGATCGCGGCGCTGATCCGGCGGGGCATCATCAGCCGTGATGAAGGCCAACTGGTGATCCACGCCCCCCGCATGCTCCATGAACTGGTCTGCTGAACGCGGCCGCCTGTTCAGGCCGACGAAAGCAGCCTGAACAGGCCTATCGCAAAATCGCCCAATGGGGTGACGATGTCTCCGGCAGCCTCGAAACGGTAATCGGGGGCGAGCAGGTCTATGACGGCGATCTGCGGCCAAGGCGCGCAAATGCTTCCCGCGGGCGCCGCCCGTGCGAGCACTATGGCAAGTTCGGCATCTTCCTCCACACCGGATTCCGGCGCGCAGGGGCGGCAATCGAACCCAAGCCGGCTCTCGGGAGCCATGTGCAATATAGCGGCCGCGTGATCCATGGCCATGACGGGATCGCCGAACCGAAGGATCGAGAACCCTTCCTCCGTCAGTTCCGGTGCCCCTACCGACGGGTCGGAACAAGGCGGTAACGGACGTGTCGAGGCAAGGACGGTGCGATCGACTGCTCTGCCGAACCCGGCTCCGCTCGCCGGGACGGAGTAGTCCAGGGTGAGGTCATGGATTTCCAGCCCCTGGGCCCGCCATTCCGCTTCGGCTTGTGCGATCCTGTCCGTTTCCCGGCCGACATGGAGTGCGATGGCCCGCGTTGCGAGCATTCTCGATCGTCGCAGCGCCAGCCCCATCGCGACGCGTGATCCGTTCAGGATCGCGGGAGCAGAGAGGCAGTTCGTCCGGTCAAGCGTTTCCACCAGGTCGGCAGCCTCGATGAGCCGGTCGAACCGCTCGGCCCAATCGCCGCCGTACTGGGAGACGGAGATATGGCGAAAAGCGGGCAGGGAGAGCGGCAGCACGATGTTGAGCCGAGCGCCCCTTGCCTGTGCCATTTCGGCGATGACAATATCTGATCCTGCCGCAAGCGCGCCGAAAACCGCGCCCGGTCGGATATCGTCGAGCAGGACGCCGACTTTCTCGCGGATTTCGTTTTCATCTCCCGGCAGGCCGATGATGCCGCTGAAATAGAGGCTCGGCGGCGGGCGGAGATGATCGAAGAGATCGCTAGGCGCCCCGATCCTTTCGAGTATCTGCCGGAACTGACGCAGCGTGACCGCGTGATCTTCCCATGCCTCGGGCGCCGCCGCGATTGCCAGTTCGAGCGCGGTGCGGCTTGCCTCTGTATTGCCAAGCAGCAAGTGGCCCTCGGCAGCCGTCGCGCCGATCCAGTAGCGCGTTTCCGGTTCATGGTCGCCGCTTTCCAGCAGTTCCAGCACTCTTGTTGCGACGAGAGATGCCTCCTGCGTCTTGCCGTTGAGCAAGGCGATGGTCGCCGCGTTGATGAGCGGATAGGTGGCCCGCCGCTCGCCCGCCGCCTGCATGTAGGCGGCCTGCGCCTGGTCCAGAAGCTGCCTACGCTCGTCGCCCAAGCTGCGCAGGCCGCGGTCCTTGAGCAGCCGGCCCTTGAGGCTGAGAGCATCCGGCGCCTGCGAGGCCAGTAGCCCCGCACTTTCGAACATGCGCCACGCGCGGAGGATATCCCCCGCGCGTGCCGTCTGCCGGATCTGGGCCAGTACCGAAAGGATCACGAATCGATCATCCGCTATTCAGACCTGCGGAGGCGGGTTCTTGATGTCGGGATCGATGGTCAGTCCGATCCAGCGCGGTTCGCAGGCATTTACGTCCTGCAGCAGGTCCACGTTGATGTTGAAGCGGTGGCGCGTGCCGTACTTTCCACCTTGATTGAAGCGCGCGTTGAAGCGGACCGCCTTGTACCGGTCGAGCTTCTCGTCATAGGCGCTGTACTCAAGCCCGCCATAGAAGGACGAGAGGGGTTCCTTGGTGGTGATGGCGTCGAATTCCTTGGAAAACCAGAGCTGGTCCCCGACCAGCGTGATGTCGACGACGCTGTCGCAGGTGATCGCGATATAGTCTTGGCCCGGTGCGGCGGGCTGGTCATATTCCAGGACGATGCGTCCTTCTTCGGCCTTGAGGATGACGTTGAAGACGATCGGCTCTTCGCCCGTCAGTTCGAGGTCGAGCTGGTTCGCCAGACCGTATTGCATGTAGTTCAGGGTCGACATGATGGGTTCCTATTTATCGAGGGGTTTGGTCAGCTTGGCCTTCCACAAGCGCCAATCGTTGTTCTCGGGATCCGATTCGATCAATCGCTCGACATCGCGACGAGCATCCTCTCGCATTTTCTCGGCTCTGTGCCGCTCGCCCAGCGAATTGAGCAATTGCGACATCGAATATCGCGCCAGCATCCAGTCCTGGAGGTAGCTGACGTTCTTCGGATCGTCCTTGAGCAGGCGCTGCACGATCGCCGCCTGCTGCGCGCGTTCATGCAGCGCGTCGACGTTCCTGCCCTGCACGCGCAGGGCATCCGCCATCCAGGCATGGCGGTTGGCGATGTCCGCCTTGACGCTGAGATCGCCGGGGACCATCTTGCCCACGCGCTCCATCGTGGCCAGCGCATCGCTGCATTCCGCGAGCTGCTTTTCCGGGCCGCGCCGCGTGACCGCGATCGTGCAGATGTTGCCCTGGGCATAGGCCAGTTCGCGCCAGTAGGACTGATCGCCCGGGACAAGCCTGACCAATTGCTCGGCAAGTCCGCGATAGGCGATGAAACGCGGCAGGGCCTTTTCATACCGGTAGTCGATGAAATCGACATAGCCCAACCAGAACTCGCTCTGGGCATGGGCGAAGAGCCGTGGCGGATCCTGCGGGCTTGCCGCCAGCAGGGCGCCGGTCACACGGTGCGCTTCGCTGAACTTCGCCAGCGCTCCGGCTACGTCACCACGCTTGTGGTCGTCCTCTCCCATGGCGTGCAGAATTCGGGCGCGGCGTTCGAGCGAGTCGGCCGGCAGGGTCTTGAGGTCGGACTGGTCGGCGTAATAGTCTAGTGCGCGTTTGTTAACGGACTGGAGCACGTCCAGCCGGCCGACGCCTTCCAGCCTCTGCCTGAGGTCGGTCAACATGAATTCTATCAATCCCTCGGCCTGCTGACGTTGATGCTCGGCTTCAATCCGCGCGCGCAACGCGAAGATCAGCATGAGGGCCATCGATAGGGTAAGCAGAACCGTAAGCAGCGTGATGGCGATCACACGGCGCAATTGTCTCTGGGCATCGCGCTGGATAATCTGGTCGAGCGCCACGCCGGTCAGGCCGGCGACGATCTTCAGGCGGGCAAGGCGGGCACCATCGTGGTCGGGCCGGAAATCGGCTGCAATCGGCTCCCGCACCACGCCTTCCGCATCGGGTTCGAGAAGCGCGGAGGGAAAACTGACTGCCGGATCGCCCAGGACCAGAGCCGCGATGATCGGCCGATCGGGGTGGAGACTGCGAAAGAGCGCGATTTCCGCATCGACCCAGCGCGAAGCCCTCGCTGCCGGAGAGCACAGCACGAGCAGCGCGTCGGACTGGGAGAGCGCCTGGCGCACTTCCTCGTCAAGGCTGGATGCCGCCGGGAGTTCCGCGCGATCCCGGAAGATGGGCGAGAGGCGCGGCGGCACATGGCCCATCGGTGTTGCCGAGCCGACCAACCTTGGCGGAATACGATAGGATTCCAGCCATTGATGAAGCTTGCGTGCGAAATGCTCGTCCGCGTGACTATAGCTGAGGAAGGCCCGGAAGCGGCGCTCACCGCCCGGTCCCGGGGTTTCCTCATTCGCCTTCATCGTTGCGAACCGATCATCTGCCTGCGCCCTGCGAGCCCCGGCTTTCTGGCCCCCGGGCAAGTATGCTTACTGGGACAAGCGCGGCGGCGTCCAGCGGGGATGTGGAGTTTTCCCTATCCGGATGAATTCCATGGTGAATTTGGCATGAACGGGACCCGCCGGCGTTAGCTAGTCGTAGACGGCAACGGGGGCGCTCATGCCTTGTAGATGTTTGAGAGCGCCTGAGCCCGCAAGGTCATGTTTTGGAAGGCACGTCGGCATAGAGCGTGACCTGCCCGTGGAGGCCGTCCGTCGAAGACTGGCCGATCCACAGGTCGAACAGGCCGGGTTCCGCAATCCTGCGGTTTCCGGCGCCCACGAATTCAAGGTCCTTGCGCGACAGCGTGAAGCGGACGGTCCGGGATTCCCCCGGTTCGAGCGAAACCCGGGACATGCGCTTCAGTTCGCGGATCGGACGGGTCCGGCTTGCAACACGGTCCCGCATATAGAGTTGCACGACTTCGCTGCCCCGGCGATCGCCCTTGTTCGTGAGGCGCGCGCTGATCTCGATGGTTTCGTTCCAGCGCATGACCTCATCCGAGAGCTTGAACTGATCGAGCGCAAACTGCGTGTAGCTCAGGCCGTGGCCGAACGGGAAGCGCGCGCTGTTGTCGGTTGTCGTGTAGCGGGCGCGATATTCGGTGCGGCTGTCCACAACGGGGCGCCCGGTCGACTTGCGATCGTAGAAGAACGGTTCCTGACCGGATTCCCAAGGGAAACTCACCGGCAATTTGCCGGAAGGGTCAGCCTTCCCGAACACGATATCGGCAATGGCATGGCCGCTTTCCGATCCGAGGAACCAGGTGGCAAGGATCGCCTGCGCATTCGCGACGCTGTCATGAAGGGCCAGCGCCCGGCCATGCCGGAGCAGCACCACGACAGGCTTCCCTGTCGCTCCCACGGCATCGGCCAACGCCTGTTGGGCGGGAGGAATCTCGATAGTGGTGCGGGACTGGGCTTCCCCGGACATCGTCTGGGACTCGCCGATCGCCAGCAGCACGATATCGCAGGCCCTGGCGGCTTCCACGGCCTTGGCAATGCCGCCCGCGACAGGCCCTTCGATGCCGCTGCCCTGAACGACGATCAGGTCGGAGGGATCGGGCAGCGCGGCGCGCAGGCCGCTGGCGATATCCACGCCCTGGCCCGGATCGCCGTAGAAGGCCCATGGGCCATAGACGTTGTCCTTATCTTCGGCGAACGGCCCGATCAGCGCGATCTTTCCGGTCTTGCGGGCATCGATCGGAAGAATGCCGCTGTTCTTGAGCAATACAATGGAACGGGCTGCAGATTCACGGGCCAGCGCGCGGTGAGCGCTGGTACCGATCCGGCTCCGTTCCGCGTTTTCGTCAAGCGATCGCCATGGATTCTCGAAGAGCCCCATCGCCGCCTTGACGTAAAGGATGCGCCGTACGGCGACGTCGACCGTGCCCATCGGCACGGCTCCGCTCTTCACCAGTTCCGGCAAATAGCGGACATAGAGCCCGCTCTGCATGGACATGTCGACACCGGCAAGCACCGCGAGGCGGGCGGCATCGCGCTCGTCCTCGGCGTAGCCGTGAGCGATCAGTTCCTCGTCGGCGGTGTAATCGGAGAAAACGAAGCCGCGAAACTTCATCTCGCCGCGCAGGAGATCGGTGAGCAGCGCGCGATCAGCGGTGGCGGGAACGCCGTTGATCTCGCTGAAGGCTGCCATCGTGGTCAGTGCGCCGGCAGCAAAGGCGGCATTGAAGGGCGGAAGGTGGGTTTCGCGCAGGGTTTCGTCGCTGATATCGACGCTGCCGTACTCCAGCCCGCCGGCCACCGCACCGTAGGCTGCGAAATGCTTTGGGCAGGAAAGCAGCGAATCGTCGCGTCGCAAGTCCCGCCCCTGGAAACCGCGAACCCGCGCGGCGGAAAGCAGCGCGGTCAGCGTCACGTCCTCGCCCGAACCTTCCACCACGCGGCCCCAGCGCTGGTCCCGGGCCACGTCCGCCATCGGCGCAAACGTCAGATGGAGCCCGGCTGCCGTCGCCTCGATGGCCATGGCGCGGGCGGTGCGTTCCGCAAGCAATGGGTCGAAGCTCGCCGCTTCGGCAAGGGGAACCGGGAAGATCGTCTTGAGGCCGTGGATCACGTCTCCGGCGAAGAGCAGGGGGATGCCGAGGCGGCTTTCCTTTACCGCTATCTCCTGCGCCCGGCGGGCTCCGGCAACACCGATGCCATTGAAGAGGCAGCCGACCCGCCCCTTGCGCACTTCCTGCGCCAGCCGCTTCTCGTCCTGGATGCCGGCTTGCGGATTGGGCGGGTTGAAGGGCCGGAAACTGTCGGCAAGGCAGGTCATCTGCCCGGCCTTTTCCTCTATCGTCATCCGCGCGATCAGGTCGTCCACGCGCTGGACATCGTCAGCGCCGAGCGCCGCACGAGGGACAGTGAAAGCGAATGCGCCACCGGCGATGCCGGACAGGATGCTACGGCGATCTAGGTTCATGAAGGAGAGCGAGCAGACCCGGAAATGTGATGGGAGGGAGTAGCTGCAATCCAGTCGTATGGAGTTTGTTGCACTGCGGCAAGGCGAGCCGCCGAAAGGCGGGGCCGACCGGGGCGCCGGCACGACCGGCTGTTGCCTGCAGGCGGGCAGGGCGCGGCCCATAACGCCGGGGCATATCACCATGCCATTATGATGGGTCCAGGATTGCGCTGTATTCCGGGTTCGTAATCCCTGCTGCACATTTCAAATTGGCAGCCGTTCCGGAGCACGCGCATAGGCGCGGGCATCCCTGTCCTGGGCGATCCATCTCTTCCGTCGGCGAACGCCGGTAGAGAGGTCGCGTAATCAGGAGACGCGCCGAGTTCCACTGCTCCGTGCGCGGCATCTGACAAATGGATCGCATAGCCGTTCATGCCCTGAGCGGTTTCATGCATTTGCGTGGCCTTGTTGGCTTCTTTGAGTATAATTGCAGGAAACGAAGGAGGTGCCGGATGCCAGGCACGAAGAACGACGGTAGTCTGCTGACAAGAGCATGGCTTTGGCTGCTCGGCGCGGTGGTGCTGCTAGCAGGGATCTTCTTCACCGCAGGCGGGGCAAAGCTCGCCAGCCTCGGCGGCAGTTTCTACTTCGTGATCGCGGGCCTCGCGCTGCTCGTATCCGGCTTCCTCATCGCTCGCCGACGCCCGGCGGGCGCTCTCGTTTTCGGCGCCACTTTCCTCTGCACGATAGTCTGGGCCTTGTGGGAAGTGGGCCTTTCGTTCTGGCCGCTGATCTCGCGCCTGCTGGCAATGGGCGTCGGCGCGACCGTGATCGCGCTGTCCTATCCGCTGCTGCGCGGTGCCGTTGCCGGCAAACGTGCCTGGGGACCGTCCCTGGCGATCGGGGGCGTGCTGGCCCTGTGTTCCGCGTCCGGCTTTGCCGCGATGTTCGTTGCGCATCCGACCGTGGCATTCTCGGGGGACATGGGCGGACTCGTTCCCGTCGATGCCGCGCATGAGCAGAAGAACTGGGAAGCATACGGCAACACCAGCGGTGGTAGCCGTTTTGTCGCGCTCGATCAGATCAACCGCGACAATGTAAAGGATCTCAAGGTCGCATGGACCTATCGGACCGGCGATGTCGCGGTGAGTGACGGCAACGGCGCCGAAGACCAGAACACGCCGCTTCAGGTCGGCGATACCGTGTTCGTCTGCACGCCGCATAATAACGTGATCGCGCTCGATGCCGATACCGGCAGGGAGAAGTGGAAAACGATCATCAACGCCAAGGCCTCTGTCTGGATGCGTTGCCGCGGTCTGGCCTATTTCGATGCGAAGGCCCCGCTTCGGCAGCCTGACGTGCCGGGCTCAACTCCGGTCCCGGCCGTCACCGTTGCCGAGGGCGCGCTGTGCCAGCGCCGCATCCTGATGAACACCATCAACGCCGAACTGGTCGCTCTCGATGCGGATACCGGGAAGTTCTGTCCGGACTTCGGCAACGGCGGCCGCGTAGACCTCAAGGCTGGCCTCGGCAACGCGCCCGACCCGCAGTACCAGCTCACCTCGGCGCCCACGCTGGCGGGGACGACCGTCGTGATCGGCGGCCGCGTGGCGGACAACGTGCAGGTGGACATGCCTGGCGGCGTTATGCGCGGGTTCGATGTCGTTACCGGCAAGCTGCGCTGGGCATTCGATCCGGGCAACCCCGCGATCACCGGCATGCCTGCCGCAGGAAAGACCTACACCCGCTCCACTCCCAACGTCTGGGCGGCGATGTCCTATGACCCGGCGACGAACGCGGTGATCATGCCGGTGGGCAGTGCCTCGGTCGATCTCTACGGCGTCACCCGCAGCGCGCTCGACCACGAGTACGGCGCCTCGATGCTCGCGCTCGACGCGACGACGGGCAAGGAAAAGTGGCATTTCCAGACCGTTCACAACGACCTCTGGGACTTCGACCTGCCGATGCAGCCGAGCTTCATCGACTTTGCCAAGAACGGCAAGACCGTGCCCGCGCTGGTATTCGGCACCAAGGCAGGCCAGCTCTATGTCCTTGACCGGACCACCGGCAAACCGCTGACGGAAGTCGCGAATGTCAGGGTGAAGGCTGCCAATATCCCGAACGAGCCCTATTCGCTCGTGCAGCCCAAGTCGGTCGGCATGCCGCAGATCGGCGTCGGTCCGCTGACCGAAGCCGACATGTGGGGCGCAACGCCGTTCGACCAGCTGATGTGCCGCATTGCCTTCAAGGGCATGCGTTACGAAGGGCTCTACACCGCGCCGGGCACGGACAAGTCGCTCAGCTTCCCCGGATCGCTCGGCGGGATGAACTGGGGCGGACTTTCGACAGACCCGACCACCGGCACGATCTTTGCCAATGACATGCGTCTCGGCCTTTGGGTGCAGATGTTCCCGCAGACGAAGGAGCAGGCGGGCAAGGCGGGCGCCGCGGGTGAGGCGGTCAATACCGGCATGGGCAGCGTTCCCCTGAAGGGCACGCCCTATTCCGTGGTCAAGGATCGCTTCCTTTCCGCGCTGGGCGTTCCCTGCCAGGCTCCGCCTTTCGGCACGCTGACGGCGATCGACATGAAGACCCGCAAGATCAAGTGGCAGGTTCCGGTCGGCACGGTTCGCGATACCGGCCCGATGGGCATCAAGATGGGCCTGCCGATACCGATCGGTCTGCCCACGCTGGGCGGCACGCTGGCGACGCAGGGCGGTCTCGTGTTCATCGCAGGCACCCAGGACTACTATCTGCGCGCCTTCAATTCGGCGACCGGCAAGGAAATCTGGAAGGCCCGTCTGCCGGTGGGTAGCCAGGGCGGCCCGATGAGCTACAAGTCGCTGAAGACCGGCAAGCAGTACGTGGTCATCACCGCCGGCGGTGCGCGGCAGTCGCCCGATCGCGGTGACTATGTGATCGCCTATAAGCTGCCGTAACGCTTTCGGGGGCGGAACACAGCCTTCCGCCCCCATCCATTCTTCAAGACATATTGGTCCTGCGTCTCTTCCCGAGGCGTCGGGGGAGGAGGGGGCCATGGCCCATCGTTTGGATAGATTCACGCGTCTGGCCGGCTGCGGCCTTATGGTTTCCGCCCCGTTCGCGGCGGTCGATGCCCGTGCCGAGGAAACCGGCGAAGCGCAGCAGACCGCGCAAGTCGCCACCCTTCCGGCAGCGGAAACGCCCGCCCCCCAGCCGGCGGCGCGCGATACGCTCACGGGTGACTGGGGCGGACTGCGCACGCAGCTCAAGACGGCCGGCGTCACGTTCCGGGGCGACTATGTTTCAGAGACTTTTTCAGCGGTGGACGGAGGGCTCAAGCGGGGCACCGCCTATGTCCAGCAGGTCCGCATGGGCGCGGACTTCGACATGGACCGGCTTGCAGGATGGGAAGGTGCGACGCTGCACCTCACGTTCAACGACCGGCGCGGCGTTGGCATTTCCTCGGACTATGTAGGCAACCGGCTGCCCATTCAGGAAGCGGCAGGCGGATACTACGCGCGGCTCACCGAGGCGAGTTGGGAGCAGAACCTCCTGGAGGGCAAGCTCAACCTGCGGATGGGCTATTTTGCGATGGGCAACGATCTGGGCGGCATGCCGATCGGCTGCAACTTCGTGAACGCCGCGTTCTGCGCCCACCCTCTTTCGCTTTCCGGCGACAGCGGATGGTACAATTACCCCAATGCCAGGTGGGGCGCGGCGGTGCGCTACAAGTTGCGTTCGGACATTATCGTCAGGACCGGCGCCTTCCAGGTCAATCCGCGCCTTAACGACGAGGAGAACGCCTTCAACCCCTTCGCGGGAGGAACCACCGGGGTACTTCTGCCGCTGGAAGTCGAATACGATCCCGGCGCGGCGAAGGGCAGCCGTTCGCTGCCCGGCCATTACAAGCTTGGCGTCTACTACGACACTTCGCGTGTGACCCGTCAGGGCGGCGGCGGCACGGTTCGTGGACGTTACGGCGTCTATCTGCTGGCTGACCAGATGATCCTGCGCGAAGGGCAGGGCAATCGAGGACTGTCGATCTTCGGCCAGTTCACCGCCAATCCCGCGATCTCGGGCCAGATCACCCGTTGGTATGCGGCGGGGCTCGTCAAGACGGGCACTTTCCGGGGACGTGATGCGGATTCGATTGCGCTCGGCTTCACGCATGCCGTCGTGGATCCGCGTCTTCGCCGGGCCCATGTCGAAGCCAATCGTCTGCCGGGAGGATATGCCGCGCTGCCCGCCGGGGAGACCGCGATCGAACTGAGCTACGGCCTGCAACTGCGCCGCTGGCTGAGCCTCCGTCCCGACATCCAGTACATCATCGAGCCGGGCGCCTTCGGTTTCCGCAATACGCCCAATGCCCTCGCGCTCGGCTGTCAGGTCAAGATGCAGTTCTGAGAATGCGCTCCGGCATCCGATCGGGGTTCCCGTGCGTTGATCCTTCCGTCGCGCATCGGCAAGGCCGGAACGAGGAACTCTGGAAATGAAGCAACTGGCGTCCGTTCTCCCGATTCTGCTGGGCCTTGCAGTGACGGCGTGCGGATCGCCAGGCGGGCCGGATGGCGCCGATGGCGAGGAGGCGGCGACAAGTTCGGCGCCTCCAACCGCAACCCTGTCCGAGGCGCCGCCGATAACGGAACCATCAAGGACGCAGGCACCAGCGGCTTCCGGCTCCGCGCTGCTGTCCTGTTCGCAGCAGATCGGTGCTGCGGCGGCAGCCCGCCGCGTCGAGGTGTGCCGGTCCGTCTCTCCCGCAACGCATCCGCCTTGCAACGTGTCCAATAGCTGCGCGATGATCGAGGACGAGATTGCGCGGAGCTGCGCTCTGTTCGATGGCAAGGGATCGCCGATGGCCGGCTGCACCCCCGCACCGAAGAGCATGGAAGCCGCAGCCGATGTCGTCAGGCGCTACTATTCGGCGCTCGATGCGCGGGATTACGAAACTGCATGGCAGCAATGGGGCGAGGATGGACCGCCAAGGCAGACGCGCGAAACCTTCAGGGCCGGTTTTGCGCAAACGGTATCCACCAGGGTTACCATCGGCAAGCTCGAACCGGGGGACGCAGGGGCTGGGTCGATCTACCAGCCGGTGCCCGTCACGGTGGATGCGACCCTTGCCGATGGGCGCCACCAGACGTTTCGCGGCAGCTACGTGATAAGGCGTGTCAACGACGTGGACGGCGCGAGCCCCGCCCAGCTGCGCTGGCATATAGACTCCGCCAGCCTCAAGGCCGGTCCGGCCCGTTGAGCCCCTTTTTCGGCATGAGTTTATAATTTCCGCGTAATCCTAATGCATTAGAGGAATTCCCGGCCAAACCTGCGGCGTGAACGCCCGGTGCGGGGCGTGCCCCTTCTATAATGGCACTGCCTCATCTGTCCCGGAATAGGACTTCCATGCGTTTTGCCATTTCGTCAGGGTTCGCCCTGACCCTGTTGTCGTTGCCGATTGCCGCACATGCCCAATCCGATACTCCCGCCTTCACCGTTTCCGGCGGCGCTACCATCATCAGCGACTATCGCTTTCGGGGCATCTCGCTGACGGGAAAAGACCCGGCGGTACAGGCCACCATCAACCTGTCTCATGAGAGCGGCATCTACGTCGGCACCTGGGCCTCCTCCATCGACATGGGCGAACGCTACGGCGCGACCGAGGTGGATCTCTACACCGGGTGGGCGGGAAGCCTGGCGCCCCACACCAGCGTCGATGTGGCCGTGGCCTATTACAGCTATCCCGGCGGCGAGGGTTCCGGGAAGATCGAATACTTCGAAACCACGGCGAAGCTCACGCAGGACCTCGGCCCCATGCAGGCCACTCTGGGCAGCGGCTATAGCTGGGACCAGGCCGCGCTCGGGGGCGATCACCTCTATCTTTACGGAGAAGCGGCGGTGCCGATCCCGCGGACGCCGCTCACGCTTCGTGCCCATGGGGGCCGCAGCAAGGGCGCGATCAGTCCTCGGCCCGGCGGCTATTACGACTGGTCGCTCGGCGCGGATGCGAACCTCGGGCCTGTCACGCTGGGACTATCCTACATCGACACCGATCTCGGCCGGGGAGCCCGGGCCGACGGCGCCGCGCTGTTCTGGGTCAGCGCCGCCTTCTGAAGATTTCTTCTGGAGCTTTTAAATGAAAGACCTGTTCAGTCGCATGCGCATTGCGGGCAAGCTGATGACGGTGGCCGGACTGGCGATCGCCTTGCTGCTCTTGTTCGGCTTTACCGCTGTTGTCGTGGAAACCGGCTCGGTCGTGGGGACACTGTCGGATCAGTCCGCCGTTGCCCAGGCCGATGCGGAGGGCAACCGCGTCAGTACCGATATCGCCACTTTCGAGGCGACGGCGCGTTCCATGGCTTCGGCTCTGGGCAAGATGCATGCCGCCGGAATGCGCGATCGCGGCGCGGCCCTGCTGGTGCTCAAGACGGACCTCCTGGAATCGAAAGTGGCATTGGGAAGCTGGACGATGATCCAGCCCAACCAGTGGGATGGTCCTGACGCCGGCAAGAGCGGGCTTCCCGGCTCCAGCGGAGACGGCAACTTCACGCCATACTGGGTGAAGAGCAACGGCGTGCTGGCGCAAATGCCGAACAACGAGGCCGGAGCTTACGAAAAGCCGTATTTCCGGGCGGCATTCGAAAGCGGAAAGGGCGCGATCGTTGATCCCTATGCCTATGACGTGGACGGCAAGACCATCCTGATGACATCGATCACCGATCCGGTCAGGTCCGGGGACAAGGTTATCGGCGTGGTGGGCGTGGACATGGAGCTGGGCAGCCTCTCCGAGCGTCTTTCAGCGCTCAAGCCGTTTGGGACGGGCCGCGTGATGCTCCTGTCCTCCTCGGCAACATGGGTGGCCAATCCAGATCCTGCCCAGCTCGGCAAGCCCTATGAAGGTGCCGGTCTCGATGAGGTGAAAGCCGCTCTTGCCAGCGGCGAGACCCGCGTGCTCAACGATCTCGACATCGGCGGCGTGCCCACGCGCCGTGTCATTCGCCCGATCGCGCTTCAGGGGCTCAATACCACCTGGGGTCTCGTTCTCGACGTGCCGGAGGCGACCATTTCTGCGCCGGCTCGCTCGATGGCATGGCAACTCGTGATCGGTGGCCTCGTCATCGTGGCGGCGGTCCTCGCCAGCCTGTTCTACGCGGCCGGCAGCATCATCGGCAAACCGATCGCCGGACTGAGCCGCGCTGTCGATCGTCTGGCCAAGGGCGATCACTGCGCCATTCCCGAACTGGACCGTCAGGACGAGATCGGCACGATGGCCCGCGCAGCGGATGTGTTCCGTCAGGCCGCGGAAGATCGGGCGGAAGCCGACCATCGTTCGGCCGAGGAACAGCGTATCGTCACCAGCGCCGTCGGTGCCGGGCTCGACGCGCTGACGCGGGGCGACCTCACGGCAGAGATTTCCGCGCCGTTCCCGGCGGGATATGCCGCACTGAAGGAAAACTTCAACGCCGCCCTTGGCGAATTGCGCCGCATGATCGGTGCCGTAACGAACAGCGCCGTTGGCATTCGCACCGGGTCGGAGGAAATCGCCCAGGCATCGGAAGACCTTGCCCGGCGGACCGAGTCCAACGCCGCCAGCCTTGAGGAAACCTCGGCGGCGCTCGTCCAGATCGACCACCGCCTGAAGGCTTCCGCAACCGCGGCATCGCAGACCGTGCGCCGCGCCGACGAGGCTCTCTCGACCGTTGCCGGTGGCCGCACCGTGGCTGGCGAGGCCGTTCAGGCGATGGACCGCGTGAGCCTGAGCGCAAAGGGCATCGACCAGGTTATCGAAGGCGTAGACAAGATCGCGTTCCAGACCCGCGTCCTCGCCATGAACGCCGCCGTCGAGGCCGGGCGCGCCGGAGATGCCGGGCGCGGTTTCGCGGTCGTCGCCGATCTGGTTTCCGCGCTTGCCATGCGGGCCGAGGAAGAGGCCAAGCGTGCGCGTGACCAGCTTACCGTGACGCAGACGGACATCGTGACCGCCGTTGACGCGGTGCAGCGTGTCGATGCCGCGTTCGAGACCATCTCGGGCGGGGTGGGCGAGGTTCACACCCTGCTCGGACAGATGGCCGAAGACAATCAGGCGCAATCGTCGGCGATCAGCCAGATCACGGTCGCGGTTTCCACCATGGACCAGTCGACCCAGCAGAACGCCGCCATGGTCGAGGAAACTTCGGCCGCGGCACGCAACCTGACGATCGAGGCGATTTCGCTCAACGATCAGGCGGCCCGCTTCGACACGGGCGGCGGCCGGAGCCCGGCTCGCTACACCGCGGCGGCCTGATACGATGAAACGAGGCTCGCGGACCGATCGCAACGATCCGCGGGCCTTTCCTCTTTCGATCATTCCACATTAAAACCGCAGGTTACTGCCTCATTCCGAGGAAATCTCGGCGTTTCCCCCATTTCCGCTATCTGTGGGGGGCCTGAACTGTTACTTTCGGGGACGTGAGCAACGCGATTCCCCACAGCTATCCCATTGGCATCGACCCGGTCGACATCGACTTCATGGGGCATGTCAACAATGCCAGCTATCTGAAGTGGGTGCAGGATGCCGTGCTCGATCATTGGCGGGCGCTTGCGCCCACCGAAGCGGTCGCGCAGCATCTCTGGGTCGCGCTCAAGCACGAAATCACCTATCGCAAGCCGACCTTCATCGACGATGACGTGATCGCCACGGTCCTGCTCGAAAAAGTGCAGGGTGCGCGGGCGTTCTACGAAACCATCATCCGTCGCGGCGAGGAAGTGCTGGCCGAAGTCAAGTCGAGCTGGTGCTGCCTGGATGCTTCCACCATGCGGCCGGCCAGGCTGGCCCGCGAAGTGATCCAGCATTTCTTTGCTCCGGAAAGCCGCGACACCGGCGAATAAGGCCGCCGCAGGCCTCAGTTTCCTGAGGCCTTCTCCTCTGCCAGCGTATCGTCCGCACCAATCGCGCTGTAAACGGTCACGCGGTTGGTGAGGTCCGCCAGAATTGTCGCAATCCGCGTCTGGCGATAGGCATAGAGAGAACGCTGGGCGACGAGCGCGTTCAGGTAGGTATCCGTTCCGGCCCGGTATTGGGCATCCGCCAGATCGTAGCTCTTCTGTGCTGCGGTAACCAGCCGGTCCTGCGCGGTGCGCTGACTGGTGATGGTGCCGCGCCGGGCAAGCGCATCGGCCACGTCCCGGAATGCGGACTGCACCGCCGCCCGGTAAGCGGCAAGGTAGTATTCCTGCTGCGCCTTCGCATATTCAAGGTTGCCCTTGTTCGTGCCGCCAAGGATCGGCAGGCTGGCGCTCGCCGTGCCGCTGGCGCCGAGCGCGCCGCCGGTGAACAGATCTGCCAGCGCAGTGCTGGCAAGGCCAAGAGCGGACGTCAGCGAGATGGTCGGGAAGAACGCGGCGCGGGCCGCGCCGATCTGGGAATATGTGGCCTTGAGCTGATGCTCCGCCTCCACGACGTCGGGTCGCCGCAGGAGGACATCGGACGACAGCCCCGCCGGAACCTGCCCGATGCGCGTGTCGAGTTCCGCCAGCGACGCGGGCAGCAGGGCGTCTTCCACGGGGCCGCCCACCAACAATTCCAGCGCATTGCGGTCCTGCGCGACCAGCGTCGTCTGCGAAGCGACGTCGGAAGTCGCCTGTTCCAGCACCGTCTGCGCGGCAGCCAGGTCTCCCGCTGCGGCAAGGCCCGATTTGAGCAGTCTTTGCGTCAATTCCACCGAACGGCGTCCGCTGTCGCGCGTCTGCTCGGCGAGCGACAGCAGGTCGCGGTCGGACGCGAGTGTTATGTAGGCGGTCGCGGCGTTTGCCACCAGCGTGAGGCGCGCCGCGCGATAGCCGGACTCGGTGGAAAGATAGGTCTCGAGAGCCTCCCGGCTCTGGTTCCTGAGGCGGCCGAACAGGTCCAGTTCGAAAGCGCTGGCACCGATGTTCGCATCGTAGCTCTGGCTATCGCCCTGCGAGCTCTTGAGGCCCCGCGTGGCGCTCGCGCTTGCCGTTCCGGCTAGTGTCGGCAACTGGTACGAACGTTCGACATGATACTGCGCGCGCGCCGAAGCCACGTTGGCAAGACTGGCCTGAAGGTTCCGGTTGTTCGCCAGCGCCCGCTCGATCACCGTTTGCAGGCGGGGATCGGCGAACAGGGCCCGCCAGGGAAGGCCGGCCTCGCCCGCTTCTGCCGGGGCATAGGCGGCGCCTTGCGGCCACTGCAGTGGAGCGGCCGCCTCGGGCTGGACGTAGCGGGGCGCCATGTTGCACCCGGCCAGCGAACCGGCGGCGAGAATGAGCGGGATCAGGGTACGGCGCATCGGATCATTCCTCGATGAAGGCGCCCGGAGCCCCGACCTGAAGGGGCTCCGGGCTTCACCGGCGCGGGAGGGTGCGACTGTTCCGCGCCGGTGAATGTGGGGGAAAGGGGATGTAAACGGGATGCCAAGCCGAATGCCGTCAGCCATCGCCCTCTGATGGGGCGCCCGGAACTTCGGCATGTGACCCTTGCCGCAGGTTCCGGGCAGCGCCGGCGCTCCCGTCAGTCGTGCCTGAGCCCCCTCGGTGGAAGAGCCCGGCAACAATGACGAAGAACATCGGCACATAGAAGATCGCCAGCGCGGTGGCGGTGAACATGCCGCCAAGCACCGCCGTGCCTATGGCGATACGCCCCTGGGCGCCTGCTCCACTGGCGATCGCAAGCGGAATGACGCCGGCCATGAAGGCGATAGAGGTCATCATGATCGGGCGCAGGCGCACGCGGGCCGCCTCCAGCGCCGCATGGAGCATGTCGCGGCCGTCTCGCCACGCCTGCTCGGCAAATTCCACGATCAGGATCGCGTTCTTGGCCGCAAGTCCGATGGTGGTCAGCAGGCCGACCTGGAAGTAGATGTCGTTTTCCAGCCCGCGTACCGCCACCGCCAGCACCGCGCCGATCACGCCGAGCGGGATCACCAGCAGAACCGCCAGCGGCACCGACCAGCTTTCGTAAAGCGCCGCAAGGCACAGGAACACCACGGCGATCGAAAGGGCGTAAAGGTAAACGGCCTGACCGCTGGACTGGTTCTGCTGATAGGACAGGTCGCTCCAGGCATAGCTCGTGCCGGGCGCGAGCTTCTGTTGCAGGGCGACCATCTCCTTCATCGCGTCTCCCGAGCTGTATCCAGACCCGGCATCGCCCTGAATCGTATAGGACGAACGGCCGTTGAAGCGGGAAAGGCTGTTCGGGCCGGTTTCCCAGTTCATCGTCGTGAAGGCCGAGAAGGGAACCATCTTGCTGGTCCCATCGGCATTGGTGGCGGCGGTCGAGCGGACGAACCACTTGTCGAGATCGCTCGGCAGCATTCGCGCGCTTGCCTCTCCCTGTACGTAGACCTTCTTCACCCGTCCGCGATCGATGAAATCGTTGACGTAGGTGCCGCCCCAGGCCGTGCTGAGCGTATCGGTTGCATTGGCCACCGAAAGGCCGAGGACCGACAGCTTGGCATCGTCGTAATTGATGTCGAACTGGGGCGTGTCCGGCAGAGAGGAAGCGCGGACCTGCGAGAGTTTGGAGCTCTGGTTGGCGGCGGCGATCAGCTTGTCCCGCAGGGCGACGAATTTCTCGCGGTCCATGTTCGTCGAATTGAGGAGCTGGAAGGTGAAGCCGTTCGACTGGCCGAGGCCCTGGATCGAAGGCGGGGTCATCACGAAGACTTGCGCATCGCGGATCTTCGCCAGCTTGGCCATGACGCGGCCGCTGATGGCCTGCGCGGACTTTTCGGAGTCCTTGCGATCATCGAAGGGGGCAAGGCTGGCAAAGCCCATGCCTGCGTTCTGGCCGGCTCCATTGAAGCTGAAACCGCCGATGGTGAAGCGCAGGGGCACGTTCGCGCCTTCCGACCTGAAGGCTTGCTCGATCTGTTCGCGAACCTTGTCAGTCCGTTCGGAAGTGGCGCCGGCGGGAAGCTGGTAGACCACCATGACCTGGCCCTGGTCCTCTGTAGGCAGGAAGCCGGTCGGCAGGCGCATGAAGACAATCACGAGTGCCACGATCACCAGTCCATAGACTGCGAGCCAGATACGGCGGCGGGCGATGAGTTTCTCCGTCGTATCGACATAACGGCCGGTCATGCGGTCGAACCAGCGGTTGAAGCTGCCGAACCATCCGTCGAGCCTGTGTTGCAACCGCCGGGGTGCACCGCGCAGGCGAGATGCGGGTTCGCGCTCGGCATCGGCGTGCTCCTTGGCCACGAGCAGGGTCGAGCAGAGCGCGGGCGAGAGGATCAGCGCCGTCAGTACCGAAAGCCCCATGGCCGAGACGATGGTGATCGAGAACTGGCGGTAGATCACCCCGGTCGACCCGCCGAAGAACGCCATCGGCAAGAGCACCGCCGACAGCACCAGCGCGATGCCCACAAGTGCGGAGCCGATCTCGTCCATCGAGCGTACCGTGGCGCCATAGGGGCTGAGCCCATCCTCGTGCATCAGGCGCTCGACATTCTCGACCACGACGATGGCGTCGTCCACCAGCAAGCCGATGGCGAGCACCATTGCGAACAGGGTCAGCGTATTGATCGAGTAGCCCAGCAGCGCGAGGATGCCGAAGGTGCCCATCAGGACAACCGGCACGGCAATTGCCGGCACCAGCGTCGCGCGCCAGCTCTGGAGGAAGGCATACATCACCAGAACGACGAGGATGATGGCGATCACCAGCGTCTCGATCACTTCCTTGATCGAAAGCTTGACGAAGTCGCTGGTGTCGCGGGCATAGGCGAGCTTGTATCCGTCCGGCAGGTCATGCGCGAGTTCGTCCACCCGCGCCTTTACGGCGGCGACGGTCTTGAGGGCATCGGCGCCGGAGGCCAGTTCGATGGCGATACCCGAGGCGGGATGCCCGTTGAGGCGAGCCGAACTGGAATAGCTCTCCTGCCCGAGTTCGACCCGGGCGACATCCGAGAGACGCACGATCGACCCGTCCGACAGCGTCTTGACGACGATCTGGCGGAACTGGGCGGGGGTCTGCAAGCGCGACTTGGCCTTGACGACCGCGTTCAGCATCTGCCCCTTGGCGAGCGGTTCGGCGCCGAGTTGTCCGGCGGACAAGTCAACGTTCTGTGCCGAAATCGCGCTCGTGACGTCGGAGGGGATCAATTGGCGCGCGGCCATCCTGGTGGGATCGAGCCAGATCCTCATCGCATATTGCGCGCCGAAGACCCGCACCCCGCCCACGCCGTTCACGCGGGCAAGATCGTCCTGGAAGTTGGAGACCAGATAATCGGCAACGTCGCTGTCGCTGCTCTTGTCGCTCTGGTCGTAGAGGCCGACGACAAGCAGCATGTCCGAGGCCGACTTGGTGACGGTCAGGCCTTGCTGCTGCACCTGGGTCGGCAGGCGTGAGTTGGCTTGCTGGACCTTGTTCTGGACCTGCACTTGCGCAACGTCCGGATCGGTGCCCTTGGCGAACGTCGCGGTGACGGAGGCCGAACCGGAACTGTCCGAGCTGGATGAGAAGTAGAGCAGGTTGTCGATGCCGGTAAGCTGCTGCTCGATGACCTGCGTCACCGAATTTTCCAGCGTCTGCGCCGAAGCGCCGGGATAGGTGGCGCTGACAGTGACGGAAGGCGGCGCAACGTCGGGATACTGGGCGACGGGAAGGCTCATGATACCGGCGATGCCGGCCATCATGACGATGATGGCGATGACCCAGGCGAAGATCGGCCTGTCAATGAAATAGCGACTGAGGTTCATGGGATCAGTCGCCCTGCTTTACGGTGACGGCCTTGACCCTGGCCCCGGTGCGGGCCTTGTCGGTTCCCTCCACGATCAGGCGGTCGCCTGCCTTCAGTCCGCTGGTTATCAGCCACTTGTTGCCGATAGCCTGGCCGGTCGTGACCTTGCGCTGTTCGACCTTGCCTGCAGCATCGACGACGAGCGCCGTCCCGTCGCCCTTGGCGTCGCGCGAAATCCCCTGCTGCGGGGCAAGAATGCCGTTGCGCACAACGCCTTGCGGCGCGGCCACGTTCACGAACATGCCGGGGAGCAGGAGACCATCGGGATTGGGGAACTTCGCGCGCAGGGTGACCGTGCCTGCCTCGGGATCGACGTTGACTTCGCTGAACTCGATGGTCCCCTGCTGGGGGTAGACGGTGCCATCCTCCAAAGTCAGCGTCACTTTCGCACTGGCCGGAAGCATGTTGCCCTTGGCCAGCGCGCTCCGCAGGCGAAGCAGTTCGGCGGAGGACTGGGTGATATCGACGAAGATCGGGTCGAGTTGCTGGATCGTCGCCATGGCGTCGGTCTGGCTGGCGGTAACAAGCGCGCCCTTCGTCACCGAGGAACGGCCGATACGGCCGGTGATCGGCGCGAGAACGCGGGTGAACTCCAGGTTCACCGCGGCGCTGCGACTGGTTGCCTGATACTGGTGCACCGCAGCCTGTGCGGCGCGGGCGGCGGCGATCGTCTCGTCCTTGTCTTGACCGCTGACCGCTTCGCTATCGCCCAGGGTTCGATAGCGGCGGGCCTTGGCCTCGGCGCTGTAAAGATCGGCCTGCGCGCTTTCCAGCTGTGCACGGGACGTATCGAGAGATGCGCGGTAAAGGCGCGCGTCGATCTGGTACAGAGGCTGGCCGGCATGGACGAGCGAGCCTTCCTCGAAGAGCCGGGACTGGATCACGCCGTCCACCTGTGGTCGAACCTCGGCAACGGTCGTCGCGGCGGTGCGGCCGGAAAGCGTGGTGGAGACTGTTACCGGCTCGGCCGTCAGCATGACCACGCCGACTTCGACGTCCTGCTGCGGCATGGCCTGCTGCTGGCCGCAGCCGCCGAGGCTCATGGCGGACAAAGCAAGCGCCGAGACCATGGCGAGATGTTGGAAGGAGGGGCGCAAGCGGAAGGCTCCTGTGCACAGTTGCAGCTCGGTTTCGCAATTGTGCGCCGCAGCAAGCGGGGGCAAGGATCGACGCGTATCGTCAGGTTGCCGGGCGTAGCCTATTGTTTCATCGTGTATCATCGGGGCAGACTTCGAGGGGCAGCGCGTTTATGACCTCATTCATGATCCCGCAGAGCGATGCGCCGGAGGGGCGCATCATCGTCCTCGAGGACGATCCCGACATTCGCGAACTGATCGCCGCGCAGCTTTCGCGTGAACCGCAGCACGTGGATTCGGTCGGTACGGTCGCGGATCTGCGCGCCATTCTTCAGGGCGATCCGGTCGACCTGCTGATCCTCGATCTCAACCTGCCGGATGGAGACGGCCTCGACATCTGCCGGGACTTGCGCGCTTCCGGGCATCAGGGCGCGATCATGATGGTGACCGCGCGCGAGGGACCTATCGACCGGGTTCTGGGGCTGGAACTGGGCGCCGATGATTATCTGACCAAGCCGTTCGAGCCACGCGAACTGCTGGCACGGGTTCGCAATCTCCTGCGCCGCTCGCGGATATTCGATCACGGCCGGCCGCGCGTTGCCCGTTTCGCCCGGTTTGGTCCATGGCGGCTCGATCTGCACCAGCGCAGACTGGTGACCAATGACGAGCGCCTCGTGATGCTGTCCTCCGCGGAGTACCGCTTGCTCAGCCGTTTCATCGAGGCGCCCAACCAGGTGCTTTCGCGCGAGGAATTGCTGCCGGAACGCAGTGCCACCGTCGCCTTCGATCGCTCGATTGATATCCAGATCAGCCGGTTGCGCCACAAGCTCGCCAGCGAGCCGGGCGGAGACGAACTGATCCTCACCGTCCGCAGCGAAGGCTATGTCCTGCCCGGACCAGTCGAGTTCGAATGACCATGACGGAGCCCGACAGGCCAGGTTTGTTCAAGCGCCTGCGCGACTATCCGCGTTCGCTGGCGGGGCGCCTTACGCTTGTCCTCTCGCTGGGAATGGCCGCTTCGGCCGTTTTGGCCCTGCAGGCCTCGGACAGCCTGCGCCACCGGATGTTCCGCAAGGAGCAGGTCGAAGCCGCCCTGAAAAGCGCAGAGGACATCGCCCACCGCTATGACAGGCAGCCGGAGAAAACCGAGCAGGTGCTTTCGCGCGGACAAGTGCTGGGCGCGCACGGTGCCAGTGCCGAGCTGAAGATGACCTCTTTCGACCCCGCCTTTTCGCGCCGCCTGAGCGAGCGGCTCGGCAGGCCCGCGTTCGTGATGCCGCTGCTGAACGATCAGTGCTTCGCCCAGTTCTCGCGTTTTCCCCATGCTGCCGGCATGAACACCGATCCCTTGCCTGACTGCTGGTTCGTCCGGGTCGAGTCCGGGAAGGGCGCCGAATATCGCTACGTCGTCGATCTCTGGCCCGACCGGAGTTGGGACCGGCACAGCGTGGGGCCGCCCTATCTCGAACTCATCATCGTGGCCGGTGCCCTGCTGGGCCTGCTTGCGGCCAGCCTAGCCACGACGCCGCTGAGGCGGATGGAGCGCGCCGCACGCTCGTTCTCGCTGGTTGGCGATTTCGAGCCGATCCCGGTCAAGGGGCCGAGCGAGGTCCGCGCCGCACTGGAGACCTTCAATCTCGCCCAGGAACGCGTACGCGAAGGGCTGCGCGAACGAACGCAGATACTTGCTTCGGTAACGCACGATCTGCAGACCCCGCTCACCCGTCTGCGCCTGCGCCTTGAACAGGTCGAGGACGAAGCCCTGCGCGACCGGCTCGTGGCGGACCTCGCGATTACGCAGCAGATCGTGCGAAACGGGCTCGATCTGGCCCGCAGCAGCGAAATGCGTGAACCCTGGGCCGTTCTCGATATCGATTCCATCCTCTCCAGCATCGCCGAGGACGCCGGCGAGTTTGGCCACCGCGTGGTCTTCGCGCGCGGCTGCGGGGCGCAGGCCAGGGTCAAGCCGAACGCATTGGCACGCGCACTTGGCAATCTCGTGGACAATGCCCTGAAATATGGCGGCAGCGCCGAACTGAGCTGCCTTTACGCGGGAAACGATCTCCTGATCCGCGTTGCCGATCGCGGTCCCGGGCTGGACGAAGACGAACTGACGCTGGCCTTCCAGCCATTTCGCCGGCTGTCTTCAGGCAAGGGCAGCGGTACGGGTATCGGGCTGGCCATCGCGCAGGCGCAGGTCGGAACCTTCGGTGCAACCCTTGCCTTGCGCAATCGCGACGGGGGAGGGCTCGTGGCCGAGATCGAAATCCCCGGCATCGCCAATCCTCCCGATAGCCCAGGGCAGCCGGGAACCTGATTGCTGCATTTCGGCCGAGGGCCTTGCCGAATTTTCTGATAGGGCTTTGAGGGATACGGGCTTGCGTTGCGTATGCGGCGGGAGAGCGTTTGCTGGGCAAGCGGTTGAAGGTGGGACTGGGCCGATGAACGAACTGGACGAAATGCTGTCGATGCTTCGCGGTGAAGCCTTACCTGAGGGTCTCGGTTCGCTTGATGCCGCCGTGCTTTCAGGCCTTGCTGCGGGGCGCGAGCGCATGGCGGGACGTCGCGGGCTGGTATTGGCGGGCTGCATCGCCGGCTTCGTCGGCTTGTGGGGAGGTCTCGCGCTGCCCACCTCCGCAACGGCGCAAGGCACTTCCCCAAGCGAACCCTTGCTGGCCATTCCTGCAGCGGCGCCTTCTCATCTGCTGGCGCTCTGATCATGGCGAACGCCCATCGTTATATCCTCGTCGCGCTTGTCTCGTTCCTTGTGGCTCTCGGTGCGCTGTGGTTCGGACAGAAGCTGCGCGGGGATGCCCCGGAAGAGAGCCGTATCCACGTATTGCTTCACGGAGAACTCGATCTCGACGCCGGCCAGAAGCGCCGGATCGATGCGCTTGAGCAAGGTTTCGCCGAGCGCCGGGGACAGTTGGAAGGGGAACTGCAAGCCGCGAACGCCGATCTTGCACGGGCCATCGCTCACGAACACACTTATGGCCCCGACGTCGAGAAAGCGGTGGATCGATCGCATGTGGCGATGGGCGAACTGCAGAAGGCGACGTTGCAGCACGTCTTCGCCATGCGAGCCGTGTTGCGACCGGACCAGACAGCACGCTTCGACAAGGCCGTGGGCCAGGCGCTGACCACCTCCCGGCAGGACTGAATCCGGGTGGCCGGATCGGAGTTGAGCGAGGCCGAAGCGGTCCGGGCCGCGCTCGCCGGGCGACAGGCAGGCTATTCCGCTCTCATGGGCTTCCACCGGGAGGCGGTATTTCGTTTCGCAAGAGCGCATGTCGGCAACGAAGCAGATGCGCTCGACATAACGCAGGAGGCCTTCGTCGCTGCCTTTCTGGCGCTGAGGCGCTATGATCCGGCACGGCCTTTTCGGGCGTGGATTCTGCGGATAGCGCTCAACAAGTGTCACGACTGGGCGCGTCGCCGCAAGGTCCGGCGCTTCTTCTCCTTCGCGCTGCCGATCGAGGAAGCGGCCGGCGTTGCCGATGGCGGGCTCGATCCCGAACAGGGATTGGCCTCGCGCCGACAGGTCGCGCATATCCATGCGGAAATCGCGGCGTTGCCCGATGCGCTGAAGGAACCGCTGCTGCTTTGCGCGCTGGAGGGGCTATCGCAGGATGAAGCCGCATCGATCCTGGGGATCAGCCGCAAGGCGGTGGAAACACGAATTTATCGCGCTCGGCAAAAATTGTCGCATCTCTCCGAGGGGTAGCAGCCCAGACGGCGTATGAAGAGCATGACGCCGCGCGATACTCACCATAGTCACCTGCTCGAACGCAGACGTTTCCTCTCGCTGGGCGGTGCATTCGCCGGGAGCCTTGGCATGGCGGGGCTGTTCCCGGCTTGGGCAAGAAGCGGGACGGCGGGCATTGTCCATGCGAGTAACCAGCCCGGTGTGCTGTCAGGCGATACCATCGCGCTTCAGATCGGCGAGAGCCATTTTGCGACCGGCGGGCGCTCGGGTCATGCGGTGACCGTGAACGGCACACTGCCCGCGCCGCTGCTGCGCCTGCGTGAGGGCGAGACGGTGCGCATCGCCGTCACCAACCACCTGAAGGAGCAGACCTCGATCCATTGGCACGGGCTGCTGGTGCCCTTCCACATGGACGGTGTGCCGGGCGTCAGCTTCCCCGGCATCGATCCGGGCGAAACGTTCGTCTACGAGTTCCCGCTCACCCATTCGGGCACGTTCTGGTACCACTCGCACTCCGACATGCAGGAGGCGGAAGGGCTGTTCGGCCCGATCGTGATCGACCCCGCCGGCCCCGATACGATCGCTTGCGACCGTGAGCATGTGCTGGTTCTATCGGACTGGAGTCCGATCCATCCGCACGAACAGATGCGCCGCCTGAAGATGATGGGCGGCTACTTCAACCGGCAGCGCCAGACGCTTGCGGGGCTGCTGGCAGGCAAGGACCAGTCGCTGGCCGACCGCCTCGCCTGGGGGAAGATGCGCATGGATGCGACCGATATCTCGGACGTGACCGGATCGACCTACAGCTTCCTCGTCAACGGCCACGGCAATGCCGAGAACTGGACCGGGCTTTTCGCACCGGGCGAGAAAGTACGCCTGCGCGTCATCAACGCCTCGTCGATGACCAACTTCAACTTCCGCATCCCCGGCCTGCCGCTGACCGTGGTGGCAGCGGATGGCAATCCTGTGCAACCGGTCGAGACGGACGAAGTGCAGATCGCGATTGCCGAGACTTACGACTTCATCGTCGAACCCGGCACCGCGGAAAGCTACGGCGTGATCGCCGAGGCAATCGACCGCTCCGGGCTCGTGCGCGCGACACTGGCACAGCGGCCGGGTCTCGTCGGCGAAACGCCGAAGCTACGTGAGCGTCCGGTCCTCACCATGCGCGACATGGGCATGGACATGAGCGGCATGGATATGGGCGAGGGCGGCGAGATCGATCTCAGCAAGCCCGCCATCAGTTCGATGAGCGGCCATTCGATGTCGATGCGCGATCCTTCGGTCGCCGCCGGCGTGAAGATGGGGCCGGGAGTTGCCACGCTCTCGCCGATGCCCGCGGACCGACTTGCCGACCGGCCGACCGGGCTGGAAAGCGTCGATCACCGCGTGCTGACGTACGCCGATCTGCGCTCGCGCGACCCCAATCCCGATCCGCGCGTGCCGAGCCGCCAGATCGACGTGCACCTGACTGCTGCGATGGAGCGGTACATGTGGTCTATGGACGGCGAGGCGATGTCGGAAAACCCGGCACCGATACCGTTCCGTCTGGGCGAGCGCGTGCGCGTCAATCTCATCAACGACACGATGATGCCGCACCCGATCCACATCCACGGCCACTTCTTCGAACTTGTCAGCGGCGAGCCGGGGAACCGCGCGCGCAAGCACACCGTCAACGTGCTGCCGGGCGGCAAGGTCTCGTTCGATCTCACTGCCGATGCAGAGGGTGACTGGGCGTTCCACTGTCACATGCTTCTGCACATGCACGCCGGGATGATGCGCGTGGTGACGGTGCGCCGGGAGGGAGAAGCCTGATGGCAAGACTCTTCCCGATCCTTACCTCGCTCCTGCTGGCCGGTTTTCCGCTTGCAGCACACGCGCAGGAGAGTGAGGCTGCATCCTCACGGGCCGATGAACATGCCGGGATGGACCATGCCAGCATGAACCATTCGCAGATGGACATGTCCGGCATGAACATGAGCGAAGCGGACATGAAAGGCATGGATCACTCCGCCCACGTCATGCCCGCAAGCACCGTCTCCGATGAGCCGGGCGATGCTCCGCCCCCCCCGGTGCCGACCGATTTTCCCGCCGACCGCTTCTTCGCGCCTGACCGCATGGCCGCCTCGCGCGCGGCAATGGTGAAGGAGATGAGGTTCAACACCTTCGCCCTTCAGGTTGATCAACTGGAATTCCGCACCGGCAAGGGCGGCGACGGTTTCGGCTGGGAAGGGCAGGCGTGGTACGGCGGTGATATAGACCGGATCGTGCTGGCCAGCGAGGGTGAGGGCACATTCGGTCAGCGTGCCGAGCGAATTGAGCTTAACGCCTACTGGCGCCACGCGCTGGACCCTTGGTTCAACCTGCAACTCGGTACGCGGCAGGACTTCCGACCCGATCCGCAGCGAACCTACGCGCTGGTTGGCATCGAAGGACTGGCGCCTTACTGGTTCGAGTTGCAAGGTCAGTTGCTCGTCTCGAACAAGGGCGACATTCATGCACGCGGCAAGGCGGGTTACACCCAGCGCATCACGCAGTCACTGGTCGTCGAGCCTGAAGCCGAGATAGATTTCGCGTTTCAGGACGTGCCCGCCCTGAGTGTTGGCGCAGGCTTCGAGCGTCTCGAACTGGGTGCTCGGCTTCGCTACGAACGCAACCGCTCGCTAGCGCCTTACGTTGGCGTCAACTGGGAGCGTAAACTCGGCGGAACGGCAGACCTCGCACGGGCTGCTGGTGAGGATGTTTCCGGTGTTTCAGCGGTATTCGGCGTGCGCGCGATGTTCTGATTTACGCATTTCACGGCTTCCCGCTTCGCGATTTCTGCACGACCCTTTGCAAAGTCGCGAAATCGATGGCGCCGGGAATGAGGTAGTCGCCTATAACCAGCGAAGGCGTTCCTGAGAGACCAAGGGTCTCCGCCAGCCGTCCGGTCCTCTGTAAGGCCGCATCGATGTCATTGCCGTGGAGCTTGAGGTCGGTCTGCAACCGGGGCCAGTCGACACCGGCGCGCGCCGCTGCCTGGCGAATGGTTGTTGCATCGAGCTTGACCGGGCCAGCCATCAGGGCGTCATTGAAGGCAGCGTGCTTGCCCTGATAGCGCGTTGCCATGGCAACGCGAGCGGCCTCGCGCGATAGGCCTCCGAAGATTGGCCAGTCCCTGTAGACGACACGCAGCTTTCGGTCTGAGGCGAGGAGCCGGTTCAGGTCTGCGTGAAACTTGCGGCAGTATGGGCACTGGTAGTCCGAGAAGACGACCACGGTGACATCGTAACCTTGCGGAGCCAGGATTGGGACGCCCGGATCGTTTGCCAGGGCCTCCTTCATGCGGGCGCGCTCCTGAGGAGAGGCGATGGTCTCGGCCCTTGCGTCAAGGGAGCCCTGTCCGCAACCCAGGAATGCGGCGAGCGCAATGGCCAACCCGGAGATGGCCGGTCCCATGCCCAATTTCATATCGTGAATTCCATTCAAAGCTCTTGCGGCGGCGCTGCGCCAGATTGGACGGGACCGCAAGCCCCTATGTAACTGGACATTCCCGCAAACGGATGATGCGCAGACTTGCGCCTTCGGCCGATCTCCGGCCGACGCGGAAAGAATGAACGTCGAGGTTTGACGCATCATCCGGGCCTAGCTACCGCGTGAGACATGATCGTTCTGCTTTCTCCCGCCAAGACCCTCGACTTCGAACGGACGTTGCCCGCGATTGCCGCCACGACGCCGCATTTCACCGAGGAAGCGCATAATCTCGCCAAATCGGCGGCCAACCTCTCGCAGAAGCGTTTGGCGGAGCTGATGCGGATCTCGCCGCGCCTCGCAAAGCTCAATGCGGACCGGTTCCGCGACTTTGCCGAACTGCCCGAGCGACAGGCGCTTTATGCCTTTGCCGGCGATGTCTACACGGGGTTCGAGGTGGACACGCTGGACGAGCCGGGTGTGGACTTTGCACAGGACCATGTGCGAATTCTGTCCGGCCTTTACGGGCTTCTCCGGCCATTGGATGCGATCCGTCCCTATCGCCTGGAAATGGGTACGCGCTGGGCGCCCCGGCACAAGAAGTTGACCGACTGGTGGGGTGACCGCATCGCAGCGCTGTTGCGCCAGCAGGTCGCGGACGAGGGGTCTGGCGTAGTGCTCAATCTGGCCAGCCAGGAGTATTTTGCCGCCGTCGAGAACAAGCTGAAGGGCTTGCGCGTCATTCACGTCGACTTCCGCGAGCCAGGCCCGGACGGCCCCCGTTTCGTGAGCTTCAATGCGAAAAAGGCCCGCGGCATGATGGCGCGGTGGATGTGCGAGCATCACATCGTCGATGCAGATGCGATGCGCGGGTTTGACAGCGACGGATATCGGTTCGCCCCGGACGAAAGTGACGCCGACAATTGGCGCTTCATCCGGTCATGACCGGAAGAGGCGAAGCGTCCGCCGTCGTCGTCGGGGCATCGGGCGGCATCGGTGCCGCTTTCGAAGCTGCGCTGATCGAGGAGGGGGCTTTCAGGGTCGTTCACGGCTTCGCTCGGTCCCGTGGAGGATCGCAGCACCTCGAACTTCTTGACGAGGCAAGCATTGCGGAAGCGGCCGGACACATTGCCAAGGGGCCAGCGCCGACCTTGATAATCGTAGCGACTGGCTTGCTGCACAGGGAGGGTCTCGCCCCGGAAAAGGCGTTGGCGGATCTCGATCCTGCATGGCTTGCAGAAATCCATGCCGTGAACGCCATCGGTCCCGCGCTTATCGCGAAACACTTCCTGCCGCTCATGCCGAAAGGCGGACGAGGGGTATTTGCGGCACTTTCGGCGCGGGTCGGTTCGATAGGGGACAATCGTCTTGGCGGATGGCATGGCTATCGCGCGTCGAAGGCGGCGCTCAACATGCTGGTGCGCAATCTTGCCATCGAGGAACGTCGCCGCAATCCCGGCGCGATCGTTGTTGCCTTGCATCCCGGCACCGTAGACACTGCTCTGTCCCGGCCATTCCAGGGCAATGTGCCGCCCGGGCGGCTGTTCGACCCAGAGCGTGCCGCTCTGCAATTGCTTGACGTCATCGAAGAGCTGAAAGTGCCCGATAGCGGCAAACTGCTCGACTACGAAGCGAACGAGATTCCATTCTAGCCGATACTTCCAGCCGCTTTTCCTGCCAGCCGCTTTTCCTGAGCGCGTCTGTGGCTGGCCGGCGTCAGCGCCGCTGACGTCGCAAATCAGCGATAGCGTCAGGACTACACGAAGTTTTCTGGAACATTACGCCTCTCCTGTCATTCCATGATCGCAGCCGTAAAATGTTTCCGGAGTGTGAATGATGCTGTCTCGAAATGCGCAGCACCGGCCATCGCCGGCGCCAATCGTCCTGGGCAGCATCATTGCAGCGATCGGAGCGATACTGACGATAGGCGGGGTCTGGCTCGCAGGGCTGGGCGGCTCGGCCTACTATATTCTTGCCGGGATCGGCCTGCTCGGTTCGGGAGCGCTGCTTCTGCGCAGGAACATCCTCGGCGGCTGGCTTTACTGCATAATCTTCGTGTTGACGGTTATCTGGGCCCTGGGCGAAGTTGGCACAAACAACTGGGCGCTGGTGCCTCGGGTGGTCGCACCGCTTGTCCTGCTGGTGGCTTGCTTCCTGGTCATGCCAACGCTTTCGGTTCATCCGGCACGCTGGAAATTCGGCCTTGGCGCAGCCGTTGCCGGCATAGCCCTGGCCGGGGTGACCGCGACGATCTTCGCCCGCATGGCCGATCGTGGCCCTCAATCGGCTCTGCCAGATCTGCGTTTCGAGATGAGCGATCCTTCGCTGGCCTCCGCGGGAGACGATTGGCCTGCCTATGGCGGCAGCGAGGCGGCTCGCCGCTTCTCTCCGCTGGGCCAGATCACGGCAGCCAATGTCGGCAAACTCAAGCGAGCCTGGCTCATCCATACCGGCGATACACCGTCGTCCGCAAAGATCGCCAAGACTTACGGCGGCGAGAATACGCCGCTGAAGGTCGGCGACATGCTCTATGTCTGCACGCCTAAGAACATGGTTCTCGCGCTGGATCCAGCCACGGGCAGGCAGCGTTGGAAGTTCGACCCCAAGGTTGCGGACGATGCCATTCCCTACACGGCGGCCTGCCGCGGCGTCAGCTACTTTGCGGTTCCGAATGCGCCGGCCGATCAGCCCTGCGCCCGGCGGATCATCTACGGAACGCTCGATGCCCGCCTCTTTGCGCTTGATGCGCGTACGGGCGCGCGCTGTACGGGCTTCGGCACGAACGGGGAGGTGGATACCAAGATCGGGATGGGCGACACTCCTCCGGGGTATGTTTCCATCAACTCTCCGCCGACCATCGTTCGCGGTGTCGTCGTAACCGGCCATCAGGTGTTGGACGGGCAGGATCGCTGGGCACCTTCCGGTGTGATCCGAGGCTTCGACGCGATCACCGGCAAGCTGCGCTGGGCCTGGGACATGATGCACCCGGACTGGAACGGTTACCCCCCGCAAGGACAGACCTGGGCCCGAGGCACGCCGAACATGTGGACTATCGCCAGCGGCGACGAGCAACTCGGTCTCGTCTACCTGCCGATGGGCAACGCGGCGGCCGACTATTACTCCAGTTTGCGTCGTCCGCCGGAAAGGGACTTTGCCACTTCACTGGTCGCGCTCGACGTGGCAACCGGCAAGCCCAGGTGGAAATTCCAGGCGGTAAGGGATGACGTCTGGGACTACGACTTCGGCGCACAGGCGACGCTGGTGGACTTCAAGGGAACGCCGGCGCTGGTGTTGCCATCGAAGCAGGGCGATATCTACGTGCTGGACCGGCGCACCGGCCAGCCGCTGACACCTGTCGGCACCATCAAGGCGCCGGGAGGTGGGGTCGAGCCGGCGCAGCGGGCACCGGTCCAGCGGGTGTCCCTGTGGCATACCTTGCGCAAGCCGGATCTGACCGAGCGGGACATGTGGGGCATGTCGCCGATCGACCAGATGATCTGCCGTATCCAGTTCCGCAAAGCGAGCTACAAGGGCTTCTTCACCCCGCCGGAAAGCGATCGCCGCTCGATCGAGTATCCCGGCTATAACGGGGGTACCGACTGGGGCGGCATTGCGGTTGATCCGCGCCGGGGTGTGATCATCGCCAATTACAACGACATGCCCAATTACGTGCGCCTCGTTCCTCGCGCGGAGGCGAACAGGAAGGGCTGGGCGCCGCGCGATCAGGCACGAGGCGAGATCGGCGGTGCCGAAGGCGCGGGCGATCCGCAAGCCCACACGCCTTACGCGATTGACGTCAATGCCGGCTGGCGCCTGCCGCTCACCGGCATGCTCTGCAAGCAGCCTCCCTATGGCGGTATCCGCGCCATCGACATGGCGACCGGGCGTACGATCTGGGATCGTCCTCTGGGTGAAGCACGCACCAACGGGCCTTTCGGCATCCCTTCGATGCTTCCATTGACGATCGGGACGCCGAACAACGGCGGCGCTGTCGTAACGGCGGGCGGAGTGATCTTCATTGCGGCCGCGACGGACAACCTGATCCGCGCAATCGACCTGAGGACCGGCAAGGTCCTATGGAAGGACGTGCTGCCTGCCGGCGGCCAGGCCACGCCGATGACTTACATGATGAACGGCAAGCAATACCTGGTGATCGCTCCGGGCGGTCATCACTTCATGGAGACGCCGATCGGCGACGAGGTCATCGCTTATGCATTGCCCTGATGCGGTTGTTGATGACCACGCTCGGTCGAATTCGCTGGAAAATGCGTTTCGTAAGTAAGATGACATTACCGAGGCGATGTCCAAAAATGGCTCCGGGGAAACTTGCCGATGACCGACACCCAGAACGAACGCGGTTCCCTGAAGGGCATCAGTGACTACAAGGGACCGGCAGGGGGCTGGGGGGCTCTGGCGGCCGTTGCCCGGACGGTTCGCGAACAGATGAAGGCAAGCCCGGATACGCGGGCTTTGCTCCAGATGAACCAGCCTGACGGGTTCGACTGTCCGGGATGCGCCTGGCCCGATCCTAAGCATACATCCTCCTTCGAGTTCTGCGAAAACGGCGCCAAGGCGGTAACCTGGGAAGCGACCGTCAAACGCGTAGACCCGGAGTTCTTCGCGCTCCATTCCGCCAGCGAGCTTTGGGAGTGGAGCGACCATCAGCTTGAGGACGCAGGCCGCCTGACGGAGCCGCTTCGCTATGATCCTGAAACCGATCACTTCGTCCCGATCGGTTGGGATGAGGCCTTCATGCGGGCAGGGGCTGCCTTGCAGGCGCTCGACCATCCCGACCAGGCGGAGTTCTATTGCTCGGGCCGTGCCTCGAACGAGGCGGCCTTCCTCTACCAGCTTTTCGCTCGTGAGTTCGGGACCAACAACTTCCCCGACTGTTCGAACATGTGCCACGAAGCCACCAGCACCGGTCTTCCGAAGTCCATCGGCATCGGCAAGGGCACAGTGACGCTGGAGGATTTCGACCACGCCGATGCGATATTCTGCATCGGTCATAACCCCGGCACGAACCATCCCCGGATGCTCTCGACGCTGGCGGCTGCCTCCAAGCGCGGCGCGCAGATCATCGTCGCCAATCCCATGCGCGAACGCGGACTTGAAAGGTTCAAGTCTCCTCAGCACCCGACCGAAATGCTGTCTACGCACGCCACGCCGCTGGCCTCGGCCTATCATCAGGTCCGTATCGGCGGCGACATGGCCATGTTGAAAGGGATGATGAAGGCCCTTTTCGCGATGGAAGAGGCCACGCCGGGAATACTCGACCAGGCCTTCATCTCGGAACATACCGAAGGCTTCGAAGCGCTGCGGGCCGATATCGAAGCAACCTCATGGACGTGGATCGAAGCGGAGTCCCGTTTGGCGCGGGAAGCCATAGAAAGCATGGCGCAAGTCTATGCAGCGGCAGGGCGGGTCATCGTCTGCTATGGCATGGGCATCACCCAGCATCGCCATGGCACCCAGAACGTGCAGGCGATCGCCAATTTGCTGCTGCTCCGCGGCAATTTCGGCAAGGCCGGTGCCGGGATCTGCCCCCTGCGCGGGCACAGCAACGTTCAAGGCGACAGAACCGTCGGCATCACCGAAATTCCCGCAGAGGACATGCTGAAACGGCTTGATGCCGCGTTCGGCATCAAGTCCCCGCGCAAACATGGCCACAACGCGGTGGAAGCCCTGGCGGCGATGCGCGATGGGCATTCCAAAGCGCTGATCGCGCTTGGCGGCAATCTCGCGGTGGCGATGCCGGACCCGGAGGCCTGCTTTGCCGCGGTCCGCAATCTTGACCTCTCGGTGAACATTCTCACCAAGTTCAATCGCACCTGCCTGCTCACAGCCAGGGAAACCCTTGTTCTGCCGTGTCTTGGACGCACCGAACTGGACATGCAGGACGCGGGACCGCAGTGGGTCACGGTGGAAGACAGCATGTCGATGGTTCACGCCTCTCACGGTAAACTCAAGGCACCGGGGCCGATGGTCCGGTCCGAACCGGCGATCGTGGCGGGTCTTGCCAGGGCCGCGATGCCGCAGAGCAGGGTGCCCTGGGACGAACTGGTCGCCGATTACGATCTCATCCGCGACGGGATCGAAGCCGTCTACCCGGACTTCCGCGACTTCAACGTGCGTGTTCGCACGCCCGGCGGATTTCGGCTGACGATCGGACCAAGCGAGCGTGTCTGGCATACCCCAAGCGGGAAGGCGCAGTTCATCACGCATCCTCATGTCGAGGATGCGGCAAGCAAGCCGCTGCTGCTTACGACCATTCGCAGCCACGACCAGTACAACACAACGATCTACAGCCTTGACGATCGCTATCGCGGCGTAACCGGGCGTAGGGATATCATCTTTGCCAACGAAGTCGATCTGGCCATGCTGGGTCTGGCTCACGGCGATGCCGTGGACGTGACTGCGACCGGCGGCAGGACGTTGGAGGGATTTACCGTGGTGAAACACGCCATCGCACGGGGATCGCTGGCAGCTTATTATCCGGAAGCCAACTGCCTCGTTCCGCTTGACGATTATGATCCGGCCAGCGGAACGCCTGCCTACAAATCGATTCCTGTGACGATCCGGGCAGCGAGCTCAGCCTAATTCGGCGAGCAAAGGGCTCGATCATCACTCTTCACGCAGAATCAATGCCAAGATCGATAATTCACATTATGTTAAACCATGCACCGCTGAGCGCGGTGTCACGGGCCCTGACCTAGATTTCCTTGAGATCCGTGACGAACTCGTAGCGATCCCCGCGATAGACCGAGCGCGTGAATTCCACGATCTGCCCATTCGGAATTCGCGTGGTTCGCTCAATCCGAAGCACTTCTGAATTCTGCTGAACACACAGGATGCCGGCCTCCGTCTGTGTGGCTAGCGAAGCGCGCACACGCTGGGTGCCGGATGTGGGACGAAAACCATGCGCTTCCAACGCCTGATAGAGGGAATCTCCCAGACTATCGAGGTCCGGCATGAACTCCGCAGGTATCACGGCATGTTCGATCGCCAGTGGTTCGCCGCCAGCAAGGCGCACGCGGCCGAGACGGGCGACACGCGCCGTGGCGGGGACTTCGAGAGCCGCAGCCTCTTCCTCGGTGGGCTGCGCGTAGGACTTGTAGATCCAAACTACGCCGGGGTTCTCGCCACGTGAGCGGGTGTCGTCGCTGAAACTGCTCAACCGCGAGCCCGCCGTTTCGATCCGCCGGGCAACGAACGTGCCGGACCCCTGCTTGCGAACCAGTACGCCTTCATCGATCAGCTGTTCGATGCCCTTTCGCACGGTAACGCGCGAAAGGCCGGCCATTTCGCTGAGATCGCGCTCAGAAGGCAGTGCGCTGCCCGGATCGATCCCGCCGCTGCTGATATGCTCGCGCAGGCTGCGGGCGAGTTGCAGATAGAGCGGCGTCCCTTCCTCGCTTCGCGTCCAGGCAATGTCACGCATCTTCGGTCAATCTCGCTTTTCCAGCACCTGCATGACTTCGCGCAGACTGCCCTTGTGTGCATCGAGCAGTTCCTGCCCTTCTTCGGCCGAAACACCGAGCGCGACGATCACGCCGAGCCGGATTTCGTTGTCTGCCGCTTCGAGAGCGCGTGCCGCAACGTCGGCATCGACCCCGGCGATATCCTGAACCATGCCCCTGCCCCGTTGCAAGAGCTTCTCATTCGATATGCGCATGGCGACCATGCGGCCCTGATAGACGAGGCCCAGGCGGATCATGATCGCGGTGGAGAGCAGGTTGAGTATCGCCTTCTGCGCCGTTCCCGCCTTCATGCGCGTCGAACCGGCGACGATCTCGCTCCCGGTCACCGCCAGAATGGCGTGCTCGGCCTTCTCCAGCAGCACCGAACCGGGATTGTTGGCAATCCCGATGGTCAACGCGCCCACTGCCCGTGCCTGCTCGATCGCGGCAACGGTATAGGGCGTGCGGCCGCTGGCGGCGACGCCGATCACGATGTCGGAAGGCCCGATCCCGCAATTACCGATATCGGCGCGTCCGGCCTCCACATCGTCCTCGGCTCCTTCATAGGCTTCCGTAAGCGCGCTGGTGCCGCCGGCCATGAGGAACACCATGCGGCTCATGGGCCAGCCATATGTCGGGTAGAGTTCCGTACCGTCCTGCACCGCAAGACGGCCGGAGGTGCCGGCGCCGAGGAAGACGAGGCGGCCGGTTTCGCCAAGGCGCCCGGCTGCTGCTTCCGCGGCGCGGGCGATGGCGACGGTCTGCGACTGGATCGCCGCTATGGCCGCCATCTGGCCTTCGAGCATGGCTTCCACCGCCAGTTCGGTCGGCCAGAGGTCGAGATCGACGTAACGGGGGTCGAGCGCTTCAGTTTTCATGTTGTCCTTTGTCCCTGTCCGGTGACGTTTATCTGGCCGGGGATCATTATTCGGCCGGGGCCATGTGCTTGCCCGAGCCTGCAGGAGCGGCGCAGACGAGGAAGGCCACGACCGTGCCGATGCAGAGCTGGAACGGGAACGACAGCCCATTGAGGATCGGCGGAAGGCCGATGGCGTGCGCGATACCGGGCTGAAGCAGCAGAATGGTGACAAAGCCGACAAGCAGTGCCGCGATGACCGAGCCCGTGGTGCCCCGCCCCGTAAACAGCGCGGTGAAATAGACACCCAGCAGGCCGGCATATGTAAATACCATGACTTGCAGCGCGAACTCCAGCAGTCCCATGTCGCTGTAACGCTGCCAGTAGAACGAAACCACCGCCATCACGAACATGGCAAAGCCGATCACGCCCATGCCGGCGCGTCCGGCCGAAACGAAATGGCGTTCCGGCGCCGGGCCGCGCTTTTCGCGCCAGGGACGATAGAAGTCCTGCACCAGCACCGATGACATCGCGTTGAGCGCCGAATTGGTGGTCGCCACTGCGGCAGCGCAGATGCCCACGGTTACGAGACCGCGCAGGCCGCCGGGAAGCTGGGTGAGGATGTAGTGCATGAAGATGCTGATCTTCTCGCCGCCGAACTCGTTTCCTGCCGCCGCCGTGGCGCCGCCCATCAGGTCTGGCCGGTCATAGAAGACATAGAGCAGGAGGCCGATGACGATGAACATGCCCACCACCGGAATGGTGGCCAGAACCGAAAGGTAGAGGCTGCGCGCGCCGGTCTTGGCGTCCTTGCAAGACAGCAGGCGCTGGGTCGTGTCCTGATCCATGCCCGCATTGGCGATATAGAGCAGCGACAGACCGGTGATGATCGCGAGCATCGAGAACGGGCGTGAAAGGTCGAGCGAAAAATCGAAGAACTTGAGCTTGTTGACACCCTCGGGGGTATTGGCGAGGCCCTGGATGATATCGCCGGTGGTGGCCGGGATCGACATGCGCAGGAACACCAGGACGGCTATGGCCGAACCGAGGTAGACGACGAACTGGATAAGATCGTTCCAGAGGACCGACTTGAGGCCGCCCACGAACGTGAACAGCACGCTCGCGACGACGAGAACGGCTGCCGCGATCATGATGCCTTGGGCATCGACGCCGCCGGTGATGACCATGGCCAGGGCGATCGCCGCCAGATAAACGCGCGCACCGCCCGCGAATACACGGCCGACGAGGAACATGCCCCCTGCCCACCGGGTCGCCTTCTCGCTGAAGCGCAATGTCAGCATTTCGTAGGCCGTGGTCGCCTTGATGGCGTAGAAGCGCGGGATCATGACATGGGCGACGAAGATCGCGCCGATCAGTCCGCCGATATTGCCGCTGAGATAGGTCAGGTCGCCGTGATAGCCATAATCCGGGCCACCGAGGAATGTCGCTGCCGACTGGGTCGCCGACAGTACCGAAATCGCCGCGAGCCAGGCCGGAACGCTGCCGCCCGCGAGAAAGTATTCATGCGCGGATTCGGTCTTGCGCGGCGTGAAGATCCAGCCCCCCGCAACCAGCAGCAGCAGGTAGGCGGCTATCACCAGCCAGTCTGCCATCGAGAAAGGGAGCGTCATCGAATTCATCTCCGAACCCGGCCCTGAACGGGATTCCCGTTATCAGAGCCTTGCAAAAAAGCGGGCGCCCGGCCGGAGGAGGAGGTTGACCGGGCGCCGCGCAGGGTGGGTTTTCCTCAGATATGCGCGGTCAGCGAGAAGCCGATCGTGCGTCCGAGGATGTCGTATGTGTCGGGGAAGGTGTTGAAGACACCGCCCGTCGACACATAAGGGGGATTCTTGTCGAAGAGGTTGTAGACGCCAGCGCTGAAGGTGATCGCGTCGGTGAACTCATACGAGGCGGACAGATCGAAGGTGTTCTGGGCCGAGATCGTCTCGGTAGACCCGACGGTGCTGGACCGGACCTTGCCGATGCGCTGCCAGTCGAACTGGACCACGCCCTTGTCGAACAGCCAGGAGAGGCCGACCGTGTGGCGATAGTCCGGCTGCACCAGCGTGGTGCCGTCGCTGGAGCAGGTGGCGCCGAAGGTGCCCTTGCACTGGACCGCCGAAACCGTCGAGTTTGCCTGGATCAGGTACGAGGTGACGATGTTGCCCTGATAGCTCAGGCGCACACCTTCGCCCGGCAGGAATGCCGGATGCAAGGTGTAGCTCGCCGAGATGTCGAAGCCGCGCTGCAGCAGACGGCCCAGGTTCTGGTTGTTGACGTAGGCGTCCTTGAAGGTGCCGTCCGCGTTGCGCGTCACCAGCGAGCACAGCGGGTTGCTGGCGGTCGGATTGGTGACGTAGCAGCTCGTGATCGCCGCGATCGGCTGGATCACGCCCACGGCGCCGCGCAGGTCAAGCTCGTACCAGTCTACGGTCAGGTTCAGGCCCGGGAGGAAGGTCGGCGTGAACACGGCGCCAAGCGTCGTGGTGTAGCCGGTTTCCGGCTTGATGTCCGGATTGCCGCCGTAATAGTAGTTGCCGGTCAGGTAGCTGGCAGACGTGGAATCCGCAGAGCCCACGGCCGGCGCACCGAAGCGGGCGCACTGGGCGGCGTCGCCGGTGCCCAGCACGCACGGATCGCCGCCGTAGCGCGGCTTCAGGCGGTCGACCGTCACGAGGTTGCTGAACGGCAGCGACGAGGTGCTGGCTGCGAACTCACCGAAGTTCGGCGTGCGCAGGACGCGCTGGTATGTGCCGCGCAGGCGCAGGTTGCGATCGACTTCCCAGTTGCCCTCGACCTTCCAGGTGCCGTGCGTGCCGAACATGTTGTAGTCCGACAGACGGTAGGCGCCGCCCACGTCGAGCTTGCGGATCAGCGGCAGGTCCCGAAGGATCGGCACCAGGACTTCGCCGTAGAGCTCCTTGACGTCGAACGAGCCGCTGTAGGCCGCCTGAACGCCCTGGCGGTAGGTATTGCCGGTCAGAAGCGCCGTATCCTGGTCGATGCTGGCGGTTTCGCGGCGATATTCGACGCCGACGGCGAAGCCGATCGGACCGGCAGGCAGCGAAAACAGCTCTTCCAGAGTGCCGCTCAGGGTTGCCGCCGTGACGAACTGGTCACGCTTGCGGTTGAACCCGTTGATCGAGCTGCCAAGGGCATCGGCGAGTTCGGTCTGGTTCGGGCCGAAGATGTTGACGCTGTTGACGATCGAAGCGAAGTTGTTGGCGCCGGTCGAGCTGGTGACGAGGCCGTCGCCGGTAATCAGCGTGTTCTCGGTCGAACGGCCGTATTGGGCGTAGACGTTCCACTTCACGGCGCTGGTCAGCGGGCCGCGCAGGCCGGTCTGGAGCTGAAGCGTGTTCCGCTCGGTTTCGTAGTTGATGAGGCCGAGTTCGGCGAGCGAGCGCGAAACGTTCACCTGCGCCGCTCCGTTGACGAAAGTCAGCTGGTTGCGGATGTCGTCGGTGAGGTACGGATTGCTCTCGCTGATCGAGACAGTGCGGTTCACCGAGGCCGGGGTGGCGCCGGGGGTGCCGGTCTCTTCGGTGCGCGAATTGGTATACATCGCGCGGCCGTAGACTTCGACCTGGGGCGTGATCTCATACTTGAACAGCGCCGCGACGTTGATGCGCTTGAGCGGCGATACCAGCGGGTAGCGGTCCGAGATGTTCGAGGTGGCCGAGGGGCTGGTCGTGAAGTCGCCGCTGTCGGTGAAGCCGAACTTGCGGCCGCTGGCCACGTCGGTGAAGACGCCGCCGATGCTGGGGATGGTCTGGTTGGGAGTTTCCGCCCAGTCCCGCTGTCCCGAGCGGATCAGGTCGCGCTGGGTATAGTCCGCCGCGATCACGATGTGGCCGCGATCGCCAAGGCCGGTGCCCATCATGATCGAGCCGCCGTAAGTGGCGCCGCCATGTTCGGACAGGCGGCTGGTGGCCGTGCCGCGAATGCCCTCGAAATCATCGTTCAGGATGAAGTTCACGACACCGGCGACCGCATCTGCGCCGTAAACTGCGGCGGCGCCGCCGGTCAGCACGTCAACGCGCTTGATCAGCGAGGCGGGAATGGCGTTGACGTCGGCCGAGTTGCGGAAGCTGAACGGCGTTGCGCGGGTGCCGTCGATCAGGACGAGCGAGCGGCTCTGGCCGAAGTTGCGCAGTTCGAGAACCTGCGCGCCGAAGGCGTCGCTGCCCTGCGAACCCTGGCGGACGCCGCCGGAAAGCTGCGGAAGCTTGGTGGAGAAGTCTTCAACGGTGAGCGCCGACTGCAGCTTGATCTGCTCTTCGCCGGTCGAGGCGACGGGGCTGCTGGACGTCAGGCCGGCTACCGCAATGCGGGTGCCGGTGACGACGATGTCCGCGGTGGTGTTTGCGTCTTCGCCCGAATCGGCTGCCTGCGCGAAAGCGGTGCCCGGCGCCTGCGAAAGCGCGATGGCGAGAGCTGCGATTGCCACGGTATGTCGTTGAGACTTAACCATTTATGACTTCCTCATTTTCGTTTCCCTGGACCCAGATCCCGTCGTTTCTGGTGCGACCCGAAGACTCGACGGCGTGCCTTTTTAGCGTTTTTGCACCATGCATACCTGTCATGGATATGTAAAGGTGTGGTATTCAAGTGGTGATATAAAATTTGGCAGGATATCAGACCACTTCGAGCGCGGCCGGTTCCGGGCGCCAGATCGTGCCCCCGGTGAGCGGGCGGGCGACCCCGGTCGTGCCGGGGAAGGTGAGCGGCAGGCCGCGCAGGCTGCGCGCCGCCAGGAAAGCCATCGCCTCGGCTTCGACGAAGTCGCTCCGAAGGCCCACTTCGTCCGCCGTCCGGCAGTCTCCAAGCCGATCGCGCAGGGCCTGCATCAGCGTGGGATTGTGGCTCCCGCCCCCGCAGACGACCCAGACATTCGGCGCCTGCGGCAAGGTGCGGAGCGACAGTGCAACCGCTTCCGCCGTGAAGGCCGTGAGCGTTGCTGCCGCGTCCTCGAGCGAACAGGCCTCGGCCCATTCGAGAGGAAAGTCGTATCGGTCAAGCGACTTCGGGCCTTCTCCCCGGAAATGCGCGTGCGAAAGCAGGTCCGTCAGCACATCCCGATTGACCGTGCCTGCCGCCGCGATCCGGCCGCCATCGTCGTAGCGACCGGCGCCGTGCGCCTGAACCACCTGATCGATAAGACCATTTCCCGGCCCCGTGTCGAACGCCACCAGCGATCCGTCGGCTCCGATCCAGGTGAGATTGGCCACGCCGCCAAGGTTGAGGAAAGCCACCGGCCCATCGAGCCCGATCCGATCTGCCAGCGCGGCATGATAGGCCGGGACCAGCGGAGCCCCCTGCCCGCCCGCCATGAGATCGTCCTGCCGCATCTGCGCCACGACTGAAATTCCCAGCGCATCGGCCAGCACCTGCGGGTCGCCGATTTGCACGGAAAGCTTGCGCTCCGGCCGATGGAGCAGGGTCTGCCCATGGAATCCGATCAGGTCCGGCCGCCGCCCGGCCCGCGCGATCACGTCGAAACCGGCGCGGACATGCGCGCCCTCGATCACATCCGCCGCCAGCGCGAAGGATCGGGGCTCTTCACCCTGCCCGTCCCACGCCAGCGCCTCATGCGTGGCCCTTTCGAGCACGGCGCGTTCGGTTGCCGAAAAGGCGATCATCGCCGACGGCCCGAAAGCATCGATCCGCTCTCCATCGGTTTCGATCAGGGCGACATCGACACCGTCGAGCGAGGTTCCGCTCATGTATCCCATGACCAGCATCAGCGCGCATCCTCCCAGCTACAGACAACAAGGCTGGCATCGTCGCGCGGCTTCACGCGGGCAAAACGATGCAGCGAATCGGGCTCGTCCTCGAGATCGCGCAGCAGCCCAAGCCAGCGCGCCCAGTCCTCCTGCCCGGAAATGGCGAGGAGATCGGCCGGTGCCGCCGCGCCGAACAGTTCGACGAGGCGCAGAAAACCGTCACTGGCGATGGCGAATCTCTGGCCGGGCCGCACGGGCATCCGCACTTGCCAGAGATGATCCGCAGCGGCCGGCTGGGTGCCGAGCACCCAGTAGCCGCCATCGCGGTTCATCAACCGGCGATTGGCGCGCAGCCCCGGCATCAACCGGGCCTTGAGCGCCTCGAAACCGAGATCGCCCTCTTCCGCGACAATCGCCTTCATCGCCTCGATCGTGCGGGCCTCGATCGCATCGAGCGCGGAACTGCCGAACAACCGGGCGCCGCCGCCGCTTTCGCATGCCGCGATTCGGCAGTCGGCCAGGGTCGTAAATTCCGCCTCGCCGCCGATGATCCGCACCATCGCGAAGGCCGCAGAAGGGTGCTCGTGCGGGCCGTCCGCAGGCCTGACCTGTTCGCGTGCCAGCGCTTCGGCGCATCCGGCCATGACCTGGCGGAGCAGTTCCACGGTCGGAATTTCCGGCGCTTGCGCTAGCGTGTCGGCCAGGAGGTCGCCGGCCTTGCGCGCCAGCCAGGAAGCGTCGCTCGGCGCGCCGAGCAGCGATGGCCCGATGCCGGTGGCACCGTCGATCACCCATGCCGCATCGCCCTGATAGCCGAAGCGGTCGTCATTGACTTCACCTTGCCCATCGGAGGCGGCAATCTCGATCCTGAGCATCGGATTCTCCCGTCACAATTCACTTGCGATGTAAGACCGGTATCACGACCACGGTAAAATATAAAACCACTTTAATGCCACTTGTACCAAAAATCGAAACTGGTATCTGTCCTCGACATGACTCTAGCGACACCAAAAGAGACCAGAGCGGCACCTGAGGCAGGTACGCAGATGGCCCGCGAAGCCCATGAGGCTCCCCAGCGCTGCGTCGAGCAGCTTCGGCTCAATGCCGATCTCGTTCGCGAGGCCGGACGGCAACTCCGCGCGCTGGCACCGCCTTTCGCCGCCACCCTTGCGCGCGGAAGTTCCGACCAGGCAGCCGCTTTCGCCAAGTTCCTGCTGGAAACCCATGCCGGCGTTCCCACGCTGAGCCATGCGCCTTCGGTGGGCTCGCTCTATCATGCCACTTCGCCGCGTTTTGAAGGCGTGCCGCTGATCGCGATCTCGCAGTCCGGCCGCAGCCCCGACCTGCTGGCGGCGGCGCAGGATGCGCGCGAAAAGGGCGCGGTGGTGATCGCGGTGGTCAATGACGCCGCATCGCCGCTCGCCGAACTGGCGCAGATCGTCATTCCCGTCCACGCCGGACCCGAAACCAGCGTGGCCGCCACCAAGAGCTTCGTCTGCACGCTCGTCGCCCTCACCCATCTCGTGGCCGAGTGGAGCCAGGACGAGGCGCTGCTCGCCGCGCTCGAGACGACAGGCGAAGTGCTGGAAGAAGCCGCGAATGCGGACTGGACCGCGGCGGTCGAACTGCTCAGGGACGCCGGCGAGATGCTGGTGCTCGGCCGAGGCCCCACGCTTCCCATCGCGGGCGAGGCCGCGCTCAAGCTGAAGGAAACCTCCAGCCTGCATGCCGAAGCCTTCAGCAGCGCCGAAGTGGCCCATGGCCCGATGACGCTGGTGGGCGAAGGCGATCCGGTGCTGGTGCTCGCCCCGCTCGACGTGGCCCGCACCGGCCTGCGCGAACGGCTTGAGGACTTCGCGGCACGCGGCGCGCGGGTGATCGCCGCCGGGCTTGCCGAGGACATCGCCCCGGCAGCGCTCGTCCTGCCTTCGCGCACGGACGTTCATCCGGTACTGGGCGCCATCGGGCAGATCCAGAGTTTCTACAGCCTCGCCAACGAACTCTCGCTGGCGCGCGGTCGCAATCCGGACAACCCTCCGCACCTCAACAAGGTAACGCGCACGCTATGACCCTGACAGCCCTTATCGGAGCGCGCATCGTTCTTGCCGACCGCGTGGTGGAAGGCGAGGCGCTGATCCTGGACGGCGCGCGCATCCACGGCCTTGCCGCGCCCGGCGCCCTGCCGGAAGACTGCACGGTCGTCGACCTTGGCGGCGGCTACGTGCTGCCCGGCTTCATCGATACCCAGGTGAACGGCGGCGGTGACGTGCTGTTCAACGACATGCCCTGCATCGAGGGCATTCGCGCGATCGCCAAGGCACATCGCCGCTATGGCACCACCGGCCTGCTGCCCACGCTCATCAGCGATTACCCGCAAGTGGTGGAAGCCGCGATCGCAGCGGGCGAAGCCGCGCTGGCGGAAGGCGTTCCCGGAGTTCTGGGCGTCCATATCGAGGGGCCGCACCTCAATGTCGCCAAGAAGGGCATTCACGACCAGAACCGCTTCACGCGGGTCGATCCCGAAGTGATCGCACGGCTTTCCGCACCCACCGCCGGTCGCCGGGTGGTGACGCTGGCACCCGAACTCGCCGCCGAGGGCACGGTGCGCGCGCTTGCCGAGGCGGGCGTTCTCGTCTGCGCCGGACACAGCCTGGCCGATTACGACCAGGCCCGCGCGGCGCTGGCCGAAGGGCTGGCCGGCTTCACGCACCTGTTCAACGCGATGACGCAGTTCCTCAGCCGCGATCCCGGCATGGTCGGCGCCGCGCTGGAGGACCGCGCCAGCCACTTCGGCCTGATCGTGGACGGGTTCCACGTCCACCCCGCCGCCATGCGCGTGGCGGTTTCGGCCCGCGGCGATGAAGGCGTGATGCTCGTCACCGACGCCATGCCGCCGGTGGGCGGCACGCTGGGGCAGTTCACGCTGATGGATCAGGACATCAAGGTCGCCAATGGCATGTGCACCGGGCCGGACGGCACGCTGGCAGGCTCCGCGCTCACCATGGCGCAGGCCCTGCGCAACGCGATGGACATGATCGGCTGCGACATCGTGACCGCATCGCGCATGGCGAGCGGCAATCCCGCCCGTTTCCTGCGGCTGGATCATGAAACCGGCGCCATCGCGCCCGGCCTTCGCGCCGATCTCGTCCACCTGGGCGATGACCGTCTGGTCCGCTCGACCTGGATCGGCGGCGCCCGCGAGGATCACCGGGAATGACCCGGCAAGCTCCTGCCGCCAAGCCCGTGCTTCAGCCGGAACTGGGCCTGATCGAAGGGCGCTTCGGCCGTATCTGGAACGAGGCCGAGCGCAGCTACGTGGTCAGGACGCTGGCGGAGGCCGGTTACGGCTTCTACCACTACGGCCCCAAGGCGGACCGCTCGCTGCGGCGCGAATGGCGAAAGACGCATGACGCCGCGCAGGCCGAATCCCTCGCCCGCCTTTCCGCCGAGTGCCGGGCCGCCGGGATGCGCTTCGGCATGGCGATCACGCCGGTCGGCTCGACGCACCCCTTCGACGATGCCGCCCGCGCCGACCTGACGCGCCGCGTCGCCGAGCTTGACGCCATCGGCATAGACGACCTTGCGGTGCTGTTCGACGACCTTCGCGGCGACATGCCGGAACTTGCGGAGCGTCAGGCCGAAGTGGTCAACTTCTGCGCCGGGCTTACCCGGGCCACGCGGGTCTATACCTGCCCGACGTACTATTCCGACGATCCGGTGCTGGACCTCGTCTTCGCGGACCGCCCGGCGGACTATCTCGGCAAGCTCGGACGGCTGCTCGATCCGGCCGTGCAGGTCTACTGGACGGGCGAGGAAGTCTGCGCGAAGGAAATCGGCCCGGCCCATCTCGAACGCGTGGCGGGCGAACTGGGCCGCAAGGTCTGCCTGTGGGACAACTGGCCCGTCAACGACGGCGCGCGCATGTCGCGCTTCCTGCACTTGCGCGCCTTCACCGGCCGCCCGGCAGGCATCGCGGAGCATGTTTCCGGCCATGCGATCAACCCGGCGATCCAGGCCCATCTCGGCTGCATCCCGGCGCTGACGCTGCCGATGGTCTATGCGCAGGGCGGCGACTATGCCTATGGCGCCGCCTTCGCCGCCGCCGCCCGCCGGCTTCTCGGAGATGAATTCGCCGTAATGTTGCAGCAGGACCTTCCGGCCCTCCAGGACGTGGGCTACGAGCGGCTCGGCGTTCGCGGCGGCCGTCTTCGCGCGCGCTACGAAGGCATAGACCATCCCGCCGCGCGCGAGATCCTGCACTGGCTCGACGGCGCCGACCTGATGACCGACGACGAGGTCCAGACCCAGTAACCGGGGAAAGAACCATGGCAGCGAGCATCACCACACGGGACAAGGCGCTTCTGGCCGCCCTTCGCGGCGCGGTCGGCAAGCGTGACGTGCTCACCTCTCCCCGTGCCACGGCGCGCTTCCGCAAGGGCTATCGCACCGGCGAGGGCCCGGCCATCGCGGTGGTGCGCCCCGGCACCCTGGTGGAGCTGTGGCGCGCGGTACAGGCCTGCGTGGCGGCGGACGTGTCGATCATCATGCAGGCGTCGAACACCGGGCTTACCGGCGGTTCCACCCCCGATGGCGACGACTATCCCGGCGGTCTCGTCATCATCAGCACCACGCGGCTCTCCGCGCTCAAGGTGATCCAGCGCGGCACCCAGGTGCTTTGCATGCCCGGCACCACGCTTTACAAGCTGGAGCAGGCGCTGCGCCCCTTCGGGCGCGAGCCGCATTCGGTGATCGGCTCATCCTGCCTCGGGGCCTCGGTCGTGGGCGGGGTCTGCAACAATTCGGGCGGCTCGCTGATCCGGCGCGGGCCTGCCTATACCCAGCTCGCGCTTTATGCGCAGGTCCAGGCCGACGGTTCGCTGCGCCTGTTCAACCACCTCGGCATCGATCTTGGCGACGAGCCCGAGACCATGCTCTCCCGCCTCGACCGCGAACAGTATACCGAGGCCGACATCGACCCCGCGGGCGACAAGTGGGCGCACGACCATGCCTATGCCCGGCACGTCCGCGATATCGAGAGCGAGGTGCCCGCCCGCTTCAACGCCGATCCGCGCTGCCTGTTCGAGGCGGCGGGAAGCGCGGGCAAGCTGATCGTCTTCGCCGTCCGCCTAGACACGTTCGCGCGCGAGGACGAGACGACCACGTTCTACATCGGCACCCGCGATCCCAACCGGCTGACCGACCTGCGCCGCACCATGCTGCGCGATTTCGATACCCTGCCGATCGCGGGCGAATACATGCACGCCGAGGCTTTCGACGTGGCGGACCGCTACGGCCGCGACATGTTCTACGCCATCGAGCGGCTCGGCACGGATCGCCTGCCCGCGCTGTTCGCGGCCAAGTCCCGCTTCGACGGGCTGTTCGGCGGCGGCCTTGCCGACCGGCTGATGCAATGGGCAAGCCGGTTCATCCCCGAGCACCTCCCGCCCCGCATGCGCGAATACCGCGCCCGCTTCGCGCATCACCTGATCCTCAAGGTGCCGCGCGATCAGGTAGAGGCGGCGCGCGCGCTGCTTGCCGCGCTGTTCCCCGGCGATGCCGATGGCGATCATTTCGAATGCACGCCGCAGGAAAGCGCCAAGGCCTTCCTCCACCGCTTCGTCGCGGCGGGGGCGGCGGTGCGCTACCGCGCTGTTCATCGCCGCGAAGTGGAGGACATCGTCGCGCTCGATGTCGCCCTGCCCCGCAATACCCGCGAATGGCTGGAGCAGCTTCCCGCCGATCTTGCCGCGCGCACGATCCACACGCTCTATTACGGCCATTTCTTCTGCCAGGTGTTCCACCAGGACTACATCGTGAAGAAGGGCACGGACCCGCTCGGTTTCGAGCACGCGCTCTGGGCGCTGCTCGACGCGCGCGGCGCCCGTTATCCGGCCGAGCACAACGTCGGCCACCTCTATGTCGCGCGGCCCGAACTGGCGGAATTCTACCGCGAGATCGACCCGCGCAACCAGCTCAACCCCGGCATCGGCCATACCCCCCGTGGCCGCGACTGGACGGGGACTCACGGAGAACACCCATGACCTATTTCCTCGGCATCGACGCAGGCGGCAGCAATTGCCGCGCCCGGCTGGTCGACGCGCAGGGCAAGGAGATCGGCCATGGCAGGTCCGGCACCGCCAATGCGCGGATCGGCATGGAAGCGCTTTACGAAACGCTCAAGGATACGGTCGATCAGGCCGTGGCCGAAGCCGGGCTGACCGATGGGCAGCGCGCCGCCATTCATGCCGGCATGGGCATCGCCGGGATCACCCGCCCCGGCGTGCGCGATGCGCTGGCCGAACTTGATTTCGGCTTCGCTTCGGTGAATTATGCCACGGACGCGCAGATCGCCAACCTCGGCGCGCACGCCGGACAGGACGGTGCAATCCTCATCATCGGCACCGGCAGCGCCGCGCAGGTGCGGGTGGACGGCCGGGATTTCACCATCGGCGGCTACGGCTTCCCGATCTCGGACGAAGGGAGCGGCGCCGCGCTCGGCCTTTCCGCGATGCGCCACGCCTTGCGCGCGCTGGACGGGCGCACCCGCAAGACCCCGCTCAGCGCCGCCGTGACCGAACGGTTCGAGCATGACACTGCACGGGCCATCGCCTGGATGGACCATGCAAGCCCGCGCGATTACGGCACCTTTGCGCCGCTGGTGATGGACTATGCCGAGGCCGACGACGCCATCGCCCGCTCCATCGTCGAACACGCGGCAGGCCATATCGAGCGCTTCATCGAGACCATCTTCGAACGCGGCGCCACGCGCTGCACGCTCGTCGGCGGCCTTGCCCCGCGGATGCAGCCGTGGCTGCGTTCGCGCACGGTAGAGCGTCTGAGCCCTGCCCTCGGAGATTCGCTGGACGGCGCGCTGCGCCTTGCCGGTTTCGTGCCTGCCTGAGCTTACGGCAGCCGATCGGGCGCTTCGCGGCTGTCGAGCGTGAGCTGAAGAAAGGCGAGGTCCAGCCAGTTTCCGAACTTGCAGCCGACCTCTTTCAACAGGCCCACGGATTCGAAGCCGAGCTTCTCGTGAAGGCGGATCGAGCCCTCGTTGCGGGCCTCGATCCCCGCGACCATGGCGTGCTTGCCGATGGCCCGCGCCCGTTCGATCAGGGCGATCATCAGACTCTCGCCGATCCCGCCGCCGCGCCGGTCGGCGCGGACGTAGACCGAATGCTCGACGGTGTGGCGATAGCCGTCGAATGCGCGCCAGTCCCCGAAGGAGGCATAGCCCAGCACCGTCCCGGATTCGTCGAGCGACACCAGCACGGGATAGCCCGCCTGCCTGCGGTCGGCCAGCCAGGCGAGCCGGTTGGCGGTGTCGACGGCGGTCTCGTTCCAGATCGCGGTCGTGTTCAGCACGGCGTCGTTGTAGATGGCCGTGATCCCTTCGATATCCGCCGCTACGGCATCACGAATGGTCAAACATGCTCCACCGAGGTGCCGGTCGATATCGTCAGCTTGCGTCATCCCGGCACTATAGTGGACGGCTCGGTCCCCGCAAGCAGCCCCCCGAACGCGAAGCTTCCCCAGGCGGAAAATTATGACGGCCAAGCGCCCGGCCGGGGCCGCGGCTTTCCTATAAAGCATTGACGCAAAGGATTTCATTACGGCCGGCGAGCCGCCGCCGCACGGGAGATCAAATTGACAGTCAAGACGATCGAGGAACGGCTGGAATTCCTCGAGTTCGACCCTGCGCAGCGCCGCGTTCTCGCGGCGGCGCAGCCCCTGCTTCGCAAGTGCATTCCCCCCGCGCTCGACCATTTCTACGCACGGGTCCGCGCCACGCCGCAAATGGCGCGCATGTTCACCAGCGACCGGCACATCGATTCCGCCAAGAGCGCCCAACTCGGGCACTGGATGGGCATCGCCACCGGCCGCTTCGACGAGAGCTACCACGCCGCCGTCAGCCGCATCGGGAAGGTCCATGCCCGGATCGGCCTTGAGCCGCGCTGGTACATCGGCGGCTATGCGCTCGTGCTTGAGGAAATCATGCGCGCGGTGGAGCGCAGCGCCAGCCCGTGGAAGCGGATGCTCGGCCTCTCGCGCCCCGGCAAGCTCAGCCGGGCGCTGATGAAGGCGGCCATGCTCGACATGGACCTGTCGATCTCGATCTACTTCGAAGAAGCCGAGGCCGAGCGGAACCAGGCCATCGCCGCGCTGGACCGCGCGATGTCGCGGCTGGCGGGCGGCGATCTCATCCATGACATCGACGACCTGCCCGGCGGCTTCCTCTCGCTCAAGCAGTCCTACAACGGCAGCCTCGCGAACCTGCGCGGCACGATCGGCTCGGTGGTGCGGACGTCGGAGGCGATCTACGGCGAATCCGGCGCGATCGCCCGCGCGTCCGAAGACCTCGCACGCCGCACCGAAAGCAGCGCCGCCAATCTCGAAGAGACCGCCGCCACCCTTGTGCGGGTGGAGGAACGGGTGAAGGCCACTGCCGGCGGCGCGCAGGAAACCCTCGGCATTGCAGGCGGCGCGCTTTCCGTCGTGCAGCAGGGCCGCGCCGTGGCCGAAGATGCGGTGCAGGCCATGCAAGTGGTCCACGAAAGCGCGCGCGGGATCGACGAGGTGATCGAGGGGGTGGACAAGATCGCCTTCCAGACCCGCGTCCTGGCCATGAACGCCGCCGTCGAGGCGGGGCGTGCCGGAAACGCCGGACGCGGTTTCGCGGTCGTGGCCGACCTCGTCAGTTCGCTGGCCATGCGCGCCGAGGAAGAGGCCCGCAAGGCCCGCAACGGCCTTTCGGCCACCCGCTCCGAGATCGACCGGGCGGTAGAGACGGTATCGCGGGTGGACCGCTCGCTGGAACGGATCGCCGGAGAAGTCGACCGGGTTCACCACCTCGTCGAAACCATGGCGCGGGACAACGACGCGCAGGCCTCGGCGATTTCCGAAGTGAGCGTCGCCGTGGGCATGATGGACCGCACCACCCAGCAGAACGCCGCGATGGTCGAGCAGACGTCCGCTGCCGCCCGCACGCTGATCTCCGACGCGACCACCCTTGCCGAACATGCCAGGCGCTTTCAGATCGGCGAAGCACCCGGCGGCCTGAAGCCCCGGCTTCAGGCGGTCTGAGCGAAGCGGGGCCGGGTGCGGAAAGGAGAATCCTTGCACCCGGCTCCCCCTTCGCCCCATTTTTCGCCCCTCTTCAAAGTTTAACTTTCGACACTTTGCCCGGCGGTAAAGTGTCACGGCCGACAAAGCGCAGAATTGCGAAAGATCAGGGATTCTCACGATTCGCGATCTGTGCTCTATAGATTCCCGTTATGTTTCTCGCGCCGACCGATCCCGCCCGCCGCGCCCCCGCCAGCGACATGGCAGCCCTGCTAGATCAGGTCGCTCATGCCAGCAGCCGGCCCCGCTATGCCTTCATGGTGCTCAGCCTGATCGCCGAGATCGCCCGCCCGGACGGCAGCGCCGGGCCCTTCATCGCCCATCGCGGCCAGTCCATCCTGCTGCGGGACTGGCTCTGCGACGCGCTGACACCGATGGGCGGGCGCGATCCCAAACGGCAGGCGCTGATGATGAAAGTGCGCGCGGAGCTGGAACGGACGGGAAGACTCCCGCAGCAGCCCACTGCCGCCGAAGCCGCGATCGAGGCCGAAGTCCGCGAGCGTGTGCGCAGTTCGGGCAAGACCAACCTCAGCCGGGCAACCACCGAACTGGTCAAGGCGGGCCTGATCCAGCGCCATTATCAGGGCTTTCGCGTGGACCATCACAACCGGGGGGCGCAGCGGCACGTCGTCTACACCCTGACCGGCCGGGCGCGCTGCCTGATGGGACGCTCCGGCCCCACCTCGGGCGATCGCAGGCAGGGCGAACTCGCGCTCAACTGAAAACACGCGGGGCGCCCCCTCCGCTTCCCGGCGCTCGGCAAAGTGTCACGCGGGACAGGCACACGCACCACTCAAGCCGCCCGAGATCACGACAGGATATTGCCGAAAAGCGGCACTGCGGGCATTGACGTTTCGCGCCGCCTGGTGAACGGCTCCCGCTCCCCAACGCAGGAGCGATATCCAGTGAGCAACCAGAAGACCGGCAACGCCACCATCGCCGGCATTGCCTGCGGCGCCGGTGCGGGCGCGTTCTGGGGGCTCGTGTTCCTGGCGCCCGAACTGGCCGGAGACTTCACGCCGCTGCAGCTCACTGCCGGGCGCTACCTGTTCTACGGCGCGCTCTCGCTGCTTCTGCTCCTGCCGCGCTGGCGGCAGCTCGGCCCGCATGTGACCCGGCGCGAATGGCTGGCGCTGGGCTGGCTCGCCTTCACCGGCAATACGCTCTATTTCATCCTGCTATCAAGCGCGGTCCAGAACGGCGGCGTCGCACTTACCGCCCTTGTCGTGGGGTTCCTGCCGGTTGCCGTAACCATCATCGGCAGCCGCGACCATGGCGCCGTGCCGCTGCGGCGGCTGGTCCCCTCGCTGCTGCTCTGCATGGCCGGCGCGATCTGCATCGGCTGGCAGGCCGTTGTCGATCCCTCTTCCGGCACGGTGGAGCAGCAACTGATCGGCCTGGGCTGCGCGGTGGGCGCGCTCATTTCGTGGACCGGCTTCGCGGTGGGCAATTCCCGCTGGCTGGCGCGGCTCGACCATGTTTCCCCGCATGACTGGAACCTGCTGACCGGCCTCGTGACCGGCGCGCAGAGCTTGCTGCTGCTGCCTTTCGCGCTGCTGCTCGATACCGCGCACCATACCGATGCCGCGTGGCTGCGCCTCGGCGCAATTTCGCTGGGCGTGGCGGTGCTCGCCTCGATCCTCGGCAATGCGCTGTGGAACCGCATGAGCCGCCTGCTTCCGCTGACGCTCGCCGGGCAGATGATCCTGTTCGAAACGCTGTTCGCGCTCGTCTATGCCTTCGTCTGGGAACGGCGCCTGCCCACCCCGATGGAGGCCGCCGCCTTCGCCCTGCTGGTGCCCAGCGTGATCTCCTGCATCGCCGCCCATCGCAAGCCCGGGACGGTGCCGGTAAGCGACGGAGATACCCTGCACCCCTGATCGCCGCGCTCTCCCACTGCTCGCCCGCATTTGACTCCGGAATATAGGTAGCATACTACTTATATTCGTTAAGGCGGTACCCGTTCGTCCGAACCGGGAGCCTGCCTGTGTTGGAGAGGATGAGACGATGCAATTTCACCTGAACGGATTCCGCACCGGCGACCCGGCCGTTTCTGAACCGGCCCCCACCCTCGCACTTGGGAGCGACAGGCCCTCCGGCGCGCCGGACGATGTGGACGTGCTGATCGTCGGTTGCGGCCCCGCCGGGCTGACGCTGGCCGCGCAGCTTGCGCGGTTCCCCTCGATCCGCACCCGCATCGTCGAGCGCAAGGACGGTCCGCTCGCGCTCGGTCAGGCGGACGGCATCGCCTGCCGCACGATGGAGATGTTCAACGCCTTCGGTTTTGCCGACCGCGTGGCGCGGGAAGCCTACTGGGTCAACGAAACCACGTTCTGGAAGCCGGACGACAGCGAAGCGCGCCGGATTTCCCGCCACGGCCGCATTGCCGATACCGAGGATGGGCTTTCGGAATTCCCCCACGTCATCCTCAACCAGGCCCGCGTCCATGACTTTTACCTTGAAGCCATGCGCAATGCGCCGACCCGCCTAGTGCCGGACTACGCCATGGAAGTGGCGGACCTGACCATACCGGAAGACCCGGCCGAGCCGGTCCTCGCAAGGCTGCGGCGCGTGGGCGCAGAGGGAGAGGAAGGCACCGAACTGGTGCGGGCGCGCTATGTCGTGGGCTGCGACGGCGCCCGCAGCCAGGTCCGCCGGGCGATCGGCCGCGAACTGATCGGGGAATCCGCCAACCAGGCCTGGGGCGTCATGGATGTGCTCGCCTACAGCGACTTTCCCGATATCCGCCTCAAGAGCGCGATCCATTCCGCGAACGAGGGCAACATCCTCATCATCCCGCGCGAAGGCGGCTATCTGGTGCGTCTCTACATCGAACTGGACAAGCTCGGCCGGGACGAGCGGGTGGCGGCGCGGAACATCACGCGCGAACAGCTCATCGACGCCGCCCGGCGCATCCTCCATCCTTACGTGCTCGACGTGAAGGAAGTGGCGTGGTGGTCCGTCTACGAGATCGGCCAGCGCCTTTGCGACAAGTTCGACGATGTGCCCGCCGGAGCGGAGCAGCGCCGCCTCCCCCGCGTCTTCATCGCGGGCGATGCCTGCCACACGCACAGCCCCAAGGCCGGACAGGGCATGAACGTGTCCATGCAGGACGCCTTCAACCTCGGCTGGAAGCTTGCTGCCGTGCTGCGCGGGCAGGCCGGGCCGGAACTGCTGCACAGCTATTCGGCCGAGCGGCAGACGATCGCGCAGGAGCTGATCGATTTCGACCGCGAATTCGCCGCGATGTTCAGTGCGAAGCCGAAAACCGCCGAGGACGAGGACGGTGTCGATCCCGCCGAATTCCAGCGCTATTTCGTGAAGCAGGGTCGCTTCACGGCAGGAACCGCCACGCAGTATCGCCGCTCCGCCTTGACCGGCAGCGGCGAGCACCAGCACCTTGCGGAAGGTTTCAGGGTCGGGATGCGCTTCCATTCGGCGCCCGTCGTGCGCCTTGCCGATGCAAAGCCGATGCACCTCGGGCACGCCGCCGAGGCGGACGGGCGCTGGCGGATCTACCTCTTCGCGGGCGATGACGGTCTCCAGCCCGGCTCCCGCCTTGCCCGGCTGTGCCGCACGCTGGAAACCGACCCAGCCTCGCCTCTGCTTCGCCACACGCCGAAGGGCGCCGATGCCGACGCCCTGTTCGACTTGCGCGCGGTATTCCAGCAATCGCACCGGTCGCTGTCGATGGACGAGCTTCCCGGGCTGCTCTGGCCGCGCAAGGGCGAACTGGGCCTGCGCGATTACGAAAAGGCGTTCTGCGCCGATCCGGGCGCGGGCGACATCTACGACATGCGCGGCGTGAACCGGGAGGAAGGCTGCATGATCGTGGTCCGCCCGGACCAGTACATCGCGCAGGTGCTTCCGCTTGACGGCACGCGGGAACTGGCCGCCTACTTCGCCGCCAACCTGACCGCCGCCCGAATTCCCGAACCGGCGGGCTGAACCTTCCGGCCGAGGTCGGCCATGGCAGCACACGGGAGGCTTGAGCAGGCGGGCGTTATCAAGCTAGGTGGCTGTCATGAGCGACCTCGAGACCATGCCCGGCCACCTGATCCGCCGCCTTCAGCAGATTTCCGTGGCGCGCTTCACATCGCGCATGACCGAGGCCGGGCTTGACCTGACCTCGGTCCAATATGCGGCGATGCTGACCCTGCGCGATCATCCGGGGCTGGACCAGCAGACGCTGGCGGGCATGATCGCCTATGACCGGGTGACGATCGGCGGCGTGATCGACCGGCTCGTGCAGAAAGGGCTGGTCGAACGCGAGGTCAGCCCGACCGACCGCCGCGCCCGCGTGCTGATGCTGAGCCGGCAGGGCGGCGAGGCTCTGGCCGCGGCAACGCCATGGGTGGACAAGGTGCAGGACGACATCGTCTCTCATCTCACATCAGAAGAACAGGATATCTTCCTGAAACTTCTGAAGAAGACCACGCGCGCCGGTAACGAGCTGAGCCGCGCGCCGCTGCGCCCGGCGCCCACGGGGGCAGGCAACCGGAGCGAGTGAGCAAGCCTTCCGGGAGGCAGGCCGTGCTCAGGCCGACTGGCGCCTGAGCACGCGTTCCGCCCATAGTCCGAAAGCCAGTCCGATGGTGGCCCACAGCACGAGCTGCGTTCCCATCGAGGCGAGCCGGAAGTTCCAGAGCAATACCGCCGGGAAATCGGCAGGCACTTCGTTGATCGCGGGAAGCAGGAACTGGCCGAGGCCGACCATCCCGAGATAGACGACGAAAGCCAGCAGGGTGGCATCGAAGCCCCTGCCCGGCCGCGCCAGCCTGCCGCGAAGGCGCCCGGCAACCACGGCCGCGCCGAGCGACAGCGCGATCATGCCGAAATAGGCCGCCGTGCGCAGCGCCACCGTCTCGTGCTTGCCTACGGCCGGCGGGGTCTGCGGATACTTGATCGCGGGAACCACCACCACCAGCACGAAAGTCAGCGCCGCCAGAAGCAGTGCGAAGCTGCGCGGGCCGAGATGGCCCATCCTGCCATAGCCGTATGCGAAGACCAGCGAGAAGATGCCCCCCACCGCCGCGCCGTAAAGCGCGAGCGCGGTGACGAGGCCGGCCCCCTTCTGGGTATCGCGGCTGACGAGTTCCTCTTCGTCCGCCGGATGCGGGTGTGCGAGCGGGGCAGATGCCATCGCCATTCCGGCGTGATCGGGCGCCGGGTGATCGGGCAGAGCGCCGTGGGCCGCGTGATCTTCCTCGTAACCGATCGCGAGGTCGATCTGCGGTTCCGCGAAACCGCGTGCAAAAAGCGTGGCCAGAAGCGCGCCCAGAATGCCGGCAAGCATTCCGCGCCAAAGCAATTGACGGGTCATGACGTTACCTCAGTGGCAGGGAAAACCGAGGAGGTGCCGGCCGTCGTGGACGAATTCGTGAACGTACATGCCCTGGAACAGGGAGAAAGCGCCCTGTTCGGTGCTCACGAAATAGAGGAAGATAAGGGCCAGCAGCGTGCCCAGCACGGCCCAGGGAGCGATGTCCTCGATCGGGATGGCGCTGCCGCCTTCGACCGGAATGAAGGTGTCATCGAAAATTGCGGCGGAAACAGCCATGCTCATGCTCCTTGGCGGGATTGCGCGTCCCCGGAAAATCTGTGCCAAGGCGGAAGGTCTGGCTCTCGACGGGGAAGTTCCCGTTCGATTACAGTGGCGCGACCGCGCCGGAATTCCACCGGCTTCTTCAATCCTCGACGCCTTCCCTTAGGGCCGGGTTACCGGCGGCGTCAACGACCTCGATGGAATTCAGGCCTTGGCGACGACCCTCCTGCTGATCTGCATCGCCGCCACGGCCCCGGCCCGTCACGGCGGCTTTGCAGGGCCTGACGAACCGCTGGACGAGGGCGGGCTGCGCGATGCGGCGCGCACCGCGCTGAACGATCGCTTCCGCGATAGCACCTTCACCAGCCCCGCCCTCGCCGCTGCCGAGACCGCAGGGGCGATGGGGATTACCGGGCGGACGGAACCCGCGCTGGCCGATATCGATCATGGCCGCTGGTCCGGCCGCGCCTTTGCGCAAGTGCACGAGGAGGAACCCGGCGCGTTCTCGGCATGGATCGCAGACCCGCTTGGCGGCGCTCCGGGGGGAGAATCGATGGAAACCGCCCGGCAGCGGATCGGCCGCTGGATGGACGAGATCGCCCGTCACGACGGCCCGGCCTGCGGGATCACGCACCCGATGATCGTGCGCGCGGCGCTTTCCCATGCGCTCTGCCTGCCGCTTTCCACCACGCTCGCGATAGACATCGCGCCGCTTTCGCATACCGTGTTTTCGTTCAGCGGCAGATGGCGGCTGCAATCGCTTGGCCTTGCCGGGGGGCTTGCGGGCAGCGGCCTGCCCGGCTAATCGCCGCAGGGCCCGTTTCGCCCTTCAGGACGCCGCGGGCAAAGATCGCGCCGGTGCCCCGCAAGGGGCTTAATACGGGAACCCGGTAGAGTTTTGCTCGAAAGAGTTTGCTCGATTCCGGGGCTGTCCCTGCAACTGTAAGCGGTGAGCGCGATGCACATTCGCGGCGGGACAATCGCTTCCCGACGCAGCCACTGGGCCGGACGCTAAATCCTGCGAGGCCTGGGAAGGCCGTGCATCACGCCCTGACCCGCGAGCCAGGAAACCTGCCTGCGTCGATGTCGCTCTTGCCCGGGTCCAGGGGATGGCCAAGGCACGGTAACTCTTCCGTCTGAGCGACGTGATGCATGCGGCCGGGGCCGCAGCGGCATATCGCGTCGGGCGCCCGTGCGCCGGTCCGACGCGGCACGCCGGAATCGTCGCAGGTCGCGGCGGAAAGCCCCGCCGCTTCAGGTCGCTGGCGCGCGGGAGACGACACATGAGCAAAGTTCCCACCACCGTCATCACCGGCTTTCTGGGCGCCGGCAAGACCACGCTGATCCGCCACCTGCTGCAAAACGCCAAGGGCCGCCGCCTTGCCCTCATCATCAACGAATTCGGCGATGTCGGCGTGGACGGCGAACTGGTGAAGGGCTGCAACGACGAAGCCTGCCCGGAAGACGATATCGTCGAACTGGCCAACGGCTGCATCTGCTGCACCGTCGCCGACGATTTCCTGCCGACCATGCAGAAGCTGCTGGACCGCGAGAACAGGCCCGATCACATCATCATCGAGACCAGCGGCCTTGCCCTGCCCAAGCCGCTGGTGAAGGCCTTCCAGTGGCCCGACATCCGCACCCGCGCCACCGTTGACGGCGTGGTCGCCCTGATCGACGCCGATGCGGTTGCCGCGGGCCGCTTCGCCACTGACGAGGCAGCACTGGCCGCTGCCCGCGCGGCCGATCCGATGCTGGACCACGAAAGCCCGCTGGAAGAACTGTTCGAGGAACAGCTGGGCTGCGCCGACATGGTCGTGCTCAACAAGACCGACCTCGTCGATGCCGATGCCCTCGCCCATGTCGAAACGCTGGTGCTGGCCGAAACGCGCCCCGGCGTGAAGATCGTGCGCGCCGATCACGGCGCCGTCGATATCGCCGCGCTGCTGGGCATCACCGCCGCTGCCGAGGACGATCTCGATTCCCGCCCTTCGCACATCGACGGGCTGGACGAGGATCACGACCATGACGACTTCGACAGCTTCGTCGTTTCCGGCGGCGATGTGGCCGATCTCGACGCCCTTCTCGCCCGTTTGAACGGCCTGATCACAGAGCACGACATTCTGCGCGTGAAAGGCATGGTCGCGGTCGGCGGCAAGCCCAGCCGCCTTGTCGTGCAGGCCGTCGGTCCGCGCATCCAGCACTTCTACGACCGCGCCTGGCTGCCGCAGGAAATGCGCCGTACGCAGCTCGTCGTCATCGGCCAGAAGGGGCTGGACCGCACCGCCATCGAAGCAGGGCTTGCCGGGGTTCTCGGCCCCGTGGCCACTACAGCAGACGCCTGATGCACCTGCTGTCCGCCACGCCGGGGACGATCTCCAACGGCGAGGAGGCGATCGACCTCGACCAGTCTCCCGGCGACATGGTGATCCTCACCGTGGCGGACAGCGAACTCGCCTGCTTCGCGGGCGCGGCGGCGCGTTTGCCGGAAGGTGGGCCGAGCGTTCGCCTCGCCAATCTGCTGCAACTGCGCCATCCCTACTCGATCGACCTCTATGTAGAGAAAGTGATCGCGAAGGCCAGATTCGTCTGCGTGATCCTGCTCGGCGGCAAGAGCTACTGGGGCTACGGGATCGACGAGATCGCCCGTGTCGCGCGGGAGAACGGCATTGCCTTCGCCGCCATCGCCGATGGGCGCGAGGCCGATCCCGCACTCGACCGCGCCTCCACCTTGACCGCCGAGGTCCGCGAGCGGATGCGCGACTATCTCCGGCAGGGCGGCATGGCCAATGCCCTCTCGTTCCTGCGCACCGCCGCGCGGACCATCGGCCATGACGCAGGCGAGCCGGACGATCCGGTGCCCGTGGCCGATGCCGGGCTCTACCTTGCAGGCACCGAGCGCGCCGGGCTTGCCGAAGTGCAGGCAGGCTGGACCGAAGGCCGCCCGCTCGCCCTGCTGGTGTTCTACCGCGCGCTGATGATCGCGGGCACGCTGGACGCCGTAGACGCGATGATCGCGGCGCTGCAGGAGCGCGGCTTCAACGTCGCCGCCGTTCACGTCCGCGCCTTGCGGGAACCTTTCGCGGTGGACTGGCTGGGCGGATTGCTGGGCGAGATCGCGCCCGATGTGATCGTCAACGCCACCAGCTTCGCCTCCTCCTCCGCAGGTGACGATCGCAAGCCGGGCATTCTCGAAAAGGCGGACTGCCCGATCCTGCAAGTCGCCTTTGCGGGAGTCCTGGAAAGCGAGTGGCAGAGCGCCGCGCGCGGCCTTGGCCCGCGCGACCTTGCGATGAACGTGGCGCTGCCCGAAGTGGACGGCCGCATTTTCACCCGCGCCGTCGCCTTCAAGGCGGCCGAGCGTTTCGACGAAGTGACCCAGTGCGGCATCGTCGTCCCGCGCGTCGCGCCGGACCGGGTGGCCTTCGTCGCCGATCTCGCCGCTAACTGGGCGAGCCTGCGCCGCACGCCGTCCACCGAGCGCCGTGTGGCGCTGGTGCTGGCGAACTACCCCAACCGCGATGGACGCATCGGCAATGGCGTGGGCCTCGACACCCCTGCCAGCACCGCTGCGATCGTCGCCGCGCTGGCCGAGGCGGGCTACGACACCGGCAAGGCTCCGCAAGACGGCGCCGCACTGATGCGCGTGATGACCGGCGGCGTGACCAACGATCTGACATCGCTGGAACGCGCGGGCGAAGTTTCGCTGCCGCTTTCGGCCTACGAATCCGCCTTCGCAATGGTGCCCGAAAACGCGCGCAAGGCCATGGCCGAGCGCTGGGGCGCGCCATCCGCCGACCCCTTCGTGCGGGACGGCGCATTCCGCCTGCCGGTCCACCGTTTCGGCAATCTCGCCGTCGCCGTGCAGCCCGCGCGCGGCTATAACATCGATCCCAAGGCCAGCTATCACGATCCGGCCCTGCCGCCGCCGCACGCCTATCTGGCCTTCCACGTCTGGCTGGCGCAGGACTTCGGCGCGCAGGCGGTGGTCCATGTCGGCAAGCACGGCAATCTGGAATGGCTGCCCGGCAAGGCCATCTCGCTCTCGCGCGAGTGCTTCCCGGAGATCTGCGCCGGGCCGCTGCCGCAGCTCTACCCCTTCATCGTCAACGACCCCGGCGAAGGCACACAGGCCAAACGCCGGATCGGCGCGGTGGTGATCGACCACCTCACCCCGCCCCTGACCCGCGCCGAGACCTATGGCCCGCTCAAGCAGCTTGAGGCGCTGGTGGACGAATACTACCTCGCCGCCGGGATGGACCCGCGCCGCCTCGACCGCTTGCGGCGGGACATTCTCGATCTGGCGCGCAGCCACGGCCTCGACCGCGATGCCGGGGCCAGCGGAGACGATGACGACGCGCTTTCGGCCATCGACAACTACTTGTGCGAACTGAAGGAATTGCAGATTCGCGACGGTCTGCATGTCTTCACGCAGTCGCCCGAAGGCCGCTTGCGGCGCGACCTGCTGGTGGCGCTGGCCCGCACGCCGCGTGGCTATGACCATGCCGGACAGGCCTCGCTCTTGCGCGCGATGTCTATCGACTTAGGCCTCGACTTCGATCCGCTCGATTGCCGCATGGGCGATCGCTGGGACGGCGCGCGGCCTGAAGCGCTGGCGGCGATTTCGGGCGAGCCTTGGCGCACGCATGGCGATACCGTCGAGCGGCTCGAACTGCTGGCAGCCGAAATGGTCGATAAGCCCAGCGGCAACCTCGGCAGCGAAACCGCCGCCGTCCTCGACGCCATCCGCACCGACCTCGCCCCCCGCATTGACCTGTGCGGTCCACGCGAGGCCGAGGCCCTGCTGGCCGGTCTGAACGGCCGCTTCGTTCTGCCCGGCCCCTCCGGCGCGCCCACGCGCGGGCGGCCGGACGTATTGCCCACGGGGCGCAACTTCTATTCGGTCGACACCCGCGCCGTGCCCACCGCCGTTGCCTGGGAACTCGGCCGCAAGTCCGCCGATCTTCTGGTGGAAGACTACCTCCAGCGCGAGGGCGAATACCCCAAGGCCATGGCGCTTTCCGCATGGGGCACCGCCAACATGCGCACCGGCGGCGACGACATCGCGCAGGCCCTCGCGCTGATGGGCGTGCGCCCGCGCTGGGACTGGGCTTCGGGCCGCGTGGTCGGCTTCGAGGTGATGACCGTGGCCGAAATCGGCCGCCCGCGCGTGGACGTGACCTTGCGCGTCTCCGGCTTCTTCCGCGATGCCTTCCCCGAACAGATCGACCTGATCGACAGCGCCGCGCGCGCGGTTATGGCGCTCGACGAACCGCTGGGCGACAACCCCGCCGCCGAGCGCCACCGCGCCGAAACCGCCAAATTGGTCGAAGATGGCGAGGCCGAAACGCAGGCCACCCGCCGTGCTGGTGTGCGCGTGTTCGGATCGAAACCGGGTGCCTACGGCGCCGGACTTCAGGCCATGATCGACGAGAAGATCTGGCACGAACGTAGCGATCTGGCCGATGTCTATCTCGACTGGGGCAGTTACGCCTATGGCGGCGGCGTGGAGGGTGATGCCGAGCGCGGCCTTTTCGCCGCGCGCCTCGCCTCGGTCGATGCCGTGGTGCAGAATCAGGACAACCGCGAGCACGACCTGCTCGACAGCGACGATTACTACCAGTTCGAAGGCGGCATCGCCGCTGCCGTCGAGCATCTGAAAGGCCGCGCGCCGATCAGCTATCACAACGACCACAGCCGCCCGGAACGCCCGGTCGTCCGCACGCTTGAGGATGAGATCGGCCGCATCGTGCGCGGGCGCGTCACCAATCCCAAGTGGATCGCCGGCGTGATGCGCCACGGCTACAAGGGCGCGTTCGAGATCGCCGCCTCGGTCGATTACCTCTTCGCCTTTGCCGCCACGACCCACGCGGTCAAGGACCATCATTTCGACGCCGTCCACGCCGCCTTCATTGAGGACGAGGCGGTGCGTGATTTCATGGCCAAGGCCAATCCCGCCGCCTTGCGCGAAACCGCCGCACGCCTTGCCGAGGCGCTCGAACGCGGCCTCTGGAAACCCCGATCGAACAGCGCGGGCCTGACGCTCGCGGCCCTCTCAGGAGCATGACCATGGTGCAACGCAGTGACGAACAGCACGCCGAGAAGATGAAGAAGAAGCAGGCCGCGCATGACAAGATCATGGCCGGAAAGACGGTCGAAAAGGGCCTGCTGATCGTCCACACCGGCAAGGGCAAGGGCAAGACGACCGCCGCGCTCGGAATGGTGGTGCGCGCCATCGGCCACGGCAAGAAAGTGGGCGTCGTCCAGTTCGTGAAAGGCGCGATGACCACCGGCGAGAAGGTCGTCTTCGATGCCTTCCCGGATCAGGTCGAATTCAAGCCGATGGGCGAAGGCTTCACCTGGAACACGCAGGACCGCGCCCGCGACATCGAACTCTCGCGCGAGGCGTGGGAGGAAGTGAAGCGGATGGTCGCCGATCCGGGCTATGACATGGTGCTGGCGGACGAACTCAATATCGTGCTGCGCTATGACTATCTGCCGCTGGACGAAGTGCTGGACGTACTGACCGCGCGCGGCGAGATGAAGCATGTGCTCGTCACCGGCCGCAACGCCCCCGAAGCGCTGATGGAAGCCGCTGATCTCGTGACCGAGATGACGCTGGTGAAGCATCCGTTCCGTTCGGGCGTGAAGGCACAGGCCGGCATCGAATTCTGAAGATGCCGCCGCGCTTCGGCTCCGAATTCCGGGAGCAGCTGGGCGAGCTGCTGGCATGGCGGCGTGATGTCCGCCATTTCCGCAGCGATCCGCTGGGTGAAAGCGTGGTGGCCGAACTGCTGGCGGCGGCGCAGCTTGCGCCGTCGGTGGGCAACTCGCAGCCCTGGCGGTTCGTGCGCGTCCGCTCGGCGGACTTGCGCGAAACACTGGCGGAGCATGCCGATACCGAAAAGGCCGCCGCCGGATCGGGCCTGGCAGACCCGGCGCGGCGTGCCGCCTATGCCTCGCTCAAGCTCCACGGCCTGCGCGAGGCGCCGGAGATCATTGCGGTATTCTGCGACGAAGGCGCCGCTGAGGGCGGCGGCCTCGGCGCGGCGACAATGCCGGAGACGCGGGCCTATTCGGTGGTGCTCGCCGTCCATACGCTTTGGCTGGCGGCACGGGCGAAAGGGCTGGGGCTGGGCTGGATATCCATCGTCGAGCCCGATTTCGTCACCGCGCTCCTGGGCGTGCCGCCGCGCTGGCGTTTCATCGCATTGCTGTGCCTGGGCCACCCCGAGGAACCGGACATGGTCCCCGAACTCCAGCGGCGGGGCTGGCAGGCGCGGCTCGACTGGCGAACGAACGTCAGCGAGCGTTGACCTGCCGCGCAAGGCTGCGCGCCGCCTTGACGTAGGCGGGACCGCCGCAAACCGTCCAGGCCTGCGGGATCGCGACGCGCGGAATGTCGCGCAGGATCGGATGATGGATCATCTCGGTGCCCTGATCCGAGACCTTCTGCGTGGCGCTGTCGATCACGATGTAGTCCGGACGCGCCATCGCCATTTCCTCCAGGCTCATCTGCGAAAGCGACGGTTTTCCTAGCTGTCCTGCCAGATTGACGAGGCCGACCCGCACCATCAGGTCGTCGATCAGCGTGCCGGTGCCGGTGAGATAGCCCCGGCGCTGGTAATAGGCCGCAACCTTGCCGCCGCGCGCGCGGGGAATTCCGGCGAGATCGGCGTTCATTCGCGCAATCAGTGCCTCTCCGCGCTGCGGATGTCCCACCGCCCGCGCCACGTCGCGTATGGAGGCGACTATCTCGTCATAGTCATGCGCCGACTTGAGATCGAGCGAGCGATAATGGCGGTTCCGCAGCACCGCGATGGCCGGATTGCGTCTTGCCGGCATGCCCACCACGAGATCGGGATCCGCCGCCATGACCTCCTCCGCCGACCCTCCGAAAACGGGCAGCCCCTTCGCTTGAGACGCCACGGCGGACATTTCGGGATCGGAAGCATAGCGCGTAAGTCCGGCGATCTGGTCACGGTCGGCCAGAGCCACCAGCAACTGGTCGGCGCAAAGATTGAGCGATACGATGCGATGCGGAACCGCGCCCTTGTTTGCCGCGGCAGGAGGGGCATTCCCGGTCGCCGCGCACGGAAGGAGCGCGAACATGACCCCGGCAACGACGCCGAGATTCCGATGCCGGGCAAACTCCTTCATCGCACCACGCAATTTCATAGACTTGTTCGCCAATCCTGAGACGCTATCGAGATTCTTTCGGTGATGCTCTCCCACCCGAAATCCCCTGACGAAAGGCGACTATGGGATCACCGGCGCCATGGCAACGCCCTATTCCCTGCCGCATTTTCCCGCCGTTCAGCAGGGCGCCCGGAACGGCGGCAGAGTTAGCGCAAACGAATAGCCTATCGTCAGGCGGTGGGTTTCAAAATGCTGCATTGCACCTATATGGTCGGCACCGGTACGCCCGCACAGAAGATGGACGGCCTTGGATTTGGGGGGACGTCCTTGTCAGTACGCCAACCGGAAACATGCCCATGATCCAGCTTGCCAATCTCCCCGAGGCCCCATGCTGAGGCCCAGGCGGCGCGGTATCGCCTCCGTCAACGCGGAAGTGCGTGACGGCATCGTCCCGGCCGCCGGCTCCATCGCCAAGACCCGCGATCTCGGCCCAGCCGAATCCGGAGCGAACTACCGGCTCGTCGCGCTCATCATCGCGTCGGCACTGTTCATGGAATTCGTGGACGCAACGGTGCTCGCCACCGCCCTTCCCACCATGGCCCGGGACTTCGGCGTCCGCCCGCAAGAGATGAGCGTGGCGCTGACCTCTTACCTGCTAGCGCTTGCCGTATTCATTCCGGCTTCCGGCTCGCTGGCCGACCGCTTCGGATCGCGAACGGTGTTTCGTGCCGCGATCGTGCTGTTCGTGCTGGGCAGCCTTGCTTGCGGCCAGTCCCGATCGCTGGAAATGATGGTCGCCTCCCGCTTCGTGCAGGGGATCGGCGGCGCGATGATGATCCCGGTGGGGCGGCTCGTGCTGCTGCGCTCGGTCGCCAAGCAGGACATGGTCAATGCCATGTCCTGGCTGCTGGTGCCCGCGCTGATCGGCCCGATCGTGGGACCGCCGCTCGGCGGGTTCATCGTGACCTATCTCGACTGGCGCTGGATCTTCTACATCAACCTGCCGATGGGCATGCTCGGGTTCTGGCTGACCAGCCGCTACATCGCCAATATCCGCGAGGACGAACCCGGCCGGTTCGACACCCTTGGCTTCGTCCTCAGCGGGATTTCGCTCGGCTGCCTGCTGTTCGGCTTCGAAATGGTGAGCCGTCCCGGCGAAGGCGCCATCGCGGCGGGACTGATCGCCGTCGGCGTCGTGGCCGGGTTCTTCTACATCCTCCACGCCCGCCGGCACGAAGGCTCGATCCTCGATCTCGCCCTGCTCAAGGACGATACGTTCCGGCTTTCGGTGATCGCCGGTTCGATCACCCGCATCACGCAGGGCGCCCAGCCCTTCCTGCTACCCCTGATGATGCAGGTCGGCTTCGGCTTTTCCGCCGCGCGCAGCGGCACGATCACGGTAGCGACGGCGATAGGTTCGCTGGCCATGAAGAGCTTCGCGCCCCGCCTGCTGCGCCGCTTCGGCTTTCGCCGCGCGCTGATCTGGAACGGCGTGATCGCCACCGCAGGCTATGCGATCTGCGGCCTGTTCCGCCCAAGCTGGCCGGTGTGGACGATGTTCTGCGTGCTGGCGCTGTCCGGCTTCTTCATGTCGTTCCAGTTCACCGCCTACAACACCATCGCCTATGACTGCGTGGACAAGCGCCACATGAGCAGCGCGACCGCGTTCTATTCGACCTTCCAGCAGCTCATGCTTTCGCTGGGCATCTGCGTGGCGGCGATCGCGCTGCACCTTGCCATGCTCGCCAGCGGGAACGAGACGCCCTCCCTTGGCGACTTTTCGGCGGCATTCTGGGTGGTGACCTCCATTTCGCTGACGGCAACGCTCTGGAACCTGCGCTTCGCGCCCGAGGCGGGCGGCGAGATCAGCGGCCATGTCCAGTCCGAGCCGAACGGCGAAACCAAGCGCGAGCCCGCCTAGGCGGCGGAAAGCGCGTTCCCCCGCTCGATCCGGCCGAGCATGGCCTCTATCTCTGCCGCCACCACCAGCGCGGCGGGAGAGCGGGAGCGCCCTCGCCGCAGGAGCATGCAGATTTCGCTGTCGATCGGCGCCAGATCGCTTACCGCCAGCCGGACAAGGCTGCCTTGCTCAAGCTCCCCCGCCACGAAGGCGGCCGAGGACAGCCAGACACAATCGGTCCTGAGCACCAAGTCGCGCAGGACGTGGAAGTTGTCGCAGACGAACGATCCCCCGCGCCCGCCGAAACCGCCGGAGGACAGTTCGACCGCGCTTGCGGTGGGATAGCCGTCGAGGTCCGGCGTGGACACCGCAGTCCGGCCCGCCAGCGGATGGCCCGCGCGGACCATCACCTCCAGCCGCACCCTGCCCAGATCGCGCTTTTCCGTGCCGGGAACGTGGCTCATCTTCCAGTTGTTGCCGACGATCATCTCGATCCGGTCGTCCAGCAGTTCGGGGAGCAATTGCTCCGGGGGACGGGTGACGGTCACGATCCTCAGCCCCGGCCGCGCCCGGAGCAGCGCCTGCCCGAGATCGGGAAGCAGCAGGCTTGCCAGCATCGGGCCCAGCCCGAAGGCGACGCGGCCGACATCGCCCGTGCCATAGAGCCGCAGGCTGCGTTCCAGATCGTCTGCGGCGGCGAGCAGGGTCCGCGCCTGCTCGATCACCAGTTCCCCTGCCGGGGTCGGCCGCGCGCCGCCGCGCCCGCGATCGAAGAGGATCACCGCGTGGCGCTGTTCAAACGCGGCGATGCTGCGGCTGAGGGCCGGCTGGGTGATCCGTTCTTCCTCGGCCGCGCGCGAAAAGCTTCCCGTGCGCGCGACCGCGAGGATATGGCGAAGACGGACATGTTCCAAGGCAGCGCTCCCTTTCCATTACCATGGGGCATGGAATTTCGCATTGATATGCATTGGACGTAATGGCGCGCCAAGCCCAAACACGCCGCTTGAAACAATAGCGGGCAAGAGGGCGGGCAATGGGAAATCGATGGATGCGGTGGCTGCTGGCGGCCACCGTGCTTTCGGGCGGGACGGCGAATGCGCAGGAGGAAACCGGGCGAGCGGTGCTGCCCGTGCCGACCGCGCCGTTCGACGGCACATTCGCCGAAAACGTCCTTGACGCGCGGCCGGGCACGGCAAGACCCATCAGCGCTCCTGTCGGCGCGCCGAACATGTTCGTGATGATGAGCGACGACGTGGGCTTCGCCATGTCGAGCGCATTCGGCGGCCCGGTGCCGACACCCAATTTCGAGCGGGTCGCCGCGCAGGGCCAGCGCTACAACCGCTTTCACACCACCGGCATCTGCTCCCCCTCGCGCGCGGCGCTGCTGACCGGGCGCAACCACCATGCCGCCGGCGTGGGCTGGCTGAGCGACGTTCCCTCCCCCTACCCCGGTTATGGCGGAAAGATTCTGCCGGAAACCGCCACCGTCGCGCAGACCCTGCGGCTCAACGGCTACAACACGGCCATGTTCGGCAAGCACCACAACACCCCGTCGAACGAACGCAGCGAGGCAGGCCCGTTCGATGCATGGCCCACGGGCCTTGGCTTCGAATATTTCTACGGCTTCGTCAGCGGCGACAGCGACCAGTATTCGCCGATGCTCTATCGCGGCGTCCAGCGCGCCGATCCGCAGGATGGCCCGCGCGAACTGCTGGACAAGCGGCTGGCGGACGACATGATCCGCTGGATTCACAACCAGAAGGCCGGAGCGCCGGACAAGCCGTTCCTCGCCTATCTCGCCCCCGGCTCCACGCATGCGCCGCATCAGGCGCCGCCCGCCTATATCGCGCGCTTCAAGGGCAAGTTCGACCAGGGCTGGGACAAAGTGCGAGAAGAGACCTTCCGCCGCCAGGTCGCGATGGGCATCGTTCCCGAAGGAACCCGGCTGACGCCCCGCCCGCCGGAAATTCCCGCGTGGGACACGCTCACCCCGGCGCAGAAGGCCTTTGCGGCGCGAACCATGGAAGTGGCCGCGGCGCAGCTCGTGTTCCAGGACGAACAGGTGGGCCGGGTGCTGGACGAACTCCAGCGGATGGGCCAGCTGGACAACACCATCGTCGCGATCATCGAGGGGGACAACGGCGCCAGCGCCGAGGCCGGCCCGCGCGGCACGATCAACGAGATGCGCAGCATGGGCCGCCATGATGAGGCCGAAGCCTGGATGACGGCCAATCTCGACCGGCTCGGCGGGCCGTATACTTACGAAAGCTATCCGGCGGGCTGGACCTGGGCAATGAACACGCCGCTGCGCTGGACCAAGCAATATGCCTCCATGCTGGGCGGCATCCGCAACGGGATGATCCTGTCGTGGAAGGGCCACGTCGCCCGTCCCGGCAGCATCTGCGGGCAGTTCAGCCATCTGGTGGACATGGCGCCGACCCTGCTGGATGCCGCGCACGTGCCGATGCCGGCGAACGTGCTCGGCTCGGCGCAGAAGCCGCTCGACGGCCGCAGCCTCCTGCCCGGCCTCGCTTCCTGCGATCCGGCCATGCCGCGCACCCAGTATTTCGAGATCGGCGGAAAGGTCGGCCTCTATCACGACGGCTGGTTCCTCTCGGGCGACGATGGCCGGATGGCATGGGAGAACCTGCCGCCCGAAGGGCCCCGGCCCCGCATGCAATGGTCGCTCTACAATCTCTCGAAGGATTTCTCGCAGTCCACCGATCTTGCCGCGAAGGAGCCGGAAAGGCTGAAACGGATGCTGGAGCTGTGGCAGCAGGAAGCACGGCGCAACAACGTCTTCCCGCTCGATCACCGCTTCGCCATGGCCCGCGCCGTGGCCGCCATGCGCCCCAGCGGGCGCAAGCAGTTCACGTTCTGGGGCAAGGACGTGTCGATCCCCTCCACCACGGAACCCGTGCTGATCGGTCGTTCCTTCACGCTGGATGCGGACTTGAGGCTGGACACCGCCTCAGCCTCCGGTGCCGTCGTGGCGCTGGGCAGCCGCTTCGGCGGCTGGAGCCTCTACCTCGATCGCGGAGTGCCGACTTTCGTCTGGGCCCGCTCCACCGACCCGGACGAGATCGTCAGGGTCCGCGCCGCCCATGCGCTGCCGCAGGGGCCCACGACCCTGCGTCTTCGCTTCGCCGTGGCAAAGCCGGGCGGCCCCGCCGAAATCGCACTGAGCACCGGCGGTGAGGAACTGGCGCGCGGCTCACTGCCCACCAGTATCCTGACCCCGGCGGGCGGCGGCGAGACGCTGGACATCGGGCGGGATCTCGGCGTCACCGTCACGGATTATCCCGTGCCTCATGGCGCGATCGAGGGAGACATTCCGCGCATCTCCATCACGTTCGACTGAGGCGGGCGGGGGCAGACCTTCAGCTAAGCAGCCCCCGCGTCCAGTCCACGATAGCCCGCTCCGGCATGGCGCCGGACTGGCGCCCGATCTCCCGGCCCTGCGAAAACAGGATGAGCGTGGGGATCGAGCGTATGCCATAGCGCCCGGCAATCGCGCTTTCTGCCTCGGTATCGAGCTTGCCGAGGCGGACCTGCGGCTCCAGCAGCCGGGCCGAGGCCGCAAAGGCAGGCGCCATCTGCCGGCATGGCCCGCACCAGCTCGCCCAGAAATCGACGAGCAGCGGGATGCCCGAGCGCGCGGCATGAGCATCGAAGTTGGCCGAAGTCAGCGTGATCGGCACGCCGGCGAAAAGCGGCTGGCCGCAGCGCCCGCATTTTCCGCCCGCGGCAAGCCGATCGGACGGCACCCGGTTGCGCGCCGCACAGTGCGGGCAGGCGATCAGCAGGGCATCGCCCCTGTCGGTGGGCATGGTCTTTCCCTTTTTCCGTAAGCTTTGCTCTTCCTTTATCCCGCCAGCGGATCAATGCCAGAGATTGGTCCGCGCCAGATCGACGATCTCGTCACCCCGGCCGCTCATCACGGCCTTGACCATGTAGAGGGTGAAGCCCTTGGCCATCTCGGCATTGATCTTGGGCGGAATGGGCAGTTCCGTCCGCGCGACGACCGCGTCGATCAGGACCGGGCCGTCATGCTCGAACGCACGGCGGATCCCCTGCTCGACATCGGCAGGGTCTTCGAGACGAATGCCCTTGATGCCGATCGCGTCGGCCATGGCGGCAAAGTCGGGATTGTCGAGATCGGTTCCGAACGGCAGGAAACCGGTCGATTTCTGCTCCACCTCCACGAAACCGAGCGTGCCGTTGTTGAAGACCACGATCTTCGCCGGGAGCCGGTTCTGCCGCAGGGTAAGCAGGTCTCCCATCAGCATGGCCAGCCCGCCATCGCCCGATAGCGAGATCACCTGCCGGCCGGGAAAGGCGCTCTGGGCGCCGATGGCCATCGGCATCGCATTGGCCATGGAGCCATGCCACAGCGAACCGATCAGTCTGCGCCTGCCGTTCATCCGCAAGTAGCGGGCGGCCCATACGGTAGGCAGCCCGACATCGAAGGTGAACACCGCATCGTCCGCCGCAAGATCGCTGATCGCCCTGGCGACCTGCTGCGGATGGATCGGCGTCTTGCCGGGACGGCCTACCGCCTGCGAATCGAGGTCCTCGCGGGCGCGGCGATAATGCTTGAGCGCCTTTTCCAGATGCCTGCCATCCGTCCTTGCCCGCAGGCGGGGCAGCAAGGCCCGCACCGTAGCGCCGACATCGCCCACCACCCCGAGGTCCAGCGAAGTGCGGCGGCCGAGCTGGCCGGGCCGGATATCGACCTGCACGGTCCGCACGCCGCTGCCCGCCGGATAGAACTGGCGATAGGGAAAGTCCGTGCCCAGCATCAGCAGCACGTCGGTATCCATCATCGCATAGTAGCCCGAGGAAAATCCGATCAGGCCGGTCATGCCCACGTCGTAGGGGTTGTCGTATTCGACATGTTCCTTCCCCCGCAGCGCATGGACGATGGGCGCCTGGAGCCGCTCGGCCAGGGCCACCACTTCCGCGTGAGCGCCGGCGCAGCCCGAGCCGCACAGGATCGTGACACGGCTCTCGTCGTCGAACATCGCCGCCAGCGCCGCGAGGTCCGGCTCGTCCGGGACCACCACGGGCGGGCGGGGCAGGAGCGAGGCGGGCGGGGGCTCGGCAGCGGCGGTCGCCGGCTGCAAGGCCACGTCTCCGGGAATGACGACAACGGAGACGCCCTTTTCCCCGATCGCGGTGCGAATGGCGATTTCAAGGCTGCGCGGCATTTGCGAGGGATCGGACACGAGTTCGCAGTAATGACTGCACTCGCGGAAGAGGTCCTGCGGACGGGTTTCCTGAAAATAGCCGGAGCCGATTTCCGGCGAGGGAATATGGGCGGCGATGGCCAGCACCGGCACGCGCGAGCGATGACAGTCGAACAGTCCATTGATGAGGTGGAGATTGCCCGGGCCGCAGCTTCCCGCGCAAACCGCGATGCTTCCTGTGAGATGCGCCTCGGCCCCGGCGGCGAAGGCGGCAACTTCCTCGTGGCGGACATGGATCCATTCGATGGTGCCGCGAGCCCTGATGGCATCGGTCAGTCCGTTCAGACTGTCTCCGACGAGACCGTAGATCCGCTTCACGCCCGCTGCCTCCAGCGTGGCGATGAACTGGTCCGCTACGTTCCTGGCCATCTGCAACTCCTCGTCGTTCGCCGCGCGCGGCTGTTGGGAAACCTTCTGAACGGTCAGGGGCCGCGGAAGTGCCGTGCGATCCCTGCAACCCCGGTTTCAGAACGCGCGCTTTCCCGGCGAGGGGCAACCCTGACCAAAGTATGAGCCGGTCGCATTGTCTCCCTGAGGGAATCAGTCTGTCTCGATCATCCCCGATTATCCGCCTGTTGTTCGAGGGCCATATCGCTCCTGTCCGATCCGGACATGAATCAGGGAACAAGACAATGAACAGGATTATCGCAGGGATCATGGCCGCAGCTTCCGTGATGGCGGCTTCCCCCGCCTTCGCCGAAACGTTCGACGGCCCCTATGTCGGCGTTCAGGCCGGCCTGAACCACGACCGCGCCCGCGGCGCGGATACCGACATCGGCGAAGTCAACGTGCGCGATTCCCGCGACAGCTTCATCGGCGGCGCCTTTGCAGGCTACAACTACAGGCTCACGCCCCATGTCGTGATCGGCGCGGAAGGCAGCTTCGACATCGGCGCCGACGACGCCCTGCGCAGCGGCGCAGCCGTGATCGACCCGAACCATTCCTTCGACCTGTCGGCCCGCGCCGGCTACCTCGTGACCCCGGAAACGCTGCTCTATGTGCGCGGCGGCTACGAGAACATGCGCGCCCGCATTTCGGATGGCACGGCGACCGGTCATGATACGTTCGATGGATGGAGCGTGGGCGGCGGCGTGGAGCGCGCGATCCTGCAGAACGTAACGGCCCGCATCGAGTATCGTTACTCCGATCTCGGCAACAACGACCATGACTTCGACCGCCATCAGGCGCTTGTCGGCGTAGCCTACCACTTCTGACCCCACCGCCGGGCGGGGCTGCCGACAGGCGGCCCCCGGGCGACGCGGCGGCAATTGCGGCCTCCGATGACAGCAATGAATGAAAAAGGACTTCACCCCGGCCCGCGTTCTCCCCATCTAGGGCGCCAAGGAGAACGATCCATGCCGACCTACAAGAAAACCGACGAGGCGATCGCACGCCTGACCCCCGAGCAGTTCCACGTAACCCAGCACAGCGGGACCGAGCGCCCCGGCTCAGGCGAATACCTTGGCAACAAGCGCGCCGGAATCTACGTGGACATCGTTTCGGGCGAGCCGCTGTTCGCCTCCTCGGACAAGTACGAGTCCGGCTGCGGCTGGCCGAGCTTCACCAAGCCCATCGAACCGGCCAACGTCAGCGAACTGCGCGACATCAGCCATGGCATGATCCGCACCGAAGTGCGCTCCGCCCACGGCGACAGCCATCTCGGCCACGTGTTCGAGGACGGGCCGCGCGATCGGGGCGGATTGCGGTATTGCATCAATTCGGCCGCTCTGCGGTTCGTGCCGCGTGAAGACATGGAAACAGAGGGTTACGGCGATTATCTCGATCAGGTCGAGGAAATCGGCCACCACGGCTGACGCCTTGATGCAGGGGCGGCCCGAGCCCTGTGGCCGGGCCGCTCGCCGCTGCGGCGCAACCGAACTCCCGAAAAACGCAAGGAACAACTCGTCCACCGAGCCATTGCAAGACGTTGAGCCTTGGCCGTCTTGCACGGTAAGGCCGTTCGCATGTCGGCATGCCGCGATATCGGCGGCAGCCACGGTCGCCGAAACGAACATGGATTGAGCGCAGGATGAGCACCCCCACTTCCCCCCCGAGCCCCAGCCCCGGCGCCCACGCGATGCCGGACGTGGCCACGCAGGTCCATAACCTGTCGAGCGCCACGGTCTCGTGGTTCCAGACCTACTGGCTCCAGATCATCGTCGCCGGACTGATCGCCATTGCCATAACCTCCGGCCTCTATGCCCTTCGCGGATTGGGCAATCGCCTCTGCCGGGCGGAACGCGGCAGGGGTGCCTGGCTGACCGTGATCGGCCGCGCCGTGACCAAGACCACGAACTACTTCATCGTCATGGTCGCGATCCGCGTGGTGGACGGCTATGCACAGACGCCGCCCGCGCTAGACGGTCTGGTGACGTTCCTGTTCACGATCGCAGCGGTCCTGCAAGGCGCGATCTGGGCGCGCGAACTGATCCTCGGCGCAATCGAACACCGCACTTCCGCCGAACATTTCCAGGGCGAGGCGATCATCAATGCGATGGGCCTGATCCGCCTCCTCGTCAGCGTGGTGGTCTTCGCCGTGGCGGCAGTGGTGCTGCTCGATAACCTCGGGGTCAACGTGACGGGTCTGGTCGCGGGTCTCGGCGTTGGCGGCATAGCCATCGGCCTTGCTGCGCAGGGCATCTTCGCGGACCTGTTCGCGGCGCTGGCCATCATCTTCGACCGCCCCTTCAGCAAGGGGGATGCAATCAGCTTCGGCACCAGCACCGGGACGATCGAAGCCATCGGCCTGAAGTCCACGCGCATCCGCGCCTATTCAGGAGAATTGCGAGTAATTTCCAACAAGAGTTTGCTTGATAAGGAAATTCTCAACGTCACGCGGCGCGATCATATCCGCCTGCAGTTCACCATCGGTGTCGCCTACGAAACCCCGCCCGACACGCTCGCCCGCATACCCGGCATCCTGTCCGAACTGGTCGAAGCCGAAGGCGGCAAGGCTGCTCGCGCCGGGTTCGAGGCGTTCGGAGCGAGTTCGCTGGACTTCACCTTGCTGGTGGACGTGCCCGGTGCGGACTGGTCGGTCGCGCATCCGCTGCGCGACCGGCTGCTGGTGTCGATCATGCGGCGCTTCGCCGCCGAGGGCATCTCCATCCCCTATCCGACCCAGACGACCTACACCGCCTCACCCGACGGTAAGCTCATCATGCCCTACCCCGATCACTCGGTAGAGAACCATCCTGCTCCGGCGCGGAACGTTCCCGCACAGGATTCCTGACGAACAGCCGGTTCGGCGCCCGCCCTCAATCCGGCGGCAAAGGGCGCGGAACCGGCACTTCGGCGGATTGCCCCTGCCATGTCCGCCTGACGATCCATTCCCGCTCCGCGGCGCGAAGTTCATAGCTTCCTCTCGCGAAAAGTTCGGGCGCCGATTTCCGTAAAGCCAGCAAACGGGCGGTGAGCGAGAACTTCCGTTCCGGGAGCGAGCCGGCGGCGTGTTCGGCCCGGCGATCCACGGCGCGGCGGTTGTCCGGATCCGTGAGGTTTGCCGAGACCCACTCCGTGCCCTGATAGATGTCCGGGATGCCCGGCGCGGTGATCTGGAGCGCGACCTGAGCCAGGATCACCGCATCGAGCACCTCATGGAACGACGCTTTCTCCTTCCCGCTCCAGATGCCATCCCCGGCGAGTTCCTCCAGCAGCCCGGCAGCGAGCGCGCCGAGCTTCCGCTCGGCACCTTCATCCGGGTTTTCATAGCTGGACAAGTCCTTGGCCTCGCGCGCTGCCTTCGTCATGTGCTGCATCAGGCGGGCCTGCGCATCGGGTTCCTCCCGCATGGCGAGTGCCGTCTGAAGCGCATAGATGCCCCAGCGCGGCGCCAGCCCGCACGCAGAAGCACACTCACCCGCATGAGCGTAAAAGCGGCTGGCGAGCGCGGGAAAGTACGAGAGCGCGACGATCGCCGCACGCGCATCGGCCGAGCGCTTGGTATCGTGCGTCGAAAGCGCGTTGAGCCCGTAAGGCGTCCGCGCCGCGCGCCGGTTCATCAAGGCTTCGAACGCACTCCTCGAAATGGTCTGAAGTTCGGGTTCGGCGCCCACCTCGCAGAACGGCAGGTAGGATACCGCGCGGAAGAAGACGGTATCCTCCTCGGACTTGGCGGTGAGCGCTCCGGTCAACTGCTCGAACCGGGCTGCGAACTGCCGGGCCTGCGGATCTCCGGCAGCGGCTTGCAGCAGGTCCAGCAATGCCCCCGCCATCCCCCCGGCGGAGCGCAGCCCCGCGAATTCCGGCGAGAGCGGCAGACCGTCGGCCGTGTAGGAACGGTAGACCGGCCAGACGAGCGCAAGCGCGTCCACCGCCTGCTCGACCGCACCCCGCAGCGCCTCGGCACAGCCTAGCGCCGCCATGGCCGCATCGACAACGCGCGCGTGCTCGGGCACGAAAGTGCCGTGCAGCAAGGCCCGCCTGACGCTCCGCACTTCATTCGCCATATCTTCATGCACGGCATGCCGGGCCGCTGCCCGCATCGCCGCAAGCCCGTCCGGCAGGGTGAGGAACTGCGTGACCGGGGTCATGAACTCGTAACCGCTCATGCCCTGTACCGGCCAGTCCGGGATATCCTCGCCTTCCTTGGCGATCTTCTCCACCCACACGGGCACATCCGGCCCCACAAGCTCGCGCAGATGGGCAAGATAGCCGCCGGGCCGCGCCAGACCATCGACATGATCGACCCGAAGCCCCTGAATTCGGCCGGCTTCGACTTGCCGCGAAATCCAGCGATGGGTAAGCCCGAATACTCCTATATCTTCCTGACGAACCCCGATCAAACTACTGATATTAAAAAATCTTCTGTGATTTATGGATTGAGCTGACTGCCGCCAGTCTCCGATGGACCAGCATTGCTCCGCCAGCAGGTCGGCAAGCGCTGACGCATCCAGTTCACCGCGCTCCGCAAGCTCCCGCGACAGGGGCGTATCGGCGAGCGGATAGCTCTGACCGTAGACCTCCAGCACGGTATCATCGCCCCATCGCCCCATCGCGATCTGCCCTGCGGCAAGGACTTCGTCCGGCGTGCCGTCAAGCACCGGGAAATGCAGCGACCCCTTGTTCCAGTCGATATCGAAAATCTCACTGGAGGCGCTATCGCGGCCGCCCTTCATGAGCTCATACAGCAGCGGGTTTTCCGGTACGCAGGCCATATGGTTCGGCACGATATCCAGAACCACCCCGATCCCGGCAATCCTTGCTGCGTCGCTCAGCCGGATGAAGGCTTCCTCCCCGCCCAGCACCGGGTCCACCTCGTTGGGATCGATCACGTCGTAACCATGGGTAGAGCCAGTCGCTGCCCTGAAAAGCGGCGAGAGATAGAGATGGCTGACGCCAAGCGCACCCAGTTCAGGCAGAAGCTCACGCGCGTCATCAAGGCTCACACCGTTTCGCAGCTGTAATCTGTATGTAGCTGTTATATTGTATGAATAATTGGATACGATAACCATGTAAGTCATCCGTTCCCAAGCGCTGCGGAGAATGCGAAGCGGCTTGCCCCGCCTCCCACTTCGATGAGCGGATCATCATGCGGCACAACCGTCCCGCTGCCGAGGGAGGCGCGCATCAGCAGCCGGCCCTCGGTGAACGTCCAGGTCACGTCGATCGCGCCGCCGTCCCGCGTCACTTCCACTTGAGGATGGGCGCCCGCGGCGAGCAGCGGCACAATCCGGTCCCGGCGCAGCGCCAGGAGGTCGCGGACGAAAGCCTCATGCGAGACCTGATCCGCGCCAACGGCATGTCCGATCTTCGAGGCGAGGAAGGTGTCCGGCGAGATCGGGTCCGGAACCTCCCCGCCGAACGCCGTGAAACCGGCAAACTCCTCGGCCCGCCCCGTCCGTACCGCTGCGGCGAGATCGCCGGTGAAGTCGGCAAAGAACTGGAACGGCGCACTCGTGAGAAATTCGTCGCCCATGAAGATCATCGGCACGAAAGGCGAAAGCAGCGTCATCGCCGTGACCACGCGAAGCGCGTTCCGTTCTCGGACGAGGTGGTGCAGCCGCTCGCCCCTTGCCCGGTTGCCCACCTGATCGTGATTGCCGAGGAAATTGATGAAGGCGGTTCGCGCCATCCCGGCGGAAGGTTCCCCGCGCGGATGAGAGGCCCCCTTGCGAGGCTGGCCCTGCTCTACATAACCGTCTCGCAGCGCGGTTTCGATATCGGCCAGCGGGTCGACGGCGAAAGAGGCATAATAGGCCTCGTCCTCGCCGGTGAGCAGGCAATGCAGGGCGTGGTGCCAGTCGTCGTTCCACGTCGCGTCGAAAGGTGCTCCCGGCCCGAAGCCGGACGCGGGATTACGCTCGTCCTCGGTGATCAGATGAACCGGGCGGCCCCATTCCACCGCGCGTACCCGTTCGGCCAGTTCGGCCAGGAAATGAACCTCGGAGCGATCCTCGATCGCATGGACCGCATCGAGGCGCAGGCCGTCCAGCCGGTACTCGTCCAGCCAGTAGAGCGCGTTCTCGATGAAGTAGTCGCGGACCGCGCGCTGCTCATAGGCGATGCCCTGTCCCCAGGGCGAGCGGCGGTCGGCATGAAAGAACGAAGGCGCCCACGCGGCAAGGTAGTTACCGGAGGGCCCCAGGTGGTTGTAGACCACGTCCAGCAGGACACCCATGCCAAGACCGTGCGCCTTGTCCACGAAGCGCCTGAAATCGCCGGGCGATCCATAGGCGTTGTGGGGCGCATAGGGCAGGACGCCGTCGTAGCCCCAGCCCCGCTCGCCGTCGAACTGGGCCACCGGCATCACTTCCACTATCGTCACTCCGAGATCGCGCAAATGGCGCAGCTTCCCGGCGGCGGCGGCGAAAGTGCCTTCTTCGGTGAACGTGCCGAGGTGCAGCTCGTAGATGACCGTCTGCGACCACGGGATGCCCCGCCACTCCGCCTGCCACGCATATGCCGCCGGATCGACCAGAACCGAGGCCCCGTGAACATCGCCTTCTTGCGCGCGGGCGGCCGGATCGGGAAAGGCCGCGTCGTCCACCCGGAACCGATATGTATCCCCGCAGGCGGCCGGGGTGTCGATGCTCCACCAACCGCCCTCCCCGCGCTCCAGCGGCACAAGGCCATCGGCGAGTTCCACCGCCACCATTCCCGCATCCGGGGCCCAGAGCCTGAACCGCCAGTTGCCGCCGCCGAGGGGCCGCGCTCCCCAGGTCCAGTCGAGATCCTGCGGCATCGCCAATTCCGGCCCCGTCATTCCGGTGCGAAGACGCAGACGCTGGCCGGCGGAATGGTCGCCGCCTCTCCTTCGACCGGCTCAGGCTCGAAAGCGAGATCGCGCGAGGTATCCAGCACGCGGTGCCATTTCGAAACCCCGTTATGTGCCGGCAGGACGAAGTCCACGGCATCGCCCGCGTTCAGGACGATGAACAGCGGCCGCTCGCCTTCTACGAAGGCCTCCTGCGCCGAGTAGCTCAGGAAGAAGCCCAGGATGCGCAGTTCGGCCTGCCCCCATAGCTCCGCGTCCATCTGCCGCCCGTCGGGCTGGTGCCACGCGATCTCCACGCGGCCGTCTTCGGCAGGCTCGCCGTTGAGGAAGTTGTCCTGAGAGAGCACGGGATGGTCCCGGCGGAACCCGATCATCCGGGCACAGAACTCCAGCAGGGCGTCATCCCGGCCCGGCCAGTCGATCCAGGCCGTCTCGTTGTCCTGGCAGTAGACGTTGTTGTTGCCCTGCTGGCTGTTGCCGATCTCGTCCCCGGCCAGGATCATCGGCACGCCCTGGCTGAGCAGCAGGGTTGCCAGCATGGCGCGGCGGCGGCGCGCGCGGGCGGCGTTGATGGCTTCATCCCCGGTCGCGCCTTCGGCGCCCATGTCGTCGGACAGGTTGTTGTCATGGCCATCGGCCCCGCCCTCGCCGTTCGCCTCGTTATGGCGATCGTTGAAGGAAACCGTGTCAAGCAGAGTGAAGCCGTCATGGGCGGCGAGGAAGTTGACCGAGGACGTCGCCCCCCGATCGGAATGGTTGAACTGTTCGGGCGAACCGATCAGGTGGTTGGCCAGATCGCCCACGAGCGCCGGATCGCCTCGCCAGAAGCCGCGTGCCGTATCGCGGAACTTGTCGTTCCATTCGCGGAACGGATAAGGGAAACCGCCCACCTGATAGCCGCCGCTGCCCACGTCCCATGGCTCCGCGATCAGTTTCACGCCGGAGAGGATCGGATCCTGCCTGATCGCGTCGAAGAAGCCGCCTTCCCTGTCGAAACCCATGGCCTCGCGGCCGAGGGTGGAGGCGAGGTCGAAGCGGAACCCGTCGACGTGCATCGCCTGCACCCAGTAGCGCAGCGAATCCAGCACCATGCGGATGACCATCGGATGGGCCACGCTGAGCGTGTTGCCGGTACCGGTCTGGTCGAAGCTGTAGCGCGGGTTTTCCGGGGAGAGCTGGTAGTAGCTGGCATTGTCCAGCCCGCGAAAACACAGTGCCGGACCGCGCTCGGAACCCTCGGCCGTGTGGTTGTAGACCACATCCATGATCACTTCGATCCCGGCCCGGTGAAAACGCTTCACCATGTCCTTGAACTGGCGGATCGCCGGCGCCTTGCCCCGCTTGGGCCCGAGATAGCGGGGCTCCGGCGCGAAGTAGCCCAGGGTCTGGTAGCCCCAGTAGTTGGAGAGCCCCTTGTCCAGCAGCATCCGGTCGTCGAGGAAATACTGGCAGGGCAGCAGTTCGATCGCCGATACGCCCAGCTTGCGCAAATGATCGAGGATGGGCTCGCTGACCATGCCGGCATAAGTGCCCCGCAATTCCTCGGGCACGTCGGGATGGGACATGGTCAGGCCGCGGACGTGGGCTTCGTAGACCACGGTTTCATTCCATGGGTGGCGGATGGAATTGTCACCCTCCCAGTCGAACTCGGGGTCCTGGACCACGCCCTTGACCATAAACGGCGCGGAATCGCGGGTGTCGAAAGTCATGTCGTCGCCCGAGGCGAGGTCGTAGCCCCAGAGCGCTTCGTCCCATTTCAGGCTGCCGGCGATCTCGCGGGCGTAGGGATCGAGAAGAAGCTTGTTGGGGTTGAAGCGGTGGCCCTGTTCCGGCGCATAGGGGCCGTGCGCGCGGTAGCCGTAGAGTTGGCCGGGCCGCACCCCCGGAACGTAGCCGGAGAAGATCGCCCCCTCCCGGCTCGGCATTTCCAGCCTCGCCAGTTCCTCGTCGCCATCGTCCGAATAGAGGCAGAGCTCGATCGCCTCGGCATTTTCGGAGAAGACCGCGAAGTGCGTTCCGTCCCCCGTGAATTCCGCGCCGAGTTCATGGTACTGGCGGTCGGGCTTGGTGAATGCAAATGTCATCGGTTCCCCTTGCGGGTAGGAGGATGCATGCCGGTCAGGATAACGGGCACGTAGGCCGATATGTGGGAATATGTTTGCAGACAGATCCCGGCCGGAAGGAGCGCGTTTGCGCCGGGCGCGGTTCCGCGCCGGTGGGTGCCGGGGCAATCTTGCAGGGTCGTCGGCCGGAAATCACACCGTGCATTAGGCCCCCGGATCGGAAACGTCGTGATCGGCAGCGTAAAATCGCGAACGGCGGCCGGGTTCCGGCTTCCCGGAACGGCAGGATCAAAAAGGCCGGATAGATCTCAGCTTTCTGGTGAAGTATCTCCACCAAGTGCCTGATAGACCTGCACTTGTGTCACCAGTTGGTTATAGCGGTTCTGGATCAGGCCGGTGCGGGCACTGCGCAGGCGTTCCTGCGCGTCCAGCCAGTCGCGCAAAGGGATTGCCCCGGCCCGATACTGCCGTTCATAAAGCCTTTCGGCGTCACGCGCGGCAGCGTAGTTCGCCTCCAAGAAGCCTGCCTGCTTCAGATATTGCTCCCGCGCCGAGAGGGAGACCTGCGTATCGCGCAAGGCATCGTAGAAGGTCTGGCGGAAATCCTGCACCGCGATTTCGTAGTCGGCCCGGGCGATGCCGGTACCGAGGCGGATTTTCTCCGGGTTGAGTTCGGCAAGTGACAGCACCGCGCCAAGGCTGGCTGCGGGATCGCTGAAGAACCCGAGCAGCGCCGAGCTGGCCGTGCCCAGTCCGCCCGTCAGGCTGAAGCTGGGGTAATAGCCAGCGACGGTGGCATCGCTGGCGGCCAGCGTCTTGCGCAGGCGCAGTTCGGCGGCGGCGAGGTCGGGACGGCGAGACAGCAGCGAGGCCGGCGCCTCTGCGGCGATCTGCGGCAGCGGTTGCCGGGGAAGAGCCTGAAGCTCGGTCCCTTCGTAGGATTGGCGGTTCACCAGCGCGGCGATCGTCTTCAATGCCGAGACACGCGCCTGCACGAGCTGGGTCTGCGAGGCTTCCTGCGCCGCGACCGATTGCTGGGCATCGCGCAGTTCGAGGCGTGACACCGCGCCCGCATCGTACTGGCGCTGCACGAGGTCCAGCGCACGGCGGACATAGCCCAGGCTTTCCTCGCCAATGGCGATCTGTTCGTTGGCATAGCCGAGCTGCCACCAGGCCTGCGCCGCCGTGCCGATCAGCGAGAGCCGCGTTTCGGCCAGATCCTGCGCGTTAGCCTGTTCTTCCCACTTCGCGGCATCGGCAGTGGCACCAAGGCGGCCGAAGAGGTCCAGTTCCCACGACACGCCGAGCGAGGCGGCGCTCGATTTCGTCCAACCCGCCCCGCCGTCCAGAGCTTTCGAGCCGCTGGACGAGAGGCTGGCAGTGCCGCTCGGGAACAGGCCCTGCCGCGCCTGTTCGGCGGAAAGGCGGGCCTGCTTCAGCCGCAAGCCTGCCGCCGCCAGATCGGCATTGGCGGCCAGCACCTGATCGACAAGCGCGCTCAGCGCCGGATCGCCGAATTCGTTCCACCACGGGGCGCCCGCCGTTCGGGCCGCGCCTTGCGAGGGCTGGTCCCATGCATCCGCGATCGGCAGTTCCGGGGCGGCATAGCGAGAACGCGTCACACCCGCGCAGCCGCCGGTGCCCAGCGCGAGCGCCAGCGTGGCCAGCAGGACAGGGCGGAAGGGCTTGGTCTGCTGGGGCACGGGTTCAGTCTCTCGAAAGGGCATCGACCGGGTCGAGCCGGGCCGCGCGGCGGGCGGGCAGGAAGCCGAAGATCACGCCGATGAGCGTGGAACAGGCAAAGGCGGCGACGATCGAAGTGACCGAATAGGCCATGCGAAAGTCGATCGGCGTAAAGGAGATCGCAACGCCGACCGCGAGCGACAGGCCCACCCCGATCACGCCGCCGATGAGGCAGACCAGCACCGCCTCGATCAGGAACTGCTGGAGAATGTCCGACTGGCGCGCGCCCACGGCCATGCGCACGCCGATCTCGGCGGTACGCTCGGTCACGGAAACGAGCATGATGTTCATCACCCCGATCCCGCCGACGATCAGCGCGATCACCGCGATGGCGGCGATCAGCAGCGTCATCGTGTTGGTGGCGTTCGTGATGGTCTCGCGGATATTGTCGGAATTGCTGATGAAGAAGTCCGTGGTCCCGTGCCGTTTGGCGAGAAGCTGCGTCACCGCCGATTCCGCCGCCGCCGTGGAAGTATCGTCGTTCACGCGCACGGTGATGCTGGACAGGTAGGTCTGGCCTAGCATCCGGCTCATCGCCGTGGTGTAGGGCACATAGGCGGTCAGGCTGTCGCTGCCGCCGAAGCCCTGCTGCTGGGTGCCGACCACGCCGACGATCCGCGCGGGCACTTTGCCCAGCAGCACGACCTTGCCGAGCGGGTCCTCGACATTGGGGAACAGGGTATCGCGCGAATTCTCGTCGATAACCACGTCCTGCGCCAGTTCGCGCACGCTCTGGGCATCGAACAGGCCGCCGGAGATCAGTTCCAGCCCGCGCACGCGAAAGTAGTCGGCACCGACGCCGCTGACCTGCGCGGTCGCCGCGACATTGCGATAGCGGGCGGTCACGCTGGTCGAGACGCTGGGGGTGACGCTGTCGACGTAAGGCAACTGGCCGAGCGCATCGGCATCGGCATCCTTGAGCGTCTCGATCCTGGCCGACCGCATGTCGCCGAAGCTCTTGCCCGGATAGATCGTCAGCGTGTTGGTGCCCAGGCTGCTGATATCGGAGAGGATTTTCTCCTGCGCGCCGCCGCCCAGCGCCACTACCGAAACCACCGAGGCAATGCCGATGATGATGCCCAGCATCGTCAGGAACGTGCGAAGCTTGTGGGCGGACATCGCCAGCACCGCCATGCGGAAGGCTTCGCGGAAGCGGTCTGCCACCTGCTGGAAGCCGCTGGCGACCGGCGCGGCCTTCTGCACGGCCGGGCGCACCGCGTTTTCGCGGGTGCGGCGGTCATCGATGATCTCGCCGTCGCGGATCTCGATGATCCGGTCCGCGTGCTCGGCCACTTTCATATCGTGCGTGACGATGATGACGGTGTGGCCCTCGGCATGAAGCTCGCCTAGGATGGCCATGACTTCCACGCCGCTGGCGGAATCGAGCGCGCCGGTCGGTTCGTCGGCGAAGATCACCTCGCCGCCGTTCATCAGGGCGCGGGCGATAGAGACACGCTGCTGCTGGCCGCCCGAAAGCTGCCCCGGCCGGTGGTCGGTACGCTCGGCAAGGCCGAGACGGGCGAGTATCTCGCGGGCCCGCCCTGCCCGCTCCCCGCGCGCGCGGCCGGCATAGACGGCGGGCACCTCGACATTGCCGAGGGCCGACAGGTCGGTCAGCAAGTGGTAGCGCTGGAAGATGAAGCCGAAATGCTCCCGGCGCAGCGCGGCCAGTTCGTCGGGCTCGAGGTCTCCGGTGTCCCGCCCGTTGATGCGGTAGGACCCCGAAGTCGGCCGGTCGAGGCAGCCCAGAATGTTCATCAGGGTAGACTTGCCCGAGCCGGACTGGCCGACGATGGCAACCATCTCTCCCGCCTCGATCGACAGGTCGATGTCCTTGAGCGCCGCGAAGACACCGTCGCCCGAGGGATACTCGCGCCGGACGTGCGACAGGGTGATGAGCGGGGTGCTGGTCATCGAACGGGCCGGCGGCTCAGACCGGGGGCGGGCCCATCGGCCCCTGATTGGTCTTGGCCGCGGTGCTGGCCTCGCCCACCACAACGGATTCGCCCTCCTTCAGGCCCGAGAGCACTTCGGCGCTGATATTGTTGTCGATGCCGATGCGCACCTTGCGGGCGGCGATCTTGCCGTCCTCGCCCTTCACGCGGACGGAATATGTGCCGTCCTTGCCCTTGGCGCCGAGCGCGGTCGAAGGGATCATCAGGGCATTGGCGCGCTTGGCCAGAACGATGCTGACCTTGGCGGTCATCAGCGCGCGCAACCTGCCGTCCTCGTTTGGAACCTCGAACAGGGCGTTGTAGTAGATCGCCGAATCCGTGGTGCTGCTGGACGAGGTGGTCGACGAGGAATCCACTTCGTTGACGATCGATTCCGGTGCCGGTTCGATCAGCCGCAGTTTTGCCTCGTAGCGCTTGTCAGGATCGCCCAGGATCGTGAAGTAGACGGGCAGGTCCGGCTTCACGTCGATCACGTCGGCCTCGGAAACTTCGGCCTTCACCGTCATCACGTCCAGCTTGGCGAGGATGACGATGGTGGGAGCCGACTGGTTGGCGTTGACCGTCTGCCCCTGCTTGGTGACGACCGAAACCACCACCCCGTCCATGGGCGCGGTGATCTTGGTGTAGCCAAGCTGGACCTGCGCGGTATCGACGCTAACCCCGGCCGCGCGGATCTGCGCCTGAAAGGCATCGAAGCTGGCCTGCGCCGACTGGAGCTCTGCCCGCGCAGCCTCGAAATCGGCCTGGGAGGTCGCCTCGCCCGCGCCGAGCGCCTGCTGGCGCCGGAACGCCAGTTGCGCCTTGGCGAGCGTGGCTTTCGCTCCGGCAAGCTGGGCCTGCATGTTGGAAAGGTCGGCCCTGGCGGTTTCGAGACTGTTGGTCTGCGTGCGCGGATCGATCAGGCCGATAAGGTCGCCCTGATGCACGACGTCGCCCACCGCGACGTTGAGCTGTTCGAGCCGCCCGGAAACCTGCGCGCCCACGCTGACCAGTTCCTTGGGCTCCAGCGTGCCGGTCGCCTCGACGGTCTGCTCCATCGTGCCGCGCGTCACTTTCGCGGTGGCGACGACGGGTTCGGCCGGTCCCGAGAAGAGCTTCCAGACAAGGAGCAGGGCAAGGGCGGCGGCAACGAGAATGCCCCCGATCACGAGACGGCGCTTGGTCGACATGCCCTGCGGTATGGCGAGGGACGAGGCGGTTGTGGGTAAAGAGTTCGAAAGCGAACTGTAAAGTTATCGCAAGGAAAGGGTTGCGAAGTGTTGCTGGACCGTCATCGCGCCTTGCCGCCGGTCATCCCCGGAAAATGCCCGCCTTCAGAAATGCTTGAGCGCCATTTCCATGTCGGCCAGCGCCAGGTCGATGAGCTTGCGCATGGCACGCCGTGCACGGCCGGGGCTGCGATCGGCGATATGCCGGTGGAGTTCGCGGTGCTCCGGCATCGGGTCGCGCGGATGGACATGGATGTGCTGCTTGACCGCCGTGGTCGAGGCAATTGCCGTGAGGATCGAATTCGACAGCGCCAGCAGCATCTCGTTGTGTGTGGCTTCCATGAGCAGGGCGTGAAACCGCAAGTCTGCAGCGCGGCCTTTTTCGCTTTGGAGCGTGTGATGCTCCATCGTGTCGAGCGCATTGGCCATGTCCAGAAGCTGGCTTTCCTCGCGGCGGAGCGCGGCCATTTCGGCGGCCTGGGGCTCCACCACCCTGCGCAGTTCGAACAGGTCCCTCAGGAACGCATCGCTGGCGCCGCACTGGAGCTGCCAGGCCAGCACGTCGGGATCGATCAGGTTCCAGCGCTTGCGCTCGTTGACCCAGGTTCCCGCCTTGGGGCGGCTCGAGACGAGCCCCTTGGCGGTGAGCATGCGGAACGCCTCGCGCAGGACCGAACGCGAGACGCCCAGCGCATCGGCATGTTCCACTTCGGCCGTGAACAGATGGCCCGTGGGATATTCGCCCGAAACGATCCGCAGCGCGAGGCGACGAGCCACGTCGTGATGCAGCCTTCCGTGCCCCGCAGCCGCAAGGGCGTCAGGCTCGGGCGTGAGCGAAAAGGTCATCTTGTTCATCCGGTCAGGTCCGTTTCAAGCGCGACGCACCCGCGAGATGGAAAGGGGAAGACGCCCGTCCTCCGCGAAAATCGCGAAGGACGGGCACCCTCGGCCACCGGCGACAGAATGGCGGTACGTCGCTGGCTGCCGGAAGGAAGACGAACGGCCAAGTCCGCCCTACTGGAACGTGAAGCGCGCACCGATGGCGAACGTCCGCGCCAGCAGGGTCGTGCCGAGATTGTCGGTGGTGGAGCCGCCGGCATCGGCGAACTTGTAGTAGCTCTGCTGCTTCGACTTGGTGAGGTTGGTGGCGTCGAAAGTCACGCCGATCGCCTTGGTGACGTTCCAGGTCAGCTGGAAGTCGAGGCTCTCCTCGGACTTGTACCAGATGCCGATCGGGTTCGCGAAGAGGCTGGACTCGTTGTTGTGCAGGAAGCCCTTGCGCCAGATGTAGGAGAGGCGCGCGTTGAACGGCCCCCGGTCGTAGGCCAGCGTGGCATTGTACGAGAGCTTCGAGACGTCGAAGAACGCCGACCGCGAATAGCCGGTGATCGTGCCGGCCGAGTCCGTGACCGGGATGGTCTGGCTGGAATCGAGCACCGTAAGGCTGCCCTGGAAGCCGAGCCCGTCCAGCGGCCCGGGCAGGTAGTGCGGGAAGTAGGTCAGCCCCGCTTCGACGCCCTTCAGCACGCCGTTGGATGCGTTCACCGGCTTCGTCACCACGAAATAGTCCGTTGCGCCCGCGACGATGCCGTTGCCGGGGATGTAGGTCATGACCGGCAGGCTGACGACGAGGCCGTCGATCTCGCGGCGGAAAGCGGTCACGGTAATCGCGCTGTCGCGGTCGAAGTACCATTCCAGCGCCACGTCGTAGTTCTTCGAATGCGTGGGCTTCAGGCTTGCATTGCCCGCCGTGCCGCTGCCGTAACCGACGCTGGTGAGATCGCCCGTGAGCGAATAGGTCGGGTTCACGTCGCTGAAGTTCGGGCGGCGCAGCGTCTCGCCATAGTTGAAGCGCAGGCGCAGGCGGTCGGTGATGGCATAACGCGCGGTGAAGCTCGGCAGGAACTTCGCCGAGCCCGAATTGGCGCGGCTGCGGGCATAATCGTTATAGCGGTCGAAGAAGTTGTAGTCGGTCGCCACGTTCACATAGCGCACGCCGCCCTCGATATCGAGCGGACGCCCGAAGACAGAGACCTGCCCATCCGCCAGCAGGTAGGCCGACATGGTGATCTCGTCGATGTCGAAGGTCTTGTTGAGGACCAGCGATTCCGAGGTCGGCAGGCCATAGAGGCTGCGCACATAGTCGGCGTTATTGTAAAGCCAAGCGCCATCGACCGTCACCCAGCTGCGCGGCACGTCGGCCTCGCCGCTCATGAAACCGGAGTTGGTGAAATAGGCGGCTTCGGGCAGCGTGGTCAGACTGGTGCCGAGGCTGGCGGCATCGGCGGTGCGCACGTAGCTCGACGCCTTGCGATCGTCGTAGCGCAGCCCCGCCTTGATGCGGCGGATGAAGCCTTCGTCCCAGGTATAGTAGCCATCGAGCGAGGCCGTGACGGCGCTGCCCTTGTCCTTGTTGGCGTTGTCGTAAAGCTGTGCGACGTTCCAGGCAGAAGGATCGGTGAGCAGGGAATCGTCGTCGAAATGGTACGAGGGCACGCCGCCGCCCGAGTTGAAGTCCACCGAAATCTGGTCGGCCGTGCGATCGGTACGCATGGCGATGAACGAGGTCTTCGCGGTGCTGGTCTGATAGGCGAGGTCGCCGGTGATCTTGCCGCGATCGCCCAGATCCCACTGGCCGTTGAGCGCGTAGACGTAGCTGTCGGTCTTCGACCTCGTATAGTCGCCGCTGTTGAAGCCGTAGACGTCGTCGGTCGTGCGTGACTTGATGATGTTCGTGTCGGGGTAGAGCTCGAAGGCGCCCGGATTACTCCAGTAATCGACATAACTGAACATCATGTCGCTGTAGAGCGAGCTGCGATAGCCGGTGTAGAACACCTCGGCGGTGTAGACCGAACTGCTGTTGGGGGCCCACTGGAGCGCCGCGTTGAACGAGGGACGCTTGCGCTTGCCGTACTGGTCGGTGGAGAACACCGCATCGCGCGAAAGGTAGTAAGGCACCTCCACGCCGTCGTAGTTGATCGTCGAACCGGGTGTGGTCGGCAGGCCTTCGTTGAGGCCGGGCGTCCAGCCCGAGAAGATGCGTTCGAGCGGGGAGAGGCCGGAGCCTTCCGTCGGGTTCTCGGTGGCGAAGGGCACCAGCGCGCCGGCAGTGACGGTCTCGTTGCGATACTTCGTCTGGCTGTAGCTGCCGTTCACCAGCAGGCCGATCTCGCCGATCGGTGTCTCCCAGCGGTCGGACACGAGCAGCGCCACGTTCGGATTGAAGCTGTCAGAAACCTCGTTGTAGATGCCGCGCACGAGGCCGGAAACCGCCAGGCCATCGAAATCGAACGGACGGCGGGTCTTGACGTCGATCTGTCCGGCCAGCCCGGTTTCGAGCTGATCGGCCGAGCGCGTCTTGTAAACGTCCACCTGCTTCACGAGGTTGGCGGAAATGTCCTGCAGCGCGAAGGACTGCCCGGTTGAGGTGAAGATGTTGCGGCCGTTCATCGTCGTCACCGCGTCGGGAAGCCCGCGAATGGTAACGGTGCCCGCCTCGCCGCCGGCACGGTCGGTGATCTGGATGCCGGTCACGCGCTGGAGCGCTTCTACCACGTTATTGTCCGGCAATTTACCCACGTCCTCGGCCACCACCGAGTCGACGATCTGGATATTCTCCTTGCGCACGTTGAGCGCGCCGACAATCGAGGCCCGCACGCCGGTGACGATGATATCTTCCGCTGTCGGCTGCGAACTGTCGTCGCTGGCGGCATTATCCGCCCCACCCTGGCCTGACCCGGCGTCCTGCGCCTGGGCCATCCCGGCAAGGCCGAGAGCGAGAACGGATGCGGTGCAGAATGCGAATGGCTTGAGCGCCATGAATCAACCCTCCCTGAGGGGCTGGCCGATACCATGCCCCTTCAAACTATACCGGACCTCTATTTGTCCGAGTAATGAGGATATGGCGCGAGGCGGCGCACTTGTGGGTAAAGAGTTCGCAAGCGCATCGTAAAGTTTTCGTAAGGCGCAACGCGAAAGGCTGACATTCGCGGCGGACTGCGCCATCAGGGGGTGTGCAAGAGGAAGCCAAACGCATCCTGCTGATCGACGACGACCTCGAACTGGGCGCCATGCTCGGCGAGTATCTCGAAAGCGAAGGGTTCCGGGTCGAGATCGTGACGGACGGTCTGGACGGCATGCGCCGCGCCCTGTCCGGAGAACACGACGCGGTCGTACTCGACATCATGCTGCCGCGCCTGAACGGGATAGAGGTGCTGCGCCAACTGCGCGAGAACAACGAAGTGCCTGTCATCATGCTTTCGGCGCGCGGCGACGAGGTGGACAAGGTGATCGGGCTCGAACTCGGCGCGGACGATTATGTGGCGAAACCCTGCTACCCGCGCGAACTCGTCGCGCGCCTGCGCGCCAACTTGCGCCGGCACTACCCGGCCGACCGGACGCCGCTGCCGCCCCCGGTCGTCGAGGCAGGCGGGCTCGAAGTGCAGGTGGCCGCCCGCAAGGCGCTATGGCTGGGCAGCGCGGTGGAACTGACCGCATCGGAGTTCAACATCCTGCTCGTGCTGGCCCGTGCGGCCGAGGCGGTTTCGACCAAGGACGAACTCTCGCTGAGGGGGCTGGGCCGCGCGCGCCAGTCCTACGACCGCAGCGTGGACGTCCACGTCAGTAACTTGCGCATCAAGCTGGAGGGCGCCTCGCAGGGTGCGGCCACGATCGAGACGATCCGCGGGGTAGGCTACCGGCTTCAGGTCCGATGATGCGGCGCAGGCTGTTCTGGAAGATCCTGCTGGGCTTCCTGGTGACGTTCCTGCTGATGACGCAGGCGGTATGGCTGCTGTTCGCCCTGCGTGACGACCGCGAGTTTCCCGAATGGCTGATGACGCAGCAGATCGGCCCCGCCGTGCTGGAGGCGGCCACCCAGGCCGTCGCGGCAGGCGGCAGGACGCGGTACGACGAGATGGCCAGCCACCTGCCGCAGGACCAGCGCCGCCGTCTCGACATCTTCGACGCAAGCCAGCCGGTCCCGGCACCTCTCGCGGACGATCCCGAGAATGCCGCGATGGAGCGCGGGGTGACCGACCTGGCCGGAAATCCCTTCGTCGTGCGCTTCCGCTACCACCGGGACAGGCAGCCCTGGCGGCTGAATGTCCCGCCCGAACTTCTCGTCATCGGCGTCATCGCCGGGCTGCTGTTCAGCGCGTTCCTCGCCTGGTATCTGGTGCGCCCGATCGAGCACCTCCGCCGCGGCTTCCAGCGGCTCGCGCGCGGCGAACTGACCGCCCGCGTCTCGCCGGCGATCGGCAGCCGGCGCGACGAAGTGGCGGACCTCGCACGCGAGTTCGACCGCATGGCGCGTCGGCTAGAAAAACTCGTCGAAAGCCGTGAGCGGCTGATGCACGATGTCTCGCACGAGTTGCGCTCGCCGCTGGCCCGGCTGCAACTCGCCATCGCGCTCGCACGCCAGACCCCCGAGCGGTTCGAAAGTGCGATGGAACGGATGGAGCGCGAGGTCGACAGGCTAGACGGGCTCGTCGGAGAACTGCTGATCCTCGCGAGGGTCGAGAACGAGGAAAATCCGGGCGACGAGTATTTCGATATCGCCGGGATCGCCGAAAGCGTGGTGGCCGATGCACGCTATGAAGCGCAGCCCGGCGGCATCGAAATCTCCTTCGAACCGCCCGCCGCCATGGCGGAGCAACTTCCGCCCGTTCGCGGCAGCTCCGAGCTTCTTCGCCGGGCGATCGACAACATCGTTCGCAATGCCTTGCGCTTTTCGGCGCCGCTCGGACATATCGACGTGTGCTGCACCTACCGGGAGCGGGAGAACCGCTTCCTGATTTCGGTGAGCGACCAGGGGCCCGGCGTTCCTTCGGAACTGGTGGACACGATCTTCGACCCTTTCGTGCGCGGCAGGCCGGACGGGAAGAACCTCGGACTGGGGCTGGCCATCGCGTCGCGGGCCATCGCCGTGCACGGCGGGCTCATCACCGCCCGAAACCTGCCCGAAGGCGGCTTCAGGGTGGAGATCGAGATACCCGCCGCCGTTTGACCCGTGGAGGACGGACTATCCTACAGGCGGACATTTCATCCTCGCACATTCGACAGCGACAGCGGCACCGGCAGAACCGGCGTCTGGAAAGAACAGCGCCCGCGAACAGACGGCCCCGGAGGAACCTCATGACGATAAAGCGAAACATCGACCGCGCTCTGGCGGTGCTCGCCGCCGGGCTGGCCCTGTCGCTGTCGGTTGCGCCCTCCGCCCTCGCCCAGACCGCCGCGCCGGATGCCGCGGCGCAGGCCCATCCATGGCTGACCGTCACGCAGCTTCGCAAGACCTATACGGACAGGCAGAGCCGGTTCTTCACCGTTGGCGGGCTCTCCATCCACTACAAGGACGAAGGCCCGCGCGGTGCGCCCGTCCTGCTGATGGTCCATGGGTCGGAAAGCAGCCTGCGGACCTGGGACCGTATCGCACAAGTGCTCAAGGGCCGATACCGCGTGATCCGCTTCGACCTGCCCGGCTACGGCCTGTCGGACGGCGCGACCGACGAGGCGGCGAAGACCCTCTCACCCACTGACGTCCCCATCGCCCTGCTGGACCGGTTGGGCGTGAAGAAGGTCACTTTCGTGGGCGTTTCCAGCGGCGGCACCATGGGCATGTACCTTGCCGCCAGACGGCCGGACATGGTCGAGCGGCTGATCCTGTCGAATACGCCTTCCGATCCTGTCGATACCAGCCATCTCGTCATGCCGAAGAGCTTTCTCGATGCGCAGGCCCGGGCCAGGCAGACCGGCTTTCGCGACCAGGATTTCTGGAACGAGTTCCTGAGCTATTTCGCCGGCGATGCCTCCCGCATTTCCACTCAGACGCGCAAGGAATACTACGATTTCTACCGCCGCGTGCCCGAAAAGAACCTCATCGCGCTGATCGCCCGCATCGGCGACGGCAAGCAGGCTTCGATAGAAATGGCCAAGGTCGACAAGCCCACGTTCCTGATCTGGGGCGGTGCCGACCCGCTCCTGCCGGAATCGGCGGTCACCGCGATCACGCGCTATCTTTCCCATGCCCAGATTTCCAAGGTCATCATGCCTGACGTGGGCCACTATCCGCCGCTGGAAGTTCCGGACCGCTTTGCCCAGCTGATCGCCGCCTATGTCGAGGCGGGGACGCCTGATCTGGCGCGGTAGCCGGGGCGGGCGCCGAGTGCCCGCTGTTCGGAGACTATGCCGCCCCGCCCTCCTTCCCGTCCGGTTCCGGCCTAGTAAGAGGGCATGACCGCACCGCGCACGCTTTACGAGAAGCTGTGGGACAGCCACGTCGTCGCCGAAATGCCCGGCGACGCCAGCTTGCTCTACATCGATCGCCACATCGTCCACGAAGTTTCCAGTCCGCAGGCCTTCGTCGCCATGCGCGAGAGCGGGCGAAAGCTTCGCCGTCCCGAGACGCACCTCGGCGTAGCCGATCACGCGGTGCCGACCCGGAGCCGCGGCGGCGAAATCGCCGATCCGCAGGCCCGCGCGCAAGTGGCCGAACTGGAGGACAACGTCGCCGAGTTCGGCGTGCCCTACGCGCAGCTCGATGGGCCGGAACAAGGCATCGTCCACGTCATCGGCCCGGAAACCGGCTTCACCCTGCCCGGCACCACCATCGTCTGCGGGGACAGCCACACGACAACCCACGGCGCATTCGGCGCGCTGGCCTTCGGGATCGGCGCAAGCGAGCAAGGCACGGTCATGGCGGCGCAGGCACTGCCGCAGGCCAGGGCCCGCACGATGAAGGTCGAACTGCTCGGCGAACGCCATCCCCTGATAGATGCCAAGGACATCGCCCTGGCCCTGATCGCGAAAATCGGCGCGCACGGCGCGGTCGGCCACGCGGTCGAATATGTGGGGGCGGCAGTGGCGGGCATGGCGATGTCCGAGCGCATGACCTTGTGCAACATGACCATCGAGGCCGGCAGCCGCATGGGGCTGGTCGCGCCTGACGACGTGACTTTCGCCTATCTGGCCGGCCGCCGTCTCGCGCCCGAAGGGAAGATGTGGGATGCGGCCACCGCTTACTGGAGCACGCTCGCCAGCGATCCCGGCGCGGTCTACGACAAGGTCGTCACGCTCGACCTGGACCGGCTAGAGCCGCAGGTCAGCTGGGGCACCAGCCCCAACCAGACGCTGCCGATCGGCGCCCTCGTTCCCGATCCTCTGGCAATCACCGACCCCTCGGAGCGCCGCGAGACGGAGAAGGCGCTTGCCTACATGGGCCTCATGGCCGGCCAGCCGCTATCGCAGGTGGTCATCGATCACGTCTTCATCGGCTCCTGCACCAATGGCCGCATCGAGGACTTGCGCGCCGCCGCCCGGATCGCAGCGGGGCGCAAGGTCGCCGCAGGCGTCCGCGCGCTGGTCGTGCCGGGCTCCGCCGCGACCCGCGCGCAGGCCGAGGCCGAAGGGCTGGACCGCGTGTTCCGGGACGCGGGATTCGAGTGGCGGTTTGCAGGCTGTTCGATGTGCGTGGCCATGAACGATGACCGCCTCGCGCCGGGCGAACGCTGTGCCAGCACGTCCAACCGCAACTTCGAGGGACGGCAGGGCCCCGGCGGGCGCACACACCTGATGAGCCCGGCCATGGCCGCCGCCGCCGCCGTCTCCGGCCACCTGGCCGACGTGAGGGACTTCGCCTGATGCCGAACCAGCCTTTCGTCACCGTCTCCGGTCTCGCCGCCGCCATGCGCGAGGAGAATATCGACACCGACATCATCTTCCCCGCCCGCTTCCTGCTCATCACCGCGCGGGCCGGGCTCGGCGAATATGCCTTCCATGACCGCCGATTTGACGCGGACGGCAAGGAAGTGCCAGGCTTCGTGCTCAATTCGGACGGGTTCCGCGATGCGCCGGTGATCGTCGCAGGGGCGAACTTCGGTTCCGGGTCCAGCCGGGAGCAGGCGGTCTGGGCCCTGCTCGGCCGCGGTACCCGTGCGGTGATCTCTTCCAGCTTCGGCGAGATTTTCTATTCGAACTGCCTGCGCAACGGCGTGGTCCCGATCGTGCTGCCCGAAACCGAGGTTTCCGCGCTGATGGATGCAGCGGAGAGCGGCGCCCGGTTCACGGTCGATCTCGATGCGCAGCAACTCGGTGTGGAAGGGCGCCCCGCGCGGGCTTTCGAAGTTCCGCCCGAACGGCGCCTCGCCATGCTGAACGGGTGGGACGAGACCGACCAGATCGTCAACCAGTACGGCGCCGAGATAGACTCTTTCGAACAGCGGCAGCGCCGCACGCAGCCATGGCTGCATCACAAGGAACAGGACGCATGAGCAGCGAGGAAGACCTGCTGGCCAACTACAGGAAGGCCTATGACAACCGCGTCGGCTTCGGATCGCGTCCGGCGCTGATCCTGATAGACTTCTGCCAGGCCTATTTCGAACCGGGTAACGCACTCTATTCCGAAGTCGACGATGCTCTCGAATCGGCCTTGCGCGTGCGCGCGGCCGCCCGGACGGCGGGCGTGCCGGTGGTGCTGACCAATGTCGTCTATCACCCCACCGGGTTCGACGGCGGCCGATTCTACGAGAAAGCCATGCCGCTGAAGAACTTCCTGAAGGGCAGCCCGATGGGCGCCTTCGGACCGGGGCTGGAACCGTTCGATGACGAACTCGTCGTGTCCAAGCAATATCCGAGCGCCTTCTTCGGCACATCGCTCGCCTCGACGTTGACGGCGGCAGGGATCGACAGCGTGATCCTCACCGGCCTCACGACCTCCGGCTGCGTCCGCGCGAGCTGCGTCGATGCGATGAGCCACGGCTTCCGCACCGCCGTCGTTGCCGAGGCCTGCGGCGACCGTCACGCGGCGCCGCACGATGCCAACCTCTTCGACATGAACGCAAAATACGCGGACGTCGTGAGCGAGGCGGAGACGATTGCCTTCCTCGGGGGCCTGAGCCGCTGAATCGGCGCGCCTGAAAAGGCGCATTCCCAGCACGATCACATGCCGAACCCGCCGGGCCCAGCCCGCGCGGGTTCGCAGCGCATGGGCCGGCCGCGAGCGCCGCGCACGCTCATCCGACAGGCGAATACGCACCAGATTCGCCGTCATTCTGACGAGACTCAAGTAAATCTATCACTGACAAAAAAGCAGCGGCCCGCTCGATCGGGACGCAAGACAAAAAGAGGGAAGAAGCAATCATGGCGACAACCCGGACAAATATCGGGACCGCCAAACAACACCCCAAGAACACGTAAAAACAACCAGAATACAATCTGAAGAAAAAATCGGGCGAACATCCGGAGACAAGCGCTGAAGCGCGATCCTGACGCCTTGCAAGAACAAAGTGTTCAAGCAGCAGGGACTCAATTTGAAGCGATGCGCCCTTGCGTGTCCTTTCGATCAGCATTGAGGGAAAACATGACTGGCAATTCTCACACCATCCGTCTCGCTTCCACGCTATCAACCCTGGCGCTCGTCGCCGGTATGACATGGTCGGCACCGGCCATGGCCGAAGCTCCCGAAAACACCAGTGGCGACATCGTCGTCACCGCGCGCAAGACCGGCGAGGACATCCTCAAGGTGCCGGTTACGGTGACGGCGATCACGTCCGAGACGCTCGAAGCCAAGGGCATCGTCTCGATGGTGGATGTCGCCAACTCGACGCCGGGCATCAACATCAACAACAGCTCCTCGGGCCATGCGGATCGCTCGTTCCAGCAGGTCGTGCTGCGCGGCTTCACGCCGTCGACGACGCTGGCGACCACGGTTTCGACCTTCATTGACGGCGTGCCTGTCTCGTCACCCTCGCAGGTCGGCGCGATCAGCAATCCCGAGCGCATCGAAATCCTCAAGGGCCCGCAAAGCGCCTACTTCGGCCGCAACACGTTTGCAGGCGCCATCAACGTCGTGAACAAGGTGCCCGGCAACGACTGGGGCGGCCAGATCCTCGGCATGGTCGGCACGCGCGACAACTGGCGCCTGCAGGGCTCGGTCGAAGGGCCGATCATCGAGGACCTGATTTCCTTCCGCGTGACCGGCGAGAAGTGGTCGAAGAGCGGCTCGTGGAAGAACTATGACGGCAGCACGCTGGGCGACCAGTCCTCCACCGTCGGCACCGCGATGCTGGCGATCACCCCCTCCTCCTCCGTCACCATCAAGCTCTTCGGCATGATGGGCGAGGACAAGGACGGCCCGGCGGCACAGACCCGCCTCAGCGCCTATACCGTCACCGCCCCCAACGGCAGCGTCGTGCTTCAGGGCCAGTCGAACTGCACCCTGACCGGCGATACGCGCGGCGTGCTCGATCCCACCACGGGCCAGCCGATCGGCACCGCAGTCAGCAATCCCTATTTCTGCGGCACGATCCCGACGATCGCGAACCCCGTCACGGCCAACGTCGAGAATACCGACCAGGTGCGCCAGTTCCTGGCCAGCACGCGCGGCCGCGTCGTCTCGCCTGACGATACCGTCTCGGGCTACGGCCTGCTGCGCAAGACCCGCCACGTCCACGGCACCATCGACGTGGACCTGACAGACAACCTTACCGCTTCCGCCCTCGCCGGTTACAACCGCGAGGTCTGGACCACGCTGATCGACCTCGACGGCTACGATACCCGCGCCTTCAGCAACGACTCCTACGATCCGCCCGCGAACTACGGAAAGGGCTACTTCGACTATCCCTACCTGATCGAGCGCAAGATCGAGGACTTCTCGCTCGAAGGGCGCCTGTCCTACACCAAGGGGCCGTTCCGCGGCGTCGCTGGTGTCAGCTACCTCAGCGCCGACCAGATCCAGGGCAACGGCGGCAGCACCGGCTCCCTGCTCACCGCGTCGATGTTCCCCGGCGGTCTCAGCCGCAACAAGACGACCGGCTTCTTCTTCGGCCTGACCTATGACCTGACCGACACCATCTCGGCCAGCGTCGAAGGTCGTTACCAGATCGACAAGTTGCAGGCCTTCGCCACCGCATCGGGGCTCACCGTGGCCTCCAGCGCCTTCATCCCGGCCGGGTTCTACGAAGGCGGTTCGCTGCTGGCCAGCGCCACCTACAAGAACTTCACGCCGCGTGCGATCATCAACTGGCAGATCTCGCCCGACATGATGGTCTACGCTTCGTGGTCGAAGGGCGTGAATCCCGCCCAGTTCAACACCTCTATCCTGTCCAACGCGGCAACCGTGCAGCAGGCCGCGCTTGACGCGGGCGGCCAGCTCTCGATCAAGCCGGAGAAGATCACCAACTACGAACTGGGTCTCAAGGGCAAGGCGCTGGGCGGCAACCTGCGCTACAGCCTGGCGGCCTACTACGCCCAGTGGCGCGACCAGATCAACGCGGTGACCATCGTCGCGCCCGATTCCACGCAGGCTACCGGGTTCAGCTTCGTCAACACCTCGGCCAACTCGGGCGACGTCGATCTCTACGGTGTCGAGGGCGAGGTTTCCTGGCGGCCGGCCGACTTCATCACCATCGATGCGGCCGGCGCGGTCAACGAAACCGACATCCAGAAGTTCACCAGCACCACCATCAGCGCGCTGACGGGCATCTACGATTTCTCCGGCAAGGAGATGAAGAACACCTCCAAGTATTCGGCCAACGTCGGCGTGACGCTGGGCACCGAGATCGCCGGTTGGGACGAAGGCCGCTGGTTCGTGCGCGGCGACTGGAACTTCAAGTCCGGTCAATGGTCGAACGAGGCCAACCTCGCGAAGACGCCGGACCTGCACCTCTTCAATGTGCGTGCCGGCATCACTCACGGCCAGATCACGGTGGAGGCCTTCGTCAACAACCTGTTCAACAACCACACGCCGATCTCGGTATCGGACAACTTCGTGTTCAACCCGACGTTCAGCTACACCGCGCGCTATTCCGCGCTCATGCTGGGCCTGCCGGAACTGCGCACGGCCGGTATCCAGACCAAGATCACGTTCTGATCGCGGTCTTCATACAACTACGAAGGAAGGGCCGGGCGCGGGGAGCGCCCGGCCCTTCTCTTTTCAGCGCAAGTAGAATTCCACAGGAACCGTCAGTTCCAGCGGGTCAGGCCGGTCTTCGGGAAGACGGGGCAGCGGCTGCGCGCGCCCAAAGGTTTCGAGCGCCGCCTGATCCAGTCCCGAAAAGCCAGAACTGCGCTGGATGACGGCAGCAAGAACCTGCCCGCCGCGCGTAACCTTGAAGCGCACCAGAACGGTCCCCTGCTGCCGCGCCGAGCGGGCGCGCGCCGGATAGCGGCGGAACCGTTCAAGATGCGCAAGAAGCCGGGCTTCCCAGTCCGGCTCGGCCATGTTCGAAAGCCGCGGCGCAGGCGGCGCCTGGATGCTTTTCGGTGCGGTCGTTTCCGGTATCGGCGGGCCGGGATCGACCGGCTCGGCCACTTCCTGCCGCTCCTCCCGAGGCTGGATGGAAACCTTCTGCAGCGTGAATACGGGGGCTTCCTCGGCCTGGACCTCCACCCGTTCCTCCTGCCTCTCGACCTGCTCCGGCCCGGGCGCGACATCGCGGACCGGGTCGGGCGCCGCCAGCGGTACGAGATTGACCGTGAGCGCAGGCGTGGAGGCGGACAGTATCCTCGGCGCCTCCCGCCAGACCACCAGCATGGCCCCGGCAACAGCCAGATGCAGCGCCACGCTCAGCCCGAATGCAGCCGGATTGCGGGCCGGTGCGTAACCTGTCTGGCCTGCCCTTAAATCAGGCACGGGCGAGATGATCCTCGACGAGCCCCCTCACCCGCAGGAATGCCGCTTCCGCTCCGGCGCGCGCGCGGGCCTGCTCTGCCGGGGAAAGCGCCGCCGCGTCCAGTGCGGCAGTAAAGCTGCGCCAGTGCCGGGCGCGGCCCTCGGGATGACCGGCGAGGTGGCGCGCGCCGCTATTCTCGTCCAGACCCAGTGCCGCCGCCGCCTTGAACAGGAACGCCGCCCCCAGGTTTGAGCCTTCCGCAACATAGAGCCAGCCCAGCGCCGTGGGAATGTCCGCGCCTGCGCCGAAGGCCGGCGCCGCACGCGCCTCGGGAACCGCAAGGCCGAGATCGGCAAGATCGAACGCGATCAGCGGCAGTCGGCGGCGGTCGGCAAGATCGGGGAGCAAGGCGGCCAGCGCGGGCTGCTCGTAAAGCGCATCGATATCGCGGTGGAACAGGTACTGAACGGCAACGAAGCGCCCGTAACGCTCACGGTCCGCGAATGGATCGGCAGACATGATGCGCTTGTCCAGTGCCTCGTGAACGCTTTCGGTTTCCACCTTGAGACGCTTCGAGAGCGGAAGGGGAACGGTATCGGTGGTCATGGTCATCGAACTCTCCTTTTTCGGGGATCGGTTTCAGAAGGAGCGGCTAAGCCGGAGGCTGACGGTCGTGCGCCGGTAGGAATAGAGCCAGTCGATATTGCTCTTCACCCGGTTGTGCTGGACCAGCGCCTCGGGCACGAGCCCCGCCAGCCTGAGCGCCGGCACGCGCAGGATTGCGGTATAGACCTGCTCCCGGTCCCGGCGCTTCGCTTCGAAAAGTTCGCTGTAGGCCCGGTAGCGGCGCTCCCTCGCGGAGCCGAGCAGGAGCAGGCTGGCGGCATTGCCGAAGGACTTCGCCACACCGAGGCGCGCACCCAGCTGGCGATAGGCATCGACGGGATCGCCCGCCGATTTGTCGAGCGCATCGGGCCCGCCCAGCAGGGTCCAGCCGTGCGGCAGGGTATACCAGCCGGTGAGGAACAGATCGGCCAGCCCGCCGTCCTGCGTGTCGTAGCCGGCCAGGGCATAGTCGAACCGGCGGTAGTTGCCCTCCAGCTTGAACAGCGCGCGCGGAGAAAGGGTATGCGTCCACTCCGCATTCACGCCCCAGGCCGTGTAGAGGATCGAGGAACCGAAGGTCCCCAGATCGAAGGAGGGCGAGATGGCCACGCCGTCTCGGGCCGTCTGGTAATCGTAGCCGAGCCGCATGATCGCGGTGGTTTGCGAATAGGCGTGATGCTCGGGATAGATGTCCCCGAACAGCATCGCCCTTGCCCGCAGCCCGCCATGCCCGCCGAGCGCGATGCGGCGGCTGAGCGTTCCCTCGATGTTGATCCCGGTGGAGGCGATCGCATCCGGCACCTTGCGATCGATCAGGCAGGTGCCGTCATCGGCGGCGAGGAGGCAGGTATAGCTTGCCGAGGACTGGTTGAGATTGGTGCTGTAGCCCGGCCCAAGCGCCAGGCTGCCCTGCCAGCCCTGCCGCGTCTTCAATGCGGAGAGGAAAGCGTCGATCGAGCGCAGCACTCCTTCGCCTTGCGGCCCGCCTCCGGCCACCTGAAGCCGCGCGGCGCGGAATATGCGGGCGGCCTCCCGGTCCTTGCGGTTCTCGAACAGCGTCCGCGCCAGTTCGAGCTGCCCGGGCAGGAAATCCGGCTTGAGGTCCAGCAGCGCACGGTAATCGCGTTCCGCCTGCGCCAGTTTGCCCTCGCTGCGGGCAAGCGCGCCGAGAGCGTAAAGCTCCAGCATCGGATCGCGATCTTCCAGCTTGCGGTAGGCCGCCAGAAAACGGCGCACGTCGCGCCATTGCTTGCGAGAGACGGAAATGTAGAGCGCCTGCCCGAGGTCGCTGGCATTGTTGCCGACCGCATAGGTCTCGCCGTCGATCACCATTGAAGAGGGCACTTCGTCCAGTGCTTCGGCATCCTCCCGCGCTTCGGCTTCGCGCTGGGCTTGCTGCCGGTCGATCTGCTGGTCCAGGCGCAGGCGCGTGTCCTGCCCGCTTCCGCTCTGTGCCACTGCCGAGGGGGTTCCAAGCGGCATGCCCGCACAGAGCAGCAGCAGGTACTTGCGAAAGGCGGCCATGAGGATCGTGTCTATCCCGTTCGCACGTGGTGGGACCGGACGCACGGCGGCGCCCGATCCCGATTTCACGCTCGGATCAGTTCTTGGTGCCGCCGAAAGCGGTGTTGTACTGGCGGGCCGACGCAAAGTTGACGATCCCGGCCAGCGCATCGGCATTGGTGCCGAAGAAGCTGCCGCTGACGGCGCCGTTCGTGGCGACCGTGGTGGTGCCGCTGGTAGCCGTGGCGGTAGTGCCGGAGAAGGCGCCTCCGCTGATGCCCGCCGTACCGATGTTGACGCCGTAGCTTCCCGATGCATTGCTCAGGCTGCCGGTGAGAATGCCGGTGCCGCCGCCCGTGAACGTCGCGTTGAAGGTGCCGGTCAGGATGCCCTTGTTGGCATAGTCGCTGATGCCCTTGACCGAGTAGCTGGCGGCCCCGCTGTTGGGCACTGCGCTGGTCTGGCCGGTGCCGCCGTAGTAGACGGTGTGATCGCCGGCAGTGGCGCTGCCGGTCTGCGACCATTCGCCGAAGTAGACATCCTGCGTACCGACCTTGGCAAAGTCAAAGCGGCCGTACTTGCTGTGGTCGGTGACGGTGCCGGTGACTTGCGCAACCGAGGTCACGCCGTTGGCATCAGCGGCGGCATAGGCCTGAAGGCCCTGGAAATCGACGTACTGCACGCTGGTCAGGCTCGGCACGTTGATGCCCACGCGTCCGGCCACGTGAGGCCCGCCGCTGACCGTGCTGGCGGCGATCTTCACTTTCGCCGTGTCGCTCGATGCACCGACCACTTGCGCCTGGGCCGTACCGGCCAGCGCGGTCGAAAGGGTGAAGGCGGCAGCAATTGCTTTGAGATAGGCAGACTTCATTCTACTTCTCCTGCAGTTGGTGCGCCCGATCGTTCGGGCGCGTTGATCCAGGATCGTCGCCGGTGCCCTGCTCTGTCAGGATCAAGGGCACCGGCGGCGGTCCTGAAATTCTCCTCAGAACCGGCCGGTCACGCTGAGCTTCACGGTGCGTCCCGGTGCGGGCAGCAACGAACGCGACAGCGGGTCGAGGTAATAGCGGTTGTTGAGGTTGAGGCCGGTCAGCTCGGCGCTGAACCGGTCGTTGATGCGGAACTTCGCGAAGGCATCCAGGGTCACGATCTCTCCCCAGGTGTACGGGATATTGAGCGCGCAGCCGCCGATGCAGTCCGCCTCGTTGGTGAATTCGGCCAGTTGCGGGTTGTCGTAGCCCGCATACCAGGTGAGCCTGCCGCCCAGTTCGAGCCGACGGTCGAGGAAACGGCCGCCCACCGTCCAGTTCACCGTATCCTCGGGCGTGGCCTGGGTGAGCAGGAAACCGGCGATTAAGCCGTACTTCACGCAGTCGGGCACCCGGCCCCGGCTCGGGTCCATGGTCGCCGCCTGGCTCTCGTCGCAAACCTTGTTGGTCGTCATATGGCCGGCGCTCAGATCGGTGAAGAAGCGCCCGTTGTCATACCGCGCCTGAAGCTCGAAACCGGCTATCACCTGCTTGTCGAGATTGCTGAACATCAGGTGGATGTCGCGCTCGATCACGTCGCGGGTGGTGTTGTAATACCATGTCAGCTTGAGATCGGCGTACTGGCCGTCGTTCAGGCCGAACAGCGGGCGCAGGTCCTGTATCCAGGCCGCTTCCCACGAACGGATGCGCTCGGGCTTCAGATCGCGCGAGGGGTTGATCGAGGCTGAAAAGCCGATCGTGCTCTCGAACATGCTGGGGAAGCGATAGGCCTCGGCATAGCGCAGATAGGCCCGGCTGGCGCTGCTGATGTAAGCGGTGGCCGAAAGCGTCGGCGCCCAGCCGCTGCCCGACTTGCGCTTGGCCTGCGTTATCGTGACCAGTTCGTTCTGGGCGCTGACCACACAGCGGCCCGCCACGAAGCCGGCGATGCTGTCGGTCGAACCGTTCAGGCAGAAATTGCCCGCGCGGTGGAAGTTGCCCGAGGCGTCCGGGGTCCAGTCCGGCCCGTCGTGACTGACGACGAAAGTATAGGGATTGGCCGCGTAGCTGGCGATCTCGATCGGCAGGATGATGTCGATCACCGATTGCGGCATGTTCAGCCCGGTCCAATAGGCCCTGCGATAGGCTTCCCACGCGGCGGCGCCGGATTCCTCCGTTTCATAAGTGGTCTTCCACGAGGGCGTGACATACTGCGAGATCGAACCGCCCTGCAGTTCGAGATACTTGGGCAGGAAATCGTCCTTCGCCCAATATCCCGAATAGGTCAGTCCGGCATTGAACTTCAGGAATTGCGCGGGGCGCCATTCGCCCTTGAGGCTGAGGCGATATTCCTCGCGCCGTCCCGCACGCGGCAACTGACGCCAGCCGTTGGCCATCGCCTCCGAATATTCGTCGTCCGAACGCAGCTTCTCGTGCTGCCAGCTTCCCTCCATCAGCAGGTCCAGCGTCGAGGTCAGTTCGAACTGGTTGCTGGCGGTCAGACCATAGCGGTTGTTCCGCGAGTTGGAGAGCGCCGTATTGGTGATGATCGGGTCCGCCTCCGAAGCGGCATTGGGAAAGCCACCCGCGCTGTAGGTATCGCCAACGGTATGGGTCGCCCAGAGATTGGCCTTGAAATCGATCAGGCGGCTATCCGGGTCCCACTTGTACTCCCCGTTCCAGGCCTGTGCATGGACCTTGCTGAGCGGCCACTGGATATTGCCGAAATAGCCGCCTCCGGCGGTCATGATCCGCGATGGCATGATCTCGCCGAACTTCGAGCGACTGTCGCGAAAACCGATCTGGAGAGCCTGATCGTCGGCGATCTTCCAGGTCGCCTTCAGCAGCCACGATTCCAGCTCGCTCGAGGTATTGGGAACCTCGTTGCCGGGTTCGTAATTGAGGCCCAGCTTCCGCACATAAGTATCGGCGTTCAGCGGCAGGTCTTCCTGCTGGTAATAACCGCCCCCCGTCTTGCCCGAAAAGTAATTGCCGCGCTCGCGGTAGGCGTAAGCACCGAACAGTTCGAAGTCTCCCACGCGCCCCGCCACGGCCAGCCGCGCGGCACGATCGCCGAACGAGACGAATTCGTTGTCGTCGCTGCCCTTCAGGTTCACCCGCAACGAAGGGTCCGCATAGGGATAGGTCGGCGAAGCGCCCACACCGGAGCCGACGAAGCCGGGAATATCGCGATAGTCCTGCCCGGTCAGCAGCGTCGGCAGGCGCGGATCGGTGGAGTTGTTGCCGCCTTCCAGCCGCATCTCCACGCCGAAGCTCTGCCCGGGCTGGAGGATATCGCTGGCGTCGAGCGTGTTGATGACCACGGCACCGCCGGTCGATCCGTTGACCCCGCGGGTGGAAACCGGCCCCTTGAGCACCTGCACGCCCGAGATCAGGCTGGGATCGATGTAACTGCGATTGCTGGCGCCGTTGTATCCGCGCCAGACCGTCAGCGCCTGCTCGGTTCCGTCGATCAGCACGGGCACGCGGCCCGGCCCCTGGATGCCGCGAATGCTGGGGTCGAGCGCGCCGCCGTTACGGGCATCGCCGCTGAAGACATTGACCATGCCCTTCAGCACGTCGGCGGTATTCACGCCCTTGTAGCGTTCGACCTCCTCCTTGCCCGCATAAGTCGAAGAGATATCCTGATCGTAGACTGCATCGCGCTGCCGGGTGTCGCGCTCGGCGCCGGTCTCCGCCGCGTTGCTCACGCTGCCTTCGACCCGCAGCGGGCCGAGCTGGACGCTTCCGTCGGATGCGGCAGGCAGTTTCGAGAGGCTGACCACGCTGCCTTCGATGCGATAACCGAGGCCGGTGCCCGCCAGCAGGCGCCCCAGCGCCAGCGCCGGAGCCATGCGGCCGCTCACGCCGCCGGTCGAACGGCCGCGCACATCATCCGCATTGACGCTGACCTGGAGGCCGGACTGCTCTCCGAAATCCGTCAGCGCATCGGCCAGGGACTGCGCCGGAATGCTGAACGCCCGTGCTTCGCCGCTTGTGCTGGCCTGCGCTGCGGCCACAGCGGGAAAAGCCAGCCCTCCTGCGGATACCGACGCCAGAAGCGCTCCCGCCCAGGCACCGCGCCGCCCCATCCCACAAAACTTCACCCCCGCAATCACCGTCAAAATCCCCCATTCGTCAAACGGGCGACTAAATGCTAATGCAAGTCAGTCGCATATCCTAACGACGGGCGAGGCTCAGGAAATTCCGGAAAAAAATGCAGTGAGCGGTAAATTAATTGAAGCCTAAGGGAAACTGCATGGAAAAGCAGCCTTCTCAGTGCCTGCCATCCATCCCCCGGCTCACTCTACCGTGACGATCCGCAGCCATGGCGTAATGTCGCGCACCGCGATGGTGTGGGCTCTTGCAAGCGCCTCCAGCGCTGCATCAGGATGGCGCAGATCGTAAATGCCCGTTACCCGCCGCGTGTCGAGCCCCGGCCCTCGGGCGACGATATAGCCCCTGTACCAGGGACGCAGCGCTTCGAGCACGTCCCTTACCGGTCGATCGTTGACCAGAAGTCGGCCGTTCATCCACGCCGCGATCCGGTCCGGCCGGACCTGGCCGCGCGAAGGGCTTCCGGCCCAGGGCACCGCGATCGATTGTCCGGGGCGCAGCCGGTCTCGCACCCGGCCCTTGGGATAGGAAACCTCCACAAGCCCCCGCCGAACGGAAACCGCCATACCCTGCTCGTTGAACCCTGCCTCGAACGCGGTGCCGAGAACCTTCACCTCCCCGTCTCCGGCCTCCACGCGGAAGGGATGGGCAGGATCGTGGGCCACGTCGAAATAGCCCTTTCCGCGCAGAAGTTTCAGGCGCCGGCCCTCTGCGTCCATCGAGAACGCCATCGCGGCGCCGGGCGCGAGCCAGGCGGTGCTGCCGTCCTGCAAGGCCACCTTGTGAACCTCTCCGGTGCGCGCGATATCCTGCGCCTGCATCCAGACCGGAATGTCGGCCGCCAGAAGCAGCCCAAGGCAGGCTGCTGCCGCGAGCGGCACGAACACACGCCACTTGCCCCGCGCCTTGCGGCGAAGCTTCAGCGGAACGACATTGCCGGCAGGCAGCGCTACGGCATCCACCGGCCTTGCAGCCTCAAGCAGGAGATCGAGATCCCGCGTTTCCGCCCATACCCGGCGATGCTCAGGGCTGGCATCGAGCCACTGCTCGAATTCCGCGCGCAATCCGGCGTCCTCCGGATCGTCATCGAGACGAACCAGCCAGGTCGATGCCATTCGCTCGACCGCGCCCATATCCACTTCGTCATTCATCACGGGTCTTGCCGCATTTCCTGTCGCCAACGAGACTCCACATGATTGAGACGAACGACGCCGCCGGGAATCCGGATAAAAATGCAGGTATCGTCATGGCCGCCGCCGCAAGGCCTTGCGGCAGCGCTCCAGACCATCCACCACGAGTTCCTGCGCCAGGCTCCTGGAAATGCCGAGCCGCTCCGCGATGTCGATCAGGCGCGCGCCCTCGAACCGGTGCATGGTGAACGCCAGCCGCGTCCGCTCCGGCAGGGCGTCCATGGCCGTGCGAATGATCGAAAGCTCATCCATCGCCTCCAGCCGGGTCTGTGCGGAAGGCTCGTCGCTTGCAATCAGTTCGGCCACGCCGCTGTCGTCGCCGCTGAACAGCTTCTGCTCGAAGCTGCGGCGGCGCCGGCCATCGCGCGCAAGGTTACGGGCGATGCGGAACAGGAATCCCCGAGGTTCGCCGATAAGCTGCTTCTTCGCCGCAGCATTGAAACGCAGCCAGGCCTCCTGGACGATGTCTTCCGCCCCGGCCCGGTCCCCAACGATGTTCGCGGTATAACGGACGAGTTCGGAACGCTGCGCCAGGAAGACGCGCAGCAGTTCGCCATCGGACGATGCTCCGTTTTCCCTGTCTGCTCGATCCATGGCCGGGACGGATAGCAGATCACTTATTGCGAACCAATCGCAATTTATGGAAAATCAGATAACGACGACTTCCTGATCGATCGAACCGAACGGCGCGGTGCCGTCCGCGCCGGTTGCCGTCATGCGGATCGTGTCGCCATGCACCATGAACGGCGTAACGGGTCTGCCCTCCCGGATGATCTCGATGGCACGGACTTCGGAAATGCAGCTCGATCCCACTTCTGCGTAGTTCGCATTGGACACCGTACCGGAACCGATCACCGTTCCGGCAACGAGATCGCGCGTCAGCGCGGCATGGGCGATCAGTTCATGAAAGCCGAAATCCATGGCCGAACCGCTCGCGGCGCCGAACCGCTGCCCATTGAGATCTATCTCCAGATCCAGGCAGACACGCCCATCGCGCCACGCATTGCCGAGCGCGGCGGGGGTTACGGCGAACGGCGCCATCGAGCACGGCGGCTTGGCCTGGATCCAGCCGAAGCCGGTCTTCATCTCCACCGGCGCCAGGGTGCGCAGCGACCAGTCGTTGATCTGGACCACCAGCCTGATGTGCTTCAACGCATCCTCGGCGCGGGTGCCCATGGGAACGTGATCGACGATCACGCCGAACTCGCCCTCGAAATCGATGCCGTGGGCAGTGTCTGCAAACGGCACCGCGTCGCTCGGGCCGTAGAAGCGGTCGGAAACACCCTGGTACATCAGCGGCCGGTCGCTATCGACCGGAGGCAGACCGAAAGCGACCTGCATGAGTTCGCCATGCGTGCCGAAGGCCGACCCGTCGAGCCATTGCCACGAACGCGGCAGCGGCGCGCGCAGGCAGGCGGAATCGATCCGTCCGCCCGCTCCGCCCTCAAGCGCCGCGGCAAGCCGAAGGAGATCGGGCTCGGCCGCCGGCCAGTCCTCCATGGCCGAAAGCAGGCTCAACCCGGCCGCCTCCAGATAGCGTGCGCCATCGGCCGAGACGACCGCCAGCGCGCCATCCGGGCGGCCGTTTTCCAGAGTTGCAAGGCGCATGCTCAATCCTCGAAGATCGCGACGGCGCGGGTCCAGCCCGCCGAGGCACCCTTGATCTTGTGCGGGAAGCACGAGACGGTGAAGCCATGGCCGGGCAGCACTTCGAGGTTGTGCAGCTTTTCGAGGTGGCAATACCCGATATCGCGGCCTGCCTTGTGGCCTTCCCATATCAGGGACAGATCGCCGGTTTCCTTGACCTTTTCAGCGGTGTAGCTGAACGGCGCATCCCATGACCAGGCATCGGTGCCCGTCACCCGTACCCCCCGCTCGGTGAGGTACATGGTCGCCTCGTAGCCCATGCCGCAACCGCGGTTGACATAGTTCGGCTCGCCCAGCGCCTTGCCGGCGGCGGTGTTGACGAGGACGATATCGAGCGGCTTCAACGTATGGCCGATGCGGGCCAGTTCGTCCTCGACATCCCTGGCCGTAACCACATAGCCATCCGGGAAGTGCCGGAAATCGAGCTTAACGCCGGACTGGAAGCACCATTCCAGCGGCACTTCGTCGATGGTGAGAGAACGCTCGGGCTCTCCGTCCTTGCCGTTCATGGTCGGATGGAAATGATAAGGCGCGTCAAGATGCGTGCCGCTGTGCGTGGTCAGCCTGACCCATTCCGCAGCAGCGAAACCGGCGCCATCCGGCGTATCCTCGGCAGTCACGCCGGGGAAGAACATGTTCAGTTCACCCACCGTTTCGGCATGGGTCTGGTAGGTGATCTCCGGCTTCAGGAACGGCGGATCACTGACGACATCGTTGCAGAGCGAGATCGAGAGATCGACGAAACGGCGAGTCATGCGGTCTTTCCTCCCAGCGTCTCGGCGAACCAGTCTGAAATCAGATCGCGGCCATAAGCCATGTTGTCCGCTCCGACGTGCTCGACGCCGCCTTCGCGGGGCGTGAAGATCACCTTCTCGCGGCGCGGCGAATTGACCAGCTGGTCGTAGAGATCGCTGGCGTAGTTCACGCTGATCTGGCGATCCTGCGCGCCGTGAGTGACGAGGAAGGGCACCTTGATGCGGTCCATGTGGCCGTTGAGGTTCATCGCATCGGACTTCGCCAGGAAATCGTCCTGATCCTCGGCGCCGAAGGCCCAGTGGACATGCGCCCAGTAGTGCGGCACCGGGTTCTCGCCCTCGCGTGCCATGCGCTTGTCCTGCACTTCGCGCCAGTTGTGGTTTGCCCCCCAGACCGCGCCGGATGCAAAACGCGGTTCGTAAGCGACCGCGCGCGGCGCGAAGTGGCCGCCAAGAGAGATGCCGGTCATGCCGATGCGCGCCGGATCGACGTCCGGCTGCTGCTCCAGCCAGTCCACCGCCTTGCTCGCCCAGCTTTCCGAATTGGGATCGACCGGCAGGTTCTGAAGGCGCAGCGCCTCGCCCGATCCTGGCTGGTCGACGCAGAGCGTGGAGATGCCCCGCCGCGCCAGTTCCTGCGGCAGGCGGGTCCAGTAGAGCAGTTCCTTGCAGCTATCGAGACCGTTGCAGAACACCACCACCGGTTGGCGTCCCTCTCCGGGTGCCCGCGTGAACAGCGCAGGCATCGTGCCGGTTTCCAGCGGGATTTCCACGCGCTCGCGGTTGATCTGGCCCAGCGCGGTCGAACGGTCGAACGCTTCGCGCGCCCTTGCGTAAGTTTCCTGACGGCCGGGATGGCCGTGGCCCTGCATGCGTTCCGCGGTGATGAGGTAGAGCGAGGCGCGCTCCAGCTTGTTCGAGGCGGAGAACTTGCGCCCCGCAGCCTCGTCCTCGGCGGCAAGTTCGAGCAGCTTGTCGCCCATCGCCGCCCATGCCTTCATGAACTGCGGCGTGCCGGCATCGGCGCCGCTGGCCGCCGCGTCGCGGATCGGCTGGCACATGTCGATGATCTCGCCAAGCTGCGCGCCCGATTCCATCGCGATCGAAACCGAGAGGTTCCAGATGTAGTTCGGAAAGTATTCGAACAGAGCCATGGTTCAGGCCTCCGCCGGCTGGAACAGGCGCGCATCGGGTGCGGGATGCGGCATCGTCTGCGGGCCCCCGACACCGATGCCCCACTGGTCCATGATCTGCGGGCCCGGAATATGGACCTTGTGCTGATGCGTTTCGAAATCGACCTCTTCCAGCTCGGACGTATACTCGACCGCGAAGCCGCCGGGCGTCGTGAAGTAGCTGAAGGTATTGTTGCCCGCCGTATGGCGGCCCGGCCCCCAGCGCAGGTCCGTGCCGCGCTGCTTGAGGCGATGGACGCCGCGCATCATGTCGTCGACCGAGAGCATATCGTAGGCGACATGGTTGAGACAGGGCGGACCGGGCAGGATGGCGACGCGGTGGTGCGCCCCGTTGCAGCGCAGGAAGCACATGAAGTCGCCCAGCCAGTCGCTGATCTTGAAGCCGAGCACATCGGTGAAGAAGGCCACCAGCGCCTGATGATCAGGCGAGTGCATGACGATGTGGCTGATCTTCACCGGCACGCCTTCCCAACGCTCCATCGCCCGCTTGCCGAGCTTCTCCACGTCCGCCGAAATCTCGAAGGGGAGGCCGTCGGGCGAGAAGAAGCGGAAGGCATAGCCGCCGCCGGGGGCATCGAGTTCGCGCGGGGCGAAGATCACCTTGCAGCCTGCCGCCACGACCTTCTCGTGCAGACCATCCACATCCCCCCGCGTATCGGCGGCAAACGCGATCACCTCGACATGGTCGGCATCCGACTTGTGGAGGCGCACGACATGGTGCTCGTCATGCCCGTGGGTCTTGAACCAGGCGAAATCGTCCTGCGCGGCGACCTCCACGAGGCCCCAGTCCTGGGTATAGAAGGCGCGCTCGGCGTCGAAATCCTGAACGCCATATCCGACATAGCGGATTTCGGTCACTCGGCTCATGGCTGCAATTCCTTGAATGAAATGGTCAAATGGGTTGGCTGACAACCGCGAACATCTCAGCGGTGGCCTTGTGGTTATCGACCGGGGGGCCCTTGCCGATCTGGCCGTGGCAGATCGCCAGCGAAGCCTCGACGATGTAGCGGCAGCGCTCGTAACGACGGGCGCGATAGGCCGCGAATGCCTCCTCGGGAGCGGTGTGCGCCGAGAGTTCCTCGGCCAGAACCAGCGCATCCTCGATCGCCATGCCGGCGCCCTGCCCCAGATGCGGCGTGGTGGCGTGAATGGCATCGCCCAGCAGCACCACCCGTCCTGCATGCCAGGGGCCGTGAACCATCATGCCTTCGAGCGGGCGGTAGACCACGCCCTCGTCATCGGTGATATGTTCGGCCAGTTCGCGGATTGCCGGTGCGGCCCCGGACAACCTGGCGCGCATCGCCGCGGCCAGGCCATCCACCGGATAGCGGGGATTGTCCGGCTCCGGCGTGGTCGCATAGATGTACATCGTGTCGGCCGACATCGGCACGAGGCCGACGCCGGTAGGTCCGTTGTAGACGTGAAGCGCATCGAGCCCTTCAGCGCGCGGAAAGTTGTAGCGCCAGACCGACTGACCGGTGAATTCCGGGCTTTCCGCCTGAGGCAGGACCATGCGGCGGGTCTGCGAATAGACGCCGTCAGCGCCGACCACCACATCATAGCGCCCGTCGGAGCCATCGGAGAAGCGCACGAAAACGCCCGTTTCATCCTGATCCAGCAGTTCGACAGTCACGCCGAGGCGGATCTCGGCGCCGAGGGCCCGGGCGCTGTCGCCAAGCACCTTCTGCAGGGCACGGCGGCCGATACCGACGTTGGAGGGCCTGCCCTCCACCAGTCTCGGGGTGGGAATACGGGCCACGCGGGTCCCGTCGGGAAGGTAGATCTCCACGGCATCGAACCCGCAGGCCGCATCCAGAAAGGCTTCGAGCACGCCGAGCTGGTCCATCGCGCGGACCACGTTCGATTGCTGGATGATGCCGACGCCATAGACCGACCACTCCGGATCGCGCTCGATCACGGTGACGCGATGCCCCTTGCGAAGGAGCGCAATCGCGGCGGAAAGGCCGCCGATGCCACCGCCGATCACGAGAATATCGAGTTTTTCCATATACCTGCTTTCAGGAACGCCATCCGCATCCGCCACGATGCGCCGCCATTCTTCTCCCATGCCCATCGCGAGCCCGTTGCCGGAGGGATTGCAGGACCGCTTGCCACAGATCAAATTTTTTGTTTTTGTCCATTATCAACGATAGAATCGATACCTGATGCGCCTGGACAAGTTCGACCTCAACCTGTTGATCGCCTTTGAACTGCTGCTGGAGGAACAGAACGTCACCAGAGCGGCACAGAGACTGAACCTGACGCAATCCGCGATGAGCGCCGCGCTGGGTCGGCTTCGGCTGGCGCTGAACGATGAACTGCTGGTGCCGCACGGGCGCCGGATGGTGGCCACGCCCCATGCGCTGGCGCTGGCGCCGATGGTATCGGAAGCGGTGCGCAATCTTCGCGTGCTGATCTCGGGCGCGACCGCCTTCGATCCCGCCACGTCCGATCGCCGCTTCGAGATCGCGGCTTCGGACTATATCTCGACGGTGCTCCTCAGCCCGCTGCTGCCCCAGCTCAAGCACGAGGCGCCCGGTGTGGAGATCAACGTCGTCCTGCCCAATCGGGAATCGAGCGCGCTTCTGGAAGACGGCAAGCTCGATTTCCAGCTCACGCCCGAACAATACCTCAGCCCCGACCACCCCAGCGAACTCCTGTTCGAGGAACGGCACGTCGTTGTCGGATGGTCGGGCAATCCGGTGTTCCGGCAGGAAATGACAGAGGAAGCGTTCCTGTCCTGCGGTCAGGTCGCGGTGCGGATCACCGGCGTTCCCTCCTTTGCCGAACGCCACCTGCTAGCATCGGAAGACCGCCGCCGGATCGAGGTGACGGCGCCCTCGTTCTCTTTGGTGCCATGGTTGCTGCCCGGCACGAACCTGCTGGCCCTGATGCACGAACGCCTCGCCCAGGTCTTCGCGCCGCTGCTGCCGCTGGAAATCCGTCCGGCGCCGATGGCCATGCCGGCGATGCGTGAGATGATCCAGTACCATGCCGCCCGCACCACCGATGCAGGGATGATCTGGTTCAAGGACAAGCTGATGACGGCAGCGCGCTCCCGGTGAACACCGGCCTCATACCAGGCGCGAAGGCACTGCCGTAAAGACCTCGGTGCCGTGCGGCTGTCGGGCGCGGAATTCCAGCGTGCCGCCCAGCCGGACGGCGCGTTCGCGCATTCCTACCAGCCCATAGTGACCTTCGCGGCGCCCCGCTTCCCGGATCGCATCGGGCAGGCCGATACCGTCATCCGCGATGGAGAGGGTGAGCTTGTCCGCCCCATACCGGATACGGATTTCGACCGATGAAGCCTCCGCATGGCGAATGGCATTGGCCAGCGCCTCGCCGACGATGCGGGCCAGTTCGTCCGCCACCGAGGCGCGGATCGGCCGGACACTGCCTTCCTCCACGATCGTCCAGCGCAGGGCCGAAGGTACGATGCGGGCCGCGAGCGGAGCCAGCAGGGGCGCCAGCGGCACCGGCTCGCGGTCCTCCCGCAGAGAACGGACGCGGTCGCGCCCTTCGAGCAGCACGTCGTCCGCCCGCTCCAGCGTATCCTCCAGCGCGCTGCGGGCCTTGTCTCCTTTGGGGAGCAGTTCGACGATGGACTGGAACCGCAGCATCAGGCCCTGGAAACCCTGCAGCAGGGTATCGTGAAGTTCCCGCGCGATCCGCTCCCGTTCGGAAAGGCGGGCCTCCAGACGGCTGCTGGCCTGCGCCGCCACGGTTCGCAGGCGCCAGCGATAGAATGCCCAGACCACCGCGCCGATCGCCAGACACGCGAGAGCGAGGAACCAGCCCGTCTGGTAGAAGGCCGGAGCGATGGTGAAGGCGATTTTCGCGCCCTGCCGGTTCCATACCCCGTCGTTGTTCGAGGCGATGACGCGGAACTCGTAATTCCCCGGACCAAGGTTCGTGTAAAGCGCCTGGCGCTGGTGCCCGGCATCGACCCAGTTGCCGTCAGCGCCGCGCAGGACATAGCGATATCGGTTGGCACCGGAATCGGTAAGGCTGAGCGCGGCGAATTCGATCTCTACGCGGTCCGTGCCGACCGGCAGTGCGATCACGCTATCGGACGGAGCATGCAGGGTCTTGCCCGCAATCAGCGAGCGGATCATCACCGGCGGCACGACGTCGTTGCGCGTCAGCCTTTCCGTATCGATCCAGGCCAGCCCCTGGTTGGACGCCAGCCAGAGCCGCCCGCCGCCATCTGCCGCCAGGTCATTGGTGCCGAACACATTGGATCTTGCCCGGAACCCTTCCTCATGGCCGAAGCGGTCGAACGGCAGGGCGGCGCCGGGCCTCTGGAAGGCGTGGTCCAGCCCCTTGGCCGGAATGCGTGCGATCCCCGTCGCCCCGATGGTCCAGACCGCACCGTCCCCGGTTCGGCCAATGCCGGTCACGCCGGCCAGCACGGGATAGTCCCGCTCGGAAAGGCTCTCGAGACGCGTGCCCCGCAGCCGCGCGATGCCCTTCTGCCCGCCGAACAGCAAGCTACCCCCGCTCCCGACGACGAGGTTGACCGAACCGATGCGGTTTGCGCCTGCCGGCCAGAGGCTGGTCGCCGAGCCGCCCGCGATGCGCTGAAATCCGGCCTTGCTGCGACCGACGAGCAATGTGCCCGGCCCATCGGGGCGCAGGGTCAGCACGGTGCCGTTCCGGTCTCCTGCCGGACCGGAGGCAGGTTCCAGCCGAGTGCCTGAAAGCCGATAGACCCGGTCCATGCCGGTCCAGAACGTTCCCGTATCGTCCACGGTGCAGGATACCGAAAGCGGACCGGCTATCGCTTTGGACTGCGCGACGGTTCCGTCGCCCCGCAATGTCAGCAGGTAATTCCCGTCAAGGCCGATGGCCAGCAGGCGCCGGGTATCGCCGCACAGGACGCCGAGGGACGCCTTGCGGAAGATCAGTTCCGGCTCCTCGCGGTCCCGCCCGGCCCGGTAGACACCGGAAAGCCCGGCATAGAACACATGCCCCGAGCGCGGATCGGCCACGAACCCCGTCACCACCGCTTCGTGATTGCGCGGCCGGGCGACATTGCTGGCGGAAAACCGATCGAGACCGGATTCGGTGCCGACCCAGACATTGCCCTCGCGGTCTTCCAGAACCGACAGGGCAAGCGATGCGGTCAGCCCGTCCCGGTCGGGAAGCCGATCGAACACGGGCCTCCCCGCCGCCGTGGAGGGAACGACCCGGGCGAGACCATCATCCTGACCGGCGATCCACAGGGCATCGCCGCGATCGAAGGCGATCTGCCGGCGAACGTAGGGGGTATTGACGGGCGACAGCGGGGCGACCGGCCCGCCGCCCGACAGGTTGCGAAGCCCGCCCTCGTCGGCCAGCCAGATACGGTGACGGGAATCCTCGGCAAGCGCGGCGAACGAACCGGCGCGGGCCCCCAGCGGCTCGAAGCGCGAGGCCCCCGGAGCAAGGCGGAGCACGCGCGATGGCTGGGCGACATAGAAGCTGCCGTCCGATGCGCTCAGCATCGAGCCCATCGCCGCCTCGGCAAAGCCCTGCGCCGGTCCGAAATAGGTCCATCGTCCGTTCAGGTAGCGCGACAGGTTCATCACGCCCTTGCGGTCAACCGCGATCCAGACGGCGCCGTCGCGGCCCTGCCGGATGCTGTCCACCCCGCCCGAAGGCGGCCGCGGGTTCGCCCCTCGCAGCACGCCGCGATGAGGACCGCTGCCGCGCAGCACCGCGATGCCGCCGAAATCATAGCCGACCCAGATGTCCCCGTTGCGGGCCGCCAGCAGCGCCGTGACCTGTATCGACCGGCCGGGATCGTCGTCCACCGGATTGACCCGTTCGAAGCGAATGCCGTCGAAGCGGTAAAGTCCCGTGGAAGTACCAAGCCAAAGGAACCCGTCGCGCCCCTGGGCCATCGCGCGGATATTGCCCGGAGCGCCGTCTCCCAGCGACCAGCGCGTATGCCGGAACTGATCGAGCCTGCGGGCCGGATCGAGCGCGGCGCCGGGCCCGGCAAGGCCCAGCAGCGGCAAGGTCCAGAGCAGCGCCGCGAAACGGCGAGCCAGTGGCCTCATTCCGCGCCGGGGTTCTGAAGATCCATGCGGATATTGAACCTGTCCGAACGATAATGCGCGTAAGTGCGCAGGAACGGCCGGTCCTGCCGATCATAGACGGTGCGGGTGATGCGCAGGATCGCGGACATCGGCTCCACCTGAAGCCGTTCCACGCAAAGCACGTCGGCCAGCATGGCGCCGATGGTCTGTTCCGCCCGCGCGGCGTGGTGGCCCGCCTCGTCCAGCAGCTTGAGGATCGGGGCGCGCACCAGCGACGCCTCGTTGACCACCGCGCCCAGTTCGCCCGGAACGTAGCTGACGACATAGCCGATCGGCACCCCGTCAAGACAGCGCACGCGCACCGCGCGGACCACCTCGGCCCCTACGCCCAGCCCCAGCGCGCTTGCCACGGTGGCGGTCGCCTCGCGCCTTTCGACCGAGATCACGTTGACCGTGGTGCCCTGCCCCAGCGCCAGCAGCGAATCCACCGCCTGGTCGATGTTGGCCTCCAGCGGCTTGGCCGGGGATTTGAACACCACGCGCGTGCCAAGGCGGCGCTTGCGCTCGACATAGTTCTGCTCGGCCAGATCGTTCAGCACGCGGCGCGCGGTAATACGCGAGACGCCGTAGATTTCGGAGACTTCCGCCTCCGTGGGCATGGCGCTGCCAAAGGGACGCTGGCCGCTCAGGATCTCGTCGCGCAACATGAGGTAGATCTGGTGATAGAGCGGCACTGCCGCATCGCGATCGAGCACGTCATTCCCCCGGGAGGTGTCGGGCCAAGGACGCCCGCCTTGGTCCGACCCTGCTCTTCGGAGCCCGCCCCCGCTTAGTCAAGTCGCCGCCGCCACGCGCCAGACCGGATAGCGGCCCATCAGCAGCAGCGAGAACCCTCCCGCCACCAGGCAGCCGACCCCCGCCATGAGCGCCGGATCGTAGCGCCCCATCGTGTCGAAGGCCCACCCGTAGACCACCGGGCCAAGGCCTCCGCCCAGCGCGATCACGGTATAGAAACAGCCGTAGATCGTGCCGTAGTTCCGCCGCCCGAAGTAGCGCGCGATGAGATAGGCCAGCAGGTCGAACTCGAAGCCCGCCCCAAGGCCCAGCGCGATCACTGAAAGCACGGCATGGGTGGTGTCGAGTTGCGGCTGCGCCATCATGAAGCTGCCGGTGGCGGGCATGGCGAGGATCACCAGCGCGCAGCCGGGCGCCCAGAACCGGTCGAGGAGCCAGCCGCCGATCACCCGACCGGCGATCACCGAAAGCCCGAATCCGGCCGTGATCGCGCCAATCTCCGCCAGCGCAAAGTGCCGGGTGCGCAGGATATTCTCAAGATTGGGCGTAGGCGCGGTAAGCGCGAAGGCGATCAGCAGGAAGGCGAAGGTCATGATCCAGAAGCGCCTGTCACGCAGCGCCTCGCGCAGGGTCAGCCCGCTTTCCATGACCGGCGATGCTTCCTCGCCCGAACCGCGCCGCTCGCCCCTTTCGCGAAACAGCAGGGAAACCACCGGGAAGCCGATCACGATCGGCAGCGCCCCGATCGCCACGAACGCCCAGCGCCAGCCGAAGTCACCGATCAGCCAGGCAGCCAAGGGCTTCACGAGGAAACCGGTGATGCCCGTGCCGGTGCTGGCCACGCCGATGGCGAGCCCGCGGTGACGGTCGAACCAGCCGTTGACCGCGTGCATCCACGTCGCCGTCAGGGTTCCGGCGCCGACCACCGACATGAGCACCCATTGGCTGTAATAGATCCAGAGCGTGCCGTCGCTGAGCGAGAGGCTCATGAAAGTCAGGCCGAACAGCAGCAGCGAGACTTGCGCCACCCGCCGCGCGCCGAAACGGTCCACGGCAAAGCCCGCCATCGGCCCGGTCGCCATGACCACCAGCGACTGCACGGTAATCGCGCCCATGAGCGCGGCGAAGCTCCAGCCGAAAGCCTTCTGCAACTCCGGCGCGAACATGCCCGCCGTATAGAACGGCAAGGGGCTCAGCCCCATCGCCAGTCCCACCATCGCCGCGAAGACCACGACCCAACCCGCGCCGCTGTCTCGCGCCGGAAGGCTGCGATCGGACGTCGCTTCGGGAGATGAAGGCCGTATCTCCGCAGAAGACGGTGCTGCTGTCACCATCGAATTCGAACGCATTTTTCACCTGTCGGAGATTGGGCCGCCCCGCTCTGGACGGACACTGGACAAGGCCGCGATCCTGACACAGTAATAGTCATATTGATATACCATAAAGGACGGGCCGCATGACCACCGCCAGCACCATCAGGCGCCGCTACGTGACTGCCCCGATTGCCGGCAAAGCGATCGGCAAGGGAGCGGAAGCAGGCCGGCTGGTTCACTACCGGGTCTGCGGCGAAGGGCCGGCGGTGGTCATGCTTCACGATTCCCCGCGATCCTCCCGCCTGCACACCATCACGATGAAAATGCTCGCCAGCCGGTTTCGCGTCTTCGCCCTCGACACGCCCGGTTACGGCAATTCGCAGCCGCTCGGCCTGATCGATCCGGCGATCCCCGATTTCGCCGAGGCTCTGCGCGAAGCGCTTGCGGCGCTGGGGCTGGAGGAAGCCCCGCTTTACGCCACGCACACCAGCGCCAAGATCGCGCTGGCCCTCGCCGCGCGGGGCGGCAAGATGCCGCTGCTGGTGCTGGACGGCCTCTCGATCCCCGACGCCCCCGCCCCCGAAACCTTCATCAACGCCTATATGCGGCCCTTCCGCCCGGATGCCGACGGGGCCTACCTCGCGGCGGAATGGGTTCATGCCCGCGACATGCTGCGCTGGTTCCCCTGGTTCTCGCGCAAGGCCGAGAGCCGCATGGCGATGGATGCCCCCGCGCCGGAATGGCTGGAAGACTACGGTATCGACCTGTTCAGCGCCGGACCGCACTATTCCGACGCCTATGCCGCCGCGATGCGCTGGAACCCGCTGGAAGACCTGCGCACCGTGCAAGTGCCGACCCGGGTGGCCGCCCGCAGCGACGACGTGCTCTACGGGTTTCTCGGCAAGGTACCCGTCGATCAGAACGACAGGCTGACGGTCGAAAGGCTCGGCAGCGATCGCGACGAATGGCTGGACTGGCTGGCGGAAACGCTTGCGGGAGCGGGAGCGGGAGCGGGAGCGGCATCGCCACCCCCGCCTGAAGCCGCACCGGATGCGCAGGCCGGCTATGTGGACCTTCCGAAAGGTCAACTTCACTGGCGCCGGAACCTGTCGGGCAGCGGCCGAACGGTGCTCGCACTTTCCGCGCCGACCACCCTGGAAGCGCAGGCATGGGCACAGGCCCTCGCCGGTTCGCGCCCGACACTCGTGCCCGACCCGCCCGGATTTGGCGATTCCGATCCGTTGGCCAAACCGGATGCCGACCTTCTGGCCAATAGCCTGGCCCAAGTCATCGAGCATCTGGCTCTCGGCAAAGTGGACGTGCTCGCCATCGGCCTTGCCGCGCCGCTGGGCGCCAGGCTGGCGGCGCAGCGTCCCGATCTGGTGGAAACGCTCGTGATCCACGGCGCCCCCCACATGGACATCGACGCTGCCTTCAACGCCGCCTGCTGCCCGGTCATCCCCTTCGATGCCCATGCCGGAACCCATCTCCACCGCATCTGGCATATGCTGCGGGACAGTCAGGTGCAGTGGCCATGGTTCGACGGCACGCAAGGCGCAGCGCGCAAGTCCGCGGCGCTGCCCGAACCGGCGCAGATGCACGCCGCGCTGACCGGCGTGCTCAAGCAACTCCCGCGTTATGGCGACTGCGTGGCCGCCGCCCTGACTGCCGCCTCTGCAGAGAAGTGGCGGGAAGTCACAGTGCCGACCTTCGTGACCCTTGGCGACGATCCGGCCCAGCGCGGGGCGGAGGAAATCGCAGGCTTTCTGCGCGATGGGCAAACCTCCGCCCTGCCCGCCTCGCCGCAGGAAGGCGCGGCCATCCTGACCGCCATGCTCGGCGCCGCCGTCCCGGCCGCTTCGTGAGCGCCGGCATCGAGAGCGCAGCGCCGCTCGCCGCCGCGTTCCCGCGCCGGTCCTATGCCTGGTACGTCCTCGCGCTCCTGACGCTGGCCTATGCGCTGGCTATCCTTGACCGGGTTTCGATCGCGCTGCTGATCGAACCGCTGCAAAAGTCGCTGGCGATTGACGATACCCAGTTCGGCCTTCTGCAAGGCATGGCGTTCAGCGTCGTCTACAGCGTCCTGGGGCTACCGCTGGGGATGCTGAGCGATCGCTGGCGGCGCGTGCCGCTGCTGCTGGGCGGGCTTACGCTCTGGAGCCTGGCAACGATCGGCTGTTCGCTCGCCACCACCTTTCACGAACTCTTCGCCGCGCGAATGATGGTGGGCGTGGGCGAAGCGGCGCTGGTGCCGGTCGCGACATCGCTGATCGCCGACTACTTCGCACCGGACGTGCGGCCCAAGGCCTATGGCCTGTTCGTGACCGGCAGTTCGCTCGGCACGGCCGGAGCCATGGCGCTGGGCGGCCTGTTCCTCGACTGGGCCGACGGGCTGATTGCGGGCCTGCCCGCCGTATTCGGCGGCATGCAGACCTGGCAGGTGGTCTTCGTGCTTTGCGGAGCGCCGGGCATCGTCCTTGCCCTGCTGCTCTGGCTCACGGCGCGGGAACCGGCCCGGCAGGGCGGCGCAAGGGCGACCGAACCGATCAGCCTGCGCCCGATCCTTCGCCTGTTCGCCCGCCGTCCTGGCGCATTCGCGCTGTTCATGCTGGGATCGGTCCTGAACCTCGTCTGCGTCTACGCCATCGTCGGCTGGTTCCCGGCGCTGTTCATCCGCGTGCATGGCTGGGGCGCCGCCGAAACCGGGAAGATTCTCGGTCTCTACGGCTTTCCCGTCTCGATCTTCGCGGCAGTGAACAGCGGCTGGGTCATCGCCTGGCTGGCCCGGCGCGGGCATGCCGACGCACCGATCCTTTGCGCGATGGGCTGCGCCGCCTCGATGGCGGTATTCGGCACGCTTGCCTGCCTTGCGCCAAGCGGCAGCCTTGCGCTGGCGGGATATCTGCTGAACGCCCTGTTCCTCAACTGGAACACCTCGGCCGTCTATTCCGGCTTCGCGCAGATAACCCCCAATGCCCTGCGTGCGCAGGTCATGGCGCTCCAGACGATCGCTTCGGGCCTGATCGCGCTCACGGCGGGCAATTTCATCGTCGGCTTCCTGTCGGACACGGTGTTCACCGGCAGGAGCGGCATCGCCTGGTCGCTGGGAAGCGTATTCTTCGGCTGCGGCCTTGGCGCCTGCTTCTTCCTCATGGCAGCGCGGCGCAGCTTCCGCGCCGCCGCCGCCGAACTTGCGGGAGAAACGGCATGACCGGCCTCGCCCCGCTGCTGGACCGACTGGCCGAGACGCTCGGCCCGGACGGCATCCTCGCCGATCCCGACAGCCTGCGCCTCCATGGCTCGGACCTGCTGGAAGAAGGCGCGGACTGCGCCTTTGTCGTCCGCCCCGCTACGGTGGAGGCGCTTGCGGAAGCGGTCGGGCTGATCGGACGGGCCGGGATCGCCATGGCCCCGCGCGGCGGCGGCCTTACTTATGTTCGCGGCTATACGCCCGCCGACCGCCGCTTCGCCGCCATCGACCTGTCCCGCCTCGACCGCGTGATCGCGGTGAGCGAGGAGGACATGACCATCACCGTGGAGGCCGGCGCGACGTGGAAGCAGATCCACGATGCGCTTGCTCCGCTCGGCCTGCGATTGCCGTTTTTCGGGACCTTTTCCGGCAGCCGGGCCACGGTGGGCGGCGGCCTGTCGAACGGCGCGCTGTTCCTCGGCACCGCGCGTCACGTCTCGGCGGCGGAAGCGGTCGTTGGCATGGAAGTGGTACTGGCGGACGGTTCGATCCTCCATACCGGACAAAGGGCCGTCGCCCGCGCCCCGCGCCCGTTCCTGCGCACCTTCGGCCCCGATACCACCGGCCTTTTCGTTCATGACGCAGGCGCGCTGGGTATCAAGGCCCGCGTGACCTTGCGCCTGATCCGCGCGCCGGGACACTTCGGCTATCTCTCCTTCGGTTTCGAGCGACAGGCCGACGGCATCGCCGCGCTTTGCGAAGTCGCCCGCGCCGACCTTGCCGAAGATGCCTACCTGATGGACGCCGACAAGACCCGCAGCGCTCTCTCCGGCCCGACCGATCTCCTCCGCGACGCCCGGATGCTGGCCAAGGTCGCCGGGCAGGAACGCGGGCTCCTGAAGGGATTGAGGGCCGGTGCGAAACTCGCCCTGGCGGGGCGCTCGTTCATCGCGGCGGGATGCCATTCGCTCCACCTCGTCCTCGCCGGCCGCAGCGAGGCGGCCATCGCGGCGGACAGGCAGGCGGCGCGGGCAATCGCCGGCCGTTTCGGCGGCCGCGAACTGCCGGACTCCATTCCGCGCGCGGGCCGCGCCGACCTGTTCCCGCCGGTCAGGGACATGATCCTCGGCCCCCTGGCAGACCGCTGGATCGCCCTTAACGCCAAAGTCCCGCACAGCGAGGCGCAGCGCCTCACCGCGGCGGTGGAAGCGCTGCTGGCCCGCCGCCAGTCCGCACTGGACGCCGCCGGCGTGACCGTCTCGCGCCTCATAACCGTGATGGGCACCCATGCCTTCAGTTACGAGCCGGTCCTGAACTGGCGCGATGCCTGGTTGCCGCTGCACCGCGACGTGCTGGGCCCGGCGACCCGTCTGGACGAGCCGCCCGCCGCGCCGGATGCGCGCGCGCTGGTCATGGAAGTTCGCGAGGAACTGATCGCCCTGTTCGCGCAACTGGGCGCAGCGTCGAACCAGATCGGGCGTACTTATCCCTATGCCTCGGTCCTGCGCCCGCAAGCGCGCGCACTGCTCGAAGCGCTCAAGCGCGCGGTCGATCCCGAAGGGCTGATGAACCCCGGCGCGCTCGAACTGGGCTGAGCCGGGGTTCAATCCGGCTCAGATGTATGCTTTTTATCAGCGACTTAGTTCGACAAGTTCATACCATGTCTGCATATATCCGCCGACACCGCCCTGCACGAAGATCGCGTCGTCGTCTGCCGTCACCCACAGCTCGTAGGGCGGATGGGCATGACCATCGACGGAGATCATGCCGCCTGCATCGTCGGTGAACTGGTACTTGTAGCAATCGAACGTCCCCGCCGCGACGGTAACGGTCTCCTCTCCGACGAAGCCGAGATCGATGTTCGATTCCGCGATCAGCGGCGGCGTCGCGCCGCGATGGTCGGGCGAAGGCAGGAAGCAGCGGAAATTGCGCTTGTGCACGCCCAGCGAGCGGTCGATCTTCTTGGTGATATAGGCGTCGCCCGAGATCGGATGCGTGCCGAAGCCGTCGAAATCGCCGCCGATCGGCATCTTCTGCGAAATACGGCCGATCGAGGGACCGTAGCTTTCGCATTCCACCGTGTCCTCGCCGATGATGAACAGGCCCGAACCCATGAACCTGTCGCCGATCGTCAGGCGGACGAAGCAATCCATCGGACGGTCGTTCTCGTCGAGGCTGTAGACCACGTCGCGGTGAACGGTGGGCGCGGGCTCGTCGATCTCGCATCGCGCGCGCAGGGAGCGCTTGCCGTCGGTGTGGTGCGTGAAAGTGAACCATTCGCGCCCGCGTTCCTGGCCTTCACGGCCCGGTTTGCGCGAGGTGTAGAGGATCTTTCCGCTGATCGTGCGATGCTGCTGCATGGTTGCTCCGTAAGTCAGAGAGGGGTGGCGATGCCGAGGAAGCAGGCGATCAGCACCAGCACCCAGATGGTGAGGACGCTGATACGCGCGCGGCCGTTGACGGCGGCGATCACGCGGTCGGTCTCGGGCGTCGGTCCGCTTTCGCGCATCTGCACGATGGCGGGGAACAGCGGCACCAGCTGGCGCCGCACGACAAGGCCGAGCGTGATGCAGGCGCCCAGCGCCAGCATCTTGAGCGTGATGAACAGCGGCAGCGCGATCTCGCCCGAAAGTCCCAGGATCACCGCCGCCGCCAGCCCGGCCAGCACGATGTAGCGCACGAGAATGTCGAAGCGCTTGAATGCCTGTCCCTGCGGGCCGTGCTTGAGGTGTACCGTCCAGGCCAGCGCCAGCCATGCCAGGCCCAGCACCCCTGCGAGGATCGCCCAGCTTGCGGGCAGATCCAGCCATCCCTTGGCGACAGCAAGCCCGAAACCGGTCGGAAATGCGAGGATCAGCGTGGTGCGCGGCGCCATGTCGATATTGTTGAGGATCTTGAGCGCCATCATGCGCTCTGCCACCGAACGCTTCGGATCGACCATGAAGCGCGAACCGTAGAATGCGCCAAGATCGCCGCCCAGCCAGTAGACCGGAATCAGGATGTGAAGCAGCGTGAGCAGCGAAAGACCGATATCCATGGTTCAGGAATTTCCTGCGAAGAAGGCGGCCATCGCGTCATGGCGAACGGCGCGGAATGTGGGATCGTCGAAGCGCGGCAGTTCCAGGAAGCGGCCGTTCGGCAGCAACGGCGCCAGACGCACGCTGGCATCGTAGAGCGGATCGTTGGTCGCCGCCGTCACCAGCGTGGGACACTGGATCAGCGACAGGCGCCGGTCTGCGGGCCACTTGAAGGCCGCCCGGTAATTGAGATGGTACGTCGTGCTCGCCTTCATCACTTCGGTGACCCAGGCGTGCAGGTCCTCCGCGCTGCCCAGCCCGCCGTCCCGCCGCCCGGCGCGGGTGCGGCGATACCACGGGAAGAACAGGTACTGATCGCGGCAGAACTGGAACAGCCGCGCCAGATAGGCGCCGTCCAGATCAGGCTCGAACGGGAAAGCGTAAGTGGCGAGTATCTCCTCCAGTTCGGCGCCTTCGATCAGGCTCACCCCGTCAAGCACGAGATGGCTGACACGCTCCGGAGCGAGTATCGCCAGTTCCGCGGCGATGGCGGCGCCGGTGTGCGAACCGTAGAGACGGACCCGCTCCAGCCCCATCGCGTCGAGATAGTCCACCATGACTGCCGCCAGCGCGGGAATCTCCGGCTCCTCGGCGCAAAGCGCATCGGAATCGCCGTTTCCGGGGGTGTCGGGCGCGAAGACCATGGCTTCGCCCGCGAAATCCTCGATCAGGCGCACTTGCTGGCGCGAACTGCCCGGCGAGGCGTGAAGGATGAGCAGCGGCGCGCCTTTCGTGCCGGCCGCCCTGTAATGAACCTGCCCCTGCGCAAGATCGGCGAAACCGCGCCGGATGCGGATCTGCGTGTTCATCGTCAAATCTCCCCGCCTTCGATCACTTCGAGCAGCGCGCCCTCCGGCGTCACCAGCACCCCGCTGCGGCGGCCGTCATAGAGCGGCCCTTCGCGCACCACCGGCATCGCGGCCCAGTGCCCTTCGAGCCGCGCAAGATCGGGATGAAGCATGGTCGTGATGGCAACGCCGGGCGGGAGAGCGCCGGGATGGCGCGGGCGCTCGGTCGCACCTTCGGGATACTGGTCGAGCTCAAGGAAGACCTGCCCCGCACCCTTGGCGGTCACCAGTTCGGTCTTCGCATCCTCGTCGAGACCGAAGCTGAGCGTGATCATCGAATAGCGGATCGCCACCGGATCGATCACCGGTAACCCGAGCACGTCCTTCACCCACTGCGCCGACTTGCGCAGGTCCGGGCAGGCCAGCACCATGATGAAGGGCCGGTCGACGAGGGAGCGAGGCTGGGGAAGGCCGGTTTCCGGCCCCGGAGCAAGGATTTCGGTGAGGTAGACGGTCTCCTGGTCTGCCCCGCGCACCTGCATCGGCTTCACGGTGGCGAAACCGTCCAGTTCCCTGGGCGGACCGATCACCTCGAACGGGCTTTCCAGCATCCGCAGGTTCACCGCTTCCACATCGGAAACGCACAGTTCGATGGCGGCCCAGCCATAGCTGCGGATCGGCGCGTAGCCGGGTACCGGATCGCCTTCGACGAAGCGCAGGAACACCGCCTCGCCCGAGGCGGGCTGCATCAGCGCATAGCCGCGTCCGGCACTGGCATGTGCCTGCCAGGCGGCAGCGAGATCGGGGGGAACCGCTCCCTGTTCGACGAGGCGATAGCCCATCCAGTCCCGATACCGATCCACCGCCGCCGGAAGGTCCGCAACGACGTGAGTGGCGCACTTGAGTAAGGTCATTTCGCTTCCCTGCCCGATCCGCTCGATTATTTGATATAGTTTTATATCATAATGCAAGTGACAATCGTGCCTTGCCTGCACATGACCTGTCCGCCCTGCGGCACGGCTCTCCGCACAGCGGAGAAACCACCCCTCAGCCCATCACGCCGGCATCGTTCAGAAGTGCCACCGCATCGGCAGAGCCAGGCATGTCCGCGATGGCCTGAGCGAGAGCCTCATGCCGATGCTCCAGCCCTGCAAAGGCAAGGCAGGCGCGCGCCTTGGCGAGATGCTCTGCCCCGGACAGCGGCCACTCGGGCGAGCCGAACTGCGCGGCGACATCTTCCGTCCATTCCCGGCCATCGCGGGTTCGCGCCACCGCTCTTGCGGGAACGAAGGCGGCAAGATCGGGATTGTCGTCAGCCACCACCCGTATCCGGGCGGCGAGCGCAAGGATTTGCGGATCTTCGAGGGTTTCCCTCTGGAAATCGCCAAGCGAAACGGTTCCCCGCAGCAGTGTCACCGCCGCCAGGAAAGGCAGGCAAAGCCGTGCATAGCCCGGCTCCATCGCCGCCTTGGCGGGCCTTCCAACGAGGCGGTGGATGAGCGGCGGCGCGTGATATTCAAGGCTCTCCAGCCCTTCAGCACTCGGCGCGCCCGCGATCAGTCCCCGCTCGATCAGCCTCTGGACAGCAACGATACCGCCATGGCCGGCCCGCCCGGTCGGAAACGGCTTCCAGCTCACTTCGGTGATCCGGTGCCCCTCCTGCAGCCGCGCAAGCGCCGCGCCGAGTTCCTCGCGCTTTTCCATCAGGGCGAAGTAGCCGAAAGGGCCGTCCAGCGGGTGCTCGACACCCGGCATTCCGGCATGCGCGAGATCGATGGCGACAAGGCTGGAGCGCGCGGCACCGGCAACCTGCACCGGCAGCGCGGGCTTGCCTTCGACATGCGCCTGCATGGTGCCGGAGGCCAGCGCGAGCGCATGCCCGAAAGCATCGAGCGCCATGACGCGCGGCATCGCCCTGAGGCTGGCGATGGCAGCGACGCAGCCGAAGATGCCTGCCGTGGCCGGACGAAAGAACCGGAGCGCATCCGGCGCGGCGATACCCAGCGTGACCGCCACGTCCACGCCGGCGACAATGGCGGTCAGGAACTGTTCCCCGCTCACCGGCGCGCCGCGCTCGGCCTCGGCCAGCAGGGCTGCCAGCACGGTCGCCATCGGATGCAGCACCGCCGGTTCGTGGACGCAGTCGTACTCCTGCCCGTGAATCTGGAAGGCATTGACGAAGGCCGCCGAAGCCGCCGGAAGGCGCAGCCCCGGCCGCCCCAGCACACCAGCGGCGCCGCCCTCGCCCCAACCTTTCGCCATTTCCAGCACGCCGTCGGCATGGGCGGCGTTGCGTCCGGCCACCCCCACGGCAAGACTGTCATGCAGGAAGACGGACGCCCGCTCGCGCGCCGCGCCGGGAATGGCCTCCCAGCGAAGCGACCGGGCGTGATCGATCAGGACTTCGGCGGGATTTTCGCTCATCTCAGTGCGGTTCCTCGCCGCCCGAGACATTCATGCTTTCCCCGGTGATATAGGCCGCTTCATCCGAGCAGAGGAAGGCGACCGCGCTCGCGGTATCCTGCGGCAGGCCGGGGCGGCCCATCGGAATACGCGCAGCCATGCGCTTGAGGTATTCCTCCACCGAGATGCCTTGGACTTCGGCGAAATGCTCGTTCTGCCACTTGCCAAGGCCGGTCGTCACATGGTTCGGGCAGACGTTGTTGACGGTGATCCCTTCCGGTCCAAGCTCGATCGAGGCAGACCGCACAAGGCCGACAAGCCCGTGCTTGGAAGCCGTATAGGCCTGAGCATGGGGAAAGCCCGACTTGGCGGCCTGGCTGGCGATGTTGACGATGCGGCCGCCGCGCCCCTGGCGCACCATGCGCGCCGCCGCCGCCTGAAGGCCGAACCACGCCCCGCTCAGGTTCACATCGATCACCGCGCGCCAGTCTTCCGGCGAGACTTCGGCGAGCGGCTTCATGATGTAGCCAATGCCCGCATTGTTCACCCAGATATCGAGCGAACCGTGCTTTTCCATGGCATGATCGGCCAATCCCTCGACCTGGTCCGGATCGCGCACGTCGCAGGCGAACGTCGAGCCGCCGGAGGGCAGCGAGGCAGCAATCTCGCGCATTTCCTCGGTTCCGCCGATCATGCCATCCGGCGTCGCCGCATCGCGCGAACCGCCGATGTCCGAGATGACGACCCTTGCCCCCTCTTCCGACAGCCGCCGCGCAATGGCCTCGCCAAGACCGCCCTTGCGGCCCGACCCGGTGACGACCGCAACCTTGTCCGCGAACCTCATGCGGCCAATTCTCCGATGGTCACTTCCTCGGTGGTGAGGAATGTCACTTCGACCATGCCCTGGAATGCGGCGGCCACTTCCTGCATCGCCGCCGAAGCCACTTCGGCGCCGAACTGCTCCATGTCCTTCACGTCCAGCACTTCGACATAGCCGAACGGCGGCGGCGCATCGCTGCCGAGCACGCCGGTCGTGCGGAAAACGCGAAAGCTCTCGATCGAGGACAATGCATTCACCGTGGGGAGGTCCGATTCGCGGGCCCAGCTCTCATAGGCTTCGACCGAGATCCCCGGCTTCAGGTTGAACAGCGCGAAAATCAGCATTCTTCGTCCCTTTCTTGTCGCCTGCCGGTCATCGCCGCTTAGCGTGCTTGCTTCCGGCGCCCGGCCATTATATCATATCTCTATAACAAATGAGGTAGGCCGTGAAGACGTCTCAGAAACCCCATTCCCCAGCCCCGGCCGGCAACGACCCTAACGCGGCCTACGATGGCCCGCCGGACTATCGGGTGATTGGCCGCCACGCGGTTTTCCCCGAGACCAGCCATGACGAGATCGAGCGGATCAACTTCCTCGCGCAGATGAACCGCCATCTCGCCGCGCGCGTGGTGCCGGGGGTCAAGGCATCGTTTGAAAACCGCGTTGCGCCGGGCTTCGCCGCGCAGAACGGCCGTCCGCTCGCCAATCGCCACGAAGCGCGCAAGGCCATGCTCGATGACCCGGCGTTCCAGACCTGGTCGGCACTGCGCCGCATGACGATGGAGCAGCGGCAGCAGGCCGGGCGCTGGACGGCGCTGCGCCAGAACGAACGGCTTGCCCGGATCGCCGCCGATCTTACCGATGGCGACGAGCGACTGGCCCTCGATCCCTCGCTGCCAATCCCGCGCTACGTCTCGGCCGTGGATCATCACTGCATGCCGGGCAGTTACCACACGGAATACTTCCCCGGCGACGTGACCAACGGCGCCAATTACGACCACGCCGGTTTCGTCACCACCAGCGGCTTGCTGGGCAAGTATTCGGACGGCGGCGGGCATGCCGTGGTCAACTGGGTCCGCCGCAACCTTCCGGATTTCAAGCCCCGCAGGATCCTCGAAATCGGCGGCACGGTGGGCCATTCCAGCCTGCCGCTGGCCCAGGCCTTTCCCGATGCCGAACTGACGATCGCCGATCTCGGCGCGCCGGTCCTGCGCTACGGTCTTGCGCGCGCCAAGTCGCTCGGCGTTGACAACGTGCGCTTCGTGCAGGCCAGCGGCGAGGATCTTTCGCTGTTCGAAGACCAGAGCTTCGACTGGATCCAGACGACGATGTTCCTGCACGAGCTTTCGACGAGGGCGCTGCGCAATATCTTCGCCGAGACCCGCCGCCTGCTGCGGCCCGGCGGCGTCGTCCTTCACGTGGAGCAGCCGCAGTACGCGCCTGAAATGCCACTTTTCGAGCAGGCCATGCGCGACTGGGATGCCTTCTACAACAACGAGCCGTTCTGGAGCCGGATGCACGAGATGGACCTCGATGCCGAAATGGTCGCCGCGGGGTTCGCCGTCGACAGTCTGATCCACGGCGGCGTGTTCGGCGTCGTCGACCGCGAACTGTTCCCCGATGCGGCCGAGGACGAAACCGAGGATTACGGCCGCAAGGCGGCCTGGCACGTGATCGGAGCCGTGGCATGAGCTTTACCGACGCCCTCAACCACGCCGGCGCCAAACCAGCAGGAAAACGCCCCTATTTCCTCGAACCGCAAGTGGAGCGGGTTCTCGCCATCACCATGGCGGTGGCGCAGGAACTGGCGGTTACCCGCCAGCGCGCGGACACGCTGGAACGCCTGCTGCTCGAAAAGGGCGTGTTGTCGGAAGGCGAGATCGACGCATTCACGCCGGACCGCGCTGCCTCGGCCGAGCGGCAGATGTGGAATCAGGAATACATCGCCCGCATCCTGCGCATCGTGCAGCAGGAGAACGAGGCCGCCATGCTCGCCGAAGATGTCGCCTCGGGCGATGTGGGCGACGAACTCGCGAGCGAGGCATGAGCGGCGAGGCCTTCGAATTCAGCGTCCCGGTCCTGGTGGTCGGCGGGGGGGCATGCGGCTGCATTGCCGCGCTTTCCGCGCGGGAATCCGGTGCCGAAGTGCTGCTGGTCGAGCAGGACGAGCGGCCCATGGGCTCCACCGGAATGTCGCAGGGCCTGATCTGCGCGGCGGGCACCCGGTCGCAGGCGGAGCACGGGATCGAGGATGATGCCGAGCGCTATTACGCCGATATCATCGCCAAGACCCGCGGGCAGACCGACCCGGTGCTGGCCCGCGCCATCGCCGATCACGCAGGGCCGACGGTGGACTGGATGGTCGGCGCTCTCGACATGCCGTGGCAGCTCGATACCGGCTTCCGCCCGGCCTATGGCAACAGCACTTACCGGGTTCACGGATGGCGCGGCCATTCGGGGCAGGACATGGTGGAACTGCTGCACCGGCGGCTTGATGACGCCGGGGTGGACGTGATGGCGGGCACCCGGCTTTCCGGGGTGGAATCCGATGAAAACGGCCGAATTCTGGGCGTTTCCCTGACCCGGCGCGATGGCTCGGTAGAGCGTGTGGGCTGCGGCGCGCTGGTGCTGGCCTGCGGCGGTTTTGCCGCCGATCACGCCATGGTCGCCCGGTACATGCCCGAGATGGCCCATGCCCGGAACAACGGCCACGAAGGCAGCCGGGGAACGGCAGTGCGGGTGGGCGAGCAGCTGGGCGCCGCCCTGGGCGACATGGGGGCCTACCAGGGCTACGCCATGCTGACCGAACCGCAGGGAATCCCGGTGCCGCCGGGCGTTCCGGTGGAGGGCGGCGTGCTCGTCAACATGGCGGGGGAGCGGTTTACCGACGAGACCGCCGACATCGCCGGCATGGTCCACCCGGTGCTTCGGCAGGAGGGCGATCACGTTTGGGTGGTCTTCGACGCCAGGATCGAGGCCGCTGCCGACTATATTCCCGAGATGCAGCAGCTCAAGGCCCTCAACGCCTTGAAAAAGGCCGATTCCATCGCCGATCTGGCCGAGGCGATGGGCGTTCCCGCCGCCGCGCTCGAGGCGACACTGAAAGCGACACAAACGGCACAGAGCGAGGGTAGAGCCGACCCCTTCGGCCGCGTCTGGGGAACCGACCTGCCGCCTGCCGCCCCTTACCGGGCGCTCAGGGTGGTGGGCGCGATCTTCCACACGCAGGGCGGCCTCCAGATCGACGGCGAGGCCCGCGTCCTGCGCGCCGATGGCACGCGGCTGCCCAATCTCTTCGCCGGCGGCGGCGCCGCAAGGTCGGTCTCGGGACCGTCCTACTGGGGCTACCTGCCCGCGATGGGCCTTGCCACGGCGGTGACCTTCGGGCGGCTCGCCGGGCTGGGCGCCGCGCGCGTGGGGAGCGCTTTCGCAGAGGCCGAACTGTCCGACAGGTGACCATGTTCATCCGACAGGCGGGCAATCGCGAAACCCGCGTTCAATTGATCTAATACAAAGCCAATTCAAGGCTTCCAGCGTTCGGGGAACCAAGCCATGTCCGCCAACCCTGCCACGAACGAAACCCTGTCCGGGATCGCCCCCTGCCCCGCCGACCTGCGCGCCGCGCTGGTGGCCATCGTCGGGCCGGAGAACGTCAGCGACGACGAGGCGCGCCTTCGCCTGTTCAGCGAGGACGTGTGGACCCGCGCCGATCACGTCGCCATGCTGGCCGTGGCGCCTGCCACCACCGCTGAGCTCGCCGCCGTGGTCAAGGCCGCGAACGAGGCAGGTGTGGCGCTGGCGCCGCGCGGCGCGGGCATGAGCTATACCGAAAGCTATCTCCCGGTCACGGACGACACCGTCACCATCGACACCACCCGCATGGACAAGGTGCTGAAGATCAGCCCCGAGGACATGACGGTGACCGTGCAGTGCGGCTGCACCTGGCGCGCGCTCAACGAGGCGCTCGCGCCGCATGGCCTGCGCACCCCTTTCTGGGGGCCGATGTCGGGCATCTATTCCACCATCGGCGGCGGTCTTTCGCAGCTCAACGCGATGTTCGGCGCCGGGCACCACGGCACCTCCAGCGAGAGCGTGATCGCGGTGACCATGGTGCTGGCGGACGGACGGACGCTGCGCACCGGCGCGCGCGGCCCTGACGGCGACACGCCGCACTACCGCCACTTCGGCCCCGATCTCGCCGGGCTGTTCTGCGGCGATTCCGGGACGCTGGGGCTCAAGGCCGAAGTGACTTTCCGCCTGATCCGCACGCCCCGGTTCGAGGATTCGGTCTCGTTCTCGTTCCCCACCGGCCAGATCATGATCGAGGCGCTGGCGGAAATGACCCGCGCCGGCATCGCTTCGGAGACCTGCGGCTTCGACCCCGGCCTCACCAAGGTCCGCATGCGCCGCATGTCGCTCGCCAGCGACGTGAAGACGCTGGGCAAAGTCGTGGCCAAGGAGAAGTCGCTGGGCAAGGGCCTGCTGGCCGCCGCGAAGATCGCCATGGGCGGGCGCGACTTCATCCCTGAGGACGACTACCCGCTTCACATCACCGCCGAGGGCCGCTGCAAGGAATCGGTGGCGGCCGATATCGCCAGTGCCCGCGATATCGCCAGGCGCTTCGGCGGCACCGAGATCGAGAACTCGATCGCCAAGGTGATCCGTGCCATGCCGTTCCCGGCGCCGAACTCGATCCTCGGCCCCGAAGGCGAAAGCTGGGTGCCGGTTCACGGACAGGCCTCGCTTTCCACCGCGCCTGCCATGTTCGGCGAAATCCGCGCCTACTTCGATGCGATGAAGGCCCGCTTCGATGCGCTGGGCATTCACAACGGTTTCCTGTTCTCCTCGCTCTCCACCAATGCCATCGTCATCGAGCCGGTGTTCTTCTGGCCCGAAGGCTATCGCCCGGTCCATGAATCCATGGTCGAGCCCGAGCATCTCAAGCGCCTGAAGCAGCTTGGCCCCGCGCCGGAGGCGACCGCGCTGGTCGCCGAAGCGCGCGAGCAGGTGAAGGCGATCTGCAAGAAATACGGCGCCGCCCATTTCCAGATCGGCCGCGCCTATCCCTACCGCGAGACGCGCGATCCCGCGTTCCTCGATGTGCTGGATGCGGTGAAGAACGTGATGGACCCCAAGGGCCTGTTCAATCCGGGCGGGCTCGGCTTCCCGCAGGGAAAGATCGCGCAATGAGCGAGATCTACCGCGCCATCCGTCTCGAACGCGTCGCGCCCTCGTTCCGCGAAGGAAGCGAGATCGTCGAACTGCCGCTGGCCGCGCCCGGTCCCGGCGAGATCCGCGTGCGCAACCTGCATTGCGGCGTCAACGGCATCTTCGACACCCAGATCGCCCGCAACGCGGTGGACTATGTGAAGATCGCCCTGCCCACTTTCACCGGGGTCGAGGCCATCGGCACGGTGGAAGCGGTGGGCGAAGGTGTGAGCGACTTCGCGGTGGGCGATGCGGCGGTCACGGTGCGCTTCACCGGCGGCTACCGCGAGGCCAATACCGGCCCCGCCAGCCAGTTCGTGAAGGCGCCCGCCGCCACACGCGAATATCTGGCGCTGGCCTCCACCGGGGTTTCCGCCCTTGTCGCGCTGGAGCGGATCGGCGAGCTGAAACGCGGCGAAACCGTGGCCATCTCGGCGGCGGCGGGCGGCCTTGGCCACCTGCTGGTTCAGCTTGCCGTTCTCAATGGCGCGCGGGTGATCGGCGTGGCGGGCGGCCGGGCGAAATGCGATTTCGTCGCCTCGCTCGGGGCGGAACGGGTGATCGACTACAAGTCCGAGGATGTAGGCGCCGTGCTGGCGGCCGAATATCCCGGCGGCCTCGACGTGGCGGTGGACACGGTGAGCGGCGCGATCTTCGATGCCTTCCTCGCCAATCTCGCCAATCATGGCCGCCTCGTGGTGGGCGGCGCCGCCTCGGACCTGGAGGGCAAGCCCGAGATCGTCACCGGCCCGCGCATCGCCCATGCCATCTACTACAAGGGCGCTTCGGTACGCGGCTTCATGAACGGGCTGCTCACGCCCCACTGGGCCGATGCGCGCGAGCGGCTTTTCGACCTTTACGCACAAGGCCGGATCAAGGTGCGGTTCGACGATCAGCCGAACATCGGCATCGAGGGCGTGTTCGGCGCGGTGGAGCGGCTGCTCTCGGGCCGATCGATGGGCAAGGTCGTGGTCGACCTTGCCGGACAGGACGACTGAAACCGCGCGAAAGCGGGTGCGACGACACATGACAGGCAAGACTCTCTTCGAAAAGATCTGGCAGGCCCACCATGTCGCGGACAGCGCGACCGGGGCCGCGCTCATCGCCATAGACCGCGTGTTCCTGCACGAACGGACCGGCGCCGCCGCGCTCAAGGCGATGGCGGCAGCGGGGCGCCCCGTGCGCGATCCGGCGCGCGTTTTCGCGGTGATGGACCATATCGTCGATACCCGCCCCGGCCGCGGCGACGGCACGCTGATGGAGGGCGGCTCCGCCTTCATCACCGAGACCCGCGCCGCCGCGCGGGCCGCCGGGATCACCCTGTTCGACGTGAACGACCGCGACCAGGGCATCACCCACGTCATCTCGCCCGAGCTTGGTATCGTCCTGCCCGGCGTCACCCTTGTCGCGCCCGACAGCCACACCTGCACGCAGGGCGCGCTGGGCGCGCTGGCATGGGGGATCGGCTCCAGCGAGGCGGAACATGCCATGGCAACCGGCGTGCTGCGGCTGGACCGGCCGGGGACGATGCGCGTCACCTATACCGGCACGCTTGCGCCCGGCGTCACCGCCAAGGACATGGTGCTGGCGCTCATCGCCGCGCACGGCGCGGGCGGCGGCGCGGGACATGTGGTGGAGTTCGCGGGCGAGGCTGTGCGCGCGCTCGACATCGAGGCGCGCATGACCTTGTGCAACATGGCCACCGAGTTCGCGGCCATGACCGGCATCGTCGCGCCGGATGCAAAGACTTTCGAATATCTGGCGGGCCGCCGCTATGCGCCGGAGGACTTCGGCGAGCCATACTGGCACGGCCTGAAAACCGACGAGGACGCCCGGTTCGACCGCGAGATCGTGATAGACGCCGCCGCGCTCGCCCCGATGGTGAGCTGGGGCACCAGCCCGGAACATGCAGTGCCGGTGGACGGCACGGTGCCGCAGGGACCGGCGCGGGCGCACGACTATATCGGCCTCGATGCCGGCAGCCCGCTGCTGGGCACGCCGATCGACGTGGCGTTCCTGGGATCGTGCACCAATGCCCGTCTCTCGGACCTGCGCCGCGCCGCCGCTTTGGTGAAGGGGCGCCATGTCGCGCCATCGATCCGCAAGGCCATGGTGGTGCCCGGAAGCTCCGCCGTGAAGCGCGCCGCCGAGGCCGAGGGGCTCGACGCGATCTTTGCCGAGGCCGGGTTCGAATGGCGCGAGAGCGGCTGCTCGCTATGCTTCTTCGCAGGGGGCGAACGCTTCCCCGAAGGCAGCCGGACGATCAGCAGCACCAACCGCAACTTCGAGGGGCGGCAGGGGCCGGGCATCCGCACCCATATCGCCAGCCCGGAAACCGTGGTTGCCAGCGCGATTGCCGGCGCGATCGCCGATCCCCGCGAACTCATGATCCGGAAGCCGGCGCGATGACCCCGTTCACCACCCTCACCTCGCGCGCGGCCGCGCTGCTGCGCGACAATGTCGATACCGACGCGATCATCCCCAGCCGCGAGATGAAAAGCACCGGGCGCACCGGCCTTGCCGACGGGCTGTTCGCGCCGTGGCGCTATATCGACGCCGCCGCGCGCGTGCCGGACCCGGCGTTCCCGCTCAACCGCCCCGAAGCGGCGGGCGCGCAAGTGCTGCTGGGCGGGGCGAACTTCGGCTGCGGATCAAGCCGCGAACATGCCGTCTGGGCGCTGGCGGAGTACGGCATGCGCTGCGTGATCGCGCAAGGCTTCGCACCGATCTTCCGGGCCAACTGCATCCGCAACGGGCTCCTTCCCGTGGTCCTGCCCGAAGCGGCCATCGCCGCCATGGCCTGGCAGGAGGTGACCGTGGACCTGCCCGCGCAGGAAGTGCGCTGCGGCGCCGCCATCCACCGCTTCGCCATCGAGCCCGAACCGCGCGAGATGCTGCTCGAAGGGCTCGATGCCATCGACCTCACGCTCAAGTCGTTGCCGGAAATCGAGGACTGGACCTCGGCCGACCGCAAGGCGCGGCCCTGGGTCTACCTCGGGGCCACTCTCGAAAGAACACCATGACGCAGATACTCGTTTCCGAAGTCGGCCCGCGTGACGGGTTGCAGTCGATCAAGGCGATCATGCCGCTGGAGGCCAAGAAGGCGTGGATCGCCGCAGAGGCCGCCGCCGGGGTGCGCGAGATCGAGGTGGGCAGCTTCGTGCCGCCCAGCCTGCTGCCCCAGATGGCCGACACCGCCGAACTGGTCCGCTTCGCGCGGGGGATCGAGGGGCTCAACGTCGTCGCCCTCGTGCCCAATGCCAAAGGGGCGCAGCGGGCGGTGGAGGCGGGTGTCCACGCCATGTCGATCCCCCTTTCGATGAGCGAGACCCATTCCATCCGCAACGTGCGCAAGGACCATCCGGCGATGCTGGCGGAAATCGCGGCCGCATCCGAAATCGCAAGGGCGGCAGGCGTTCACTTCGCCGTCGGCCTCGCCACGGCGTTCGGCTGCACCATCGAGGGCGCCGTCGCGGAGGATACTGTCGTGCGCCTCGCCCTTGCCGCGGCCGAGGCGGGCGCGCAGGAGTTCAGCCTGTCCGACACCACCGGCTATGCCGACCCCGCGCAGGTCCGGCGGCTGGTTCGCAAGGTCAGGGCGGCGGTGGGGGCGGACATGCTGACCACGCTCCACCTCCACAACACGCGCGGGCTCGGCCTCGCCAATGCGCTGGCCGGGCTGGAGGAGGGCATCACCACGCTTGACGCCTCGCTCGGCGGGCTCGGCGGCTGCCCCGCCGCGCCGGGGGCCTCGGGCAATCTCGTGACCGAGGATCTCGTGCTCATGCTCAATGCCATGGGGCTCGATACCGGCATCGACCTCGAACGCCTGCTGGAAGTGCGCCAGATCCTGGCCGCCGCCCTGCCCGGCGAACCACTCTACGGCTTCACGCCGGATGCCGGGCCGATGCTCGACTACAACGAAAGGATCGCCCGATGAGCGAGAACGTAACGCAGCCAGCGGTCCCGCAGCCTTTGGCCGGCATCCGCGTCGCCGAATTCACGCACATGGTCATGGGCCCCGCCGTGGGCCACATCCTCGCCGGGCTGGGCGCCGAAGTGGTGCGGATCGAGCCCATCGGCGGGGACCAGACCCGGCGCCTGCTCGGCTCGGGCTCGGGCTATTTCCCGATGTACAACCGGGGCAAGCAGTCGATCTGCCTCGACCTCAAGTCGGCCGAGGGCCTGCAGGTCGCCCGCGACCTTGCCGAGGGCGCCGACGTGCTGATCGAGAATTTCCGCCCCGGCGCGCTCGACCGGCTCGGCCTGTCCTACGAGGAACTGGCACAGGCCAATCCGCGCCTGATCTACTGCTCGGAAAAAGGCTTCCTGCCCGGCCCCTACGAACAGCGCACCGCGCTGGACGAAGTGGCGCAGATGATGGGCGGCCTTGCCTATATGACCGGCCCGCCGGGACGCCCCTTGCGCGCGGGCTCCAGCGTGATCGACGTGACCGGCGGCATGTTCGGCGTGATCGGCATCCTCGCCGCGCTGGAGGAGCGCCATCGCACCGGGCGCGGCCAGAAGGTCGTCGCCAGCCTGTTCGAGACCACCGCCTACCTCGTTGGCCAGCACATGGCGCAGTTCGCCGTCACCGGGAAAGCCGCCGCGCCGATGCCCGCGCGCATCTCGGCCTGGGCGATCTACGACGTGTTCGAAACCCGCGACGAGCCCGTATTCATCGGCGTGGTTTCCGACGTGCTGTGGCAGAAGTTCTGCGCCCTGTTCGAACTGCATGAGCTCTGGGCCGACGAGAGCCTGCGCACCAACAACCAGCGCGTCCTCGCCCGCGACCGTATCCTGCCGCAGGTCCGCCAGCTCGTCGCCTCGATGACGCGGGCCGAGATCGTGGCGAAGCTGGAAGGCACCGGCCTGCCTTTCGCCCCCATCGCCCGTCCGGAGGACATGTTCGACGATCCGCAGCTGGCCGAAGGCGGGCTGGAACCGGTCGTGCTCGACACCGGCGAGGAAACCCGCCTGCCGACGATCCCGCTCCAGATGGGCGGCCTGCGCCCCGGCGCGCCGGTGACGCTGCCCGCCCCCGGCGCGAACAGCCGCGCGGTGCTCGAAACGCTGGGCTATGCGCCGGAGCGGATCGAAGCCCTCGTCGCGCAAGGCGCGGTAGGGGCCTGAGCTTTCCGTTCCCGGGGCGCCGCCCCCGCGCCCTGCAGCCGGAAGGATTGAGGCCCAGACTTGAATTTGATCGCGTAGTCATACTGAGCTAGGCCAATCGGGTTCAAGGCTAGGGAAGCAAATGCACGCGATGTCGGACCTGATCGCAGATGATATGGAAGCGGTCGCCCGTATCGACGCGGTGCCCTCCATCCTGGAGATAGCCTGCCGCATTACCGGCCTGCGCTTCGCCGCCGTGGCCCGGGTGACCAGCACCAGCTGGACGGCCTGTGCGGTCAGGGACGAAATTGCCTTCGGCCTGGAAGTGGGCGGCTCGCTCGATCTCAAGACGACGATCTGCGACGAGATCCGGGATTCGGGAACCGGCGTGATCATCGATCACGTGGCCCTGGACCCGATATTCCACAATCACCACACGCCGCGTCTATATGGCTTCGAAAGCTATATCTCGATCCCGATCTTCCGCCGCGACGGCAGTTTCTTCGGAACCCTTTGTGCGCTGGACCCGCTTCCCGCCAAGCTGTCCGATCCGGGAATCGTAGCCACATTCGAGAATTTCGCCAGATTGATCGGCCTCCAACTCGACCTTCAGGACGATCTGCACCGCAAGGAGCAGGAACTGGCGAATGCGGATCGTTCCGCTTTGATCCGGGAACGTTTCATCGCCATCCTCGGCCACGATCTGCGCAATCCCCTCGCCGCCGTGGTTTCGGGAATGAGGCTGCTTGCAAGGATGGATCCCTCACCTCGGGCCGCCCTGGTGATCGAGAAAATGGGCCAGAGCACCCGGCGCATCGAAATGCTGATCGACGACCTGCTGGACTTTGCGCGCGGCCGCCTGGGCGACGGCGTATTCCTCGATCTGCAGACGACGGACTCGCTGGAAGCGCCCGTTCGAGAGGTGATCGAGGAATTGCAGATCGTTCATCCAGAGGCATCGATCGATGTGATCCTCGATCTGGAAGAACCGATCATCTGCGACATTTCCCGGATTTCGCAATTGCTTTCCAACCTGGTCGGCAACGCGCTCGTCCATGGGACCCCGAACCGGCCGATCACCGTGCACGCGCGCAGCGGGCAAGGGCGGTTCAGTTTGTCGATCGCCAATGAAGGCGGTCCGATCGCCCCGGAGCTCGTCCCCACATTGTTCGAACCGTTCACCATGGCGAACGGGAACGAGCGGGGGAACGGGTTGGGGCTCGGGCTGTTCATCGTTTCCGAAATCGCCAAGGCGCACGGCGGCACGGTACATGTCAGCTCGGACAGGAACCTGACGGTCTTCGAACTGTCGATGCCTTCGGGTTCGTGACAGGCGATCCTTTGCGCCGCCCCGGAACCGCTCCGGTGCGGCGCATGTCTCAGTATTCGGCGAGCAGGCGGCCCATGCCTTCGATCCGGTCCGCGATCCCCTGCGCGCGCAGGGCGTGCCAGTAGGTTGCGGTGTTGATCGCGATCACCGGCTTGCCCAGTTTCGCCTCGTATTCGGCCGCAAGGTCCACCATCGAGAGATTGGTGCCGACCTGCACGATGGCGTCAACGTCATCCCCGTCCAGCTCTTCGATCACCTCGCGCAGGCGGTCAGGGCCGACTTTGGCGATGTCGGTCCAGCGGCGGCATTCCAGCGGCACGTCGCGCTTCACGGTGAAGCCCGATTCCTCCAGGAAATTGCGGACTTCGGCATTGGCGACCGGGTAATAGGGCGAAACGAAGCTCACCGTCTTCGCGCCGTAGGCATGAAGCGCCGCCGCCACCGATTCCGCCCCCGTAGACGCGCCGACGCCCGCCAGTTCCTCGACCTGCCTCTTCCATTTCCGGCTACCCTCGACCCCGCCGTAGAACGTGATCGCCGACATGCCGAGCACGAGGTAGTCCGGCTTGCAGGTCATCACCGATCGCACCGCGTCCAGCGTGTTTTCGGCGATCGCCGTGGTTCCGGCGATGAAATCCTCGTTCGAGAGCGCCAGCGGGTCCTCGACATAGATGCGCGAAAAATGGTTGGTCACGCCCGCAGGGCGCATGCGCTCCATGTCCGGCTGGACCACGGTGTTGGTGGAGGGGGCGATGACACCCAGCAGCTTTCGCCAACCGAGAACGTCTCCCATTGCAGATACTCCTGTTGCGGACCGGTGCCGGTGCCGCTGGTTGATGGGGTGCCGGGGGTCTGGTTTACGACCTGGTTCAGCGGATCTCGGCCGCCTGGGCGAGGCTCTCGTACATCGCCTGCCGCAGCATGTAGGCGCGGCGGCGCGTATCGTCCTGCTTGATCGCCAGCATGGCTTCGCGGCGGCGCTTGTGCGCCTCGTCCTGCCCGCCGCGGATCATCGCCATGTTTTCCTTGGTCTGCATCTGCGTGAAGCTGTGCGTCACTTCGCGGCGCTGCCGGTCGTAAAGCGCGAGGTTCTCCTCTGCCCCCGAACCCGTCTTCTGCCCCTTGAGCACCGGCAGCAGCTTCTCGAACAGGTTGAAGGCATCATGCACGCCCGAATTCATGCCGAAGCCGCCAAGCGGGTTGTTGAGATGCCCGGCATCGCCCGCCAGCAGCACGCGGCCCTCGCGGAAGGATTTCGCCACGCGCTGGTGGACCCGGTAGAGCGTGCGGTGCTCGGTCTTCACCATCTCCCCGTCGCCGACCAGCCTGCCGAAGATCGCGTTCTTCATCGCATCCGAGCGCAGTTCCTCGTCACTGAGCGAACCGTCGGTCGGCACCAGCACGCGCCAGAGCGTGGGCACGCGCAGCAGCACCAGCCATTCGTCCGGGTCGGACACGTAGTTGACCCAGGCCAGGTTGGGGATGTGGTCGCCCAGTTCGAACGCGGTCGAGAGGCAGAGGAAGCGTTCGGGATAAGTGAACCCGTCGAATTCGATGCCCAGCCACTTGCGCACGATGGAATTCGCGCCGTCCGCACCGATCAGGTAATCGCAGCGCATCTGCGCGATGCCGGTCATCGTCTCGACCGCAAGGTTCACGCCGTCCGCGTCCTCCTCGAAGGTCAGCAGGCGCTGGCCGAAGCGGACATCGGCATTGCCCTGCTTCTCAAGCCCCGAGGCAAGCGCACGCGACAGGTGATACTGTTCGCACTGGATGCGGAAAGGGTAGCGGGTCACGTCGTCGATCTCGGCAAGGTCGAAGTCGATCACTTCGCCCGAGTGACGGTCTCGCCAGTGATAGACCGGCGCCTTGAGCCCCTTCTCCAGCAGCATCGGCGTCACCCCGATCTGGTCGAGCATTTCCAGCGTCGGCGGATGGAACGTGGAGGCGCGCAGATCCTGCGCGCAATCGCCGTTCACTTCCAGCACCACCACGTCGATACCCGCCTGCGCCAGCAGCGTCGCCAGAACCGTTCCGACCGGTCCCGCCCCCGCGATCGCCACCTGACACCGTTCAACTGCCGCCATATCGAGCAGACTCCATTTCCTGTTCCGTCCCCCGCTATGGACCGGGCGGTCCGGCGGGACGGGCGAAGTCGCGGAACTATCCGAGGTACGGGGAGGCGCGCCGGTTGGCGGACACTCCGCCCGCCCGCAGCCGGTCCGGGGGGGGCGGGCGGCACGGAGCGGCGCAGGCAGGACAACGAAAAGGGGCGCACCTTGCGATGCGCCCCTCCTCCCTCAACCCGCGATGATGCCCCCGATCAGACGACCGCGCAGACGGTCTTCCATTCAAGGTAGTTTTCCAGCGCCTGCCGCCCGCTGTCCCGGCCCCAGCCGGACTGCTTGACCCCGCCGATGGCAAGAGTGGCGTCATACATGGCGTGGCAGTTGATCCACACCGTGCCCGCCTTGATCGCGCTCGACATGCGGTGGGCGTTCGACAGCCCCTCGGTCCAGACGCTGGCGGCAAGGCCGTATTCGCTGTCGTTGGCGGCGGCGATCACTTCCTCCACATCGTCGAACGCCTGCGCGACCAGCACCGGACCGAACACTTCCTCGCGCACGATCTCCATGCCGGGCTTCACGTCGACGACCACGGTGGGGGTGATGAAGGTGCCCGCCTCGCCGGTGCGTTCGCCGCCCGCCAGCATCGTCGCCCCTTCGGCCCGCGCGCGCTGCAGGAAGCCTTCGACCCGCTCGGCATGGCGCAGCGAGACCACCGGGCCCATCTGCGTATCGGGGGCAAGGCCGTGGCCGAGCTTCAGGCCCTTGGCATATTCCGCCACGCCCTCCACCACCTGGTCATGGACCGAGCGGTGGACGTAGAGCCGCGATCCGGCGATGCAGACCTGCCCGCCGTTGAAGTAGATGGCATTGGCCACGCCAGGGATCGCCAGCGAAAGATCGGCGTCGGGCATGACGATGGAGGGCGACTTGCCGCCCAGCTCCAGCGTCACGCGCTTGAAGTTGGTCTTGGCGGCATCGAGCACCGCGCGGCCGGTGGCGGTGGAGCCGGTGAAGGCGATCTTGTCCACCCCCGGATGGGCGGCCAGCGCCGCGCCGGTCTCTCCGCCAAGCCCGGTGACGACATTGATGACGCCTGCCGGAACACCGGCCTCCACCATCAGTTCGGCAAGCCGCAGCGCGGTGAGCGAGGTATCCTCGGCGGGCTTGAGCACCACCGTGCAGCCCGCCGCCAGCGCGGGCGCCAGCTTCATCGCGGTGAGCACCAGCGGCGAGTTCCACGGCACGATGGCCGCCACCACGCCCACCGGCTCGCGCACGGTCCAGGTCCGCATCTGCTTGCCCTGCGGCTGGTAGTTGATCGAGCTTTCGAGGGTGCTGCCCTCGATCGCCATGGCCTGCCCGGCGAAGAAGCGGAACTGGTTCACCGCGCCGGGGATCTCCGCCCAGCGGCCGACGAACAGCGGCTTGCCCTGGTCGAGCGTTTCCAGTTCGGCAAGGTCGTCGATGTTCGCTTCTATAAGGTCGGCGATCTTCCACAGGATGCGCGCGCGCTCCACCGGCACGGTGGCGCCCCAGCCGGCCAGCGCCGCGCGGGCGGCCGAAACGGCGGCATCGACATCGGCCGCGCCCGCCTTGGCGACTTGTCCCAGCTCGCTGCCGGTGGCCGGATCGAGGGTAGCGAAGGTGGCGCCTTGCGCAGCCGTGCCCCATGCCCCGCCGATAAGCAGGCCCTCACCGCCCGCGCGGCGGGCGAGAAACTCCTTCGTGCCGGGGCGAAGCGTGCTGAAGTCGAGTGGCATGGCTGTCTCCTTTGTTGCGACCTTTCCTAATCTGGTGAACGGCGCGGCGGCCCCCCGCCACCCCAAAAATTCGCTTGGCGGATAACTCTGTCCGAAACCGCAGCGCCCGCCCCCCGGCGCGGTACGCAGACTGCAATGCGGCCTTGCCGTATTGTCATATCGATATACCATTTCATCACCCGGAGTCGTCGGCCGCAATCCGCGCCCGAGATCCGGAACCGAACACTGCCTGAGGGCAAAGCCGGATGGGGAACGCATGACCTATCGTTTGGGCGTGGACGTCGGAGGGACGTTCACCGATCTGCTTCTTTTCAACCAGGACAACGGCGAGTTCTGGCGTCACAAGACGCCATCGACCCCGCACGACAGTTCCGAAGGCATCCTGAACGGTGTCACCGCGGTCTGCGAAAAGGGCGGCATCGCCCCGTCCGACGTGGAATTCTTCCTGCACGGCACCACCGTGGCCACCAATGCGGTGCTTGAAGGCAAGGGCGCGCGCGTCGGCCTCATCACCACGCAGGGCTACCGGCAGGTCATGCAGATCGCCCGTTCCTTCGTGCCGGGCGGCCTGGCCGGCTGGATCGTCTGGCCCAAGCCCGAGCCACTGGCCGCGCTGGAGGACACTTTCGAGATCAGCGGCCGCATGAACGCGCGCGGACAGGAAACCGCCGGAATCGACGAAGGCGAGATCCGCGCCGCGCTCGAAGCGCTCAAGGCTTCCGGCGTCGAGGCGCTGACCGTCGCGCTCGTCAACGCCTATCTCAACGGCGCGCACGAGGCGCGCGTGGCGGAACTGGCGGCAGAGATCATGCCCGAGGTGCCGATCTCGCTCAGCCATCTGGTCCTGCCCGAAATGCAGGAATACGAACGCACGCTCACCACGGTCGCCAATGCGGCGGTGCGTCCGGTCGTCGGCAAGTACGTGCGCAACTTGCGCGCATCGCTGCGCGGCGCCGGCATGGCGGGTTCGCTCTCGCTGCTGCGCTCCGACGGCGGGCTGATGTCTTCCGAAAAGTCGGAGGAACACCCCGTCTCGCTGCTGATGTCGGGTCCGGCAGGCGGCGTGACCGGCGCGATCTGGGTCGGCCGCAATGCCGGCATCAGAAACATCCTCACGCTCGACGTGGGCGGCACCTCGACCGACGTGGCGCTGATCGAGAACCTCGAGGCGCGCCGCCAGCGTACCACCGAAGTCGGCCACCTCTCGGTCCGCGCCTCGGCGCTGGACGTGAAGACGGTGGGCGCGGGCGGCGGCTCGATCGCCTATGTGCCGGAACTGACCAAGGCGCTGCGCGTCGGCCCGCAATCGGCAGGCGCGGTGCCCGGCCCGGTCGCTTACGGCAAGGGCGGCAAGCTGCCCACCGTGACCGACGCCAACGTCGTGCTCGGCTACCTGCCCGAGAACCTCCTCGGCGGCACCTTCAAGCTCGACCGCGAAGGCGCCAAGGCGGCCGTCCAGACCATTGCCGACGCGCTCGGCATCGGCCTGATGGAAGCGGCGCGCGGCATCATCGACATCGTCAACGAGAACATGTTCGGCGCGCTGCGCATGATCTCGGTGCAGCAGGGCTACGACCCGCGCGACTTCGCGGTGATGGGCTTCGGCGGTGCCGGGCCGCTCCACGTCAATGCCGTGTCCAAGCTGATGGGTTCCTGGCCCGCCGTCTCGCCGGTCTCGCCCGGCGTGCTCTGCGCGCTCGGGGATGCCACCACCCGCATGCGCACCGAAACCGCGCGCTCGTTCTCGCAGCGCGTGGCGGACACCAGCGAGGCCGACGTGCTGGCCCTGCTGGAAGAAATGGCCGCGCAGACCCGCGCCGAACTCGCCGCCGAAGGCATTGCCGAGGCGGACATCACCAGCCAGTTCGAACTCGACGTGCGCTATGAAGGCCAGGCCTTCGAAGTGCCGCTTTCGATCGACCCGGAAACGCTGCGCGCCGATGGCCTTGCCGGCGTCACCGCCCGCTTCGATGCCGAGCACCTGCGCCTCTTCACCTTCAACATGGACAGCGCCCATGAACTGGTGAACCTGCGCGCCGTCGCCATGGGCCCTGCCCTCGAACTGCCCTCGCCGCCGCTGGAGCAGGGAGACGGCGATCCCATCCGCGCCAAGATCCGCGACCACGAACTGTGGACCGGCACCGAAATGCAGGCCGCCGTCATCTACGACCGCGCGAAGCTGCGCGCCGGAGACGTGATCCCCGGACCCGCCGTCGTCACCGAGATGGACTCCACCACGCTGATCGAGGCCGACTGCGTCGGCACCGTCGATCACGCCGGCAACATCCTCATCAACCTCGCCTGAGGGGAGCCAAGACCATGCCCGCACGTATCATTCAGGCCAATGAAGCCCCGTTCCAGACGGTTCCCGTCGATCCCGTAACCCTCGACATCATCGAGAACGCCCTGCGCAACGCCCGCATCGAGATGGACGCCACGCTGGTGCGCACCGCGATGTCGCCCGGCATCCGCGAACAGGGAGACGCCTTCCCGCTGATCGCCGACCATCAGGGCAAGATGATCGTCGGCCAGTTCGGTTCCTACATCGGCCCCTTCCTCGAAGGGTTCGACGGCACCGTGGAAGACGGCGACCTGATCTTCCTGTCGGACCCCTACTCGGTCGGCGGCGCGATCAGCCACTGCAACGACTGGCTGGTGCTGCTGCCGGTGTTCAAGGACGGGCGCCTGATCGCCTATACCTCGATGTTCGGCCACCAGAGCGACATCGGCGGCATGGTCCCCGGCTCGATGCCGATCCACGCCACCGAGATTTTCCAGGAAGGCGTGCGCATCCCGCCCGTGAAGATCTGGAAGAAGGGTGAATACAACGAGGATCTCGTCAAGCTGGTCATGCACCAGTCGCGCACGCCGGACTGGTGCAAGGCGGATCTCAACGCGCTGATCGCCTCGTGCCGCGTCGCCGCGCACCGCGTGGTGGAAATGGTGGAACGCTTCGGCGACGACGTGTTCGTCTCCGCCACGGAAATGCTGCTCGAACGCAACCACCGCGCGATGAAGCATCTGATCGAAACCTCCATCGGCGAGGAGAAGGTCACGTTCGAGGACTACATCTGCGATGACGGCATGGGCTACGGTCCCTACCGGATCAAGTGCACGATGTGGCGCGAAAACGGCCGCGTGGTGCTCGATTTCGACGGCACCGACCCGCAGTCCAAGGCCTCGATCAACATGCTGCTGAACGAGAACATGATGCGCATGTTCTTCGGCATCTACATGATCATGATCTTCGATCCGCAGATCCTGTTCAACGATGGCTACTACGACCTGATCGACGTGCGCATCCCGGAAGGCTCGCTGCTCAAGCCGAAATTCCCGGCCGCGCTTTCGGGCCGCACCCACGTTCTGGGCCGCCTGTTCGACATCCTGGGCGGTCTGCTCGGCCAGAAGACGCCGGAATTCCTCAACGCCGCCGGTTTCTCTTCCTCGCCGCACCTGTTCTATGCCGGGCACGACAAGGCCGGTAAGTGGTTCCAGCTGTTCCAGATCGGCTTCGGCGGCATCCCCGGCCGTCCGCTGGGCGACGGGCCGGACGGACACTCGCTGTTCCCCGGCTTCACCAACGTCCCCAACGAGTTCCTCGAACGCTATTTCCCGCTGGAGATCGTCAAGTACGAGACAGTGGCGGATTCGGGCGGCGCGGGCCTCCATCGCGGCGGCAACGGCATCAACATGGTGTACCGCTTCCTCGAGAGCGGCGTGATCGCGATCCATGACGACCGCTGGTTCGTGCCGCCCTGGGGCGTCAACGGCGGCCTTCCGGGCAAGCGTGCGAAGAAGATCCTCACCAAGGCGGACGGCACGCAGATCGTGGTCGGCAACAAGCTGGAGGACTATCCGGTCGAGGCCGGTGACGAGCTGCAGTTCATCACCTGGGGCGGCGGCGGCTGGGGCGATCCGCTCGACCGCGATCCCGCGCTGCTGGCCAAGGAACTGAAGCAGGGCCTCGTCACCGCCGAAGGCGCGAAGGACTACGGCGTGGTGCTGGTGGATGGCGCGGTGGACGAAGCCGCGACGCAGGCCCTGCGCGCCGAAATGCGCAAGGCCCGCGGCGAAATCGGCGTGTTCAACTTCGGCCCGGACATCGAGACGCTGCGCGCCAACTGCCTTGCCGAAACCGGCCTTCCCGCCCCCATCGCGCCGCAGTGGACGCATGTGGCCGCTCCTGCTCTCGCAGAAGCCGCCGAATAAACAGAACACAGGAGAGCACCATCATGGCCAATCCGATTTTCCGCCAGAAGCTGGAGAGCGGCAAGTTCTTCGTCATTCCCGGCATCCAGGACATGATCACCGCGGTGATCGCCAACAAGGTCGGCTTCGATCTCGTCTATGGCACCGGCTACTGGCTTACCGCCTCGGCCTGGGGCCTGCCCGACGCCGGGATCGCCACCTACACCGAGATGAAGAACCGCATGGAAACGCTGGTGCGCACCAGCAATGCGGCGGTCATCGCGGACGGCGATACCGGTTATGGCGGCCTGCTCAACGTCCATCACACCGTGAAGGGCTATGAGGCCGCCGGCGTCACCGCGATCCAGCTCGAGGATCAGGAATTCCCCAAGAAATGCGGCCACACGCCGTTCCGCCGGGTGATCCCGGTGGAAGACATGGTCGAGAAGATCAAGGTGGCGATCGCCGCGCGCGAGAGCGAGGACTTCCTCGTCATCGCCCGCACCGACGCGCGCCAGAGCGAGGGGCTGGACAGCGTGATGCGCCGCCTCGAAGCCTACGACAAGGCGGGCGCCCACGTCCTCTTCCCCGAAGCGCTGGAAAGCGAGGAGGAAATGGCGAAAGCCTGCGCCGCTTTCGACAAGCCGCTGATGGCCAACATGGCGAACGGCGGCTCCACGCCGATCCCGCTCGCCTCGGTGCTGGAGGAGATCGGCTATGGCTATGCGATCTACCCCTCGCTCACCAGCCTGGTCGCCTGCACCGCCATCGAGAAGTCGCTGCGCGATCTCAAGGACCACGGCATCGGCGAGCCCGAGGGCATCTTCAACTTCAAGGAGTTCTGCTCGCTGATCGGCTTCGACGAAGTGTGGGACTTCGAGAAGCAGTGGGCGCCTGCTCCGGCTCCGGCGAAGTAAGCCGATGAAGCGCCGGATCGCCGCCGCCGTCCTCTCCCGCTCCGGGGACCATCCCCGGCCCTATGCCGAGAACGAGCCGCTGGCGGTCCGGCCGCTCGATCTCTCCGATCCGCTGCCCGGCGAAGTGCTGGTGCGGATCGACGCGGCGGGGATCTGCCACTCGGACCTCTCCGTCATCAACGGCGACCGGCCCCGGCCGATGCCGATGGCGCTGGGGCACGAGGCGGCGGGCACCGTGCTCGCACTTGGCGATCCCGATGAACCGGACCTCGCGGTGGGGGACCGCGTGGTACTGGTGTTCCTGCCGAGCTGCGGGCAATGCGCGGCCTGCCTCTCGGGCGAGGGCTACCTCTGCGCGAAAGGCGCCGCCGCCAACGGCAAGGGCGAACTGATGCGCGGCGGCAGCCGCCTCTCCTGCGAGGACGGCGTCGTCCACCACCATCTCGGCGTCTCGGCCTTCGCGACGCAGGCGGTGGTGGACCGGCGCTCGCTGGTGAAGATCGACGCCGATATCCCGCCCGAGACCGCCGCACTGTTCGGCTGCGCGGTGCTCACCGGGGTCGGCGCGGTGATGAACACGGCCAAAGTCCAGCCGGGCGAAAGCGTGACCGTGATCGGGCTGGGCGGCGTCGGGCTTTCCGCGCTGCTCGGCGCGCTGGCGGCGGGCGCGCAGCCGGTCCATGCGGTGGACCCGTCCCCTGCCAAACGCGCGCTGGCGCTGGAACTGGGCGCGGCCAGCGCTTCCGCCCCCGGAGAGGACGATGCGGCCATGGGCAGCGACGTGGTGGTGGAAACGGTCGGCAAGGCCGCCGTACTGGCCCATGCCTATCGCTCTGCCCGGCGCGGCGGCCGGATCGTGACGGTGGGCCTGCCCAACCCGTCGGAGGATCTGGCCATCAACGCACTGTCGCTGGTGGCGGACGCCAAGACGCTGATGGGCAGCTACATGGGCTCCTCGATCCCCGCGCGCGACATTCCGCGCTACATCAAGCTCTGGCGCGCGGGACGGCTGCCGGTGGAGAAGCTGCTGACCTCGGTCGGCCCGCTGGAGGAGATCAACGAGGCCATGGACAAGCTCGCCTCGGGCGAGGCGATCCGCCAGGTGATCGTGCCCGGCTGGTAAGCAGCGAATCGTTACCGCATGGGGGCGCCGGCCTTTGCGATCAGGCCCTCCCGCTGGCCCGGCGCGAAATTAATTTTCGTTCCGATCAAGAAAAAGGGCGCTGGCGGAAAACTATGAACCCGTTTTGGTTCCGCCTGTCGGCATATCTATCCGACAGGCGGATATCGTCTTGATTATTTCGAGCAAACGTCATTCCCTTGTCACTCTTCCGATAACACAAAAAACGGACGGGGTCTGACGATGGAAAAAGGGGTTCCAATTCGCTCTATCACGCGGTCAATCGCGGCGCTGAAGGCGATCAACCGCCACGGCTCGCTCTCCATGATGGAGATCGCCAAGGCATCCGAGGTGCCCTATCCCACCGCCTGCCGCATCGTCCAGACCTTGCTCTATGAAGGCCTGATCGAACAGGAACCCTCGCGCAAGCGCTACCGCGCCACGGCCATGGTGCAGACACTGGCAACCGGCTTCCAGCATGACGACGAACTGGTCCGTCTTGCCCGGCCGCACATCGTGGGCCTGACCAAGCGGCTCGGCTGGCCGGTCTCCATCGCCATCCGCGTGGGCCGCGAGATGATGCTGCGCGACAGCACCCATTCGAACTCCTCGCTGACGTTCGAACACTATTACCCCGGCTTTACCCTGCCGATCCTCGACAGCGCCTCGGGCAAGGTGTCGATGGCTTATGCGCCTGATGACGAGCGCGAGATGATCCTGCGCTTCATGCGCGTCTCGCAGGACATCGACCTCAATTACCTCGCCACCGCCGAAGTCAGCCTCGATGTCGATCGCATCCGCGCCGAAGGCTACGCCGTGCAGGGCCGCAACCACTTCAACCTCACGCCGGGCAAGACCTCGTCGGTCTCGGTGCCGATCTTCCGCAACGGCCACTTCGAGGCGGCGATGACCATGGTGTTCTTCGTGGCCGCCATGCGCCTGTCGCAGGCGCTGGAACTCTATTTAGACGATCTCAAGTCGACGGCGGCGGCGATCAGCCACGATCTGTCGAACCCCGTGCCGATGGGAAATGCCTGAAGCCCGGGATAAAAAAAGGGAGGTCCCGATGGGCCTCCCTTTCCTGTTTCCCGATGTAGCGCCCGTTCAGAGCCGCGCGGTTACCGCCTTGGTTTCCAGGTAACCGTCGAGCCCTTCCTTGCCGAACTCCCGGCCCCAGCCGGACTGGCCGTAGCCGCCGAACGGAATGTTCGTCCCCACCGCGCCGTGGCAGTTGATGGAGACATGGCCCGACCGGATACGCTTCACCAGCCGGTGCGCGGTGGACAGGTCCTTCGTCCAGACCGAGCCGGAAAGCCCGTAAGGCGTGTCGTTGGCCAGTGCCGCCAGCTCGTCGAGGTCGGTGGTTTCCACTTTCATCACCGCCATCACCGGGCCGAAGATCTCCTCCTTCACCAGCGCCATGTCCGGGCGGCAGTCCGTATAGATCGTCGGGCGGACGAAGTTGCCGGGGCGGTCCAGCTTCCCGCCGCCCGTCACCAGCCTGGCCCCGGCCGCCTCGGCCCCCTCGATATAGCCCATGACCTTGGCGCAATGGGCGTCGGAGATCATCGGCCCCTGAATCGTCGCAGGGTCCAGCCCGTGACCCAGCGTCATCGATTCCGCGAAAGCCTTGAGCCCCGCCACCAGTTCGTCATGCACATCGGCATGGGCGAAGATGCGCGTTCCAGCCATGCAGTTCTGGCCCTGCAGGAAGAACGTGGCCATCGCCGTGCCCGGCACCGCCAGCGCAAGGTCGGCATCCGGCATGATCATGACCGGGCTCTTGCCGCCCAGTTCGAGGCTTACCTTCTTGAGATTGCCCAGCGCCGCCGAAACGATCTTGCGCCCGGTTGCGGTGGAGCCAGTGAACGAGACCTTGTCGATCCCCGGATGCGCCGCGATCGCCGCCCCGGCATCACCGCCAAGACCGTTGACGATATTGACCACGCCCGCCGGGAAGCCCGCATCGAGCACCATCTGGCCGAGCGCCAATACCGAAAGCGGCGTCTCTTCCGAAGGCTTGACCACGACCGTGCAGCCCGCCGCCAGCGCCGGGGCCAGCTTGAGGATCGCGGTGGAGAGCGGCACGTTCCACGGCACGATCTGGCCAACCACGCCCACAGGCTCGCGCAGGGTATACGTCAGCGCCTCGGTCTCGGCCGCGATATGGCGCGGCGGGGCAGTGGTGGTGCCCTCGATCCGCATCACCGCGCCGGCATAATAGTCGATCATCTCGACGCAGTTGGCGGTGGTGAGCCCGGCGATGAAACCGGGCATGCCGTTGTCGAGAATATCGAGCTGGCTGAGCAGCGTGGCGTTCTGCTCCATGATCCGGGCCAGCCGGTGCATCAGCGCGGTACGCTCCGCCACGGTCATGCGCGACCACGGCCCGTCGAAGGCGCGCCGCGCGGCGGCAACCGCAAGGTCCACTTCCGCCGCGCCGCCGGTCTGCACGCGGGTCAGTTCGAGGCCGGTCGCCGGATCGCGGCTGGCCAGTTCCCCGCTGCCTTCCACCCATTCGCCGCCGATCAGCAGCTTGTGGGTCTGGCCGAGAAACGCCTCGGTTTCAGGCGCGATCTTATGGCCATCAAAGGGAACGGGGGCAAAGGGAACCGCGCTCATACCGGTACTGTCCTGCAATCGTAGTTGAACAGGCCCAGCGATTCCTCGTCCTTGGTGCCTTCAAGGCCGAAGAAGTCGGTGTTCTGGCCCTGCATCCGGTCGGCGTTGGCGTTGCTTTCCGCCTGGATGAAAGTCGCGCGTTCGTGGCGCGCGGCCTCGTAGCGACGAAGACCCTCGCCGATGGTGGCCGATGCCGCCAGCGCGCGGGCAAGGACCACGCCGTCCTCGATCCCGCAGGCCGCGCCGTGGCCAAGAAACGGCGTCATGGCATGGGCGGCATCGCCGATCAGGGTCACGTTGTCGTCGATGATCCAGCCCGGCAGCGCGGTGCGGGCGTTGATCGCCCACTTGTACATCGGCTGCTCGCAGGCCGCGGCGATCAGCTTCTGCGCATCGGTGCACCAGCCTTCGTAGACCTTGCGGACCTCCCCGGGATCGACCGGAGTGGTCCAGCCCTCTTCGTTCCAGCCGTCCTGCCGCGAGAAGAACACCAGGTTCATCGCCGTGGACCCGCGAATGTTGTAGCGCGTGATCATCGCGCCGGGGCCGATGATGATGCCGGGGAAGTCCGAAAGTTCCTGCAATTCCGGCGTCACCGGCACCAGGCAGCGCCAGGCGACATGGCCTGTGAAGTGCGGCGGCGTGGTCTCGAACCGTTCGCGGATCACCGACTTCACACCGTCCGCGCCGACGATCAGGTCGCCGGTCACGATCGAACCGTCCACCAGCGTCACCGTATTGCCTTCGCTGGAGACCACGCCCGCGCTGGTGCGCAGATCGACGCCCGCCCGCCGCGCCGCGCCCAGCAGGACTTCGTGCAGGTCGGCGCGGTGGATGGTGACGTAAGGCGCGCCGTACTTGTCGCGCTGGTCAGATCGGTCCTTGGCGACGATGGTGCGGCCGTCCTGCCAGTGCTGGATGCGCTGGCGGCTGGGCTCCACGCCCGCGCTCGCCGCTTCCTCGCAGACGCCGATGAAGTCGAGGCCCTTCATGGCGTTCGGGGAGAGCGTGACGCCCGCCCCGATCTCGCCGAATTCACGCGCGCTTTCCAGCAGCGTGACCTTGAAGCCTTCCTGCGCAAGAGCGGCGGCGGCGGTCATGCCCGCGATGCCGCCGCCGACAATGACGATGCTTTCGGCGCGCGCCATCGTCAGGCCGCCGATCCGCCGGTCAACTGACCGGGAATGTGGCTCTCATGGTTCTGGAGATACCATTCGGCGATCTCTTCGCGGGTGGCCCACCAGACACCGGGGAGCGACTTGGCGTGTTCGATGAACTCCCGCAGCGCGCGCACGCGATGGGCACGGCCGGAGACGTGCGGATGCAGGCCGACGTTCATGATCCGGCCGGTCTTGCCGCCTTCTTCATAAAGCACATCAAGTTCCTCGATCAGCGCATCGCGGAACTGGTCGGTGGTGAAGTTCTTTCGAGTAATGAAAGTGAAATCGTTGATTTCATTGGAATATGGCACCGAAACAATCTGGCCGTTGGGCGTGCGCAGCAGGAACGGCTGATCATCGTTCATGATGTCGCAGTAGAAGGTGCAGCCCTGCTCGGCGAGGATATCGGCGGTCTGCATCGTGCCGCGCAGGCTGGAGGAGAGCCAGCCCTTGGACTTGCGGCCGGTGTACTTCTCGAACTGCTCAAGGCTGCGCAGGACGATGTCGCGCTCCTTTTCCGGCTGGTGTGCGAAGTTGGTCAGCAGTTCGCCCTGTTCCCAGTTGTGGGTCAGCAGTTCCCAGCCGCGTTCGAGCACCGCGTCGGTCATCGCCTTGCGGCGTTCGAAAGTCACGGCATTGGTGGTGCAGCTGGCCGGAACGCCCAGTTCGTCGAACAGGTCGAACAGGCGCCAGATGCCCACGCGCTGGCCATATTCGCGCCAGGTGAAGTTCGGGAAATCGGGCGTGTTGCCCGGCAGCACGTCAGGCAGGATGGCCGGGCCGCCCGCGTAATAGGGCTTGTCGGTATCCTTGGTGAGGTCCCAGGTTTCGAGATTGAACGTCAGGATCAGGGCAACCCGCGCGCCGTTCGGCCACTTGAGGGGCTGGCGCTGCGGAAGGGGAACGTAATCGTATTCCATGGGACAATTCTCGCTTGCGACGTGTTGTTGGACCCGAACCATATTCCGGGCACCCTTCCCCACCCCCGCACCGCAACTCTCCGCCTTGCGAACAGCGGCTTGGCCTGTCAGCGGGCGCGGGGGCGGCACTTCATGGCATTCACATGCCGAGGACTTCAAGAGCGACGCGCTCGGACGATTCCAGAGCGCCTTCGAGGCCGCGCGCACCCGTGGCGGTATGCTCGCCGCAGAAGAACAGGCTGCCCGCGGGTTTGGCGATCTCGTCCATCCAGGCGACCTGCCCGGGCGCGATGTACGAGAAGTCTCCGAGGTTGAACTTTTCCTGCGACCAGCTGAAGTAGGAATGCGCGGCCAGCTTGCCTTTCGCCGCCGGACGCAGGGCCTCGATCCGGGCGACGACCATGGCCTTTACCGCCTCGGCCCCCATCCGGTCCCAGTAGTTCGCAAGGTTGGCGCGGGCCTGGACGATGAAGCCGGTGATCTGCTGCGGATCGTCGCCGTAGCGCTGCGGGATGACGTTGCCGAGCACGCCGTCCGTCCACATGCCGGGCGAGAGGCCGTCCTGTTCCCAGAACGGGGCCTCGGCCGTGACGAAGACCATCGAGATCGGCTGATATCCAAGCTGCGCCACCGCCTGCGCCTGCACGCCCGAAAGGCCGGGCTCGATCCGCACGTTGCGCAGGGCGGAGAACGGCAGCGAGCAGATCACCCTGGGGGCGGAGAAGGTCGCACCGTCAGCGCAGTGTACCGTGGCGCGGCCGCCGTCCTGCGTGATCGCCACGATCTCGCGGCCAAGCAGGACGTCGCCCTTCATCTGCTTCGCCAGCGCCATCGGCATGAGCAGGTTGCCGCCCTTCACCGCGAAGGATTTGGGCCCCGCCGCGATCTGCGCCTTCACGAAGCCGTCGTTGTACTCGCTGAGCAGGGCGGAAACGTCATAGGCGTTCATGCCGTAATAGGGCGCGATATCGTAGGAGAGGTGGATCGCCTGGTCGGACAGCCCCTGCTGGCGCAGGAAATCGTGCAGCGAGATATCGAGCTTCGCATTGACCGGGTCGTGCCACGAATTCCAGTCCTCCAGCCGCGTCTTCTGGGCGACCAGCATCGGCACCAGCTCTGCCGGCAGCACCGATTTCAACGCATCGGGGAAGGGGTTGCCCGGAAACTTCGCCCATTCCTCGCGGGTGAGCGGCTGGTCGCCGATATAGAGCAGGCTGGGCGGACCGATGCGGTAGCGCGCGCCCACTTCCTGCATCTCCACACCCGCACGCTGGGCGATATCGAGGCCGCGGCCATAGCCTTCGCCCATCGAATTGAAGCCCATTTCGGGATAGCCGGGCTGGTCCAGCAGGGTCATGATCCGCCCGCCCACGCGGCTGCGCCCCTCGATCACGGTGACCTTGAGCCCCTGCTCCTCCAGCAGCCAGGCCGCCTGAAGCCCGGAAATGCCTGCGCCCAGCACCAGCACGTCCGGCTCTCCCGAACGCGCGGCGCCCTTGCCAGCGCCCTTCGCCGGCGCCGCGCGGGCGGAGGCGACGGCGGGCAGGCCCGATGCCAGCGCTCCCATGCCGAACGCCGCCGCGCCGAGCGTGAACTTGCGCCTGTCCATCACCATGCCTGCCTGCTCCTTTGGCTCGCCGGTCCACATCGGGGAGATATCGTCCCGATGGCCTGCCGCGAACGGTTCTAGAGCCATCGACGGTACAGACGGCAGCCCGTGTTCGAAGCCGCGCTGCATGGATGCCCATCAGGCGGATAAACGGGCGGCGATTTCGGTTGAAACCCCCTGCCCGAATGCGCGAATGACGCTTGACTCTATTTGTCTGACAAATTATTTATCCGATAAATAAGAACCGAAGCTGGGAGGGGAATTATGAAATCCGCAATCCGGCGCCGCATGGGCGGTGCCAGCTTTCTCGCCATCGCACTCGTTGCCACGCCCGCCGTCGCCCAGACGGCCGGGACCGAAGGCAATACGACGGACGAGGAAATCGTCGTCACCGGCCTGCGCGCCTCGCTGCGCGATGCGCTGAACGCCAAGCGCGCGGCCTCGGTCGTTACCGAGACGATCAGTTCCAAGGACATCGGCGCGCTGCCGGACGTCACCATCGCCGATTCGCTGCAGCGCCTGCCCGGCGTCACCGCCACGCGCGATCGCGGCAACGCCAGCCAGGCGGCCGTGCGCGGCCTTGGCCCGCGCCTCGTGCTCGGCCTCATCAACGGCCGCGAAGTCGCCTCGTCCGAGCCGGATCGCAATGTCCGCTGGGAAATCTATCCCTCGGAAATCGTCTCGGGCGTGACCGTCTACAAGTCGCAGTCGGCCGACATCATCTCGGGCGGCGTCGCGGCCACGATCGACATCCGTACCGTGCGCCCGCTGGACTACCAGGGCCCCGCGCTCACGGCGCGCGCCGGCGCGCTCTACAATGACAGCGGCAAGGACATTCCCGGCTATTCCGGCTGGGGTTCGCGCGGCAGCGCGCAGTATGTCGGCAAGATCACCGACAATCTCGCCGTCGTCGTCGGCGGCACCTTCCAGCGCCAGAAGAACGGCTACAACTCGTTCCAGGGCTGGGGCTACAACACTTACGACATCAATGGCGAAGACGCCCCCACGCTGAACGGCCAGCCGGTCAACGCACCCTGGGGCGCGCAGACCGAGATCAAGGCGCTCAAGGAAACCCGCTGGTCCACCACCGGCGCGATCCAGTGGCAGCCCACCGCGAACTGGGACATCAACCTCGATGTCCTCTACTCGAAGGTGAAGATCGACGAGCACCAGTCGCAGCAGTGGTACGGCCGCCAGAACGGCTGGGGCGACTGGGGCGGCGAGATCGGCGCCCCCGGCGATATCTACCAGGACGGCAGCTACACGCTGTCGGGCAACACGATCACCGGCGCCACGCTGAACAACTATTCCTCCGTCACCAATGTCCTTGCCCGTTACCAGGAGGACAAGGACCTGTTCGTGACCGGCTTCAACGCCAAGTACGACGACGGCGACTGGACGGCCAAGTTCGACGGCTCCTACTCGCGCGCGCGCCGCGACAATTCGTGGGGCGCGATCGCCACCGAACTCTATCCGGCGAGCACGACCTTCTCGACCGGGCGCGGCTCGGTGCCCAGCGTCTCCGTCAGTTCCAACCCGGGTGACGTCAACAACCAGGTCATCCCGAGCTACTACGCCGGCCAGTACGACGGCCCGCAGCGCCTCAAGGACGACCTCGGCGCCGCGCAGGTGGACGTCTATCGCCACATCCACGACGGCTTCTTCACCGGCTTCGGCGGGGGTCTTCGCTACTCCAACCGCGTGAAGAGCTACGACGCCTATACCGCCACGGTGAACACGAAGACGCTCGGCAACCTGACGATCGATCCTTCGTACCTGACCGAATTCTCGGTGGGCACCTTCAACGTGCCCAACCTGGTCTGGGGCAATTACGAAACGCTCGCGGCCGAATACCTCGCAATCGGCACGCCCGAGCGCGACAAGTCGAAGTACTGGCGGGTCAAGGAGGATAACTTCGAAGGCTACGTGATGTCGGACTTCGCGGGCAACGGCTTCACCGGCAACCTCGGCGTCCGCTTCGTCAACGTCTCGACCCATTCGAACGCCTTCTCGGGCCGGACCTACTGGGACAACGATCTCCAGCAGAACGTCACCGTGTTCGATCCCGTGCGCGAGAACGACAAGTACTTCCGCGTCCTGCCCAGCCTCAACCTCAACTTCGAGCTGACCGACAGCCTGAAGCTGCGCGCCGGCGCCGCCCGCGTCCTGTCCCGCCCGCCGCTCGACGAGCTGCGCGCCAGCATGGCGCTGAGCAACTACCCGCCGACCAACACCGGATCGGGCGGCAACCCGCACCTCAAGCCGTTCATGGCGACCCAGGGCGACCTCTCGCTGGAATGGTACTTCCACAAGGACGCGCTCGTCGCGGTGGCGGGCTATTACAAGGACGTCAGCAGCAACGTCGGCTACACGCAGACGCAGGAAACGATCGGCGGCGACACCTACCAGATCACCTCGCCGCGCAACGGCAAGGGCGGCTACATCGCCGGTGTCGAGGCGACCTTGCAGACGCCGTTCTACTTCATCCCCGGACTCGACAAGTTCGGCCTCTACGCGAACGCCAGCTTCGTGGATTCCAACGTGAAGGAACTGGCCCCGGTCAGCAATCCGTTCCCGGGCGTGGGCCTCACCAAGTTCACCGGCGAAATCGACCTGTGGTATTCCGACCATGGCATCGATGCCCGCGTGGCGCTCAAGCATCACAGCCCGTTCACCGTGATCTACGGCTGGGACGCCTCGCAGCTCACCCGCCTCGAATCCGAGACGACGCTGGGCGCCAGCGTGTCCTACGCCGTGACCAAGAACTTCTCGGTGCGCCTCCAGGCCAACAACCTGACCAACCAGGTCGCCCGCTTCTACTGGAACAACGATCCCGACCAGATCGCCCGTTACGAGAAGTACGGCCGCAGCTACCTGATGGACGTGACCTTCAAATATTGATCTCCCAACCGGCCCCGTGCGCAAGCGGGGCCGTCATTCCGGCCCTCCATGAGGGCAGGAAACACGAAAAGGGGCGCCATCTCCTCCCGGCGCCCCTTTTTTGTGCGCGCCCGCGGCGCGAAACGCCGCCCGCCAGCGCCATCGCCGCCAGCGATTCGCGCGCGGCGCGGAAGAAAATACAATTTTTTCAGGGTATCCCGCACAAGCCGGCGCGGGAAAATGCATCCTCTGCAACCCGCCGGAAGCCCGGAAAAGCGCGCTTTGCACCGGCACCTTATCCAACCTGTCACATTTGTGAATGGTGCCCATACGGCCCATTAACTTTGAGTACAGTCTTGGAACGACATAGGGAACTCGTCCCAAGGCATTGTTCAAGATGATATATTTCCTGAGAAATATATACGAAATTTTTCAGAAATATTAATTCCTGAACGATGATCGCGAATATCTGCGCTCATCTCAGAACAATAACTTTGCCTTGGAGATAAGACGACCTTTGTGTCGCAGGACTATTATGAGGATTACCATGAAGTACATTGCACTTTCGGCCGCTCTTGCCGCTTCGTTTTCGGTTCCCGCCATGGCGCAGGACACCGAAGCGTTCACCGGCCCCCGCGCCGGCGTCACCATGGGCTTCGACAAGATTCAGGGCGATGAAGGCTTCTCCTACGGCGTGAACGCCGGCTACGACGTTGCCGTCGCGCCGCGCATCACCGTGGGCCCGGAAGTCTCCTTCGGCGACTCCACCACCGACAGCGCCACGACCGACGTGAGCCGCGACATCACCGCCTCGCTCCGCGCGGGCTATGTGGTCGCCCCCAAGGTCCTGGCCTTCGGCAAGGTCGGCTACACCAGCACCCGCTTCGAGCCGGTGGCCGGCGGCAACTATTCGCTTGAGGGCGTGCGCTACGGCGGCGGCCTGGAATATGCGGTGACGCCGAAGACCTACATTTCGGCCGAATACCAGCGCACCGAATACGAAGCGAACTTCGGCGGCCGTGACGCGGCAGTCGTCGGCGTAGGCATGCGTTTCTAAGAGCTTCCAACCCGCCACCGAGACGGGAAGGCAAAAGGACGGGAAGGGTTGCCCCCCAGGGGGCCGCCCTTCCCGTTTTGCGTTATTTCGAGGCCTTCACGTAAGTCTTCGAGAGGAAGTCCATGCCCGGCACCACTTCGTGCTTCCGCAAGTTGAACCAGGCGGCGTTTTCCCAGTTCGATCCGGTGCCCCAGCGCGTCTTGCACTGCGTGGAAACCCAGTCCGGCGCCCAGTAGACCACGCCGTTCCCGCCCGCATCGACCACGGTCTGCGTCAGGTCCTCAAGATACTTCAACTGCCCCTTCGGCGTTGCCGGATAGCCGGGAATCAGCGAATCCGTGCCGAGCAGGTTGGTAGAGGCATCGGCGCTATCCTCGGTGAAGGGATAGGCCGTCTCCACCACCATGACATCCGCACCGTAGCGCTTGTGCGCGGTGTCGATGACCTTGGCCAGGCCCGAGAGGTTGTATTTCGACCACTTGGAGTAATAGCTCACGCCGATGATGTCATAGTCGAGCACGCCCGCCGCCGTCGCATCGTCGAACCAGGGCAGGACGTTTTCGGGCTGGGCGATGTGCAGCATGACCCGGATCGGCTTGCCCGTCTCCTTCGAAACCTCGCGCACGGCCGCGACGCCGGCGTTGAGCAGGTTGGCATTGCGCTTCCAGTCGATCGGCTTGTCCTTGGTGCCGCCCATGACTTCGGGGTTGGTCTCGTTGCCGACCTGCACCAGTTCGGGCAGTTCCCCCGCCGCGTTCAGCTTCGAAAGCACCTCGCGCGTGTAGTCATGCAGCGCGCGCACCTGCTGCTGGGTGTCCATCTTGGCCCAGGCGGCCGGCACGATCTGCTTGTCGCCATCGGCCCAGTCGTCGGAGTAATGGAAGTCCAGCAGTACCTCCAGCCCGGCGGCATGGGCGCGGCGGATGGTCTTGAGCACGTCCTCGTAGTTCGAATACTTCGTCCACTGCGGATCGTTCCAGATCCGCACGCGCATCAGGTTTCCGCCCTTTGCCTTCAGAAGCACGAAAGGATCGACGGGCTTGCCGTTCTGGCGGAACACCGCGCCGCAGTCCTCCATCTCGTTGGCAAAGGACAGGTCGGCGCCGAGATAGAGCTTGGTCTCGGCATGAGCCGAAGTCGCAGCCAGCAGCGTGGAGGCCGCAAGCGCGGCGCGAATGACGTTCTTCACCGGTATTCTCCTGCGGCCGGTCAGTGGAAAAAGAGATCGATGGCGGCGGGCGAAAGCCCCTCGCCGGACACGGTGACGCGGGCCGAGCCGCTGGAACCGCTGCCCTGCACGATGGCCTGCGCAAGGCCGTTGAACGCATTGCGGCTGTCGCCCTTGTCGGCCTCCAGCGAGGTGGGATTGCCGTTGCCCAGCCCGATGATCCGCGCCGGGCCGCTGACGCTGAAGCGCAGCGCATTGTCCGCCGTGAGCACCGGATTTCCGGCCTTGTCGAGCACTTCGACCCGCAGCACCGAAAGATCGGCGCCGCCTGCGGCGAGACGGACGCGCTCGGCAGTGAGCTTGAGCTTCGCCGGGGCCGATGCCGTCACCCGCTGGTCACGGGCGACGACCTTGCCGCCGTTGTACCCGCGCGCCTCCAGCTTGCCGGGCGCATAGGGCACCTGCCATTCGAGGTGGCCGTTGCGCGGCATCGGCTTGCGCCCCAGCGACTTGCCGTTGAGCAGCAGTTCGATCTCCGCGCAGTTGCCGTGCGCCCACACCGGGATCGGCTGCCCCTCGCGGCCCGCCCAGTTCCAGTGCGGCAGGAGATGGACCAGCGGCTGGTCCGGCCGCCACCACGCGCGGTAGTAGAAGTAGTTGTCCTTGGCGAAACCGCAGCTGTCCATCGCGCCGAAGTAGCTGGCAACGCTGGGAAACGCCGGATAGGGCGTGGGCTCGCCGCGATAGTCGAACCCGGTCCAGATGAAGCCGCCGGCAATGTAGGGCGCGTTCGCCACGATCGTCCACCATTCCTCGGCGGTCGATGCCCACCAGGGGTGCTCGGTGTCATAGGCCTTGACGATGTGCCGGGCCTCGTCGTTCTCGTACGCGCCGCGCGTGGAGACCGTGCTGCCGGTCTCGGTGCCGATCACCGGCTTGTCGGGGTGCCGTTCGTGCCAGGCGGCGATCTTGTCGGTGCGGTAATTGAAGCCGACGACATCCACCGCCTCGGCAGCGCCGCCGTCCCAGCCCTGGTCCATGGCCTGGGTGGTGAGGCGGGTGGGATCCAGCGCCTTGCAGCGCGCTACCAGTTCGGCCGAGATGCGGCGGCCGCGCTCCGAACCCTGATGGCCTTCCTCGTTGCCAACCGACCAGAGGATGATCGAAGGGTGATTGCGCGAGGAGAGGATCATCCGCTCCAGCTCGTCCATCGCCTCGGGGTTGGTGGTGTTGAGCCGCGTTTCCGCGATCATCATCATGCCCTTGCGGTCGCAGATGTCGAGCAGGACCTGCGCGGAGGGATTGTGTGCGCTGCGCCAGGAATTGGCGCCCATTTCCAGCGTGCGGTCAACGCGCCATTCGTGCAGCGCATCGGGGATCGCGGCGCCGACGCCGGCGTGGTCCTGATGGTTGCAGACTCCGAGCAGCTTCACGTTCTGCCCGTTGATGGTGAACCCGCGAACCGCGTCGAAGGTCACGGTGCGCACGCCGAACGCGGTCTCGGTCCTGTCCACCACCACGCCATCGCGCAGGACTTCGGTGGTGAGCCGGTAGAGATAGGGACTTGCCGGAGACCAGAGCCGGGGCGCCCGGATGCGTGCGGTCTGCTCGAACTCCACCTTGCCGAGCGCGGCCGGCTCGGCAAGGTGATCGGCCGCCATGGCAACCTGCCGCCCTTCCGCATCATGGACCGCGTGGCGCACGGTCACTTTCGCCGGGCTTTCGGCGTCGTTCGCCAGGGTGGTGAGGATGGTGACAGCGGCCCCTTCGCCGTCCACTTCCGCGCGGACGCATGTGCCCCACTGGGGAACGTGGCAGGCAGCCGCGCTGACCAGCGTGACGTGACGGTAAATCCCCGCCCCCTCATAGAACCAGCCCTCGCCCAGCGAGGCATCGACGCGCACCGCAACCTGGTTGGCGCCGCCTTCGTAATCGAGGAAATCGGCGATATCGACGCGGAACGGAGCATAGCCGCTGGCGCTGCCGCCCGCCTCGAAGCCGTTCACGAAGACCTTGCAATTGCGGAACACGCCATCGAATTCCAGCCAGACCGCGCGTCCCTTGTCAGCCGCGCCCACCGGCAGGCGGCAGCGATACCAGCCGACGCTGTTCTGCGGGAATGCGCGCCCGATCGCCTTGAAACCGTGCGCGGCGACAGCGTCTTCCTTGTCCTTCTCCGCAGGCGCGGCGGGCGCGGCAAAGGGCAGGTCCACCGCCCAGTCGTGAGGAACGCGGATTGCGCTCCAGCCGCTGTCATCGAAATCGGCCAGCGTGGCGGGCGAAACGTCGCGGCCGGGCTTGGCATACGTGCGCTGGTTCAGGCCGAAATCGAAATCCTTCGCCATGTCCGCGGCATGGCCGAGATGGAAGCGCCACCCTTCCGCCAGCAGCACCGAACGGCGCGGGGAATCCTCTGCCCGCCCCTGCGTCGTCGTTTCGGCCAGGGCGATGCCGGGAAGGCTCGCCGTGCCGAGGCCCGCAAGGCCCAGCGCCATGGCAGTGCGGCGGTCGGTGGAAATCGTCTGGTCGTCCATCATCGGTCTGGGCTCTCACGGCAGCTGCGTAGCTGGGAGGGCCGACGATCCTTGCGGATCGCAGTCCTTGCCGGTTCAGGCCCTCCCGTCTTCTTTCCATTTGTATGATATATATGGTTACGGCGGTCAATCGTTTGCGGCAGATCGTTTTCCGCCCTTCCCCGCCGCCCTTTGGCCTTCAGCTCTCGCCTTCGTTATGCTCGATCGCATCCAGGGCATCGACGATGATGAGCTTCATCGCATCGTGAGCAGCCTCGGGATCGCGAGACAGGATGGCGTTCTTCACCCGCTCGTGAGACTCAAGATCGGCGCTGCGCCCGACGATCCGGTTGGTGTAGCGGATCGAGGTCTTCAGGGCGGTGGACACCACGTCGCGGAACTGCCCGAAGAACGGATTGCCCGATGCGCTCAGGATCGCGACGTGGAAGGCGACATCAGCCTCCAGCACATCGTCCCGTCCTTCTTCGGCAGCCTGCATCCGGGCGAAGCCGGCAGCGATCGATCCCAGCCCTGCCTCGTCCGCCTCCCTGGCCGCCAGCGCGGCGGCGGCAGGCTCGATCGCGACGCGCAACTGGCTGAACTGCTTGAGGAGATCGATCGAAAACCGTTTTTCCAGCATCCAGCGCAGCACATCGGTATCGAACAGGTTCCATTCGCTGGAAGGCTGGATCACCGTGCCTTGTCGGGGCCGGGCACTGACCAGCCCCTTGGCCGTCAGCATCTTCACCGCTTCGCGCGTGACCGAGCGGCTGACGCCGTTCTGCACGGAAAGTTCGGCTTCCGTCGGAAACGGCTTTTCGGCATATACACCGCCGATGATCTGCGAACCCAGTCGATCGAGCAGGCCGTAAGTGAGGTTCCGCCCCAGAGAACTGCGGGTCTCCTGCTGCTTGACTTGCATCTGGTTGCGCTCTCCCATTATATCTTTAATCATATAAATAGACCCGGCGCCGCCAGCACAAGTCCTTTAAGCATTTCATTGCTTGGCACGAATGCATTTGCCCGCACCATCGCTGCCTTGGCCTCGGCGCTGGCATGTCGGCCTTTCGCAGGCTAGCAAGCCGGGATGGACGATCTGTTTTCCGCCGCTGCCCTGACCGGCCGGACCCTCACGCGCGGGGACATCCGCAACCTGTGCGGCACGCCGCGCACGCTGGCCGAATGCGATCTGGAGGAAGCCGACCTGTCCGGCCTCGACCTTTCGGGCTGGCAATTCGAACGCTGCAACTTCCGCAAGGCCGATTTCGGGGGCGCGATGCTGGAAGATACGGCCTGGAAATCCTGCCGGGGCGCTTTCGTGAACTTCATCGCCGCCGACCTCACCGGCGCGGCCTTCACTGCCAGCGATTTCAACAACGGCGCTTTCAGGAAAGCCACCCTGCATTCGGCCGCCTTCACCGGATGCAAGCTGACCGGCGCCGACTTTTCCGATACGAAAGGCGTGGAGATCCGGTTCGAGGAAACCTTGCTGATCGATGCCAAGCTGCTCGGCCACTCTTTCCGCAAGACGGTTCTGAAGCGCGTGGATTTCTCGACGGCGGACTTGCGGAAGTGCGATTTCCGGCAGGCGACCTTCGAAGCATGCAGCTTGCGCGAAGCCGGCCTCGACGGCGCCCGGTTCGACGGCGCCGACTTGCGCGGCGCCGACCTCGGCGGCCTGCGCCTCGTGGACGCCGCCCCCTTTCGCGGCGCGACGATTTCGGCCGATCAGGCAGGCCTGCTTCTGCGCGAACTGGGCCTCAAGGTCAGCTAGAGCGCGTGAATCCGGCGCGGTCAGGCCGTCGTCAACGAGCAGGTGCGTCAGCTCGAAGGGCCGTGACCACGTTTGAGCCGATAGGCGATTGTCCCGCTCCGGCTTTCACCCGGTGATGGAAAACACTGCGACCATATCGCTGGACCAGGTTCGACATGCGCACTAACTAAATGCTCATGTGCTCGGCGTCCTCGAACCAGTCCAACATTTCCGGCTCCTGTCTTTGCGGAACAGTTCGCTTCGACATCAACGGCAGCTTCGACAGCTTCTTCCTCTGCCATTGCTCGCGGTGCCGGAAGGGAAGCGGCACGGCCCATGGCGCCAATCTCTTCGCGACTGACGCATCGCTCCATTGGGTGGCCGGAGAGGCTGAAGTGAAAATTTTTCGGCTGCCCGGCACCCGGCACCAACGCAGCTTCTGCGTTGAGTGCGGGTCAGCGCTCCCCGATGTCCAGATGGATGGCGCACTGCTCAAGGTTCCCGCCGGCTGCCTCGATGGCCCCGTCGAAATTCGACCGACCGCACACATCTGTTGCGCCAGCCGTGCAGACTGGGATGTCGATCTGGAAAAGGTTGTCACGATGGATGGATTGCCCGGCTGAACGCCCCGGATACGTGGATATCGATCCCTCGCGGAATTCGTCCAGGTGTCCCCCACGTCAAGCGACCGACAGGGACGCGCAGCGGTTGTTAATGCGCCCTCGGCCCTGCGTCCGCTATCAGGCGCATCGGAAAAAAGCGGGTTTCAATCGGCAGGCCGTCTCGGTCGGACTTTCACACGCGCCGCGCAAGTCGCAACCGCCGCTGCGTTACCTCATCGGCAACTTCGCCTCAGCCCCTTGCCTAACACCGCGAAATTACGGACATCTGCCAGCCTGCGCAGCGCGGATCGGGAGGCGATGACATGAGTTGGGTGCGTCGGGGCCTGCTGGAGCTTTGGGCGATGGTCATCCTCGCCGGGATCGTGGGCTTTCTCGGCCCATTCGGCACATATCTCGATGCCGAGTTTCCGGCGCGGGCCTGGAACTGGTTCACGCACCTCATGGGCGCCTATGTGCTGGTGCGCCCCACGATCTGGCTGCTGATCGCCATCGCCAATGCCACCTCGCTGCCGCGAAATGCGCTGCTGTTCTGGGGCGTTCTGCTGTCCAGTTTCCCGCTCACGCTCGTCTGGGTCTGGGGCGGGGGCGTGTTCTTCCATGCACTGGGCGGCTTTACGGGAATTCTCCCTCTCGCACTGCTCAGTGCGGTCGCGATCCTCGTCGTGGTCTGGTGGGCCAAGCGGATCGACGCCCAGTTGAGCGACGGACACCAACCTCACCGCGACCGGATCGCAAGCTTCGCGGACGATACCCCCGTTCGCGCCGCGGCGCCTGAACGCGACGAAGCCCTGGGCGAACCGCTGGACGACAGCGGCATGCCCCGGCTGCAACGCCGGCTCAGCAAGGCTTTCGCGGGACCGATCCTGGCGCTTCAAAGCGAGGACCACTACGTTCGCGTCCACGGGGCCGGGTCGAGCGAACTGCTCCTGATGCGCCTTCGCGATGCCATCGCGGAAATGGACGAATGCCCCGGCCAGCAGGTCCATCGAAGCTGGTGGGTTGCCCGCGAGGGCATCGCCTCGGTGGAATCGGACGGACGAAACCGCGTAATCCGGCTGACCAACGGCGAATTCGCCCCGGTTGCGCGGGATTCCATTTCCAGTCTCGAAAGGCAGGGCTTCCTGAAAACGTCCAGCAACTGAGAAGCTCCGGGCGGGCAGAGCGAAGGAGCCCTGCCAGCCCGGATACCGGATCAGGCGTTCAGCGTCGCGTTGTCGATCACGAAGCGGTACTTCACGTCGCTTCGCTGCATGCGATCGAAGGCTTCGTTGATATCGTGGATGTCGATCAGTTCGATATCGGCAACGATGCCCTTCTCGGCGCAGAAATCGAGCATCTCCTGCGTCTCGGCGATGCCGCCGATCAGCGAGCCGGCGATGGTCCGGCGGCGGAAGATCAGGGCGCCCACGTTCGGTGACGGGTGGGGATGCTCGGGTACGCCCACCAGCGTCATCGTACCGTCGCGCTTGAGCAGCGCGGTGAAGGCATCGAGATCGTGGCTGGCGGCAACGGTGTTGAGGATGAAGTCGAAGCTGTTCGCATGGGCGTTCATCTCGTCGGGATTACGCGAGACCACCACCTCGTCCGCGCCGAGCGCCAGCGCGGCTTCGCGCTTGCTGTCCGAAGTGGTGAAAGCCACGACATGCGCGCCAAGTGCATGGGCAAGCTTGACGCCCATATGTCCCAGACCGCCGATGCCGACCACGCCCACTTTCTGGCCCGGGCCGACTTTCCAGTGGCGCAGCGGCGACCATGTGGTGATCCCCGCGCAGAGCAGCGGCGCCACGGCGGCAAGCTGTTCCGCCGGGTGGCTGACCTTGAGGACGAACTTGTCGTTGACGACGATGGCCTGCGAATAGCCGCCCTGGGTATGGCCGGGGGCATCGGCGGTTGCACCGTTGTACGTGCCGATGAAGCCATCGTCGCAATATTGCTCAAGGCCTTCGTCGCAGGCGCTGCAATGCTGGCAGCTATCGACCATGCAGCCCACGCCAACGGTATCGCCAACCTTGAAGGCCGTCACTTCGCTGCCTACCGCACTGACGCGGCCGACGATTTCGTGCCCCGGCACGCAAGGGTAGAGCGTGCCCGCCCATTCGCCACGCGCTTGGTGCAGGTCGGAATGGCAGACGCCGCAATATGCGATATCGATTGCGACATCGTGTGCCCCCGGCTCACGGCGTTCGATATCGAGCGCCACGAGCGGAGTGTGTTCGGTGACGGCACCAAATGCCTTCGTCATCGGAATTTGTCCTTGAAACTGAGAGAGTATGCGCGGCAGACCGTCGCCGCGCCCTTCAGGTAGGCGTCCGCCCCCGCCGGATCAGCCCGCAGGCAATCGAACAAAGCGATGAACGAAACTCATCGTGATCGTCCCTTGCAGCCAGTCGGAGCGCCGCGCCCTCACCAGCGAAACAACCGATGAAACGGGCCAGCCGGTCTTTTTACCGATCGTCCATTTCTTTCGGCCACGATCCGCAGATGGTTCGATCGCCCGCTCCCTATTCGATCCGTGCGCTACGCCGCCGACGGTCGCGTTCCGTATGGCAGACGGTGGGCGGATACTTCCTCGTCGCGATCTGCATCGGCGGCACAGCCGGTCTGGCGCTTAATGCCTTTGATCGATGGCGTACCGAAAGCGCTGCCCGCCAGGCCCTGCTGGACACGCTGCCAGAGGGCTATGTTTTCCGGACTTGCGGCGAAGTTGAAGCGAGGGGGCTGGCACCGCTCTATCGGGGTGAGCGCGGCTTCGGGCAGCACCTGGACAGCGACCATGACGGGACCGGCTGCGAACCCTACCCCTGATCCCGCCCGGTCTAGAACCCGAGCGGCCTCATTTCGCGGATGAGGTCCACCAGCAGGCGCAGGCCGGAGGGCACCTGCCTGCGGCTCGAATAGTAGACATGGAAAGCCTCCCCCATGGAGCCCCATTCGTCCAGCGCGATCGCCAGCCTGCCTTCCGCGATGGCACCCGCAATAGAAGGTTCGGCGGCGTAGATGAGCGCGGCGCCGCTGAGCGCCATGTGCAGGCCGATGCGGGAATTGCCGATGGTGAGCGGACCGGGAACGGCGAGCGCCACCGCCTCGTCGCCCTTTTCGAACTCCCAGTGATAGATGCGGTCGTTGCCGAGCCTGATCTTCATGCAGCGGTGATTCATGAGATCCTGCGGGACCTGCGGCGTTCCAAAACGCTCGAAATAGGCGGGCGAACCAGCGACGACCCAGCGCATCGGCGGCGAGATGCGCTGCACGATCATGTCTTCCGGCACCGTGCCGCCATAGCGAATGCCGGCGTCGTACCCCTGATCGATCACATCGATCATGCGGTTGTCGATCGAGAGGTCGATCTCGATATCGGGATAGAGTTCGACGAAGCGGGGCAGCACCGGGGCGAGGATCAGTTCGGCCGCATCCTCCGGCACGTTAAGCCGGATGCGTCCGGCCGGCGCATCGCGAAAACGGTTGAGCACTTCCGCAGCGTGATCGATCGCGTCGAAATGCTCGGCGATCGCGTCGCGGAACGCCTCTCCCGCCGCTGTCAGCGTAACACTGCGGTTGGTGCGGTTGAGCAGGCGCACGCCGTGGCGCTCTTCCAGCCCCTTCAGCGCATGGCTCAGGGCCGAGGCGCTGATGCCGAGTTCAAGGCTGGCCCGCCGGAAACTGCGATTGCGCGCGATGGCGAGGAAATAGGCGAAATCGGCAAGGTCCGATCGACTGAACTTCATGGAAACCTGGTTCGCCCTTCGCTGGGATGCATGGAGAGCTACTCTAGCACGGCCCCGACGCGCAGGCGCAAGATGGCCCTGCATGAAGGATGCCGCGGCCTGTTTGTGGCCGATCAGATTTTCGGGAATAAAGGGTATCTGGTGAAATGGTGGAGCCTAGCGGGATCGAACCGCTGACCTCCTGCATGCCATGCAGGCGCTCTCCCAGCTGAGCTAAGGCCCCAATCATTTCAGCGGATCAACCTGGGAGGTTCGATCCGGTTTCCCTGCCGTAACCGGCTTTGAAGGCCGTGTTCCGCTTGGGAGGCAGCCCTTTAGATCGGCTTTTCCGGCATGACAAGAGGGACAATCGCCCTGCGAAAAACTTTTTCGATCTTTTTCCACAGCCCGTTTCCGCCCTCTGGCGAGACCGCTGCAGACCGCCTGCCTTGACGATAAAGTCGACGCGCGGTTCCTTCAGGAATCCCCGTCAGGACGGATGTCCGGGTTGGGCAATCCCAACCCGGTCCGCGCGACATGTCCGGCACATCGGTGGCGTGACGAGGACAATCGCTGCGGAACGGATGACCCGGGGGGACAGGTCATCCGAACCTCCTGGCTTCCTCAGGCAGCCGGCCGGCTCTACTTGAGGCCGCCGCCGATGGCGCGATAGATCTCGACCATGTTGCTGGCGCGGGTCAGCCGCGTCGTCACCAGGGTCTGTTCGGCGCTGTAGAGCGTGCGCTGCGAATCCAGCGTGGTCAGGAAATCGTCCACGCCCGCGCGGAACCGCGCGTCCGAGAGGCGATAGCTGACCCGCGCGGAATCGCGCAGCGAGGTCTGGGCTTCGAGCTGGTTGGTCATCGTCGCGCGCCGGGCAAGCGCATCGGCGACTTCCTTGAAGCCGGTCTGCACGCTCTTCTCGTAAGTCGCCACCATGGCATCATACGTCGCGCGGGCATAGCGCAGGTTGCCCTGGTTCCTGCCGAAGTCGAAGATCGGCAGGCTCGCCGAAGGTGCCACCGACCAGTAGTCGCTGCCCGACTTGAACAGGTTCGACAGGCCGAGGCTCATCGTGCCGAATGCGGCGGTCAGCGAGATCTTCGGGAAGAACGCCGCGCGGGCGGCGCCGATATTGGCGTTCGCACCGATAAGCTGATGCTCCGCCGCGGCAATGTCGGGACGGCGCAGCAGCAGGCTGGAGGGCAGGTCCGCCGGCAGGTTGGCCAGCGTGACGTCGCTTTCCGGCAGCGCGGTCGGCAAATCTTCTGCCGAAAGGCTGGTTCCCGCCAGCAGTTCCAGAGCGTTCCTGTCCTGCGCCACCAGCGTCGTGGCCTGGGCGATATCGGAACGGGCCTGATCGTAGCTGGTCTGCGCCTGTCGCACTTCCAGTTCCGAGGCGATCCCCTTGGCGAAGCGCGCCTTGGTCAGGTCGAACGTCTGGCCGAACGCCTTTTCGAGATTGCGGGCGATCTGGAGCTTTTCCTGATCGGCCGCCATCGTCAGCCACGCCGTTGCCGTTTCGGCGATGAGCGCGGTCTGCGCGGCGTTACGGTTCTCGACCGAGGCAAAGTAGCTTTCCTGCGCCGCCTTGGTGAGATTGCGCACGCGGCCGAACAGGTCGATTTCCCAGGCCGAAACCCCGACCGAGGCGGTGTAGATATCGGTCCGCCCGGATATGCCGCCGGCACCGCCCGCAGCCTGCTGGGCAAAGGGCTGGTCCTGGTAGGTCGCGCTGCCGCTCCCCGCGAGCGTGGGCAGAATATCTGCACGCTGCACGCGGTACTGGGCACGGGCCTGTTCGACGTTGGCAACGGCAATCCGCAGATCGCGGTTGTTGTCCAGCGAGGTCTGGATGACCCGCGCCAGGCGCGGATCGGTGAAGAAGTCCTTCCAGGCGGTATCGGCCGATACCGCCTGCGCCCCCTGCCCGTCCGGCGCGGCCAACCCTTGCGGGCTGGTCGCCGGAACCGGCAGGTCGGGACGGACATACTTGGGGGCCATGTTGCAGGCCGCCAGCGCCAGCGCCAGCGACGTGGCCGTAAGCGCTTTCACGTTTCGCATTTTCATGCCTCCTGAGGCGCGGCCGAAGCCTCGCCGTCGACAGGTGCCCCGTCCTTTCCGTGATGTTCACGGAACACGCGCTTCACGACGGTGAAGAAGACGGGAACGAAGAAGATGGCCAGGATGGTGGCCGAGAGCATGCCGCCCACGACAGCCCAGCCGATCGCGTTCTGGCCGCCCGCGCCCGCCCCGGTCGAAACCGCCAGCGGCAACACGCCGAAGATGAACGCGAAGCTGGTCATCAGGATCGGACGCAGGCGCAGTTTGCCCGCTTCCAGGGCCGCGGCCACGGGTGAGAGGCCGTCCCGCATCTTCTCCTCGGCGAATTCGACGATGAGGATCGCGTTCTTGGCCGAGACGCCGATGGTCGTGATGAGACCTACCTGAAGGTAGATGTCGTTGTTGAGCCCCACGAGCGTCGCCGCGATCACCGCGCCGAGCACGCCCAGCGGCACGACGAACATGACCGCGATCGGCACCGACCAGCTTTCGTAAAGCGCGGCAAGGCAGAGGAACACGATCAGCATGGACAGTGCGTAAAGCGCCGGAGCCTGACCGCCCGAGGTGTTTTCCTCGTAGGAGATACCGCTCCATTCGAGGCCGACACCGGCCGGCAGCTTGGTGGCAAGCTGTTCCACGACCTTCATCGCATCGCCGGTGGAGACGCCGGGAGCCGGAGCACCCATGATCTGCATCGAGGACACGCCGTTGAAGCGTTCCAGCTTGGCCGGACCGTAGATCCACTCGGTGGTCGCGAAGGAGGAGATCGGTGCCATCACGCCCGAACTGCCACGCACATGGAACGCACCGATCGATTCGGGCGTCGTGCGGAACGGCTGGTCGGCCTGCACGAACACCTTCTTCACACGGTCGCGGTCAATGAAGTCATTGACGTAGCTGCTGCCCATGGCGGTGCTGATGGTCGAGTTGATGTCCGCCTGCGCGATGCCAAGGGCACCGGCAGCCGCCTGATCGACGTCCAGCTTGATCTGCGGCGTATCTTCCAGTCCGTTGGGACGGACTTGCGCCAGGCGCTTGTCACCCGCGGCCATGCCGAGGAACTGATTGCGCGCCTCCAGCAACTTCTGGTGGCCGAGGCCCCCGCGATCGACGAGCTGGAACTCGAACCCGGTCGCATTGCCCAGTTCCTGGACGGCGGGCGGCGCGAAGGCGATCACCATGCCAGACGTGATCTTCTGGAACGCCATGTTGGCACGCTGGGCCACCGCCATCACGGTGTTCTCCGCGCCCTTGCGCTCCGACCAGTCCTTCATGCGCACGAAGGCGAGGCCCACGTTCTGGCCCTGCCCCACGAAACCGAAGCCGGAAATCGTGAAGACGTCGGCCACGTTGGCCTTTTCGTCCTTGAGGTAGTGATCGCGGACACGCGCCAGCGTGCGCTCGGTCTCCTCCATCGTCGTACCGGCGGGCAGCGACACCTGGTTCATCAGGATGCCCTGGTCCTCGTCCGGCAGGAAGCCGCCGGGAAGACGCAGGAAGATAAGGCCCATGCCCACCACGATGGCGGCGTAGACCAGCATGGTCCGGCCCCAGCGGTGTTCGACCTTGTCCACCGCCTTGCCGTAGCGCTCGACGCCGCGATCGAAGGTCCGGTTGAACCAGTCGAAGAAGCGGTTGAACATGCCCGCGATACCGGTCCGCTTGCCTTCGCCGTGGCCGTGGCCGTGTGAGCTGGGCTTGAGGATCGTGGCGCAGAGCGCCGGCGTAAGGACGAGCGCCACGATCACCGAGAGCACCATCGATGAGACGATGGTGATCGAGAACTGGCGGAAGATGACGCCGGTGGAACCGCCGAAGAACGCCATCGGCAGGAACACCGCCGAAAGCACGAGGCCGATGCCGACCAGCGCGCCGCTGATCTCGTCCATCGAGCGGCGGGCCGCTTCCTTGGGGCTCAGCCCTTCGTCCTGGATGAGACGTTCGACGTTCTCGACCACGACGATGGCGTCATCGACCAGCAGGCCGATCGCCAGCACCATGCCGAACAGGGTTAGCGTGTTGATGGTGAAGCCGGCCAGTTGCAGGATCGCGAGCGAGCCCAGCAACACGACGGGAACGGCGATGGTCGGGATCAGCGTCGCGCGCCAGTTCTGGAGGAACAGGAACATGACGATGAAGACGAGCACCACGGCTTCCACGAGCGTGTGGATCACCTGCTCCACCGAGAGCTTCACGAAGGTCGAATTGTCGACCGGGAACTTGTACTTCACCCAGCTCGGGAAGTTCTTGGAGAGCTGGTCGATCTGGGTTTTCACGGCTTCGACGGTGTCGAGCGCATTCGCGCCCGGTGCCAGCTTGATGCCGAAACCGGCAGCCGGATAGCCGTTGAGCTTGGCGCCGAAGCTGTAGTTTTCCGCGCCCATCTCGACGCGCGCGACGTCGGACAGGTGGACGACGGAACCGTCGGTGTTGTTGCGGAGCATGATCTGGCGGAACTGCTCGGCCGTGCGCAGGCGGGACTGCGCGGTGATCGTGGCGTTGAGCGCCTGCCCCTTGGGCGAAGGCGTACCGCCGATCTGGCCCGCCGAAACCTGCGCGTTCTGCGCCTGGATCGCCGAGGTCACGTCCGAAGTCGTGACGCCGAGGTTGGCCATCTTGTACGGGTCAAGCCAGACGCGCATGGAATATTGCGCACCCAGAAGCTGCGTGTCGCCCACGCCGTTGACGCGGCTGATCGGGTCCTGCAGCGAACTCGCAACGAAATCGCCCGCGTCCTCCTGGTCGTGAATGCCGTCATCAGCATAGACGGCCATGACCATCAGGAAGGTCGCGGTGGACTTGGTCACGCGAAGGCCCTGCAACTGCACTTCCTGCGGCAGCAGCGGCGTGGCCTGCGTGAGCTTGTTCTGGACCTGGACCTGCGCGATGTCGGGATCGGTGCCCTGCTCGAAGGTCAGGGTCACGGTAAGGTTGCCGGCGCCATCGCTCGATGACGAGAAATAGCGAAGGTGGTCGATGCCCTTAAGCTGTTGCTCGATGACCTGGGTCGTCGTGCTTTCCAGCGTCTCGGCATTCGCACCGGGATAGCTGGTGGAGATCTGGACGGCGGGGGCCGCGATCTCGGGGAACTGGGCCACGGCGAGCGAACGGATCGCCAGGACGCCCGCAAGCATCATGACGATGGCGATGACCCATGCGAAGATGGGTCTGTCGATGAAATACCGGGACATGGGTTACTTCGCCCCGCCCGCGGTCGTGATCTGCTGCGGCATGCCCGCCTTGACGACCGTGCCCGGCCGCAGGTTTACGAGACCCTCGACGATCAGCCTGTCGCCGACGTTGAGGCCCTTGGTGACGATCCACTTGTCGCCGACGGCGCGATCGGTTTCGATCTGGCGCTGCTCGACCTTGTTGTCCTTGCCCACGACCATCGCGGTAGCCCGGCCGCGCGGATCGCGCGTGACGCCCTGCTGGGGTGCGAGGATGACATTGCTGCGCAGGCCCTCGACCAGCTTGGCGCGGACATACATGCCCGGCAGCAGCAGGCCGTTGGGGTTCGGGAAGGTCGCGCGCAGGATCACGGAGCCGGAGCTCTGGTCCACGGTGACGTCGGCAAACTGGAGGCGGCCTTCGATCGGGTAGACCGAACCGTTCGGCAGGATGAGCTGGACGCGGGCGCCGTCGGCTTCGCTGACACCCCCGGCGGCCATCGCCTGCTTGAGGTCGATGATCTGGGCGGCCGACTGGGTCACGTCGACATAGACGCTGTCGGTACGCTGGATCGTCGCCAGAGCGTCCGCCTGCGCGGCCGAAACGAGCGCGCCCGGCGTGAACAGCGAACGGCCGATACGGCCCGAGATCGGCGCGCGGATGCGCGTGAAGTTCTGGTTCACCTGCGCGGCCTGGAGCGCACCTTGCTGCGCCGCAACATTGGCCCGCGCCTGCTGCGCGGCGGCGGCGGCATCATCGTATTGCTGCCGGCTGACCGCGTTGATCGCGATCAGGTCCTTGTAGCGCTGGGCCTGGAGCGCGGTGGAGCGGATCGTCGCATTGGCGGTGGCCAGCGAGCCCTGCGCCTGCGCCACGGCCGCACGGTAAGGCGCGTCCTCGATCTCGTAGAGAAGCTGGCCGGCCTGCACGTTGCTGCCCTCGGTGAACAGCCGGCGCCGGATTACACCGGTGATCTGGGGCCGGACATCCGCCGTTTCCAGCGCGGTAATACGGCCGGGGAGTTCATTCGTCAGCGCTGCTGATTCGGTCGTGAGCGTCACGACACCGACTTCGGGCGGAGGCGGCGCAGACGGCTGCTGCTCTCCACATGCACTCAGCGCAAGCGCCGAGGCGCACGCCAGAAACCCGATAATCATCGCCTTTTGCATTGGTTCATCCGTTGCGATCGTTGGGGGGCAATTTGAGAGTGAACGATCATTCACATTGCATCGCCACTAGAAATCGGCCATGGAGAATACAAGCGAAAAATACGTACGAGAACGAAAAATGGGTGCAGTGCAGCAAAAAGTACCCAGCAGGGATCGGATCCGAAACGCAGCGCGGGAACTGTTCGCAACGAACGGTTTCCACCAGACGTCGATGTCGGAACTGGCTGCTGCTGCGGAGATGTCGGTCGGGCTGATCTATCGCTCCTTCAAAAGCAAGGAAGAGATTATCGAGGCGATCGTAATTGCCGATTTCGATGAAAAGCTTACCGAACTTGATGATCTGCGTCGACGTCTTGATCAGGGCGAACTGACTGTCCTGGAAACCTTCCGGGAACTGTTCCTGCAAGTCATTGACGAAGGGCACGAGGCATTGTCCTTCGACATCCTTGCCGAAGGCTTCCGCAACGAACGAGTGGGACGCACGATCGGTTCCATGTGCGAGCAATTTCGGGATTATCTTCGCGAATTCGCGTGCGCCGCGAACCGGAATCTGACGGGCGAGGAACTGGAAGGCGCCGTCGAGATGATGCTGGGCTGCCTTTTCGGGCTCGGTCATCGCAGCATGTCGCTGCCGAGGTTGAGCGCCGAACGCACGGCAGAACACTCCGCGCGGATGATCGTCGCCGCGCTGCAAGCAATATAGCGAACAGGCAATCTCGGAAACAGGCCGGCAGCCTGTTTTCAGACAGGCAAGGCCGCCCCGTGCGGCCCATGCCCAGGACCCGTTTCAGTGCGCCTTGCGGTGCTTCCCGCCGTAGCGCTTGCCGCAATATTCATCGAGGCTTGCCATTTCGCGCGCGGCGGCCACGGCAGCGGCCGAATTGCACGGCATCGCCTTTTCCGCGGCGGCACCTTCAACCGCAAGGATGCGCGCATCGACGCGATCGCGCAGTTCCTGGATGTCCGCCCGGCTGAGCACGTTCTTCTCGCGCAGGTAGCAGATCAGGCTCTGCAGGATGATGATGGCCTTGTCGCCCGAATCGACTTCGAAACCTTCTTCCACTCGTCAAACTCCTTCCCAACTCCAGGTTCGCCTGGATGTTATTGAGCGGCCTGTATTTTTCTCCTCCCGGCAGTCTCTGTAGACCCGCCTGCCGTCTGGAAGAGAACGACCGTCCAGTCAGGATAGTCCCGTGCCGCGCGTCCGTATACAAATCGATGCTATGGATATCGCCCTGCGGATAAATCGATTTGCTGGATTCGATTTGCGGGTTGCCTCGCTGCATCATCTGCGACGCTCCAAGGCAGGCTTGGCGCAAGCAAAGAATAGTTTTCGCAGGAAAGCCCGGTCGGCTGACCCCGGTCGCTTGACGCCTTAATGTCAATTAAATAGGTTGAGAATGAAGGCGAGGGGAACCTGGCTCGCTCTTCCGCAGTATTTTCCAGTCCGCGGCTTTTGACCGGGAAGCAGCTTGCTCCGCGTAACCAACAGCTAAAGCGCGCGATGCTCGGGGCGACAACGCCAGGCTTCGTGTTCCCCATAACTCAGGGGCGATACGAAGGATGAGTTTTCACGACACCGGTTTGCACCGATCCATCCGGAAATCCGGCCAAGAAAAGGTTTCGGCATGACTCTCGAAATCCGCAAGCACGGGCGCGTCGGTGCCGAAATCCTGGGCATCGACTTGTCCCGGCCCTTCGCAACCGGTGATCTTGCCGCCATTCGCGCCGCCTTCGCGGAGCATGGGGTGGTGTTCTTCCGCGATCAGTCCATCAGCGAGGAACAGCACATCGCCTTCGCCCGGAACTGGGGGGAGATCAACATCAACCGCTTCTTCGCCGCGCACCCGGGCTATCCCGAGATCGCGCTCGTCGTGAAGGAACCGGATCAGCAGCACAATATCGGCGGCGGCTGGCATACGGACCATTCCTACGATTTCGAGCCCGCGCTTGGATCGATCCTTGTCGCCCGCGAACTGCCCGCGCAAGGCGGCGCGACGGCCTTCGCCTCGATGTATGCCGCCTATGACGGCCTGCCCGAAGCCCTGCGCGCCCGGATCGAAGGCCGCAGCGCCGTCCATTCGGCGCGCCATGTCTTCGGCAGCAAGGCCGGGGTCTACGAAGCCGCGCAGGATACCCGACAGGACGGCCGCATCGGCAACTCCGGCGCGGCCGACGTGCTGGACGATCCGGTTCATCCGATGGTGATAACCCATCCGCTCAGCGGCAAGCGCGCGATCTACGTGAACCCCAGTTTCACGGTGCGCATCCAGGGCCTTTCCGAAGACGCTTCCCAGGAGTTGCTCCAGGAGATCTACGCACACTGCGTGAAGCCGGAATTCCAGGAGGATTTCCACTGGCGGGACGGCTCGATCGCCTTCTGGGACAACCGCGCGACCTGGCATTACGCCTACAACGATTATCACGGCCACCGCCGCGAAATGCATCGCATCACGATCGAGGGCGAAGTGCTGCGCTGAGGCGGAGTGGACCGATCGGCCCCGTGGGATTCCCTCGGACGGGGTCGCCAGCCCCGCACCGGAAAGCGGCAGGGGCATCGCCGTTTCTTTCGAGGGAAGCACGGTAATTGGCCGGGAATATGAACGTCATGAGCAGCGAGCCGGAACATATCAGCGCGAACGCCGGGGAGGACGACTTCTGGGATGTCGGCAGCATTGTCCGCGAACTCGCGGAGATCCGGCATCACTGGCGCACCACCAATACCCAGCATTCGGAATATGGGGTGGAGAGCTTCCCTTCCCGCGTGCGCCTTGCAAAAGTGGCCGACGAACTTTGCGGCGCGCTGTTCCCGCTCAGGCTCGGCCCCGATTTCGTCCGCCTGCACAACGAGGACACCTTCGTAACTCAGTCCCTGCAGATCGCGCTGAGCCGGCTTCAGGCCCAGTTGCGGCTCGAACTGACATATTCCTCCGGCACGCAGGACAAGGGCGCGATCGATCGCCATGCCTCGGAACTGGTCGCCGGGTTTTCCCGCCAGCTCCCCGCGATCCGGCGCCTGCTCGATATAGATATCGAAGCCGCCTATCGCGGCGACCCTTCGGCGCGCAGCCTCGACGAAGTGCTGATCTGCTATCCCGGACTGCTGGCGATCATCCATCACCGCCTTGCCCACGCCCTGCACCTGCTGGGCGTACCGCTGGTGGCGCGCATCCTCTCGGAAATCTCGCATAGCCGAACGGGGATCGACATTCACCCCGGCGCACAGATCGGACAGGGGTTCTTCATCGATCACGGCACCGGCGTGGTCATCGGGGAAACCGCGATCATCGGCGACAACGTTCGCATCTATCAGGGCGTGACGCTGGGCGCGAAGAACTTTCCCGCCGATCCTTCGGGTGCGCTGGTCAAGGCCACGCCGCGCCATCCGATCATCGAGGACGACGTGGTGATCTACGCCGGCGCGACGATCCTGGGCCGGGTGACGATCGGCAAGGGCTCCGAGATCGGCGGCAATGTCTGGCTCACGCACGGGGTTCCCGCGCACAGCCGGGTGTATCAGGCCCGGGAGAACCTGGTGACGAGCCAGAACGGCAAGGTTGCGCCCGCTCCCGGCTCGCTTAACTGACGGCCCGGCGCAGCAGGTAGACGTCCATGATCCAGCCATGGCTGGCGCGCAGTTCGGCCCGGTGCCGGACGATCTGCGGCCCGGCCGTGGCCAGCGGCCCGTGGACCAGCGCTTCATGTGCCATGCCGAGATAGGCGCCCCACCAGATCGTCAGGCCCTCTTGCGGCAGCGCGGAAAAAGCGCACATGCCATCAAGCATGACCACGACCGTTTCCGCGCCCTGCGGCCACCCATCCTCCCGAAGGCGGCGTCCGGTGGTGATCGTGACGGGTGAACCCAGAGTGTTGAGCGGGATGCAATGCGCCGCCGTCAGTGCCTGGATGCTGGTTATGCCCGGCACGACCTGCGTGCCCAGGGCCATTCCGCCCTCCGCGAGCAGGCCCGCGATCCGCAGCGTGCTGTCGTAAAGGGAGGGATCTCCCCAGACCAGCAGCGCCAGCTTGCCGCCCTGCGGCAGATGCGCACCGATCTGATCGGCCCAGACGCGGGCGATTGCGCCGTGCCAGTCTCCCACCGCCTCAAGGTAGGGCGGCACCGGCGAGCGTTCCGGCAGATCGAATTCGGCGATGCGCACGGGCTGCGTCAGCACGGCACCGCAGATCGCGCGGCGCAGGTCCAGCAGGTCCGACTTGCGTTCGCCCTTACGCGGCAACAGGATCAGGTCCGCCTGGTTCAGTGCCTTCACCGCCGCCAAGGTCAAGTGATCGGGATTGCCGGTGCCGATCCCGATGAGATGAAGGTCGATCACGCGGCCGTCACTCTTCCAGCCCGGCGAACCGGGATTCGGCCGTTTGCGGGCGGAACCGGCGGTCGTAACCTGCGGCATAGAGGCTGCTCTCGCCGGACACGCCCTGCCCCAGCGCCTTGCCCACGAGGATCAGCGCCGTCCGCTCCATGCTCCCCGCCACCGCGGCTTCCACCGAACCGAGGCTGGCGCGCACGACACGCTCGTCCGGCCAGCTTGCCCGCCACACCACGGCGACCGGGCAATCCGTGCCGTAAGCGGGGAGCAGATCCCGCACCACCTGCCCGAGATTGTGGATCGACAGGTGAATCGCCAGCGTCGCTCCGGTCGCGGCGAACCGTGTCAGGCTCTCGGCCTCGGGCATGGCGCTCGCCCGCCCGGGCGTGCGGGTAAGGACCAGCGACTGGGCCAGCGCGGGCACCGTCAATTCGGCCTCCAGCGCTGCCGCCGCCGCCGCGAATGCCGGAACGCCGGGGGTCACCGTGAACGGAATGCCCAGCGCCCGCAGCCGCCTGACCTGCTCCCCCATGGCCGACCAGATCGATAGGTCGCCCGAATGGAGCCGCGCCACGTCCTGCCCCGCGTCATGGGCTTCGCGGATCGCGGCCACGATTTCGTCCAGCGCCATCGAAGCGGTGTTCACGATGCGCGCGCCCGGCGGGCAATGGTCGAGGATGGCGGCAGGCACGAGCGAACCGGCATAGAGGCACACCGGGCTCGCCGCGATCAGATCTCGCCCGCGCAGCGTCAACAGGTCGGGCGCGCCGGGACCGGCTCCGATGAAATGAACGGTCATGGTTGAACTCCCTCGGCGATGGCGCAAGTCGCCATGCGGTCAGATGAAACGTGGCGGGGGGCGAGCAGCCTCGCGGCCGGACCGCAGGCGGCAAGCGCGGCAGCTTCGGCCACGCTGCCGGTTCCCCGCGCGGCAAGGCTTGCGGCGGAGCGGGTGATCGTGGATGCGGCGCGGAGCCGCTCGGCATCGATGGCCAGCAGCGGCAGGCCGAGACGGTCGGCCAGCGCCTTGAGCTGGGGGGCCTTGTCGCAAGGGGCGGCCAGCGCCGCAATCGGCGGCAGGCCTGCGCAGGCCCCTTCCAGCGCGCGCTCCAGAGAGACGAGGTTCGCGCCCGCGCGAAATCCGAAACCAGCCACGATCACAGCACCACGCTCCACTGGACGATCGGATAGCTTGCCCTCCAGCCGCGCTTCGCGCCCAGCGGCGCCGCTTCGGACAGTTCGATCCGCAGGAGACTGCCCCCCCTCGCCCCGTGCCATTGCGCCAGCAAGGCCTCCGATTCCAGTGTGACGGCATTGGCGACGAGACGTGCGCCCGGCCTCAGCACGGTCCAGAGACATTCCAGAAGCTCCGCACAGAGCCCGCCGCCGATGAAAACCGCATCGGGCGCGGCCTGCCCGGCCAGCACGGCAGGCGCGCGGCCTTCCACCACGGACAGCCGATCGGCCCCCAGCGCCGCCGCATTGGCCCGCGCCCGCGCCGCACGCGCGGGGTCGCTCTCGAAGGCAATGGCCTGCATGTCCGGGTGCGCAAGCAGCCACTCTATCGCAATGGACCCCGAGCCGGTGCCGATATCCCACAGGGTCTCGCCCTGACGCGGCGCCAGCGCCGAAAGCGTGAGGGCCCGCACCGGGCGCTTGCTGATCTGTCCGTCATGCGCGAACCAGTCGTCCGGCAGGCCGGTGCCGCAGGGCAGAACCGCGCCGTTTCCGGCAAAACGGATACCCAGCGCCGCGGGGTGCGCGATATCGGCGAAGTCAAGCTCTTCCGCGGCCGAATGGCGTATGCGCTCGCGCGGGCCGCCCAGCGCTTCGAGCACGGAAAGCTCCGAAGCTCCGAAGCCCAGTTCAGCGAGATAACGGGCCACCGCCACCGCCGCCGCGCCGTCACGAACCAAAACCAGCGCCCTTCGCCCCGGTGCGATGTGGCGGCGCAGGCGGCCAAGCGGCGCCGCGTGAAGGCCGAGGCAGGCCGTGCCCTCGATCGGCCAGCCAAGCCGCGAGGCGGCCAGCGCAAAGACCGAAGGTGCGGGATGCGCGGTCCATTCGTCCCGTCGCAGATGCCGGGTCACGACACTGCCTGCGCCGAACCAGAACGGATCGCCCGATGCCAGCATGACCACGCGCCTGCCGCGATGGGCCAGCAGCGGTTCCAGTCCATCGGCGAAGGGCACTGGCCACGTCATCCGCTCACCTGTAGAGGCGGGCAGGAGCCCGAGGTGGCGTGCGGCGCCGGTCACCAGTTCGGCACCGGCCAGTGCCTCGCGGCTTGCATCGGAGAGACCGGAAAGCCCGTCCTCACCCATGCCGACGATGGTAAGCCATGGCTGTTCAGGAGTTTCCGGCATTTCCCATATCCTGGTTCTCGGCGGGACGACGGAAGCCAGCGCGCTGGTCGCCTCCCTGGCGGAGCGCGGGCTCACCGCGACACTGAGCTATGCGGGGCGCGTCGAACGGCCGAAGGCGCAGCCGGTGCCGGTGCGTATCGGCGGTTTCGGCGGCATCGAGGGACTGGAACGCTATTTGCGGGAACACCGGGTCACCCATCTGGTAGATGCCACGCATCCGTTCGCCGCGACCATGAGCGCGCACGCGCTGGCCGCCGCCCGGAACACTGCAACGCCGCACATCCGGCTCACCCGCCCCCCGTGGCAACCCGCCCGAGGCGACCGCTGGCAGCATGCGGCGGATATCGAGGCCGCCGTTTCGGCGCTTGCCGGGCCGCCGCGCAGGGTCATGCTGGCACTCGGCCGGATGCATGTGAACGCTTTCGCGGTGCAGGGTCAGCACCACTACCTGCTGCGCTTCGTGGACCGCCCGGAACAGGCGCCCGCGCTTCCCGACCATCATCTGGTGGTCGATCGCGGCCCCTTCACCGCCGAGGCCGACACGCGCCTGCTGCGGGACCATGCCATCGACCTGATCGTCTGCAAGAATGCCGGGGGCACCGGGGCGGAGGCCAAGCTCATCGCCGCGCGCCGCCTCGGCGTGCCCGTGCTCATGATCGACCGCCCAGCGCCCGCCCGGGGCAAGGCGGTTCACCACCCCGGCGAGGTGCTGCGCTGGCTGGGTCATGCCGCCGACCGCGGCGTGTAGAGGATCGGCCTTCCCGGCCGCTCGACCAGCCGGGTCCGGCTGGAACCGAGGATCACCATCGTGCGCATGTCCGCCATTTCCGGCCGGGCCTCGCCCAGCGTGACGACACGCATTTCCTCCTCCGGCGTGGAGACTGCGCGCGCGAACAGGATCAGCCGGTCCTCTCCGCATGTCTCGCGCAGGACTTCAAGGACGCGCGCAAATCCGTGCGGTCGTGCCTTCGACCGGGGATTGTAGAACGCCATCGCAAAGTCCGCCTCTGCCGCAAGGCGCAGCCGCCGCTCGATCAATGCCCAGGGCTTGAGATTGTCGGAGAGGTTGATGGCGCAGAAATCGTGGCCCAGCGGGGCGCCCGCCCGGGCGCTGGCCGCCAGCATCGCGGTGATCCCCGGCAGCACCCGTATATCGAGTGCGCGGTGCGCGGCAGGCCCCGCCTCCAGCGCCTCGAACACGGCGGAGGCCATTGCGAACACCCCCGGATCGCCCGACGACACCACCACGACCCGCCGCCCACTCGCCGCCATCTCCAGGGCATGGGCGGCGCGCTCCAGCTCCACCCGGTTGTCGCTGGCGTGAAGCGTCAGCCCTGCCCGCGCGGGGACGCGCGAAACGTATGGGGCATAGCCGACGATGTCGGTCGCCTCCGCCAGCGCCTGCGAGACTTCTGGCGTCACCAGCGCGGCATCACCCGGACCGATGCCCGCAATCGCGATCCAGCCGCTCATGGCCGGCGGCCCTGCCCGTGGATCAGCAGGATCGAGAAATAGGGCGTCACGGCCTGCGCCTCGCACAGCGGCGTAACGCGTTGCTCCGCCATGGCCGCATGTTCCACCAGCCAGGCCTCTCCCTCGCGCCCGGCGGCGGCCACCGCGCGCCGCAGCTTGTCGAGATTGCGACCGATCTTCATGACGACCAGGGCATCGGTATCGCGAATGCGCCTTGCCAGATCGTCCTCGGGCAGCGTGGCCATCAGCACGGTGAGCACGTCGTCTCCCCAGGTCATCGGCGCGCCGCTGGCAGTCCACGCGCCGGACATCCCGGTGATCCCGGGGACCACTCGTGTCGGCACCGAGCCCGACAGGCGGGTGTAGAGGTGCATGAACGAGCCGTAGAAGAACGGGTCGCCCTCGCACAGGACCACGACATCCTCGCCCGCACCGGCCAGCCGCGCGACATGGCCCGCGCAATATTCGTAGAACTCGGAAAGGCAGGCGTTGTAGCGCGGGTCGGACAGCGGGATTTCCGTCGTGACCGGATACTCCATCGCGAATTCCACAACGTCTTCGCGCAGCATCCCCTCGACGATCCTGCGCGCCTGCCCGGGGCGGCCGGACTTGCGGAAATAGGCGACATGCCTTGCCTCGCGCACCAGACGGTCGGCGCGAACGCTCAGCAGGTCCTGCGCGCCGGGGCCAAGGCCCACGCCGTGAACGGTGCCCGGCTTCATTCCGCGCGGCTCCCGATGGCGTTGATCGCGGCCACGGTGATGGCGCTGCCGCCCAGCCGCCCCTCGACGATGCAGCAGGGCACCGGCATCGCCTCCCACAGCGCGGCCTTGGACTCCACCGCGCCGACAAAGCCGACCGGACACCCTATGATCGCCGCCGGGCGCGGACAGGCGGGGTCTTCCAGCATGTTCAGCAAATGGAACAGCGCTGTCGGCGCATTGCCGATCGCCACCAGCGCCCCCTGCAGATGCGGCCGCCACAGTTCGAGCGCCGCGGCCGAGCGCGTGTTGGACATGGCTTTCGCCAGATCGGGAACCGCCGGGTCGTGCAGCGTGCAGATCACCGGATTGCCGGCGGGAAGGCGCGATCTGGTGATGCCTTCCGTCACCATGCGCGCATCGCAGAGCACCGGAGCCCCGCGCGCTGCAGCCGCGATCGCGGCTTCGGCGAAGCCCGCGGAGAACCGTATATGAGCGGCCAGTTCGACCATGCCCGAGGCATGGATCATGCGCACCGCGATACGCTCTTCCTCACGCGTGAAACGCTGGAGATCGGCCTCGGCACGGATGGTCGCGAAAGACTGGCGGTAGATCGCCGCGCCATCGGTTTCATAAAGATGAGGCATCATTCGGCTCCGAAATGGGCGAGCAGTTGTGGGAGATCGAGGCCGGACCGGCATGGCGGGTCTCCGGCAGCGGCATCGATGGAAAGGTCGAAGCGGCCGTTTCGCCCGGTCAGCGTGACGCTTGCAGGGGCGGAACGCGCACAGCCCTTGGCGCAGCCGGAGACGTGAAGGCGGCCCGGAACGTGCGCGGCCAGCCGCAAGGCCAGCGGCCGCGTCGCCACGGTCGCCTGCGGGCACAGCGGTGCTCCGGGGCAGGCGTCCACGCGCATGGCCGGATCGGTAGGATCGCTGACAAAGCCATCCCCGACAGGATCGGGGAGCGGGTTCGCGCCTTCCAGAAGAAGCACCCGCCACGGGGTGATCCGCAAGGCCGCCGCCCCGGAACGTGTGACGAGCGAGGCCAGCGCCGCCGCCTCCACGCTGCCGAAAGCGGCGCCGCAGGCATGGCCCATGGCATGGGCGCCGGGGCCGATGACCGGACGCGGCGATGCGGGAGAGACCCATCCCCTGGCCCAGCCCGGCAGCTCGGCACGGTGGCGCGCCATCCTGCCGGATGCGATCCCGCCGGAGGCGACGAACCATTCCGCCAGTTCGACCAGCGCGCCGACCGCTTCGTCCACGGCAACGGGAATCCCCAGCGCCCGGCCATCCGCGCGCAGGATGAGCCAGCCGCCTTCGCCCCGTTCGATCCGAAAGTCCGCCGGGCTTCCCCCCAGGATCGGCGCGGCTCCGGCGTCCACGGCGAAACCCATCTTTCCCGGCAGTTCCGGCAGGCGAACCTGCGCACTGGCCAGCGCCTCGGCGATCCGGAACGTGTCGTCCCCCGCCGTCCAGTCCGGCGCGACGAGGATATTGCGGCGGTTTTCGGTATCGGGCCGGGCATCCACCAGTTCCAGCGCCACCAGTTGCTCCAGCAGGGCCGCCCAACCGGCTTCGGTCACACCCCGGATCTGGAGATTGGCACGGCGGCTGAGGTCGATCGCCCCGCTGCCGTATTCGCGGGCCAGCGCGCAGAGCGCCAGCGCCTGCGCGCGTGACAGGCGCCCAAGGCGCGGCCGCACGCGCACGATCAGCCCGTCGCCCGCCATCATCGGGCGCCAGGCACTGGGGCACCAGCCGCGCACGGCAAAGTCGCTCATGTGCGGCGATCCGGGCGGGAACGCTGGATTTTCAAAAGGGCACGCTTCGACGAGACGCGCATAAACGCTTTCAACCGCGCGCGGCGACGATGACCGGGGCTTGCCGACGAAGTCGGTCCGTGCGCAACGACAGGCGGGCGCGACATACGCCATCCCTGCACACCGATGCAGCCCCAGCCGCACAGGTTCGTCGCTCACGCGGAGTACCGAGCCTTGGCCTTTCCCTGGACCATGGCAAGAGCGACCGACGCGCCGGCAGGTCTCCTGGCTCACGGGTCAAAGCTCGATACGCGGCCTTCCCGGAACCGGCGCCGATGGGCGCCTTCATCCAGTGGCCGGCTCCGTTGAGGGAGCCCCGGCATCTCGCTCGCCGCTTACAGTTGCAGGGACAGCTGCGGAATGGGAGTTTCCTCCGCACCGCATTCCCATTTCAGCCCCGAAAGGCACCCGCGCGATCGTTGCAGGCCGGACGAAATCCGGCTTGCAGGTGCCGCCTAACCCAAAACGGGATCGATGCCAATCGTCAGCGCAGCTCTGCAAGCGCATCCCGGCGATATCGCACGGCGGCGGCGATACCGGGCGGCCCGATTGCGCCCGATCAATGCGGCTGACGGCGCAGGCGTCATGATCTGCCGAAACCCGGAAGTCATCGCCGATGGTGACGAAACCTCAGGTCGGGTCCGGACGTTGCACACCGAGACGAAGGAGAATCCCATGCTCGAACATGTCCCTCAATGGCTTGGCGCCCTGTTTCACAACTTCCGCGCGGGACATTCCAAGCTGGCGATCGTCCGCGCCGGGCTGGTGCCGGAAGGCGCCTTCATAGACCTGTCGAGCCCCGCTTTCGAGAACGGCGCGCGCCTTCCCGCCCGCTTCACGGCCGATGGCGAAGGCATATCCCCGCCGCTGGAATGGGGCGAGGTTCCTGCCGCCACCACCAGCCTGGCGCTGCTGGTCGAAGACCCCGACGCTCCTGCGGCCGAGCCTCTTGTCCACGCCATCGTCTGGAACCTTCCCGCAGGCACACGGGCGATTCCCGAAGGCGGCATCGGCCCTGACGACGACGGTGCGCCGGACGGGCGCGATGTGGGGCGCAACAGCTATCAGGCCGAAGGCTGGCTGCCGCCCGATCCCCCGCCGGGCCACGGCACGCACGATTACGTGTTCCAGCTCTTCGCGCTTTCCCGCGCGCCCGTGCTGGAAACGAACCCGGGCCGTTCGGAATTCCTGGCGGCGATCAAGGACCATGTCCTGGCCGCCGGAATGCTGGTGGGCCATTACGCGCGCGGAGACGGGGAACCGGCTGACGAGGAGTAGATCACGGCGGCAAAGGCGAGCGCCCCTTCGGCGCTCCCGCCCCGCTGTCATCTCCATTCGCGCAGGCGGGTTGCGCGCGCGGCCATTGTCAGCAGCGCAGGAAAGGACCGGGCCGCGTGGCACCCGGCCTGCCGCAGGACCGGATGGTCCAGCATGTTCTGGAACGCCATGGCCCGCCGGACCTGACCGCGAACCTCCGCGGCGAGCCTGCAGTCGTATCGCCGCGCGTCCTCGCCCGCCATCACGCTTTGCGCGGCGACGAAGGCACTGCGCAGGGCGATGGCCATGCCGTCCCCGGTGAGCGAGGCGGTCATCGCCCACTGGTCTCCCAGCCGCAGCACCCGGCTGTTCGCGGTCCGGGCCGGGGCCATGCCGTAGTTCAGGTTGGCGATCGTTACAGGACGGTCGAACAGCGGCTCCGCATCGGCCAGCATTTCGCGCAGCGCCGCGATCTCGTCCAGCCGGGCGCGCAGGCCCGTCCAGTCCCCGCCGGACTGCGCAAGACGGCTGCGGCGCACGACGAGGCACAAGTTGGCCCGTCCACCCTCCACCATCTGAAGTCCCGCATAACCGCCGCCGAACAGAAAGAGCATGATCGTGCCCGCCAGACGGTGCATCGCGGCAGGGGCAAGGCGGTAATGCATCTTGAACCCCACGAAACCAGCCTCCGCCCGCCCCGTGGACGCCGTGCCTCTTTCGCGCAGGGGCAGCTTGCCGCTTGCCAGCAGCAGATACTCCCCCTCTCGGTCCCCCTCGCTCGTGCGGGCCACGCAGCCGCCGAGTTCGAGTACCCTGACGCCCCGCTCCACCCGCGCGCCGGCTGCGATGGTCTCCCTCAACAGCGCCTCGTCCAGCACATGGCGGCTGAGGCCCCAGGCACCGAAGGGCAGCGGCGCCTCCGCTTCCACAGTGCCCGAAACCAGCCTGATCCGCTGGATCGGCACACCGCCCAGCGAAGCGGGGTCCACGCCAAGCTGGCGCAGATGCGCCGCCGCCTCCACCGAGAGGAATTCGCCGCAGACCTTGTGATGCGGCCCATGCTCCCGTTCCAGCAGGAGCACGTCCCGCCCCTGCCGCGCCAGCAGGCAGGCCGCCGCCCCGCCTGCAAGCCCCCCGCCGACCACGAGGACATCGGCCATGTCAGCGTTCCAGGGTGAAGCGGAAGCTCTCCGCCGCCATGCCCGGCCCGAAGGCCAGCGCCAGCCCATCTCCCTCGCCCGAGCCCGACAGCATCCGCGAAAGGATGAACATCAATGTCGCCGAGGACATGTTGCCGTGATCGTGCAGCACCGTTCGCGAAGGCAGCAGCGCCTCGGCGGGTAAGCCAAGGCCGTGCTCCACGGCATCCAGCACCGTGCGGCCGCCCGCGTGGACCGCCCATAACGCGACATCACCGGGTGAAGCGCCGCGCAGGAGCCCCCGGTCGTCTCCGCGGGAGGCATCCGCCGCAAGAGCCTCGGCGATGCGGGCCGGCACTTCTCCGCCAAGGTGCATGTCGAACCCCTGATCGCGGATCGACCATGTGATGGCATCGGCCGTGCCCGGTATCGTCACCGCCCGAAAATCGCGCAGGGCGATCCCTTCCGGCCGCGCCGTCACCAAAGCCGCCGCAGCCCCATCGCCGAACAATAGCATCGCCAGCAGGTTCGCCAGATCGCCGCTCCGCTGGAAATGGATCGTACAGAGTTCAAGCGTCACCACCAGCACCCGCGCCTCCGGCGTCGAACGGACGATATGATGCGCCAGCCGCAGGGAATTGACGGCCGCATAACAGCCCATGAAACCCACCACCGTCCGCTCCACGCCGGGATCGAGTCCGGCGCCGGCAACGATCGCCTGGTCCAGCCCGGGCGCCATGAAGCCGGTGCAGGAAGCGACGATGAGGTGCGTGATCCCCGCCGCGGCGATGTCGATTTCCAGCGCCTCTATCGCGGCGAAGGCCAGACGGGGCGCGTCGCGTTCGTAAAGCGCCATGCGCTGCCCGGTCGATGGCCACGCCCCCGTCCCATAAAAGCCCGCCGTATCGGTTATCGTGCCATCGGCAAGCGTCACCGGTTCGAGGAAGGAATAGCGCTGCGCGATGCCGGAGCGGGCGGCCATGCGCTCGAACAGGCGGCGAGACCGTGCATCGGCCAGCTCTGCGCTGACGAAGCGCACGAAAGCATCGTGAACCGCGAAAGGCGGATTGGCGGTGCCGATGCGATTGATATGCGCGATAGCCGAGGTCATGCCCGTCTCCCCACCAGCACCGCGTTCAGCCCGCCGAACGCGAAGCTGTTCGAAATCAGCACTTCGGCCGAAAATGACTGAGGCTCCAGCGCCAGCGGAAGATCGCACTCCGGGTCAGGGCCGAGATGGTTCAGCACCGGGGGCGCCGTGCCTTCGACAAGGGCCATCAGCCCCAGCAGGAACTCCATCGCCCCGGTCGCGCCGATCATGTGGCCATGCGCGGACTTCGTGGCGATCACCCGGTGGCGGGGCAGGTCTGCGCCGTAGACCTCCCGCAGCGCAAGCGCTTCGGCCGCATCGTTCAGCGCGGTGCCGGTGCCATGCGCCGAAACGATGGCGGGAATGTCGAAACCGATGCATGCATCCTCATGCGCTGCGCGAATAGCGGCCGCGATCCCGGCAGTGTCCGGCGCAGTGATGTGCGACGCATCGCTCGACAGGCCATATCCCGCCAGTTCGCCATGAACGCGGGCTCCTCTGGCGCGGGCATGGCGCTCGCTTTCCAGCACGAGCACGGCCGCGCCCTCGCCCAGCACCATGCCGCGCCGATCGCGCGAGAACGGGCGGCAGGTGTCCGGCGCCAGCACGCCCAGAGACTGCCATCCCGCCATCGAACCACGCGTGAGGCAGGCCTCGGCCCCGCCCGCGATCGCCACGTCGACACGGCCGCTGCGGATCATGTGCAGGGCTTCCCCCAGCGCGTGAGCGGAAGAGGCGCAGGCGCTGGACAGGGTAAAGACCGGGCCGTGGATGCCCAGCAGGATCGAGACATGCGCGGCGGGAGCCGTGATCATCGAGCTAGGGATGGTCTGGGGGTGGACCTTGGCCTCGTCCTTGCCGAAGAGCCGTTCGTAACCTGTGTCGATCGTTTCGTTGCCGCCGCTGCCGCAGCCCATCAGGACCGCCGTGCGCCGGGCCAGTGACGGATGATCCGCAAGGCCTGCATCCCGGACGGCCTCCAGCGCGGCCTCTATCGCGAACTGGGAGATCGGATCGAGGCGGCCAAGGCGGCGCAGGCGCTGCCCATCCACGCCCGGAAAGCGGATGTCGTCCGCGGGCCTGCCCTCCAGCCAGGCGGCCATGCCCACCGGCGCCGGGCCCGGCAGCGGGCGGATCGCGCCGTCTCCCTTGCGGGTACGCGCCCAGTTGACAGCGAGGCCCCGGCCAAGACCGCTCACACACCCCATGCCGGTCACGAGCACGCGGTGCCCCGAGGCGCCGGTCATCGCGGCGCGGCGCTTCCGATGCGTTCCAGCAACTGCCCCAGCGTGGTCTCGCGCGAGAGTTCCTCCGGCTGGATTTCGACCCCGAACCTGTCCTCCAGCTCGAACAGGATGCTGACAAGATCGAGCGAGGAAATGTCCAGCGTGGCCAGCGTGGCTTCCGGGCGGAGCTGCTCGGGCGGAAGGCCCGTCTCCTTGGCGATCAAGGCGATGATATCGGCATCGTGAGTCATCGGCTGTTCTCCATTGGGACGGGGGCCAAGGGCTGGAATCGGGGCTGGAATCGGAGCCGGGAAGGTCCGGCAGGGCGCGAAATCGCAAGCTCCGCCATGACCTCAGCCCGTCCGGGAAATAGGCCGGTATCCTGCCTGGAGCACGCACGCCGTAAGCGGACATTGGCTTCTCATCATGGCATCCCACCCGGATCGTAAGGACCGGAGACTGCGCGCTTTCCGCCGGTCTGGCAAGCGCGGCGAGCGACGCGGATAGCGCTTCTTCGCGGGCCGGAACGGTGCGATAACGAACCATGCTCCGCCCGCGCGGAGTCGCGTCCCTGCACGGACAATGGAAAGACCGGACATGAACACTTGCCGTCTTGTCATCGCCGCCGCCGTTCTGGCGGCTCCCCTGCCCGCCGCCTCGCAGCAACCCGGCGGAACGGCACCTGCCGAAATGCGCGTGCTGACGGTACGCCTGTCGAACTTCCAGTTCGATCCCGCCACCATCACGCTGGAACACGGCGCCAGCTACGACCTGAAGCTGGTGAATACCGCTTCCGGCGGGCACGATTTCGCGGCGAAGGAATTCTTCTCGGCCGCGCGGATCGCCGAGGCGGATCGTGCCAAGGTATCCGACGGGCAAGTGCCGCTGGCAGCAGGGCAAACGGTTGAAATCCACCTCGTCGCGCCGCAGCCCGGCAGCTACAAGCTTCGCTGCACGCATTTCATGCACAGCGCCTTCGGCATGAACGGAAAGATCGTCGTGCAGTGAGCTTCCTGCCGGTTCGCGTCCGCCAGGAAGAACAGATGGACGCGGTCGATCTCGACAGCGCCGCCTATGCCGCCGTGCTGCGCGATCTGGCGCGGGTCAACCGCTGGACCTTCACGGCCCATTCCACCCTTTCCTTCCTCTCCCGCGCGGTGGGAACTGGGCGCAGCTTCAGCCTGCTCGACGTCGGCTTCGGCTATGGCGACCTGCTGCGCACCGTGGCGCGCTGGGCGGCGCGGCGCGGGATCGAGGCACGGCTGGTGGGGGTGGACCTCAACCCGGAGAGCGAAGGCATAGCACGTGCCGCAACGCCTTCGGACGCGGCGCAAGGTGTCCCGATAGACTATCGGACCGGCGACTATGCCGACCAGCCCGAGCATTTCGATTTCATCGTCAGCAGCCAGGTCGCTCACCATATGACCGACGAGCAGCTCACCCGCTTCCTGCGCCATATGGAGTGTGAAGCGCGGCGCGGCTGGCTCCTGTGCGACCTGCACCGCCATGCTTTCGCCTATTACGGCTTCCCCCTTCTCGCACGGACGCTGGGGGTTCACCGCATCGTGCGGGAGGACGGCCAGCTTTCGATCGCCCGTTCGCTTCGCCCGGCCGAATGGACGCAGGTGCTCGCCGACGCCGGGCTGGGCGAAGGGACGGTGAGAGTGGCGAGGCGCTTTCCCTTCCGCATCGCGCTGGAGCGGGAATTTCCCTGATCTTACGGGACATGCCGATATCAGGGCGCCTTTTCGTGCCGGTCCTGCCCCTTGGCCCGCGCTGCGCGCTGCGCTAGGCGGCTGCGGGCAACCACGAGCAGGAATTCCCGATGGCGCAATCCACCCGCGCAACAAGGGCGCTGGAACAGGCAGGAGTCTCCTTCAGCCTCCACGCCTATGACTACGATCCTTCGGCAGAGAGCATCGGCCAGGCGGCGGCCGTGGCGATCGGCGCCGATCCTGCCCAGGTGTTCAAGACCCTCATGCTGCTTGCCGACGGCAAGCCGGCCTGCGTCGTCGCGCCGAGCAGCGGCGAAGTCTCGATGAAGAAAGCCGCCGCCGCCCTGCGCGCCAAGAGCGCCGCAATGATGAAACCCGCCGATGCCGAACGACTGACCGGCTACAAGATCGGCGGCATCAGCCCGTTCGGACAGATGCGCCGGGTGCCGACAGTGATCGACGAGACCGCCCTGCTGTGGGACGCGATCTTTCTCAACGGCGGGCAGCGGGGCCTTCAGGCCAGGCTTTCCGGCGACGATGCAGCAGCCCTTCTCGGCGCCACATTCGCGGACATCGCCGCCTGAACGCCCCCGTTACAGGCGAGAGACGAACTTCGTCGCGATCGCGGACAATCGTTCGCGGGCGCTGTCCTGATCCGCATCGCCATAAGTGCTGACCGCATAGCGGGCGCCATCAGGGGCGACCCATGCAATGGTCGCCATCGTCCGCTGCAACTTCGCGAAATCCTGATAGCGGAACGCCGCCGGTCGCCCGGCGAGGCTTTCCGTAAAGCCCAGTCCGCCGAGGTTGCCTACCCGCCCGGTGACCTTTCCGTCCTTCACGGTGACCTTCTCCCGCAATTCCCGCAGGAGAAAGGCGGAACTGTCCGCACATCGCACGAAGAATGCCGAACCGAGGTCGGCGGAATCCTCGACGACACCCGACTTCATCGTGACGATCTGCTGATCGATGGAGCCAACCACGCCGCAGTTTTCCGCCTGAAGCGCCGCATCGATCTGCGGATCGCCGGCCGATCGCGTATCCCTCTGCACCGGCGGGGAAGCGAGCGCCTGTTCGAAGGCATCGTTCATCGCCGCGTCCGGCACATTGGCGGCAAGCAGCGGCAAAGCCGCAGCGGCGGCGAGAAGTCCATGAACGATCATCACCAATTCCTTCGCTGATACGAAGTTCATATTAATGCAATTTAGCTATTGCGAGTCAATATCATAACTTTACGTCGCAGCCGCAACGATATCCGCCATGGACGCAGACGGAGTTTCGCCCTCTCGCAGTCCCTCAGCCACGGCGCTCCGGGCGGCTTGCGACTGGTTCTGGCTCGCCTTCCACTTGCCCTCAAGCCTCTCGACCGGGACCTCGATACCCGAAATTCCCCTGAGCTGACCGGCGATGAAAGCGGCGGGCGCATCGTCCACCGCCCATGGCACGGCGCGGCCGCGCTCCTGCTCATCCGTCAACTGGTCGATCTGCGCGCGCAGCCAGGCGGCATCGTCCGTAACGGATGCGCGGCCCCGCGCCTGCACGGCGATATAGTTCCACGTCGGCACGACTTTCCCGTGCTCGCGCTTGGCCGGATACCATGCCGGAGTGACATAGGCCTGCGGCCCCTGGAAGATCACGAGGGCATCGGCACCTGCGCGCAGTTCCTCCACCTGCGGGTTCGTGCGCGCCATGTGCGCGCGGAGCAAGACCGGCCCGGACGGCGGCGCCACCAGCGTGAACGGGATCAGGTTGGCCGTCAGCCCCGCCGCGCCATGCGTCACCAGCGTGGCCAGCGGATAGGCGCGGATCGCCGCGTGAAGCACCTCGGCACGGTCTTCACGAAAGGCGGCGGGACAGTACATGAGCAGGCTCCGGGAAAAAAGAAATCAGAACGCGGCCCGCGCGAGCAGCGATGCCGAAAGCACCAGCATCGTCGCGCCGACGATGGCGTCAAGGATGCGCCATGAAGCCGGGCGGGAAAACAGCGGCACGAGCAGGCGCGCACCGTAGCCGAGACCGGCGAACCAGATGAAGCTCGCGCTCGCGGCGCCTGCAACGAAAAGCGGCCTCGCCGCCGCTGATTGTGCCGCGCCCGCCGTGCCCATCAGCAGCACCGTGTCGAGGTAGACGTGCGGATTGAGGAAGGTGAAACCCGCCGTCGCCGCGATCGCCCTGCCCAGGCTGATACCGCCGCCAGACGCCACCGCCATCGCATCGGGCGCAGCCATTCGCTGGAACGCCTTGATCCCGTACCATGCCAGGAACGCCGCCCCGCCAAGCGAAAGCACCGTCGCCAGCCCCGGCACGGCCGTCAGGAACGCGCCGACCCCGGCCACCCCCGCCGCGATCAGCACGGCATCCGCCGAAGCGCAGAACAGCACGACCGGCCCGACATGCTCACGCCGAAGCCCCTGCCGCAGCACGAACAGGTTCTGCGCGCCGATCGCCATGATGAGCGCGGCGGACAGCGCGAAGCCGGAAAGGAACGGATAGGCAGCCCCCGTCATCGCGGCGCACCCTTCGCAAGTCCGGCCCACAAGGCCAGCAGGGACGCAGCCACGACGATCAACGTCAACACGCAAGGGATGGTCAGAACATTCATGTCCCTTCCAGTGCAGGCCGGCGCAGCATTAGCAAAGGTTGATTTGCTAATGCAGATGAAGCACTGCTTCATCATGCTGGACTACCCCGCCCTCGCCGCCGTCTCCGCCGTCATCCGCGAAGGCACGTTCGAGCGCGCGGCGGAAGCCCTGAACATCACGCCGTCTGCCGTGTCGCAGCGCGTGCGCGGCCTTGAGGAACGGCTGGGCGCGGTCCTGATCGTTCGCGGCCAGCCTTGCGAGCCGACCGAGCTGGGCGCGACCCTGCGGGCCCACTTCGACCGGGTGCAACTGCTAGAAGCCGACCTGCAACCTCATCTCAACCCGCCGGAAGACAGCCGCGCAGCCCCGCTGACCGTGAAGCTGGCCGTCAATTCGGACAGTCTCGCGACATGGTTCCCCGAAGCCGCCGCCGCCTTCGTCCGCGCGACGGGGATGCTGCTGGACCTGACGCTGGACGACGAGGCGCACACCGCGGACCGGCTGCGCTCCGGCGAAGTCCACGCCGTGGTGACGTCGGACCCCGAGCCGGTGCAGGGGTGCCGGACGATCGAACTGGGATCGCTGCGCTACCGCGCCTGCGCCTCGCCCGAATTCATCGCGCGCCACTTCGGGAACGGCATCGATCCCGGTGCACTGGCCAAGGCCCCGCTGCTCCGCTTCGAGCGCCGCGACACGCTGCAGGCGCGCTGGGCCTTCGAGACTCATGGCGTCAAGCTGGCCGCGCCGACGCACTGGGTGCCCTCCACGCAAGGGTTCGTCGATTTCGCGCTCCGGGGGCTGGGCTGGGGAATGCATCCCGCTCCCCTCACCCAAGCGCATATCGCCGCCGGCACCTTGCAGGAACTGCCGCCCGGCCGCCCTTTCGACGTCAAGCTCTACTGGACCGTCACGCGCATTCAGGCCCGCTCGCTCCGCGTGCTGACAGACGCCGTGCGCGACGTGGCGGCCGCCAGCCTGATCACGGATTGAACTGCCACATTGCCTGTCCGCCAAGGTCATGTTTTAGTGGCGCAATTGCGGGGGGATATCGGCGGATGGGTTGCAGGCGCATTGCGAAACTGGTTCTGGGCCTGTTGGCGGCCGGAACGCTGCCGCTTGGCGGTTCGGCCCTGGCAGCGCCGCCCCCAGGGCCGAACACGGGGCCGAACCCGCAGCTCGCCGCATACCAGCGCGGGATAGACGACGGCTCCGGCAGGCACGATGCGCAGGGCCTGAAAATCTCGCGGCTCCATGTCGACGTGCAGGTGCAGGGACGCCTTGCTGACATCGTGATCGAGGCCGATCTCACCGATGCGTCCGGCACGGCGGACGAGGCGCGTTTCCTGCTGGAACTGCCCACCGACGCGGTCGTCACCGGCTATGCGCTGGACGTTGACGGGGCCATGATCGATGGCGAACTGCTGGACCAGCCCAGAGCCCGGAACGTCTACGAGGACGAAGTGCGAAAGGGCATCGATCCCGGTCTGGCGGAGATCACCGCGGCGAACCTTTTCCAGGCCCGCATCTTCCCGATTTCCCGCAACCAGCCCCGGCGCATCCGCATCAGTCTTTCCGCGCCCTTCGACCCGGCGCGGGGGCTCGTCCTCCCGCTCGATCTGCAGGACGGCACCGCCCTCCACGTCAGCACGCGGATCTCCGGTTTCCGGGCGGCGCCCGAGGTCAGGATCGGCGGCAAGCCGCTGTCGCTCCTGCACAAGGCGGCCGGCAGCTGGTCCACCGATCTCGAGGAAACCAAGCGGCCGGTCGCGGGCGGCATCGTCATCCTCGGCGGCGATCCCGTTGCCGGGATGCTGGTGTCGCACCACGGCAAGGGCGGCGACTTCTTCCAGATCGGCGATGCCGCGCCGGCCCGACGTCCGGGCGCGAAGGATGGCGGCCGCCTGAGGATCTACTGGGATCGTTCGCTGTCACGCCGGGACGACCTGCTCGACCGCGAGAGGGCGCTCCTGCGCGCCTACGTGGAACAGGCCGCGCCCGAGGCGATCGACCTCGTGACCTTTGCGAGCGACGCGCCACGCCTTCAGACCGTTCACAGCGCCGACGAACTGGACAGGGCCGTAGCCGCCGTGACCTACCGGGGCGGCACCAGCTTCGCCGGGCTGGAAAAGCCGGAATTGCCCGCGGCGGATACCTGCCTGCTGTTCTCCGACGGCGTGGCGACGCTGGACAATCAGGCCGCGTTCGAACCGGACTGCCCGCTCTCGATCATCGCCTCGGCGCCGGATGCCAACGGTGCCCGCCTGACCCGCATGGCGCAAGCTGCGGGCGGCCGCTTCCTGCGCCTCACGCAGGAAAACGGGCAGGACGTCGTCCAGACCCTCGGCAAGCCCGGAATCGCCATTCTGGCTGCGCGTGACGATAACGGGCGAAAGCTTCCGTTTCGCACCCTGCCGGCTGCCGACGGCCGCTGGTTCGCGGTCGGCAAGATGCCCGAGACCGGAAAAGTGCATCTGTCTATCGCGGGACTCCGCAAGGGCACGGCCGAACGCGTCTACGAAGCCCCTTCCGGGCCGATCGCCCCGCTCAACGCCGCCGGCGCGCTCTGGGCAAGCCAGGAGGTGGACCAGCTGGGCGACGATCCGCTCGCGCATGATCGCATGGTCCGGCTGGCCCGTTCCTTCAATGTGGCGGGGCCATCGATGGCCTTCCTCGTGCTCGAAAGTCCCGACCAGTACCTGAATGCCGATATTGCTCCATCCGGCGGCTTTTCCCGGCAATGGATGGCCGATTACCGCAGCGCCCGGAAAACCCGCGATCAGGAAACCGCCCACCAGCGGCAGGAACGGCTGGCATTCGTGGTGGAGCAATGGACCGCGCACAAGACGTGGTGGAACAGTCGCTTCAAGCCGCGCCCCCGTGTGAAGGGCCGTTCGGCTGAGGTCCTCGGGGCGGCGCCTCCTCCTCCGCCTCCTCCGGCCCCGCCTGCCATGAACATAGCTCCGCCTCCGCCGGTCTCCGTTATCCTGCCTGCCACGCAGGCCGCTTCGGCGGGCGGCGATGACGCGGCGAACATCGTCGTGTCGGGACAGCGGCGGTCAAGCCCGGTCCAGGGCGCGCCGCTGGCCGTGGATGTCCAATCCCGCGAAACGCTCGCCGGCCGGACCATCGGCCTCGACCTTGAAAGCGCCCTTGCCGAGCGCCCCTACCTCGCCGCGCTTGACGCTGCGAAGCCGGAGAACCGGCTGGCGGTGCTGGCGGCACAGGAAGAGACCTTCGGCACGCTGCCGGCTTTCTATCTGGAAACCTCCGAATGGTTCCGGCGCAAGGGCGATGCCGGGGCCGCCCGCGACCTCCTGTTTTCGGCGCTGGAACTCGCGGTGGTGGATGACGAAACCCGGCAGATCGTCGCGTTCCGGCTGGAACGGGACGGCGATCTCGACCGCGCCGTCGCCCTGTTCGAGACGCTTGCGGCAGGAAGCGATTTCCGGCCCCAGCCCCGCCGCGCGCTGGCGCTGGCGCTTGCCGAACGCGGGCGGGCGCACGGCCCCTCGGGCAAGGACGATCTGGAGCGGGCCTTCGCACTGCTGGCGAAAGTCGTGCTCGATCCCGCGATCCGCGACTTCGACGGGATCGAGACGGTGGCCCTGATGGAAGCCAACGGCCTCATTCCCGCGATCGAGGCGGCAGGCGGAAACTGGAAGCTCGATCCGCGCCTCGTGGCGCTGCTCGATACCGATATCCGGATCGTCATCGAATGGACGAACGACGATGCCGACATCGACCTCTGGGTCATCGAGCCCAACGGCGAGAAGGTGTTCTACAGCTACCAGACCAGTTCCTCCGGCGGCCATATCACCAATGACATGACCGACGGCTACGGTCCCGAGGAATACGCCATCCGCAAGGCCCCCGCCGGGGAGTACACCGTCCGCATCAACGGGTTCGACGCGGACCGCATCAATCCGAACGGCAACGGAAGGGTGATGCTGCGGATGATCCGCGATTTCGGGCGCCCCTCGATGAAGGAAACGCTCGTCGATGCCGATATCGCCTTCGAGAAAGGATCGGATCGGGATGCCGAAGGCGGGCGCCTGATCGGGCGGCTGACCGTGGCGCCGGGCGGGAAATGAACCCCGCCCGGCGTGCCGTTTATGAATTTACGACCTAGGGTCAGGACCCATTAATCACGCCTGCGAGGTTTGAATAAAAATGGCTCAGAGCGAGGAAGGAAGGCGTAGTAATATGTCTATATTTCAAGCCTTTCTGACGCTGCACTAGGCCATTTTGATCAAATCCCTCCGGGACACCGGAATGGCTTCCATCTCGAACCAAAGCGGCTTTGGACGGGCAACCAGCCCGCCCGGCAGCCGCTTTGGCCCGATATGTTCGCCATTCCGGTGCCTCGCAGGCGTGATTAATGGGTCAGGACCCTAGAAGCCCTTGCCTCCGATCTTCCACGTCATCTCAAGGTAGATGCTGCGGCCCACGCTGTCGAACCAGCTGATGTCGTAATAGGGATAAGCCGCGTAGCTGCGGTCCTTCACGGGGTTGCGATCCAGTACGTTGTTCACCGTCAGCGACCCGCGCAGATGGTCGGTGAAATCGTACTGGATGCTGGTGTTGAACAGGTAGCTCGCCTTGATGTAGGCGTCTTCGTCGTAATTGGGCAGCTTGCCCAGCCGCGTTCCCGAAACGGTCCAGGTAAGCTGTTCGAGGTTCCAGCTTACGCTGGCGGTCGATTTGTCGCGCGGGATGTCATAGCCGCTGTCGTAAGCCAGCTTGTCGATCGAAGCGTCGCCCGGATATTGCCGGAAGCTGTGCTTGAACACGTGGGTGTGCGATCCGGTCAGCGAAAACAGCCCGAAACCGGTGGGCAGGTTCGCGTGGAGTGCCACGTCGATGCCGCTGGTCTTCTCGTGCGCGATGTTGATCGGGTTGATCGAGACGGAATCCAGCTCGCCCTCGTTCACGCCGCTGGCATAGCGCTGCACGCGGGCGATGGCGTCCTGGCAGGTCGGCGAATTGATATCGACCGGGCTGCCCGAATTGGTCTCGCCGATGCGGCAATCGGCCTCGTCGCGCAGGAGCTGGTCGATCGAGAGATCCTGCACCTGGTTCGACAGCGATACGCGGAAATAGTCCACCGAGACGTCGAAACGCGGGCTCGGCTGCCAGACGAAACCGGCGTTGAGCGACTTGCTGGTTTCCGGCTTCAGGCTGCGGTTGCCGTTGCGCTTGGCGACGATGCCTTCGTCCGAGTAGGAGCAATCGCCGATTTCCTCGTCGGGCTCCTCGGTCCGGCAGAGGTAATAGTCGGTCGCTGAAGGGTGGGTATTGCCGGGGCCGGTAAAGACATAGTGCAGGTCCGGCGCGCGGAAGCCCGTACCGTAGGCGGCGCGCAGCAGAAGCGTGCGCATCGGGCGGACTTCCAGCCCGCCGTTGTACGTGAACCGGCCGATGGTGTTGCCGGCAAAGCGATAGCCGTCATAGCGCGCCGCGCCGGAAAGCTGGAGGAAGCTCGTCACCGGCACGCGCAGTTCGCCGCCGATCGCCCAGTGGCTGCGCGAACCGTGCCCGTCGCTGTCCTTGAGGCCATAGTAGTAATCGGTCAGCGCCAGCGGGTCCGGGTTGAGATCGTAGCCCTGCTTTCCACCTTCGGCCACGGCGGCGAAGCCCACCGGCCCGGCGGGCAGTTCGAACAGGCTCGTGCTGGTGAGCGTTGCCTGGAGATTGTCGGTCCAGCTTTTCGGCCGGTAGACCGAATAGGCGGTGATGCTCTCGTACTCGGACTGGGTGAGCGGCGTGTAGAGGCGCGAGGGATCGGCGTTGAAGATCGGATAGCCGCTGTCCTCGTCCGTGCCGATCTGCTCGCCCAGGAACAGCGCATTGGCCTTGGCCGCGATGACTTCGGGAAACTCGACCCTGGCGCGGTATTCGCTGTGATTGAACGAAAGCTCGTAGGACCACTTGTCCGACAGCGCGCCCTTGATGCCCGGCGTCACGCTGAAGGTGGTCTGGCGATTGCGCGTCATGACATTGTGGAAACCGCCGGATTCCTCGGGCGTGAACTGCCGGTACCAGTCATCCAGCCGGTTGTCGTAGGCATTGTAGAAGGTCGTGTCGCTGCTGCCCGAGGAGTCCTGGAAACCCCATTCCAGCACGTCCGGCATGAGCGCCACCTTGCTGATGCCGAACTGGGCATCGACGAACAGCTCCGCCGCGTCGGACAGCTTGAAGCCCGCCGAGGCGAAGCTGTTGAAGCCTTCGCGCCGGGATATGATCGTGCCGTAGCCGATCGAGGTATTGCTGCCGCAGAAGTATCCGGGGCCGTAATCGTCAAGGTCCGGATCATAGGCGCCGTAGCGCGGGCGCGAGGCGTAATAGGTCGAGCCACCGTTGAGATAGGACAGCCCCGCGCACGTCGACGCGCCGGGATCGACATATTCGTCCGCATCGGGATCGTAGCGCAGGAACGTGCGGCGGGCGAGCGGGCTGGCGGTGGTGGGATTGTCCGCCGTGCTGTCCTGGATCCTGCGCTGCGATGCCCAGATCGGACGCTGCAGCAGATACTCCACCCCGCCCACGATGTGGAAACGGTCGTTCGACCAGCCGCTCGTCACGGAAAGGCGGTGCGACATGCCCCCGCCCTGCTCGGTGCGGCCGTGGCGATAGTCTATCGTCGTGCCGTCGGCCTTGTCCTTGAGCTTGAAGTTGATGACGCCCGCCATGGCGTCCGATCCGTAGATAGCCGAGGCGCTGCCGCTCAGGATCTCCACCTGGTCGATCATGCTGACCGGGATGTTCGAGATATCGGTGAAGTTGCTGCGTCCCTGGAACGGCAGCGGGAAATCGGCGATGCGGCGGCCGTTCACCAGAACCAGGGTATGGTTCGGCCCAAGGCCGCGAAGGTCCACCTGCTGCGCGCCGGGCGTGAAGCTGGCGCCGCTGAAGGACTGCTGGCTCTGCGTCTCGCCCCCGTTCTGGGTGACGGCGCGCAGGATGTCGGGCACGCTGGCATAGCCGTTCTCGAGAATGGTGGAGGAACTGATGACGGTGACCGGCGCCGGCCCCTCGGTGGCGACGCGCGGAATGCGCGAGCCGGTAACGACGATGGGCGCCCCCTCCGGTTCGGGAGGTTGCAGGGTTTCCTGCGCCTGCGCGCTCATCGGGGCGCATATCGCCGCACACATCGACACACTCAGGGCCGCGATCCCGCACCCCGATATCCAGACATGACGGCGGCGGTACGAAGCAGAATCCATGAAGCCCCCACGATAGGCGACGGACACGCCCCCTTGCGTGGCCTGACGCTTTCGACACATCAAAGAAACACAATATGAAGAACGGCTCAATCCAGTTTGACATTTTGTTTCTTCATATTGCAGATTAGTGTGCGCAAAATGTCGCATGTCAGACGTCACGGCTTTGCAGGGCAATCACCGCTCTGCCGGGTAAGGCGCGCGGCCGGCAAACCGGAGTTCGCATCTTGAAGTTTCGCGCAAAGCATCGCCCTGTCATGACACTCGCCATGGTCCTGGGCGGGGCGGCACTGGCCGCCGCATCTCCCGCATCGGCGGGACCGGGCTACCGGCACTTCGCGATCGGAGACGTCAACGCGCCCGCCGCCGCGACCCATTCGGGCGGCCTGCTGCTGATGGGCGGCGGAGACCGCAACATCGATGCGATGAAGTGGTTCTTCGCACACGCCGGGCAGGGCCATATCGTGATCCTGCGTGCCTCCTACGGACCGGAGATCGGGGAAGAATTCTACCGTCAGATCGGCGGCATCAGCTCTGCCGAGACTTTCGTCTTCAAGAACCGCAAGGCCGCCTACGATCCCAAGGTCCTGGAAGCGCTGCGCAAGGCCGACGGCATCTTCATCGCCGGCGGCGACCAGTCCAACTATGTGCGGTTCTGGCGCGGCACGCCGGTGGCCGAAGCGCTCGATGCCCATGTCGCCGCCGGAAAGCCGCTGGGCGGAACCAGCGCCGGCCTCGCCATGCTGGGCGAGAAGCTTTACGGCGCGATGGACGGCGGCAGCCTGACCAGCGGCGAGGCTCTGGCGGATCCCTTCGGTCCCGCAAACACGATAGAGGGCGATTTCCTGCACATCGCCGCGTTGAAAGGGATCGTCACCGACACCCATTTCAAGGAGCGTGACCGCCTCGGACGGCTCTTCGCCTTCCTTGCCAAGGCCCAGAAGGAACGCGCGCCGCAGGCCCCGCCGATGTTCGGGCTCGGGGTGGACGAAAGCGCGGCGGTGGCGGTCGAGGCGGACGGAACCGGCCGCATCTATGCCACCTCGCCGGACGGCGGCGCATGGCTGGTAAACGGCGCGGGCCTTCGCGCCGATGCTCGCAACCAGATCGAGACCGGCATCCCGCCGCGCCCCTTCTCCGCCGATCACGTCCGGGTGACCGGCATCGGCGCGGGCTCTGTCGTGCACTTGCCGGCGGGGACGGTGGAGAACCCCACGTTCCAGCGGAACTACGCCGTGCGCGGGGGCAAGGCGGTGGAAGTGCCGCTATGGTCGCTCGCCATTCACGGCGGCGCGGGGATCATCGAACGCGGCTCGCTCTCGCCCGAAAAGGAAAAGGCCTACCGGGCCGGGCTCGATGAAGCCCTGCGCGCCGGGGCCGCCGTGCTGGACAAGGGCGGCGCCTCCCTGGACGCGGTGGCTGCGGCCGTGCGCGTGCTGGAGGACAACCCGCTGTTCAATGCCGGGCGCGGCGCCGTCTTCACCTCGGAAGGGCGCAACGAACTCGATTCCGCGATCATGGACGGCAGTTCCCAGAAGGCCGGCGCCGTGGCCGGCCTCACGCGCACCCGCCATCCGGTGGACGCGGCCCGCGCAGTGATGGATCACAGCCCACACGTGATGCTGATGGGTGCCGGAGCCGACGCTTTCAGCGCGCAGCAGGGGCTGGAGCAGGTCGATCCGTCGTGGTTCCGCACGGAGGAGCGCTGGCAGCAGTTCCTCAAGTGGAAGGGCAACCACCAGGCCGTGCTGGACCGCACGCACCTGTTCGGCACAGTGGGCGCCGTGGCGCTCGACGCGGACGGAAACCTCGCCGCCGCCACCTCCACCGGCGGCATGACCGGCAAGCGCTGGGGCCGGGTCGGGGATTCGCCGATCATCGGTGCGGGCACTTACGCCAAGAACGGCGAATGCGCGGTTTCCGCGACGGGATCGGGCGAATTCTTCATCCGGGAAAGCGCCGCGCGGCAGGTCTGCGACCGGGTCGGCTACCTCGGCCAGCCGCTCGCCGCCGCAGCGCAGGACACCATCATGTCCGTGGGCGCGATCGGCGGCGACGGCGGCCTGATCGCCATGGGGCCGGACGGCGTGCCCGCGTTTGCCATCAACGACCTGGGAATGTATCGTGGCCGCATCGCGGCGGGTTCCGCTGCCGCAACGGCGATCTTCGCGGACGAACGACCGGGAGAATGACGTGCATTCCGGTGGCCGGCTCGATGAAACGGATGACGGATTGCTGGCGCTGCTGCGGCAGGACGCGCGGCAACCGATCGCCCATCTCGCCAAGGAACTGAACATCTCCCGCAGCCAGCTCTATTCCCGGCTGGCAAGGCTGGAGGAAGCCGGCGTGGTGGCCGGCTACACGGTGCGCCTTGGCGAGGCGTTCGCCGCCAGCCGCATCCGCGCGCACATGATGATAAAGACGGTGCCGCGCTGCCACCGCGACGTGGAAAGCGCGCTGGAACAGATCACTCGCGTTCAGGCCGTCCACGCGATCAGCGGCGAATTCGATATCATCGCCATGCTGGAGGCGGACGACAGCCGCCAGCTGAACGACCTGATCGACGATATCGGACTGCTCGACGGGATAGAGCGGACCAGCACCAGCGTGATCCTTGCCACCAAGCTGGAAAGATAGGCTTTTTCGAACTCGGCAGAGAGTTGTGGCGCCGCCCGTTGATACTTATTGCAAATCGTTCGCAACTAACTAAACGGCTCGATCATGTCATCCGCAAGCAGCCTTCCTGTCGCCGCCCAAGGCGGCGATCCGGCGCCGGTTCACGGGCCGGAAGTGCCGTGTCTCCCCGCATGATGAAAGCGCCCCGATGAACGCCCTCTCCTTCCTTGCCGCCGGCGTCGCGGCCGCGATCTTTCCGCCCGACGAAACCCGCACCAGCGAACCGGCAGGACAGGAAACCCCGCCCGCCATCGTCCCGGCGGGACCGGACCCGGTCTACCCGGCCGATTTCTACAAGCCGTTCCAGCCCCAGACCGCGCTCGACATGCTCGAACGGACCCCCGGGTTCCTGCTCAGTGAAGGAACCTCGGTGCGCGGTTTCGGCGGCGGCGCGGGCAATGTCCTGATCGACGGGCAGCGCCCCACGGTGAAGGGCGGCGGCATCACCGAAGTGCTGCGCCGGATCGCCGCTTCGCGGGTGGAGCGCATCGTCCTGCTGCGCGGAAGCGACGCTGCCGAAGCGCAGGGACAGACCCTTGTCGCCAATGTCGTGCTGCGTGTGGACGCGGGGGGCTCCGGGAATGTCTCGGCGACGTTCAGCCACACTTCTGATGGCTTTGTGTCGCCTTCTGTCCGCGCCAGCCACGCACGCCGGATCGCGGGCTGGCAGACCAGCATCGAACTGTCCGGCGAAGTGACGCGCTACCCCGACGAGGGCATCTATTTCGACCGGGATGCCGCAGGAAACCTCAGTTCCACCCGCAAGGAAAGCATATCCGCGAAGGCCCCGGAATATGGCCTTGCCCTGTCCACTTCGGGTGCGCTGGGAGGCGGCACGCTGACTGTGAACCTGCGGCTCAACAAGGAAGGCTACTCCTCCGATCGCGCCATCGACATCTTCGCCGCCGCCGACGAAACGCCGGATTCCCGCCGCGATATCGCCTATGACGAGAAAGGCCGCAGCGGCGAGCTCGGCCTGGACTGGACCCGCCGCATTGGCTCCGGCTGGACCACCAAACTGGTCGGTCTCGGCCGGGCCGAGCGCTTTACCACCGACGAGGATTACGTGGAAGCGGACTATCGCGGGCTGTCCTCGCAGGTCCAGAAACCGATGGAACTGGTCGGACGCGGCACCGTCACGCGTGAGGGCGATCACCCGATACGCCCGGAATTCGGTGCCGAAGTGGCTTACAACCGCCTTTCCAGCCTGCTCAACTACGCAGAGGATACCGGCGGTGGGCTGGTCGCGGTGCCCCTGGCCAATGCGGCCACCCGCGTTTCCGAACTGCGCGGCGAAGCCTTCGCCAACCTCACCGTCAAGCTCTCCCGCAAGCTCAATCTTGAAGCGGGAATAGCGGCCGAAATCTCGCAGATCCGGGTTACGGGAGAAGCGGCGCAGGAACAGACCCTGTCCTATCTCAAGCCCTCTGCCGCACTCGTCTGGTCGCCTTCCGGCAAGACCCAAGTGCGGTTCGGAATGCGGCGCACCGTAGACCAGCTCGACTTCGGCGACTTCGCCGCATCGGTAGACCAGGCCGACGGGCGCCCGCTCGGCGGCAACTCGGGCCTGCGCCCCGCGCGCATCACGCGGGCGCTGGCGCGGATCGACCACCGCTGGGGCGAGGGCGGCGCCATCGCCGTGGAGGCCTATCATCAATGGCATACCGGACTGCTCGGCTATCTCGTCCTGCCAACGGGAGAGGAAGCGCTGGGAACGATCGGAAACGCCCGGCAATGGGGCATCTCCACGCAGGGCACGCTCCCGCTCGACGCCGCGCTCAAGGGCGCGCGCCTGACTCTTGACGGCACCTGGCGCGGCTCGCGGCTACGAGACCCGGTAACCGGCAGAAACCGCGTCATGGACGACATTTCCCCGCGCAGCATCACGGCCGAATTCCGTCACGATGTTCCCGCTTTCAAGTCCTCGTGGGGCGTGAACTGGACCGCGGCGGTACACGGCGATGTCTTCTACACGGGCGAAGTCCTGCGCTGGCGCGATCACGCGCTCTGGGGCGCCTATGTCGAGACAACCGCCATCGCAGGCTTCAAGACGACACTGACGGTCAAGGCGATCAACGGGCAGGACTTTTCCCGCCTGCGCCGCTTCTATTCGCCCAGCCGCGCCGGTTCGTTCAGCGGCAGCGAGCAGCGCGCACAGCGCGAAGGCGCGATCGTCTCGCTCTCGCTCGCCCGAAGCCTCTAGCTCGTAAAAACCTCGCCTCTCAGGCATTGCCCTGACCAAATGGGACATGATCGGCAATTTGGCATCAGCCTTGAGAGTAATTGTCTGACGTGGCGGTTTGCCGCAAAAAAGCATCCATGGGGAATGTCCGTATAGCGTCAGCGCCCGATGGCGCTCTTCTGCACCCGAGCCGCGAACATCATCTGGACGCCGTGCGCGCCTTTCTGATGTTGCTCGGCATTCCTTTTCATGCGGCGCATCCCTTTCGCGATGACGGGCAGTCCTGGATCGTCCTCTCCCGCGACAGATCGCTGCCACTCACGCACCTGATGGAATTCCTGCACTTGTTCCGGATGCAGGGATTTTTCCTGATCGCGGGTTACTTCACCGCGATGCTGCTCCTCAAACGGCAACCGGCAGCCTACCTGCAAAGCCGCCTCGTCCGGCTGCTCCCGCCACTGGCGGCCGGGCTGATCGTGATCGTACCGCTCATGAACCTGGCAGCCGACCTGCAAACCTCCAGCGACGCGGAAACGGCGTTCGCTTTCTGGGCCCGACAGCTTCTGACGATGGGGCGCGAGACGACCGGACACCTCTGGTTCGTCATCGTCCTCATCTATTTTTCCTGCGCCTCCGCGGCCCTCGCCCTCGTGCCCTCGGCCAGAACCTACCGGCTGGACCGCGCAGACAGTCAGGGCGCGCGGTTCTTCACGCTCACGATGATCGCCATCGGCCTGTGCGTGGGGGTATATGAAGTGGCGCTGCTGAAGCTCGGGCCGTTCATTCCCGACCTTCTGCAGAATCCTTTGTCCCTGGGCTTTTCCCTTGAATATGCGCCCTATTTCGCGCTGGGCGCGCTGCTCAACCGAGCACCCGAAATGAACGGAAAATTCAACCGCTTCTCCTGGGCGGTGGCCTTGATCGCCCTCTGCACAGCACTCGTCGCGGTCGGCGCGCCCGAGCTTCCCAAGTATACACGCCCGGTACTGAAAGCCGTCGCGGCCATCTGTCTCACCCAGACCATCATCGCCGGCGCTCGGTCCCTTTTCCACACGGAGTCCAGAAAAGTCCGGGAACTGGTGGATGCGTCCTTTGTCGTCTACCTTCTGCACCTGCCGATCATCATCGCGACTTTCTGGCTGATCGATGCGATGCCGGTGCCTTATCCGCTGCGCTATCTCGCGCTCGCGCTGGCCGCGCTCGTCGTTTCATTCGCAGGCTGGGCCGTGGTGAAACGGTCGCCATGGCTGCTGTTCTTCATGAGCGGCGTCCAGATCAAATCCGCCAAGGCCATCGCGGAACCTGCTGCGCAGAGCCTCCGCTAGCATCCCGCAATGACTAATCCACCTTTGCGCCAGACGCAAAGATTCTTCGCGCTCATCGACGCTACCCGGCCAGTTCGAAAGCGGCCATTTATGCCTCCGACATTCCTGTCGCTCATGCGGGCACTTCGGCCCGAAGGCGGCTTGTCTGAGGACTTTCGATGAAGATGAACCCCGGGCTCCTTGCTCTTTCCGTCGGCGCCTTCGGCATCGGCGTCACCGAATTTGCGCCGATGGGACTTTTGCCGGTCATCGCCGGAGACCTCGGCGTATCGATCCCGACCGCGGGCATACTGGTCAGCGCCTATGCGCTGGGCGTCGTCGTCGGCGCCCCCTTGATGACACTGACCACCGGCCGCATGCCGCGCCGTACCCTGCTGATCGCACTGGCCGGCATCTTCACGCTCGGGAACCTGCTCGCGGCCATGTCGGGCAGCTACGCGATGCTGCTGGGCGCGCGGGTGCTCACCTCCTTCAATCACGGCGCATTCTTCGGCGTCGGCTCGATCGTGGCCGCCAGCCTCGTGCCGCCCCAGCGCCAGGCCGGCGCGGTAGCCGCCATGTTCATGGGTCTCACGATCGCCAATGTGGTGGGCGTGCCGCTGGCCACCTGGGCGGGCGAGCATCTCGGCTGGCGGGCATCCTTCTGGGGTATCGCCGTGCTTGGCGCGGCGACGATGGCCGCCCTGCGCCTGACCCTGCCCGCATTGCCCGCGCCGCGCAAAGGAAACGCGCTTGCCGAACTCAAGGTCCTCACCCGCAAGCCGGTGCTCGGCGCGCTGGCCCTGACGGTCGTGGGGTCCAGCGCGATGTTCACCGTGTTCACGTACATCACGCCGATCCTGCACGATGCGACCCATGCCTCACTGGGCTTCGTGACAGCGATGCTGGTGACTTACGGCCTCGGTCTGACCGTGGGCAACTGGCTAGGCGGCAAATTCGCGGACCGCTCGGTCGACCGGACGCTGATCGTGACGCTGGGATCGCTTGCCGCAATCCTCGCCGCGTTCGCGATGACGATGAGCCACGCCGCGCCGACTGCGGTGCTCATCTTCCTCTGGGGCATCGCCAGCTTCGCCCTCGTGCCGCCCCTGCAGGTGAGGGTGATGAAGGCTGCCGCCGACGCTCCCAACCTTGCCTCATCGGTGAACATCGGCGCGTTCAATCTCGGCAACGCGCTCGGCGCCGCGCTGGGCGGCGGCGTCATCTCCCTCGGCCTTGGCTATCCGGCCGTGGCACTGGCTGGCGCGGCGACCTCTGCCGCGGGCCTGATCGCAGTGCTGTTTGCGGCGGCCCGGCCCTCTCCCGAAACCACCGCCGCCTCGACATGCGAAGCCTTGTCCTGAACCGGGAGCCCTGAGGCTCCGACCGGCCTCAGAGCTCCAGGGCTTTACCCTGCTCTGCGAGAATGTAGCGCACGGGGGGCGAGCCGCCTTCGGCCAATTGCCGCATGATGGCTGAAACGGCGGGCTCGGCCCCGTCAATCGAAGGCTTGATGTGACCGATGACGACCGGCAGGCCCTTCAGCCTGTCGGCGCCGCCAGCAGCAGCCGCAAGCCGCCCGAGTTCGGCGCGAAGCCACTTCGGCGTCAGGTGACCGTAAAGTTCGGTATCCTTTCTCGGATCGGGATAGGATGTCTCGACGATGATGGCACGCAGGCGCCCAGCCCTCACCAGCGGCGCGATCGCCTGCCACAGGGCTTCGAGCCGCGCCGAATGCTCCACGGCATCGGGTCCGGTGTCGCCCATGCAGAGCAGCGCGTCCTCGCCGGAGCGGATCAGGAAGGCGGTGGACAGGCTTCCGCCGTGCGAAAGCGGATAGGCCGTCACGCTCAGGCCCGTGTCCCCGACCGGCACCGGCTTTCCGCCTGCGACGAGATCCTCGTAGCGATAACGCCGCAGCATGGGCGGCTGGCCGCGATCGCCCATGTTGGGCCAGGAGCTCCAGTTGAAATAATGCGCTGAAAGCGCGGCGTTGACCTCCGGCAAAGCGAGGATCGGCTTGGCGCTGTCGTCCGGCGAGGCCATGACCAGTCCTGCAACGTGATCGAGATGGGGGTGGGTTATCAGGTAGGCCCCGATCCCTTCGTGAAGCACATCGCTGGCCCGGCTTCCGGCAGGAAATCCACCCTTCGCAATGGCCGCCCTGATGCCCGGCACCAGCGTTCCGGCATCGCAGGCCAGCCCCTTGCGACTTCCGCTTGCCGCAATGAACCAGGCGGTGGTGGCCCCCTCCACGACACCGCCTTCAACGCCAAGCGGAACAAGGTCGAAAGCGGCCTTCGCCGGAGCGGCCGAAACCGGCCCGGACATGGCCGCGACGGCCCCCAGCAAAGTGATGCCAAAACGACACAGGGTGATCACTGTCTTTGTAAACATGGCCATCTCCCTATGGTTTTCTGTGGGCTGGCGAAACATCAATATCGAAATTGTCACATTGCAGGGTTAGAGGCCCGCGCTCGGCAAGGCGGTCAGGTGCGTGGCCATTCCTGCCGACTACGCGCGGTTTTCCGGCGTCAACATCCATACGCACCGGCTTACCGTTAAGGGGTGCAAGATGAAGATGAAGACGTATTGGCTGGCCAGCGTGCCGGCGCTCCTCGCCGGCGCGGCGCCTGCCCTGGCGCAGGACGCAGCCGCCAGGCCTGGTGCCGCCACGGCTGACACCCTGGACGCTTCCGCCGACATCGTCGTCACCGCCCAGCGCCGTCCGGAAAACATCCGCGACGTGCCGATCGCGGTCTCCGTGCTGAGCGGAGACAAGATCAGCGCAGTCTCCGAGGGCGGCGCCGACATTCTCTCGCTCGCCGGCCGCACGCCCAGCCTCTATGTCGAAAGCTCGAACGGCCGCTACGCCCCACGTCTCTACATTCGCGGTCTCGGCAACGTCGATTTCGACTTCAACGCTTCGCAGCCGGTTTCCGTCGTGCTGGACGACGTCGTGCTGGAGAACGTTTACCTCAAGGGCTTCCCGCTCTTCGACCTTGACAGCGTGGAAGTGCTCAAGGGCCCGCAGGGCACCTTGTTCGGCCGCAACACGCCCGCCGGTGTCGTCAAGATGGACACCCGCCGCCCCGGCGACCATGCCGAGGGACAGGCCCAGTTCACTGTGGGCGAACTCGGCACCGTGCGCGGCGAAGTCGGCGTGACGATCCCTGCCACCAGCACCCTGTCGTTCCGTGTCGCCGGCCTCGTCAACCACCGCGAGAACTGGGTGAACAACGCTTACGACGCCTCGTTCACCAAGCCGGGCAAGGACCTTGGCGGGTTCGACGACGTTGCCGGCCGCCTCCACGCCCTGTGGAAGCCGGACGATCGCCTTTCCGTGCTGCTGACCCTCCAGGGCCGCCACTATGAAGGCACCGGCACGCTCAACCGGGCCAACGTGCTGACCACCGGCTCGAACAAGCTGAACGACCGATACGACCGCGACACCGTCTACTACGACGGCGGCCGTAACAACCCGCAGACGCAGGACACCACCTCGCAGGCGCTTCATGTCGATTACGACCTCGGCGGCGCAACGCTGACCGCGATCGTCTCGGCCTATCAGGGCAGCAGCTCGGGCCGCGGCGACATCGACGGCGGCGTGCTCGGCACGACGGAGGGAAGCGGCACCGTACCGTTCCGTTCGGAAACCGGCACCCTGTCGAGCGACCTCGACCAGCAGACCTACGAAATCCGCCTCGCCAGCAATGGCGATACCCGCTTCGGCTGGCAGGTCGGCGCGTTCTACTGGCATGAAAAGTTCGAGCTTATCTCGGCCAGCTGGGACGGCATCGGCGGGATCGATCCGCTGGTCATCTCCGAACTTCGCCAGAAGAGCGACAGCTGGTCGGTCTTCGGCCAGCTCCATTACGACGTAACCGACCGTCTGCGGCTGACCGGCGGTGCCCGCTGGACCCGCGACAAGCGCGACCTCGATGCGGCCCGCACGCTGGGCGCGCCCTTCGCGGATTCGCGTTCGGTCAAGGATGACCAGCCGAGCTGGGACGTCAGCGCGCTTTATCGCTTCAGCCCGCAGGTCAGCCTCTTCGGCCGTATCGCGCACGGTTATCGCGGCCCCTCCATCCAGGGCCGCATCGCCACCTCGAACATCCTGACGACGGCGGATTCCGAAACGATCACGTCCTATGAAGCAGGCATCAAGGCTGCAACGCCGGACAACCGTTTCCGCGTCGACCTGACCGGCTACATCTACGACATCAAGGACCCGCAGTTCACCGCCATCGGCGGACAGGGCAACTTCAACCAGCTCATCAACGCCAAGCGCGGCAAGGGTCGCGGCGTCGAGTTCGAGGCCACCGCCAACCCGGTTCGCGGCCTGCAGTTCAGCGGCGGCGTCTCCTACAACTTCACCAAGATCGACGATCCGGACCTGCTGGTCGCATTCTGCGGAGCCGCCTGCACCGTGCGCGATCCGATCGTGACCGTGGGCACCACACGCCGCGCCTCGATCGACGGGAATCCCTTCCCGCAAGCCCCGCGCTGGCTGTTCAACTTCAACGCCTCCTACACTTACGAGCTGGCGAGCGGCAGCAAGCTCTATGCCCAGACCGACTGGGTCGCGCAGAAGGACTTCAATCTGTTCCTTTACGATGCGACCGAATTCCACGTAGGCACCAACTTCGAAGGTGGTCTGCGTGCAGGCTGGCGTTCGCCGTCCGACGCCGTGGACCTCTTCGTCTTCGCCCGGAACATCACGAACGAATCGAACGTGATCGGCGCAATCGACTTCAACAACCTGACCGCTTTCGTGAACGATCCGCGCGTGATCGGCGGCGGTGTCGGCTTCCGCTTCTGAAGCTGACGCCCGATCGGGATAGACGAGGAAGGCGGGCGGACCACGGTTCGCCCGCCTTCCTCTTTTTTTGACCGATGATATGGACGCGGCCCGTGCGCACCCGGGAAATTTCCGGGTTACGCCGGGCAGGCAGCGGGTGCAGATGGCAAGGGATGCCTCTGAACACCAAGCGCTATTTCATGGCCGAAGCGATGCCTTCTGCTGCCGCACCCGCAAAGGCGCGCCTGTGGTGGCTGGTCGTCTACGGCGCGGGTTTCTGGCTGCTTCACGCCGCCGCCGCGCCATGGGGCGGCACCGGATTCTTCTCACTCTGGTATCCTGCCGCCGGCTGGCGCTTCGCCGCGCTATGGCTGGCCGGCGCGGGAGTAGCACCGTGGACAGGCCTGACCGAGCTTGCCGTCGACCTGGCGACCGGAACGATTGACCTGCACGGCCCGCGCCCCCTGCTCGATGCATGGGGCGTGTTGCGGCCATCGATCGCCTATGCCCTCACGATCCATGTCGTTCGCCGCCTGACTGCCGGCTCGCTGAAGTCGGCACAGATGAATCTCGGGATCTCGGCCGTCATCTGCCCCGCCGCGATGGCGTCTCTCACGCTTGCCACTGCCGTGCTATGGCCGGAATTCCAGAAGACGGGCACCGGCGCGGAACTCGTGCTATCCCTCACCGGCCTGACAGTCGGTGACCTGCTCGGCGTGCTCGTGCTCGCGCCGCCGCTGCTCTGGGTTGCAAGCCTGCTTCGCGCTCCCGGCAAATCCTCCCGGCGCGCTTTACCGCTCGCATGGAGACCCTTGGCGGGTCCCCTCATGCAGGACACCGCCATACTTGCGCTCGGCCTCGGCCTGACGTGGCTGCTATGGCAGGCCGGGCTCGGTCTTCAGCCCATGCCGACCCTGCTTGCGGGCGCATGGATCGGCCTTTGCCACGGCCGCGTCGCGGCCTGGCTCGCGATCATCGCCATTCTCGTTCCGGCGCTGCCCTACTCCCTCCAGAACCTGTCGCAGATCGAACGCCTTGAACTGCATCTCGCGCTGGTGGCGATCGTGGTCGTAGCCTGGCTGGCCGGCAGCTTCGCCGATGCCCAGCGCGCCGCTCACGACACGCTGGAGAAGCGCAATCGCCTGCTGTTCCAGGCCGAACGCCTCAAAACGTTGCGTGCCATGTCAGTCGCGGTGATCCACGAGATCAGCCAGCCGCTTTCCACTCTTGCCATCGAAGCCAGCCATCTGCGCGAACGCACGGCCGGGCTCGACGAGGACATTGCCGAAAGCGCCGCCCTTGTGGACCGCAAGGCGCGCACGCTTTCCGATCTCGTGCGCCGCCTGCGCCGCTTCGGCGGAAAGAGCGCCGACGAGCCTTCGCAAGTTCCCGTGCGGCTCCTGCTGAACACCGTGGAACAGATGCTTCGCCCCGAACTGCGCTCGCGAGGATGCCGTCTGGTCTGCGGCGAGATCGACCCCGACCTGATCGTCCATATCCAGGAAATCGAACTGACACAGGCGCTCGTCAACCTCGTGCGCAACGGGATCGCCGCGACTGCGGACAGCGTCGTGCGCATAGACATCGCCGCCGATGCCGACGAACTGGCACTGCACGTCAGCAACCGGAGCCATGCAACGCCCATGCCCTCTGCTTCCGAACATGCCGGCATGGGCGTGGGCCTCATCATCGCGCGCACGATCGTCGAAGCGCACGGCGGATCGCTCCTGCGCACCGACCGCAGTGAAAACGTGTGCTTCACCCTGCGCCTCCCGCTTGCCGGAAACGACACATGACAGCTCCCGCCCGATCCCCCGCTCCGCTGGTTGCCGTGCTCGACGACGATACCGATCTCGCGCATACGGTGGCCCGTCTGCTGGCCCGCCACGGCTTCCCGGCAACGCCGTTCACAGCCCCCGCCGAACTGCTCGCGACCCTGGACAGCCAGCGGTTCGACTGCGTGGTCAGCGATATCCAGATGGGGGAAATGGACGGCTTCGCCTTTGCCGACCGCCTGCGCGCAGCCGACGGCGCCGTGGCGCTTGTCTTCATGACCGCCTGGCCCACGACGTCCCACGCCGTCGACGCGGTGCGCCGCCATGGCGGGCTCGACTATCTCGAAAAGCCGATCGACGAGGAGCGTCTCGTCGGGGCGGTCTGCGAGGGCCTGGCATGGTCCGCCCGCGAGCGCCGGATCGCAAGCGCCACAGCGGAACTCTCCCGCCGGGAACGCGACGTTTTCGACTTGCTGGTGCGCGGACACAGCAACAAGGAGGTCGGCGAGCGACTGGGCATTTCGGCAAGGACAGTGGAGGATCACCGTGCAGCGATCGTGGCCAAGACGAGAACCAATGGCCTTGCCCAACTGATCGCCCTTAACAAGGGAGAAACCATTTAATTGATTGAGTAGACGATTAAATAGGCCGTTACCCCGGGAAGTTCCCGGATCGACCGTCAACGATGGAGGTAGAAAAAGAATATCCGGTCAATCACGCAGCCGCCCTGAATGGCGGAAGGGAGCGTCCGGTGTTTCTATCGCGCATTTTCAACGTCTACGATCTGGTCCGGGCCGAAAGCACGGGAGCGTTTCCAGGCAATCCGACGTCGCTCGACAGTCTCCTGAGAAGCCGCGAAGGCGCGCGCGAGATGGGACTGGGCGGGGCGGGCATCTACGCATTCCTGTTCGAAGACGAACTCCTCCACATCGGCAGCTATGCAGGCCGCCCCGAAGCCCCTTTCGGAGGATGCGCACTGCGCGAGAAGTGGATCATGGAACTCGGCTCGATAACCATGCGTGGGCGGCAGGCCTCGATCCCGCAAAGCCTGCGCGGCGGACTGGAGGCTGCCAATCTCATCCTGCCGCTTTCGGAACTTGCCGATGCCGCAAAGCGGCCCGACCTCCCGGTCTGGCAGTCGCAAGGAATGGAAATCTCCCGCCGCAAGATGATCTGGGCCGTCGCCAACTGGCCGCGGTTGTCCGGGACGATCGAGGCAGTGCTTGCTCGATTCCAGATACTCTACGTCCAGCAAGGCCCCGGCGAGCAGCCGCTACAGGACAACAGCGGCCTGGAACGCTGGCTACAATTGATCGAAACCGACTTGCGCAGGCGTTTCCAGCCGGTGATCGACGGCCCACACCCGCAAGCCGCCGCCCGGGATGCCCCCAGTGACGGCAAAACCATGCGCGCAGCCATCGAAAGCGCGATGGCAGAAGCAGCGCCGCTACTCCATCACCTCGGCTCGCTGCGAGACAGGGACATGGCGATCAGCCGGCACGGCGGCAGGGATGCCCGCGCCCTGTTCCTGAAGGACATGCCCGAGCGCGGCTGCGAATTCGTGTTCGATCTGGAACATGTCTTTCCGGCAATGGGATACCTGATCCACTATGCCGCAGACGGCAGCGAACTCTACATTGCAGATCCCTATGCCGAACGCGGCACACGCCTGATCCTCGCCCTCGAACGCGGCAGCACGGCGAATTTAATCCAGTTGCCCGGCGTGACGGACTTCGCCCGCTCCCGTGACCCGCTCGCCGAAAGGGGGCTACGATATCTCGATGCCTCGGACAATCCGCTCTGGCTGACGCTCGGATGCTCGCCGCGGCCGCAGTCTGCGCAGATGCTGCTGCAAATCTGCGAGGCTTTGAGAAACCCAGTCCTTCAGTAACCGGGGATCGCTTCTAAAGCGTCCCGAAAAGCGGCTCGCCGGTGCGATAGTCGACGATCTCATGCGCGTTATTCTGCAAGGTCACGAGGTTCTGCGCCGTGACACGCGCCGGTGCCGGTTTGCCGAACTGGTAGCCCTGCGCGAAATCGCATCCCCATGCCCGCAATGTCGACGCTTCAGCGATGTCTTCGATGCCTTCCGCCACAACGTCGATGTTCAGCTTGTGGCAGATGTCGATCACGCCGTGAACAAGCGTGGCGCTCCGGTTTTCCAGCAGGCGCCCACCGCGGATGAAGCTCTGATCCAGCTTGAGCCTTTGAATTTCGAACTCCGAGAGGTAGCTGAGCGACGAGTAACCGGTCCCGAAATCGTCAAGCGCCAGGATGTAGCCGCGCTCACGCAGCCCCTGAAGGTTCGCATGGACCGTCGCGGACTTGTTGAGCAGGACGCCTTCGGTGATCTCGAAGCCGATGGAAACCGGCTCGACATTGAAACGCGCCCGGTTGAAATCCACCTGATCGAGCAAGGCGGTATTCTCGAGCTGAAGCGGCGAGAGGTTGATCGAGGTCTTCAGCTTGGGCCAACGGCGACTGTCCTTGAAGGCCTGCTGGATGATCCACGCCCCCAGTTGCGGCATGAGCCCGAGCTTCTCGATCACCGGCACGAAGACGGCGGGCGTGTCCGTGGCCCCGCGCTTCAATCGCAGCAGCGCCTCGACACCGGCGGGCTTCATCGTGCTCAGGCTGATAATCGGCTGATAGAACAGCTCGAACCCTTCGTCCTCGATGGCCTTCTTCATGCGCGCCTCAAGGCCCTTGCGGCTCTTGAAGGCCTCGCCAAGCGCGGGATCGTAAACGACGTGGCTGGCCGGCCCTGCGGACTTTGCAGCACCAAGGGCGATGTCTGCATGCTTCATCAGTTCGCTGGCGGTATGACCATGCTCGGGCGCGGCGGCGATCCCGGCGGAGATCGTTACGGATACCGTCCCGCCATCGCGCGTTCCCCTGCTGATGGCGATGCCGGTTGCACGGGGGCCGAGATCGTGCACGTCGGGATTGCCCACGATGAGCACGGCGAATTCATCGCCATCCAGCCTTGCGACCAGGCAGCGCGAGCCCTGGAATTCGGCAAGCAGCGCCTTGCCGAATTCGCGGATAACGTCATCCCCGGCACGGTGGCCGAGTGCCTCGTTGATGGCGCTGAAATCGTCGGCATCCAGCAGCACCAGCTGGCAGGGCTGGGCTCCCGCGATCTGTTCCAGTTGCTTGATGAACGTAGCCCTGTTTGCCAGCCCGGTTCCGGGATCGAAACTCTCGAGGAAACGTGCTCGCCTGGAATTGTTTACGGCTTCTTCCCTCAGGCTATTGGCGCGCAAGGCGATCATCAGGAACAGGATGAGCACCGCCGCGCCGATCGCCAGCGTTGCGGGGATGACATATCTGCGAATAGCCTCGCCGGGTCTTGCCGGACGCCATACCATGCGCCCCAACGCCGTGCCGTCGGAAGCGGTCAGGGCAACGCTCCGCATCGCGGGGGAAGGCATGGCCCTGGGTCCGATGGCCGCGAAGCCATCGAGCATCAACGTGCTGGCCCAGCGGTTCAGGAGCGGCTCGTCCAGATATGTGACAGTAACCAGCGTCAGCGGTTCACCGGAAGCGGGCAGCCGGGATGCGGCGACAATGGCAGGGACGCCCCGAACGGACCCAAGGTCGGCCATCGCCGGCGCGTCCTTTCGGGTGCCCGCCAAGGCCGGAGGAGCAGAAGGAGAAGCGTCACGAAGAGAGGCCACCAGGCCATTGGTCGCGCTCTGGATTTCCTCCAGATCCTCGGGCTCTGCCCGGCCGGCCTTGGTGTAACCATAGATCGCGCCCGAAGGCGTCATGATCGCGACCGCTTTCGTCGCATCGGCGGCCACGGTAGGCCGCCCCAGTTCGTTGTCCAGCCAGGTCGCCGCTTCATCCGGCCCGAGGTCCGCAATCTGCCGTGCCGGCTCCAGCCGCGCACTGATCGCAGATGCCTGGGCCGACGAGCTCGAAACGATGCGGGCAAGCGCGTTCTGCACTTGCTGCTCCTGCCGCGCCGCTGCGATCCGGTCCATCGACTGCGACGTCACGAACAGTGCGGCTGAACCGCCTATCGTCAAACCGAGGATACCGACAATCGCAACCACGCCGCGGTGTCCCGACAGTTTTTGGCCAAGAAACATGTGCGATCCCTACCTGCTACCTGGGGTACCCGGGCCATTTGGAATGGATTGCATTACGGGGCCTTCCTCTACAAAACGCAACCAGGTGTTATCCTCCGCGCGATGAAATTTCGCAAAGCCGCCGATTACCTTCGTCCAGACTGCAAACGGCCAATCCGTTCCCGCGTCCCCCACTTCCCATTATAGCGACAGGACCGGGCGTCCGGTCCCGCAGATGCAACTTTGAGTTTCAACCGGATGCAAAACGCAAGGCAGCGACGCATCGCGAATTTGGACGGGTCTATCCGGCGCGATCTTTTCGCCATTCCATCAAATATAACAGCACTGTTCCATAACCTTACGTTCCGCTAGATCGAACTCCACTGCTGCGGAGTGTCGTCCTCGGCTTCCGCTGGCGGGGGATGATTGCCAATGCCCAAGGTGTTTGATTCCATAAGGCGAACAACCCGCGCGAGCGACTGGTGGGACTACAAGCTGCTCGTCATCGTCAGCCTGTTCCCGGCAACGCTGATCTGCGCTGGCCAGCCTGTTCTCCCGCATTGGCGCGACGCGATCCTGCTGATCCTGTCGCTCGTGAGCGGCGCAATTTTTGCCAGCATCGTAAACGACCTCTGCGACCGCGAGGAAGACCTGCGCGCAGGCAAAAGCACATTGGCAACGGGGCCTGTCCGCATGCTCGCTGCAGCAATGCTCGTCGCAAGCATCGCCACCGGCGCGGCGTTCCTCTTCGCATGGCGTGACAACCTTCCGCTTTGCATCGCCTATGCCTGCGCCTGGCTCGCATTCCTGGCTTATTCAGTTCCACCGTTCCGTCTGAAGAAGCGCGCAAGCGCGGGCATCATCGTGGTGGCGCTGGGCGAAGCGACCTTGCCGACGCTGGTTGCCCTGTTGCTCGCCTTTCGCAGCGCAGACCTGGCGATCGATCCTGTCTGGCTTGGGGCGGTTGCAGTATGGAGCCTTGCCCACGGGATGCGCGCCATCCTGTGGCACCAGCTGCGCGACCTTGCGGCCGATCAGGTCACCGGCGTGGAGACTTTCGTCGTAAAGCATGGAGCCATGCCCACGAGACGTCTGGCATCCTGGATCGTCATGCCCGCGGAAGTTGCCGGGCTTGCGGTCATGATGGTCAAACTCGGGGGCGTCATTCCTGCCTGTTTCCTGGCGGTTTACGGGATCGTTCTTTGGCTGAGACGTCTGCTGTGGCACAATGTGCCGGTCGTGATAGCGCCGCTGAGCAACCACATCCTGCTTCTTCAGGACTACTATCTGGGCTTTCTTCCTGCGGCCATCTTCCTGAGCGGCGTTCTGCGCCACCCTTCGGACGTGATGGCCTGGGCCGCGTTCCTGCTGCTTTTTCCGAGAGCACCCTTGCGCATCTTCGGGGACCTGATCCGGCTTCTGCGGCAATACTGTAGAGAAGTCGCACTACGGTAGGGAGAGATGGTCAGCCGGTATAAAGCGCCGCGTAGTCCCGATAGCAGGGATCTTCGACCAGCCTTGTTGAACCGGCCAGTATTTCCTGCAGCACAGGATCCGGAAGGTGCAATTCGGTGATGGCGGAAACCGGCACCATCCTGTCGACCAATCGCGCCACATGCGGCCCCAGGCGCGAGTTCGCCATTCGAACATGAAGCAGCGTGAGCGCCTTGCGCAGCTTCCGAGACGGCAGCTTGCGAATGGCATTCGCAATTCTCGGATAGGCGTTCAATTCCGCCTGCGAGAGCCTTACGTTCTCCGCTGCTGCCGAGATCGGCCCCGAAACCACGCCAAGTATCCCTTCGACGACGGCGAGAAAGGCAGCGGGATCGGCGCGCAGGAGTTCATAGGGCAGAACCGTCACGCGCTCGCCGAACAATTCCCGATACCAGGACACCAGCCTGTCATAGTCCATGACAACCGGAATGACCGACTGCGCGGCCGGCGAAGCCAGGAAAGTCTCGAGCTGTTCGTGCCAGCCCATGGCTACGAGCTGCGAATGTGCCGAGCGAATAACCTCTCGCCACCCCCGCGTAATTATCAGGATATGCGCACTCGGGAAAAGAGCGTGCAGGTGATCGCAGACCGCGCGCTGGGCCTGGGCCATTCGAGGCCAGTCTTCAGGCCTGATGGCCGGTACCGAAAGGTCTTCGCAACTCGTGACACGAGCCTTGCCGGCCTCGCCGCAGACCGCCTGCCACGCGAACCGGAGGGGGCCGGCACTGCCGCCAAGATGATAGGGTTCGAACAGGATGTCGGGATGCCGGGAAAACCAGGACTGCAGGTAAGTGGAACCCGTCTTGGGATATCCGACATGCACAAGGTGAACGCTCACCCTTCTCTGCCCGCCAGGGCGCGATCGAGGGCGCTTACGCTCAACGCCGTCGTCATGGCCTCGCTGCCAACGCGCCAGACCTTTTCCGGTGCAGGCGCAAAGTCGAGATACCCCCTCCTCTCGCGAGAGGCGACATAAAGGGGTGCGATAGGCCATTCGCCGGCTGGCTGCTGGGCGAGCAACAGCCGGTCGATCCAGTCTTCATCGATGGGAGCCCCCCAAATCGAGCGAACCAGGATTGCCAGCGCAACATGGATTGCCGGCGCCTCCGGCGAAACCGAGGTCCTGGACAGGATAAGGGAGCGGGCCTCCTCACTCCGGCCGACGAGCGCGCGGGAAAACATGTAAAGTATAAGGAAGGGATCGTTGTAATATCTGTCGCAGCTTGGCTCCCTGCCCCCGCGCAGGATTTCAACCAGCTTGTCGATGACACGGTCGTCGCCTTCGAAGCTCCCGAGCCAGACAAGGACGTTCGCGTTTATTCCCGCATCTACATCGTCCCGCTCGATTCTGCCTGATGCGAAGAGTTGCCTGCTTCGCAGCGGGGCAAACGCCTGCCGCCAGTCGCGACCGATCAGTCGCCAGTGTCGGCGCCCCCTCGACGGCACGATCCAGGTATAGAACATGCCGTGAGGATCGCGGTTCTCAAGCAGGACGGCTCGATTGTCGGACTGACGCCCCAGCTTCCCGAGCGCGGCGGCCCCCAGCGCCGTATCGTCGACGTCCAACGGTACGTATTGCCCGTGATGCCCTTTTTTCCAGTACCGGAAGAACCCTCCCGCTTCGCGCTCCCTCGTCAGGAAGGAGCACGCGCGCTCAAATATGAGGGCTGCCTGCGGGCACTCGGCCAGTACATTGGCGATAAATGCTGTCACGAACACGCAGGGATCGGATACCCTGCGCTCGATCATGTCGCAGGAATGCGCGCTGAACGAAGGGAGTTCGCCGCTCTCAAGCTGGACAGATTCCAGATAGGCAAGGCCCGACCGTATAGCGGACCGCATGGCGGCGGTATCAGACATGAAAATCCTTCTCTTCAGCAGCAGTGCGGCGACTAAGGAAGCACGGCTTCGCCGCTGGCGACGGGTTGCCTCACGGACCCGTTTGCGTCCGGGTCCATCCAGCATGCGTCCATATGGACCAATTGGCCCAACTGCTTCTCGCCATTGGAAAACAGGTCCGCCTCGCCTACGACATCGAAGCGCGATCCACCTCCATCAGGTCCGCCGAGAGGAAGGACTTGCAACGCCACGCTATCGGCCAGGATCGGTCGCAGCAGGAACGTGCCGGCGACCAACGGAAGCGATGCGATTTCGCAGCGCAACGTCGAGCGCCCGGGGGAAAGAATGCGCGCTTCGCGATCGAAGGAGGAACTGATGCAGGTCCAGCCATCCTGCGAGTGGATCGAAAAGCCGCAGAATGCGCTCAGATCCTCGTCGGCTTCCAGTTCCATGACCACTTCTGCCGGCTCCCCGCAGCGCGCGGCTCCGCCCCGGGCATGGTTCAAAGACAAGCGGAGAACACGGAACGGCGCCGCCGCTATCTGGTCCGCCGCACGAATGTCCAGCGGGCGCCGTTCCAGATACTGGCGGACCACGTCACCGACATGTCCCGACGCCACCACCTTCCCCTGGTCCAGCAGGACGGCACGACTGCAGGCCTTCTGCACATGATGGGGCACATGGGAGACCAGCAACAGGGTTCCGCCGCCTGCCATGAACTGTTCGAGATGGCTGATGCACTTGCGCTGGAACGCAAGATCGCCAACGGCCAGGACCTCGTCGATCAGCAGGATTTCCGGCCGCAGCATAACCGCGATGGCATAGGAGAGCCGCGCCTTCATTCCCGCGCTGTAGACCTGCACGATCGTATCGGCGGCCTCCTGCAACTGTGAGAAATCGAGGACCGACGGGATCAGGTTCCTGGCCGCCTTGCGTCCGAGGCCGTGCAACATCGCGACCACGACGATGTTCTCCGCGCCCGTCAACAGCGGGTCGATCCCCGCTCCAAGGTCAAGCAGGCCCACTACCTTGCCCGAAGTCCGCGCCGAACCGTGGTCGGGCTCCAGCAAGCCATAGATGATCTTGAGCAGCGTACTCTTGCCTGCGCCGTTGTGCCCGATGATCGCAAGGCCTTCGCCGCGTCGAACCTGCAGCGACACATCGTCGAGCGCCCAGAATTCGCCCTTCCGAAGCGACGGGTATGGTCGCAGCCACGGAAGCAGACGGGCCAGGGTATCCCGCACGGCATATGCCAGCGATCGCCGCAGGTTCGGGCAGTATTTCTTGCTCAGGTGCCGGACATCGATGGCGTAGATTTCGCTCATCCCATACGCTCGATCAGTTCGGGCTGCGCGATCCGGTAAAACGGAAAAGCCACGGCAAGCGCCAGCACACCGACGACGAGCGGCAACCACAAAGGGTCGGCGACAGATGCACCGACGATCGATGCGCGGGCGGCGTTAATCAGCGGCAGCACGGGGTTGAAGGCTTCCCACCCCGTTGCCGCCAAGGGATAGGCAACCGGCATGACAAAGAACAGCAGCGTGGTCGCCATGGGAAGCGCACGCCCGATATCGTCATAAAGCAGGCCGAGCGGGGTCAACAGCAACCCCAGCCCCAGTCCCAACAGGGCCAATGCCAAAACCGCCAACGGGAGCCAGACGATACTGCCCCCGACATGCACGCCGACCACGGCGCAGAGGATGAGTACCCCGCAGATCCGAACTGCAGCGCTAAGCAGGACGTTCCACAGGCCCGCCAACGTCAATGCCTCATGTGGGAACCGGATGCGGGACACAATCGACCGGTTCTGCGAATGCTGGGCCAGCGGAGCCCCCAGCGCATCGACGAATACCTGCCAGAAGCTCATGCCGGCAAACACGAAGAAGACGTAGGGCATGCCCGGCACGTCGAAATTCAGGTTGCCCCGATTGCGCAGGAATCCTGTAACGAGGCAAGCCACGAGCGCCGGAATGAAAAGCCAGAGATGGCCCAGCAGCGAACGCCGCGCTCTTGCGCGAAGAGACGCCCGGAACAGAGCCGCGCTGAGCCGCAGCACATGCAGCAACCGGTTGAATGAGGCCTTCATTACGAGACTTGCCCAAGGCTCAACGCACGCATTTCCCGAGCCGACTTTCCCAGCACCGGATGCCCTGCCCCGTTACGCAAGCGCGAGCGATGAAGTCTTCGCCTCCGCCTCTTCGAAGAAATTGTCCGCGAGGCGCGCAAAGCCCGTTTCGATGTCTACTTCCGCCTGCCAGCCAAGAAGCTCCTTCGCACGCGACGGATCTCCATAGAACCGGGCGACATCGTAAGTGCGCGAGGGTGCGTTACGCGCGCTGACCGGCTTGCGTGCCACGCGTCCCGCCAGATCGGCAAGCATCTGCAAGGTTGTGCCCCGCCCGGTCAGCAAGTGGATCGGTGGCAGGATTTTCCCTGTCTGCGTCGCCTCGATCAGGGCAACCAGCCCGCGCGCGACGTCATCGACATGCGTGAAGTCGAACATGTTTTCCGGACCGTCAAGGCGAAGCTCTCCGCCCAGTGCCGCGGTATGGGCGAAAGCCGTGACAACGCGGTCTGCATGGTCGCGCGTGCATCCGTAGACATTGGAAAGCCGGACGATATTGGAAACCACGCCGGCCTCCCGCGCCGCAGCGACCATCTGTTCTCCCGCGACCTTGGAACGGGCATAGATGTTCATCGGGCTGAGTTCGGCGTCTTCGTGCACGGGAAGGCTGCCTTGTTCGCCGTAGACCTCGCGGCTGCTGGCAAAGATCATCCACGGACGGGTCTTCTGCCGGATCACGGTATCGACCAGCTTCTGCGTGGCGGCCACGTTGACCTCCTGCGCAAGCTTGGGATCACGCTGCGCCCAAACGACCCGCGAAACGGCTGCGAGATGAAGAACGCCGTCCACGCCCTCCACCGCGGCCTCGAGCGAACGCTCATTACGGGTGTCCTGCCCAGGATCGCGTGCGATATCGAATTGACGGCAGGAAATCCCGCGGTCTGCAAGTGCGCGAATGGTCGCGCGCCCAACGAGGCCTTCCGACCCGGTAATCAAAATCATGAGTTCGCCCCCGAACAGCTGAAATTTCCCCTTAGCAGAAAATCCCGAGACCTGAAGAAATAGTATTGCCTTTTCAACACTTCCGGAAAAATTCACGAATAGGTCGGCGTTCGCTATTTTCCCGGCGCAGAATGCCGTCATGCATCTGGCATCCGCTTTCCCATGCCCCTATGCGATGGCACATGATGAACTCTTCCGCCTCGTCACACATCCCGAAGCCACGAAACATTTGCTTCATCAGCTCGAACCAGGTCTGGGGCGGCAGCGAGGAACTCTGGTACAGGACCGCGCTGACGTTCGCGAAAGGCGGACATCGGGTGTCCGTGTACAAGCCATTCATCGCCGATAGCCGCGAAGCGACAGTCCTGCGCGGTTCCGGCTGCCGCATTCACGATCTCGCCGGCCCCCGCCATGCACCGACCCGGCTGCGCAAGCTCGTAAGCCAGGTCTGGAAAGCTTCGCGATATCTGCAGGATCGCCTGCTGGCCCGGGGCCTGCGCGCATTGCAGCCCGACCTTGTCGTCGTATCGCAAGGGCTCAACTACGACGGCTGGTATGCCGGTGAAGTATGCAGGAAGCTTGGCATTCCCTTCGTCCTGGTCAGCCAGAAAGCCTCCGACCTCTACTGGCCGCACGACCGCATGCATGCCGAACTGCGCGGTGTATTCGGCGCGGCGCAGCGGGCATTCTTCGTCAGCGAACACAACCTCCGGCTCACCGAAGAACAACTGGGAATGGCACTGCCTAACGGCATCCTCGTACGTAATCCCTACAATGCCGACTGGTCCAATCCCCTGCCCTGGCCGAGCGCCGGAGCGGAGGAAAGCGTCCGGCTGGCATGTCTGGCGCGGCTGGATGCCCGCGAAAAGGGCCAGGATCTCCTGCTGCGCGTCCTTGCGATGCCCAAATGGCGCACCCGCGACATTTCCGTGCAGTTCTATGGCTCCGGCCACAACGCAAACGGGCTCAAGGGGATGGCCGCGTACCTCGGGCTCGAAAATGTACAGTTCCCGGGCTACTCGGCGACCCCTGCGAAAATCTGGGAAACGGCGCACGGCCTGATCCTGCCGTCCCGATGCGAGGGACTGCCGCTGTCGCTTGTCGAGGCGATGCTGAGCGGCCGCGTCGCCATCGTTACGGACGTTGCCGGCAACCGGGAGGCCTTGCAGGACGGCGTGTCGGGATTCCTTGCAGAGTCCGCCACCGAAGCCGCGCTCGATGCCGCACTTGAGCGAGCATGGCAGCAGCGTGGATCATGGCCATCCATCGGGCGGCAGGCTGCGGAGGCCGCCAGGAGCCTCGTCAGCCCCGACCCGGTCGGAGAATTCAAGGCAATGCTCGAGGATCTGATTCGCAGCGATCGCCGAGAAAAGGCAGCCAAGGGATGACGGAAACCAGATGCGATCCCGCTGCCGGCTTCGGCGGCGGCAACCCGCTGGTATCGGTGATCGTCCCGGCGTTCAATGCCGAGGCGACCCTTGCCGAAACCCTGGCGGCGGTAACAGGCCAAACGTATACCGGCATCGAAGTCATCGTCGTGGATGACGGTTCTTCGGATGGCACGAACGCCATTGCATCAGGTTTTGCGAACAGGGACGCACGCGTGCGCGTCATTTCCAGCCCGAACAAGGGCGTTGCGGCCGCACGCAACCTCGGCATTTCGAGTGCTTCCGGCAGTTTAATCGCACCGATCGACGCAGATGACCTGTGGCACCCCTCCTATCTCCACAAGCTCGTAGCCGTCCTGACGAGGGCCGATGAACCGGCCGAATGTGCCTTTTCCGGCTTCCGCCTCATCGACGATCGATCGAATATCATCGGCTCGAGCCCGCTTCACCGCATGTGCCACATCGGCCCTTACCGCATGCTCTACCGAAACCTCGTGGGCAACGGCAGCGGCATGGTGTTCAGAAAGGACGCCTGGGTCCGGGCAGGTGGCTACGATTCCGGCCTCAGGGATGCGGGATACGAAGGCTGCGAGGATCATTTGCTGCAGTTGATGTTCTGCGCTCACGCCCCGCTGGGATCGGTGGCAGAGCATCTTGTCGGATATCGTCGGGGACCGGGCACCATGTCGCGCAACCGCGAAAGGATGCTCGGCTCGGACGCGATGATGCGCGACCTGTTCCTCGAGGCCCATCCTGCCGTCAATCCGCCCCGCTGGCTCGATCGCTGGATTTCGGCCCAGCGAGACCTGCTGTTGGCGGAGGCCCGGCTTTCCAGGCGCCGCTTCGCATCTTTCGGCACCTTCATGCTGCGCGCGATGACAAAGGATCCGGTCGCCCTGGCCGTTGCGATTGCGGGAAAATCGCGTTCCACGGTGCGGCGCATTTTCGTGAAGTACGCACCGCCCTCGCAACATTTCCTCTCGATCGATCCGGCCGATGGCGGGGCCGGGATAGGAATACCCGGCCGGACAGGGCTATTCTCCCGACTTCAGGCAGCGCGTTTGAAACGGATCGCCTCGCTGGACGAGGAGTTCCACCACGCCGCCTAGGCGGCCTGGACGCCGCTTGGCACCCCTTCTTCAGAACGAAGCCTGCAAGAGCAGGGCAGGACCGTGCAGCTTGTACCGAACCCGTCCTTCCCACGCGTCCTTTTCGATCCCGACCCTGTAATCGACATAGCGATAGGCGGCGCCGAGATCGATGTTTTCCAGCACCTTGAAATTGACGCCGGCCTGCGCATTGATGAGGCGGCCGTCATAGTCGCCAATCTTCAGCGACAGGTAATCGACCCGGCCATTGAGCGTCCACCTGTCCGCAATCCTGTACGTCCCATAGGCACCGATGGTGGGCATGGGAGCCAGGACGTTCTTCTCGCGCCGACGGGCCTGCACGGATGAACCGCCGACCGTCGCCTCCCCTTCGAGCGCGACGTCGAAACGGGTTGCATGCAGACCGATCGCAGCCCCGATTTCGAGGTTGCTGCGACTGACGAACGAATATCCGACCGTCACCCGGTAGATATCGCTGTCGAAGCTGCTGCCGAGTTGGGCGGACGCGGGATATGTCACGTCATCGAACTCGATGTCGCGAGCCAGTTGGACCGAGCCCTGCCGCTTCAGCTTGAAGAAATCGAAGCCGACGACGATGCGCCCGAAGCGCGCGCCTGCCGATACCGCTGGCAGGATTTCGTTCTTGTCCATGTCGAGATCGCGTTCGAAATCGATGTCGGATCCGACCGTCTGACTGGTGTTCGCCGTCACGCTGACGTTGGTGTCGATCCGCGGATAATAGGCCTGCACCGCGATCCAATAGTCCTTGTCCAGCGTCTGCGCGGCCGCAGGCGCCGACAGGCACGTGGCAACTACCGCCGCCCCGACCAGCATTGGTCTGCAAAGGGGCGACGAAGACCTCATGAGGGCCAACGAGTTGTCGACTTCTAGGTTCATAGATGCGTCCTGCGGATACGCCCTGCGGCGATTGGGATTGCGAGCAAACCTGGAGGCGGGATGCCGCCCTGAGGGCGCTCCCACGCTTCCCGACCATTGCCCTGCTTGCCGGATGCGGCCCGGCAAGTCCCCGATCATATCCCGCGGCTGCGCCCGATCTAATCAGGGTTTGCCCCCGGTTGGCCATGGGGAAAGTCCCGAGAGGCGCCGGGACTTCTCTCCGACAGATCGATCCGATGAAGCGGCGGTGACGGGGAAACGCCTATAGCGTCAAGCCGGCGCAGCAGTTCGAGCAACAGCCGCTCCTGCCGAACGAAGCCTTCGGCATATGTCGGGCCTTGCAGGTAGCTGTGGATCTGGAAGGTATAGAGCCCTTCCTTGAAACCCAGACAGCGAACCGGGCAAGCCGTTGGAATATAGTCGGGGTCTTCTTCCAGTACCGATCTCAAGGCGGTGAGCACCGCCTCGACACCGGCTACCTGAACATCAAACCCGACGCCGAATATCTGATCCACGAAGAAGCGATCCCGCAGCGTCAGGTTCTCGATCTCTGCATCGGCGAACTGGCTCTTGGGAATGGTAAGAAGCCTACGCTCCCGCGTGCGTATCCGCGTCGAGCGCATTCCCACGTCGACCACGTCGCCGATGCGCCCGTTGACCTTGCAGCGATCGCCGATCCTGACCGGCTTGTCGGCCAGCACCATGATGCTGCCCACCAGATCCTCCACCGCCTTTCTCGCGCCAAGGGCGAGGGCAAGGCCGCCGATGCCCAGTGCAGCAAGACCCGCCGTCACGTCGATGCCGAACGTCGACAGGAACACCGCAACGCCGAGGGCAAGCCGCGCAAGGCGGCCTGTACGCGTGACGAAGTTGACGATGCCGATACGCTGAAGCTCGCCCCGGCTCTGCAGACGCCAGACCACGCCACGTCTTCGCGGCGCTCAGCGAGGGGCTTGAAAAACGGCAATCTCCCTACGCCGCCATTTTCGCGGCGCTCGTCGAACTGGGCGGGCAGCGGATGGACAAGGATGCGCTGGCGGAACTCCAGCGCAGCGAACCGGACGACGATTCCGCCCGCCTCGACGATCAGTGGGAAGAAGCCCCGGTCACGTTCGGCGGTGCCCACGAGATGGGCGACCCTACCGGGGTCACCGCCAAGATCAGGGCCTCCAACCGCCCCGTCGGCAAGGAGCAAGCGTGATGCATGACTTCATCAACCACCTCGCCTTTGGATGGTATCCCTATTTCGCCGTGACCGTCCTTGTCGTGGGCAGCATCCTGCGCTTCGACGCGGACCAGTTCAGCTGGCGATCGCAATCGAGCCAGTTCCTGAGACGCAGGCAGGTGGTGCTGGGTTCGAACCTGTTCCACATGGGCGTCCTCATCCTTCTGGTCGGCCATTTCGTGGGGCTGCTCACGCCGGTCACGGTGATAGACAAGCTGGGCATAAGCCACAGTTTCAAGCAGATCGCCGCCATGCTCGTCGGCGGCGTGGCCGGTGTGGCGGGCTTCGTCGGCTGCTCGCTGCTGCTTCACCGGCGCCTGTTCGATCCCCGCATCCGCAGAAGCTCATCATGGGGCGACATCCTCATGCTGGTCCTGATCTGGTGCCAGTTCATGCTCGGCATCTCGACGACGTTCTGGACCGCGCAGCATCTCGAAGGCGAGGAAATGCTCAAGTTCATGGGCTGGGCGCAGGGGCTCCAGACCTTCAACCCGTCAGCCGCGCACTTGTTGATCGATGTGCCGATGGTCTACAAACTGCACATCATTCTTGGCCTCACGCTTTTCGTCATCACCCCCTTCACCCGCCTCGTCCACGTCTTCAGCGCGCCGATCTGGTACATCTTCCGTCCCGGTTTCCAGATCGTGCGGACCCGCGGCAAACGGTCCGCGAAAGACTACTCGCAGACGCGCGGACACGCGGGAGGCGCTCCCAGCTATGGAGGGCCTACGGTGCTTCGCCAGATGGCCGAAAGCGGACAGGAGGGGTCATGACAAGAACAGCCGACATGATCGACGTGACGAACGTGTCACCGTCGTTCGGCGACATGCCGGGTGCCTGCCAGAGCGGCGGTTGCGGCTGCTCCGGTCCCGCCATACCGCCGCCACCGGCCTTCGGGGACGTCCTTGTGACCGGCGTCGAGATCACGCCCGAGGCCATCGCACAGGAAATCCAGCATCACCCCGCCCCCGACCCGCAAACCGCATGGGTCGAGGCCGCCCGCGCACTGGCCGTACGGGAGCTATTGGTCCAGGAGGCCAGGCGCCTCGGTCTCCACCCGGCAAGCCATCCCGATGAAACCGGACGCGCTGAAACCGACGACGAGGCGCTGGTCCGCCTCGTGCTGGAGCAGGAGGTCGCCCCTGAAATCGCCACCGAAGGCGAGCAGCGGCGCTATTATGAAAGCAATCCCCAGCGGTTTCGAACGCCGGACCTGTTCGATGCCGCCCATATCCTGATCGAACCCGAGCGGCAGGACGACGCGGCATGGGATGCCGCCGAAGCCTTCGCACGCTCCATCGCCGCCGCGGTAGGGGACGACCAGACCGCGTTCGCAGAGGCCACACGGACGCACTCGGCCTGCGCGCCGGCCCAGCAGGACGGCTCGCTCGGGCAGATCCGTCGGGGGGAACTGGTCCCGGCGGTCCAGCAGGCGATAGAGGCGCTGAAGAACGGTGAAACCGCTGCCGAGCCGGTTCGCTCGCGCTTCGGCTGGCACGTCGTGCGCCTCAACCGGCACCTGCCCGGACGCACGCTTCCGTTCGATGCGGTGCGCGACAGGATCGGCGACATGCTGGAAGCGCGAAGCTGGTCCATGCTGGCAACACGCTATGTCGCCGCGCTGGCGGCACGCGGCACGGTCGAGGGGATCGTGGTCGGCGCGGTGGAGGACTGACCATGATGCTGGGCGACCTTCTCGGCATGGCGCGGCGATCCGCGGCGAGCATGGAGCGCTACCTTGCCGAAACCGATCCCGATACCTGCACCGATGTCCGCCGCGCCGCCGCCGCGTCCGCCATTTCGGCTACCGAATTCGTGCGCATGGCCGTGGCCGATTTTTCGCGGGCAGCGTCCGAGGAAGACTGGGCCACGATCATGTCCGCCATGCGCGATGGGCCAGATCCCGGGCGGACCTGCCTCCACGCCATCCTGCAATGGCGAATTGCCGCCCCGACCTGCGAAGTTCATACTGGCGGGCAAGCGGGAAACCACGGAGCATGACGATGACCGAACAAGCGAAGGTCGGACAGCCCCTCAACCCTGCCCTGAAGCAGACCGAGGAGCGCGTCCATGCGACCGACGAATGGACGCCTGCGCCCATCGACAGCGTTTCGACAAAGGAACGCAAAGGCGAAGGCTGGCCACTGATCTGGCTGGTGGTAGCCGTGGCCTGCCTGGCGATTACCGCCTACCTCATCATCTGAGCGCGAACTCAAAACCCGAATTCGCGCTCAGGTCCGTGTGATCGGGTCGTGCGCGCTGTGCGATCCCGCTCAGAAGGCGGGAACGACCGCCCCCGAATACTTCTTCTCGATGAAGGCCTTGACCTCCGGCGTGCGCAGCGCGGCAACCAGTTTCGCGACACGCGGATCGCTGCGCGCCTTTTCCGTGCCGACCACGAAGTTGACGTAGGGCGTGTCCTTGCCTTCGATCAGCAAGGCATCGCGCATGGGATTGAGCCCGGCGTCCAGCGCATAATTGGTGTTGATCGTCGCCAGGTCGACCTCTCCGAGCACGCGCGGCAGGGTGGCCGCCTCGATCTCGCGGAACTTCAGGTTCCGGGGATTGGAGACGATATCCCGTGGCGTTGCCGACATGCTCCTGGGATCGCGCAGGGTGATAAGCCCGCCATGCGCCAGAAGCTGAAGCGCGCGCCCGCTGTTGCTCGGTTCGTTGGGTATGGCCACCGTCGCGCCTGCGGGCAGGTCGGCAACCTTCTTCCACTTGCGCGAATAGGCGCCGAACGGCTCGATGTGAATTCCCGCGATCGGTACGAGATGCGTGCCCTTCGCCTTGTTGAACTCATCGAGATAGGGCCCGGTCTGGAAGTAGTTGACGTCTATCCGCCCTTCCGAAACCTGGACATTGGGCTGGACGTAGTCGTTGAACACGCGAACGTCGAGTTGCAGCCCTTGCTTGGCCAGCACCGGCTTCACGAATTCGAGGATTTCGGCATGCGGCACGGCAGTGGCCGCGACCGTCAGCAGGTTGGGATCATCGACCTTCTTGGAAGCGCCGCAACCGGGAAGCAGCAAGGCCGCAAAGGCAGCGATAAGCAGGCGTCGTTGCATGGGAAATCCTATTTGCGGGTAAAGCGGCGGACGAGACGGTCTCCCGCGGCCTGGAGAAACTGGACGAGGACGAGCAGCAGGACGACGGTGACGAACATCACGTCGGTCTGGAAACGCTGGTAACCGAAGCGGATCGCCAGATCGCCCAGCCCTCCCGCGCCCACGGCACCGGCCATCGCGGTGAACGAAATCAGCGTGATGGCCGTGACGGTGACAGCCGCCAGTATCCCCGGCAGGGCTTCAGGCAGGAGCGCGCGGAACACGAGGTCGCGCGTCGTCGCCCCCATCGCCTGCACCGCCTCCACCGTATTGCGATCGACTTCCCGCAGCGCCGTTTCCACGAGGCGCGCGAAGAACGGAGCGGCCCCCACCACCAGCGGCGGGATCGCGCCCGCCACGCCGAGCGAGGTGCCCACCAGCAGGATCGTCAGCGGGATCATCACGATCAGCAGGATGATGAAAGGCACCGATCGCAGCAGGTTGACGGCAAGCGCCAGCGCCCCGTTGCCCCAGCGACTGGCCCAGGGCTGCCCCGGTCCGGTCAGGAACAGCAGCACGCCCAGCGGCAGGCCGAGCAGTACGGTCAGCACCAGCGAGCCGCCCAGCATGGCCAGCGTATCGAGACAGGCCTGGCCGATTTCGCCCCAGTCCACATTGGCGAACAGGTCGTTCATTCGACGTCCCCATGGTTGCGCAGCGCGGCGATGGCAGCGGCGGTGTCGCCGCCGAGAAGGCCCAGTGTGAGCCTGCCGAAACTGCCATGTTTGAGCCGGCCGATGCGGCCATCGAGAATGATGAAGTCCGTGCCCGTCTCACGCGCGATCCTTGTGAGAACGGGGTCGAGGACGGACTGTCCGTGCAGCGTCAGGCGCACGATCGGACCGTCGAACCCAATGGGTGCCTCGTGTTCGCCGTCCTCGTCGATCAGCGCGCGGGTCTCCGCCGCCTGCGGATGAAGGAAAACGTCCGCCACGCTGCCCGTTTCGACCACGCGGCCCGAATGGAGCACCAGCACCCGGTCGCACACCTGGCGGACCACTTCCATCTCATGCGTAATGAGCACGATCGTCAGGCCAAGCTCGCGGTTGAGGTCGGCGATGAGGGCAAGGACGCTGCGTGTCGTCTCGGGATCGAGGGCGCTGGTCGCCTCGTCGCACAGCAGGATATCGGGATCGGTGGTCAGCGCCCGCGCGATTCCGACGCGCTGCTTCTGGCCGCCGGAAAGCTGGGCCGGATACTTGTCGCCATGCTCCGCAAGCCCCACCCGCTCCAGCAAGGCCGGCACTTTCGCGGCGATCTCCGAGGCGGAGGCGCCTGCGATACGCAGCGGCAGGGCGACGTTGTCAGCCACCGTGCGCGACGAGAGCAGCCCAAAGTTCTGGAAAATCATCCCCACGCGCCTGCGCAACGACCGCAATTGCGGCGGCCCCAGAACCGCAACGTCGATGCCGTCCACCAGCACGCGTCCGGCGCTTGGCCGTTCGAGGCCGTTCAGCAGCCTCACCAGCGTGGACTTGCCCGCGCCGGACCGGCCGATGATGCCGAACACCTCGCCCCGGCCGATCTCCAGATCGACATCGGCAAGCGCGGCATGGGTGCCGCCGTATGCCTTGTGAACGCCTTCAAGCCGGATCATGCGGCACGCACCTTTCCGCCGGATCGCCGCATCGCTTCGCGATACCGCAGGGCCCGCGCGGGGTGGTGATGGAACTGGAATATATCGATCATGGCTCCGAACCGGAAAAACTCGTGAATTGCTGAGCGCTGGGGGAAGCGGCGGTTAGCGGAACCGGGCCGGACTATCCAGACCTGCCTGCCCGCACACCCGCATCGGGGAAATCAACCGGCCTCCAGAGAGGCCAGCGAACTGCCGGGAAACAGGGCATCGATAAAGCCGAACTTCGTCATGTCGCGTATGCGCCGGGGATAGAGCACGCCGTTCAGATGATCGAATTCGTGCTGGAACACGCGGGCGTGGAAGCCCCGCGCTTCCCGTTCCAGCACGGTGCCGTCCTCCAGCGTTCCGCCATAGCGGATATGCGTGGCGCGCGGCACCAGCCCGCGCATGCCGGGAACCGAAAGGCACCCCTCCCAGCCGTCTTCCGTCTCTTCCGTCAGCACTTCAAGGCTGGGATTGATAAGCGTGGTGGCCGGGACCGGGGCTTCGCCGGGATAACGCGCGCTTGCCTCGAAGCCGAAGATCATGACGCGAAGGTCCACACCCACTTGCGGCGCCGCCAGCCCGACCCCGCCAGCCGCGTGCATGGTCTCGTACATGTCGGCCACGAGCGCGCCCACCTCCGGCGCGGCGATGTCCTCCACCGCACGCGCGGGCTTTAGCAGGCGCGGATCGCCCATCTTCAGTATTTCGAGGATCATCCGTCACATCCTTGCGCAAACGGCGGGTGTGCGCCGCTCGCCGATCTGCCTAGTTAATCTCAACCAAATCACTAGACAATAAGAGTCGTACTCCCGGAAGCAAAACTTTGCGGCCTGCCGCTCCGGGTGCTTCCCTTATGCGCCCGTACACACAAGGATCATACCAGCAATCCCTCGGCGATGGCGCCTCTTGCCGCATTGACGATAGCATCGATCGACGCGCGCAGGCGCGGCAGCATGACGGGCGCCGTGATCCATAGCGCATGAACAGGCAGATGTCCGGCCACATGCGTTTCCAGCACGGAGACGAGTTCGCCCCGCGCGATCTCCTCCCGGACTAGCCAGCAGGGCACCAGTCCGAGCCCCTGCCCGGCCCGGATGGCAGCGAGCGTCAGCAGGCTGCCGTCAAGCAACAGCCCCGCCTGTGGCTCGAACGCCAAACGGTCGCCGTCACCCGACCGCAATTGCCATGGCACCGCGCGGCCGTTGCGCCCGGCGGCGATCAAGGCATGCTGCGAGAGATCGCCGATATGGACCGGCTTGCCACGCTTCGCGATATAGTCGGCAGCGCCGCACAGCACGACCCGCTGCACACCCAGCCTCCGTGCCGTCACGCCCGGCAGGTCGGGGAGCTCGCCGATGCGGACGGCAAGGTCGGTCCTCTCCCCGGGGAGGTCTGCCAAGGCCGTGGAAGTCGAGATGTCGAAGCGGAGGCCCGGCCATGTTTCGCGCAGGGCGAACAGCGCCGGAGCAACGATCTGCGTGCCGAACAGGGGCGGCAGGCTGATCCGTACCAGGCCCGCCGGTTCCGATGCCAGCGCCGCCAGTTCCGCTTCCACCCGGTCTATCCGGCCGCGCGCCGCCTCGCACGCCTCCCGGTAGACTGCAGCCTCCGCCGTCAGGGCAAGGCTGCGCGTCGTGCGATGGAACAGCCTGACCTGCAGGCGGGCTTCCAGTCTGGCCACCGCTTTGGCAACGGCAGATGCGGAGAGCCCCAGCCTGGGGGCAGCCGCCGCGAAGCTACCCGCCGCGCATACCGCCAGGAACACGCTGATATCGTCGCCGGACTGACGGGGGCCGCTCGGCATTTCAGGATTTCAATTCGTGAATGAGGCGAAATTTCTTCATTTCCCGAGATGTACATGCCTGAATATCGTCCTGTCCATGAACAATGAACGGACTTACGCCATAGTTGGCGGTACATCGGGGATCGGCTTTGCCGTTGCGGAAATGCTGGTCGGACGCGGCGACCGGGTGCTGATCGGCGGCCGATCGGCGGAACGACTGTCGGCGGCTCTATCGCGGCTGGGCGATCGTGCATCCGGCCGCCTTGTCGATACCACCGACCGCGCATCGATCAACGCCTTCTTCGCCGGATCCCCGGTGCTGGCCGGGCTGTTCACGCCCGCGGCCACGTACAGCACCGGCCCGTTCCAGGATGGCATGCACGATACGAGCGAGGCACTTTTCGCAGGAAAGTTCTGGGGCCAGTACTGGACGGTGTTCGAAGCCCTACCCCGGCTGCGCACCGATGCCGCGGTGGTCCTGATGTCCGGTGCGGCCTCGGCCCGGCCGATCGGGGCTCCGGCCTATGCGGCCTGCAATTCCGCGCTGGAAGGGCTCGCGCGCGGGCTGGCCATCGAACTGTCGCCGATCCGGGTCAATTGCCTCTCCCCCGGCACCACCGACAGCGAACTCTGGCGCGAACGGCCCGCCGCCCAGCGCGAAACCGCTTATGCGCAGTGGCGGCAGCTCTGCCTCGTACGGCGCCCGGCCCATGTCGACGAGCAGGCCCAGGCCGCCCTGTTCCTGCTGGACAACGCGAACATGACCGGCAGCACGCTTTACTGCGATGGCGGCTATACGCTGCGCTGACCAAGCGGCGAAGCGCTCAGGACGCCCCCGGCGCAAGCCTGCCGCCGAGCGCCGACACGAATGCGGCATAGGGGCAAAGCTCCGTTCCGCAGGCCGGAAGCACGAGAGGCGTCAACGATACATCGCCGCGCAGCGCCCGCAGGGCGGCCGGGGGCTGCGTTCGGTAGGACACGCGCACGAACCGTTCGCCCGTCCGCCGGTCATGAAGCCGCTCGATCAGGATGGCCCCGCCGGGCGGCACGTCGTTCGTGGCATAGCCACTGGCCGACAGGTCCACATCCAGCGCAGCCGCCAGCGCGGTCACGTTGGTGTCGTGGCCCATCAGGACCTCGAAATCGGGGCCACGCTCCAGATTGTCCAGTATCCGCCGGCCCAGCGCGCTCGCCTGGTGGGAGGCCATGTAAGGCGGCCGGGTGAAGACGGTGAACAAGTCTGCATGGAGGCGGCCGAGCCGTTCCAGCCCCTTTTCGTCGATCCGCCCCCAGCCTACCTGATCGGCGGGCATTCCTTCGAGATACTGGAGCAGCAGCACTTGCGCGATGCCCGATGCACTGCGGATCTGGCCTGACAGCGCAATATCGTGGCCATCGCCGCCCGGTGCGACTGCCGGGGCGCCGGGAGGCAGGCAGTCGCCCCCGCAGCCCAGCACCGTGTCGAGCAAGGCGAGTTCCGCCCGGTCCCGCTTGACGAGCGCCGCCATCCCGCCCGTGGCACGCTCGATATCGGCCACCGCCGCCGAAGCGTCGAACGCGGTGGCACGCGCGCGAAGCGGCTCGAAGATCGGGTCCACCTCTCCCGCCGCGCGGTGCGCCACTTCAAGCCCGCACCCTTGCGCGAACCCGTGCGCATAGGCCTCGCCGCTGGCGATCGCGCGGGGCGAGGTGTTGGCCGTGATCGCGACCTTGCCGGGCTTCGGGCAACCCGCCCTATCCAGCAGGCCGCGCCTTGCCAGAAGCTGCCGGTCTGCCCGCGCCACGATTTCCAGCGCCCGTTCGCCATGAGGCGTAACCACGCTTTCCGCCACGCTCCATGCCGGCCACGGCGCCGCCGTGCGGGTGCCCGCAGGCACCTCGCCGTCCAGAGGCGCACGGATACCGTGCCGCATCACCATGACCGCCTTGTCCGGCACCAGTTCGCGCGCAGCCACCGACTGGCCCGGAAACACGGCGATGAGCGGAACCGTGCCGACCGCCAGCACGGTCAGCGCCAGCAGGTTGCGCCAGGTCGCCATGTCAGGGCTTCACGGTGCAGGAAGCGGCCACGCGAACCGGATTGCAGCGCGCCATGACGCCGCCGGGCAGAGTGACCGAGAAACCGAGGCCGAGCGGATCGGGGGCACCGGGGTAATAGTCCGTGCTGACGGCCTGCGCCCCGCTTTCCCCGGCGGCGTGGGCCTTGGCCAGATCGTGCGCCCTCGCCTCCACGGTGTTCGCGTCGCTGCGGGTGCGCACGATAACGCCCGATTTCACCCATTCGCGGATTCTTGCGCCGTCGGCCACCGGGTCCTGCACGATCTGGATCGCGCTTTCCGCCTCGCCATCGGGATACCAGCCGAACATGGCCCGGCCCCGCAGCGAGGGATGCCCGCGGCGATAGACCTCGGAAACGGCCGGACGCACATCGAGCAGGATGTAGATCCGCCCGCGCGCAGCCTCCAGGGTCGGCCAGCCCTTCGACTTCACGGCTTCGGCCAGACTGCCGGCCTTGCCGCGAACCTCGTCCGGCGCGATGAGCCGCTGGCCGGGAAGCGCCTTGCGGATTTCCCGGTCCAGATCATCGAGCAGCTTCGCATCGTCGAGCGGCAACGGAGCCGTCACGTCATGCGAATTCGGCGTGTCGGCGGCATTGATGGTGATCATGATCGGCAGATGGCCGGGATGGGCGCGCGACCATGCATCGACCTCGCCAAGGCAGCGGATCAGGGTGACGCATGTGGCACGGTAGTCCACATCGGGAATGTGCAGGACCTTGAAGCCCGGCTTAAGCATGGCTGCCCGGTCGAACCCGCTGGCGCCGCCTGCCGCCAGCAGCTTCTCTCCCTTGGGATCGGCATATCGCCCGCCTTCGGGGTCGGCGAAGATGTCGATCTCCAATTGACGCACGCCGGCGTCGAGCTGCTCCGCAAGCGGCAGGTGGTAGTAATCCAGCGCTCCGGCGAGACGCGCGTCCCGCTGGCGGATGCCTTCCATCACTTCCGCCGGAATGCGCGCCTTGAAGCTGTTGTGCGAACCCACGACCTGAATGTCGTTCATTCGCAGGTCGGCGGCTGCAGGCGCTTGGGAGGCGGGAGCCGCGCCGGAACCGGCGGCCGGTGGGGAAGCCATGGCTCCCCCGCCCAGACCCAGCCCGATGGCGGCCAGAACAATCGCGCCGCGCATCAGAATTCAGCCCGCGCGCCGAACAGGATCGTCGTGCCGTAATCGTTGATCTCGCCGAAGCGCAGCGGGCTGTCGTTGTAGGTGTACTGACGCGCGCCGGCGATGTTGATCGCCTCCAGGCTCAGCGTCACGTTGTCGGTCAGGCGATAGGCCACCGAACCGTCAAGCGATCCGAAGGCGGCGGTGTAGGTCGGGGCCTGCGTGGTGCTGCCCGTCCCGGAGAGATAACGGTCGCGCCAGACGTAGGAAAGCCGGGTCGAGATCGGCCCCTTTTCGTAGAAGCCCACCACGTTGAAGCTGTTCTTCGAAAGGCCGATCATCTCGTCCTTGATGGTGCGAGAGCCCGCCGTGTAGTCCGCCTGAACGGAAGTGCGGGTGTAGGAAGCCTGCAGGCCGAGCCCGTCGAAAGGCTGCGGCAGGAAGGTGAAGACCTGATGATAGGCCGCCTCGAAACCGTAGACCTTGGCATCGCCGCCGTTGACCTGCGTGCTGAGCTGCACGGTGCCGCGCCCCGGGATCTCGATGGGCACGTTCTGCTGGGTGATGTAGTCGTCCATCGACTTGTAGAACACCGCGCCGGTCAGCGAGCCCGACTTGTTGAAGTACCACTCCAGCGAGCCGTCGAACTGCGTGGCCAGGAACGGCACGAGATCGGGGTTGCCGCCGCTTGCCGTGGGAGCATCGGTAGAGACGGTGATGCGCGGCGCGCTGTCGGTCACGTTGGGACGGGTCAGGACACGGCTTGCGCTCAGGCGGCCGACGAGATTGCCGGACAGTTCGGCGCGCAAGTTGAAGCTGGGCAGGACGTTGTTGAAGGTCTTGGGGTAGCTGACCGGCGTGGTCACGCTGCCGGACCGCAAGTTGCCGCTCGCCACCTGATCGGTGTGCACGTAACGCGCGCCGATGTTGCCGGTGATCGGGATCGAACCCAGCGTGAAGGCGTAATCCGCACGGGCGTAAGCGCTCCAGATCTTTTCGGTGGTGCGGAACGATGCGGCGAGATCCGAAGCGGTAAGCGCCGAATTCTCGACATCCGAAGTGAAGAACGCGTCGAGATAGGCCTGCGTTACCGGCACCAGGAAGCTGCGCGGGATATTGCCGCCGAGACCTTCGAGATAGTTGTCGAAGGGCAGTTGCTCATAAGCGCCGGAACCGAGGCTGGAGAGCGGGGTGCCCGCTGCCGGATTCACCAGGAAGTCGCGGCGGGAATAGTCGCGCTTGCGGAACTGATATTCGCCGCCAACGGCCAGCTTCGAGATGAAGCCTTCGAAATCGTGCGCCACGTCGGCGCGCGTGTAGAAGTTCCAGTCCTTGCTGTTCTTGGGCGCGATGTTGAACTGGTAGAGCTGGTAGTTCGCCGGGTTGGTGGCATCGACCGTGGTGTTGAAGGTGGGCACGTTCTTGTAGCCGCCGGTCGCGTCATAAGTCAGCGGCGCGAAGAACATCGCACGGCTGCGCACGGTGCCGACATCGTAGCTCGGGTGATAGCTGTGCGCGAAGGACCAGTTCACATTGCCCGAAACGTGCCAGGCATCGTGGTTCCAGGTCTGGCGCAGGCCGACATTGATGAGATCGTGACGGTTGAGGCTGTACTCGCGCGAGGCCATGAAGCGCACGTCGTTGATCGTCGCCTTCACCACGGTATCGCCGTCCAGCACCACGCTGTCGGGGTCGATGGTCGGCCGGTGCCCGGCCACGCTGGTATCGTCCGGGAAGATGTCGAGGCCGAACTCGTCATAGGCCACGTCCAGACGGGTGGCGAGGACGTTGAGCGTCGTTTCCAGCTCCGGGCTGGGGCGCCACTGCATGGAAAGCATGCCGGAGATGCGCTCGCGCTTTTCCGTCTCCACGGTCGGGCGGGTGCGGGTCGGCAGGTAGTAGCCTTCGCCCAGTGCGGAAGCGAAGCGGTCCTTGTACCAGCCGAAGTTCATGAAGCGGTCGTTGCGGACGTCCTTGGCCCAGTACTGGCCGCCGACGAGCACGCCGAAGGTATCGTCCTTGTTGACCCAGCTCGTGATGAGGGTGGCGTTCGGCTTAACCTTGTCGGTCTGGGTGGTGTAGGTGCCGCGCAGGTTGAGCGTGGTCTTGGTGCCGACGTCGAACGGCTCGAAGGTCTTGACGTTGATGTTGCCGCCCAGCGCGCCCTCGGTCATGTCGGGGGTCGGCGTCTTGACGACGTCGATGCTGGAGGTGAACTCGGCCGGGAGCATCTCGAAGCGGAACTGGCGACCGGCGGCGCCGCCGTTCTCGATCACTTCGTTTACCGCCACCGGGCTGCCGTTCAGCAGCGTGTTCTGGAACTGCGGGCCAAGGCCGCGAACGCTGACATACATGCCCTCGCCGCGCGGGCGGGTGATGGCCACGCCCGTCACCAGCTGAAGCGCTTCGGCCACGTTCTGGGTGGGGAACTTGCCGATATCGGTCGAATTGATCGAGTCGACGCCGTAAGCGGCATTGCGCTTGGCTTCGGTCGCCGCGCTCAGGCTGCGCGCATAGCTGCCGGTAACGACGATATCCTCACCGTTCACGCCGTCCGGTCCCGTCTCGGCAGAAGCGTCGGAAGGCGCCGGAGCCGGCGTTGGCGCGGCCTGGGGCGCGGATTGGGCCATTGCAGAAACGCTCGCGCAGGCGAGCAGAAGGGTCGACGCTGACGATGCCAGCGCACGCTTGTTGAAACGCATTGAGGTGCTCCCCGGATACAAACGATTGTGTTCGGTGCGCCCTAGGAAGCGCAGATGACGATTCCGGGTCGTGGCGATGACGGTTCGGTGAATATTGAAAATATTGCGAAATATTTCCCCGGAATTGCAGGAAGGCGGATCCTGCGCATGACCCTTGCCGGAAACCCCCGCCGGGAATCAGGCAGCGCAAAAATGCTTGGCAATGTCTGCGTGATTTATATATACGACGTGTACATTTAGAGCGCGATCCGGGCGAGGGCTCTGCCCCGGAAAAACGGCGCCGCAGTGGAGAAGGATAGGAAATCATGCGCACTCAGCTGTTTATCGCACTGCTTGCCGCCACCGCCGCGTCTGGCGCGAATGCACAGGCCCCGGCGGCGGCGACCATCGCCACGGCAAAGGCCGCAACTCCGCGATACACGACACAAGACACCGATATCGGAACCCTTCTCGACGATCCCGAAGCCAGGACCGTTCTTGAGAAGTACCTTCCCGAAATCGTCAAGAGCGACCAGATCGCCATGGCGCGCGGCATGACATTGCGCGCCATCCAGCAGTATTCGGCAGACCAGATCACCGACGCCAAACTGGCGGCGATCGACGCCGATCTCGCGAAGCTACCTCCGAAAAAGTGATGGGCTGACAAGGCTTCCGGCCATTTTGTCCACGCCGCCCAGGTCGGCGTGCCGCGCTTGCGCGCCGGCTCCCGCGCGCGCCGCTTTCCCAAACCGTGCATTCCGCAAGAAAGGTCAGGACCAACGACCATGGACGCTCCGCTCTATCCGCCCGCACAGCAGTTCACGCCGCCGCGCCGGCTCCCGCGTTTGCTCGGCACGAAAGACACCGCCATCGCCGATCTGAAGGCGATCCCGGAAGCCTGGGCCATCATCCTGGCGGAAATCCCCAACGTCGAGGCGCGCATCGGCAACGACATGATAAAGCCGCACCTCGGCAACTTCTCGTTCCGGTCGCTCGTGCAGTTCGGGGTGGTCAAACCCGACATGCTCGACCGTGTAGATGTTAAGCTCAAGACATTGGGGGAGCGGTGATGGAACGCGGCTTCCTTACCACCGGCAGGCGCAACGTGCTGGCCATAGCCGCCGCAACCGCCGTAAGCGGCGCGGCCTTCGCAGCCCCTGCGGCAAGTGCGCGCAGCCCGGCACCCGCAAACCATGGCGGGCGCCGCCAGCCTTTCGACGACGACTGGCGCTTCCGGCTGGGTGAGATGGACGGCGCCCAAAGCAAGGCGTTCGACGATACCGACTGGCGCCGGGTGGACCTGCCCCACGACTGGAGCGTGGAGGACCTGCCGGGACAACTTCCCGGCACCGTGATCGGCCCGTTCGACAAACGCTCGATCGGCAAGACCGCAACCGGCTTCACCAATGGCGGCGAAGGCTGGTACCGCAAGCACTTCCGCGCCGATGCCTACCCGGCCGGCGCAAGCGTCGAGATTGTCTTCGACGGGGCCTATCTGGAAACGGACGTCTGGCTGAACGGCAGGCAAGTTGGCGGCAGCGTGGCGGGATATGCCCCGTTCGCGCTTGACCTCACGCCCTTCCTGGACCGCACCGGCGATAACGTGGTGGCCGTGCGGGTACGAAACCTCGGCCGGAACAGCCGCTGGTACTCAGGTTCGGGCCTTTACCGCTCGGTGGAGTTCGACATTGTCCCGTCCGCCTCGCGGCTCGTCCGCTGGGGTGTGGCGGCCTGGACGAGCAAGCTCGAAAACGGCCGTGCGGTGGTGGATGTGTCGAGCGAAGTCGTCGCTCCGGAAAGCGGCGATATCCTCCGCACCCGGCTCGTCGAACCGGATGGCCGCGTCGTCGCCGAAGCCAGCGCTCCTGCTGCGGCAGCGATGCGGCAGACCCTGGAGGTTCGCGGCCCTCGCCTCTGGTCGGCGGCCAGCCCCGAACTCTATTCGCTGGAAACCGAACTCGTCCGGAACGGTTCCGTGCTGGACCGCATCGTCCAGCCTTACGGCATCCGCATCATAGCCTTCGACGCGCGGACCGGCATGACCGTCAACGGCCAACAGGTGAAGCTCAAGGGCGGCTGCCTCCACCATGACAACGGCCTGCTCGGCGCCTGTGCCTTTCCCGATGCCGACGAACGCCGGCTGCGGCTGCTCAAGGCGCGCGGCTTCAACGCCATCCGATCCTCGCACAACCCCGCGTCCCGCAGCCTGAGGGAGGCGTGCGACCGGCTCGGCATGTACCTGATCGAGGAAGCGTTCGATGCCTGGCACGTCGCCAAGGAGCCGCAGGACTTCGCGCAGCAGTTCCCGGCACACTGGTCGGAAGTCATCGATGCGATGGTCCGCACGGCCCGGAACAACCCGTCCGTCATCATGTGGAGCATCGGCAACGAGATCCCGTTCCGGTCAACGGAAGAAGGGGTGGAGTGGCAATGGAAACTGGCCAATGCCGTCAGGCGGCTCGATCCGACAAGGCCGGTCACGGCCGGACTGAACGGGGTTCTTGGCGCTGAACTGATCGCCGCCCCCGAAACCGCGCGCGCGGGCAGAGGCGGCAAGACCGACAATGCATCGACCGTGTTTCTCGACGTGCCCGGCTACAACTACCGCCTCGAAGATATCGAGGCCGAGGAGGGCGTGCACCCGGAACGCGTGGTCTATGCTTCCGAGACCTTCGCTCGCGATGTCTACGACTATCAGGCCTTGCAGGAGAAGGCGCCCTACTTCCTTGGCGAATTCCTGTGGACCGCGATGGATTATCTCGGAGAAGCCGGGATCGGCGCCAACGCGAGGCTGAAGAACGGCAACTATCCGATCTACCTCCCCTCCTTCCCCTGGGTGAACGCCTGGTGCGGCGACATCGACCTGATCGGCCAGCAGAAGGCGTCCTCTCTGGCGCGCGATGTGGTGTGGGGCATCAGCGATCTGGAAATGGCGGTGCAGCGCCCTGGCCCTGACGGGACATTCGAATATGTCTCCGGCTGGGGCTGGTCCGACGAATTGGCGAGCTGGACCTGGCCCGGCGCCGAGGGGCGCCCGCTCGGTGTGCGGGTTCACGCCGCCGGAGACAGGGTCGAATTGCGACTGGACGGAAAGCTGGCCGCCTCCCGGGAACTCGGTCCGACCGACCGGCGGCGGGCCGAGTTCGAGGTGCCCTATGCCCCCGGAAAGCTGGAAGCGATCGCATATCGCAACGGCAAGCCGATTGCGCGCAAGGTGCTGGAAACGGTGGGCCCTGCCGCGCGCGTTCGCGTTGTGCCGGAACGCCGCGAAGCCGGAGCCGCCCGAAATGCCCTCAGCTACTTGCGGGTGGACATCACCGACGCGCAGGGCCGTGTCCTGCCCGACGACCGCCGACGCATCGATCTTTTGATCGAGGGACCGGCAACCCTGGCCGCTTTCGGCAGTGCCAATCCGCAGGCAACCGGCTCCTTCCAGTCGTCAAGCGCGGAGTGCTACCGCGGGCAGGCGCTGCTCATCCTGCGAGGGAGCGGCAAGCCGGGCCGGGTGCGCATAAAGGCGAAATGCGAAGGACTGGCGGAGGGTGGAATTGCCTTCGACTTATCCTGAAATCCAAGCCGAAACACGTTCGCCTTTGCCAGTTCGCGATGCGCGAACTGGCAAAATGCCGGTTTTCCGGGAGATTTATGGGGCAATTCCCTCCGTAACGTAATCCTGCTTGCCGGCCAGTCGCGAACTGACATCCGGACATGGCCATGTCCGCCTCGGACCCGAAGATGGAGAAACCCATGAACACCCGGATGCCCAGCCGCTCGGCTTATGCCCTTCCCTTTGCTCTGGCGGCGCATATCGTCGCCTTTGCCCTCGTTCTTTCCTGAGGCACCGATGTTCAAGTCCTTCATCAGCGGCGAACAGGCCCTGAATTTCTGGCTGGCGGCTTTCGTGGTGACCGGCATAGTCGCCGGCATCGCGTCAGGCTTCTTCAAGGCACGCAAGATCCAGCCCAGAGGCTTCAAGTGGAAGATCTTCCGCAACGAGGCGCTGATTGCCGTCGTCACCCTGGCCATATCCGGCAAGATCATCGGCGTGGCGACCGGCTGGGCCAAGACCCACGGATGGATCACGTTCGATCCGACACCGGCGGCATGGTGGACCATCGCGCTGGAATATGTGCTCTACTTCTTCCTGTTCGACACCTATTTCTACTGGCTCCATCGCTGGATGCACAAGGAACCGGTCTATAGCTGGGTCCACAAGCTCCATCACAAATCGACTTCGCCGAACCTGCTGACAACGCTTTCGGTCAACCCGCTGGAATCGATCATCAATGGCGGGTTCGTCCCGCTGTTTCTGGCCGCCTTCACTGTCCATGACGCGACAATGGCGCTGATCCTGCCAACGAACATCATCATGGGGCTCTACGTCCACTCCGGCTACGAGTTCCTCCCCCGCTGGTGGAACCGGACCTGGGCCACGAAGTGGTTCATCTCGGCAACATTCCACGATCAGCACCACCGCTATTTCACGGGCAATTTCGGTGGCTACACAACGATATGGGACCGTCTGTGCGGCACCATGCGCAAGAAGTACGAGAGCGATTTCGAAGCCATCAAGGACCGCACCGCCGCCGCGCGCGCGGCCCGAGGCGAAAGCGCCGGACGGGCGGGTCCCGTGACGGCGGAACTGGCGGACTGATCACCAAGCGGCAGGCGCAGGGGACGCCGTTTTCGATGTCTCGAGCGACGGCGTTTCCCATGCCTCGCTGCCGGCACATTCGAAGTCATGACGCCGGGGCTGAGAGAAGGATCCCAGCGCGATTGCCGGGCACATCGCCCTCTGCGCCAGTTCAGGCTGGAGGGCGAATCGTAAATCATCGGCCACCTCCGGATCGACTTAAGAAAAATTCAATATAATTTCTTCGCCCTCATTATTAAAAAATCTCGCCATAACATGGATATAGGCCGAAACAGCGGCCCCTAATCGGTTCAGTACCTCCGGGAATTTTCTTTTCTGTCATAAGAATTTCTCAATTCCATGCCGGGTTGACCGCATCCACATTCTCTACCAATTTGGTTGAGTTGATCTTCCTTGGGGGCGAGGCAGGTTATCGAGGAGCCCGGGCACAGCCGCGGGCGAAATCTTCAGCGCTGAGGATGTGAAGGCGATGAACCTGCCCACCCCCCAATTGGCGATTCCCCCCGTTGCACACGATCCGGCATTCCCCGGCGCCGAGCGGCAGGTCGAATTCGTCGGCCCGCCCGGCGTGGGAAAGTCCGCGATCTACCATGCCGCACGCGCGCGTCTTGGGCGGCAGGCCATCTATCGCACAGTGCAGGAAGGCAGGCTGCTGGCCGCCACGGCAAGCCTGGATCAGGTCAGCCCGATCCGGCGCATCTCCTACCTTTCCGCGTTCCAGTTGCCACGCGTGGGGGATGTTTTTGCAAGGCGGCTGGCAGCGATCTCTTCGGAGGACTCGTTCCGCCAGATGCTGCATATCCACGGGGCCTTCCTGGAGTGTTGCATCGAGATGGCGCGAACCGGCTTCGGCGATGCCTTTGCCCGGTTCGCCAGACTGCCGATCATGCTGGAGCAGCTGCGCGACCTCCATCTCTGGAACCGCCTGCCCGCCGACGTGCAGATCCTCCAACAGGATGCGCTCGTCCAGAAAGGCTGGGCCAGCCCGCCGTCATTGCGGGAGGCCTACTTTTCCTCCGTACCGAAGCCCGGTGCGGTCGTGCTCGTGGCGGCGCGCCCCGGCGTCATAGTCGAACGTCTGCGCAACAGGGGGCGCAGGATCAGCGCCCATGCTGGTCTCGACGACAACGAGCTTCATACCGCCACGGTTGACGCCGCCGAAGCCTTCGCTCTCGCCGCCGAGCATTTGCGGCGGCGCGGCGTTCCCGTCCTCGAGGTGAACGGCGAGGATCAGTTATCCGACGCCGCCGAACAGGTCGCACAATTCTTGCGGATCAGAATTCCTCAGCAGGAGATCGGTTGATGGATTTTCAGACACTGAGCAGCGCATATACCGGTGCCACCGCCACAGGATACGATGCCCGCCGGGCACCCACAGCCAAATGGGTAAGCGAGGATAGCGCCGTCCGCGAGCTTTTGCGCGCCGTCCGGAGCGGAGCCACTGTTACCGACATGCCGGTGGGGACCGGGCGCTTTCTCAAGCTCTATCACGAACGCGGCTTCAAGGTGGTCGGGCGCGACATTTCGCCGGACATGCTGAGAGCGGCACGCGTCAAGCTGGACGATGCGGACGGACTGGACTGCACGCTCGAGCTTGCCGACATTCGCGCCATCCCGGATGCGGACGGCACTTACGACTGCGCCCTGAGCATCCGTTTCCTCAACTGGATGGACGCGCGCGGGCTTGAGGAAGTTCTGCGGGAACTCCGGCGGGTTTCGAAACGCCACCTGATCGTGGGCATCCGCCATCAGGTTCCCATCGGTGAGTTGCTGTTGCACGGCCCGAACGGCTTTCGCCGGCTGATCGTGGGCAGACTGCTCGGCCTGCGGCGGTTTGCACGGCGCCTGCTCCGGCACCCCCGCGCCAATGATCCGCATACGATCCAGCACAGGAAGGATGTCGTCCTGGGAACGTTCGATGCGTTGAAGCTCGGCATCGATGCGATGATACTCGTCGAGCATGGCCGCGACGGGACGGACTACTGCTTCTATCGCCTGACCAAAGATACCTCATGAGCCGTTTCGGGCACCATCGACCGGCCCGCCTTTTCGCTGTTCGCTTGCGCAGCCAGTCGCTTTTGCGTCAAAGACGAGGCGATGGCCGATACCGACAAACCGAATCGTAAGAAAAGCGACGCTGTATCGCATAAAATCGAGCCACTGGCGTCATCGAGGTCTAAGCATGCCCGCGCCTTGCGATCCGCGCGCGCCTTGCAGGAGGCCATGCTCGCGCTCCTGCAGCGAAAGCCGTTCGATCAGATCACCGTCCGTGACATTTGCGCCGAAGCGCAAGTTCACTACGCCACATTCTTCCGCCACCATCAGACCAAGGAAGGCCTGCTCGACGCCATCGCCAAGGACGAGATCGCGCACCTCAACCAGTTGACCTTGTCCATCCGCGACGCGGAAGACTACGAGGCGGGTTTCCGGGCGCTTTGCTCATATGTCGATGAGCACCGTTCGCTCTGGTCGATCCTCCTCAACGGCGGTGCGGGCAGCGCCATGCGCGAGGAATGGCTACGCGTATCAAGGATCGTCGCGCAGAACGAAACGCCGCTTAATGCGTGGCTGCCGCCGGATCTGGGCACCATATGCGCAGCCTCCCTGATTGCCGAAACGCTGGCATGGTGGGTCGGCCAGCCGGAGGGGACCTATAGTGTGCCGGAAGTGGCCAGGATCCTGTTCCGGCTGCTTTCCACCTCGATCATGGCTCCCGACTGACGCCGTTTCGAAGCGGCATCGCCAAACCTCCCCGAAGTCCCGCAGGTCGGGACTTCGGGAGCAGATATCCTCAGCGGGAACCGAACGCCACGCGGAACGTCACGCCGAATTCGCGCGGCGCGGTAACGGTCACGCCCGTGTAGCGGCTGTTGTAGACGGTGGATCCGATGCCCGTAACGCTGAAGGCCGGCGGCGCCAGATAGACGTCGGTCACAGCCGTGAACTGGGCCAGGTCATCCTGGGTCAGCAGCTTGTTCGTATCGAACAGGTTCTTGGCATAGACGGTGACTTCCCAGCCTCCATCGGCCGCGCGCAAACCGCCATAGAGGTTGAACAGGCCATATGCCCCGACATCGTCGAAGCGGTTGTTGGGATCGGTCTTCGACTTGCCTCGCCAGCTCAGCAGCCCGCGCACATAGGCGTCCATGTCATGTCCGACCGGCTGGTTGTACTCCGCGCGCAGAACGCCGGTCCACTGCGGCTGGAATGTCGCGCTTTGTCCGCCGCCCGGACACACCGCCACGCGCTCGGCGCCGTAAGCCTGCTGCATCTGCGCGAGCGTCGGGGTCACGCTGTCGGGAAGTCCGTCCGAACCGACGGCACCCGTCTGGTTGTTCAGCGCGTCGGTACAGGCCAGCAGCGCATTGCCTATCGTGCTCCGGGCATAATTGACGGTAGCGCCGACACTGAACTGCGAGGTTGGAGTGAAAGCGAGCTCCGCCTCCACCCCGTTCACCTTCACCGGCACCGCGCTCACGAAGTTGAAGTTGCCGATAGTGGGCGCACCGGCCGAATTGATGTTGATATAAGCAATGCCTGCCCCGCCCGAACGGTAGGGGTAGTTCTTGTATTTCTGGTGATAGGCCGTGAGGTTGAATGTCAGCTTGTGATCGAACCAGTCCGATTTCACGCCGATCTCATAGGACTTCGAGCTTTCCGGCGGCAGCGCGACATGGGCGACTTCGTTCGGCGTGTAATCGGCATGCGTGAAATTGCCGATCGCGACGACAGGCGGACGCCAGGAACTGCCGGTCGCCGCATAGACCATGAGCCCCGGCGTGAAGCGGTGCTTGATGCTCGCGCTGTAGATCGTGGTGTTCTCCTTCACGTCCGACTGCGTGCCGTTCTGGCGCGTACACGATCCGGCCTCGTACAACTGCGGGGTGCAGCCGATAAACAGGCCATCGCGGAAGTCCGTGAAGTGGATTCGGCGCAGGCCTCCGGACAGTTCGGTCGCATCGCCCAGATGAAGCGTCACGTTCCCGAAGAACGATTCCTCCTTCGGCATGCCTTTGGGAAGATAGATCGGCGTGTCCGTCACGCTGGGCGGCGCAATCGGAATGCCGGGGCCTGCCAGCCGCAACTGCGTGATGCTGCTCTCGTTCAGGATCGTGCGGGACGGAACCGCATATTGGAAATAGCCCACGACATAGTCGAACAGGCCCCCGATCCGGTCGAGGTTCTGCAGGCGAACCTCGTGGCTGGACGTCGTGCCGCGCGTGTCGGCCTCCTGCCCGATCGCAAGGTCGGGGAAGAAATTGGCGAGGTCGCGCACCCCGAAGCTGCGGTAATGCTGCGCCGTGCGCGATCCTACGTAGACCAGGCGCTGGCCGAGAATGTCGGCCTCGGCGTTCCAGTTGTAGAACCGGAATTTCTGCGAAACAGTGCTCGGCCGGGATTGAACCGAAAGATAATCGCCTATCCCGATGTCGCCGTAGTCCGGTGCGCCGGCCGATGGGGTGTAATCGGGATTGAACGCCGCTACCGAACGCACCTGGTCGAAACGCAAGGCATCGTTCTGCATTCCCTCATAGAGAAAGCCGAAGCGTAGCCATTGGGTCGGCTCGAAGCGAACGGTCGCGCGGATCGCATTGGTTTCGCTGCGCGGCTTCACATCGCTGTTGATGCTGCTGACGCGGTTCAGCCGGTCGAACTTGTGCAGTCCGGCCACGCGAACGCCCAGCATGTCGCCTATCACCGGAATGTTCAGGGCACCGTTGATGTTGGCCGCCGATCCCGATCCGAATGTACCGGAAACATAACCGCCCGGCTCGACGAGATCCGGCAGCCTGGTGGTTGCCGTGATGGAACCCGAAGGCGTAGACCGGCCGCGCAGAGTACCTTGCGGCCCCCGCAGGACCTCGATCTGGCCGACATCGTACATCGTCTGGAAAACGAAACTCGACGGGACCGGGGCATCGTTGCGATAGTACTGGATGGTGCCGTTTTCGGCACTGACATTCACGTCGTGATTGACGCCTCGGATCGATGACGACGTGCCGATGCCATTGGCATTGGGCGTCAGTTGAAGGCCGGGGACGACTGAGCCGATATCCGTGAAACTGCGAATGTTCAGCTTGTCTATCGTGTCGGCCGTCACGGCGTTCACGACAAGCGGCACGTCCTGCAGGCTCTCGTCGCGACGGCGGGCCTGGACGATGATCTCATTGGTCAGCGACAGCGCTGCATTCGCCTCGCCCGTTGCCGCCGGTTCGGTCTGTTGCCGGGCAAGTGCCGGCGTTGACATTGCAAGCAGGCTGGCGCCCGCGAGCGTGAGAGCCCGTTCCCTACGCATCGAATCCCCTTCCCTTCTGTTTTTTATATTACGCATTTCGTGCGATACTGTATCGCATTGGTCAATCTGTTTTCATAAATTGGATTGACCATTCCCTTCGCCCCGTGCGTCCGGCGAGGCGAAGGGAAACGGTGCATCAGCCGGTCGGCAGTGCCGCCAGGTCGAGGTCAACGGCATCCAGCGCTTCGTTGGTAAACTGGCCGGGCGCGAACTTCTGGATGGCGCGCAGCGTCATCGATTTCGCCATGCCGATCCGCTTGTCTGCCGTGATCCCCGGAAAATGCGCATCGAGCACCGCCTTGGCTGCCTCGTCCTTGAGCAGCACTGCCAGTCTGGTCCGGGCCGTGGAGTAACCCGCCGGAGCGACCGGTGACGGCGACGCCTCGACCGCAGGGGTCTCCCCGAGGATCGAAGGCTGCGCCGCGTTGAGATCGACGCCGTCTGCCGGGGTCAGTTTCAGATGCAGTTCCGCCAGCCCGCGAATGATGAAGCTCGGCTCGAAGTCGAGCTTTCGCGCACCGCGCGGCCCATGAACCGCGGGATCGAGGTCGATATCCGACGTGTACCTGAGCAGCTTCTCGAGAATGATCCGCACCTCGACACGCGCCAGTGGAGCGCCCGCACAGGTATGCGCGCTCCGCCCGAATGCGACATGCTCCCTGATCTTCGGGCGATTTAGCCTGAATTCCTGGGGATCTTCCCAACGCGCCGGATCGCGATTGGCCGCCGCGATCGCCAGCATGATCTTCGTTCCGGCAGGAACCTCGAGATCGCCGATCTTCGTGTCCTTGCGCGCCAGGCGCGCGGTCTGCTTGGTGGATCCTTCCAGCCGCAGCACTTCCTCGATCAGGGCCGGGATCAGCGCGGGGTCGGCACGGAGCCGGTCCTGAAGGCCGGGCTGATCGACTATGAAGCGCATCGCATTGCCCAGCAGCTTGGCGCTGGTGTCCTGCCCCGCCCCGAACATGAACATGCCCAGTTTGACGATGGCCATCTCTTCCGGAAGAGTCCCATCGGGGTAACGGGCGTTCGCCAGCTCGGAAAGGATGTCCTCGGTCGGATTGGCGCGGCGATCGGAAACGTATTGGGCGAAGTAGCCGCCCATGATCACGAAAGGATGGTCCTCGGCGTCAAGATCGAGTTCGCCGTCCAGATTTCCGGGGGGCGGCGCGTTCTCGATGATCTCGATGAAGCGCTGGCGATCCTCGGCGGGGATACCCAGAAGATCGGCAATGACCAGCGTGACGAACGGGGTCGCGATCGCCCGGACCAGTTCGACACTGCCGTTCGCCACCGCATCGCGCGCCAGTTCGTCGGAGAAGGCCTGGATGAATGCCTCGTTCGCCTTCAGGCGCGAAGGCGTGAACAGGCGGTTGACCAGCGACCGCAACTGAAGATGGGCATTGTCGTCCAGGTTGACGAGCAGGTCGCCGCCGTGGAAAGCCTCGCGGTGCGCCTCGATCTCGGCGGTGATATCGCAGCCCCGGGGTGTGAACGGCAAGGGCGCCGAGGCGCCCTGAAGCCCGATGATCGCCGAGAAATCCTCGGAATTGCGCATGATTTCGAGGGTCTCCTCGAACCCCGTGACGATCAGGTAATCCTTGCCCTTGGGTCTGTAGATCCCGCCCTTCCCGCGCACGGCCTCGAAATAGGCGTAGGGATCGACAAGGATTTCATGGTCGGTGAAATAGTCCCGATCGGCCAGTTCAGTCATCTATCCTGCTCCTGTTCCTTGCGCGGGTGCGTTGCCCGGCAAGCGAGTGTTTCGGTGTTTCAGTCTTCGGGGGCGATCCTCACGCGCAGGCCATCGAGCGCATCGGTGACCTGCAACTGACACGAGAGGCGCGAGCGCTCATTCCGGTGGCTCGACGAATCCAGCAGATCGCTTTCATCATCGCTCATGGGATCGAGGGCCTTCGTCCCCTGCACATGTTCGACATGGACGTGGCAGGTCGCGCAGGAGCAACAGCCCCCGCACAGCGCCAGCAGTTCATCGAACCCGGCATCCCGGATGATTTCCATGACGGTTTGCCCCGGCCTCGCCTCCAGGGCTCTTTCCTCTCCGGACGCGCCCACAACGATAATCGTCGTCATTTTCCAGCCCTCTCCTGCACCGCGGCCCCACCGGCTTCAAACCGGATTTCGTTTTTACGCGATACAGTGGCGCATAAACCTGACGCCGCTTATGCGTCAAGCCCGAACGAGGATGGGAAGGGGGCATGCGGCGGCATCAGCCGGCCGAACCGCGTCACTGGCTTGACAGCGCTTCAATCCATTAATACGCGATACTGTATCGCACAAAATACATGGCGCCGGAGACAGTACGCAAGGGCCTGTTCCGGCCAGGCATTTTTCGCGCAACGATGCAGGAACGGGCAGAGACATGGCAGCAGGGAATTTTCGTTTTTATGCCAAAGTGTTGAAGCAGTTTCTGTTACTCTCGGCCGCCATCTGCTCGGCCCCCGCGCTTGCCGATGGAGCAGATCCCGCCCAGCCCGCGGAAGCACGGGGTCTCGAAGCCGCCTTCAACGATCCTCCCATGGAAGCGCGGCCGCGCGTCTGGTGGCACTGGATCAACGGCAATATCACGCAGGACGGACTCCTCAGGGATCTTGCCTGGATGAAGCGCGCCGGTATCGGCGGTGCACAGTCCTTCGATGTCAATCTGCAGAGCCCGCAGATCGTCGACCAGAGACTGGTCTACATGACGCCCGCCTGGAAATCGGCGTTCAGGGCCGCCGCTCGGGAAGCTGACCGGCTCGGCATCGAACTGGCCATCGCCTCTTCGCCGGGATGGTCCGAAACCGGCGGGCCATGGGTGCCGCCCGCCGATGGCATGAAGAAACTGGTCTGGAGCGAGGTGACTATCGAAGGCGGAAAACCGTTCTCGCGGGCGCTCCCCGCGCCGCCTGCTATAACCGGGCCCTTCCAGTCGATCGCGGCAAAGTCGGGAACGAACTCAACCATTAACGAGAAGGCGCCCGAAGTTCCGCAGCCCTTCTACCGCGATGTCGCCGTGCTGGCTTTTCCAGCCGCCGTAAACGAGGTGCCGGCGCCCGTATCCTACAGGGACGGCCCCGGGCAGAAGATTGACGGAGCCGCCCTGGCGGACGGCGATCTCGAATCCGCGGTTGACCTCGCCAAGGCGGCGAAAGGCCCATCGGTCCTGGAACTGGACTACGCCCGGCCAACCACGGTCCGGTCCATGACGCTCTTCGTGCCCGGCGGTTCCGGCAAATTCGTCGGCGCCAACCTCAAGGCCAGACTGGAAGCCGAAACGACCGGTGGGACGTGGACGGCAGTATCCGAAATACCGCTTTCGCGCGTGCCCACGACCATGGCCTTCCCGCCCGTGAAGGCAAGCCGGTTCCGCGCCGTGTTCGAGGAAGTCAGCAGCCTGCCCAACATCGCGCCGCCACCCGCAGGCGTCGATCTTTCCGCTCTGGCGGCAGGGTTTTCCGGCACCGGGCAGGCGAAGACCATCCGCATTGCCGAATTCGTCCTTTCCGAAACCGATCGCATCAATCGCGCCGAAGCCAAGGCCGGGTTCGACGTCGTGCCGGACTACTACGATCTCGACCACGGACTCATCGACACACCGGGAACGCCCCCGACCGATGTGATCGACGTGACAGCGCGCCTCCGCCCCGACGGCACGCTGGACTGGCTGCCGCCAAAGGGGCGGTGGCGGATCATGCGGTTCGGCTATTCGCTCGTCGGCACCATGAACCACCCGGCGCCGCTGGAGGCCACCGGGCTCGAGGTGGACAAGTACGACGCCGGAGCGGTGCAGCGCTACATGGATCACTACCTTGAAACCTATCGCGACGCGGCCGGCCAGGATCTGATGGGCGAAAAAGGGATCCGGGCCATCCTGACCGACAGCATCGAAGTGGGCGCGTCGAACTGGACGCCCGGCATGATCGACCGGTTCCGGCGCCTGCGCGGATACGATCCGGTTCCCTGGATGCCGGCCCTCACCGGCAGGATCGTCGGATCGCGAAGCCGGAGCGACCGCTTCCTCCATGACTTCCGCCGGACTTTGGCGGAACTGCTCGCCAGCGAGCATTACGGTACGATCGCCCGGTCAGCCCACGAACACGGCATGATCGTCTACGGCGAAGCTCTGGAGGACCACCGCCCCATGCTGGGCGACGACATGGCCATGCGCAAATTCGCCGATATTCCCATGGCCGCAATGTGGGCCTTCCCTCGCGCAGGAGGACCCAAGCCCACCTATCTAGCCGACATGAAGGGCGCGGCATCGGTCGCTCATATCTATGGCAGGACATTCGTGGCGGCGGAATCACTGACGTCCATGCTCTCGCCGTGGTCCTATGGTCCGGCCGATCTCAAGCGCATGATCGACCTGGAATTCGCAAGCGGCATCAACCGGCCGGTCATCCACACCTCGGTTCATGTGCCGGTGGAAGACCGCAAGCCGGGACTGCGCCTTTCGATCTTCGGGCAGGATTTCAATCGCAACGAAGCATGGGGCGAACTCGCGCGGCCGTGGATGGATTACATCGCACGCAACGCGCTGATGCTGCAGCAGGGAAGGAACGTTGCCGATGTCGCCTATTTCCACGGCGAGGAAGCGCCCCTCACATCCCTTTTCGGAAATGGGCAAGCTACCGGCATTCCCGCAGGCCATGCGTTCGACTTCGTGAATGCCGATGCGCTCGTGGAAGCCCTGAAAGTCGATCGCGGCGAACTCGCCAGCATCGGCGGCGCACGTTACCGCGTGCTCTATCTCGGCGGTTCTTCCAGCCGGATGAGCCTTGCCGTGCTGCGCAGGGTCGCTTCCCTGGCAGAACAAGGCGCGATCGTGGTGGGCCGGCGGCCGATCGGCGACCCGGGGCTGGAAACGGACAAAGACCTATACGCTGGCCTGCTCGGCAAGCTCTGGCCGGGCCGGCCCGACACCGCCGTCGGGCAAGGCCGCGTGTTTAACACTAACGATCTCGCTTCCGTCCTGACCGATATCGGCGTCAGGCCCGACTTTTCCTACACCGGCGCGCAGGCCGACAGCCATCTGCCGTTCGTGCACCGACAGTCGCAGGAGGCCGACATCTACTTCATTTCCAATCAGAAGGACCGAACCGAGACGATCGAAGCCCGGTTCAGGATCGCCGGCAGGATACCCGAGTTGTGGCATGCGGAGACCGGCCGATCCGAATCCGTCAGCTTCACTATCCGGGACGGCATCACGATCATCCCCCTGACCTTTCAGGCCGACGAATCCGTGAACGTGGTGTTTCGCAAGGAAACCCCGGCACGCCAGCAATCCGCGCCATCCCGCGATCCCGTCCCGCTGGCGACGGTTCCGGGCCTCTGGAATGTCGCGTTCGAACCCGGCCGCGGCGCGCCCGCAAGCGTGCGCATGGCGCTGGCGCCGCTGGACGAAAACGACGATCCGGCGATCCGCTACTTTTCCGGCGTGGCCACATACTCGCGCGAGATAGATACGCCGCGCGGCTGGAAGGCAGGCCAGCCTCTCCAGCTCGATCTGGGAGAAGCGCGGGAGATCGCGGAAGTCAGCATCAATGGCCGCATTGCCGGCCACGCCTGGCATGCGCCTTACCGCGTCGACATCGGCGCGTTCATGAAACCGGGCAGGAACCGCGTGCAAGTCCGCGTCGCCAACCTCTGGGTCAATCGCCTCATCGGCGATGCGCAGCCGGGAGCGGACAAGGTGACATGGACCGCGACGCCCACCTACCGGAAAGACGCGCCCTTGCGCCGCTCGGGATTGATCGGTCCAATCCGGCTGCTCGGCTTCCCGTTGAAGAATTCCGGCAACGTCAACATGGACCGCAATGCAGCTTTAAAAGCATCGCCGGGAAGAAAACGTGTGTCAGGGTCAGAAACACGGTAACAATCACTGGTCAGACCAATAAACAGAAAACGTGAAGGCCAAAAAAATGGCCGCACGACATTATGGGAGATGACAATGGCAAACGGCCGGCGACTTGTCGCTTCGATCGCTATGGAAGCCGCGCTTGCCGTGCCCGGCTCTGCACGTCCTTCCGTCGAGCGTCCCAGCCGCTGGCTCCGGTCTGGCGATCACCACCGACCTGCTGAAAGAAGCGGGCGCCCTGCTCGCGGAAGTAACCCGCAGCTTACCCGTCACGGTCACAGCTCGCCGGCTCAAGCTCGATTTTCGAAATAGAAATGGCGCACTGATCCTTCCGCGCATCCGACAATATTGTGGAGAGAAGCATGTTTGATCGACGTACATTCCTGGCATCCGGTGCCGCGGCGGCGGCCCTTTCCGCAAGGGGCGTCCGCGCGGCCGATATGGCGGTCCAGACCGTTCGAGTGGACACCCGCGCCGTAACCGGGCCGCTGCCCCACGTGTGGGAAGAATCGGTAGGATCGGACCGCGCCGCGATCACCATGCGCGAGGAATGGCGGCAGGACATGCGGATCGGCCGGGCCGAAGCGGGCTTCAAACGCGCCCGCTTCCACGGCATCTTCAATGACGAGCTCGGCGTATTCGGCAAGAGCATCCTGGAAATGCGCCGCAACGGCGGGCCGAACTGGCTGAATGTACACCGGGTCTACGACGGCATGCTCGACATCGGCATCAGCCCTTATGTCGAACTGAGCTTCATGCCGGGGAAACTGGCCTCCGGCAAAACCCAATTCGGTTTCTACGGCGGGAACATCACCCCGCCGACTTCCGACGCGGAATTCGCCCGCTTCCTGAAGTCGTTCACCGCCGCGATGGTGGACCGTTACGGCATAGAAACCGTGCGCACCTGGCCGTTCGAGGTGTGGAACGAGCCCAATCTCGCGTTCTTCTGGACAGCGGACAAGCAGCGCTACTTCGATATGTACAAGGCCGCCGCGGTCGCCATCAAGTCGGTCGATCCGCGCATTCAGGTAGGAGGACCGGCAACGTCGAAAACGGCTTGGATCGGGGATTTCGCGCAATGGTGCGCGGCGAACAACGCGCCGGTCGATTTCTTCGCCACCCACGTCTACGCCGGTGACGACCAGAACGACGTCTTCGGCAAGGACGCGCCCCGGCGCAACGTCAACGACGTGATCCCCGATGCGCTCGGCAATGCACGCCGGACCATCGACGCGGGTCCACTCGCGGGCAAGCCCTTGTGGCTTTCCGAATGGTCGTCGGACAGCCCGGCCATGATCGCCCACGTCATCGCTCAGGGCATGGCGCATTGTGCAGGGATGTCGCAGTGGACGCTCAGCGGCATGTACGAGGAACTGGGCGTGGACGACTACATGCTGAAGGAAGGCTCGATGGGCTGGAGCATGATGATCGACGGCATCGCCAAGCCTTCGTTCAACACTTATCGCCTGCTGCACCGCCTCGGCACCGAGCGGCTCTCCGCCCAGGGCCCGGCACTGGCTTCGCGCGGGAAGGACGGACGTGTTTCCGTGCTGGTGTGGAACCTGGCGGAAGTGGATCAACCCGGCGGCATTCCAGGCATGACCGCAGAACGCAGGATCAAGGGCGAGCCAAAGCGCATAACGCTTGCCTTCGACGGTATCGGCGGCCGTAAAACCGCGGAAGTCCGCTATGTGGACTGGGAGCGCGGCTCGCCCATGCCGGCCTGGCGAGCGATGGGTTCACCGCAGTATCCTTCGCGCGATCAGGTTGCGCAATTGCGCAAGGCCTCTCTACCCGTGATCGAACGCCGCCGCCTCGACAGTGACGGAACCCTCGCCCTGGACCTCCCGCCGGAAGGTCTCGCGCTCGTCGAACTGCTCTGATCCCGTCCGTCCCGGCGCCAGCCTCCAGAAGGTTGCCGCCGGGCCGGCGGATCGCGGCGAATGCTCAGGCGGCGACGCCGCCGTCGAGCAGGAGCGTGCTGCCGGTCATGAATGCGGCAAGGTCTGACGCGCAGAACAGGATGGCGCGGGCGATATCGTCGGCCACACCCACGCGGCCGAGTCGGCTGGCCCCGATACCCGGAATGGGGCAGTTCCTGATCGTTGCCTCATCCCAATCGGCGATGAACATCGTCTTTTCCGTAAGAGAGAAGCCCGGAGCCACCCCCAGAACCCGGATGCCGTGCGCGCCGAGTTCGATGGACAACTGGCGGGTGAGGCCGACGACGCCATGCTTGGACGAGCAATAGGCCGCCTGGCCTTCGGAAATACCAATGACACCGGCAAGGGACGCCACGTTCACGATCACCCCGCCCTGTCCGCGCGCGATCATCCGGCGCGCGGCTTCCCGCGCGCCCACGAACGATCCGCGAAGATTGATCGCCAGCACATTGTCGAATTCCGCGTCATCGAGATCGAGCAAAGGCGTGAACGAAGGAATGCCCGCATTGTTGACCCATATATCCAGCTTGCCGAACCGGCTCTCCGCAAGATCGGCCACGGCGGCGATCGAACCGCTATCGGCCGCATCCAGACAGGCGAACGAGACGTCGGCCGAATAGCGTTCCGACAGTTCCCCGGCTGTGGCAGCGGCCGCCTGCTCGTCGATGTCGGCGATGAGCACGGCCGCCCCCGCCTCGGCCAGCCGCCTCGCGGTTGCCTTTCCCAGTCCCCAGGCCGCCCCGGTCACGACCGCGCTCCTGCCCGCAAGGGAAATCAGTTCATTGATCGAGCGGTTGGAAACGTCCGGCACTGGCACTCTCTTTCTCCCATTCCAATTTTATCACGCGATCCGAATCGCGCGCTCCATGCCTATCGGTGGGCTGGACATCACGCAAGTTGTGCGCCACGATATCGCATAAACTAGCGATCCATACGCAGCGCGCTCGGGCCAGGAAGCTCGGCGGCGACCGCGCGGCGGAACGAAACGGATGGGAGAGAGAGAGCTAAATGAGCAGCCATGATCGTGTCGTCGTCGTCACCGGCGGAGCTTCGGGCATCGGATTGGGCGTGTCGCGCCTGTTCGCCCGCAACGGGCACCCCGTCGCGATGCTGGACATCCAGCAGGACGCGCTGGACCGGGAAAGCGCCGCGCTGCGCTCGGAAGGTGCGGCGATCCTTGCCCGCAAGGTCGACGTTTCCGACCGGAATAGCATCGAAACCGCTTATGCCGCCGTGCGCGAGGAACTGGGCCCCATCGCCATCGTGGTCGCCAATGCCGGCATATCCGAGGGCATCCGCTTCCAGGACGTAACCGTGGAAACCTGGCAGCGCATGATCGACATCAACCTGACCGGCGTTTTCCATACGGTACAGGCCGCGCTGCCCGACATGGTCGCGGCAGGATGGGGCCGGATCATCACGATCTCGTCGCAGGCCGCCCAGTCCGGTGCGGCGGATCGTGCGCATTACTCCGCTGCGAAAGCCGGAGTGATCGGATTGACGCGCGCACTGGCCCGCGAATTTGCGGGCCAGGGAATCACCGTCAACACCATCCCTCCATCGGTCGTCGCAACGCCGATGGCAGAAGCGGGAATCGCCGCGGGGACATTCCCGCCGCTTGACGTGATTGCCCAGCACATTCCGATTCCACGCCCCGGAACCCCGGAAGATATCGCGGCGGCCTGCGAATACCTCGCATCCGACGGCGCCGGCTACGTCACCGGGCAAGTGCTCGCAGTAAACGGGGGGATGTTCATCGGGTAACTTTCGAACCGACAGCACGCACCGATCGTTGCAGCGGAAATGTTCCGAATCCGGCATCGACGACAGCCATCGAGGTGGGCTAGAGCGGCCTCATGACATCGCAGATAACGATCCGCCGCCCCGACGACTGGCATGTGCATCTCCGCGATGGCGAGATGCTGAACGCAGTCGTCGGTTATACCGCGCGCCAGTTTGCGCGCGCCATCGTCATGCCGAACCTGACGCCGCCTGTCATCAGCGTGGCCTCGGCGCAGGCGTACCGGGAGCGGATAATCGCCGCCCTGCCGGCCGGGACGGACTTCACCCCGCTGATGGTCTGCTACCTGACGGACGATGCCGATCCGGCGGAAATCGAGCGCGGCTACGAACAGGGCGTGTTCGCTGCCTGCAAGCTCTATCCCGCCCATGCCACCACCAACTCCGCCCACGGCGTCACCGATATCCGCAAGCTCACCGGGCTGCTGGAAACGATGCAGCGGATCGGGATGCCGCTGCTGATCCACGGCGAAGTAACCGATCGCGATGTCGACATCTTCGATCGCGAAGCTGTGTTCATCGAACGCGTCCTCGCGCCGCTGGTCCGAGATTTCCCGGCGCTCAAGATCGTTCTGGAGCATATCACCACAGCCGACGCCGCAGAGTTCGTGGCTGAAAGCGGCCCCCGGATCGCCGCAACGATCACGCCGCAGCACCTCATCATCAACCGCAACGCGATTTTCGATGGCGGCATTCGTCCGCACGCCTATTGCCTGCCCGTTGCCAAGCGGGAACGGCACCGTCTCGCCGTTCGCAAGGCGGCGGTTTCGGGGTCGCCCAAGTTCTTCCTCGGTACGGACAGCGCGCCGCACGCCATCGGCCGCAAGGAATCCTCTTGCGGATGCGCCGGCATCTTCAATGCGCCGTTCGCCCTGGAAAGCTACGCGCAGGTCTTCGACGAGGAAGGCGTGCTTGACCGGCTGGAAGGGTTCGCCTCCGAACACGGACCCAATTTCTACGGCCTGCCCCTGAACGAGGGCACGGTAACGCTGAAGCGCGAGGACGTGGCCGTGGCGGAAACGATCGTCGACGGCGACATCACCCTCGTTCCCTTCCATGCCGGAGAGACGATCCGCTGGCGTTTCGTCGGCTAAGGCCGACCCGAAAGCAACAGCCTGCAAGCGCTCGACTGGGTAGATGAGGAGGATGACCCGGCTCTCCTCATCTACCTACTCCCCGCCAAACCGTGAAATTCACGATGCGGCGTAGACATGCTCCAGCACCATCGCCGCAGCGCCGCGCGCATAGGCGCCCTGATCCCGCGCCTTGAAGTAGAGTCTGGTCCGCCGGCGCAAAGCGGGGAAGGTGTTCTGTTCGAGAGCCGTGAAGAAGGCACCGCGCAGCTCATCCATCCGTGCAACGGGCGGCCCGATGATGATGACCGCCTCGGGGTCCTGCATGGTGATATGATTGGCCACGGCTATGCCGAGATAGTGGCTGGCCTGTTCCAGCACCGTCCGGATGTCGATCTCGGCAGCGGCATATTCTGCCATCAATCCATCGAAACAGGGGTTCATGACCTCGTGTGACGGCATCTGCCGCCCCAGTCGCTCACAGGACTGCTCGATGATCGAATGGATCGAGCAATAGGCCTGCAGGCAGCCGTTGGCGCCGCAGAAACAAGGGCGGCCGATGTCGGGCATGATCTTGGTGTGCCCGAATTCCGAAGCGATCCCGTGCGCGCCGCTGATTAGCTGCCCGCCTCGGTAAAGCGCCGCGCCGATGGCAAGATCGACATTGATGAGGGTGAAATCGTCGGCATGGGCACCTGCACCGTACCAATGCTCCGCACGGGCAAGCAGGTTGATGTTATTGTCCACCAGCGTCGGAATCCCGAGCGCGCCCGAGACGATGTCCCCGAAGTTGCACGGGCCGGGCTCGAACGTGATGATCTGCTCGACGATGCCGGTACGGCTGTCGACGATGCCGGGAAGCCCGACTCCGATCCGGAAAATCTCCTCCCGCTTCACCGGCCAGCCGGCAATGGCGTCTTCCAGCGCCGCCACGAACTGCTGCGCGAGATCCTCGATCCGCGTCGCCGGCTTTAATTCAGCCGTTGCTACGCCAAGGCTTTCGCCCCTCAGATTGACGATCTCGGCCACGGCCTGCCCGTCACCTGTCGCATTGATGCCGATGACGTACTTGCCGGTCGGATTGATCCGCAGGTTGACCCGGGGCCGCCCCGGGGCACTGGAGGCCACCTTCTCCTCGATCACGATGCCGCGTTTCACAAGATCGGCGGTGATCGCCGTGATCGTCCCCCCCGTCAGCCCGGTCAGCCCGACAAGATCGATCCGGGCAACCGGCTCGCTCGTCCGCACCTTCTTGAGCAGCAGAAGGCGATTATATTCCTGATCCGATAGACGCATGATCTTCCCATCGGCCAATTCCCCGGTATCCGCAACACCGCGCGGCCCCGATTTATTTTAGCCTCTAAATTTTTCCCGAGACAAGCGACCGCGAATCTGCCAATCCTAGTGCTCCGGCGCTTGCGACAGCCTCATAGCCAACAGCAGAAGCGGCGGAAAACAAGACCGGCAACCCGGAAAAATCCGCAGGTGCCGCACAGGGGAGAGGGTATGAAAAGGACTTGCGGATCCGTCCGTCAGTGTGCGCTGTTCGGCGTCTCGATAATTGCACTCACACCGATCGCCGCGATGGCGCAGGCCGTTCCTGATCAGGAAAGCCCGCCGCCGCTGAGCGATAAGGAAATCCAGGAAATCATCGTTACCGGCACCCTGCTGCGCGGCGTCGCGCCGGCAGGTTCGGAAACGGTTTCGCTCAATGCCCAGGCGATCACCGCCGTGGGCGCCAATTCCACCGCGCAGCTGCTTGCCAGCGTGCCGCAAACCGCGTCGTTCAATGCCGCGCCCATCGTGTCGGCCGTGAGTTCGAGCCAGATCACCATCAACCGCCCGAACCTGCGCAACCTGCCGGGAGCATCCGGCGGCGGTTCGTCAACGCTGGTGCTGGTCGATGGACACCGCCTTCCCGGCATGGGCGTTCGCCAGACCGTTCCCGATCCCGACGCCATCGCGCCCGGCGCGATCGAGCGCGTGGAGATCGTGCTCGACGGCGGCTCCTCGATCTACGGGGCGGATGCTGTCGGCGGCGTCATAAACTTCATCACGCGCAAGCGTTTCGACGGCATCGAAGCCAGGGGACGCTACGGCGTTGCGGACGACTATCAGTCGGTCAATGCCGACGTCACGGTCGGCAAGACCTGGGACGCGCTGTCCGTCTATGCAAGCTACAACTACGCTTGGCACGATTCGCTCTATGGCCGGGACCGAGATTACGTTCGCCGGCTGGACTATACCTCCGGCCTGCCGTTCGACCTGACCTGCGGGGCCGGCAACGTCTCTATCGGATCCACGGTCTATGCGCTGCCGGGGCTGACAGCCGGTTCCGGCAACCGCTGCGACGTCAGCGACAACCGCACCTTCTATCCCAGCGAACGACGCCACTCGGTATTCACCGGCCTTTCGTTCGATGACGGCGGCCCGGTCACCTTCGACGTGCGCGCATTCTACATGAACCGCGTGAACAAGGGCGACGGTGGCCCCGTTACCGCAACGGCCACCATCGCGCCGATCAATCCATTCGTTCCCGGCACTGTGTTCAACCCCTATTATCGCAACACCGGCGATGCCAACAGCTTCCAGGCCCAGTCCGTTTCGATGGACTTCTCCTCGCTGCTGGGCGAGCATACCCGGCAGAGCACCAGGCTTGAGACCTGGGGCGTCACCCCCACCCTCACCGCCGATCTCGGCAGCGGCTGGCAACTGCGCTGGCTGGGGAACTACGGCCGCGGCCGGTCAGAAGTCGCCAACGAGAAGATCGACGACGGCACCCTCTCCACGCTCGTCCTCACCGGCAACTTCGATCCCTACAACCTGTCGAACCCGGCCAATGCCGCCGTCCTGCCGCTGATCTCGAATTTCCTCGACTATGGTCTGGGCAAGAACGAGATGCTGAACACGCGCGTTGTCGTCGACGGCAGCCTGGCGCATCTGCCCGGCGGGGACGTGAAGATCGCGGCGGGCGGTGAATACAGCTATGAGAAGTATCAGTCCCGGATCGACGGCACCGTCAGCGCCAGCGCGGTGGACGATATGCCCTTCAACACCGCAAGCCGCCGCATCGCCGCGCTTTTCGGCGAAGTACAGGTGCCCGTCTTCGGTCAGCAAAACCGCACAGGAGGCTTCTATTCGCTGAGCCTGTCGGCATCGGGCCGCTACGATCACTACAGCGACTTCGGCGGCACCTTCAATCCGAAGTTCGGCGTGACTTACGAGCCGTTCGACGGCCTGAAGCTGCGCGGCACCTGGGGCAAGTCCTTCCAGGCACCCAGCCTTGCGGACGGCGCCGACGCCGCCCCGGCCACGATCTTCGCCTTCCCGTTCATCCTGTTCGCCAATCCGAATGTCGCCCCCCAGCCCGGGCAGGCACAGATCTTCCTCGGCGGCGGCGGCAACGACCTGAAGCCGCAGAAGGCCACGACCTGGTCGCTCGGCTTCGACATCGCACCCCCTTCATTGCCGGGGTTCCTCGCCACGCTCAATTACTACAACATCCGGTTCAAGGACCTGATCGACATTCCGCCGGTGTTCAACCCGTCCACCTTCTACAGCCTGTTCACCAACAACTACGTCATGAACCCGACGATCGCGCAGGTGAACGCGCTGGCGTCGCAAGTGCCGGACGGGCTCGCGGCGGTTTCGCCCTACACCGTGGTTCCCGGACAGGTCTATTCGATTGCGGATGGCAGGCGCACCAACCTCGCCGCGGTCAATACCGACGGCCTGGACTTCTCGCTCGCCTACGACCAGCCGACCGGCTTCGGCTCGGTCTATACGCAGATCAACGGCAACTACGTGCTGAACCGCAAGGAGCAGGCCGTCGCCGGTGCGGGCTTCGTCGATACGGTGAAGGCGCAGACCCGCTTCATCCTGTCCACCACGCTCGGCGCCGCATTCGGCAACTTGCGCGCACAGGCCACCTGGCGCCACCTCGGCGGCTGGAACGTCGCGCCGCTGGCATCGAACCTCAACCAGTCTAAGGTCAAGGCTTTCGACACCATCAACATGTTCGCCCAATACGATTTCAAGGGCAGCGGCGCGATGAAGGACCTGTCGCTGACCTTCAACGTGGACAACCTCTTCGACAAGGACCCGCCGGTCTACAACGGTTCGCTGAACTCGCTGGACGGCTACGCCGTCACCAGCATCGGCCGCGTGTTCCAGTTCGGCATCAGCAAGAAGTTCTGATCGGCCGTCTCCCCGTCGCCGCCCGCTCTCCGGGGCGGCGGCGGCACCCTTTCCTCACGAGCATACGGAACCTGCGGCATGAAACGCGCGCGCAAGAATAGCGGCATCACCGGCAAATTCGTCAGGCTTGCCCTGACCTCGACCCTGCTCGCAGGGGGAATGGCAGGAGGGACGATGGCACAGGGATCGCCCGCCGGTACCGAAACCACGCCCGCAAGCGCGCCGATCCCCGATCCGGTCTTCGCGCAGCCCTATATCGATATCGACGAATGGCGGGACGCACCGGTCCGCCATCGCTACGTCCATGGCGGCTTCAAGGGGACCGACACGCGCTTCTCCTTCTACTTCCCGCCGAAAGGGCAATATCAGGGGCGGTTCTTCCAGCACTTCACCCCCGCGCCCGACAACGAGAACCTGGCCCAGCAACCCACTTCGCCCGCCAATGACAAGATCTCCTTCTCGATCTCCAGCGGCGGATACTTCGTGGAAACCAACGGCGGCGGACCGGCTGTGGCGGGGTTCGGTTCAAAGGACCCCACCATCGGCGCCTACCGTGCCAATGCGGCGGCGGCCCAGTATTCGCGCGTCGTGGCGCTCCAGATGTACGGCGGCAAACGGCCTTACGGCTATGCCTATGGCGGCAGCGGGGGCGCCTATCGCACCGTGGGATCGATGGAGAACACGCGCGGCGTCTGGGACGGCGCGGTCCCGCATGTGCTCGGTTCCAGCATGGCGATCCCCAACAGCTTCACCGTGCGAATGCATGCCATGCGCCTGCTGGAAGGCAAGTTCCCGCAGATCGTGGATGCCATGGAGCCCGGTGGCAGCGGCGATCCCTATGCCGGGCTGAACGCCGAGCAGGCAGCCGCCTTGCGCGAAGTGACGCGCATGGGCTTTCCGCTTCAGTCCTGGTTCGGTTGGAAGACCATGGGCATCCACGGCTTTGCCGCGCTTTACGGCGGCGTCGTCATGGCGGATCCGGGCTATTTCACGGACTTCTGGACCAAACCGGGCTATTACGGCTTCGATCATCCCGAAAGCTTCACCGGCTATCGCCTGCAGCACAAGGCGGCGATCGCCGCCCTTGTCACCGGCGCGGATGCAAAACGGCAGAAGCTCGAAACCAGCGTGACCAACGGCAAGACCACCGGCAACGTCGATGACAGCTATGCCGCGATGCAGGGCAAGGAGGCCCAATATGTCGTCGCCATTCGCCTGTCCTCTCCGCCGCCGGCCGTCCAGTTCCTTGGCGGCGACCTCATCGTCCTGTCGGGCGCCGCGAAAGGGGCGCGGCTGACGCTGAGCCGCATCGACGGGGACACTGCCGTCTTCGGTATCGTCGACCCCGCCGTGGCCGCAAAGCTGGCACCGGGCGACGAAGTCCAGGTGGACAACAGCAACTTCCTCGCCGCGCAAACCTATCATCGCCACCAGGTGCCCGAAGCCGAATTCAAGGTGTGGGACCAGTTCCGCGGGGCCGACGGCAAACCGATCTATCCCCAGCGGCCGATGCTGCTCGGGCCGCTGTTCACCAAGGCGACGGCAGGGTCGGTCCCCGAGGGCAATTTCGAGGGCAAGATGATCCTGGTCGAATCCCTGTGGGACCGGGAAGCCTATCCCTGGTCGGCCGACTGGTACCGCGCGCGGGTGGACAAGCACTTCGGCGCGAAGGCGGACGACCATTTCCGGCTGTGGTTCACCGACCACGCCCTTCATGGCGACAGCGACACGCAGGAGGACGCGATCCATACCGTCAGTTATGTGCCTGTGCTCAACCAGGCCCTGCGCGACGTGGCGCTGTGGGTCGAAAAGGGCATCGCGCCGCCCGCCTCCACCAGCTACCGCTATGACGACGGGCAGATCATCGTCCCGCCCACGGCCGCCGCACGCCGCGGCATCCAGCCGGTCATCGTTCTAAAGGCGAATGGCGGCGAGCGCGCGGACATTGCCGCCGGACAGACCGTGACCTTCCGGGGCACGATCGAGGTTCCGCCCGGAACCGGCACCGTCATCGCGGCGGAGTGGGATTTCGAAGGAACCGGCACTTTCGCGGTCCAGTCTCCGGTGAAAGGCGGCCTCAGGACGGCCACCGTCACCATCACGCACAAGTTCGACAAACCGGGCACTTACTTCCCGGCCCTGCGCGGCATTTCCCAACGTGAGGGAGACCGCGAGACGGCATTCGGCCGCATCCAGAATCTCGGCCGGGTCCGCGTGGTCGTCAAATAGTCGGCAGCACCTGCGCGTTCCCGTAAGGTTTGGCGGGGAACGCGCAGGTACTGCCGCCGGGTATCGTGATAGTCCCGGTCAGATCGGGTCTTGGCCGCCTGACCGGTGGCATCCGCAGCCGTAGAACGCCGCCACTGCTCCCTGCATCTCCGCAATGGCCGCAAGGTCCGGCGGAGATGCCGCAAGCGACGCTCGCGCCGACGCGGTCAATCTGCGTTCCAGCTCCGAGAGATCGACACCGACACAGGCCCCGTTCTCGACAATCCGGCGCCCTCCCACCAGCAGGCATCGAACATGCCGGGACTGGGCCCTGCCGATGACGAGAGAGATCGTATCGGGTTCGGGCAGGATGTTGTCCGCGGATAGCGCCGCGAAATCGAGCACGAGGATATCGGCAGGGGCGCCCACCGCGATGGCCGCACCTTCCGTGCTGCCCAGCACCGACTTGCGCCCCGCCTCCAGAGCTCCATGCAGAACCGCGCTCGGGTCGAGCCCGCGCCCGCAGGAAGAGGTCCGCGCGTGGACGTGCCAGGCGAGGCGAAGCTCGCGAAGCATGTCCTCGTCGTCGTCCAGCGCCATTCCGTCCAGCCCGAATGCCACGCGCACGCCGGCATCGAGCAGCGCTGCGAGATCGGGCACCCCCGACCGCAGCCGCAAGTTGGAGGACATGTTGATCGAGACCGTCACCCCCCGTTCGGCAAGGAGCGCGATGTCTTCGGGTTCGAGCCAGACCGCATGGGCCACGGTAAGCCGATCGCTCAGGAGCCCCAGCCCGTCCAGCCATGCGAGGAACCCGCCGGGATGATGCGCCTTGGCCCATTCGCGCTGCAGTTCGGTTTCCAGCAGATGCATGTGAATGCGGCGCCCGTCCGCGGCGGAAGCGCGGGCAATCGCGGCAAGCGTTTCCGGGCGGGTCCATTGCGGCGCAACCGGGTGGTATTGCAGCACGAAATGTTCGTGCTCCAGCGCTTTTGCCTTCTCGAACAGGGCAAGGTTGGTTTGCAGGTCCCGCATCCCCGCCCCGGCGGCAAGCACGGCGCGCCGGCGTTCGTCCGGAAGAAATCCGGCCAGCCGCGCAAGGTCGCCGTAAACGCAAGGATTGCGGTCGAAGAACGGCCATCCGAAGGCCACCCGTATGCCCACGTCCCGCGCTGCGCGGGAGACGGCTTCGGCCTCCTCCAACAGGGCCCGGCCGTCCTGCGTGTTGTGGCAGTGATTGACGGCGCCCACCCCGCCCTGCGCAAGCCTTCCCAGCGCCACCGCCGCGTTCAGCCAGGGGTCGACACGCGGCTGCCGCGCAAGATCGGGCAACCAGGTTTCCAGCGACTGGTCAGCCGCGCCGAACGCCAGCGTCCTCAGCCCGCGTCCATGGTCGTGCCCGTTCGCAAGGCTTGGCATCATCAGAGCGCCGGCTTCCTCCGGCGTCAGGCTCTGCGGCGGGATGGCGCGCATGGCCGCGATGCGGCCGTCCGCGCCGATCTCAATCTCGGTTGGCCCCAGGACCTTGCCGTCGGCGCTCGCGATCACGCGTCCGGCACGAAGCAGGCGGGACGACGTCTCGCCGGTCATGTGGGCATTCCCGAAAGGCAGTTCCAGATGTGAGCCATGGGATCTTCCATAGGCAGGACGAGATACCCTGCGCGTTGCCAAAATGTATGTCCGGACTTCGGTTTGCGACAACACGGAAGACGAACGCACGGATTTGGCAACAGGTCGGTTCGTTAGTTGCAATGGTCCAGCCCGGAAATTTTTGCCTTCATGGCGCGGCGTGCCGGACAGCCCGGCCAAGCAAAAGGCCGGGACCATCTTCGGGAACCCGGCAAACCGACAGTGGAGGACCACGTGAGCACAGAAACGACCAAGCGTGGCGCGAGAGAGGGTCGAAAGGGAATTCGAGAGTTCCGACCAGAAAAGGGGTTTCGCGTCATGTCCCGTATCAACAATCCCAATGGGCTCACTACCCGTCACACGTCGCGGCTGAGGCTGCTTGCAGCGTCCTGCGCCGCCATCGCGCTGGCTGGCGGGGCACAGGCCGCGCTGGCTGAGGAAGCTGCCGAGGCCGCGCGTTCGGCAACCGGCTCCGACTCCGATTCCGGGGCTATCGTCGTCACCGCGCTGCGCCGTGAGCAGAGCATCAACGAAGTGCCGATCTCGGTCGCGACCTATGACAAGCGACTGATGGACCAGCAGGGCATCCGCAGCATCGACGACCTGTCGCGAATGACCCCTGCCCTGAACTTCGCGCCGTCCTCTGGCGTTTCCGCCAATAACGGCAGCAACATCTCGATCCGCGGCATGGCCTCGGACGTGGGTTCGGCCACCACCGCGATCTATATCGACGATACCCCGATCCAGATTCGCAACGTCGGCTACTACGGGGGCAACCCCTATCCCAAGGTCTTCGATCTCGACCGCGTGGAAGTGCTCTACGGACCGCAGGGCACGCTGTTCGGCGCCAGTGCCGAAGGCGGCGCGGTGCGCTTCATCACCCCTGGCCCGAACTACGACAAGTTGAGCATCTACAGCCGCTCGCAAGTGTCCTTCACCGAGGAAGGCGCGCCTAGCTACGAAGCCGGCCTCGCCTTCGGCGCCCCGATCACAGACAACCTCGCCTTCCGCGTGAGCGGCTGGTACCAGTATTCGGGCGGCTATATCGACCAGGTCGCACAGGGCACCGACACCGTCATCAAGAAGGACGTGAACTCGGGCAACTCCACCGTCATCCGCGCATCGCTCGGCTGGAAGCCCACCGACACCCTGACCATCACCCCGAGCTTCTACTACCAGCACGTCGAGGCCAATGCCCGTGACGACTACTGGGAAGGCTACGGGCTGGCCAAGGACAACGACTACCACACCGGCGTCTATTCCCTCGAACCGAGCAATGACACGTTCTACCTCCCCTCGCTCAAGGTGGACTGGAACATCGCGCCGAACATCGAGCTGATCTCCAACACCTCGTACTTCGCCCGCAAGCAGGAACAGACGCTCAACTACGCCACCTATTTCTCGGTGCTGCGCACGGGCAATCCGTTCGGGGTCTATTCCAACAAGGATCTCGACAACACCAACGACTACCTGACGATGAAGCAAAAGAACTTCGTCCAGGAAGCGCGGCTCCAGTCCTACGACAACAAGCTGATCGACTGGACCGCCGGTGTCTATTACGCGCACACCAAGCAGGACTTCAGCAACTACACCGGCTCCGGGCGCATCCCCGGCACGCTCATCAACGGCTATCAGCAATACGACGGCCGCTTCAGCTACGTGAATCTCGTCCATGCCAAGGATGAGCAGATCGCCGGTTACGGCAGCGTCGACGTGAAGCCGATGGAGAACCTGACCCTCACCGCCGCCATCCGCTACAGCCACGTCGCCTTCGACTTCGTGAACGTCGGCGACGGCACCACCACCGGCAACGTCCGCACCGTCACCACCGCCAACATGAAGGAAGGCGCCTGGACGCCGAAGTTCGGCATCTCGTACAAGATCGCGCCGAACAACATGGTCTATGCCTCGGCGACCAAGGGCTTCCGCCCCGGCGGCGCACAGGCCAGGATCCTGAGCGACCTGTGCACCGGCGACCTTGCCACGCTGGGCCTGACCGAAAGCCCCACCGCCTATACCTCGGACTCGCTGTGGTCCTACGAAGCCGGCACGAAGAACTCCCTCTTCGGCGGCAAGGTGAACTTCGGCGCCAGCGTCTATCTGATGAAGTGGAAGAACATCCAGCAGTCCGTACGCCTGCCGACCTGTTCGTTCTCGTTCATCTACAACCTGGGCAATGCCACCGGCAAGGGCGGGGAGCTTTCGCTCGACGTGAAGCCGGTCGAGGGGCTGACGCTGGGCGGCAACGTGGCTTATGTCGATCTGACCTATGATCATGACGTATTCGGCGGCAACGGCCTGATGCTGAAGGCCGACGGCCAGCACATCGGCGGCCCTTCGTGGACCGGCCACCTCTACGGCACTTACGAGCGTGAAGTGGGCCAGGGCGTCGATGCCTATCTGCGCAGCGACTTCACCTTCGCCAGCCATACCTACCAGACCTCGGTTTCCGGCGCCTATGGCTACGATTCCGGCCTGACCGAACTGGATGCCCGCAATTACCTCTCGGCCCGCGCCGGTGCCCGGTTCAGCGGCGTGGACCTTTCGGTCTTCGTCGAGAACCTCCTCAATTCGAGCGACGTTCTCTCGCGCGGTCACGACTCGATCGGCTCGTCGCTCTACTACAACCAGAGCTATCGTCCCCGCACGGTCGGCATGACCCTGCAGTACCGCTACTGAGGCCAGCTATCCCGAAAGGGTCGCACAGGGCGGCGGGGGCAGAGATGCTCCCGCCGTTCTCGTTCGTGCAGCCGCTCTGTGCGGCGGCGCCCAAAATAAAAGGCCCCCGCCAATGGCAGGGGCCTTCGTTCTTGCGGAAAGGGCGTTCGGATCAGCTGCTGGTGGCGGCCTTCTTCTGGACCGGACCGGGCGGGGTGATGGACGCGCAATTGGATTGCGGCACCTTTCCCGCCAGCAGGGCCCGCGCGAAGGGGATCGAATCGCGCGCCGAAGCATTCACCGCGCTGCCGTGATCCTCGCCGGGATAAGTATGCCACTGGATGTTGCTGCCCGCCGCGCACATCGCCTTGACGGCGTTGTACTGTCCCTGCGTCCCCGCCATGTCGTCCGCAAGGCCCGTACCGGCAAAGATCGGGCCGGGCATTCGGCCATCGGGGAAATCGAAGTTGGCGCTCATCGTCCCGTCTATCGGATCGATATTCTCGACGAAGACCTGCTGCCCAGTCAGCCCCTCCTTGTCGGCCTGCGCGAAGAGATCGTGCAGGCAGGCCTTGCGCGATGTCCGCAGCAGCGGGCGGCCGGCGGGCTTCACGAAATCGGCCGGGTCCAGATCGGGATGGAGCGCCCGGTCGATCCCCGCGATCCGCAGCATGGCGAAACCGGGAGGCATGTAGTGCGGATCGGTGAGAGTATTGGACTTGGCAACGTAGTCGGCCGTGTGCGGGGTATCGAAAGTCATGACCAGTCCGGTCGCCACGGTGCCCAGCATGTGGAGCTGCGGCGCATAGCTCTTCGCCAGATAGGTCGCCCCCAGCGCCGCGCCCGATCCCTGAGACTGGCCGACGACCAGTACACGATTGGACAGCGCGGCGGGATATGCGCCCAGCGCCGCCCGTGCCGCATCGAGCACCGAGCGTCCCTCCGAACGCCAGATCAGGTACGGGTGGACGCCCTTGGTTCCCAGCCCCTCGTAATCGCTGGCGACAACCGCGAAACCGGCCGCGAGCCACTTTTCGAGATACTCCTTGTCGCGCTCCGAAGTGCCGGTCCACGAAGGCGCGCAGACATCGGCAAAACCAGTCGTGCCATGCGCCCAGGTGACGATAGGCCAGCCACCCTTCGGCGGCTTGCCCTTGGGCAGGAACAGCATGCCGGAAACCGCGACGGCCCCTTGCCCTACACCGCTTGTCGAGCTGTAGAGCACCCGCATCGCCTTGCCGGCCTCGGGCTGGGTGCGTTCGGCAGGCAGGGCTTCCTGCCGCAGCATCCGGCCCGGCGCGCCGATGGTTCCGTCCCAGCGGTAGAAATCGGTCACGCCGCCGTCGCCGTCGATATGGCCGAGGTCGGCCGATCCTGCCTGTGCCTGTGCGGTCAGCGGAACGCCCGCCGCCAGCGAAACCGCCGCCAGCAGGGCCATATGCGAAAGGCGGGTCTTCATGTGGGGCCTGTTCTTCATGTCGAGATCGTTCGCTCCTTCTGATCGCGAGCTGATGCTGCCGCGAGCCTACGCCCTTTCCACCGGCCATGCGGACGCCGTTCCCGCATCGCCCCATTGCATCTGCGGCAACGCCCCGCCGGATCGGCCGCGGACCGCTTCACCGAAAAGTATACGCCTCGGTGCAGATTCCGAACCCGCCTTGTCCGATCATGACCCCGGCCTATCTTCCGAGGCGAACAAGGAGATGGTCGCAATGGCAGTGTCGATGGCAAGCACCGGACCGCGAGGGAACTGGACGACCGTAGCCCTCGTCTACGCCATCGGGCTGGGCAGCATGGCTCTCGTCGGCATCCTCTCGCCGCTGGCGCTGCGGATCACGGCATCGCTGCACGCCCCGGCCTCGGCGATCGGCCTGACGATAGCACTCTTCTCGCTTCCGGCAGCGATCGTCGCCACCATCGGCGGCGGCGTGGTGGACCGCCTCGGCCCTCGCCTCGTCCTGCTGCTGACATCGCCCGTATTCGTGCTGGCCGATGCGATAGTGTGGCTGGCCCACGACATCTGGCTGCTCAACTTCGGCGTGCTGCTGGCGGGGATCGGTTATCTGGGCATTCTCAACGGCGGCGCCGCCATGCTGATCGGCGCGCTGGAAGGCACGGCACGAACCAGGGCGATGACGCTCTGGTCCACTTACGCGCCGACCGGCTTCTCGCTCGGCCTGCTGATCGCGGCGCCATTCACCGCCGGCGAGGCGTGGCGCTGGGCGATCCTGCTCCACGGCGCCTTCATGGCGCTTTGCACCGCCGGATCGTTCGCGCTGCCCCATGTCGCGCTGATTCGCGCAAGGGGCGCCAGCGCGCGGGAGAAACTGACGAGCCTGTTCGCCGGGCTGCGCCATCCCGCAATCCTGATGCTCGGCCTTGCCATGGCGATGCCCGCGATGATCTCCTACGGCACCAGCCTTGCCGCGGCGACCTACATCGCCAAGGTCCACGGGGTTTCGCTTGCCGCATCGGCAAGCATCGTCGCCGTCGCCAAGATCGCGGCCGTCCTGCTGGGCGGAACCGTTACCGGCGCGCTGCTCACCCGCGATTTCCCGCCCCGGCGCCTGCTCGCCATCGTGGTGGTCATCGGCATCCTGGCGCAGACCGCGCTGTTCCTGCCGACCAGCCCGCTGGTTCTGGCGATAGCCGGGCTCATGGCCTGGCTCTTCACTTACGGCGCCGCGACCGGCGTGTGCATGGCGACGATGCCCGCACTTTCCACCAAGGATATCGGGGGCGGCAGCGTGGCGGGATTGGTAAACCAGTTCGTCTCGATCGCCTCGTTCCTGACGCCGACGATCTACTTCTCGCTCACACACTGGAGCGCTTACGTCGCCATCGCCGTGATCGGGCTGATCGCCTGCCTCGCCGCGCTTCCGACGGTGGGTGCGAGAACAAGTGCAAAAGCGGCGCAGCCGCATGCGGCAGATCACACCGCGGTATCGCCTCCGTCCACCGGAAGCATCGCCCCGGTCAGGTAACTCGCCGCGCCGGATGCCAGGAACCGCACGAGCGCGGCAGCCTCGCCTGCCGTCCCGTGGCGGCGCAGCGGAATGCGTCCGTCCACTTGCGCGCGCTGCGCCGCTGCATCCTCCACGCCGTCCCAATAGGCCCGTGTGAGCGGCGTATCGAGCCACCCCGCCAGCACCGCGTTCACCCTGATCCCCTCCGGCCCGAGTTCGGCGGCAAGGCTGCGCACCAGTCCCGCCACACCGGCCTTGGTCGCCTGATAGGCATGAGTGAAGGGTTGCCCGCGCATCGTCGCGGTCGATGAAACGATCGTCACGCTGGCGTTGCCGGACTGCGCAAGCCAGGGCTGGGCCGCCTGCGTCACCAGGAACGGCAGCCGCAAGTTGATGGCGGCGGCCTGGTTCCACATGGCGACGGTCCACTGCGCGATCGGAGCGCTTTCCATGGCCGCCGCCGCGATGACGACACTGTCTATCCCCGCGAAAAGCCCCGCAGCCTCCGCCGCAGCCCGCGCGCCGGTATCGGCGGCGGCAAGGTCGAGCCTCAGGAAATCCACGCCCGGCGCGATCCCCGCCGGAACCGCACACTCGTCCACCAGCAGCACGCGGTCTCCTCCCTCTGCGAAGGCCGCCGCGATTTCTCCGCCCAGTCCGTTCGCCCCGCCGATTACCAATATGCCTGCCATGATTGCTTTCGCCCTTTCCATTGCCGCAAAAGCGCAGCGAAGCACGAGCGCTTTCATTCCGCCCATGGCCGGATCGGCAACGGCTCAGGCATGAAAAAGCAACTCTCGGCAACACCCTGGTTGGCTATCTATGCTGGCATGACCCAGGCATCCCTGATCGACATCGCCCGGCCTGACTTCGATACCGACGATCCGGCCGCCGTGCGCCGCGCCATCCGCGAAGGGCGCTTCACCGGCTTCACCAACCATGTCGCGCGCGGCCATGTGCAAGGCAACCTCGTTGCCGTGCCCGAAGCCCATGCCGACGCCTTCGAACTCTACTGCCGTTCGAACCCTCAGGCGCTGCCCATCCTGGGCCGCAGCGCGCCGGGCTCGCGCGAGATTCCCGAACTCGCCGCCGACATGGACCTGGCGCGCGACACCGGCGGTTACATGGTGTTCCGGGACGGCGAACTGGCCGAGACGCCGCGCGATGCCCGCCATGCCTGGGCAGACGATCTTGTGTCCTTCGTTCTGGGGTGCTCGTTCTCGTTCGAGGCGATCCTGCAGAGCCACGGCGTGCGCCTGCGACATCTGGACGAAGGCAATGTCTCCGCCATGTACGAGACCGCGCGCGAAACGGTGCCGGTCGGCCCGTTCGGCGGCAGGCTGATCGTCTCCATGCGTGCGCTCTCGCCGGAAGACGCCGTGCGCGCAACGATCCTTTCCGCCCGCTACCCCCAGTTCCACGGCGCGCCGGTATCGCTCGCCCTGCCCGGGGATCTCGGCATCGGCGATCTGGGCCAAAGTTACGGCGGGCACGGCCTGACCCGGCTGAATACGGGCGAAGTCCCGGTATTCTGGGCCTGCGGCGCCACCGGGCAGAACGCGGTGCGCGCCGCGCGCCTGCCGCTCTGCATCACGCATTACAAGGCGCATATGGTCGTCACCGACCTGCCTCTCCCCAAGGACTGAGCCATGAACCTCGACGAGATCATTTCCTTCTATCACGAGCACGGCTACGTGGTCGTCCCCGGCCTGTTGCAGGGGCCCGTGCTGGACAGGCTCCGCGCGCTGACCGATGAAGTCGCCGCCCGCGCCGCAGAGGCGGAAGGCGACGATGCCTGGTTCGATTTCGACACCGATGCCGATGGACAACGCACGATCCAGCGCATCAAGAAGCCCAACCGCATCGACCCCTATTACGCCGCGCAGGCAGGAAATCCGCAGGTGCTGGAAATCCTCACCGCGATCATCGGCAAGCTGGTCCGGCTCAGCCATACCAAGATCAACATGAAGTCGGCCAATGGCGGCGCCGCGCTGGAATGGCATCAGGACTGGGCCTTCGCGCCGCACACCAACATGTCCACTTGCGTCGCCTCGATCATACTCGACGGCGCCAGCGCGGCCAATGGCGCGATGCAGGTCATCCCCGGCAGCCACAAGGGACCGCTTCTGGATCACCACGACGAGGAAGGCTTCTTCTGCGGCGCGGTCGACACGGCGGAGTTCGACATGTCCAGGGCCGCGCTGCTCGAAGGCCCTCCGGGCACCGTCAGCTTCCACCACCCGATGACGCTGCACGGATCGAGCGTGAACCGCTCGGGCGATCCGCGCCGGATCCTGTTCTACGAATATGCCGCCAGCGATGCATTCCCGCTGTTCTACAAGGTCGATTGGGAAGAATACGAATCCCGCATCGTCAGCGGGCCTTCCACCACCGAAGTCCGGTTCGAGGACAATTACGTCAAACTCCCCTTCCCCTCGCGCGCGGGCAGTTCGATCTACAAGATCCAGGCCGAATCCAGGCGCAAGTTCTTCGCGGACGCCAAGTGATGGGAGCCTCCGGCAAACGCCCCGTCGCTTTCGTGACCGGCGCCAGCGCGGGCACCGGGCGCGAGATCGCACTCTCGCTCGGCACGGCGGGCTATGACGTTGCGCTCGTCGCGCGGCGGACCGCCGAAATGGAAGCCGCCGCCGAAATCATCCGCGCGGACGGCGGCGAGGCACTCGTGCTCACCGCCGACGTGCGCGACGGCGAAGCCCTGAATGCGGCGCTGGACGCCTTCCTCGACTGGTCGGGCGGGACGGTGGACGTCGTGGTGAACGCGGCAGGCTATACCGGGCCGCTATCGCCGCCGATCGGCGAATTCAGCCTTGAGGAATTCGACAGCACGGTTGCCACCAACCTGCGCGCGCCGTTCATCGTGCTTTCGCGGCTGCTGCCGGTCATGCGCCGGGCCGGATCGGGCAGGATCGTCAACATCGGCGGCAACCACGGCATGCGCGGCCGGGCCGGACGATCGAGCTATTCCGCCTCGAAATGGGGCCTGCGCGGGCTGACCCGCAGTGCCGCCCTCGAAGCGGGGCCTGACGGCGTGACCGTGAACTACATCGCCCCCGGCCCCATCGCCGTGCCGCGCATGAAGGCGAACTGGCGGGCGCTGGCGCAGCAACGCGGGTTGAGCGAGGAGGAAGCGCTCAAGGCCTATGTCGCGGACATGGGCATTCCGCTCAACCGCCCCAGCGAGATGGAGGACATCGTTGCCATGGTACTCTATCTCGTCGGCGAAGGCGGACGAAACGTCACCGGGCAGGAACTGGTCGTGGACGGCGGCGCCACGCTATAACGCCGTGCAAAGGCCGCGCCGTCCCGGTTCGATTTGGGACGGCGCGCCTTTTTCCGATTCAGAACAGGTCGAAGTATTCGCGGTGCTCCCAGTCGGTCACCGTCTGGTTGTAGCGCATGACTTCCGCGCGCTTGATCATCAGGAAATGATCCACGAAATCGCTGCCGAAGGCACCGCGCAGCAATGTGCTGTCATCCAGCAGGTCCAGCGCCGCCTCAAGGCTGCGCGGAAGCCGCTCCGCCTCGGCAGCGTAAGGAGAATCCACCGATTCCGGCGGCTCCAGTCCCGCCTCGATACCCGCCAGTCCGGTCGCCATCTGGGAGGCGAGATAGAGATAGGGGTTGGCTGCGGGCTCACCCACGCGGTTCTCGATACGGCGCAGCTTCGCAGGCCCCCTGGCGAGCACCCGCAGCAGCGCGCCGCGATTGTCCTCGGCCCAGGCAAGACGGTCTGGCGCCAGCGAGTTCGGGCGGTAGCGCTTGTAGCCATTGATCGTGGGGGTCGAAAACGGCGTGGCCGCCGCCGCACCCGCCAGCAATCCGGCCAGGAACTGCCGCCCGACCGCGGATAGCCCCGGCGCACCGTCTTGCGGCGCGAAGGCGTTTGCTCCGGTCTTCAGGTCACGCAGAGACTGGTGGAGATGCCACCCGCTCGCCATGGCTTCGGGAAGCTGCGGGCGGCACATGAAGCTGACGTGATAGCCATGCCGCCGGGCGACCTGCTTGGCCATGCCACGGAACAGCACCATGTCGTCGGCCGGGCCGATGCCGGAGCCGACCTTGAACACGAATTCGCACTGGCTCGGGCCGAATTCCACTTCCATCGAATGCAGCGGCAGGCCCAGCGCCAGGCAGTTCTGCCTCAGAACATCGACGATCGGCTCGATCTGGTCGTAGCGCTGCTCGGTCAGGTAATTGTAACCCTGGTGAAGCAGCGAGACACGCGGCGGACGCGCGGGCTGGCCGGCATCCTCGGGGCTCAGCGCCGCATCTTCCAGACGGGTGAGATAGAATTCCACCTCCAGCCCGCTGACGAATTCGAACCCGCGCCCGGCCAGCCGAGCCGAGGCGTCCCGCGCCAGCCTTCTGGTGGATGAAACCACCGGGCGGCCGTCATTGTGGTAGAGATCGCAAAGCATCCACCCGGTACCGGGCGCCCAGGGCAGGAGGCGGAACGTCCCCGGATCGGGCACCATGACGACATCGCCGCCGCCCTGGAGATCGGCATTGCCGATCCCCGCCCCGGCCGAGAAGACCGGCGCTACGGTACGGTGCGCAGTGTCCTTGAGCAGCAGCGTGGAGGTGATCGCGCAGCCATCCTCGAAAGCGCCCTCCAGCGAGCCTGCCAGCAGGGTCTTTCCGCGCGCGATGCCGTGCATGTCGGCAAAGACGAGCCGCACGGTGGATACCTCGTCCGCCTCCACCCGGCGCAGCACTTCGGCGGCGAGGCGGCGCTGGTCCTCGTTCCACAGGCCATAAGCCTCGACAAATCCGGTCATGGCGCTCCCCGCTTATTCGGCGGCGTTCGCGGGTGCCGCCCAGGGCGCGGCATCGCGGCGGCGGGCATCGACAGCGCGCCAATACGCCTCGAGATCGGCTCCGGCAGGCGCCACCCCGTCAACCGTGCCCGGATCCACCACCGCCAGCGCTTCTTCCGCCGTCAGGTCCAGCAGCGGACGCTCGCCGTTCTCCATCTTGCGGAGCTGCCTGAGCAGCATGGTGCGATACGCGACGATGCCCTTGTCGGTCGTGCCGAGATGCTCCCGCGTGCGATCCTGGATACGGCCCATGGACTCCACGGCCCACTGGTCGTGAACGTTGATATCCTCGCCCATGCCCGTGTAAGTCCGGCTCTTCTGCTCCACCAAGTCATAACCGTAATCATTCGCGCGGTTGAGGCGCGGCTTGTAGTCCGGCAGTTCGTAAAGCGTCAGCCGCTGGCGGCGCATCTCCTCCTTGTCCACCGCATCGGTGAAGCTGGTGAAGGCGGCGTACCAGTAGCAGCTCGTGTCATCGATCGGCACGTGCCACTGCGTGATCGTCATCGTCTCCGACAGCGGAATGACGAAGGCCTGCGGGAAGAACAGGTTGGTGATGCGCACATGGGTCTGCCCTTCAGGCAGCGGGCGCAGCGCGGTGAGCCGGAAGCCGATGTCTGTCGGTGAAATCGTGATGTCCGGGTTCTCGAACTCGCGCAGGACCTGGATCATGGTCATGTCGCTGTCGGCCGAACGGGCGCGGAACTGCTTGCCATAGGCATCCGCTTCCTCGTCCTCGAAGAAACGGTGAAGAAAGCTGGCGTGCGCCGGATCGATCCCCACCTCGAGCGCCTGAAGCCAGTTGCAGTCGAGATAGCCCTTGAAGGCAAAGACATGGCTGCCGGGCGCCGCGAAGCAGTCCAGCCCCGGAAAAGCCGTGGGCTCGCCTTCACCCAGGAAGCCGAAGATCATGCCCGCCTGCTCGATCACCGGATAGGCACGCTGCCTGACGCGCGTGCAGAGCTTCGAGCCTGCCGGTTCGCCCGGCGTCTGGATGCAGTTGCCGTCCACATCGAACAGCCAGCCGTGGAACAGGCAGCGCAGTCCGCCGTCCTCGAGCCGCCCGAAGGCAAGGTCGGCGCCGCGATGGGGACAATCGCGATCGAGCAGGCCCAGCCGCCCCTCCTGGTCGCGGAACAGCACCATGTCCTGCCCCAGCACTTTCACCGCCTTGGCCGGGCGCGGTCCCTCCAGTTCCTCCAGCAGCGCGATCGGCTGCCAGTAGCGCCGCAGCAGCGCGCCAAGCGGGCGGTCGCGGCCGCTGAGGGTGACGAGATCGTTCTGTTCAGGTGTCATGGGCGTCTAATCCGTCAATCATCGAACCGAGGCCCTGTCCGGCTTGCCGCGCGGGCGTTACGCGCCCTTCGGCCCTTTTCGCGGACCGTTCGCTGCGGCAGCCTTCGGCCACTTCCCGCGTCATGCCTCAACGCGCGCGCGCCGCGTGTTGCCGAGACCACCCCGGCTCGTTGCCGAAACCGCACCGCACACCTCGTTGCCGCGCCAGTTTTTAGAACATAGACCTTGAACCCCTTAATCGCTTCGAGAGTCGCCCCCAGAATGAGCCAGTCCCCGCGAGAAATCCGCCATGTCGCCGTCTTCTGCGGCTCCAACACCGGCCTGGGCGACAAGTACGAACATGCCGCCGCCGCGCTTGGAGGCGCACTGGCCCGCAAGGGGATCGGGATCGTCTATGGCGGCACGCACAAGGGGCTGATGGGCATTCTTGCCGATGCGGCCCTGGCAGAGGGCGGGCACGTCCACGGCGTCATCAACCAGCGCCTGTTCGACAAGGGCCACCTCCACCCCGGCCTCTCGCTGCACGAAGTGGTCGAATCCATGCGGGTGCGCAAGGAACGGATGCTGTCGATCGCCGACGCCTGCATCGCCCTGCCCGGCGGCATCGGCACGCTTGAGGAATTCATGGAAGCCTGGACGCTCAACCAGCTCGGCGAGATCGACAAGCCGGTGGGCCTCTACAATGTCGGCGGCTTCCACGAACCCTTCATGGCCTTCATCGACAAGATGATCGAAGAGAAGTTCCTGCCGCCGGAACATCGCAAGGGCATCGTCCTCGAAGCCGATCCCGAAGCGCTGATCGATGCGCTGGCCGCATTCGAGAAGCCGGTCGTGCCGAAGTGGCTCTGACTTCGGCGATCTGACTTCGGCGGGACAGGATCGCCTGCCCCGCCGAAAACCTTCCTTGTTCAGACAGTCGTGTCGATCCAGATCGACTTGGTCTGGAAATGCTCCTCGACGTGCTGGCGGCCGTATTCGCGGCCGTGCCCGCTCGCCTTGATCCCGCCCGACGGCACCGCAGGGTCGATCCGGTTGTAGCAGTTCACCCAGACCGAGCCCGCCTTGAGCGCACGGGCCATGCGGTGCGCGCGGCCGAGATGGCTCGTCCAGACCCCGGCGCCGAGCCCGAATTCCGTGGCATTGGCGCGGGCGATCACTTCATCCTCGCTATCGAAAGGAAGCGTCGCCAGGATCGGGCCGAAGATTTCCTCCCGCACCGCGCGCATGTCGTCGCGGGCCTCGACGAGAACGGTCGGCGGGAAGAAGAAGCCCTTGTCGTAGGCTGCGCCCGACAGCCTGCCCCCGCCCGAGAGCGGCGCCGCGCCCGCCGCCAGCGCATCATCCATATGGCCGCAGACGCGCTCAAGCTGACGCGCCGAAACCAGCGGGCCGAGGTCGGTTTCGGGATCGAGACCATCGCCGATCTTCAGCGTGCCCGCGATCCGCGCGACTTCGGCGGCGAATTCGCGGTGAACCGCGCGCTCCACGAACAGACGCGTTCCAGCGCTGCAAACCTGCCCGGAATTGGCGAAGGCCGCGATCACCGCGGTCTTCGCCGCCGCTTCGAGGTCGGCATCGGCGAACACGATATTGGGAGACTTGCCCCCCAGTTCCAGCGAGAGCCGCTTGAGGTTGCCCGCCGAAGCCTGGACGATGCGGCGGCCCGTCGCCTCCGAGCCGGTGAAGGCGATCTTGTCCACCCCGGAATGCGCGGCGAGCGCCGCCCCGGCCTCGGCACCGAAACCGGTGACGACGTTGAACACGCCCTCCGGCACGCCCGCTTCCAGCGCCAGTTCCGCAAGGCGCAGCGGCGCGAGGCTGGCGTCCTCGGCAGGCTTCAGCACCAGCGTGCAACCGCTTGCGAGCACCGGCCCGAGCTTGAGAACACTGGCCCAAAGCGGTCCGTTCCAAGGGATGATCGCCCCGCAAACGCCAACCGGTTCCTTCACCGTGCAGGCGAAAGTTCCGGGATCGGACGGCCGGTTCGTGGTGCCTTCGACAGACCGCGCGATACCCGCGAAATAGCGCAGCAGGTCTACCAGCATCGCCACCGAGCCGCGGGTGTGGCGGATCGGCGAGCCCATCTCCAGCGTATCCAGCCGGGCGAACTGCTCGGCATCGCGCTCCAGCAGGTCGGCCAGGCCCAGGATCAGCTTCTGCCGATCGGCCGGCGAGAAGCGCGGCCATGGCCCTTCCTCGAAGGCGCGCCGCGCGGCATCGACCGCACGGTCCACATCACCCGCCGTGCCCCGCGCGATCCGGGCCAGCACTTCGCCGGTCGCCGGATTGCGGGTTTCGAAGGTTTCACCGGATTCCGCCGGAAGCCATGCTCCGCCGATCAGCAGTTTCTCGTCGCGAACTGCCATGGCTTCAATCCCTCAACCGGAAGCTGACGCCCTGCGCGCCTTCCCAGAGCACCGTTCGGCCCAGCTCGGGCAGATGCTCAAGCCCTTCCACGATGGTCAGGAAGTGAATGCCCGCCAGCGGCCCGAGCTTGCTGGCGAAAGCCACGCCGCCATAGGCAAGCAGGATCTCGCACTCGCTGTAGCCACCGGGATAGAAGATGAACTGGCCGGGCGCGGGATAGCGCGTGGGATTTTCCCAGGGCAGGTCGTAGTGCGCATCGCCCAGCGGAATCCACACGCCCTCGCCGCTCCAGCGGACATGGATCAGCTTTTCGTCGTAAGGCAACATCGCCTTGAAACGGGCGGCGGTGACAGGAGCGAGTTCCTCCTCCAGCCGGGCAACGAACCGGAACGGGCCGGCGGTAATGTCGATCAGGGTCATTTATCGTGTGTCCGTAGGGTCAGGCGGCAGCGACAAGGCGTGCAAGGCCGCGTTCGAGATCGGCGATCAGGTCTTCCACCGCTTCGAGGCCGACATGGATGCGCACGGCCGGGCCGGGGGCGGACCACTCCGTCGCCGAACGCAGGGTGTTCGGGTAAGTCGGCACCACGAGGCTTTCATAACCGCCCCAGGAATAGCCGAGCTTGAACAGGTCCATATGGTCCATGAAGGCAGCGAACTGCTTGTCCGTGCAGGCTTCCAGCACGAAGCCGAACAGGCCGGAGGCGCCGTCGTAATCGCGCTGCCAGATCGCATGGCCGGGATCGCCCGGCAGCGCGGGATGCATGACGCGGTGGACTTCGGGGCGGCCTTGCAACCATTCGGCGATGGCCAGCCCCGAGGCATGATGCTGCTTCATGCGCAGCGGCAGGGTCCGCAGGCCCCGCATGGCCATGTAGATATCGTCCGGCCCGGCGCAGTATCCCGATGCCGACGCGGTTTTCTTGACCGGGATGAAGGCATCCTCCGTGGTGACGGCAATGCCGAGCATGAGGTCGGAGTGGCCTGAGATATACTTCGTCGCGGCATTGATCGAGACGTCCACGCCGTGCTCCAGCGGCCGGAAATTGATCGGCGAGCCCCAGGTATTGTCGAAGATCGTCCAGATGCCCCGCGCCCGGCATTCCTTCGCGATCGCGGGAACGTCCGTCATCTCGAAGGTCAGCGAACCGGGGCTCTCCATGTAGACGACACGGGTGTTCGGCTGAAACAGCTCGGCGATCCCGGCGCCCACGTCCGGCCGGTAATAGGTCACGTCCACGCCGAACTTGCGCAGGAAGCTCTCGCAGAAATCGCGGGCTGGGCCGTAGAGGCTGTCGACGATCAGCAAGTGGTCGCCCGCCGAAAGGAACGCGGTGAGCGAGGCGCAGATCGCGCCAAGGCCGCAGCTCGTCGTGATCGCGCGGTAACCGCCTTCCAGGAGGGTGATCGCATCCTCGAAGGCACGCGTCGTCACCGTGCCCTCGCGTCCGTAAGTGAAGCCTTCGAAGGCGCCCGAGGCCCGGTCGCGCCGCGTTTCGAGCAGGGCCTCCACGGAATCGAACAGGACTGTCGAACAGTGGTAGACCGGCGGATTGACGACGCCGAAATTGTTCTTCGGATCGCGGCCTGCGTGGAGTGCCTGGGTATCGCGCTTGAACCCGGTGATATCGGTCACTTCGTGAGGTCTCCTTAGATGACGGTGCCGGAATCGACGACGATGTCCTGCCCGGTAATCATGCGCCCCGCCGGTCCGACGAGGTGGAACAGGGCTGCGGCGATATCGTCCTCGGTAACGAGGCGGCCCAGCGCCGTTCCGGAAAGGAAGCGTTTCAGGGGCGCATCCTCGGGCTCGCCGTTGCGCTGGGCGGTTTCGCGGAACAGGCGGTGGATACGCTCACCCTCGACCCCGCCGGGCGAGATCATGTTGACCCTCACCCCGTGCGGCGCCGCATCGAGCGCGGCGGACTTCACCAGCCCGCGCAGCGCCCATTTCGACGCGGAATAGAGCGAGAACCCGGCCACGCCCTTGTGCCCGTAAGTCCCGCCGACGGCCACGACACGCCCTTCGCCCCGCGCCGTCATGCCGGGCATCACGGCAGCCATGGCATTGACCACGCCCAGCACGTTGATGTCGAAGCATCCGCGATAGTCCTGCGGGCTCGCTTCCCAGACCGGGCGGCGGGGCGCCCCGACACCGGCCGCACAGACCAGTATGCCGGGCGCGCCCAGTGTCCGTTCGGTCCGGGCGGCAGCCTCGCACATCGAGGCATCGTCGGATACGTCCGCAGCGCAGGCGATGACGTTCAGCCCTTCGGCAACGAGGGATGCCGCCGCCCGCTCTCCGGTTGCCGCATCCCGGCCCACGATCGCCACGCCGGCGCCCGCGCGGCCAAGCGCCCGTGCGAGGCCCAGGCCGAGACCGCGCGTCCCTCCCGTCACCATGGCAACCTTGCCTTCGAGGCTCATCGGCGCGTCATCCGCATTTATCGTCCTTGATTGGGCTTCCCTGATGACTTGGTAGCGCAAGATCACGGTTCGGGAAGGTGACCATTAGGCGACGGGTCCGCACCGAAAAAGCACCGCCGGGGCCATGGGTGTTGTCCTAAACAGTTCACGGCGAATGGATCATGGCCTGCCGCTCCCGGCTGATTTTCCGCAGTTTTCCGGGGCCCGCGCCATCAAGGAGTCTCGATAATGAGCCGTAGCGAAAGAAGCGAGGACGACATTGCGGCAGCAGCCGCCGTCTCGCTCGAAGAAATTCCCGTGATCGACTTCGCGCCGTTCCTGAGCGGCGATCCGGAAGCCCGCCGCACGGTGGCAAGCGAGATCGCGCGGGCCTGCGAGGAGATCGGCTTCTTCTACCTCACCGGGCACGGTGTGCCGCAGGCGGTGATCGACGCGATCTTCGCCGCCGCCGCCGACTTCTTCGCCCGCCCCGCCGCCGAACGTGCCGGCGCCCATGCCACGCCCGAATGGTATCGCGGCTATATCCCGATGCCGGAACGCCAGCCCCTTTCGCGCAATACCCGGATGTTCGAGCAGTACCGCCTCCAGCACGAATGGCCCGCCGATCCGGGCGACATGGAACATGCCCGTATCTTCGACCAGGCAAACCGCTGGCCCGAAGGCATGGCCGCATTCCGCGAGGCCGGAGAGGACTATCTCGGCGCCATGCTGGCCCTTGGCCGCGAACTGCTGCGCGCCTTCGCGCTTGGCCTCGGGCTGGAGGAAAGCCGGTTCGACGACTGGTTCAGCCAGCCGCCTTCGCAGCTCAGCCTGAACTATTACCCCGTGCTCCCGGACAGCGCGGACACCGACGTGTCCAACATGATCTCCCATACCGACGAAGGTCCGTTTACGATCCTGGCCCAGGGCGCGATTGGCGGGCTCGAGGTCAAGCGCCGCGACGGGGCATGGATACAGGCACCGCCGATCCCGGGCGCCTTCACCATCAATGTCGGCGACATGATGATGTGGTGGTCCAACGGCCGCTTCATCTCGAACTACCACCGCGTGCGCAACCGCACCGACGTGGAGCGTTTTTCGGTCCCCTATTTCGCCAATCCGGACCGCACGGTGACCGTGGCGCCCCTGCCCGAACTGCTGGGCGAAGGCCCGCGCTATGCGCCCGTCCGCGTCGCCGACCACCTCGCCCGTTTTTACAGCCAGCTCTCCAAGAATCCTCATGAAGCCTACAACTGAGCCCCATATGACCGCAAAGATCGGCGCCGACATCGGCGGCACCTTCACCGACGTCGTGCTCGAAATCGGCGAGCGGCGCCATTCCACCAAACTGCTCACCACTTACGATGCCCCCGAACGGGCACTGCTCGACGGGGTGACGCTGCTGCTTGCCGAAGCGGGAATCGAACCGGCCGACGTCTCGCTGGTCGTCCATGGCACCACGCTGGCCACCAATGCCCTGATCGAGCGGCGCGGCGTGACCGTGGCCATGCTTACCACAGAGGGGTTCCGCGACGCGCTGGCGCTCGGCACGGAAAGCCGGTTCGACCAGTACGACATCGGCATGGAAAAACCCGCCCCGCTGGTGCCGCGCCGCCTGCGCCTCGGCGTGCCGGAGCGGCTCGATGCGCTGGGCGAAGTGCTCGTCCCGCTGGACGAGGACGCCGTGCGCACCGCCGCCGCCGCATTTCGCGATCAGGGCGTTGAAAGCGTCGCGGTCGCCTTCCTCCACAGCTACGTCAACGATGCGCACGAGAAGCGCGCGGCCGAAATCCTGCGCGAGGAAATGCCCGGCGTCTCGATCTCGCTCTCCTGCGAGGTCTCGCCGGAAATGCGCGAATACGAGCGGTTCTCGACGACGACGGCCAATGCCTATGTCCAGCCCCTCGTAGACGCCTATCTGCGCCGCCTCGAAGGCCGTCTCACCGAAATGGGCTTCACCTGCCCGCTCTACCTCATGCTGTCCTCGGGCGGGCTCACCACGGTCGATACCGCCGCGCGCTTCCCGGTGAGGCTGGTCGAAAGCGGCCCGGCGGGCGGCGCCATCTTCGCGGCCTCGGTCGCGGCGGAATGCGGCGCGGACCGCGTGCTCGCCCTCGATGTCGGCGGCACCACGGCCAAGATATGCCTCATCAACGACGGCGCCCCGCAGACCTCGCAGGTCTTCGAGGTCGGCCGCGTCCACCGCTTCCGCAAGGGCAGCGGCCTGCCGCTGCGCATCCCCGTCGTCGAGATGGTGGAGATCGGCGCGGGCGGCGGTTCGATCGCCTCGGTCGACAGTGCCGGACGCCTCGCCGTCGGCCCGCACAGCGCCGGCTCCGAGCCCGGCCCCGCCGCTTATGGACGGGGCGGAGAGCGGCCCACCGTGACCGATGCCGACATTACCCTGGGCCGCATCGACCCTTCGCGCTTCGCGGGCGGCAAGGTCACCCTCAGGCCCGAAAACGCGCAGGCAGCGCTGGCCGGGCTCGGCCTCTGGGACGGCCGCGCCGAAACCCTCGCCGTCGGCGTCAGCGAGATCGTCGACGAGACCATGGCAAGCGCGGCCCGCGTCCACGCGGTGGAACAGGGCATGACCCTGGACGAACGCAGCCTCATCGCCTTCGGCGGCGCGGCCCCGCTGCACGCGGTCAGCTTCGCCGAAAAGCTGGGCATCGGCACCGTCATCATTCCCTCCGGCGCAGGGGTCGGTTCGGCAGTGGGCTTCCTGCGCGCGCCGGTCTCCTACGAAGTCGCGCGCAGCCTCACCATGCGGCTGGACGCGGTGGACATCGACAGGCTGAACGCTCTGCTTGATGAGATGGCAGGCGAGGCGCGAAACCTTGTGAGCGCCGGGGCGCCCGGTGCGAAGCAGACGGAAAAGCGCGTCTGCCTCGCCCGTTATCAGGGACAGGGCTACGAAATCCCCTTCGAGTTCCCCACCCGCACGCTTGGCCCCGGCGATATCGCCGTGCTCAGGGAGGCGTTCGAACAGGCATACCGTGCGCAATACGGCGGCATGGTGCTCGACCTGCCGATCGAGATGCTGACATGGCGCGTCACTGTCGGCGCGGGCGGTTTCGCCTCGGAGGCGGCGGCGGCCGAAGCGACGCCGCGCGATGCCGCGCCCGTCGGAAGCCGCAAGGTGATCGACCCGGCCACCGGCGAAGCGCTCGACTTCGCACTCTATGCCCGCGAGGAGATGCGGCCCGGAGACCGGTTCTCCGGCCCCGCCCTCGTCGCAGAGCGCGAGACCACCACCGTCGTCTCCCCCCGCTTCAACGGGCGCATGGATGAACGCGGCTATCTCGTACTGACCCGCCGCGACCAAGGACTTTCCCGATGAGCCAGACTTCCGCCGGCACCGCCCTCACCGAACTGCGCATGCAGGTGATCTGGACGCGCCTGATCTCGATCGTCGAGGAACAGGCGCAGACGCTGATGCGCACCGCTTTCTCCACCACCGTGCGCGACGCGGGCGATCTGTCCGCCGCGTTGTTCGACCTCGAAGGCCGTCTCATAGCCGAGGCGGTTACCGGCACACCCGGCCACGTCAATTCGATGGCAGAGGGCGTGCGCCACTTCCTGGCCAAGTTCCCGGTCGCCACGATGAAGCCGGGCGACCATTTCATCACCAACGACCCATGGCTCACGGCGGGGCACCTGCACGACGTCACCGTGGTTTCGCCCGCGTTCCATGACGGGCGGGTCGTCGGCCTGTTCGGCGTGTGCTGCCACCAGGTCGACATCGGCGGGCTCGGGCAAGGGCCGGACGGCCGCTCGATCTACGAGGAAGGGCTCCAGATCCCCCTGCTGAAGCTGGCGGACGCGGGCCGGATCAACCAGGATCTCATCGATATCCTGTGCCAGAACGTGCGCATGCCGATGCAGGTCAAGGGCGATGTCCTGTCCTACATCACCAGCAACGAGGCGGCATCGCGGCGGCTCAGCGCCATGCTGGGCGAATTCGCCATGGCCGACCTTGCGCAAGTGGCGGACTACATCATCGAGCGCTCGCTGGCGGCAACCCGCGCCGAGATCGCCAGGCTGCCTGACGGCCAGTGGACCAGCACCCTGGTGATCGACGGTTACGACAAGCCGGTGACGCTGGTGGGCACGCTGACCATCGCCGGGGATACCCTGTCGATGGACTACGAAGGCACCGATCCCTGCCTACCGCGCGGCATCAATGTCGTGCTCAACTACTGCCGCGCCTACACCGTGTTCGGCCTGCGCTGCGTGATCTCGCCAGACGTGCCCAACAACTTCGGCGCGCTCGATCCTTTCGTCGTCACCGCGCCGGAAGGTTCGATCCTCAACGTCCAGCGGCCATGGCCGGTCGCGGCCCGCCACGTCATCGGGCAGATGCTGCCGGACCTCGTGTTCGGGTGCCTCTCTCAGGCGATCCCCGACCGCGTTCCCGCAGAGGGCAGCTCGTGCCTGTGGTCGGTTCAGCTTCGCGGCAACCTGCCCGCCCAGGGCAATGCGCGGCAGGGCGAGAGCTTCGATGCGATCTTCTTCAACTCCGGCGGTTCCGGCGCGCGGCCCGAGCAGGACGGCCTGTCCGGCACCGCCTTCCCCAGCGGGGTGCGCGCCATGCCGGTGGAAGTGACCGAGAGTTCGGCCCCCATCGTCATCTGGCGCAAGGAACTGCGCGCCGACAGCGGCGGCCCCGGCGAACGCCGCGGCGGTCTGGGCCAGACGGTGGAAGTGGGCATGCGCGACGGCAGCGGCTTCGAAGTGCTCGCCATGTTCGAACGGGTCGAACGCCCCGCCAGGGGCCGCGACGGCGGGCATGACGGAGCGGCGGGCAAAGTCACGACGTCGGGCGGCAAGACCATGCGCGCCAAGGGGCTTCAGGCGATTCCGGCGGGCGAGCGGCTCGTGCTGGAAATCCCGGGCGGCGCCGGGCTCGGCGCGCCCGCGACACGCGATCCCGCCAAGGTCCGCCGCGATATCGAGGAAGGGATGATAACGCCCGAGGGCGCTAGCCGGGACTACGGCTTCACCGGCTAGAAACCTGGGGCGGGGGTAAAATCCCCCGCCCCAGGTTCACCTGTTCCGGTTCATTTCTCGACAGCGATCTCGTCGATTTCCTCGTCCTCGTCGGCGTACCAGTTCTCGCTGCCCGGGATGGTCGGCAGCGAACGGCAATCGTTGAGGTCGCGCGCGATCTGCTCGGCGAACTTGGCCGCGACCAGCGGCAGCGGGCGCCCCTTGAGCTGCCCCAGCACCAGCGGCCCGTAAGTCCGGTCGATATCGCTGATCCGCCGCACCGCAAAGCGCGGATCGTGGCGCCACACATCGGCGCCAATGTCGATCTGGAAGGTAATCAGATCACTGCCGGCAACCAGCTCTGCCAGGAAATCGAAGCTGTTTGCCTCCACCGCGACATTGAGCTTGGCAGAGCTTGAAAGCAGGCGGCTCTCCACGATTTCGCGCCCGCCGAAGGCCATGTCCGGCATGGCCACGTCGTAATGCGCGCATTCCCTGAGCCGCAGCACTTCGTTCTTGGCCAGCGGATGGTCCGCCGCCATCACCGCGACCAGCCCCTGCCCGATGGACATGATCGGATGCAGCTCCGAGGAGCGCAGGGGGCGGAAGATCAGCACCAGGTCCATCTCGTATTCCATCAGCGCCCGCACGGCGGTGCTGTGGTCGGTAACGCTGACCTTGAACTTGACGTTGGGATGCTTCTCGCGAAAATCGGCGACGTGGCGAAGCACGAAGCTGCGCGCCACCGCCTGGCTGCAGGCAATCCGGACTTCGCCGCGCTGCAGCCCTTCGAGCTCCTCGATCTGGGAGTAGACCCGGCGCAGTTCCGATGTCTGCATCCTGATCCAGCCGATCAGCACCTCGCCGGCAGCCGTCAGCCTGACACCCGAGGTGTGCCGCTCGAAAATGGTCGAGTTCAGATCGTGCTCGACGTCCTGAATTCGTCGCAGCAGAGCCGAGGGGGTGACGTTCAGCCGTTCGGCCGCCTGGCGCACGGACCCGACCCGCGCGACTTCATCGATATATTGCCAGATCCTCTGGTTGCGTAGCGCCATCTGCGACTCCGTTCGATTTTCGGCTACACCCTGCCCGTGGTTTAACACCACTTGGGCAACGGCACATCCCTTATGCAACGAACGTCACGAGGCAGCGGCTTGGGAAGAAGCGCTTCCTCGTAAAACTCACAATATCGCCCGCCGGTCAACATTATTGTTATCATCGGGGTATTATTTAAATCACGTCTTCGGGGTGTTCCAATGGACCTGCAATTGAAGGATAGAATTGTTGTCATTACCGGCGCGGGTAAAGGCATGGGTCCGGCCATTTCTACATCGTTCGCCAAAGAAGGCGCCAAACTTGTTCTGCTGGGCCGCGACACCGAAGCGCTCGATATATTGAAGATGGCGATCGACGAAATCTCGTCCGCCCTTGTCGTCAAGTGCGACGTTACCGATCCCGCAGCCTGCGCTGCCGCCGTCACTGCAGCGGAATCCCATTTCGGACCGGTCGATGTCCTCGTCAACGTTGCCGGCGGCACCGGCCCGGTCGGCGCAACGGCGTGGGAAACCACACCCGAAGGCTTCGACGAGATCATCCAGCTCAACATGGGCGGCTGCTTCCTGATGATGCGCGCGGTGCTGCCCGGCATGGTCGCCCGGCGCTATGGCAAGATCGTCAATGTCGGCGGCACCTTCGGCATGCACGGCCGCGCCGGGCGCATGGCCTATTCCGCCTCGAAATGGGGCCTGCGCGGCATCACCAAGTCCACCGCGATCGAAGCGGGGCCCTACAACGTCAACGTCAACATCGTCGCCCCCGGCATGGTGGACGGGCCGCGCTTCCGCACCAAGGTCATGCCCGGCATGGCCGAAGCCCGCGGGCTGACCGAAGACGAAGTGATCGCCGAGCATGCGGCCGAATATGCCCTGCGCCGGATCAGCACGGCCGAGGACGTGGCTTCGGCCTGCCTGTTCCTCGCCTCCGACGTCTCGCGCCAGATCACCGGCGTCGACCTGCCGGTCGACGGTGGCTGGGCCTCGCTCTGAACCCTGAATTGCATACGGAACGCCCCATGACTGCTGAGCCCATGACCGCCGATATCGTCATCAACGGCGCAACCCTCGTCACTGACAGCGCCATGTTCGCAGCCTCGATCGCCATCAAGGACGGCGCGATCCTGGCGATCGGCGCGCCCGAGGCGATGCCGGACGCCGCCGAAGTGGTGGACGCCACCGGCAAGTACATCCTCCCCGGCGCCATCGACGCCCACGTCCATTTCCGCGATCCGGGCTATACCCACAAGGAAACCTGGGAAACCGGAACCGCCAGCGCGGCCATGGGCGGCGTCACCACGGTGTTCGAGATGCCCAACACCAACCCGCCCACGGGTAATGTCGAAGCGCTCAACATGAAGCTGGAATCGGCGAAGAAGGCCTATGTCGATTTCGGCATCTACGGGCTCCTGGGCGAGGACAACCTCGACCAGCTCGAAGCGCTGATCGAAGGCGGCGTGGCCGGGTTCAAGTGCTTCATGGGCAATACCTTCGGCAACCTGCCCTCTCCGCCCAGCGGCGCGATCCTCGAAGGTTTCGAGATCGTCGCCAAGCACGGCTACCGCGTCGCGCTCCATGCCGAGAATGCCTCCATCATGGCGCGCCGCTCGAAGAAGCTGCGCGAGAACGACTGCTGCGACCCGCTCGCCCATCTCGACGCGCGGCCGCCGGTAGTCGCAGTGGAGGCGGTATCGCGCGCGGCGATCCTGGCCGAATGGACCGGCGCACGCATCCACGTCCTCCACGTCTCCTCGGGCGACGAACTGCGCCCCCTGCGCGAGGCCAAGGCCCGCGGCGTGGACATCACGGCGGAGACGTGCCCGCACTACCTGCTGCTGGACGAACACGCCTATACCGAGAAGAAGTCCCTGATCCGCGTCAATCCGCCCGTGCGCGAGAAAGTTCATCAGGAGCAGCTCTGGCAGGGCGTTGCCGACGGCACGATCGACATGATCGCCACCGACCATGCCCCGCACAGCCACGCGGAAAAGCACAACGACGACATCTGGCGCGCCGACTGCGGCTTCACCGGGGTGCAGACGCAGATGCCGCTCATGCTCACCCAGATCGCCAATGGCCGCATGACGCTCAACCAGTATGTGCGCATGACCTCGCTGGCGCCCGCCAAGGCGTTCGGCCTCTATCCCCGAAAGGGCGCGCTGCTGCCGGGTTCGGACGCCGATATCGTCGTCGTCGATCTCGACAAGGTGGTGAAGGTCGATTCCGCGCTGCTCAAGTCCAAGGGATCTTCCACCCCGTTCCAGGACTACGAAACCCGCGGCGCGCCGATCCACACGCTGGTGCGCGGACGCTTCGTGATGCGCGACGGCGAGCTGGTGACCGAAGCGATGGGCCACGGCCTCAACGTGCGGCGCATCCAGCAGATGCCGACGCCCAGGCCCACGAACACGCACACCACCACCCGCGCGATCCTCGAAAAGCGCGGCAAGCGTTACTGAGCCGGACGCACCGCCAGACCGGTCCCTCACTCGGACGGCGCCCAGCAAACGGCGCCGTCCGTTCTTTCCCATGTCCCGAGCAGAAGAGTGTCCATGTCCATCAAGCTCGAACAGGCCCGTGCCATCGTTTCCGCCGCGCTCGAAAAGGGCCGTGAAATGGGGCTCAAGCCCTTGACGGTCGCCGTGCTGGATACCGGTGGCCATCTCGTCAGCTTTGGACGCGAGGACGGCTCCTCGACCCTGCGCCCGCAGATCGCCACGGCAAAGGCGGCGACGGCGCTGGCGCTCGGCCTGTCCTCGCGCGCCGTTGCGGCCATGGCTGCCGACCGTCCGGCATTCGTGGCCTCGCTCGGCGCCATCGCGCCGCAGGGCATCGTTCCTGCCGCCGGCGGCCTGCTCGTCATCAGCCCGGAATATACCGTGATCGGAGCCGTCGGCGTGACCGGCGACCTTTCGGACAACGACGAAGCCTGCGCCCTGGCGGGGATCGCCGCCGCCGGGCTTGCAACGAAGGAATAAGCCGCATGGCCACCCAGACGATCGACCGCGCCGGCCTCTCCGTCGAATCCTCGCTCGCGGCCTTCATCGAGGAGCAGGCCCTTCCCGGCACCGCGATCGCCCCTGAGGCCTTCTGGCACGACCTTGCTGTGATCTTCGCGCGCTTCACCCCGCGCAACGCCGCCCTCCTGGCGACCCGCGACCGACTTCAGGCCCGCATCGACGCATGGCACCGGACGCACCGCGACCAGCCCTTCGATGCTGCCGCCTATCAGGCATTCCTGAGCGAGATCGGCTATCTCGCAGCCGAGCCGGCACCTTTCAGGATCGCGCCCGAAAACGTCGATCCCGAACTTGCCGCGATCGCCGGGCCGCAACTTGTCGTGCCGGTGCTCAATGCCCGCTTCCTGCTCAACGCCGCCAATGCGCGCTGGGGCAGCCTTTACGACGCGCTCTACGGCACCGACGCCCTGCCCGGCAAAGCCACGGGTCCGGGCTACGATCCTGAACGGGGCGCTGAGGCGATCGCCTGGTCCAGGGCCTTCCTCGACCGCGCGGTCCCGCTCTCCAACGGCTCCTGGGCCGACTTTGCGGGCGGCGATCCCGCGCTTGCCGATCCTGCCGCGTTCGCCGGGCGCCGGGGGGCCAACATCCTGCTGCGCCATCACGGCCTGCACATCGAGATCGTGATCGATCCCGCCCATCCCATCGGCGCCGCCGATCCGGCGGGCATTGCCGATATCCAGCTTGAAGCCGCGATCACCACAATCGTCGACCTCGAGGATTCCGTCGCCGCCGTGGACGGGCCGGACAAGCGCGATGGCTACGCCAACTGGCTGGGCCTGATGCAAGGCGATCTCGAAGCGACCTTCGAGAAGGGCGGCAAATCGGTGCGACGACACCTTTCGCCGGACCGCGCCTACACCGCGCCCGATGGCAGCCCGTTCTCGCTGCGCGGCCGCAGCCTGCTGCTCGTCCGCAATGTCGGGCACCTCATGCGCACGCCCGCCGTCCACCTGCCAGACGGCAGCGAGGCCTTCGAGGGCATACTCGATGCCGTCGTCACCAGCCTGATCGCGCTGCACGACCTTGACGGCAGGGGCCGCTATCGCAACAGCCCGGCCGGCTCGATATACATCGTCAAGCCGAAGATGCACGGGCCGGACGAAGCGGCCTTCGCCAACGACCTGTTCGATGCGGTGGAAGACATGCTGGGTCTGGCCCGGCACACCATCAAGATCGGCGTCATGGACGAAGAGCGCCGCACATCGGCCAATCTGGCAGCCTGCATCCATGCGGTGAAGGACCGGATCGTCTTCATCAACACCGGCTTCCTCGATCGTACCGGCGACGAGATCCACACGTCCATGCAGGCCGGGCCGATGCAGCCCAAGGGCGACATGAAAAGCGCCCGCTGGCTTGTCACTTACGAGAACCGGAACGTGCAGATCGGCCTCCAGACCGGATTTTCCGGCCGGGCGCAGATCGGCAAGGGCATGTGGGCCGCGCCAGATCGCATGGCCGACATGCTGGAGCAGAAGATCGCCCATCCGCTCAGCGGTGCCTCCACCGCCTGGGTGCCTTCGCCCACGGCGGCAGTGCTTCATGCCACGCACTACCATGCGGTGGACGTGGCAACGCGCCAGTCCGAACGCGCAGCCGAACCCCCGGCATCGCTGGGCGACCTGCTGACGCTTCCGCTGGGCCGCCCCACGGATTGGAACCGGACCGCTATCGAGCGGGAACTCGACAACAACGCGCAAGGCATCCTCGGCTACGTCGTGCGCTGGATCGACCAGGGCATCGGCTGCTCCAAGGTTCCGGACATCAACGATGTCGGGCTGATGGAAGATCGCGCCACGCTGCGTATCTCCGCGCAGGCGCTCGGCAACTGGCTGCTTCACGGCGTCTGCACGCAAGACGACGTGGAAGCCGCGCTGGCCCGCATGGCGGAAAAGGTCGACGCCCAGAACGCGGCTGACCCGGATTACAGCCCGATGTCACGGGATCGGGAGCGTTCGGTTGCATTCCAGACCGCCCGCGCCCTGATCTTCGAAGCTGCCGCCCAGCCCAACGGATATACCGAATGCCTGCTGCACCGCTTCCGGCTCCAGCGCAAAAGCGCAGCCTGAACGGTCGTAACGGACTTAACGGAAGAATTTGACGGATCGCGGCTGCGGCCGCGGTCCTGATTCCTGCGCCGGGCGTTCTGCTCGGCCACATTTCCTCTGCCCTGCCCGGCATCGAGGAGCGGCGCCCCCGCACGGCGCCTCAAGACCATTCGCTGAGCGCAAGAGGATGGCTCACGGGCGCATAGTTGCCCGCCCCTTACCCCGAAAGACCCCGCCGGCCGGTTTCGCGCCGGGCTATAGTCGTGAATACCGCCTTGCGGCGGTCATGCCGCCGCCGCGAAGGCGACCTGTCCCGCATGGACCACGTTCCGGCGGGAAGCGCTGGCATTTGGGCGCCGGGGACGAAAGAGCGCTCGCGCCATGAATGTATTGTAATTGGCACCCGCAAATGTGCGCTCGTATCCCCTGCCTCGTCATCGGCAGGGCGGGGAGCACGCCTCAGCGGGCCCGTCCGTCCGATCGCCGTGGCATGCGGCTTATGACGGATATCAAAGGCCTGAAGACCGGAAGAATTGAGGCCTGAGAAGGTGAAGCCAAAGAATTGAGGAAAGTGTCTGCATAAACAGAACGACTGGACACCGCTTCAGGCAGCATCAGGCCGGAATGGCCTCTTCCAGGCCAGCCGCGCCTGACAGGGAAGGCTGGAATCGGAAGCCGCGCCCTTAACAACTAACATTAACAACCGTCGTAAAGCGACTGGAGAGCACTCTCCACGCCCAGAGGCCAGAAGGCTCTTGCGGAGCGCCCACAGAGGCGTGCGGAGCCTGCCGAAGGGTCGTTCGCCGGATCGGCCAAATTATTCGCAGGATCAACGCATGTCCTTGAATTACAACGAAAATGATCGCGACACTTTAGCCAAAAGTGTATCACAGAGCAATAGGTTATTCTTTTTAGAGGGGATTGTGATGCTTTCTGCGGCCAAGGCTGCGGATCACCGTTAACCGGCAGATTAAGTAAATCACCTTTACCGGGGTTTACCATATCCTTCGACGACGGCCTGTTAACTGACCCGCCTGACACACCCTCTGCCACCTTCTCGGTCGATACCGGTTCTCCGGCGAATTCCACCAAGTCGTCACCGGGCAACATATCGGAGAATTTCGATTTCTCCGTGATCTTTTGCCGCCACATACGGGCCGCGATTTCCCGCTCTTCTGGTCCGACTGCGCTGGTATAGATTGCTGTTGTCTTGATGTCCGCATGTCCAAGCCATCTCTGGACCAGTGTAAGCGGCACTCCGGCCTGGATCGCACGGACGCCGAAACCGTGCCTCAGACCCTTGGGGCTGGCATAAGTGCCGGTTATTCCCGCACTTTCCATGACCTCGCAGATCCGGCGATAACCCGTCATGCGGGACCATGGCCACAGCTCGGGATCGTCGCTGGAGCGCGATCGGAGCCATTGATACAAAACTCTCAGAAAGTTGGGCGGAAGAGGAATTGCCCTAAATATTCGTTTGCCGCGCTTTTTCAGGCACTGGATAATGACGTGCTTGGCCTCGAAATCGATACTGTCGACGGTCAACGACAGCGCCTCGGAGATTCGGCAGCCAGTATAGGCCAGCATCCAGCAAAACGTTCGCACATCCGCACTTCGATTACGTGCGGAACGTATGAATGCGTCGATCTCATTATTAGTAAGATATTTGCGTTGTCCGTGCCGGTTATAGACAGTCCATGGCATATGATGAAGCCCTCGCGGTGACGGATTATCCGGTAAAGACATAGCGTTAACGCCGCTACCAAAACCCCGCTCCGGGCGGTTTGAGACACTTTTGGCTAAACCGTCTCAGACACGGCAGTTCCACTCGGAGTCTTGCTGATGTGGGGGTTGGCAATGGCTATTAACGCGGACAGACGAAGAACCGAGGGCACCAGGGCCGGCGCGGCTCACGTTGCCCGCCTGGCCAGATACCCTGACACGGCGCTCTTCTGGTTCCGCATTGGAAACTATCCGCATCTCGTGGCCGCCTATGGCCAGGAACTCGCTTCCGAGGCGGTGGCGACCGCTCATGACCATATCGCCCGGCTCGTTCAGGACAATGGCACCATGGAGACATGCCGCGCGGATATCCTGGAGGTCAGGATCAAGCGCGGCACCCGGCTCGGCGACACGATGACCCCTGAGACCGGCACGGCCTGGGCGGCGACGGTCTGCGAGGCGATCCCGCTGCTGGCCTTCGCCAGCAAGGCGGGGCCGATCCATGTCTGGGTTTCGGCCTGCTGGAGCATCTTCACCCCCGAAAGCGATTCCGGCGAAAGCGATTCCGGCGAAAGCGATTCCGGCGAAGACGATGCCAGCCCGGGCGATGTTTCGGAATGGATGTTTCCCTTCGTCGGCGCCCTTCCCGAGTATGGCGAGGAAGCCGAGCGTTACCGGGCCGACATGGCGATCGTCTCCCACGCCCTCACGGCGCTCAAGTCGATGCGGGACGGCACTGCCGGAAGCGGAGGCCTCCGCCCGTTCTGGCAGAAAGTGCGCTGCGCGGACTCGGGGGTGACCCGTTACTTCGAGGCGCTCGCCCGGCTATCCGACAGCAAAGGCCTGCCGGAACGCCCCGGGACCTACATCCTCTCTATGGAGCGGCTGGGCTTCGTGCGCCTGCTCGATCTCTTCATGGTCCGGCAGGTGATCGCCGAACTGGAACGCTCGGAGGACATCCAGATCGCGGTGAACCTGTCCGCCCTGAGCCTGAGCGACGATCCCTGGTGGGACGACATCCGTTCGACCCTGCGGCGCAACGGTCACATCGCCCGGCGCTTGCTGCTCGAAATCACCGAAACCGCATCTTTCCCGAAAGTCTCCGATGCCGTGCGGTTCGTCGATACGATGCGCCGCCTCGGTTGCGGCATCGTGCTTGACGATTTCGGCACGGGGTACGCTTCGGTCAGACAATTGCTGGCTTTCGCGCCCGACATCATCAAGATCGACAGCCTGTTCCTGCGCCGGGCCACCGCTTCGGAGCGTGGCCGCGCGATCTTCGTTTCCCTTGCTCAACTGGCCAAGTCGATCAGCGCTACCGTCGTCGCGGAAGGGGTCGAGACCTCCCAGCACCGGAATATCGCGCTGGAGGCGGGGGTGAACTGGCAGCAGGGCTACCTCTGGGGCCAGCCCTGCGGCTGCCGACCAAGACCTTACGTGGCGGACGGACTTCCGCAACCGCCGGAAACATCACGGGGCTGGCAGTGCGCGCCGGAACCTTCGCTGAGATTCGTCCAGTGAAGAGGCCGGCGTCCTGCGGGCGTCCAACTTCCTTCGGGTCGCCTCCGAAGGCCGAGAGGTGCGGCACCTTGTTTCGTGGGGGCGAACAACTGCCCGGCCGCACCTCTCCGTTCGCAATACCATATGAATTCACTCGTTAAATATCAGAATTTATCTCGATACATTTATATCGACACCATTTCAGATAACGAAAACACTTCGAAAAACGCATTTATTAAAATAAAAATGCAATAATTTTTCCCACCATACGGCAGATTATCTTGAGATGTATCTGCCACGGATTGGAGAATTTCACATGTCCGGATTTCGTCCGACTTATCTCATCGCGGGCATTGCCGCATTCGGCCTCGTGGCAGCAGCGCCTCCGGCGCCCGAGCGCGTGAAGCGCGCCAGCACCAGGATGGCCACGCAGACCGGCGCCGAAGGCCTGCCCGCTGCCGGCGGCGGCGGCGCTGCCGCCGCGGCGGGCGGAGGCTTCCTGCAAGGCTCGTGGCTATGGGCTCTGGGCGGCATCATTGCCGCAGGCGGCCTGACCGCGGTTGCCATCAGCAACTCCGACGATCCGCCCGCCAGCCCGGCGTCCTGATCCGCGCGCCGCCTCTGGGGGAGGCGGTTACATCCATTGAAGACACAGTCGCGCCGGACGGTATCGCCCGGCGATAGGGGGGCGTGTGCTCACTTCCGTTCAAAGTCCAATGCCTTTCATCGAGGCACCCGACAGCGGCGACCTGCCGCTGCGGGACGCCGTCGCCGCGCCTTATGGCAAGCCGCTCCGCTTCCTGCTGACCGGATGCCAGTTGCTGGCGGCCGACGGCGCCGGATTCCTGGCCGGCCATGCCCTGTTGCTGGCGTCCTGGCCCGCCGCCTGGGGAAACCTCCACGAACACGTCATGCTCATGCTGGCGGCCACCTATTTCCCAGTCGCCTGCTACGGCGGCAGTTTTTCGCCGGCGCTGGCCTCCAATGCCGTGCGCAGCGTGCAGCGGGCCTGGCTCGCCATCCTCGTGACGTTCCTGACGCTGCTGGTACTGGCCGCCCTGTTCGAGCGGACGACCGGCCGCATTTCGGAAACCCTCGCCTGCGCGGTCGGCGCTTCGGCCCTGACCATCGGTGTCGCACGGTTCGGGCTGGCCAGCCTGCTCGCGTCGCGCTGGTGGCGCGCGCGGTCGGGTCATGCCCGGACGATCGTGCTGCTGGACGACCAGTCGATGGCCACGGCCATGGCGATTTCCGACGGCATCATCGTCGACGTGAAGGCCCACGGGCTGCGCGCCGATCTCAATGACCCCGCCGCCCTTGCCCGTCTCGGCACGCTGGCGAACAACGCCGATCGCGTCGTCGTGGCCTGTGCCTCCGACAAGCGCGCCTTGTGGGTGGCGGCGCTGCGAGGCGCCAATGTTCCGGTGGAAGTGGTGGTGGACGAAGTCGGCGAACTGGCGCCGATGGGAGCCGGCCAGTTCGACGGACGCACCACGCTCAAGGTCGCGGCCGAACCGCTCTCGCTCGACCAGCGGATCACCAAGCGCGGGTTCGACATCCTGTTTGCCAGCGCGGCGCTGGTGGCCCTGTTGCCGCTGCTGCTGTTCACCGCCCTTGCCGTCAGGATCGACAGCGCCGGCCCGGTGATGTTCCGCCAGCCGCGCATCGGACGCGGCAACCGCACCTTCCTGATGCACAAGTTCCGCAGCATGAAGGTGGAGACCCAGGATCTCCACGGCAGCCAGCTGACGAGAGGTCGCGACGACGACCGGATCACCCGCGTCGGCCGCTTCATCCGCGCCACCAGCATCGACGAACTGCCGCAGCTGATAGACGTGCTTCTCGGCCACATGAGCATCGTCGGACCAAGGCCCCACGCGCTCGGCGCGAAGGCCGGGGACCAGCTCTACTGGGAAGTCGATGCGGCATACTGGCACCGCCACGCCGTCAAACCGGGACTGACCGGACTGGCGCAGGTGCGCGGTTTCCGCGGGACCACTTTCGTAGACACCGACCTCAGGAACCGGCTGGAATCGGATCTCGAATATGTCCGCAACTGGTCCCTTTCGGGCGACATCAGGATCGTCTGCCGGACCGTCATGGCGCTGAGCGGCAAGTCCGCCTTCTGACCAACACTTTCCCTTCTTGCATCTCCGCCGGGTGAAAGCCCGGCCGGACCGAACGCATACATACAGGAACTGGCGTAATGCATATTGCTGTTTTCGGAATGGGCTATGTCGGCCTTACTGCGGCCGCGTGCCTGGCACGATCGGGACACATGGTCAGCGGCGTCGAGGTCAACGAGGCCAAGGTCGCGGAGCTCAACGCCGGCGGCTGCCCGATCGCCGAACCGGGCCTTCACGAACTGCTGCGCGAAGGCCGTGAGCTGGGGCTCCTGTCCTATACCCAGAACGCCGGCGACCTCGTCAACGAATGCGACATGGCGATCGTCTGCGTGGGCACGCCGAGCGGACCCGACGGTTCGCACAACATGTCGTATATCGGCGAGGTCAGCCGCCAGATCGCCAGCGCGGTCACCACGAACCGGCCGCGTCCGCTGACCGTGGTATACCGCTCCACCATCCGGCCGGGCAGCCTGGAAACGCTGGTTCACCCTATCTTCGAGGCGGAACTGGGCGACCGCCTGCCGCAGGCCATCGAACTGGTCTACAACCCGGAATTCCTGCGCGAAGCGACCGCGATCGAGGACTATTTCCACCCGCCCAAGATCGTGATCGGCACCGTGGACGGCGCGCCCTCGGAAAACATGACGGCGCTTTACGACGGCATCGCCGCGCCCACCTTCGTCACCCGCTTCCGCGAAGCGGAATTCACCAAGTTCGTCGACAACACCTGGCACGCGGTGAAAGTGGCCTTCGCGAACGAGATCGGGCGAACGGCGGTAAAGCTCGGCATCAGCGCGCAGAGCGTTCACGAGATCTTCGTTTCCGACACCAAGCTGAACATCTCGCCCTACTACATGCGCCCGGGCGGCGCCTTCGGCGGCTCCTGCCTGCCCAAGGACGTGCGCGCGCTCCAGTATATCGCCGCCGATGTCGGCGCGCATACCGTCATGATCGATTCCGTCCTGCGGTCGAACGAGAGCCACAAGTACTTCCTGTTCCAGTACGTGCGGGAAAACGTGCCGGAAGGCGGCAAGGTGCTGATGGCGGGCCTTTCGTTCAAGGCGGACAGCGACGACTTGCGCGAAAGCGCCAATGTCGATCTTGCCCGCAAGCTGCTGGAATCCGGATATCAGCTTTCGGTCTACGACCCGACCCTGATCCCCTCCAAGCTGATCGGGCAGAACCTGGGCTATGCCTATAGCCAGTTGCCCGCGCTCAACCGCCTGTTCGTGCCGCGCGACGTGGCCGAGAGCGAGGAATGGGACCTGGCGATCGACACCATCGGCCTCATCGCCGACCTCAAGGTGAACGCGCGCAAGCATGTCAGCACCAACCGTCTGCCGTGACCATGGAGGCGCTTCCCAAAGTCATGGACTGCCCGCCGAGCGATCGCCCCCTGCGGATTGCGATCGTCTACAGCAGGCTGCCCTTCCCGATGATGCGCGGCGACCAGTTGACCGTCGCGCATCTCATCAGCTTTCTGGCCGCGCGCGGGCACGATGTGGACCTCTACACGCTCGACATGCAGGGGAAACTGTCGGGAACCCAGCGCGAGTGGCTGGAGCGCAATTGCCGCAAGCTTCGCATCTACCGGCACGGTCCGGTGCGGATCTTGCGAGGGCTGATCGCCGGGCTGTTCAGGCGGGAGCCCGCCCAGGTCGCGATGTTCCGCAACGAAGTGCTGGCACGCGAACTCGCCGCCGCCACGCGTTCGAACGCCTATGACGTGATCTACTGCTACTACATGCGCAGCGCCCACGCGGTGCTGCAGCCGCCCGCACGCCTCCATCGCAATGCCACCACCTTTCCGGCGACCTTCCTCGCGATGCAACTTTCGCAGTCGCTCAATACCCGCCGCATCCTCGAAAACGAACGCAACCCGGTGCGGCGCTGGCTCTACCGGATCGAGACGGCGCGCTGCGAGTGGTACGAGGCACGCGTCTGGCAGCGCTTCACCCGTTCCGTGCTGATCGGCCCGGCCGACGTGGCAAAGGTCAAGGCGGTCTGCGCCGCGCAGGGCCAGCCGGAGATCGACAACTGGGTCTACGGCGCTCACGGCACCGACCTCAGCCACTATCGCCCCGCCCGCCCGGACGAGATCGTGCCCGGCCGCGTCGTCTTCTCGGGATCGATGCTCTACCAGCCGAACGTGCAGGCGGTGCTGTGGTTCGTCGAGCATTGCTGGGCGCGTATCCGCGCCGCCGTTCCCGATGCCCGCCTCGTCATCCAGGGCCGCGATCCCACCGCGCCGATCCGCGAGCTCGACGGGCGTGACGGCATCAGCGTGACCGGGACGGTCAGCGACATGGGCATCAACATCCGATCTGCCAGCGTCTGCATCAATCCGATGCGGGCGGCGGGCGGAATGCAGAACAAGCTCATCGAATACATGGCCAGCGCCAAGGCGATCGTCGCCACCTCCATCGCCAACGAGGGCACCATGGCCCCGGGCGACGCGCTGCTGCTGGCGGACGAAGCGCCCGCCTTCGCCGATGCCGTGATCGGGATCCTCTCCGACCCGCGGCGCGGCGCCGCCCTCGGCGCGGCCGCCCGGCGCTACGTCGAGAGCAACTGGACCTGGGAATCCCATTTCCTCAAGCTTGAAAAAGCCATCTTCGAAAGCCTTGGCCTGCCTGCCGATCCGGTCGAGGAACGGGCAGCCGTACCGGCATGACCGACAGGCTTTACGTTGCCCCGCCGTTCGCCGCCGAAGACGGGGACGACATCATCAGCGCCAGCCTTCTCGCCGGCGCCGTCGTCCTGTGCTGCCTGCCCTACCTGGTGTTCGGCCCGATCGCCGCGCCTTCGCAGGTCCAGCCCTGGGCCGCGCTGCTGTGCTGGGCCTTCGTGCTGCACCGGGTGCTGACATCGTCGCTGCGCATCAACGGCTTCCAGCTGCTGGTGCTGGCCTTCGCGCTGTGGTTCATGCTCTACGTCAATGACCCGGGCAACGTTGGGCTCGACTATTACCTGCGCCGGTCGGCAAGCTTCGTCATCTGCTGGGCCATCATCGTGGCCGCGCCCTACGTCTCGCCGATCCTGCTGTGGCGCGTGCTCACGATCACCCTGCCGCTGTGGAGCGGCTTTGCGGTGCTGGGGTTCGTCAGCAAGGGCCTGTACCTGGCGATTACCAAGCCGCTGGTTCCCACGGCGCAGGGCGTGGCCGGCGGGCGCGGGGCGACCGGGCTCGCCCCCGAGGCCACCGACTTCGGCTTCACCATGGCCTTCATGGTGCTGCTGGCGCTGATAACCCGCAAGGTCCTGTCGGACCGCGGATACAAGGTGCCTGCCTGGCCCATCGGCCTTGCCTTGTTCAATGTCGCGCTGTCCCAGTCCGGTTCGGGCTTCTTCGCCGTGATCGTGCTTGGCAGCCTGTTCTACCTGACGCGGGAAGGCGCGGGCAGCCGGGCCGATATCCGGGGCGCCGTGGCCTTTCGCCTGCTCGCCGCAGGCGGCGTGGCGGCGGCGCTCGTGCTGACCATCGGCATGGCGCCCGAAACGGGCGTGCGCGGGCTCGATCTGGTCATCCTGTCGCTGCGCTCGCCCTCGGGCCTGCTCAACACCACCTTGTCCTACCGCATCGTCCACAATGCCGTGGGCATCCTCGGCATGATCGATTCCCGGCTGATGGGCTACGGCGCGGGCTCCTTCCTCAAGGTCGGCGCGCAGCTCTACGCGCAGTACGATCTCGGCAGGTTCTTCGGCCTGACCGGCTATTACGCGGCTTCGGTCCCGCTGAGCTTCACCGGATCGCCGGTCGCCTATTTTCCGGTGCTGTTCCTGGAATACGGCCTGGCCGGGCTGGCTTTCGTGCTCCTGCTCTTCAGGACCGTGAGCCTTTCGGCCCTGCCTTACGTGCCGCTTGCCCTGGCGATGATGTTCATGACCTGGGTGCAGAGCTTCCCGGCCGCCTATCCGCCTTTCTGGCTGCTGATCGGGCTCGCGCTCAATCCCGGATTCCGTACCGGCAACCGCAGCGCCCTGCCCGCCGTGCCGGCCCACCGGGAGATGGCAGCATGACCGCGCATACCAACCAGACCCATGCCCGCTTCGGCTACGTCAGCGGGCTCGACGGGCTGCGCCTCGTTGCCGTGGCGATCGTGATCGCCGCCCATTACCAGCTGGTGCCCTATATCCCCGGCGGCTTCGGGGTTTCGATCTTCTTCTTCATCAGCGGGTTCCTGATTACCCGGCTCATGCTTGCCGAGGAGAAGACATACGGACAGATCGCGCTTGGCCGGTTCTATGTCCGGCGCTTCATCAGGCTGCTGCCGCCGCTCGCGCTCATGGGGATCGTCGGAGTGCCCCTGCTGGCGCTGACGGACCCGGCCGGCTTCTCCTGGAGCCAGGTCCTGCTCTCGTTCTCGTACCTCGGCAACGTGCACAAGATAGGCTCCCGCCTGCTGGGCTGGAATGCCGGTTACGACGCGCTCGAACCGCTCTGGAGCCTTGCGGTGGAGGAGCATTTCTACCTGCTGCTTCCCCCCGTGCTCCTGCTGGTACGGGGCAGCGCGGGCCGGATCCGCATGATCTCGGCGGTGCTGGCAGGCGCACTGGTGCTGCGGATGCTAATGTGGGCTGCCACGCCCCGGTTCGCGGACGACATCAACTACAACTTCACCCTGACCCGCATCGACGCGATCGGCTGGGGCGTGCTGCTCACCCTCCTGCTCGACGGGGGCCGGATCGGGCAGGCATGGATCGAACGCCATGGCGCCGTGCTGCTCTGGGGCGGGGCGCTGGCGATGCTGCTCTCGCTGGTCCACTGGTCCGGGTTCTACGAGACGGCCTTCAAGTACACGCCGCAAAGCATCGCCATCGGCGCGGCTTTCTGCGGTGCGATCTTCCCGGCGCGTAACGCCTGGGTCCGCCGGATCGCCGAACTGCCGCCCATCCGCTACCTCGGAAAGACCAGCTACGAACTCTACCTCTGGCACTATCCGGTCTATTCCCTGGCCGAGCGGTTCGTCGTCTCTCCGCACTTGCGCGCGGTGCTCTCGCTTGCAGCGACCATCGCGATCTCGTCGCTGGCCTACAGCCTGACGACCAGACGGCTCGCGCCCCTGCGAAAGCGGTTCGGAGGCCATCCCGTGTGATGCCCGCCCGGTTCGAACGGAACGCCCCCTCGACACCCCTTCAATCCAGGACAGCGAACGTGACACCCCTTTTCCCGCGGCCCCACCGAATTTCCGGCGTGCTTGGCTGCGCCGTGCTGGCTTCGCTCCTCGCAAGCTGCGCGCGCCCCGACCTGCCGCGTGACGAGGCGGCCTACCAGGTCATCCCCGCCGTTTCCCCCGAAAGCGGGCGCGACTACATCCTCGGCCCTTCCGACGTCATCAGCCTCACCGTGCTGAACGAACCAGACCTCAGCCTCAAGGATGTCCAGATCACCACCGGCGGCAACATCTCGCTGCCGCTGATCGGACAAGTGAGGGCCAGCGGCTTCACCACGGACGGGCTTGCGTCAGACATCGCCGCCCGGCTCGGCCAGCGCATGCTTCGCAATCCCGACGTTTCCGTCAATCTCACCACGGCGGTGTCGCAGAAGGTGGTGGTGGAAGGCTCCGTGACCAAGCCGGGTATCTACCCCGTGCAGGGCAGGACCACGCTGCTGGGCGCGATCGCGATGGCCGAAGGGACCAGCCGCATCTCCGCGCTTGGCGAAATCGTCATACTGCGCACGGTCGACGGCAAGGCCATGGGCGCGGTCTTCGACGTGGGCATGATCCGCAGAGGCGAACTGCCCGATCCCGAAATCCTTGGCGGGGACACCGTGGTCGTCGGCTTCTCGTCGCTCAAGGCGGCCTGGCGCGACATCCTGACGACGGCGCCGCTCGTCGCCGTGTTCCGGGCCTACCGATGAGCCATCCCGCCGCCGCCCCCTGCCGCCCTGCCCTGACCGGATATGCCCGCTGATGCCGAACCTTTCCCATTCCCCCCTGCCGGCCCACGGCGATCACGCCGCGCCGGATTCCTGGCTTTTCGCCGGGTCGCAGATCGATCTTGAGGGGCTGAGGGCAGCGCTGGTCCGCCATCGCTGGCTGGTCCTGCTGATCTGCGGCGCGGGCCTGTTGCTGGGTCTGACCGTCACCGTGCTGACCGTGCCGACCTACCGCGCCGAATCCAGCATCCAGATCGACCAGCAGGCATCGCGCGTGCTGGACGCACCCGATATCGAGCCGGTGCAGGCCGTCCAGGACGCCGACCGCTTCCTCCAGACCCAGACCGAGATCCTGCGCAGCCGCGCCCTGGCGATCCGGGTTGCCGAAACGCTGGGCCTGTTCGGCGGCAACGGCTTCCTGGAGGCCATGCACGTCAAGCCGCTGTCAGGCGCGATGGGCACGCTCGGCGCCGGGGAGGCGCACCGCGAGCAGGTGATCGCCGTGCTGCGCGACAACCTGTCGATCACCCTGCCAGACGGTTCGCGCGTGGCCCGCATCGCATTCGACAGTCCGGACCCGGCGATGGCCGCCAAGGTCGCCAATGCCTTCGCCAATACGATGATCTCCAGCAACCTCAGCCGCCGGTTCGACACCTCGGTCTATGCCCGCCAGTTCCTGCGCGAGCAGCTCGAACAGGCCAAGGAACGGCTTGAGGAATCCGAACGCAGCATGGTCGGCTATGCCCGCTCCAGCGGCATCATCGACACGGACGCCATCCGCGAGGCGGGAAGCGCCGCCAGCGGCGCGCCGTCCCTCGTCGCATCGAGCCTGATCGAATCGAACGATGCCCTGTCCCAGGCCCGCTCGCGCCGGATCGACGCCGAACAGCTCTGGACCACCACCCGTTCCGCCCCGCTGATGAGCCTGCCCGAAGTGCTCTCCAATCCGGCGATCCAGACGATGATGGAACGCCGCGCGGAACTGGAGGGAAGCTACGCCGAACAAAGCCAGCGCCGCCAGAACGACCATCCCGACCTCATCCGCCTGCGCAGCGAGATCGCCGCGCTCAACCAGCGCATCGCCCATCTCGCCGAAGATATCCGCAGTTCGATCCGCAACCGCTTCCGCGCCGCCGAGCTTCAGGAACAGCAGATGCAGGGCGAGGTCGAACGGCTGCGCAACGCGACGCTGAGCGAGCAGGACCGGTCGATCCGCTACACCATCCTGCGCCGCGAAGTGCGGACCAATCGCGAACTTTACGACGGGCTGCTCCAGCGCTTCAAGGAAGTGAGCGCGGCGGCGGGCGTTTCGGCCAACAACATCTCGATCGTCGATCTCGCCTCGACGCCGGTTCGCCCGGTGGCGCCCAATCTCCCCGTCAATCTCGGCCTTTCGCTGCTGGCCGCCTTCGTCGCCGCGATCGGCGTGATCTACTTGCGCGAAAACCTAGACGACATGCTGCGCACGGTGGACGATGCCGAGCGCAAGCTGGGCGTCACCGGGCTCGGCATGGTCCCGCGCCTCGACGCGGGCGTGACTTTCCGCGACGAAGTGGAAAAGCGCAATTCCAGCTTGTCGGAGGCGATCCACACGATCCGTTCGGCCATCGAGCTTGCAGGCGGAAACGGGCCGCCGCGCACCGTCTTCATCACCAGTTGCGGCAAGGGCGAAGGCAAGACCAGCACCGCCTATGCCCTCGCGCGGGACTTTGCGCAGATCGGCCGCCGCGTGCTCCTGGTAGACGCCGACATGCGCCGCCCCTCGATGCACAAGCTGCTCTCTTTCGAGAACAACGCGGGGCTAGCGGACCTCCTCAATCGCGAAAAGGCCATCGAGGACGTGGTGCGCCGCACCGCCATCGCCGACCTCCATTTCATCTCGGCCGGCGCCGCGGAGCCCAATCCCGCCGAACTGCTGGCATCCGGCACCCTTCCCTGGCTGATCGGCCAGCTGGAGGAGATGTACGATATCGTCATCATCGACGGACCGCCCATGCTGGGCCTCGCCGATGCGCCGAGCATCGCCGTCCATGTCGAGGCGACGCTGTTCGTCATCGATGCGGGCCAGACGCGCCGCAAGACGATCCGCTCGGCCCTGCGCCGCCTGCGGCTCAGCCGGGCGACGCTGCGCGGGGTCATTCTCAATCGCGTCGATGTCCGCACGCTCGGCTACGGCTACGAGTCCTACTATCGCTACGATGAGGAAGCGCGCCGTCCGCGCTCTTGGCTGGGACGGCGATGACCCCTGCCCACGCATCCTTCATTCACGCGGGCAGGCCGCTGCTGGCACTGGGCGCGGCGCTTGCCGGGGCCGTGCTGGTCGTCCAGGCCAACCTCGACCGGCTGCGCCCTGCCTCTGCGGCGGCCACGGAAACGTCGCTGGCGGACAGGCTGGCGGAGCGGCCCTATGACGCGGCCGCGCTGCGGGAACTGGCGCTGCTTCGCCAGCGCACGGGCAAGGGGCCGGAAGCGCTGGTGCTGGCGCGCCTTGGCGGCGAGCTGGGCTGGCGCGACAGCCGGACCCAGACGATGCTGATCGCCGACGAAGTCCGCCGGGGAGACGAAACGCAGGCGATCCGGCGCATCGATGCGCTGCTGCGGCGCAAGCCGGCGCTGGAACCGCTGCTGCTGCCCGTGCTTCACCGCGCCGCCACCGACGCGCGCGGCCGCGACGCCCTGCTGGACCGTCTCGCCGCCGCGCCGTCCTGGCAGGACGGCTTCTTCCGGCAGCTCGGCACCCTGCCGCCGGAACTGGAAACGGCGCACGAACAGCTGCTGGCGCAGTGGCTGCAAGGCCCGGCGCCGCACCGACGGGACGACCTGATCGCCTATGTGAAAGTTCTGGTGGATCGCCGGGAATACCGCCGCGCCAGAACCTTGTGGATCGCCCATGCGGGAACCGGCGATACGCCGGTGCTGGATCCCGCGTTCGCGCAGCTCGATCCCGCCGCCCCTTCCGGCAGTGCCGCCCCCTTCGCCTGGAGCGCGCAGCGCGTGCCGGGCGCCGAACTCGAAATGGTGGCGGGCAGCGGCGGCAAGGCTCCGCGCAGGCTTTCCGTCACCGCCGGGCAATCCGCCTTCGGCACTTTGCTGAGCCAGCATATCGTGCTGGCGCCGGGCCGCTACAGCATCGACGCGCTCATGCCGTCCAGCGCCGCCTTCCGGCGCGGCGCGCTGCACTGGACCGTGGACTGCCTGCCCCGCGGCCCCTCGATCGCGATGGTCGGCACCGCGGCGGCAGGGCGCTGGCGTCAGTCCTTCGCGGTGCCGCAGTCCGGCTGCACCGCGCAAGTGCTCTCTCTCGCCGCCCGCCGAACGGACGATCCGGCGCCGAGCCACGCCAGCATCGAACGCGTCCTCATCACCCCGTCCCCGGACGGCCCGGAGGACCGGTCATGACATCGCCGGACCTGCTTGCGGGCAGCCATCGCGGCCTTACGGGCGCGGCGCTGCTCCTGATCCTGGCCGTTCTGGCGGGCGGCGGCGGCAGCGGCCATGCCGTGGCGGAAATCGCCATCGAACTGGCCTCCATCGCCGTGGCCGCATGGCTTCTGGCCAGCCCGCTGCCGATGCGCGGGCGCGGCGCGCTGGTGCCGCTGGCGCTTCTGGCCGCATGGGCCGGGCTTGCGGCTCTCCAGCTGGTGCCGCTGCCGGCGCCGGTCTGGCGGGCGATGCCGGGACGCGAACTCGCCGCCGCCATCGCCGATCATGTCGGCGCCGGACAAGCCGCGCATCCGCTCAGCCTGGACCCGGCCGCCACCCGCCGCGCGCTGGCCGCGCTCCTGCCCGCAGCCGCGATGCTGCTGGCGGTTGCCCACATGGACCTGCGCGAACGCCTTGCCCTGAGCGCCGTCGCCATCGGATGCGCGCTCGCCAGCCTCCTGCTGGGCGTGATGCAACTGCTTTCGGCGGGCCAGTGGGGAACGCTCTATCCCGAAGGGCATCTTGGCTATGCCACCGGCCTGTTCGCCAACCGCAACCACCAGGCCAGCTTCCTGCTGGTCGCCGTGGCGCTGGCCTGCACATTTGCCGCGCGCAAGGCTTCGGGTTCGATCCTGGCCCTGCTGCTCATGGCGAGCCTTGCCGCCGGTGTGATCGCCACGACATCGCGTGCGGGCCTGCTCCTGCTGCCAGTCAGCCTGCTGCCGCTGGCGGCCTCGATCCCCGCGCGGCGCCTCAGGTGGTTGGCCGTGCTGCCGCTGGTTGCGGCAGGCGCATACGCGCTTGCCATGAACAACGCGATGGTCCGCATCGTCATGGACCGCATCCGCAACGGAAACATGGAGCGACTGTCGTTCTGGCAGGACAGCGGGACCGCGATCGCGCGCTTCTGGCCGTTCGGCTCCGGCTACGGCACTTTCGCCGGCGTGTTCCAGACGGTGGAGCCGCTCGAACATGTCGGGACGCACTACGTCAACCACGCGCATAACGACCTGCTCGAAATCATGCTCGAAGGCGGCATGCCGGCAACCCTGCTTTTCGCGGCCGGGATCGCATGGTGGCTGCGCAGAGGGGTCTCGGCCCTGCGCGAAACCGGCTCCGCCCGGCGGCTCGGGATCGCGGCCTGGACCGGGATCCTCGTCCTCCTGCTCCATTCGCTGGTCGATTACCCGGTCCGCATGCTCCCGGTGGAACTGGTTGCGGCGATGCTCGCAGGCTTCCTCGTACCGCCCGCCCCCCCTGCTCAGCCCGCGCGCCGACGCCTTGGCCCGCCCCACTCCTCGATCCAGCAAGCGACAGTTCGATGATGTCCCGCCAACTGCTTTCGGCCCTGCGCCGGGTTCCCCTTCCGGTTCTGGTCCACCAGATCCGCCGCAAGGCGCGCGACCGCTTCGCCGCCCTCGCACCCGGCGCCTATGGCCGCGCGATGGAGCGCCGCGCATCCCGCTTTCCCGCGCTTGCAGGCGCAAAGCAGGCCACGGTTCCGGTCGCGCTGGCAGCCTTCATCGGCCGCTATTACCGTGCGGACCGCACCGCCTGCGACGATGCCGCGCGCGGCGCTTTCGAACTGATGGGCACAAGGGTCGATTTCGGCAGCATCGCCGCCATAGACTGGCGGCACCGGCTGGAGAGCGAGAACGACCATAATCTCTGGCGCATGAAACTGTGCCAGCTCGAAATATTGCACAGCCTGCTGGCCGGAGGCCGCGAGGCCGACGAGCCGACGATTCACGCGCTGCTGGACAGTTTCGAAAGCGCGGCCGGGTTCGATCTTGCTGCCCCGTTCCGGACGATCTGGTCTCCCTACGGCGCATCCCACCGCATTCTCGCCGTGCTGAGCGGCCTCGTCCTCGCATCCGCGCAGGGGTGCACCGATCCCGAACTGCGCGCGCGTATCAGCCGTTTCCTGCACCGGGACGCGGCCTTCGTCCGCGCCAATGTGGAACACGACCTGCGCAACAACCACACCGAGCGCAACCTTGCCGCGCTGTGCCTCTATGGCATGGCCTGCCGGGGCTACAGCCCGGCGCAGGCAAGGCGGCTCGACCGGGAAGTCAGCGCGATCGTCATGCAGACGATCCTCGCGGACGGCATGCAGATCGAACGTTCGGCCATGTACCAGGGCCTCAGCGTCATGGCTCTGCACATCTTCGCAGCCTCCGATTTCCTGAGCGAAGCGACCCGCGCCCTTGCCGCCGAGCGCGCCAAGGCGGCGGAACGGGCCTGGCGGATGCTGTCCCACCGCGACGGGGACATTGCCCTGTTCAATGACAGCTGGCTGGGCGAGACCCCCACCGCACGGGACATCCTCGGGCCCGAGGATCCGGCCCGCGCGCTGTCGGGCCGCCTTCCCAACGCGGGCTATGCGCGCCTGACGGCCGGCGCGATCGACGTCTGGATGGACGCCGGACCGATCGGCCCCGGCTGGAACCCCGGCCACGGCCATGCCGATTTCCTCGCCGTCGAAGTCGACGTCGAAGGCGAGCGGCTGTTCGTCGATCCGGGCACATCCCAATACTCGACCGGCCCGCGCCGGACTCACGAACGGTCGGCCGCCAGCCACAACGGTCCCTGCTTCGAGGGCGCCGAGCCGGTCGAGTACCTCGGCTGCTTCAAGGTCGGCCGCCTCGCCGCCGCCGAAGCGATCGCGCCGGACGACCTGCGCGACTGTCCCGGCGAGGCGGTGGGAGGCCGCCTGACGACGGCAGCAGGGACCGTCAGGCGCATCGTCTCGGCCTTTGCCGAAGGCGGCGTGGTGATCGCGGACAGTTGGGCGGGACGAAAAGGAGAAGCCCGCGCACGCTTCCTGATCCCGGCGGAATGGCAACTGGCCCCCAGGGGAGACACGCTCATCCGCCTGACCAAAGGCGGCACCGAAGTCTGGCTGGATGCGCTCGAAGGGCATTTCCGGCTTGCGGAAAGCGACAGTTGGTGCCGCCGCTACATGGCGCCCGAGCCTGCCCATGTCCTCGATCTCGTGCCCGCCGCCGGAGGGGACAGGTACACCTCGGCCCTGCGCCTTTCGCAAAAGCCGCCGGGAACCGCGGACCGGATCGAAATCCTCGCCGGACCAGGCACGTTCTTCAGGAGCGCCCCGTGATCGCCGGTATCGCCATGGCCTGGTCGGCCGCAAAGGTCTGGCTGGAACGCGGCACCGGGATCGCCCCGGACGCGCTTCATGCCTTTGCGGGCGTCCTGCTTTTCGCCGCCATCCACCTGCTGGTCAGGCCTGCCTCGCTGCGCATGGCATGGCTGGGCGTGTTCATCGCCGAATGCCTCAACGAGGCGCTCGACATGGCGCGCCCCGCCGGTGCCGAAAGCGACTGGCGGTCCTCGCTCCATGACCTTCTCATCACGATGTTTCTGCCGACGATCCTGCTTGTCCTGTGGCCCGCGCTGACGCGGGCGGCGGCGAGACAGGCACCGGACGACGCCGCAAGCAAGGAAAGTGCCCTGCCATGACTAAAGCGCGCAAGATCATACCCGTCATCCTTTCCGGTGGCTCTGGCACCCGGCTCTGGCCGCTTTCCCGCCCCGACCGGCCCAAGCAGTTCCTGCCGCTGCTTTCGGAACGCACGATGCTGCAGATGACGGCGGACTACGTGCGCGACCGCAGTGTCTTCGCGCCGCCCATCGTCATCGGCGGCGCGGCCTTCGGGGCCGAGACGGTGCAGCAGATGAACGATGCCGGCGTGCAGGATTTCCGCGTCGTGCTGGAACCCCAGGCCCGCAATACCGCCCCCGCCATCGCCCTGGCCGCCGCGATGGCCGAACGGGGCGACGACCTGCTGCTGATCATGCCCAGCGATCACGCCATCCGCCGCCCGGAAGCGCTGATGGCGCATATCGCGCAGGCCGCGCCGCTGGCCCGCGAAGGCTGGCTCTGCACTTTCGGGATCGAGCCGGATTCCCCTCATACCGGCTACGGCTACATCCGCGCCGCCGAACCGCTCGCAGCCGGTGTCTGGCAGGTCGGCAGCTTCGTCGAGAAACCCGATCCGGCGCGGGCACGGGCGATGCTGGAGGAAGGCGGCTATCACTGGAACGCGGGCATCTTCCTGTTCCGCGCCGATGCGATCATGGCCGCTCTCGACACGCACCAGCCCGCCGTGGCCGCCAGCGTCCGGGACGCCATGGCCGGCGCCGACCGCACGGCCCAGACCGTGCATCCCCTGCCCGCAGCCTTTGCGGCAAGCCCTTCGATCTCGATCGACCACGGGGTGCTCGAACATCATGACCGGGTGGCCGTAGTGCCCGCCGCGCTGGGCTGGTCGGACGTGGGAAGCTGGGACGCGCTCTACGACGTGCTCGACCGCGACGATCAGGGCAACAACGCACGCGGCCCGGTATTCTGGCGCGATGCCCGCGACTGCCTGGTGCAAAGCGACGGGCAGCGCGTTGCCCTGCTGGGCGTGCAGGACCTGATCGTCGTCGTCTCGGGAGACGATATCCTGGTGATGTCGCGCGGACGGTCGCAGGAAGTCCGGGATCTGGGCACGGCGGTACAGGACGCATGATCCCCTCGGCCCTCGAACGCCGCGGCACGCCGGGAAACGGCGCCTTCCCGGCAAAGCCGCGATTTGAGTGCGAGTTCGGCCCGGACCTCGCCTCGAAACGCCATGCACTGGCCCATTCGCTGCTCGAACTGGCCGACCAGAACCTCGCGCAGGCGCGGCTGATGAAGTCGGTGGCGCTGGACCTGATGTACCACGGCGCGGCCGGAGAGGCGCGCCGCCTCGGCTCGCTGGAGGTGGACGAGATCCGCCAGCGCCTCGACCTGCGCTACCGGGGAAGCGCCATGCTCCTGATCGAGCTGCTCGCGACACCGGGCTGCCCGCGCGGGGACCATGAACTGGCGTCCATCGTCTGCCTGCGCAAGCACAGCGTATCGGCCCTGCGCGTCTTCGTTCACGACCTGCGGACCGCGCTGGCGCGGGCCGGTTACCGGGACGTGATCAAGTGCAAGATGCGGCGAGGCTACTTCCTCACCCCCGACCATGCCCCGCAGGTCCTTGCCCTGGTGGGCTGACCGCCGGGCACTCCCCACAAGACACGACATTCATACAAAGGCAGTCCAATCATGCGTTCAATCACGGAAAAGCCCGCCGTACTGGTGACGGGCGGAGCCGGATACATAGGCAGCCACGCGGTCCTCGCGCTGCGCGATGCCGGATGGCCGGTCGTGGTGATAGACAATCTCTCCACCGGCTTTCGCTGGGCGGTCCCGCAGGACGTTCCCTTCGTCCAGGGCGACATCGCCGACCAGCCGCTGGTCGAGGCGGCGATGCGGGAGCACGGGATCGGCGCGGTGATGCACTTCGCCGGGTCGGTCGTCGTGCCGGAATCGGTCCGCGATCCGCTGGGCTACTATCGCAACAACACCGTCCGCAGCCGCGCGCTGATCGAAAGCGCCGTTACGTGCGGGGTGCGCCATTTCATCTTCTCCTCCACCGCGGCGGTCTACGGAATCCCCGAAATCGTGCCGATCGTGGAGGACTCCGGCAAGTCGCCGATCAATCCCTACGGTATGTCCAAGCTGATGACCGAACAGATGCTGCGCGATGTCGCTGCCGCTCATCCGATGAACTTCTGCGCCCTGCGTTACTTCAACGTCGCCGGGGCAGACCCTGAAAACCGGGCCGGGCAATCGACGCTGGGCGCCACCCATCTCATCAAGGTCGCCGTCGAAGCGGCACTGGGCAAGCGCGAGGCGGTGTCGGTCTACGGGACCGACTTCGACACGCCAGACGGCACCGGAGTGCGCGACTATATCCATGTGTCGGACCTTGCCGACGCGCACGTCCTCGCGCTTGGCGCGCTGATCGCCGATCCGGCGGCCAGCCACACCTTCAATTGCGGCTACGGGCGCGGCTTCTCGGTGCTGGAAGTGCTCGATGCGGTGGACCGCGTGACCAACCGCCCGATAGTTCGCCGCCTCGAAGGGCGCAGGGCGGGCGATCCCAACGCCCTCGTGGCGGACAACGGCAGGATCACCGCCGCCCTGCCCTGGCGCCCCGCGCACGAGGACCTCGACACGATCGTGCGCCATGCGCTGGCCTGGGAACGGCATCTGGCGGAGCGCACCGCACCATGACCGCCCCCGGCTCCTTCGCCCGCCATCGCCGGGCCTGCGCGCCATGAGGCTCGCGTCCACTTTCGTGCTGCACGGCTTCCAGATCGGATATCCCGCGTTCATCACCTGGCTGGCCGCCGCGATGGCCAGCCAGGTGATCGGGTCCGAAGTGGTGTTCTACCTCGGCGCGGGCTCGCTCGTGCTGGTGGGGCTGGAATACGGTTTCCGGTACTCCGGCGCCCGCGAAATCTCGCTGGCGCTGGAGAACCCCGCGCGGATCGCCGAAGTCATCGGCGCGATCATGCTCGTCCAGACCGGGTTCTTCTTCGCCGCGCTGCTCGCCGCCTTCGTCGCGATCGGCATTGCCGGACCTTCGATCGGCGTGGCCACGGCGCTGTGCGTGCTGGTGTTCATGGTGCTGAACGGGATCATCCCCACCTGGATCTTCATCGCACTGTCGCTGCAGAGGGAGTTCCTGCTGCTGACCGCGCCGGTGCGGCTGGCGGGACTGGGCGTGGCGCTGGTGGCTTACCATTTCCACAGCATCGACGGCCTGTTCCTGTCCCAGTGCGGCGCGATCCTGGCGATCCATCTCTCGGGCCTGCTGCTCTTGCACCGCAAGGGCTACTTCGCGCTGAGCTTCAGGCCGAAACTGGCCGCATCGCTCCTGCGCGAAGGGCGGGACATCTTCGTGATGAAGCTCGGCGTGTTTTCCTACACCAGCGCCGGCGTGCTGATCCTGGGCATCGTCCAGTCTCCCGAGATCGTCGGCGCGTTCGGCCTGTGCCAGCGGCTGGTGACGGCGATGCAGCAGGGCTCGGCACCGCTGTTCATGACCGCCTATCCGCTGAGCGTGCGCTATGCCTCGGGCGAGCGGGAGCTGGCCACCCGGCTGCTGCGCCTGAACGGCACGGCCCTGCTCTTTTCTGTGGGGATGTCGCTGGTCATCGCACTGGGCGGACCGGCGCTGCTGACCGCCATCGGGCTCGACCATTATGAGGGCATCACCCGCTGCATCCTCATCATGGCGCCGCTGCCCGCGCTGGTCGGCCTTTCCACCCTGCTCGTCAACAATGCGGTACTGGCGGCCAAGCGCGACACCATCGTGCGGCAGGTAACCCTTACCACCGGCGCGATCGGCATTCCCGCCTATTTCGCGATGACCCGCCTGATGGGCCTGTTCGGCGCCGCGGCAACCCTGACGATCATCGAGGCCTGCGTTGCGCTCGCCTACCTCACCATCTGCATCCGCGAGAATCTGCTGTCCTCGCTCTTCTATTGGAGAAGCGCCCATGAAAGTTAGCATCGTTACCCCGACACTCGCCCTGGACGATTTCCTCGCGGAAGCCAGGCAGTCCGTCGCGCGGCAGGATTCCGGCATAGAGATAGAGCACCTGATCGTGGTGGACGACAGGCAGGCCGTGCTGCCGGCCGACGACAGGCACGGCAATGTCGCCACCCTGTTCCTGCACAATGCCCAGGAAAAGGGACCGGGCGGGGCAAGGAACACCGCGCTGGACCGGGCCACCGGCGACTTCGTGTTCTTCCTCGATGCCGATGACGTGTGGGACCCCGATCACCTGCGCCGCGCGGTCGGCGTCTACCAGGGCAATCCGCAGGTGGACTGCATCTCCATCGCCGGGCTGAGCTTCGGGCAAAGCGTCAGGCATGTCCGCATGACCATCCCGGACCTGCCCCAGGGCATCATTCCGCGCCATTCCGTCGCCTGGAACCCGATCGGCGGCCCGACCGGGTTCAGCTACCGCCGCAGCGCGAAGACCGCCGCCGTCCGCTTCAAGGATGCGCTCTATTTCGCGGATATCATCTTCTACCTCGAACTGCTCCATCTCGGCGCGACCTTCTGGCGCGAGAACAGCGTGCGCTACTGGTACCGGCGCTCTCCCGGACAGCTCATCTCGATCGCGCCGATCGACAAGATCCGCGCTTCGGAAGCGCGCGTTCACCAGGAGATCGCCGCATGGAAGGATTCCGGCCTGTCTGCGCGCGAAGCCCGGCTCGCCTCGGTGCAGATCCGGCGCCTCAGCGCCAACCGGCAACGGCGGCCGTCCTACCGCAACACGCTGCTTCTCGCCGCCATCGCCCCGCGTTGGGCCGCCTCGCAGGTCATGCGGCAGGTGAAGAACATGAGGATCAGGCGCACCGCGCCCCGGCGGCCGGACGCCGCGCCCGGCCTCCCGGCGGCCGAATGAACCACCGGCCATCGCGCAGCGACCAGAACCGGCAATCCATCAATATCATTCACGGAACAGGGACATGAACGACACGCTGAACATCATACTCATCGACGATGACAACGAACGCAAGAAATACGTCACCTCGATCCTCAAGCAGGTCGACGATATTTTTAATATTCAATATTCGTGCGAATTCACCGATCTTTCGGCGCGTCACCCCACGATCGCTCTTATTGGCGACAACGACAACGTGCTGGACGATTTCCTCGTGAAATCGATCAATGCCCAGCGCATTCCCGTCGTGATATACAGCCTCGTCGTCAATGTGCGGCGGATCGTGGAACTGATATCGAAAGGCGCGGCCGATTACGTGATCCCGACCAAGGACATGGCGGAACTGCGCGATATCCTCACCCGGGCGGCAAGCACGGCCGATGTGCCGGGGCGTTATCACCCGCGCGAATCCGCCGCCGCCTCGCTGATCTCGCGCCTGACCAAGCGCGAACACGAAGTGCTGATCGGCGTGGCGAAAGGCCAGTCGAACCGCCTCATCGGCAAGGAACTGTCGATCAGCCCGAGGACGGTCGAGATCCACCGCGCCAACATGATCGCCAGGCTCGGCGCCAAGAACACGATGGAGGCGATCCGCATCGCCATCGAGGCGGGCAAGGCCTGAAAACGGCGCTTCGGCGCCGCCCCCCAGCCCTGCCTGCGCCGAATTCAGGTCCTTCCGGTAAAGGCGCCCAGCCCCGCGATGGCGAGCATCCCGGCGGGAAGCGCCGTGGCCTCGAAGGTCAGGCGCAGATAGCGTGCCTTTACCGGAGCGGCGAAGGCGATGCGCTGGGTGGCGAGCGCATAAGCGATGTTCCCGAATTCCCCTGCCGCACTGCGCTTCCAGGTCTTGCCGTCAAGGCTGGTCTCGGCGACGTAGCCCCGGGGCGGCGCGGAATCGGCCATGACCTGCCGGGACGGCGTCAGCGTGAAACCCCCCAGCGCTTCGGCCCGGCCAAGGTCCACCGTCACGCGCGCGGGTTTGCCCGGCTGGGGGGCGGGCTGCTTCCAGATCGTCGCCGCATCATTGTCCAGCAGCCGTTCCGCGCCCGGCGCGCTGGCGGCAACGATGGTCCACTTGGTGGAATCCAGCACGCTGGGATCGGTCGAGACGATCGCCGGCACATCGACAGGCGCCACCGAGGCGAACAGCGCGAATTCCGAGATCGCCGGCGCCGCGCTGCCTTCGAGGACGACCAGCCGCACCCGGCGCGGCGCGATCGGCTGCGGCAGGCGGATGATGCGCTGCGCGCCGATGCATTCCTTCTCGGCAAGGCGCTGCCACTGGCCGTCGATCTCCGCTTCCACCGCGAAGCGGGTCACGCGGATACCCAGCGGCAGGTATTCGCGCAGGCGCACCACGTCGAAGCGCGTGCCCGGCGCGAGGTCGAGCGTCAATGTGGGGGTCAGCACGGCGTCGGGCGCGGACCAGTAGGTCTCGCGCTGGCCGTCCAGCACCTGGGCGGGCACGAAGCGGCCCCCGCGCGAGGCGCTGGCATGGGCGACGCTGCCCTGCGCCAGATCCTTCGCGAAGGTCGCGCGGATCGCATCGCCGAACGACTTGAGGATCTTCACGTCCTGATCGGCGATCCGGCCGCGCCGGTCAGGCGGCAGGTTCAGGTTGAGATTGGTGCCCCGGCCCACGGATTCGTCGTAGAGGCGGATCAGGCGCGCCGGGCTCTTGACCTTGGAATCCTCGTCGGCGTGATAGAACCAGCCGGGCCGGATCGAAACGTCGGTTTCCGCCGGCCACCAGATCTCGCCCCCGCGCAGGCCCGCATTGCCCACATCCTGCTCATAGGGAACGTTCGGCATCGTCGGCCAGCAGGGATCGCCCGCCACGCCGTCCTCATTGCCGACCCAGCGCACATCGGCGCCAAGCGGATCGAACGTGCAGGCATCGGGCTGAAGTTCGTGGACCAGCTTTACGATCGAGGGCCAGTTGTAATACTTCGGCGCATCGATCTTGCGCGCCTCGCGCGCGCCGCCGTAGTAACCGTCACCGCCGTTGGCGCCGTCGAACCAGACTTCGAACAGCTTGCCGTAGCGGGTGCACAGTTCGGTCAACTGCTTGCGGTAATAGTCGATATAGGCCGGGCGGCCGTACTCCGCGTGGTTGCGGTCCCACGGCGAGAGATAGAGGCCGAACAGCATGTCCGCCTGGCGGCACGCCTCCGACATTTCCGCAACGATATCGCCCTTGCCCGCCTTGTAGGGGCTGTTGCGGATCGAATGCTCGGTAAGCTGGGTCTGCCAGAGGCAGAAGCCGTCATGGTGCTTGGCGGTCAGGATGACGCCGCGCATTCCCGCAACCTTGGCCGCCGCAACGATCTGGTCGGCATTGAAATCTGTCGGGTTGAACCACTTGGGGTCCTCGTCGCCGTAGCCCCATTCCTTGTCGGTGAAGGTGTTCATGGCGAAGTGCACGAAAGCGTACATTTCGTGCGCGTGCCAGTTCCACTGCCGCGCCGAGGGAACCGCGCCCGAGGGCAGCGGCGCGGCGGCATCACCGGCGGCGCGGCGCGCGGCCTGCGCGGCGTCGGCGCCAAGCGCAGTCGCCGCGACGGCGGAAGTGGCGAGGAAACGGCGGCGGGAAAAGTCCATCGTCAGTCCTTTGGTAAAGGCAGGCGCGTGTCAGAGCGGCGCGGAAAGCAGTTCGGGCCGGGTATCGGCCAGCTTGACCAGCAGTTCCCCGAAGAGCCCGTTGGCCCAGGCGAACCAGTCACGCGTGAATTTGGCAGGATCGTTGCTGTCCACCGCCTCGTGGATGAAGCCGGTGCCCGCGTCGGTATCGCGCAGCATCCGCAGCATCGCGCGGATCACCAGCGGATCGCTGCTCGACAGCGCGCGCACGATTAGGCTCATCGGCCAGACCTGCCCAAGCCCGACATGCGGCCCGCCGATGCCCTCGATCCTCGATCCCCGGAAGAAGTAGGGGTTCGCGTCCGACCAGCAGGCCTCCGCCGTGGCTTTCCAGAGCGGATCGGCGGCGTCCACGCATTCGAGGAAGGCAAGACCCAGCAGCGAGGGGACGTTGGCATCGTCCATGAACATCGCGTTGCCGAAGCCGTCCACTTCGTAGGCCCAGACCCGGCGGCCGTCCGGCAGCAGCATCGTGCCCCACTGGCGCAGCGCCGCTTCCACCTCGCTTGCCAGCGCGCGGGCATCGGCGGCCAGCGCGGTGTCGCCGCGGGCCTGCTCGGCCACGGTGGCCATCTCGCGCAGCGATGTCACCGCGAAGAGGTTGGCCGGGATCAGGAACGGATACGTGCAGGAATCGTCCGAGGGGCGGAAACCGCAGTGGATCAGCCCGACCGCACGGCTCGGCGCGCCCCAGCCGTCGAGTTGCATGGTCTCGGTCGGCCGGTTGCTGGTGCGCAGGAAGCGATAGGGTCCGGGCGATCCCTTGCGCTGCTGTTCGCGCAAGGTGCGCACGCAGGCGCGGGAGGCTTCGGCCCAGGTCTGGTCGAAAGGCAGCTTGTCCCGCGTCTGGCGCCAGTAGCGGAAGCCGAGCCGCATCGCATAGCAGAGCGAGTCGATCTCCCATTTACGCTCGGCGACGCCGGGCTTCATGTCGGTCTGGTCCTTCAGCGCCCACGACAGATTGGTCTTCGCAGACGGATCGCGCATGAAGGCGTTGGCATAAGGATCGATCAGGATCGAGCGCGACTGGCGGGCGATCAGGCCCCGGAACAGCGCGGTGAGCGCCGGGTCCTTGTTCACCAGATGGAGGTAGGGCAGCACTTGCGCCGTGCTGTCGCGCAGCCAGAGGCAGGGGATGTCGCCAGTGATGACGAAAGCGTCCGGACGGCCGTCCACGCTGTCCATGTAGACGGTGGTGTCGAGCGTGTTCGGATAGCAGCCCACGAACATCGCGCGCAGCTTGGGATCGGCAATCTTGCGCGATACGCGGTCGATCTCGGCCTCCACCGCGCGGCTGACGTAGCGGCGATCCGACACCGGGGGACGGCCTCCGCCTTGCGGCATGGGGATGGTCACCGCACGGGCCGTGGCCGGAATGGCGAGCGCGGCGGCACCGGTCATGGCGCCTGCCAACGTGCTGCGGCGGTCGAGGTTTGTCTTAGTCATCACTTCGGCAGCTCCTGCGCCTGTCCGGTCAGGGTGAACTGCACCCATGCGCCCGCGCCGTCACCCGGCTGTCCGCCGCCGATCCACACTTTGTAGTCGCCCGGCACGACCTTGCGCGTGCCCCGACGATCCACGACCGACAGGCTGCGCGGATCGATAGTCAGCGAGACTTCCCGCGACTTGCCCGCTGCCAGCGGAACGCGCGTGAAGGCGGCAAGCTGGCGCTGCAACACGCCCTGCGTCATGATCGGGCGCGGCTCGATCACCGGCGACACGACATAGGCCTGCACCACTTCCTCGCCCGCCATGCTTCCAAGATTGCGCAAGGTGGCCGTGACCGTCACGGGCTGGCCCAGCGCGGGCGCGGAAACCTTGGCGCCCTCGTAGCCGTAAGTCGTATAGCTCAGGCCATGGCCGAAGGCCCAGAGCGGCTTGCCGGTGAAGTAGCGATAGGTCCGCTCCTTCATCGAATAGTCGACGAAGGCGGGCAGGTCGCTGGTCGACTTGTAGAAAGTAACCGGCAGGCGGCCCGAGGGATTGTTGGCCCCGGCAAGCGTCTCGGCAATGGCGGTGCCGCCCGCCTCGCCCGGATACCATGCGGTCATCACGGCATCGGCCATGGCCGGATCGACCGAGACCGCGCTGCCATTCGTCAGCACGACGATCACCGGCTTGCCGGTGGCGTGGAGCGCCTCCAGCAGTTTGGCCTGCGGTTCGGGCAGCGCGATATCGCTGCGATCGCCGCCGACGAAGCCGGGCACCTGCACCTGCAGCGCCTCGCCTTCGAGATCGGGCGAAAGGCCCAGCACGGCAACGATGGCGTCGGCCTGCGAAGCGGCCTTCACGGCCTCGGCGCGCTGAGCCTCGGCGGGCGGCAGCCACATGAGGCGCAGGCCCTCGTCCTCGCCGTAATGGTCGAGTTCGAGGCTGATCGGCTGCGGCGAGCCATCGGATGCGATGTCGAATTCGACCCGCTGCTTGCCGAGCACGCCGCTGTGCAGTTCCTTGCCGCCGATGCTCAGGCGCACGTCGTCATGGCGGGTGCAGTCCTTCCAGCAGGCCGGAATGTCGAGCGCGAGGCGATAGGTCCCCGCTCCCGGCGGCACCAGCGATCCGCTCCAGCGCACCTTGAAGCCCTTGGCGTCCAGCCCCTTGGGCGCGGTGCGGGTGAGGTTGAAGTCCACGCGGCGATCCTGCCGCACGAACACGCGCTTGCCCGACATGTCGAGATATTCGGCGCGAAGACCGGGCTTGCCATCCGCGACGAGCGCGGTTTCCGGCACGACCACGGGCGCACCCTCGGCCAGCACCGAGCCTTGCGCATAAGCGACGTTGGCCGCGCCGAACTGGCGGCGGATGCCTTCCAGCGGCGTTACCGGATCGGCGGCGGTGCCGTGGTAATTGGCCTCGATCACCGAGAGATCGTCGGCATTGGTGCCGATCACGGCGAGGCGGGTTCCGGCCTTCAGCGGCAGGCGGCCGTTCTCGTTCTGGAGCAGGACCACCGACTTGCGCGCGGCTTCCAGCGCGAGGGCGCGGTGGGCGGGGGTGTTGACTTCGCCCGGCTTGATCTTCGCCCAAGGATTGGCCGCCCCGAAGGCGATGCCCAGCTTGTAGCGGGCCTCCAGCGAGCGGGCGAGCGCGCGGTCGACCTCGGCCTCGGTGAGCAGGCCGCGCGCCACCGACTGGGTGAGCGCGGCGTAAGTCGTGCCGCAGTCGAAATCAGTGCCCGCCTTGATCGCCGCGGCCGAAGCCTCGGCGGCGTCGTAGCGGTAATTGTGGAACATCCAGATGTTCGCCACTGCATCGCAGTCCGACACGACGAAGCCCTTGAAGCCCCAGTCGCGGCGCAGAGTGCCGTTCAGCAGCGCATCGTCGGCGCAGACCGGCACCCCGTGGGTGGAGTTGTAGGCGCACATCAGCGAGAGCGGCTTGGCCTCGGTCACGGCCTTGCGGAAGGCGGGCAGGTAAGTCGCCTCGCGGTCCTGCGGGCTGACATCCACGTCGAAACTGTCGCGCCCGGCCTCGGGGCCGGAGTGGACGGCGAGGTGCTTGGGCGTCGCGATCACGCGCGGATGGAGCGGATCGGGGCCTTGCAGACCCTTGATGAAGCCGACCGCCAGCGAGCCGGTGAGGAACGGGTCCTCGCCGTAAGTCTCCTGACCCCGGCCCCAGCGCGGGTCGCGGAAGATGTTGATGTTGGGCGACCAGATCGTCAGGCCCTCGTAGATGCGCCGGTCGGCATCCACGGGCTTGGCATTGAACCTGGCGCGCGCCTCGGTGGAGACGACGGTGCCGACCTTTTCCATCAGCGCCGGATCGAAGGTCGCGGCAAGGCCGACCGCCTGTGGGAACACCGTGGCCACGCCGTTGCGGGCAAGGCCGTGGAGGCCCTCGTTCCACCAGTCATAGGCGGGCAGGCCCATGGCCTTCGCGGCAGGTGCGGTGCTCTGGAGCTGGTCCGCCTTCTCGGCCAGATCGGCCTTGGCGATGGCGGCGAGCACGGCGGGATCGGCCTCGCCCGACAGGTCCTGAGCGGCGGCAGGCGCCGCCAGAACCATGGCGAGGGTGATCGGGAACAGCGCCTTCATCACCCTTCTCCCGCCAATGTGCGCAGCACCAGCGCCTTGCGCAGCGCCGCCGCATCGGCCTTCGAGGTGATCTCGATCCGCACGCTCTCACCCGGCAGCAGGTCGAAGCCGTTGTCCGAAGCCTGCGCATCCACTGCGCCGAAATCGAGCATGACCGCGCGGGCCAGCGCCTTGGCGGTGATCGTCACCGCCTTGCCGTCCCACGTCGCGGCAAGGCCGGGCGCGGGATAGGCCATGGCCTTTGGCAAGGCACGCTCGACGATCTGGCGCGAGACGGTCTTGCCGCCGATCACCAGTTCCGCCACCGCATAGCTCGCCTCTACCGGAGCACTCGCGAAGACCGCAGCGTCCGACACATCGGGAACGGTAGTGGCGGTCGTCGGAGCCAGCGTCACCGCCCCGCCCGCTTCGCCCAGCTTCGTGCCGTCCATCCCGTAGCCGGTCAGGCGCCACTCCGCCGCGACCGGGCTGGTGGCGTCCGACGCGAAGCTGACCCTGGTCACGCCCTGCTTGTGCTCGGCCACCACCGCCTGCGGGGCGAAGAAGCGCCGCGCGGCGTAGTGCAGCAGCTTCCAGCGCCCCTCATAGTCCACGCTCGCCCACGAGATCGACGGCCAGACATCGTTGAGCTGCCAGTAGAGCGAACCCAGCGTCACCGGCGCGCAGGCCCGGTGATGGCGCGCGGCCATATCGATCGCCTGCGCCTGGTTGACTTGCGTGAGGTAAACGAAGTCCGCCAGATCCTTTGCCGGGCGCAGCCTTGCGTCAAGGTAGAACTTCAGGCGCTCGTTGCCCTCGCCCGCGAGGAACTTCTGGTGCGCCTTCATCACCGGGCTGTCCGGCGCCTGCGCCGCATCGCCCGCGAAACCGCGGATCGTCGCCATGACCGGCATCGCCTGGAACCCGTATTCCGACATGAAGCGCGGGCAGGAAAGCGTATAGTTCTCGACCGGCTTGGAGCCCGACCAAACATCCCAGAAATGGCGGTCGCCCGCGGCATCGGTATCGACCGGGCCTTCGTAATCGGTCGAAGGGGAACCCGGCCAGTAGGGCGTGGTCGGCGAATGATCCGTCACGGCGCCGCGCAGCACGCGGTCGAACAGCACGGTCATCGAAGTCGCCATGCGCTCGTGTTCCTCGGCGCCGACGGCCTTCTTCCAGGCCTTGCGGTCGCTCCAGGTTTCCCAGCCGGAGATAACCTCGTTGCCGCCCGCCCAGATCACGATCGAGGGGTGCGAACCGAGCCGCTCGACCTGCTGGTCCGCCTCGATCCGCACGTTCTCGCGGTAGGCGACGTCGGCAGGCGGCACCGCGCCGCCGAACATGAAGTCCTGCCAGACCATCAGGCCCATGCGGTCCGCCATGTCGTAGAAGCTGTCCGGCAGATAGTAGCCGCCGCCCCAGACGCGGATCATGTTCATGTTGGCCGCGCGGGAATCCTCCAGCAGCGACTGCATCTTCGCGTCGGTAACGCGCGAGGGGAACATGTCGAAGGGAATGAGGTTCGCGCCCTTGGCGAAGACCGTCACGCCGTTCACCCGGAAGCCGAAAGCGCCGCCCCCGCGCACGAGTTCGACCTCGCGCAGACCGATAATACGGGCCGCCTTGGCTCCGGCGCCCGCGCCCGAAGCGATCTCGCCCGAAACCTTGTAGAGCGGCTGATCGCCGTAGCCGACCGGCCACCAGCGCTTCGGCGCGGCGACCGTCAGCGGCACGGTGACCACGCTTTCGCCCGCATCGAACGAAGCCTCGCGCGAGACCGGGGCGAGCGCTTGCCCGTCCGGTCCGGTCACGCGGGCGGCGAACTGCGCCTTGCCCGGCTTGTCCGCGAAGACGCGGAACTTCGCCACCAGCCGCGCCTCGTCCTTGCCGAGCGCTTCCTGCACGACCTCGAAGGCGCCGAGCCGTGCCTCGTCCCAGGCTTCCAGGCGCACCGGCCCGGAAATGCCCTGGTTGACGATGCGCGGGCCCCAGTCCCAGCCGTAATGGTACTTGGCCTTGCGGATATAGGCGGAAGTCTGCTTGCCCTTGGGCTCATCCCCGAAGGCGGAATCGTATTCGCCGGGCAGCGGATGCGCCTCGGCCAGGACCATCGGCTGCAAGGTGCGGATCGGCGAGGCGAAGCGCACGAGGATCTCGTTGCGGCCCTGCTTGAGGAATGCCTTGGCGGCGACGCGCCACTGCCGGTGGCCGTTATCGGCCTTGAGCACCTGCCTGCCGTTGATGAACACGGTTGCGAAAGTATCCAGCCCGTCGAACACGAGGTCGAGATGCTCGCGGCCCATGGCTTCGGCGCTCACGTCCAGCGTGCGGCGCAGTTCCCAGTCGGTCAGCCCGGCCCACTGGATCGCCGCCTCGTTGGTGCCGAGGAACGGATCGGGCACCTGCCGCGTGGCGATCAGGTCCTGCTGCACGGTGCCCGGCACTTGCGCGCGGAACCAGCGCGCGGCCTTGGGATGGGCCTTTACGGCAGCTGTATCGCCCGGCGCGATGCGGGCCTGCCAGCCCTCGTCAAGCGCGGTCTGCGTGGGCGGGGCCGCCAGCGCGGCCCCCGAAACGCCCGCCAGCCAGAGGGCCAGCGCCCCGCTTGCGAACGGACCTGCAAGCCTGCCCGCCATCCTCACTTCGCCTTCTCCCCGTAGACCACCTTCTCTACCGCGTAGAACGGATCGGAAAGCGGCGAGGTGAACTGGAAGCAGACGTCGGCCTCGTCCTTGAGCTCCGGCCGGTCAGGCAGGTTCGCGGTGAACGTGTACTGCTGCGGCGAAGCGTCGGGATCGGGCAGCGCGAACGTGGCCAGCACCGTTGCGCCGGGCATCGGCGCATGTTCCTTCTGCTTGCGATTTGCGGCCTTTTCCGCCGCGCGGCAGCCCGCGCTGATGACGAGTTCCCCGTGCGTGGTCACCGCGAAGTGTTCGATCAGCGCCGATGCCTCATGCGCAAGGCCATAGTTGCGCGGCAGCCGCGCGACCGAGACGGTGATCGTCTTCGCATGAGCCAGCGGCGCATGGTCGTCGGCCTGGCAGGTGTCGAAGATGTTGACGTTGTAGGCCGGGCCGTTCGCCGTCGCATCGGCGGTGAGCGGCACGCGCAGGCCCTGCGCCCCGCGCGGGCAGGCAACCAGCGTGGAGGCGGTGGAGGTCAGCAGCGTCTCGCGCGCGGTATCGTAGCGGCGCGGGGCGGAAAGCTGCGTGCCGTCCGGCGCGAAGCTGGCGGCGGTGACGACCGTGCCCGGCTTCACGACAAGCGCCTTGGCATAAGCGGGCGATTTCGCCGCCGGCGCCTTGCCGTCCAGCGTGTAGCGGATCGTGCCGTAGGAGGCCTGGTTCGCCAGCGCCACGCCGATGCTCTTCGCATCGAGCTGGGCTGCGCGGGTCTGGGTGGGCGTGAAGGCCACGCCGAAGGCGCTGTCCGACACTTCGAACCCGCCCTGCTTCCAGCGCTGGATCTGCGGCGTCAGCCGCGCGAGGAAGCCGGGATAGTCCTTCTCTCCGGTGACCACGGGCGACCATGCGGTCTCGGCCAGCGCCCCCACGCGCGGGAACAGCTTGTGCTGCAACTGCCAGGGGGTGACGATATATTCGCTCCAGGCATTGCCCTGCACGCCCAGCACATGCTTGGCCTTGGCGGCATCGATGCCCTTGGGCATCGGGTCGTAGCGATAGACCGCTTCCATCGTCTGGATCGAAATGCGCCCCGGCGCTTCGTCCGGCAGGGTCGATTCAAGATTGTCGAGATAGAGGTTGGGCGCTGGCGTCAGCACCACGTCGTGCCCGGCGTTGGCCGCGTCCACCGCGCCCTGCTCTCCGCGCCAGCTCATCACCGATGCCGAAGCGGGCAGGCCGCCTTCGAGGATCTCGTCCCAGCCGATCAGGCGGCGGCCATGCTGCGCCAGATATTCGCCGAACCGGTCGATCATCCAGCTCTGCATCTCGTTCTCGGTCTTGATGCCCAGCTTGCGCATCTGCGACTGGACTTCGGGCGAACGCTCCCACTGGTCCTTCACCGCCTCGTCGCCGCCGATATGGATGAACTGCGAGGGGAAGACCTCCATCAGTTCGTCCAGCACGTTGCGCACGAAAGTCATGCCCGCGTCATTCGGGTTGAACAGCCAGGGATTGACCCCCCAGTCATGCGAAACGGCAGGCCGGTCGCCCAGCACGCCCACTTCGGGGTAGGACGCGACGAGCGCCTGCGCATGGCCCGGCAGGTCGATCTCGGGCACCACGGTGATGCCGCGCTCCGCCGCATAGGCCACCAGCGCCTTGAGCTGCTCCTGCGTATAGAACCCGCCCGACCGGGGGCCGATGGCGCCGCCGGTGTCCGGCGGCAGGCGCCATGCGCCGATGCGGGTGAGTTCGGGATAGCGCTTGACCTCGAAGCGCCAGCCCTGATCGTCGGAAAGGTGGAAGTGCAGGGTGTTGAGCTTCACTTCCACCATGCGGTCGACGATGGCGTAGACCAATTCCATCGGCTGGAAGTGCCGCGAGGGATCGACCATCACCCCGCGCCACGAAAAGCGCGGCGAATCCTGGATGGTGAGCACGGGAACCGAGGCGCTCTTGCCCGCAGAGCCGGCATCGGCCGTCAGCAGCTGCAACAGCGTCATCGCGCCGTAGATGAAGCCGGACTTGCCCGATGCCGAGATCACCGCGCCGCCGGACGTCACCGTCAGCCGGTAGGCCTCGGCGCCGGAAATCGCGGCATCGCGCTCGAAGCGGATGGGTGCTGCGCCGGAAGAACCGGCCGCAGAACCGGCCCCAGAACCGGCCCCAGAACCGGCCCCAGAACCGGCGTCAAGCACAAGACCGCTCGCGCGTTTCACATGGTCTGCAAGGAGCTGCGCCGCTTCCGCCGCGTCCGCATCGCCCGCGGGCACGGCAATGACCGAACCGGATGCGACCAGCAGCTTGCCGCTGCCCTGCTCGACGGAAGCGGGCCACGGCGTAAGCGCCAGAGGCGCGGCCTGCGCGGGAGCCGAAAAAGCCAGTGCCGCAAGGATCGAGGCGGTGACCACGCCTCCGGTCCGCAGCTGCCGATATCCCTTTGCCGTCGTGCCCATACCTGCCCCTCGTTTTCTTGTGACCAGAGCAGGCAACGTAACCAAAATATATCCTTTCCCGCAATAGGTCTTATTCTATTCCTGCGAATTGGGCTTGAACTGCGACCATTTGCTGCGATTGTCAGCGCGACATGACCAATGTAAAGCCATTCGCAGAGAATGGACCGAAGGGGGATCGAATGTCATTTTCCGACCGGATCGGTCGCCTGCGGGAAGACAATGCTGCGCCGCTGTACATCCAGCTCCAGCAGCTCATCCGCGATGCGATATCCGAAGGCGTGCTGGACCAGAACGAAGCGATTCCGCCCGAACGCAATCTCGCGATCGAGTATGACGTTTCGCGTATCACCGTGCGAAAGGCGATCGCCGGTCTGGTCGAGGAAGGCCTGCTGACGCGGCGGCGCGGCGCCGGAACTTTCGTGGCGTCCCGCGTGGAAAAGAGCTTCTCGAAGCTGACCTCGTTCAGCGAGGACATGGAAGCGCGCGGCAAGCGGGCCTCCAGCGCCTGGGTCTCGCGCATGACCGGGCCGGTCAACCCAGAGGAATCGATGGCGCTGGGCCTGGCGCCGGGCAGCACCGTCCTGCGTTTCACCCGCATCCGCTATGCCGACGACGAGCCGCTCGCGCTCGAAATCTCGACGATCGCGGGGTACTGCCTCGCCAGCCTCGATGTCGTCGGGGATTCGCTTTACGCCGCGCTGGAAAAGAGCGGCAACCGCCCGGTTCGCGCACTCCAGCGCCTGCGCGCGGTGCCTTTCGGGGCCGAGCACGCGCGGATGCTCGGCGTGGAATCCGGCCATGCCGGCCTCCTGATCGAGCGTCACGGCTTCCTGCGCGACGGCCGCACCGTCGAATTCACCCGCTCCTACTATCGCGGCGACTCCTACGACTTTGTCGCCGAGCTGATCGAGGGTTCATGAAACGCCGAGAATTGCTGCTGCGCGGCGCCTCCACGGGCGCCGTCGCCACCCTTCTGCCCGCCTTTTCGCCTTCGACCCTTGCCGCTCCCGCCCCGGCCTTCGGACCGGGCATGGCCGACGGGCTGCCGATGCCGGCCCCGCTTCCCGGCCCCTCGCCCCGCCTGCCCGAAACAGACCCCTCGCGCACCCTGCTCGAACGCGGCTGGCGCTTCCACGAGGGCGAGGTGCCGGTACCCGAACCCACCGACCACAACGCCACCTACCTCTCGGTCAAGGCCGGCAATGCGCGCGGCGCGGCGGCGCTGGCCTTCGACGATTCCGACTGGCAGACGGTAGACCTCCCGCATGACTGGGCCATTGCGCAGGACGTGAGCGAAAACGCCAATGTCTCGCAAGGCTACCGCCCGCGCGGGATCGGCTGGTATCGCCGCCTGCTGCGGCTGGACGAAAGCCAGAAAGGCCGCCGCCTCGAACTCCATTTCGACGGTATCGCCACCCATGCCACGATATGGATCAACGGCAGCGAAGTGGCCCACTCCTGGTCGGGCTACAGCAGCGTCATCGTCGACCTCACCCCCTTCGCCCGCTTCGGCGACGAGGTGAACTGGATCGCCGTGCGCGTCGATGCCGCCGCGCGAGAGGGCTGGTGGTACGAAGGCGCGGGGCTTTACCGCCATGTCTGGCTGGTCAGCCGCCCTGCCCTGTCGATCGAGACGGACGGGCTCTATTGCGATCCGGTCCATCAGGACGACGGCACCTGGCACGTGCCGGTGGAAGTCAGCCTGTCGAACGTCGGCGAAGACACCGGACAGGCCGAGATCGCCGCCCGTCTGCTCGACCCCGAAGGCCGCGAAATCCACCGCACGCGCGGCAGCGCCGCGGTCGCGCCGCTGGAACAGGCAAAAGTCACCGCCCAGCTCGCGCCCGGCGCGGTGAAGCTCTGGTCGCCCGACAGCCCGGTGCTCTACAGCGTCGAGGTGGACCTGCTGCACGAAGGCCAGGTCGTGGATACGCGGCGCCAGTTCATCGGCTTCCGCACGGTGCGCTTCGATCCCGCGCGGGGCATGGTGCTCAACGGCGTGGAGACCAAGCTCAAGGGCGTGTGCATCCACCAGGACCATACCGGCGTCGGCACCGCCATCCCCGACGCGCTGGCGCTCTGGCGGTTGCAGCGGCTGAAGGCGATGGGCTGCAACGCCATCCGCATGTCGCACAATGCCCCCGCCAAGGAAGTGCTGGACTGGTGCGACCGGCTGGGCTTCGTGGTCATGGGCGAGAACCGCCTTTTCAACCCCGCGCCGGACTATCTGGCGCAGCTCGAATGGATGGTCCGCCGCGATCGCAACCATGCCTCGATCGTGCTCTGGTCGGTGTTCAACGAGGAGCCGATGCAGGGCACCCATGCGGGCGTGGAAATGGTGCGCCGGATGCGCAAGGCCGTGCACAGGCTGGATACGCAGCGCCCCGTCACGGCGGCGATGAACGGTTCGTTCTACAATCCCGAGAACGTCTCCACCGTCGTCGACGTCATGGGCTTCAACTATTACCAGGGCGACTACGACAAGTTCCATGCCCTTCACCCGGACAAGCCGATCACCAGTTCAGAGGACACCAGCGCCTACGAAACGCGCGGCGCCTTCGAGAGCATCCCGGCGCAGCAGGTCATCGCCTCGTTCGACAAGGAGGCAGCCTCCTGGGGCGCGACCCACCGCGAGACGTGGAAGATGATCGCCGAGCGCCCCTTCGTGGCGGGCGGCTTCGTCTGGACCGGCTTCGATTATCACGGCGAGCCGACGCCTTATGCCTGGCCTTCGACCAGCAGCTTCTTCGGCATCATGGACCTTTGCGGCTTCCCCAAGACCGCCTTCGGCATCCATTCCGCCCACTGGCGCGACGATGCCCCGGTGATCTGGCTGGCGCCGCACTGGACCTGGCCCGAATACGAGCGACCGGGCCGCGAAGGGCAGACGCTGGAGGTCTTCGCGATCACCAATGCCGAGGCCATCGAACTGCGGCTGAACGGCGAAGTGATCGAGCGCGTGCCCGCCGCCGACCGGATCATGGGCCACACCTTCCAGGTGCCCTACCGCCCCGGCCGGATCGAGGCGCTGGCGCTGCGCGGCGGCAAGGTCGTGGCCCGCGCCGTCCACGAAACCGTGGGCGCGCCGGTTGCCCTGCGCCTGACGCCCGCCCGGCAGGCGCTGGCCAGCGACGGCGAGGACGTGCAGGCGATCACCGTGGACTGCGTGGATGCACGCGGACGCCATGTTCCCACCGCCAACCTGCCGGTGGAGTTCGCTATTTCAGGCGGGCACATCATTGGCCTCGGCAACGGCAACCCCAACGACCATGCAAGCGAAAAGGGCAGCAAGCGCGCCCTGTTCAACGGTCTTGCACAGGTCATCGTCCAAGGCGATGCCAGCGGCCAGCGGCTCACGCTGGAAGCAAGCGCAGGCGGCCTGCGTTCCGCGCGTCTCAGCCTCGCCCGGGCGCCGCGCGAACCGCGCGCGCAAGTCCCGGTCGTCCCGGCGGAAATGGCGATCACCGACTGGCGCCGCTCGGCCCTGTTCCCGCAGAAGCCCGATCCGGCGCTGGCCCCGGTGGACGGCGACAACAACTCGTGGGACTTCGTGCGCCCGGGCGTGGCCGCGCCTGCGGGAAGCGCCGGATGGCGCAGTTATCGCACCCGCTTCACGCCGTGGAAGAAGGTCGCCGCAGAAGGCGGCACCTTGCACTTTGCCGGGATAGCGGGAGCCGCCGAAATCTGGCTCGACGGCAAACTGGCCGCGCGCAAGACCGATGCGGCACCTGCCGCACTGACGGCGGCGATCCCTCCAGGCCCGGGGCCGCGCACGCTGGCCGTGCTGGTGGCGGCGACCGAGGGCAACCCGAGCGGATTGGTGGGGCGCGTCTACGTCACCCCCTGAGCGACTTGAAAAAGAGAGCGGATGCAGTAACTTCCCTTTCGTAAAGGGGAACTGGCATGAACATCGTTTCCGGCTGCCTTTGGGCAGTCGCCGCTCTCGTTCCGGCCACGGCTTGCGCCGCGACCGACGCCAGGGAATCCGCCCACCGCTTCGTCGCGCAAATGGCCATCCCGGCCCAAAGCGACGAGCCGCTGGCCCGGTTCACATACCCGCTTTGCGTCGGCAGCGCCGGACTGCCTGCGGAGGCGGGCGAGGTCGTGATCGACCGGATTGCCGAAGTGGCCGCATCGGCAGGCTTGCCCGTCGCAGCGGCAGGTTGCGCACCGAACCTGATGGTGGTTTTCGTGGAGGATAGCCGGGCGGCAGTGCAGAGGCTGTCCCACGGGCGATCCGGTGCCATGATCGGGCAATCGCGCGCCGATATCCGCCGCATTCTCGAACAACCCGGCCCCGTCCGGGCCTGGATCAAGGCCGCAATCCGCAGCCGCGACGGTGACCGTCCCAGCTATTCGCCAACCGGCGTGACGACCTTGAAGACGGAGACGTCAACGCGCCTGTCGTCAACCACGCGCCGCGATATCGTCAGTTCCGTCGTTCTGATCGACCGCGAAGCCATGGCCGACCGCGACTTGCGGCAAGTGGCAGACTATGCGGCAATTCGCGGTCTCACCGGCGCGCATCTGGGCGAAATCCGCGCGGAAGGGCCGCCAACGATCCTGACGCTGTTCACGTCGCAGGGAGATGCCGATGCACCGCCCGGCCTGACTGCCGCGGACCGGGCCTTCCTCAGCGCCTTCTACACCGTTCGCGCCGATATGGCCGAGCCGCTGCAGCGCCAGCGCATTGCGGACCATATGGCCCGCACGCGCCCCGCCGAATGGGACGGGGCGCGTTAGGGCAGGTGTCAGGCTGCCATCCGGTCCAGATCGGCGGCGGCAAACAGCAAGTGGATGGCCGGGCCTTCCGTCGCGCCCACGCCGCGTACTCCAGCAGCGACCAGCGCCGCATCGTCGATCATTTCCGGATCGCCAAGCTCGACCCTGAGGCGGTTGCCATAGCGCGCCGCGCCGCGCAAATTCCCCTCGCCGCCAAGGGCCTGTGCAAGGTTCGCCGGAAGCTGGAGCTGCGCGGCGGCTTCGGTGACTGCCGGGGCCGTCACCGGCTTCGACAGCGGGGCAGGTCCCGCCGCGATGGCCTCGCGGATCTCGACCGAGACGATATCGGCAACCGGGCCGAGGATCACCTGCAGCGCCTTGTCCGAAGGGCGCACGATCCCGCGTGAACCCAGCGCCTTCAGCCGCGCCTCGTCCACCGCGCCGTGATCGGCGATGATGAGGCGCAGGCGCGTGGTGCAGGCGGAAACCTCCAGGAGGTTGCCGCTGCCGCCCAGCGCCGCAAGATAGGCGTGCCCGCGCGTCTGCTCTGCCGAAGCCTCGCTCGCGGCGGGCGCAGCGGCATCCTCTTCCTCGCGGCCGGGGGTCTTGAGGTCCAGCTTGCGGATCGCGAAAGCGAAGACACCGTAATAGACCGCGAAGTAGACGAGGCCCACCGGCAGCAGCAGCAGCGGGCGTGTCGCCTTGCCGAAGTTCAGCACATAGTCGAACAGTCCTGCCGAAAATCCGAAGCCCAGATGCATGCCCAGCGCATCGGTGAGCCACATCGAAATGCCGGTGAGCACCGCGTGGATGGCGTAGAGCACCGGGGCGAGGAACATGAAGCTGAACTCGATCGGCTCGGTCACACCGGTCAGCAGCGAGGTCAGCGCGAGGCTGAAGAACATGCCGCCCACCGCCTTGCGCCGCTCGGGCCGGGCCGCGCGGTACATCGCGAGACAGGCGGCTGGCAGGCCGAACATCATGACCGGGAAGAAGCCGGTCATGAAGCTTCCGGCGGTGGGATCGCCCGCGAAGAAGCGGCGGATATCGCCGTGGGCGCCGTCGAAATCGCCGAAGACGAACCAGAACAGGTTGTTGAAGACATGGTGCAGCCCGGTCACCAGCAGGAGCCGGTTGATGAGGCCGAACAGGAACAGTCCGAAGCCGCCCAGCCCGGTGATGCCGTGGCTCACCCCGTCGATCCCGGTGACGATGGGCTGGAATCCAAGGCCGACAAGGCTGGCGATGACCAGTCCGGCCACGCCCGAAACGATCGGAACAAACCGGCGCCCACCGAAGAAGGCCAGGTATTCGGGCAGCTTCATGGCCGAGAACCGGTTGTAGAACAGCCCGCCGACCAGGCCGGAGACGATGCCGATCGGCACGTCGAGCCGCCCGATGGCCTGGCTCTTCGCCGCCGCCACCGCTGCCGCGAAAGCCTCTTTCGAAAGCGCGGGATCGATGCCCGGCGGCACCGGCATCAGCACCTTGGCGCCTTCGGTGGCGACGAGGAAGCAGACAATGCCGGCAAGGCAGGCCGCGCCGTTGCCGTCGCGCGCATAGCCGGTGGCGACGCCGATGGAGAACAGCAGCCCGAGGTGCGAAAACAGCGCATCGCCCGCCGCGCTCAGCAGCGCAATGTCGAGCAGGTCCGGCTGGCCCAGCCGCAGCAGCAGCCCCGCAACCGGAAGCACCGCGATCGGCAGCATGAGCGCACGGCCCAGCGGCTGCAACGTTTCGAGAACCCGCCTCATGCCCCCTGCTCCTTCAGAAATTCGCGTACAAGCGCACGCACTTCGCCCGCCGAGCCGCATTCCAGCGCACGCGCGGCCAGCGCGCGGCAGCGTTCCATGTCGAGCCCGGTCACCAGCGCCTTGATATCGGGCACTTGCGCGGGCGTTGCCGAAAGCTCGCCCACGCCGAGGCCCAGCAGCAGCGGCACCGCCAGCGGGTCCGACGCCAGCGAGCCGCAGACGCCGGTCCAGCGGCCATGCCGCGCCCCTCCCTCGCAAGTGAGCGCGATCAGGCGCAGCACCGCCGGGTGGAGCCCGTCGATGGCCGAAGCCACCGCCGCATTGCCCCGGTCCATCGCCAGCGCATACTGGGTGAGATCGTTCGTCCCCACCGAGAGGAAATCGGCCTCCCGCGCAAGGATGTCCGCGGTTGCGGCGGCGGCGGGAGTCTCCACCATGATGCCCAGCGACACCGGCCCGGCAAGGCCCAGACGCGTCGCCACGCCGTCCACCACACCGCGCACGGCGCGCAGTTCGGACAGGCTGGCCACCATCGGCACCATGATCCGGCATTGTCCGGCAGGACGCACGCTGAGGATCGCCTCGACCTGCGCTTCCAGCAATTCGGGATAGGCAAGGCCGACGCGAATGCCGCGCAGGCCCAGCGCCGGGTTTTCCTCGGCCGGCATCGGCAGGAACGGCGCGGGCTTGTCGCCGCCGATATCGAGCAGGCGCACGATCAGCGGACGGCCCTCCAGCGCATCGGCAATGGCCTGGTACGTCTCCAACTGCTCACCGGCGCCCGGCGCCTGCGCTCGCTCCACGAAGAGGAATTCGCTGCGCAGCAGGCCGCAGCCTTCCGCGCCGTTCGCCATCGCCTGCCGCGCATCGGCCAGCGAGCCGAGGTTGGCGAAGACCTCGATCCGCGTGCCGTCCGCGGTGTGGCACGGCCCCCGCGCTTCGAGCGCGGCGGCGCGGCGAGCGGCCTGCAGGGCAAGCTGATCGCGAACCCCGGCGATCCGCTCCGCCGAGGCGCCGGTTTCGAGCCGCGCGGCAGCGGCATCGACCACCAGAACCGCGCCCTCGGCAATATCGTCCAGCGCGCTGCCCATCGCCACCAGCATCGGCACGCCGAGCCCGGCCGCAAGGATCGCGACATGCGACGTCGGCCCGCCGTTGACGAGGCAGATCGCCGCCAGCCGCTCGGGATCGAGCGCCATGAGCTGGGAGGGCAGCAGATCCTCGGCGATCAGCACGGCATCCTGCGGCAGCGCGAAGCCGGCGGCATCGCCGCCGATCAGCGCGCAAAGCACCTGCCGTTCCAGATCGCGCATGTCGTCCACGCGCTCGGCAAGGCGCGCATCGCCCGAACGCAGCAGGAGATCGACTTGCGTGCCGATGGCGAGCCGCCAGCCCGCACCCGCGCTGTCGCCTTTCGCGATGGCCTCATGCGCGGCGGCGAGCAGGTCCTCGTCCTCCAGCATCACCGCATGGGCGGCGAGGATCGACGCGGCATGGGGCGGCGCGCCTTCGCTTTCCTGCGCGATCTTCGCGCGCAGCGCCGCCAGCGTTTCATCCAGCAGGCCGCGCTCGGTCGCGGGATCGCCGGAACCTTCGGAAACCTCCACCTCGCCGAGGCGATAGCGGACCGCCTCGCCCACGGCCACGCCCGGCGCGGCAACCACGCCTGTCAGGGTGCCGTCGGGCGCGATCTGCGTGACCCGGCGCTGCGCCGCCGGAGCCGCCACGCGCACCGGCTGTGCGGGGGGCTGTTCATCGGCGTGGGCCAGTTCGCCCATGCCGCTGGCGATCAGGGCCTCCAGCGCGTCGAGCACTTCGCCCGCCTGCCTGCCGCGCGCGTGAAGCGAAATACGGTCTCCCAGCCTGACGCCAAGGGCCAGCACGCCAACCGGGCTGCGCAGGCTTGCGGACTTGCCCGCGATTTCCATGCGGACCACCGCCTCGAACGACGTCGCCACCTGCCGCAGGCGCGCGGCCGGGCGGGCGTGAATGCCGTGGCGCAGCGGAACCGGCAGTTCGCGCACCAGTTCCTCGTCCGGCGATCCGGCAGCCTCGCCCATGGCAGCGCCGGTCCCCGAAACGCGGCGCAGCGCCATCACCACATCGCCCACCTTGACCGGGCCGGGATCGCGCTTCGATTCCAGCGTCCATTCCTCACCGGCGAGCAGGAGCACCGGCGTCATCGCGCTGGCCGCGCCGGTCACCACGGCATCGAGATCGAACCGCACCAGCGGATCGCCCGCCGCCACGACCTGATCCTGCGCCACCAGCCGCGTGAAACCGCGCCCGCCCATCGCCACGGTATCGACACCGAGATGGAGCAGCAGTTCCGCCCCGCCTTCAAGGCGCAGGGTCACGGCATGGCCGGTCGCCGCAAGCGAGGCCACCGTTCCCGCGCAAGGTGCGTGAAGCATGCCGCCGGTGGGATCGATGGCCACGCCGTCGCCCAGCATCCCCCCGGCGAAGACCGGATCGGGAATTTCGGCCAGCGGCGCCAGCCAGCCCTCCAGCGGAGCCGTGACGACGATGGTGTGCCCGGCGGGAGTCATGGCCCGCTCGGCAGTCATGGAAGAAACGGAGGCAGTCATAGTTTTGGCTTGTCTCCAGAAATCGATATCAGAATGCCCGTTCGCCGGCGATCCATGTCGCCTGCGGCGCCATGGCGCGATCGAGATGGACGAAATCGGCGGTATATCCGGCGGCGATCACGCCCCGTTCCGCACCGAGGCCCAGAAATTCCGCCGGCTGCACGCTGGCCATGTCAACCGCCTGCGCCACCGAAAGTCCCGCCATGTCCACGGCATTACGCACGGCGCCCGCCATGTCGAGCGACGCGCCCGCCAGCGTGCCGTCCGCGCCCACGCAGCGCCCTTCCGCCACGGTGATCTCGCGGCCGTCCAGTTCGAAGCTGGCAAGGTCCGATCCCACGCAGGGCATCGCGTCCGTCACCAGCATGAAGCGCTCGAGCGGGCGGCTCGCCAGCGCCACGCGCATCGCGGCGGGATGGACATGGTAGCCGTCGGCGATCAGCCCGCACCAGGCCGTGCGGTTCTCCAGCGCCGCGCCCACCATGCCGGGGTTGCGGTGATGAAGCGCCGACATGGCATTGAACAAGTGAGTGACCCCGGTAACGCCCATGTCGAAGGCGGCACGCGCGGTTTCGTAATCGGCGTCGGAATGCCCCATCGCGAGCACCACCCCGGCGCCGGTCAGCGCACGGGCCTGATCGGCGTGAAGATATTCCGGCGCGATGGTGAACAGTACCTTGCCGGCGCGGGGGCGGGTCAACAGGTCCACCATGGCATCGTCCAGCCGGCGCAAGTTGCCCTCGGTATGGATGCCGCGACGCTTCGCGTTGAGCACCGGCCCTTCGACGTGAATGCCGATGCAACCGGGCACCCCGGCCGAAATCGCCTCGTCCGTCGCGTCCAGCGCCGCCGCGATCACGTCAGGCGTCGCGCTGATGAGCGTGGGCAGCATGGCGGTCGTCCCGAACCGCGCATGGGCGGCGGCGATCGCGGCGATTCCCGCCACGGTCGGCGCATCGTTGAGCAGCACGCCGCCGCCGCCGTTCACCTGCACGTCGATGAAGCCCGGCACCAGCCAGCCACCGTCGAGATCGACGATTTCGTCGGCTTCCGTCCCGCGCTGCGCGGCCAGGATGCGCCCCTGCTCCACCGTCACCACGGCATCGCGCGCCCAGGCGCGATCCAGATAGACGTTGCCGTTGACGAAGGCGGTTTTCATCACAGGGTCTCGGTTACCTTGCGCAAGTGGGCCGGATTGTCCGGGTCCAGCCCGCGCGCCAGCGAAAGTGCGTTCACTTGCGGGTAGAAGGACTGGATCATCAGCAGCGGTTCCAGCGCCGCATGGCCCGCAAGCGCGGCCAGCGTGCCTTCGCCGAAGGGTGCCTCGGCATCGAGCAGCGCGACTTGCGCACCGCGCCCGGCAAATTCGCGCGCGGCATCGCGCACGCTTTCGCCGCTGGCGTCGGACGTGGCGAAGGCTACGATGGGAAAGCCTTCGTTGATGATCGTCATCGGGCCGTGGCGCACTTCGGCGGCGCTATAGGCTTCGGCATGAAGACCGCAGGTTTCCTTGAGCTTCAGCGCGCCTTCCTGGGCGATGCCGAAGCCGTATCCGCGCGCGATCACGAAAAGGTTCGTCGCTGCGGAAAGCCGTTCGACCAGATCGAACGGCGCGGTGCCGGCGGCAATGGCCAGCGCATCGGGAAGCCTGCCGAGCGCCTCCGTCAGCGCGGCGTCGCCGGTCCACTGCGCGACGATGGCGGCGACCCCGGCAAGCGAGGCGATGTAGGACTTGGTGGCCGCAACGGACTTCTCCGGCCCGGCGTGAAGCGGCAGCACCCACTGCGCCAGATCGGCAAGCGGGGCGGTCTCGTCATTCACCAGCGCGACGACGCGGGCACCCGCACGGCGATGCGCCTCGACCGCCGCGAGCAGGTCGGGGCTACGGCCACTTTGCGAAATGGCGATCACGAGCACGCGGCCCGGCTGCATCTCGGCGCCGAACACCGACGAAACGCTGAGCGCGGAAGAGGACACCGGCACACCGGCCAGCGTCTCGATCAGGTATTTGGCGTAAGTCGCCGCGTTGTCGGACGATCCGCGCGCACAGGTCACCACCACCGAAGGCGGGCTGCCGCGCAGGTCCTGCGCAAGCGATGCGAGAGTGTCCTGGTTGCGGGCCAGGAACGCGCGAACGGCCTGCGGCGCCTCGGCGGTCTCGCGGGCCATGAGCGACTGGGACGGATGAGCAACTTCGGATTGCATTGCGGCGAAATCTCCTTCGCACCGCCCCCGGTCGGCGGAAAAGCGCCAGACGGGAGCGTCTGCTTACCAATATCTACATAAGTTCTATATTGGTATTCCCCAACTGCAGGCGATGCGCAATTGGTTTCGCAAGGGCAAGCGCGTTTTTCTTCCGGCACCACCCTCGCCAGCGGTCGCTGCGTGTCGCTCTACCCCTTTTAGGTGTCGTTCAACCCGCCTTGCCCACGCGCGATGGCAGCCTGCAGCCGGGACACCTCGGCAGCGTCCGTCACCGGCCGGTTTCCCTTCTGGAAGCCCAGTTCTTCCAGCCGCCCCGATGCCGTCGTCGCCGTGCCGGGGGTGCGGCAGGAGGCGTGAAACTCCTCGATTCCGGCCGCGCGCAGCGCCGGCACCGCCTCGGCCGAGACCCCCGATCCGGCCAGAATCACGATGCGCCCGGCGGCCAGTTCATGGAGATGCGCAAGCATCCGCACCCCCTCGGGCGCCCGCACCGCGCCGCCGGACGTCAGAATCCGGTCAAACCCCATCGCCACCGCCTGCTCCAGTCCGTTTTCCATGTCGTCCAGCACGTCGAAAACGCGGTGGAGGGTCAGCGAAAGCCGCGCCCCGCGTGCCGTTCCCGCCCGCCGGGCATGATCGAGCCAGGTGCCGAGAACCGCCAGGTCAAGTCCGCCCGCAGCGCCCGCCCCGATGACGATTCCCGCCAGCCCCGCTTCCGCGGCCAGATCGATATCGTCGCAGACTTGCGCGGTTTCCTGCGGCCCGTAGACGAAATCGCCCTCTCGCGGGCGGCAGAGCATATGGACGGGAATCGGCGCCTGCGCCGCCAGCCGGACCAGCGAACGCGGCGGCGTCAGCCCGCCCAGCGCCAGCGCGCTGCAAAGCTCCACCCGGCCGCCACCCCCGGCGACAGCGGCAGCAAGACCGGCGGCATCTTCGACACAGATTTCGAGCACTTCGCCCCTTCCAAAAGACATCCGGCCCCGTCACGGCCGGCGATTCGCACTGTCGGAAATTGGACATACTTTGGCCCGACGCGCCATCCCGTTCCACCGCAAAGCCAATGCCGCCAACAGCCAGCCCAGCCGCCGCAACCTCCCATTTTCCCACCATTCCCGCCAATTTTCGACCACCTCGGCACGCAAGAAGAAATTTACGGTGGACAGGAGGATCTATTTTGGTGACATTGAATTAGGACATTGGCTTTGTATTGGCATTGTCCGCAGGAAGTTATCGGGCACGCATTTCCGCAAACATAACGTCACGGCGCGCTCACGGGTTCGGGTCATGAGGAAAACTATGATGAAACTAGCACGCGCAATGCTGCTGGCGACGAGCGCCACCATGGGCTTCGCCGCCCCCGCCTTTGCACAGGAAGCCCCGCAGGACCAGAACGACCAGGACGCGATCGTGGTCAGCGGAATCCGCGGCGCACTGACGAACGCGATCAACGTGAAGCGCAATGCGGACGCCGTGGTCGATGTCATCACCGCCGAAGGCATCGGCAAGTTTCCTGACCGCAACGTCGCGGAATCGCTGTCCCACATCCCCGGCGTCAGCGTGGACCGCCAGTTCGGCATCGGCGAGCGCGTCTCCATCCAGGGCACCGACCCGGCGCTCAACCGCGTCCTGATCGACGGTCACACCATCGCTTCGGCAGACTGGGGCGGCAATTCCGGCGACGTGACCGGCCGTACCTTCAACTACTCGTTGCTGGCGCCGGAAATCGTCTCGCAGATCGAGGTGTTCAAGTCCCCCGAACCGCGGATCGACGAAGGTTCGCTGGGCGGCACCGTGATCGTGCGCACGCGCAAGCCGCTCGATCTCGACAAGAACACCATCAACGGCTCGATCGGCTACGGCTACAACGATCGCTCCGAAATCGGCAATCCGCGAGGCTCGCTGCTCTACAGCTGGAAGAACGACAGCGCGACCTTCGGCATCCTGGTGGCGGGCACTTACGACCGGGATTCGCTGGCCCGTGCAGGCGTCGAGTACTTCGGCTACAACAGCGGCTCGGACTTCACGTCCACCGATGCCGACGGCAACGTCACGCTGAACAACCCGAACGCAGTGCTGACCGGCGGGACCGCCGAAGACCTGGCCAACGCCCGTTATCCCTACGGCATCAACCACGCCTATTTCAAGCAGACGCGCGAGCGCATCGGCGGCCAGTTCGCCGTGCAATGGGCGCCCAGCGACCGCCTCGAATTCAACCTTACCGGCCTTCACATCGAAGGCACCTACAACAACTTCAGCCAGTCGCAGTACGTGGTTCCGACGTGGGCCGCCGGCGCGCTGGAATCGGCAACGATCTCCAACGGGCTCGTCACGGACGCATCCTTCGGCGCGACCAACCTGCCCTCCACCAGTTCGCAGCTGGACATGAACTACCGCAAGACCAAGGTGCGGACGGACAGCTACAATCTCGACACCATGTGGAAGGCAACCGATCGCCTGACGTTGTCGGGCAACGTGGGCTGGACCAAGGCCACGGGCGGCACCAACCCCGAATACCTGATGAACCTCCAGTCCAACATGCCCTTCAGCTACAGCTACGGGCAGAACCAGACTTCGGTGACGTTCTCCACCCCGCCGACCGACCCCACCGCGTTCTTCCGCTCGGACCTGCGCGATGTCACGCTGCCGGACGGCAGCACCATCCAGGCATACCAGATCGGCGGCATCGCCACCTCGCGCCAGCGCGACAAGGAGCATTACGGCCAGTTCGACGCCAAGCTGGACGTGGACGACGGCTTCTTCAAGTCCGTGCGCATGGGCGTGAAGGCATCGGATCACGTCAACAGCCTGCGCGCCACCGGATCGCAGGTCTACCTGACCGATCCGATCAGCCTTGCCGACTACGACTACACCCTGACGCCATCGGGGCTGTTCAGCGGCCTGGGCTCCGGCGGCAACGCCAACCAGTTCGCGACGCTGCACAGCGGCGACGTCATCGACACGCTGAACAACGGCATCTACGTCGATACCGGCCTCGACGAAGGAACCTCGTTCAAGGTCCGTGAGAAATCGGCCGCCGCCTATGTGCAGCTCGACTTCGAAACCGGCCCGATCCGCGGCAACGTGGGTTACCGGGCGGTCTATACCCAGGACGTTTCGGACTATTACCTCTACACCGCCGAAAACGACACCTACACGCCGACCCGCGCCACGAACGACTATCTGAAGGGCCTTCCCAGCATCAACGTGAGCTGGGAAGTGAACGACCAGCTCAAGCTGCGCGGCTCGATCGCCAAGGTCATCGCCCGTCCACGCTACGGCCAGCTTGCCGGCGCCTTCAGCCGCAACGACACGCAGCTGACGGCAGGCGGCGGCAACCCCGACCTCAAGCCTTACGCCTCCACCAACTACGAGCTTTCGGCCGAATGGTACTTCGGACACAGCGCGCTGCTTTCGGCCGAGTATTTCCGCCGCGAAATCTCGTCCTACATCGTGACCACCACGAGCCAGCAGGTGCTGTTCAACAACCTGACCCAGCAGAACGAGACCTATATCGTCTCCAGCCCGGTCAATGCCTCGAACGCCACCGTCAACGGCGTGTCCCTGGGCTTCCAGACCCCGATCTGGGGCGGCTTCGGCATCCTGACGAACTACACGTTCGCTGACGCGAAGGGCGGCCGGGACGCCGACGGCAACGTGCTGAACCTGCCCTACCTCTCGAAGCACACCATCAACGTGATCCCCTACTTCGAAAAGGGTCCGTTCCAGGCGCGCGTGAGCTGGAACTGGCGCAGCCACTACTTCACCGGCATCGGCCGCCTGAATTCGGTGGATTCGACCGACGGCTATCACCAGCTTGACGCATCGATCTCCTACAAGATCAACGAGCACTTCACGGTTCAGGCCAATGCCCAGAACCTGCTGGATTCGACGTATTACTCATACAGCGGCACCAAGTCGGCGCCGACCGCCTTCTACAAGAACGGGCGCGTCTTCGCGGCGACTGCCCAGTTCAGCTTCTAAGTCCCGTGCAAAAGCGTGTAGGTCCTCCTCCTCCTCACTAAGATCTGCATGCACACGGGCCGGCGCCTGTCCGGGGCTTCCTGCCTGCGGACAGGCGCCGTCCTTTTATGAAACAGGCCTTGTAGAACGGGGCCTCATAGACTGGGGATGCCAGACATGACTGCCTTGAGTCGCCGCCACCTGATGTCCGGCTCCTGCCGCCTTGCGCTGCTGGCCGCCGCCGTTCCTGCCGGCGCGACCCGCGCTCTTGCAGCGGAAGCGGCGCCGGCCGGAACCGGGACCGATGCCGTGGCCGATCCCTTCATCGGCACCGGCGGCGACGGCCACACTTTCCCGGGCGCCACCCTGCCCTTCGGCATGGTCCAGCTCAGCCCGGATACCGACACTGCGCGCTGGGACACCTGCTCCGGCTATCACCACGGCGACGCCTCGCTGCTCGGCTTCTCGCATACCCACCTTTCGGGCACCGGCATCGGCGACATGCTGGACGTGCTGGTCGTGCCCTGCCGGGGCGAGGTCCGCCTAAAGCCGGGACCGCTCGACCGGCCGGACGAAGGTTATCGCCTGCGCTACGGCAACGAGGCGGCGGAACCCGGCTACTACCGGGTCCAGCTTGAAAACGGCGTGTCCAGCGAACTGACCACGACGCTGCGCACCGGCATCCAGCGCCACAGCTATCCTGCTGGAGAAGCCGGCCACCTGCTGATCGATCTCTCGCATCTCGTGCTCGATTCCTCGGACAAGTATCCGCTGATCGACGATGCGGAAATGGCACTGGACGCGGACGGCACTCTCACCGGCCAGCGGCGGGTGTTCCGCTGGGCCAAGGGCCGGCACATCTACTTCGCGATGCAGTTTTCCCGCCCGCCGAGCCGGGTGGAATTCTTCGGTGACGAAGACAGCCCCCAGCCTGCCGACAGCAAGCAGGTCAAGGGTCGCCGCCTGAAGGCCGCCATCCACTTCGACGATGCCGGAAGCGCGCCGCTGGTGGTGCGCACCGCCGTGTCGGCCGTGGACATCGCCGGTGCCCGCGCGAACCTCGCGGCGGAGGCGACGCACTTCGACTTCGACATCTATCGCCAGGCCGCTGCCCGCGCATGGGCGGAGGAACTTTCGCATATCGAAGTGACCGGCGGCAGCGCCGAACAGCGCACGATCATGGCAACCGCGCTCTATCACGCTGCGATCGGCCCCACGCTGTTCTCCGACGTCGATGGCCGCACCATGGGGCTCGACCGCAAGGTGCACCAACTCGCGCCGGGCCAGAAAGCCTATAGCGCCTATTCGCTCTGGGATACCTACCGCGCCTTCCACCCCCTGCAGACGCTCATCCGGCCCGCGCGGGTCGAGGAGTTCGTTTCCGATCTTATACGCCAGACCCAGCAGAGCCCTTATGGCCCGCCGGTCTGGCCGCTGCAGGGCGTGGAGACCGGCTGCATGATGGGCTGGCATTCGGTGCCGGTCCTTGCCGAGGCCATGGCCAAGGGCACCCCCGGCGATTACGCCGCCGCCTGGCCCAATATCCGCCGCCGCTCGTTCGACTTCACGATGCCCGTGCTCGACAATGCCCGCGGCATTCCGGAATATGACGCCAAGGGCTACGTCCCCGCAGACAAGGTCTTCGAAAGCGTCAGCCGCACGCTCGAATATGCCTATGACGACTATGCCGCAGCAAGGATCGCCGGCGCCGCAGGTGCTGCAGACGACGCCGCGCGGCTGAAAGCACGTTCGGGCAACTGGAAGAACGTGTTCGACACGCAAACCGGATTTGCCCGGCCGCGTCTCGACGACGGTTCCTGGACCGAGCCCTACGATCCGGTCGAACTCGGCCATTCGGGCAAGTGGCGCGATTTTACCGAGAGCAACGGCTGGCAGGCGACGTTCCTCAACCAGCACGACGTCCATGGCCTGGCCGAGGCGATGGGCGGCCCGGCCGGTCTCGAAGCCAAGCTGGATGCCTTCTTCAACGCGCCTTCGACCCTGCCGAAGAACGCGCCGCCGGACATCAGCGGCATGGTGGGGCAGTATGCGCACGGCAACGAGCCCTCGCACCACGTTGCCTATCTCTACGCCTGGACCGGTGCGCACTGGAAGACGCAGGCCATGGTTCGCCGCCTGCTGGCGCTGATGTACCGTGCCAGGCCGGCAGGCGTGATCGGCAACGACGATTGCGGCCAGATGAGCGCCTGGTACGTGCTTTCGGCTCTGGGTTTCTACCCGGTCGATCCCGTCAGCGGCATCTACATCTTCGGCAGTCCGCTGTTCGAGGAAGCGCGGGTCAGGCTGGGCAATGGCCGCGAACTGATCGTCAGCGCACCGGGCAACCGATCCGACCGCCCCTACTACGGCCGCGTGGAATGGAACGGAAAAGCACATGACCGCTGCTGGATCGGCCATGAGGAGCTCATGAAGGGCGGCAGGCTCACCTTCCACATGCAGAACGTGCCTGAATTGGGCTTCGCCCGCGACCCGCACGGCCGCCCGCCAAGGCAGGCCTGAGACGGAATCGCGCGACCTTTCCGCGATGAGGTGAGACCAATTAGCGACATATTCCGTCAAAAATCGGAAAAATCTAATGCCAATCTGAATTTTGTAATTGAATTTATTTAATACCTATGACAGCTTTGTTGCAAGGCAGGCTTCGGGAAGGGCGTGCCGTTCCGTAACTAACGAAAAATCGAGGTGGCCATCTCTGGCCGGGGGACAGTGGGCATGGGATTCTCGCGTCGCAACACCTTGGGACTTGCCCTGGCCGGATCGGTCGCGGCAGGAACGGCACGCGCTGCCGGCACCACGAAGAATGCCGTCAATGCCGCACTCGTGGTGTCGACATGGGATTTCGGCGCGGCGGCGAATGCCGCTGCCTATGCTCGCTGGAAAGCCGGCGGAACACTGATCGACGCGGTCGAAGCCGGTGCGCAGGTGCCGGAAGCGGATCTTGCCAATCACTCCGTCGGGCTGGGCGGATACCCTGACCGCGATGGCCACGTCACGCTGGACGCGATCATCATGGACGACCGCGGCCATGCCGGCGCGGTCGCCGCGCTCGAAGGCTACGTTCATGCGATCTCCGTCGCGCGGCGCGTCATGGAACGCACGCCGCACACCATGCTGGTCGGCGACGGCGCGGCGCAGTTCGCACGCGAACAAGGCTTCGCAGCGCAGGAACTGCTGACGCCCGAGGCAGAGGCGGCGTGGAAGGAATGGCTCAAGAAGGCCGAATACAAGCCGGTGGCCAATATCGAGAACCAGCGTGGGTCGGCGCTCGACCATGACACGATCGGCATTCTCGCGCGCAGCCCCGACGGGCGCCTCGCCGGCGCCTGCACGACTTCGGGCATGGCTTTCAAGCTTCGCGGCCGCGTCGGCGATTCCCCGCAGTCGGGCTGCGGGCTGCTGGTCGAACCCGGCGTCGGCGCAGCCACGGCAACCGGCGTGGGCGAGGAAGTGACGCGCATTGCCGGTGCCGCAAGAGTGGTCGGCTCGATGCGCATGGGCATGTCGGCCATGGCCGCCTGCCGCGAAGCGGTAGAGCATATCGTTGCCTTGCGCGGAGACGCCGTGAAGGACGCCCAGGTCGCATTCCTCGCAATCGACACGGACGGCCAGGTCGGAGCCTTCGCGATCCAGCCCGGCTTCACTTACGCGGTAACGGACCAGACCGGCCGGACCGTCATCCGTCCTTCGGAAAGCCTCCGCCGAGCCTGATCGCGCCCCGAGGCGCGAGCGAGCCGAGCGATTGCCCGACGTCCCCGCGGCGGAAGCCGAGCGCGTGCACCCGGCAGAACCAGATTAATACCAGGCAATATCAATACCAGGGAAGAAAAGGGGTAACGAATGAGGAAGATCACGAGACTATTGTTGGCGACGACCTGCATCACGGGTCTCGCTACCCCGGCGCTGGCGCAGAGCAATGCGCCCGACGATGCCGCCTCCGACAGCACGGCCAATTCCGCCGCAAGTGCCATCGTCGTGACCGGCTCGCGCATCAATCGTCCGAACTCGGCAGCGGCAGCGCCGATCACCTCGGTGACCAACGATGCGATCCGCGCACAGGCCGCCGTCAACATCGAGGAAGTTCTCAACCGCATTCCGCAGATTTCGCCGGACAGCCAGCAGAACTACCAGGATTCCGACGGTCGCCAGCGCATCAAGCTGCGCAACCTCGGCTTCGAACGTACCCTCACGCTGATCGACGGCAAGCGCGTGGGCACCATGAACGGCGTCGACGCCAACATGATCCCGACCTCGCTCATCAAGCGCGTTGACGTGCTGACTGGCGGCGCCTCGGCGGTCTACGGCTCGGATGCGATTGCCGGTGTCGTCAACTTCGTCATGGATGACGATTTCGAGGGCCTCCAGCTCAACGGCAACTACAACTTCTACCTCCACAAGAACAAGCGCACGCTGATCTCGGACGTTGCCAGCCAGTATGGGTTCGACCAGCCCGCCAGCGGCACGACCACGGACGGCGGTCGCGCGGACCTTTCGCTGACCTTCGGCAAGAAGCTGTTCGATGACCGGTTCCACATCAGCGGCTACGTCAATTACCGCGAAGCGGCGCTCGTGCCCTATTCCTCGCGCGAGACTTCGGGCTGCCAGCTGACCGAAGCGGTGAAGGATGGCCCGCTCAGCTGCACGGTATCGACCTACACACCCTACGGCTACATCTCGCCCCGCACCGGCGCGGCCAGCGGCGAACAGTACGTCAACAATCCCGACGGTTCGCGCACCTTCGTGCCCTATAGCACCGCGCTCGCCGCCAACCCCTATGACGGCTATTCCTTCCAGCGCGAAGACAAGCGCTGGAACGCCGGCGGCTTCACCTCGTTCGAAATCTCGGACGCGGCTGAACTCTATGGCAGCGCGATGTGGTTCCGCGACCGTTCGACCAACCCCTACCCGGCGCGCGTCTACAGCCCGACTGCCTATGGCGACGGCTCCTCGCCCTACTACGTCAATTGCAACAATCCGCTGATGTCGGCCTCGCAGGCGCAGACGGTGTGCGGCAGCTCGGCAGGCACCTCCGACCTCGTGCCGATCGAACTGCGCTACCGCTTCAACAACGTGAAGGACATCGAGGACGTCTATCTCAACAAGGGCCTGCGCGCGACCGCAGGCGTGCGCGGCCAGTTCGCGCAAGGCTGGAGCTACGACGTGGGCGGCGTTTATGCCCGCAATCGTCAGGACATCACCTGGGGCCAGCCTGACTACGACCGCGTCAACAACGCGCTCAACGTGGTCAGCGTCAACGGGCAGCTCCAGTGCGCCTCCGGCACCACGGATGGCTGCGTTCCCTTCGACGCCTTCAGCGCCAATTCCACCCTCAACACCCAGGCGCTCTACGACTACCTGACCGAGGGCAGCTTCGGCACCTCCACCACGATCAACACGCTCTACGACATGGTCGCCACCGTGCAGGGCGATCTTGGCACTTATGGCATCCAGTCTCCCTGGGCCGACCAGGGCGTGGCCATCGCACTGGGCGCCGAATTCCGCCAGGACAAGCTGAAGAGCTACGCGGACGACGTCTGGCGTGAAAACAACGGCGGCTCCGACGCCAACCTTTCGCAGCACGTCTGGGAAGGAAACGTCGAGCTTCAGGTTCCGATCATCGAGCGCAAGCCTTTCGCCGAACTGCTCCAGTTCAACGGCGCCTACAGGCTTTCGAAGTACAGCTCCAACCCGAGCGTGTTCTCCACCTGGAAGGCGGAAGCGATCTGGTCGCCGATCTCGGACATCACGTTCCGCGGATCGATCAACAAGGCGCAGCGCGCGCCCACGGTCGTCGAAGCCTACCAGGGCTCGAACACCAGCTATGACCGGATCACCACGGCCTACAACGACATCTGCGCACCGACGGTCACGTACACGACCGGCGCCAACGGCCAGCAGGTTCCCGTCTACGGCGCTCCGGCAGCATCGCGCGAAGTCTGCGCGGCGACCGGCCTGGCGGACAGCCTCTACGGCAGCCCGACGCTGGTCTGCCCGACCGACATCGGCTGCACCGTGCGCCGCGGCGGCTATACCGTCGACCCCGAAACGGCCTATACCAAGACCTTCGGCGTCGTCCTCAAGCCCTCGTTCCTGCCCGGCCTCGTCGTCTCCGTGGACCGCTTCCTGATCGATCTCGACGATTCGATCGGCTACAACGACTACGACTACTTCTCGAACGGCTGCCTCCAGACCGGCAGCGAGTTCTTCTGCTCGATGTTCGTGCGCAATGCCGATGGTACGCTCTCGAGCAACCCGGGCACCAACCCCACCACCGGGTTCATCCGTGGCGGCACGACCAACTACTACAAGAGCAAGTCGCACGGCTGGGACTTCCAGGGCCAGTACACCCTCGGCCTCGGCCGTTACGGTGACCTCGCGCTGGACTTCTCGGGCTCGCTCACCACGCTGGCGGGCGGCCAGGATTCGCCGATCCTCGCCAAGTACAACTGCGCGGGTTACTACGGCGGTCCCTGCGGCCAGCTGATCCCCAAGTGGACCCACAGCCTGCGCGCCACCTACACGACCGAGGATCGCGCTTTCAACGCCTCGTTCAACTGGCGCTATGTCGGCCCGCTGACCAACGTGAGCAACTCGGGCGACCCTGCACTGGGCTGGAGCGAAAGCTCCGAGCGCGAGACGTTCTACCGGATCAAGGCGCAGAACTACTTCGATCTTGCGATGACGTTCCGCGTCGACGAGGCCTTCTCGTTCCGCATCTCGGCGAACAACATCTTCGACAAGCTGCCGCCGCTGCTGCCGAATTCCTACAACTACGGCCTGTCGCGGAGCAACACGCTCTCGGCACGGTATGACTCGCTTGGCCGCCAGATCGCCATCGGCGCGACGGTCAACTTCTGATCGGTTCCGCCGCGCCCGGCATGCCCGGCGCGGCGGCTCCCTTCCAAGGCAATGAATGTACCAAGGCAGTCGATGAACAATAAAAAGGCGGCGCCCCGCCGAAACAGAACGAAAATCAACGATCCGGGCAAAGTGCCTGAAAAGAAGAAATTGCCGCAAGCCGAGGATACCGCTCATCGTCCGCCCGTCCTGCGGGCCGTTGCCGGCTTCGATCCCGACTTCTGAACGGCGCCCCTCCCCGGTGTTCGGCGAGGCCGATCAATGACTGGCGTCCAAAAGCGGCGGCAAGCCCGGGATGATTTCATGGGGAGAGCGGCTTCTTCACCTCTTCCTGCCCGAAATCATCCGCTCCATTTGCATTCGCTTGAAACCATGGCGTAAGTTCCGGCCATAAACTATCGCCGGAGCTTTCATGATCGATCGTCGCCGTTTCCTCACTTCCGCTTCGGCAGGTGCCGCCGCTGTTGCGGCCGGCCCCGCGCTCGCACGCGTGTCCGCGTCGCCGGCCGGTTCCGACGCTGCCCTTGCCGCCTTCATGGACAAGTACTTCGAAGTCCAGGTCGATGCCTCGCCAGAGACGGCGACGCAGCTGGGACTGGACACCGGCGCCCGCGCCGCGCTGAAATCGCGCCTGACGATTCCCACGCGGGAGCAAGAGGAAAAGGACCGGGCACTCGTCCGCACTGCTCGCGCCCAGCTTGGCGCCCTCGACAGGGCTTCGATGAATTCGCGGGACGCGATCTATTACGACACGATCGCGGCGAACCTCGATTCCGTCATCAATACTTACGCCATACCTTATGGCCAGGGTGGCTGGCCGCAGGTCTACCGGGTCAGCCAGGGCGGCGGCGCCTACCTCAACACCGCCGATTTCCTCGACAACCAGCACACCATCAAGACGGCAGCCGACGCCGAGGCCTTCGTTTCGCGCGTGAACGACTTTGCAGATGTTCTGACCGCCGAGACCGACCGGATGCGCGAGGATTTCGGCCTTGGCGTCATCCCGCCCGATTTCATCCTGAACAAGACCATCGGCCTCCAGGCCGGAATGCTGGGCACGGCGGCCGGCGAATCCACGCTCGTCCAGTCGATCGTGCGGCGCACGCATGAACAGTCGATCCCCGGCGAATGGGGCGCGCGCGTGGAAAAGCTGGTCTCCGAACGGGTCTATCCCGCCCTCCAGCGTCAGAACGATGCCTTGAAGGCCGCCCTGCCCAAGGCCGGACATGACGCCTCGGTATCGCGCCTGCCGCAAGGGGCGCAGTATTACGCCAATAGCCTGAACTACATCACCACGACCCGGATGTCCGCCGATGAGATCCATCGCATCGGGCTGGAACAGGTTGCCGATCTGACCGCCCGCTCCGACGCCTTGCTGAAGTCGCAAGGCTTCAGCCAAGGCACTGTGGGCGAACGCATGGCGGCCCTGATCGCCAACCCCGCCAACGTCTATCCCAACACCGACGCCGCGAAGGTGGAACTGGTGGCGCACTTGAACGAGCAGATGGCGGCGATGCAGGCGCTGTTGCCCAAGGCCTTTGGCCGCCTTCCCAAAGCAGGCGTGCAGATCAAGCGCGTTCCTCCCGAGATCCAGGAAGGCGCTTCGCAGGGCTACTACAATTCGCCCAGCCTCGACGGCACGCGCCCCGGGATCTACTGGATCAACCTGACCGACACCGCCAACTGGCCGAAATTCGGCCTCCCCACCCTCACCTATCACGAGGCGATCCCGGGTCATCACCTCCAGATCGCGCTCCAGCAGGAAAGCGCGGCGGCGCCCAAGCTCATGAACCTGCTGTTCTTCTCCAGCTATGCCGAAGGCTGGGGGCTCTATGCCGAGCAGCTGGCCGACGAACTGGGGGCCTATGACAACGATCCGCTGGGCCGGATCGGTTTCTATCAAAGCCTGCTGTTCCGCGCGGTGCGTCTGGTGGTCGATACCGGAATCCACTCCAAGGGCTGGAGCCGCGAACAAGCGATCCGCTATTTCATCGACAATACCGGCCGCGCCGAAGGCGGGGCGACCTCGGAAGTGGAGCGCTATTGCAGTTGGCCGGGCCAGGCCTGCGCCTACAAGGTCGGCCACAACGAATGGGTCCGTCTGCGCGAAAAGGCGCGGGCGGCACTGGGAGACCGCTTCGACATCCGGGGCTTCCACGACACGGCGCTTGCGGGCGGCGGAATGCCGCTGACCGTGCTTGAACGCGTCGTTGACGACTGGGTATCGACCAGCAGGTCATCCGCCGGCTGAACGCAACGCCATCGGACGAAGGATGGCAAAGGATGGGCAGCGGCTCCTCGGGGGCAGTCGATGAGACTGAGCCGCTGCCCGCCGCCTCCCCTAAAGACCTGCCTGCTGCATCACCATAGCGATAACAATTGTTTACATTTATGATGGCTGGCCTGCAAAGAAAGGGCCTCGCTCCATTGGGGGGAGCGAGGCCGGAGGTGGCGCCCGGTTCGAGCCCGGATCACTTCTCACCTCGATCACCATACATGGGGTATTTTTCGCTGGCGCGGGGGGTAATGCAGCGTCGCGATCGAGATGGCCGCAGCGGATTGCAACGGCCAGCCCAGCATAGGCGAAATCCCTCAGACGCGATGTAAAGCAGTGTAAATTCGCAAGCCGCTCAGTTGGCGAAGGCTTGCATGAGATGGACTTAGCCGCGAATTCACCTACGAGACCGCTCGACCCTGCAGGCCTGATCGGAAATGACGATGAAAGTACCCGCTTCACCGCTGCTCCTGGGATTGGCAGCCCTGCTGCCTGCATGTACGTCCCTGCCGAAACCCACTGTGAATGCCACAGGCGCTATTCCGCAGGCGGGCGGTATCGAACTGGTTGGCGGGCCGGCAGACGACGGCGACTGGCAGAGCGCTATTCTCGCCGATCTCGCAGCGCGGGGGTTCTCGCGCTCGGAAAGGGCGGATTATCTCGTCCAGCTCACCACGGCCCGGCTTCCCGGCGGGACAGGCCTCTTCGCGCCTCAGGACAAGGCGGACGAAAAGACCTGGCTCGTGCCGCCCACCCGGTCCCGTTCCACCGAACTGCGGGTCTATACGCTCGTCATCTCGCAGCGGGAGACGGGCCGGGAACTCTACCGCCTTGTCGGGCAAGAGCCGGTGAAGCAAGGCAGGCCCGGCGTCGAGGGCCAGCTCTTGCAGGCGTTCCTGACGCAGCTCGGCGGTTCCACCGCGACGGCAACCGCCCGGCCGTAAACGGTCCATTCCGCCGAGGCCGTAAACCTAGGCTTGTCCTTGATCGGCAAGCGGCAGGGCCAGCGTGAATGTCGCGCCTCGGCCAGCTTCGCTGGCGCAGCGGACCTCGCCGCGATGCCGCACCACAACGGTATGAACGAAGCTCAGGCCAAGCTCGACGCCATCCGTTCTTCTACCGGCGCCGAGCGGGCCGCGATGAAAGCGCTCGAAGAGCCTGTGCCTGTGTTCCTCTTCCAGTCCGGGGCCTTCGTCCACGATCTCACAGATCGCGCGCAGTTCGTTGTCATCTCCCGGCTCCTGCCGCACAGTGCAACGAATATGGCTTCCCACGGGGCTGTACTTGATCGCGTTGTCGAGGAGGTTGATCAGCGCGCGGGTCATGAGTGAACGCTCTACCCGCACGATCAGGCGCTCTTCACCGTCGACGGTATCGATCGAAATCGATTTGGCCGTGAGCTGCGGCCAGAGATCATCGATCGCATCGATCATCATGTCCCCCAGCGCGACATCCTCCAGGGCATACTCGAGGCTTTCAGCGCGCGCGAGCTGGACGAAGCCATCGGCGAGACCAAGCGTCCTTTCCGCGTAGTGGCGAATGCGGCGCGCTTCTTCCGGCGCGATGTTCTCGCTCGGCGCCGTTTCCAGAACGGCGAGGATCGATGCCTGCGGGGAGCGCATGTCGTGAGTCAGGAGTTCGAGGATATCGTCGCGCTGGCGCTGCGCCGCCTTGGCCTCGCTTACATCCATGAACTGGACGATCCAGCCAACGAAGCCTCCATCGACGGAGCGCTGGGGCGCAAAGCGGATGGCGAAGAAATGGCCATCGTCCGTAATGGCATCGAAACTGAGCGCCCCCCCGGTCGGCATGTCGGGAAAGCGGATAGGCTCCTGGAATCCGGCCTGCCGGAAGCGGCCCAGCAGTGCAGCACCCTTGCCGGGCTCGCCGCTTCGGACCTGCTCCGGCCCGAAGAGGTTACCCGCCGATGCATTGGCGAGCAGGATTTTACCCTCACCATTCGTGACGAGGGTCGCGTCCGGCAACTGGTCGAGCCGTTCGGCGACGAAATGCTTCATGTCGCGGTTGCTCGTGATGGCGGCAGTAAGCAGTGAAATCGTCGAGGGCAGCGGTTGCCGCCCCTTCCTTGGGCGCTGCACAAAGATCGTGGAATCGGCCTCCAGACGCAGCAGTTCGCGGTGCATGAAGCGCTGCGTGATCGCAAGTTGCCGCCACCCCCAGATCGGATAGGCAATACAGAGAGCCAGGACCGCGGTCGCGGGCGGAAGCCAGATCCGTCCAAGGAGAAGCAGCAGGCCGGCGGCCGCCAGGACGGTCGCCGTTGCGGCTGCAAGGCCCAGCGCCGGGGAAACGCGCGGGAACGGGCCCATCAACAACATGAGCAGCCAGACCGGCACGACCGCAAAGCCGATCCGCGCCGCGATCCCCGCTTTCTCGATCATCAGATCGGCGAGCAGCCCGCGCAGGAACTGGGCATTGATTTCGAGCCCGGACATCGTGCCGAGGCCGGGAACGGGATAGCGCGGCCCGATACCACCGGCTGTCACTCCCACCAGGACGAACTTGCCGCGCAAATCCTGGACCGGAACTTTTCCCGCGATGAGCGATGCCGCCGGAATACGAAGCCACGGCTCGCCGGGGGTAAAGGGGATCAACCTGCCCGATCCGGGCACCTGCGCGCCTTTCCCGATGCTGCGGTGAACCTCGACCATCAGGTGCAGGCGGGAGCCGATCGGTGCCGGGGCCGAGCGCATCACCCCGTCTGCATCCACGAGGAAATCGGTAAAGCCCGTGCCCTTCGCAGCATTCCGCAGCAGCGGAATAGGGTCGACGATCCTGTTTCCTCCGCCCGGCAGGCCGCCTGCGCTGACGAAGAAGGGCAGGAACACGTTCCCTGCCCGCCCGATAGCGCCGGCCAGCCTCGAATCTCCGGCGGGCGCACCCGGCTCGGTGAAAAGCGTATCGTAGACGATCGCCTTCGGTGCCGCTTCGCTCAGCCGATCGACGAGCCGCGCATGAATGCCGCGATCCCATGGCCAGCGGCCAAGTTGCGCAAGGGCGTCGTCGTCAATCTCGACCAGCGCGATATGGCCATCCGACTTTTTGGGATCGAGTTGCAGCAGATGGTCGTAAGCGGCATTATCCAACCGCGAGAGCGCATCGCTTAGCGTCAGGACAACAGCCAGAAGGCTGACGAGCACGGCAATGATCCACCATTCGGTCTTGAGGCGAACCGTGAGGTTCACTTCGCGGCCCCGACCCGCAGTTCATTGGCAGACGACCATTTTGTGTAGACCTGCCCCTCGGAGGCCTCGATGCTCATCACCCGCCAGTAATAGGTACCGGCCGCGAGATCGGTGATGACGAAAGCATCCCCGGTCAGGCCGGTCTGGTCCACCAACGGCGCGGAACCATCGGGACTGCGCGACAGCTGGAAGCGGAAACTGGCCTCCGGAGCATCCGGCGCCTGCCAGCGGAACAGGAACTGCCGGTATCTGCCGGCACGACTTTCCTCGAAACTGGTTCGTAGCCGGTTGAGCCGGCGCTCGAAGCTATAGGTCGAGGCAAGGCCCTCAAGGTCGTTACCGTCCATGCCGGCCATGCGTACGAAATATGTCCCACGAGGCAGGCCCGCGAATTCGGCGCGCGGCACTTGCGCATAGGCTTCGTCCAGCACGTCCATGAAACCGGCATCGCGGGCGATCTGAAAGCGATAACGTGCAGCGCCGACGACCGGCCGCGCGGCGAAGACCAGTTGCTCCTCGGCCTGTACCCTGTCCGGCGACATCAGCTCTGGCGGCGCCAGCAGCGGCACGGGTGCCGCAAGCCCGTCGTTAGTGCCGAAGCCCGCCACGACGAACTGCTCCTTCTCCCGCGTCTCCCGGAACGCAACCTTGCCTTCCGAGACTTCGACTTTCGAAGCCCCGCTGGCCGGATCGTAGCTTGTACGGAACCGGGTTCCGCGCACCGATGTCATCGCGCGGGGCGTCAGGAACTCGAAGGTGCTGTGAGGGTCCGTCATCGGCGTGACGATCCCGGACGCCTGCCCCCGCTGCACGACGAAGCGCCGCTCGACGGATTCCGCCAGCAGGGTGCGACGCAGCCGCTCCACGCGCACACGGCTTCCGGGAGGAAGGGAGACGGTGGTGCTATCGGGCAGCCGCAGCGAAACGAACGAGCGCTCGCCCGTCTCGATCAGATCTCCCTCGCGAACCCTGAGCCCAACGGCCGCGCTTCGCGCGCCCACGAGCACGGCCCCCCTATAGCTCTGCACGACCGCCTCGATGGGTTCGCGGCGCAGCATGGAGCGCGGTATCTTGAGGATGCGCCCTACGGGAATCCGCCTCGGGTTGCCGATCCTGTTGAGCTTCTGAACCACCGGATAGCTCGCCGGATCGGCGAAATAGCGCCGGGCAAGGTCGTAGAGAGTGTCGTTCCGGTTGACGCTGTAAGCGACATGGGCCGGCGTCTCCGCGCGGACACCTGCCGAAGTGGCCAGCAGCGCCGCGGCAAGGGATGCGCGGCAAAGAAAACGAGAGTTCAAGTCAGGGCTTCCAGACGATAGCCATACGAGTAGATCGGCGAGAGCTTGAAACCGTTCGCCGGGCGCAGGTTGAGCTTCGTGCGCACGTTCGAGATGTGCGCGTCGAGCGTCCGCGTAGGCAGGTTCGGTCGCACGCCCCAGATCGCTTCGAGAAGGTAAGCCCTGGACAAGGCGCGGTTCATGTTCCTGAAAAGGAGCGTGGCAAGGGCAAACTCCTTCGCGGTGACGGCCACCGCTTCTCCCAGCAGCTCGATCGTTTCCGCCCGGCTGTCGAACCTGAAGGGGCCGAATGTCTCGACCGGGTTGGTGGGGGTGGGATACGCCCGCCGTGCCACGGCGGCCACCCGCGCCAGCAGGACGGCCGAGGATACCGGCTTGATCACGTAATCGTCCGCACCGGCGGACAGTCCGGCCACTATGTCCTCTTCGGCAGACCGGCTCGTGAGCATGAGCGAAGGCGGCCTGCTGTCCAGATTCTCGCGCATCCAGTCCAGTATCTGGAGGCCCGACATGCCCGGTACATTCCAGTCGAGGATCAGCATGTCGAAAGTCTCGCGGTGCATCTGATGCAGGAGGTTCTGACCGTCCGCAAACATGGCACAACTGTTGCCGCTGGCCAGCAGCGACTTCTCGACATAGCCGGCAAGGGCGAGATCGTCCTCCAGAATTGCAATCCGCATTCGCGCGTAGCCCCTGATCCGCCCCGGATTTTCCGCAGCACCATTGCCCCCGCAGGTAGCATATCAGCGCGGACCGTCCTGGGCAGCAGTCCTTCAGCCGGTTTTACAAGGTTTTACAAGCGCCACAAATTTGCACTCCTTTACATGACTTTTGCCCGCAAGAGGGGGAACAGGGGCGCTCATAAAAGTCGAACAGGAGGATGGATTCCATGGTGAGAGCTGCCTGCCCGGAAGATACCGGGTTTCCGGAAAGCCGCCATGACCGCTCCTCTGCCGATGTCACTCCGGTATTCGGCCGGTTCTTCGAGTCCGTGCCTTTCGCCTTCTGCATCCTCGATCGCGCCCGTCACGTCGTCTTCATCAACCGGCAGATGGCCGCGATTGCCGGCCATACGGTGGAGGAACTCGATGGAGCCTGCGCCACTACGATGTTTCCGCAGCTCGGCCCTATGCTTGAGCGATGCTACAGGTTCGCCGAACACGGCACCCCCCTGCCCGATATCCGAATCTACTGGCGGAGCCGCACCTACCTGCCCTCGTTCAGCGTGACTTACGACGCCGAAGGGCTGGTCGCGGAACTGCTGATCGGCGCCATGGACATCTCGCGGGAAGCCCGGATCGAGGCCCGGCTCCGGCAATCCCGCAGGCAGCTCCTGTCGTCCTTGCGCACCGACCATCTCACCGGGCTGCTCAACCGCAACGGCCTGGCAAGCGCGCTTTCCAGAGAGTTGCGGTGCAGCAATCGCGAGGAAACGTCCATGGCCCTGCTGCTTGTCGATGTCGATTACTTCAAGAACTACAATGACTGCTTCGGCCATCTCGCGGGAGATCGCTGCCTGGTCGCGATTGCCCGCGAGATCGCGCGCTGGGGCCGCCGTGCCGGCGATGCCGTGGGCCGCTTCGGGGGCGAGGAATTCGTCATGGTCTTGCCTGACACGGATGCTGCGGGCGCGCTGCGGGTGGCCGAAAACTGCCGTATTGCGGTGGAACGTCTTTCCATGACCCATCCGGAAAGTCCGTTCGGCCGGATCACCGTCAGCATCGGCGTGACCGTAAACGACGGCAGGCGCGGAAAGCCGGTCGATGCCGATCATGCTGCCCGCTGCCTTGGCGCCGCAGACCGTGCCCTTTACGAAGCGAAGGACGCAGGACGCAACACGATGCGCTTCAGCCATCTCTCCGACGATCACGAAATCGCCTCCCCCAGCTTCAATCCTTGAAGTTCACAGTCCGCCTGGAAGAATAGCGCTTCCTTTTGAGCGCATATTAATGTAGGTGCCTACATATATCAGCGGGACATTCCACATGCCGAACATTGTTCACTCTGCACCAGGCGTTTCCTTGAACCGACGAGCCTTCCTGACGGGTGCCGTGGCCACCATGGCGACACCGGCCCTGGGCGCCGCGGCGGCCTTGGACATAACGGCGGACAATGGCCGATTGGATGCCTTCCTGAAGGAACAGCTTCGAAACGGCGCCTTCCCTGGCATGGCGGTCGGCATTGCGCGGGCAGGCAAAGTCGTTCTTACGCGTGGGTATGGCTTTGCCAATGTCGCGCAGCGCCGGCCTGTGACGACAGACACGATGTTCCACCTCGCATCCGTCACCAAGACCGTGACGGCCACCGCGATCATGATGCTGGTTGAAGCAGGCCGGATCGAACTCGATGCGCCGGTAAATCGCTATCTCGACTTCGAAGTCCTCAATCCCGCCCATCCTCATGCCGCCATCACGGCCAGGCATCTGCTGATGCACGTGTCGGGTATCTCGGACGAAACTTACTACAAGGTGGATTTCCGGACGGTTGGCAAGGATTCCTCCCTCCCGCTTGGGACATTCCTCAAGGACTATCTCCTGCCGGACGGCAGACACTATTCGGTTACAGGAAGTTTCTCGCCAGCGGCCCCCGGCGCGAACTATGACTATTGCAATGTCGGTTATGCGCTGCTCGGATATCTGGTGGAACGTGTCGCGGACGAGGACCTGCGCGTATTCACGCAAGCCAGGATGTTCGATCCGCTTGGTATGCGGCAGGTCTCATGGACCATCGCCGGCGTGCCCAAGGCGTTGATGGCCACTCCCTACGACATCGTCGATGATCGGATCGTCCCGACCGAACCGGTCGGTTTCCCGGATTTTCCGGTGGGGATGCTGCGCGCCTCGATTGCAGGTTTCATGCCCTTTGTCGCTGCAGCCGCCAATCGCGGAGCGGCCGGGCCCGCGCAGATCCTGACGGCGACCGACCAGGCCGAGATGCTGACCATGCATGTACCGCAGGGCCTGCCGGATTGGGTGACAGGACAGGGGCTGGGCTGGATGGAATCCAGCGCACTCGGCAAGCGGCGGATCAACCATTGGGGCGGCGATCCCGGCGTGTTCACCGCCGTCTACCTTGATCCTGCCTCGACGACCGGCGTCGCGATCTTCACCAATGGTTCGGCTACGCCTGCGAGCAAGACTGCAATCAAGGCGATCGCCGAGCGCCTCCTCACCGGGCCGTTGGCATGACGGACAAGCGCATGGATTATAGTCGTGCAGTCGGCGGAGCCGCGCTGGGGGCCCGCTTACGCAGGCTTTCCGAAAGGATCGACCGCGAAACGGCACAAATCTACGCGTCGCAGGACGTCCACTTCGAACAGCGCTGGTTCGGTATTCTCAACCAGATCGTCCTGAACGGCGCGATGACGGTCGGCGAGATTGCCGATGCGCTTTGCGTCACTCATGTCTCCGTCAGTCAGGCCAGACGGGCGCTTGAAGCGGCGGGACTGGTCCAAGCCAGAAGCGATGAAGCCGATGCCCGGCGTCGGCTCCTCTCACTTACAGCGCAAGGTGACCGGCTCGTCGCATCGCTTGCCCCCCTCTGGAAAGCGCTGAACGAAAGCGCCGAGGAACTGGATGCCGAAGCGGGCCATCTCGTACCGCTGCTCGATCGCCTGGAGGACGCGCTCGACGGGCGCCCACTGGCCGCTCGCGTCGCCGCCCGCATCGATCTCGCCAACTAGGTCTATGCCACCATCGCCCGGCCGCTCAAAACGCCATCCAGCGGCGGCGACTTTAAGGCAAACCGGGTTCTGTTTCGCCCGGCGCTTTTGGCTTCGTAAAGCAGCTTGTCGGCCCGATCATAAAGAGATGCGAAACCTTCCTCCCCGTGGAGCACGGCCATGCCCATGCTGGCAGTGACCGCACGTTCAAGACCGGTAACGGCATTGGCGACGATTGCGGGAATGGCCCTGCGCCGAAGCTCGGCCTGAATCTCGGCATCGTCGCCGCGCAAGAGCAGCACGAACTCTTCACCGCCAAGGCGGTACGCGCAGACGCTCAGGGTTGGCTGAAGCGCGCGGGCGACCGCTTTTAGCACCTCATCGCCGACAGCATGTCCGTTCAGGTCATTGATCGCCTTGAAGTGATCAAGGTCGATGATCGCCAGCGCGGTGAAGCCTTCGATTCGAAGCTGGTCGAACTGCTGCTCTATCGCCCTGCGATTCAGCAATCCTGTCAGCGGGTCCGTTTCGGAAATCCGTTCAAGCAGTTCCGCCTCGGTGCGTGCGCCGTCTCGCTCCCGCTTCATCGTGACGAAACGGTCCGCCATGCCGAGCGTCGTGAAAAGGACTTCGCAAATACAGCCGATGTAGAACAGAAGCATGGCATCGGAACTGTGCGCCCAGGGGATCACGCCGGTCACCAGACGGATCAAACCCACCACCACCATCGGCGTATACCCAACGGCCTGAAACTTCGCGGCGCGACTGCCTCGACGCAATGCATCGATCATCGACAACAGGAATACGGCAAGAACCGGCGCGAACGCCGCGGTGTAGGCGCTCGACTGGATGGGCCGCGCAATGAACGGGAATGCCGCATGAAACACGCTCAGCAACAGTGACCATACCGCGCAGTAGGGCAGCAATCGCCGCAGGAACGGATGCATGGATCCGGGCTCGATGAAGCAGTACGTGAACATCGCCCCCGACCCGATCGTCATCCCGAAGATCAACGTCGCCATCCGGCTCAATGTCATGGCAGGGGGATCGAACAACATGACCGACAAGCCCGATGACACCACGATGGTTATCAGCAGCGAAAGCGTCAGCGCCGAGTGCCAGAGGACGAAAGGCTCGCGCAAGGCCCGGTAAAACGCCGCATTGAAGATGAGCGGCATGATGAGCATTCCGGCCAGCCCTGCGAGGACCAGCAGGGATCGCATGCCCGCAAGCCCCCCTGTCGCGTCCGCCCGCGCGAGATATCCCTTCTCGAGGGTCATCCGGTGGCTGGGCAGGTCAACCGCGACGATCACCTGCCTGGTCGCGCCCGTCACGTTCGGCAAGGGCGCTATGAAGTACCCGCCGGCGACCGAACTGCGCAGGGAGTCTGCGGGAATGGAGCGGCGGCGAACCGTACCATCCCGGTCGATGGCAAGCAGATGTATCGCCGCAAGCGCGCTCCGCCTTGAAAGGAAGAATCGCGGCAGCGGCTCGTCGGCATGGATTTCGAAGCGCAAGAGTGCGCGCTCGGCATCAATGGAGAATTTCCCGTCGCCACAAGACCATCGCCCTGCCTCCGCAGCTACCGCCAGGACGTCTTCCGACATGCGACCCGACGCCCGGCAGAATTCTCGCGTTTCATGCGTGGCAGCTACGTTGTTCCAACCGGCGCCGAAGCACGCCAGCATCGCCAGCAGCAGAAAGACCGCCAAGGACCATTTTCGATAACCGCTCGAAATCATCCCCCGCGGCTAGGGGAAAACGCTTTTAATACCGTTAATCACCCGCAAGAGACCGGATCAGGGCGGCGCCGTTCATTGCCCTTCCGCGTTCGACGGCGCCCGTGCAAGCCGCTGCAGGATATCCTCCCGCCGGCGCTGCGCCTCGAACCGGGCAAGCCCGGCATCGCGCCGGAGAATGGCATAGATGATGTTGTGGCGCTCCTGCTTCCAGCGCTCGGCGCCTTCGGCTCCCGGATAGATCGGCACGCGGACATGCGAGGAATAGTGCTCCATGGTCACACGGGCGAGCATCTCCATCAACGGCCGGTCGACCATCGCGTATATAATGTCCTGCATCTCCTGCTCAAAAGCGCCCCGTTGCTCGGGCGTGTTGCAGGCGTCGATCTGACGGCCATGATCGCGCAGCCGTTCGCGAAGCGCCTCGTCAGTCGCAAGCGCGGCTGCGGAAATCAGGTCGCAGTCGAGCAGCGTCATGATTTCGATGGCCTCATGCTCGCGTGACCGGTTGACCTGGAGGAAACCCGCCATGGCCCGCCCCAGCGACGCAGCGTCGGGGCGGGCGCCGTAGTAGCCACCGCCGTTCCCGCGCTTGACCTTCAGGAAACCCTCATGCTCGAGAACGCGCGCGGCCTGCTGCACCGTCACGACGCCAACGCCCAGCCCCTTTGCAATGTCGGGAAGGGAGCCGATTTGCGTACCGGAATCCTGTGCGAGGATCATCTGCTTCATCCGGTCGACCGCGCCGGAGACCAGGCCTTCCTTCGATGGCTTTCGCGCCATTTGCACATTGCTCCCAAGGTTCGGCCCGCGGTGCAGGGCCATCCGCGTTCCATCCACGCAAGCCGCATTCTCTTCAAGAGGAATTCTAATAATGCATGTTTAAAAGAGATATTGGTGCCGTTACGCCGGAAATGCCCGATTGACTCGCTTATAACACACCTATTATGAACTTCGCAGAGACGGCGAAGGCACGAACCTCACGCCGCCCCACGGTGAGAGGTGTAGACATGGCGAAGCATCAGGCGGCCAATGCCGCCGTCCAACAGGTCCTTGACGCTCTGGTCGAGGAGGGCACCGAAATCGGCGTGCAGGTTGCGGCCTACCTGAATGGCGAACTGGTGGTGGATGCCTGGGCCGGAGTTGCCGATCCGGCCACGGGCCGCAAGGTAGATGGCGGCACTCTGTTCAATGTGTTCTCGGTGACCAAGGCCGTCGCGGCGACGGCGCTTCATGTCCAGGCGGAACGCGGCCTTGTCGATTACGACAGTCCGGTGGCGCGTTACTGGCCCGAATATGGCTCGAACGGCAAAGAGGCCGTTACCGTTCGCGATGCGCTCTCCCATCGAACCGGCACGCCGCAAATGCCGCCTGCGGTAACGCCCGAGATGATGTGCGACTGGGACGCGATGACCGCCGGAATCGCCGCGCTGGAGCCGATCTTCCCGGTCGGGCAGCCCGCCTATCAGGCCGTATCCTTCGGTTGGGTGGTCGGCGAAATCGTTCGCCGCACCGACCCGGAGCGGCGCAGCTTCCGGGATTTCGTGGCACAGGAAATCGCCGGCCCGTTCGATATCGAGGATTTGTGGATCGGTGTCCCGGAAGCAGCCGAACCGCGCATCGCCAGGCTTGTCGATGCGCTGAACATGCAGCCGCCGCCGGCAGGTACGGTCCTCGAAAAGGCAATGCCGTTCGAGGTCCGGCTCGCGCCCGATATTTTCGAGCGGGAAGACGTTCGCCGGGCGACTATCGCCGGCGTCGGCGGGATCTTCACGGCACGCAGTCTCGCACGGTTCTGGTCGATCCTCGCAAATGGCGGCGAGCTTGACGGGAAACGGCTGCTATCGCGGGAACGCGTGGCGATGAGTTGCCAGATGCGACCGGGCGGCACGCTTCCCGACCCGGTTTTCTTCGGCATGCCGATGCCACTCAGTCAGGGCGGCTACTGGATGTATGACGGCCAGTCGCCGCTCACCATGGCGCTGGGCGCGGCCACTGCGATCGCATGTCCGGGCGCAGGCGGTTCGCTGGGCTGGGCCGATCCGGCGACAGGCCTTGCCGTCGCTTTCTGCCACAACCGGATGAGCGCGGCGGACGGCGCAAGCGCCGTGGGCAATGCGATCCGCACGGCACTGGGTCTTGTTTGATGCGGCCTTCCTATGACTATGTGATCGTGGGCGCCGGCTCTGCCGGGTGCGTGCTGGCCAATCGCCTGTCGGCCGATCCCCGCAACTCGGTGCTGCTTCTCGAATGCGGCCCATCGGACCGTAACATGCTCATCACTGTTCCGATGGGACTGGCGAAGCTGATGGGGCCCGAAAGCCCCTACATCTGGCGCTATATGGCTTCTCCGGGGGGAGGCCGCCCCGCCGAGTTCTGGATGCGCGGACGGACCCTGGGAGGGTCGAGTTCCATCAACGGCATGGTCTACACCCGCGGCGCACCCGACGACTATGACGGGTGGGAGGCCAACGGCGCGCCGGGATGGGGCTGGCAGGATATCGGGCGCTGCTATGCGGAGATAGAGCGCCATGAACTTGGCCCCGCGCCGTCGCGAGGCGGATCAGGCCCCTTGCAAGTCAATCTGTCGCCCAGCGACGATCCGCTGTTCCGGGCAACGATCTCGGCCGCGGCCGCCCTTGGCAATCCCGTCGTCGAGGACATCAACAGCGTCGAGGCAAACGTGGCCGGCGGCTTCGGTCGGCAGCCGCGAACGATCTGCAAGGATGGCAAGCGCTTCAGCGCCGCGCGCGCCTTCCTCAAACCGGCGATGCGGCGCCGGAACCTCGATGTAGTGACGGATGCCGAAGTCCTGTCGATCGCGTTCTCAGGCCGACGTGCCACCGGCGTGCATGTCCGCCATCGCGGACGCACGTTCAGCATCACCGCCGGGCGGGAAACCATATTGAGCGCAGGCGGCCTCAATTCGCCGGCCATTCTCCAGCGCTCCGGCATCGGCCCCGCCGGACTGCTGCGCAATCTGGGCATCGACGTCCTGGTCGACCGCCCGCAAGTCGGCCGCAACATGAGCGATCACCGTACCCTGCCGGTGCAGTACCGGGTCAGGCGCGGGGGCAGCAACAAGGGGCTTCAGGGGCTCGGGCTAATCCGTTCGATATTGACATACGGCCTGCTGGGACGGGGCCCCCTCGCCCGCTCCACCTTTGTTGCAGGCGGCTTCATCAAGACCGATCCGGCACTGAAACTGCCCGATGCGCAGATCGGACTGGGACCGTTCACCCCCGGGCGCGAAGGCGTCAGTCCCTATCCCGCGATCACGATCTACGGCTATACGCTGCGGCCGGAAAGCCGGGGCGAACTGGAAATCACCTCCAGCGATCCGTCCGCCCCCCTCAGGATCGATGCCAATTACATGGCCACTGCCTATGACCGCGAGAATGCGGTCGCGATCCTGCATTACATTCGCAAGCTCGCAGCGCAGCCTGTCCTTGCCGAACATATCGTCGAGGAACTGATCCCCGGGCCCTGCGCGATCAGCGACGAGGAATTGCTGGAAGCCACGTTCAAACATGGTTCCACAGGCTTCCACGCCGTGGGAACCTGCCGGATGGGATCGGACGACGAAGCCGTGGTCGACCCGGAACTGCGCGTGCGCGGTACCGAGGGGCTCAGGGTCGTCGATGCCTCGATCATGCCGTCGATCACCGGGAGCAACACCAATGCCCCCACCATGGCGATCGGTTGGCGGGCCGGCGAAATCATCCTTGCCAACCATGCTGCCTGAATGGCCGAAAGGAACGTCCCGATGAACCCGTCCGAAGTGGCCGATCGCTATTTCGAAGCCATTCGCGCCCGCGACATCGAGAGCCTGCTCGCTCTTTACGCCGACGATGCCACGGTCACGCTCCCCAACGGCAGCCTGATCGAGGGAACGGTGGCCATCCGCGCATTCCAGACTGACGTGTTCAATCGCGGCGCGCCAATCCCGACGCCCGGTTCCCGCGTGATCGGCCCGCAGGCGGCAGCCGTGGAAATCAAGGCACGCCTGCCTGACGGAAGCCTGCGCAGCACGGCGAATTTCTTCTATCTCAATGGCGAGAACAGGATCGAACGTCTTTGCATCTACGCGCAGGGAACGTAATCCCGCGCTTCCATCGCGTAGATCGCGAAAACCCATCTCCCGCAATGCCGGCTCGCGCGACGCGTGTATCCGGTTATTTGCATGCCCCCATGCGTCTGTGTCCTAATTGCAACGTAATTCACAAATTTTACACCGATATTGCGAACGCCTCTCATTATCGAATAAGCGCGTGCCCAACATCGACATCGACGAGGGGTGAAATCGAAATGAAGCAAACAGGAAAGCTCGCGCTGTGCGGCGTAGCGATGATCGCACTGGTCGCGATGCCGACGGGTGCCTTTGCAGCCGAAGCAGATTCGGACCAGGACAACACGGCGAGCGAGATCCTCGTCACCGGCTCGCGCGCCGGAACGAAGACCGATACGCCGCCGATCCAGGTGCCGCAGCCTGTCACCGTCATCACGGCCGACCAGTACCTCTCGCAAGGCGCGATCAGCATCAGCGACACGGTGAAGTATGCCGCAGGCGTAACCGCCAACGCCTATGGCCGCGACACCCGCGTCGACAGCTTCGTGGTTCGCGGCATCGAGGCGCTGCAGTTCCGCGACGGCATGCGCGATGTCTACAGCTTCTATGCCAGCATCACGTCCGACCCTTACAACTTCTCGCAGGTCGAGATCGTGCGTGGTCCCGCCTCGGTGCTGTTCGGCCAGGGCTCGATCGGCGGCCTCGTCAACCTCGTGACCAAGGCGCCGACTTTCGAGACGCGCGGCGAGATCAACGCGACTTACGGCAGCTATGACCGCAAGGAAGTCTACGGCGACGTCAACCTGGCCCTGAGCAACACTTTCGCCTTCCGCCTCGTGGGCCGCGCCCGCGACGCGGACACTTATGTCGATCATGTGCCCGACGACCGCGTGTTCGTCGCACCCTCGCTTCGCTGGCAGCCGACGCCTGACACCGACGTGGTGCTGACGGGTCTCTATCAGGAGGACGACACCGGCTCGACCACGCAGTTCCTGCCGATCGTCGGCACCTTCCGCCCCAACCCCAACAATGCCGAACATCTCGACCGCTACACTTTTGTCGGCAAGCCGGGCTGGGACCGCTATGACGGCCGTCTGCTCCAGGGTGGCGGCAGCATCACGCACCACTTCAACGAGAACATCACGCTGAGCCTGAAGGCGCGCTACATCGACAGCGACCTCGACTATTTCACGCACTACGCCAACAGCTACAGCAACCCGACGAACCCCTACCTCGATCCGGAAGGCCGCACGATCGGTCTCTACAGCGATGCCACCGTCGCGCGGATGAACGTCTTCTCGACGGACAACAACCTGCAGTTCAACTTCAACACCGGCGCCAATATCGAGCACAAGCTGCTCGTCGGCATCGACTACGCCTGGAACCGGGTGAAGAAGCGCGGCGGCAGCGGCTACGAGGTCATCGACCTCTACGACATCGACTACGACGCCCTCACCATTCCCGCGATCGGCGCCGACTGGACCACCTCGGGCCAGAAGCAGCTCGGCGTCTATGTGCAGGACCAGATCCGTTTCTACGACCGCGTCTCGATCGTGCTCGGCGGACGTCATGACCGCGTCGACAATCGCGGCGGCGGGATCGACAAGGCCACGACCTTCCGCGCGGGCATCATCGGCGAACTCGGCGCGGGAATTTCTCCGTTCTTCAGCTATACCGAAAGCTTCCTTCCGGTCAGCGGCATCAACACTGTAACCGGCAACCTGCTTACCCCCCAGACCGGGCGCCAGTTCGAAACCGGCCTGAAGTGGCAACCCAATGCCCATGCCCTCGTCACCGTGACGGCGTTCCACATCAAGGAACGCAACCGTGTTCTCTATGGCGAGAACAACTCCGTCACCCAGTCCGGGCAGCTCACCACCAAGGGCATCGAAGTGGAAGGCAACTACACCCTGCCGGGCGACTTCGAGCTGCTGGCCAACTACGGCTACAACAAGATCAAGGCCACCCAGAGCCTGGACTACCTGCCGCGCCAGACCGCTTCGTTCTGGGCGTCGAAGAGCTTCGGCCTGTCCGAAGACGCGCAACTGCGGCTCGGCACCGGCGTGGTCTACACCGGCAAGCGTCGTTCGGTCGGCAGTGCATGGACGATCATGACGCCCGACTACACCACGGTTGACGCTCTGGCCGAGATCAGCTGGGACAAGTGGCGCTTCTCGGTCAACGCCACCAACCTGCTCAACAAGCGGTACTATGCCTCGTGCCTGGCCCGTGGCGACTGCTTCATGGGCGCGCCGCGCAACATCATGGGCACGCTCGGCTTCCGGTTCTGACAGGAGCGACGAACGGCCTCCGGCTTGCAGCCATGCAGCCGGAGGCGCTCATGCCAATCCTGTCGCCGCTTACCCCATGCCTGCCTGCAGGAACGCGCCCGGAGCTTGACTTCGGGCGCATTTGCGCGTGCTTCAGGAATGGAAGAAATACGCGCGCCTTTTCCGCGTGACAGGTGGCCTGGGAGCACAGCATGACCGGAATGACAGTGTCCCGTTCGCCGATCTCTTTGCATCGTCTTGCGGGACCGTCGCGAGGTGTCATGCTGACGGCGGCCCTGCTGGGCTCTACGCTCATGCCTGCGGCCGCCAGAGCCGACGAACCGGACTATTGCCCCGACCGCCCCGGCATCGGCACGCCCGCATGCACGCTCGAACCGGGGCGGGCTTCCGTCGAAATCGGCATGGGAGACTGGACACTCGACAAGGACCGGCAGGAGCGACAGGACGTCTTCGAAGCGGCGGAACTGCTTGTCCGTTACGGCGTGGCCCGGCATGCGGAGATTCAGGTCGGCTGGACTGCCTTCGGCTGGTCACGCACCCGCGATCGCATGACAGGCGATGTGGAACATCGCAGCGGTTCCGGCGACGCCACGTTCGCGCTGCGGCGAAACCTGCTGAACCCCGACGGATCGGGCCTGTCGATCGCCGTGATGCCTTACATATCGCTTCCCGTTGGCCGTCAGCCGATCGGCGACGGTGATTGGGCCGCAGGCGCGCGCGTACCGCTGTCGTACGAACTTTCCGACAAGTGGAGCCTCGTCACCACGTCGCAGTTCGATGCCGCGGTTGACGAAGATGGCGACGGCCGACATTTCGCCTTCGACGAAGTTGTCGGCGCGTCACTCAAGATCGGGGAAGCGCTCAGCGCAACTGCCGAGTATGAAGTCACTGCCGACCATGATCCGCAGGGCCACAGCGTTGCCCATGTTTCCGGGCTTTCGTTAGGATGGCAGCCCACGAAAGACCTTCAGATCGATGCCGGCGCCAACGCCGGGCTGGACCAGGACGCGCCGGACCTGGAGCTCTATTTCGGCCTCTCGCGCCGGTTCTGACCGCGCTTTTCCCGGTTTACATCCATCGGCACCCGTTCACGGTGCCGGCAAGACATTTCGGCACCGCACAAGGCGGCGCCGAAATGCGCATCGCGATCAGCTCAGAAGCGCTTGCTCACCCCGAACTGCACGAAGCGGCCAAGGGTGTTGCCGTTGATATAGCCATCCTGCGAAGGCGTGATCGACTGCTGGATGTAGCGCGGCGGATCCTGATCGACGACATTGTCGATGTTCAGCGTGAACGAGAGGTCCTTGAAGATCCCCTCGCCGGGGACGTCATATTTGAAGAACAGGTTGATAACGTTGAACGACTTGACCCGTGCCTGTTCGCCTGCAGAACTGACAGCAGGATCGAGGTCATAGCCACCGGTGTGATTCCAGGTGACCTGGGCCCGCAGGCCGCTGATCGTCGTGCCAAGCACGGTGCTGAACTTGAAACGGCTGTTGTTGGCGGCGAGCAAGTCGCTGAAGGCCGCCCCTGCGATCGGCTGCTGCTTGCGGTTCAGTTCGTAATTGGCATTGAACCCCAGATCGAATGAGCCAAAGCCCGCATCGAGGCGGTAGCTCAGCGCGGCATCAAGACCATCCAGTTCCACATTGGCGAAGTTCCGCTTGCGAGCATCGAGGATGGCATAACAGCCGGTTGGGCCGGTGCCTGCGACCGAGCACCCGGAACCCACGATCGTATCCGACTGGGCAAGGTAGGAATCGATCTGGGCCTGCGTTGGATTGACCGTGATGACCGAGCCGAAGTTCGTCCAGAAATCAACCTGATTAGTGAAATTCGGCAGATTTATCAGGTTCTTGAATTTGATATTCCAGTAAGTGAGGCTGAGATTGAGCCCCGGAACGAATGGCGGCTCGATATCGAAGCCGAGCGACCACGTGGTGGCCTTTTCCGGCTTGATATCCGGCGCACTGCCAAGCACGACCGCCACGTTGCTGTTCTGCGGGGCAGGATAGGTGCCGTTGGCAACGAGGCTGGCCGGCGGCAACAGGAATGAGAGCCCATTGACCTGGTTATAGGAAGTCACGTCGGTTTCCGGCCTGTCCGCAAGGCTCGGCGCCACGAAGGATTTGCCCCACGATCCGCGCAACTTCACCCAGTTTACCGGTCTGTAAGTGACGCCGATCTTGGGATTGAAGGTATTGCCGAAATCGGAATAGTCGTCATATCGGCCGGAGAGGGAGACGGTCAGCTCGCGCATTCCCCCGAACCCGTTATCCACCCCGAAAATCGGCACCACCATTTCACCGAATGCCGATTTGGTGCTGCGGGAAAGCGTGACGACCGGAAGGTTTGCGTAAGGCGCGATGACCGTCACACCGTTATAGACGAGCCCTTCGTAACCGGTGTTTTCCGTGCCGGGCACAATGGAGCCCTTCTGGGAGCGCAATTGTTCGTGATTATACTCGACACCGCCGGCGAACTTCACATCTCCGCCCGGCAACCTGAACAAGGCGCCATCGAGGATCAATCGGCCGTTGATCAGTTGCTGGCGCGTGCGTCCGAACGATTCAAAATTGCTGAGGACATCGAGCCCCAACTGGCTGCTTGAATTGATGTCATAGGGATTGAGAAGACCGGTAGCGATAGCACGCGGAACCGCGGTGGAATTGTATTGCCCGACGATGTTCTGAGTCGTGCTTTCGCCATAGCTGCCCATGCCACGAAGTTGCCACCCCTTGCCGAGCTCCGCCGTGAACGTCGGCGTCACGCCCCAGGTACTGAGCGACAACCTCTGTTGCTCCGTGTCGTCTCCGCCGTAGGAATACGAAACCTGATGGATCTCGAACGGATTGGCCGGATTGACCTTGTAAGCCGCCATGTATGGGCTGGGTGTCAGGCCGATAAAGGCGGGACCGATGTATTGGGAATCGTAAATAGGCCCCAGATCCGCAGACACCTTGCGCTGGGTGAACCACGCCCGGACGTCGACCTTCAGCGCTTCGTTGAGGTCCTGCGAAAAGCCCGCGAAGACCGAATGGCGATTTTCGCTCGGATAGATCGGCGCACCGTCGCTTTCGTCGCACTGGTTTGCGGTGTTCGCCGTCGCCGTGGCGGAAGTATAGGGCAGCGCATAGACCGTGCCTGACGGAACCAGTTGCACGTTGCCCGGAGTGCAGCGCAGGCTCGTGATCGGGAAGGGAACGCCGGAAATCGTCTTGGTATACATCTTAACATAGTCACGATCCCGGCCGTAGATCGCTCCGTGTTCCGAATAGTTGTATGAGATGTAGATCGATCCGGTGTCCCACGACTTGCCCGCCGTCATATTGGCATCGAAAGCGTGGTAGTCGTCCGCGAATCCATAGTGGGAATCCACCATGACGCCGTCGAATTTCTTGCGCGTTATGAAATTGATGACACCCGCGACAGCGTCCGAACCGTAGATGGCGGAGCCGCCGTCGGGAACGATCTCGACGCGCTCGATCACGCCAGGCGGAATGATATCGGGATCGGGGCTGGTAGACTGGATTCCCATGCCGACGATGCGGTGCCCGTCGAGAAGGACAAGCGTGGGAGAGCTGCCCGCAGTCTGAAAGCCCGGAAGATTGCGCAGGTTCGGGCGGTTTGTCGTCACGTTGTTAAAAGCGCCTGCCGGCTGCTGGAGCGAGTTGAACTGTCCGAGTTGCGGAATTGTCTGCAGCAATTGCGCGGTGGTTGTAACACCAGTCGATTGAACGGCCTCCTGCGACACATCGATGACATTGGTGCCCGCCGGCGCCACGCCGCGAATAAGAGTGCCCGTGACCACGATTTCCTGGATCTGGCGATCGGTCAGTTGATCCTTGCTGTCATCCTGAGGCGGCGGGCTATCGGCCTGGGCAAAGGCCGGGATAGCCAGGCAGAATGCAGAGGCCGCGACCCCGCCTTTCAGAACGACGACAAACCGCAAACGGCTGCTCGATTTCTTCATATTTATTTCTCTCCCGTACTTTATTTTATTTATATTTCGACGAATAAAATCATAACTTCTTGCGCATATTTCGCGTCATATCGTTGTATAATTCATTTCACCGATAAGACACTTCGGAAGGGCGTCGCTAGAAATCGACAACTCGCACTCTTCCTCCCGATGCTGATTGCTGGATATCGAGTCGTTTCACCGAGCCCTCCCCTGCCCGGACATATCGAGTCGGAACCATATATACCATATAGTCGGTAAGTCTAAAGCTGTGCGGACGGATTATTCGAGACCCGAACCTCAAGGGTTGCCTTGACCGTCAAAGCAAGATTCAGCCTTTAAATTTTACCGAATGGTTGGTAGACATAACAGGTCGATATTTGGGCAGGGGACAAAAAGCATGCGCCTATCATCTCGGATCGCTTTGTGGACCGGAACGCCGTTACTGATCGCCGCGACAGCGACGGGAAACCTCGGCAACGGCGTAAATGCGGCCGCTACGCCGACATCCCCGCCAATCGCCGCACCGTCATCGCGCGCGAATGCCGGAATCACCGATGGTGTCGCCGCCCCGAGCATGGCCGAACTGTGCCAACCTGCCGCGATCCAGGCCATTGCGGCAAAGCTGGACATCAAGGTTACGATCGGGAAACTGCCGTCCGAAGAGCAACCAGGCCCATTCCTTGAAGGCGGAACGCGTTTCACACCGGCCCGCGGCGACCTTCCCGCCTATTGCCAGGTCACCGGCAGCTTCGTCACCAACCCTGCCACCGGCAAGACGGCGAACTTCCTCGCAACCCTACCGATAAGCTGGAACCGGAAATACCTGCAGCTTGGCTGCGGCGGGCATTGCGGGACATTTGCGGTAAGCGATGCGGCATCTCCCACCATCACCATCACCAATCAGGGCAAGCCCGGTGACAGCATCAGGAAAGGCTACGCCTCGTTCGCGACGGATGAAGGCCATGCCGGCTTCACGCAAGGCAAGTGGGCGATCAAGGGGCCTGGAGAGATCAGCCAGGATTACCTCGACGACTATCTCTATCGCTCGCAAAAAGTCCTGGCGATGATGGGCAAGGAATTCACGACCGCCTTCTATGCCAAAGCAAGCGGAACTGCCCAAAAGATCGCCTATTCCTATTTCTGCGGCTGCTCGGGCGGCGGGCGCGATGCTCTTGTTGCGGCAGCCTACTTTCCCGAGGCTTTTGACGGGATCGTGTCGGGCTCACCTTATGCGAATCTCGCCAATCTCGCATTCCTGACCACCGGCGCCTCACTGGCGACGGTACGCTCGCCCGATGCGGGCCTGCCAGCATCGCTTGTGGCCCAGATCAACCCGCTTGTCATGGCGAAGTGCGATGCTGTGGACGGTGTCAAGGACGGCCTCATCCAGAACCCGGTGGCCTGCGACTTCCGGCCTGAAAAGGATCTGCCGCGCTGCAGCGATAACAAACCCGGTCCCAGCTGCTTTACGCAGGCGCAGATCGAAAGCGTCAGCACCGTTCTGACCGCAGCCACGGACAAGGAAGGGCGCGTCGTTCAGCCCGGCTATTCGGTCAGCGAACTGCAAAACTCGCTCATGCTGCCGCCGGCCAACGCGGGCACTGCAAATCCCTGGCCCGATACAGGCAATCCGGCAACCGGTGCCGCCAACGGCATGGCGCTACTCGGAGACACCGTCATCCGCATCTTCTCTCACCGCAATGATCCAAAGTTCGAGACCACATCGGTACTTTCGTTTGGCTCTGGTGGCACCGGGCCCGTTACCGGTTTCCGGGTAATCGCACCGGCAACGGAAGTGGCCAGGGCGAATGCAGCGCTACGCATGGGTATCGGCGATATTCCGAAGAACGCCGCAAAACTCATCAAGAGCAATCACAAGATGATCCTTTGGGTGAACCTGAGCGATCACCTTCTTACCCCATACATGTCCGTCAACTACTACAAGAATCTTGCGAAGACGTTCGGCGGCTATGACAAGCTCCACAAGAACATCCGCATGTTCATGTTGCCGGGCACCGCGCATTGCAGTGGCGGCGGGATCGGAGAAGGCCCCGGCAGTTTCGACGCGCTGAGCGCCATCGAGGCATGGGTGGAAAGAGGCCAAGCGCCCGACAGCCTTCCCGCCACGCTCTACAAGGCGAACCAGTTCGGCGTCGATTTCAAGCAGCCTCTCGGCCGCACCATGCCACTTTGCAAATTTCCCGAAATGGCGCGTTACAGCGGCGAAGGCGACGTAAAGGATGGTGCGAACTGGAGTTGTGTCCCCGGCGACAGAGGCATGCTGAGGATCGGGGAATCCGGGCGTCAGGCCGGGGTCATCGACTGACGGCTGCCTGGCGGCGGGCACCGTAACCTCGCCGCCTGCTTGGCTCAGTTGCGCCCCTGACAGTTCGCTTGAAAATTGCGTCTCTTCGGCGTCAATCGCTCTCGAAAGGAACGATCGCACGGACCGCACGCTCAAGCGTCTGCCCCAGATCGAAAGATTCCGGCTTGTCATACCAGCGACGGGCAAGTCCAAAAATCAGGGCGTAGCACATTCTGGCTGCTTCTTGAGCATCGACAGCCCAGGGAGCAAGCAATTGGCCGAAGAGATCCTCCGTCTCCTCCGCGCGCGCGAGGAACCAGGCGTGGGCAGGGTGCGCAGGGTCCATGGCGTCGGTTTGCAGGACGATGAGAAAACGCCCCAGCTCCGGAATTTCCCGGTAACGCTCGATGATCCGTCGCAACAGCCGCACCATCGCGACATAGGCGTCTTCTCCGTTTCCGCTTGACGCCTTGGTCGCCGCCAGCAGAGGCGCGACTATTACTTCCTCCCGGCTCTCGATCTCATCGACCAGTGCGATAAGCACGCCGTCCTTGGATCCGAAGTAGTGGAGCAGCCCCGCGTTAGAAATTCCGCATTTGCTGGCAAGGCCCTGGATCGTAAAACCACGGGAGCCGATCTGACCGATCTGGCGGATTGCCTCATCGATGATCTGGGCGCGACGAACCGCAGCGTCTTCGCGGTTCCCTTTTTTGATCCTGGTTGCCATCAGGCACCTTTACCGATCAGTCAGTAAAACGCGCAAGGTTTATCAAACACGATCGCTGTTGTTATCACCGGGAGGTTTTCGGTCAACGGCATTCGTTTCTCAAGATCTCGGCCAGGGCCTGCGGCCTCGTAATCATCGCCTGATGGCCGGCATCGATGCAAATCACGCGGTCCACAGCAAACCGTTCGGCAAAGCGCTCCTGCCATTCCACTGGCAATATCCCATCCTTCAGGCAAACGACATAGCTGGCTGGAACGGCCTCGTGATGATCGTACCGCCAGCACGTAAAGTCGTAGGTAGCAAGCGGCCAGCGATCCACTCCAAGCTTCGCGAGAAATGCGCTTTTCTGTAAGTCATCCATATCGTTGCAGAACATCTGCGGGTAACGCGCCGCCAGATCTTCTGTCTTGGGATCGAACGGCCAGCCGACTTCATCAGGCCTCGCTCCGTGCATGCCCTCCCCCATCATCGCGCGCACGCTTTGCCCGGGAAGAGGGATCGAACATGTGACGTAGACCGCCCTCCGAAACAGGTCCGGCCGCCGTTCCAGCATCAGCGACATGACTTGCCCGGCCTGGGAATGTCCAACGAGCATCGCCGGCCCCATGCCGGCGACCTCGATGTCGGAAAGCAGCTCGGCCGCGACCTCGTCCAGACCGATGCCGCCATCGAGCCGCTCTCTTTTTGACCCGCAACCCGGGACATCGACTGCAAAGGTACGAACTCCAGGGGCCTGCAGTCCCAGTGCCGCGATAGTATCGCCCCACACCCAGCTTCCCTGTCCGCCGCCGTGAACGAAGACAAATGCCGGCTCAGTCTCCAAGTCCTGCTTCTCCCGATTTCGTGCGCGAAACTATCGATGCGCTTCGCCGCGCGAAAGACGCCACAGGCTGCGCCAGCTACATACCGCAGGAGCGGAAAAGGGATCACATCACGCAAGCACCCTGTCAACGAGAGGCAGGACGTGGTGCTCCGATACGTCCGTCAGGTGTCAAGGCGAGAACGCTCCCCATCAGTATTCTGACCAGGTCTGTTTGCCCGCGCGCGCCCGTTTTGGCGAAAATGCGTTTCGAATAGCCACGGACTGTCTCGACCTGCAAATCCAGCTGGCAAGCGGCCTCGGCAATGGACCGTCCTCGGCAGATTTCCAGCGCGAGCCGGGCTTCCCTCCGCGTGAGTCGAAAGAGGTCCATCAGTTGCTCGCAGCGATCGGCGGTGCCCCAACTGTCACCGTGCACGTAAGCTACGATCACCGGCTTGCCTATCGGTCCGAGCAATCTGTGCGGTGCGGGCACCAGTAGCATGTCGAACCAGGGATCGCTCGAGAGGGAAACGGCTTTGGGGCTTGCCTCCAGCTGCGATGCCATTGTGCGGATCGTGGCAAGCAGTGTCCTTTCGGCAGCCCGGTCGGCAATTGTCAGCCTTCCCCTGGGCGTTCGTCCAATCACCCCGGATTCGCGAAGCAGCATTTCACCGACTGGATCGCTGTCGACGATCCCACCGCCTGCATCAAGGGCAATCCAGCCGAACTGCAGCCTGCGAATGGCCTCCTCCGCAAGCGAAGCGGTGAAGCGTTCGCGTTCAAGGACGATGTAGTTGCGCAGGACGCTTCTCAGTACGGGAGCCAAAGCGCAAAGCAAGCGATCGGTCTGCACATCGAACGAGCGGCTCAGACTGACGATCGTGAGGCGCGCATCCACGCCGCCGGCTTCCCGCACACGCATCTGCCGCAGGTCCGTCACACGGTGTGTTGTCACGAGGTCGGCGTAGAACGCCTCATGTTCGCCCCGGTCGAGCGCGATAAGCTCCTGAAGAGAATAGGCTCTGCCTTCCTGCATCAACTCGCTCGCCGTCGGATTGCGATCGACGAAGTAGCGGCGATAGAGTTCGTTGCTGTCTTCCACCCGCATGTTGCCCGAAACAAGTTGCAGGCAATCGTCCTGTTTCCAGCCGGGCGGCTGACACAACAGCACGACGAAATCCGCGCCGGTTTCACGAGCGAGCAGCGAAAGAAACGAAGCCCACAGAGGCTTTTCATATGCGCCGTCAAGCAGCGCCTGGGTCATTTCGCCAATGGCTGTTGAAACTTGCATGCGCTCCTGCCGCGCTTGGCCACAGCCCCCATTTGGGGGTTTTTCATCCCGGATACCTGCCTCAGGAAGGCGCAAACGACAAGCGCTGCCATTCGCAAAGACAGAGTCCACGAGGCAAGCGGGAGAGTGAACCATGAGAGCGCGCCACCGCGCCACGAGGCTGTGCCGTGCTGCGTGACATCTTCGAACGTGTCCCACACCCTTTCAGCCGGACCGCTGCCTCTGCACGGCAGCGCCGGCGGAAAGCCGGTACTTTCGGGCCGGCCATCCTGTTCCTGGCTGCTCCTGCGCTTTGCAATCTGACCCTCGCCATCCCTTCCTACGCCTCCAGCGGAGCGTTCTGCATGATACCTGCACATCTCAAGACCGACATCGAGGCCGACGGCCTTACGCACGTCCTGCTCGTTCGGGAGTTTCACAAGGGCGAACCGCTGGTGATTTCGGAACCGGCCTCGGCCCACACCGCCGTCGCACCCTCGGACCTTTGCCTGATCAAGCTGGTGGTGGGACCGGGCAATCCGGGCCCTGTCGGCGCGCCTTCCACTTCGCCCGGCATCGGCATCGAAGTATGGCTGCCCAGGCCCGCTGCCTGGAATGGAAGGATACACAATATCGGCGGCCTTGGCGGCTTCGACGGCGGTCAGCACAGCTCTCCGGACGCAATCGGCTGGCCCTATGCCGCACTGACGGCGGGCGGAAAAGGCGCAGTTTCCGCCAGCACCGATTCCGGCCATGCCCCCACCAATGGTGCCTGGGCCATGAATCCGGATGGGTCCCCTGCCAGGCAGCTCTGGGAGGACTACGCGCACCGGGCGATGCATGTGATGGCAGAGAAGACCAAGCAGATCGCGCGGGCTTACTACGGAAAGCCGGCGCACCACGCCTATTATGAAGGCGTATCGACCGGCGGACGCCATGGCTACCGGCTCGCCCAGCAGTATCCGGGCGACTACGACGGCATCATTGCCAGCCTTCCGGCACTCAACTGGGCCCAATGGGTTACCGCCGATGTCTATCGCAGCCTCGTTGTAGAACGGGAACTCTGCGGCCGTTACCTGACCAAGGCCCAGATGGACCTCGTCTCCAATGCAGCGATCGCGGCCTGCGACACGGTTGGCGGGCAGCACATGGGATATGTGACGGACAACCTTGCCTGCACTTACGATCCGACCAAGGACCCCGCAGTGCTGCACGTGGAAGACGGCGGCACGAATACCAGTCCTGATGCCCTTTCGCTATCCCAGGCGCGTGTCGTCAACCAGATGTGGTACGGCATGACCAGTGACGGCTCGGCACCTGATCCCCATCGCGACAACGGCGCGGGAACGGCGCTTGCCGGCCCACGCAAATGGTATGGGCTGATGCGCGGCACATCGCTCTATCAGGCCTACTTCGCCAATATCGGCTACGGCAGTTCCAATGCGCACGAAGGATACGTGGCCGATCAGGTCGCGCTGGAACTGGCCAACCCGCGCCTGGCCAATCCAACCTTTCGCAATGCGTCCGGCAACGGCGAGGGGGGATGGACCGCTTTGACCTATCAGGAACTCTCCCACGCCTTCGACCGCGGGACCGAACTCGACAGCACGTTCGGCGGCCTCGCAAGCGACGATCCTGATCTCTCCGCGTTCAAGGCACGCGGCGGGAAGTTCCTGAGCTGGCACGGCTGGAACGACGAGGCGATTCCGGTCCAGGGCACGATCCGCTATTACGACCGGGTGCTTGAAAAGATGGGCGGCGCGCAGAATGTGCACGACTTCTTCCGTCTCTACCTCTTGCCCGGTGTCGGCCACATGTCGCCGAACGGCACATCCAATCCCGATGCGCACCCACCACTCGTCGCGCCGGGCCAGTTCTATGCCTTGATGGTGGACTGGGTTGAAAACGGAAAGGCTCCCGATTCGATCGTCATCGAGACCCCGCCGGAAAGCCCGGTCAGGCGCTCGGCGCCCATCGCCCCCTACCCGCAGCAGGTGCGATACGTAAGCGGCGACCCCAACGAGGCATCAAGCTACGCCGTGCAATGAAACGCGAAGTGCAAGCCGATCGGCGGGGATGAACCGCAGCGTCATCCCGCCAGATATCCGCGTATCGCCGCCAACCCTCTTGCGGCGAGCGGGGAATGGACCCTGCCCTTGAGCCGGCCCGCGAAGATCGCGGTTGGCGGAAGCGGCATTCCCTCGATGGCGACTGCTACCAGCCGGCCATCGCGCAATTCCTCGGATATAAACGCCTGAGAGCAGATGCAGACCATATCTGCGGCCATAACCGCGTCCCGCAGGATGTGATAGTTTTCACAGACCATGCGCGAACGGCTCGGGATCGGCGGCCCGACCGGATCTTCGACAGAACTCGCCCATGGATAATCAGCCAGATCGGCAAGTTGGAGACGCTTGCGGGCAAGCAGGGGATGCCCCTGACGTACCACGCACACCGGGCGCGCATCGCCGACATGTTGCAGATCGATTTCCCCGGCATCGGCAACATGCGGACCGGGAAAGAAGATCAGCTCGACCTCGTCGTTGGCAAGCGCCTCGATCAGTTCTTCCCCCGGCCGGACCATGACGCGAAGCTGCACATTATTGGCACCGAAAAAGTCGCCGGAGAAGCGTGGAACCAGCTCGCTGGCCAGCAACGGCGCCATCCCCATCGACAGCCGCCCGCTACGCCCACCAGCCAGAAGTCCCATATTGCTTTCGAAGACCCGCAACCCTTGTAGCAGAGGACGCGCCTGCTCCAGAACCTGAAGCCCGGCTGCGGTCGGCTCCACACCATGGCCGACGCGATTGAAAATCGCAAAGCCGTAGCGCTCCTCGATCGTCGCTATGCTTCGGCTCAATGCCGGCTGGCTGAGGTTCAGCTCGATCGCAGCGCGCGAGAAGCTGCCGCAGCGTGCGACGGCGAGCAGGTGCTGCAACTTGCCAAGTGAGAGATCCATAAACAATCCGCATGGAGATACACGAATTCAGCATTAGACCTCATACCCCGCTTGCCGCAATGCTCGGTCCATAATGACAAGCGAGGGTGCTCGATGTTCAAGCAGATCTGCTTCTTCCGGAAGCGGCCGGATATGTCGATGGACGCCTTCCTCGACTATTATGAAAACCAGCATTCCCAGCTTGCGAAGAAGATGGGTGCGAAGCCCGCGCTACCCAATGCGATGCGCTATGTACGCCGGTATCTGACGCCCGAAAGGAACCCCATAACCGGTGAAATCCACGATTCCGGCTACGATTGCCTGATGGAGATCTGGTGGAACAGCCGGGAGGATTTCGAAGCCTCCCAGCGCATCATTTCCGATCCCGCGCGTCTGCCGATGACGATGGAGGATGAGCGGCGCCTGTTCGCCAGCCATGCCAACCCGGTCTGTTCGGTGATCGATTACGACTCCCCGATGGGCCCTCAAGGCGAACCGACACATCTCGTTCTTCGCCACGGCGATGAAACGGAGTAAATGGAATGAGCGATGAAAACATGCAGGTGATCCGCGAAGCCCGGCGCGACTGGGTGAGCGAACACCGAGAGATGTACCTTTCTTCCGGCGGGGCGAAGGGTCACATCATGGACATCACCGCCGTTGGTGGCCGTGCCTTCGCAACGCATTGCCTGGTCAAGTACGAGGGGCGCAAGAGCGGGAAAACCTTCATCACGCCCCTGTGCTACGCCGACATCGGCGGCGAAGTGGTGATTTGCGCATCGAAGGGCGGGGCTGACCATCATCCGGCCTGGTATCTCAATATCGTCGAGCAACCGGAAATCGAGTTCCAGATCGCGACCCAGGCATTCCGTGGAACCTGGCGTGAGCCAGAAGGTGCCGAACGCGAGAAGGTGTGGTCCTTCTTCATCGACTGCCATCCCTTCTACGAAACCTACCAGAATTCCACCGCGCGCGTACTGCCGCTGGTGATGTTCAAGGCAGCCGGGGAGATTCCGGTTTTCCGTCCCGATGATGCCACCGGCATCCGGACCACCTGATTTCCGATGGCCGGCACATCGATGACGAGCGAGGAAACGGCACTATCCTACGCGCGCGGCATTCCGCTTTCGCAAGAGACAACTTGCGGCGCCCTGACGCTGGGTGCCTATCTTCAAGAGATTGTACAGCGACATGGTGCCAGTGAAGCAGCCGTCATCCATCTGGACGGCGAAGTCATCCGCTGGAGCTATGACGATCTTTGGGCGCGCGCCAACGAAGTGGCCCGGGCGCTCAAGGCCTGCGGCGTAGGGAAAGGCACGCGCGTCGGCCTGCTCATGACCAACCGGCTGGAGTTCCTTTCCTGCCTGTTCGGCACCGCACTAGCGGGAGGCGTCGCCACGACAATCAGCACCTTCTTCACCGCGCCGGAAATTGGTGAGGTGCTGGAAGCGTCGTGCTGCGCTATCCTGCTGGTTGAGCGGCACGTGCTCAAGAAGGACTTCGCGGCGATGCTGGGCGAACTGGAGCCTGGTATCGCAACAGGCATTCCCGACCAATGCCTCTCTGCCCGGTTCCCGTTCCTCAGCCATGTTGCGCGCGTCGACGGGGATGAGGGAACAGGCGCGGTAGAAGGCTGGTCCTCGTTTCTGGCGCGCGGAGACACCATTCCCGACGGCGTGATCGAGGCTTGCGCCGCGGCGGTGCTCCCCAGCGATCCAGGCACCCTGTTCTTTTCGTCCGGCTCGACGGGCAAGGCAAAAGGCATACTGTCCGCCCACCGGGCGATCTGCCTGCAGCTTTGGCGCTGGAAGAGCTGGTACGGGATCACGGACCCGCCACGAACATGGTCCGCCAACGGCTTCTTCTTCTCGGGCAATTTCACCATGGCGCTGGGCGGAACGCTCTCGTCCGGCGGCTGTCTTCTGCTCCAGCGCTGGTTCGATCCCGAAGCCGCGCTCGCCCTGATCCAGGCGGAAAGGGCGACGATGCTACTCGCCTGGCCGCACCAATGGCCGCAGCTCGAAGCCGTGCCTGCTTATGCCAAGGCCGACCTGTCCGCGCTGCGCTATGTGGATGGCGCCTTTCCGCTGGCCCACCACCCGAGCGTTTCGGCAAACTGGACGGAGCCTCGCGCCTACGGCAGCACCGAAACATTCACACTGATTTCGGTCTTTCCGGCCGGCACTCCGGAAGGTGAAACAGCGGGAAGTCATGGCCGCCCCACGGCAGGATCGACCATCCGGATCGTCGATCCCGTGACAGGCCAAACCGTGCCACTCGGGCACCGCGGCGAAGTCGCGGCGAAGGGCCCCACGCTGATGCTGGGCTATCTTGGCGTGCCACTCGACGAGACGCTGGACGATGAAGGCTTCTTTCGAACCGGGGACGGCGGTTGGCTGGACGCAGAAGGCCGCCTGTTCTGGGAAGGCCGGCTCAACGACATCATAAAGACCGGCGGCGCCAACGTCTCCCCGCTGGAGATCGATGCGGTGCTCCGTGATTGCCCTGGCGTAAAAATTGCGCAGACGGTGGGAGTGCCCGATCCTCTGCTGGGCGAAATTGTGGTCAGCTGCGTAGTGCCGCTGGAAGGCGCAGCCCTGTCGGCCGACCAGATCCGGTCCTTCGCGCGTAGCCGTCTCGCCAGTTTCAAGGTGCCCCGCAAGGTGCTGTTCTTCGGCGACGACGAACTCAAGACCACCGGCAGCTCGAAGATCAAGACCGCCGATCTGCGCAAAGCAGTGGTCAGCCGTCTCCGATGACGAGCGGCCCGCATAAAAATAATCATTGGGAGAGCACGACATGAGCCTGGAACAGGAACTCGCGGATCTGAAAGCAACAGTCACCTATCTCAAGGATCGGCAGGACATTCTCGACTGCATCCAGCGCGAGAGCCGGGCGCGCGATCGTCAGGATGTCGATCAGATTACGGGTTGCTGGTGGGAGGACGGCGTCGACGAGCATGGGCCCAGCGTCACGTTCGCACCGGATTATCCGGAAAAGGCCAACAAGGGCCACTACACGAACTTCAACATGACCAGCCACAACATCACCAACCACATCTGCGAGCTGGAAGGTGACGTGGCGCATTGCGAAAGTTACGTGATCGGCGGCCTCTATTGGCTCGACGGCAAAAGCACGACCATTGCCATCGGTCGCTATCTCGATCGACTGGAAAAGCGGAACGGCGAATGGCGCATCGTCGTGCGTCGCTGCACGATCGAGGCCACGGCCGACTGCGACGGCACCTGGATCCATTCAAAGAACGTCCAGGGTTTCCTCAAAGGCCTGTGGAGCACGGATGACCCTTCTTATGAGCGCCCCTACACATGGAAGTCCCGCGAGGAAGGAGTTCGCTGGTGAGCGATTGCCCCACCCCTGCGCCTCTGGCCCCGCAAACACTTGAACGCATCCGCCTGAGGGAAGCCGAGATTCTCGGCAAACCGCCACGGGTCGAGACAGTGGATCGCCTGGCGCGTGCGGACGAGATCCTGGAAGCTACCGACCGGCTGCGCGCCTCCCTGTTTGGCAATGTGCCGTCCCTGTCGATCGAGCAGGTTCCCCAGATCATGGTGACGATGCTGCCGTTCGGCACCTTGTGGGAGCGGATCATGGGACTGTCCATGACCGTCATGGGGCCCGCAAGCCGACTTGCCCGGCGCGACCAGAAGCTGGCCATCCTGCGAACAGGATGGCTGCTTCAGGCACCCTACGAATTCGGCGAACACGTCCATCAGTCAAAGGCCCTGGGCATCACCACCGACGAGATCGAGCGGATCACCGCCGAAGGATCGGCATCGCCGCTCTGGTCCGAACACGAACGCGCGGTTCTGCGATGTGCGGAGCAATTGCAAGCCCGCGCCTCGGTCGACGACGAGACATGGGACGTGCTGTCGCGCACGCTGGACACCGAGCAGATTTTCGAACTGATCGTGCTGATCGGCCAATTCACGCTGGTCGCCTATTTCCAGAACGCGCTGCGACTGCCGCTGGAAGCCGGCAACCCCGGACTGGCCGCCCGCTGATCGCCGCGGCCTGCCTTCTCATGGGTTTCCGGCTTCTCCTCCAGTCACGGTAACCTGCTCCATCAGCCGGACGGGACCGATCAGCCCCGAAGGACGCAGCGGTGCCTCGGCCTTGTATGTAGGCATGATCGTATATGCGATCTTGTCAGGGCCCTTCTGGGCATCTCCGATCAGCCGATTCATCCAGAGATCGGCGATCCGCACCTCCACCGTATTGCGCCCGGAGCGGATCTGCCGACCTATGTCGATGCGATAGGGTGCGTGCCACAAGGTGCCGACAGACTTGCCGTTCACCCGCACCTCGGCAAGATCGCCCACTGCTCCAAGGTCGAGCCAGAGCGCTCCGGATTTCGCAATGCGGGTATCTAGCTTGAAACTCCGTGAATAAGTTGCGATGCCGGAAAAGTACCGAACACCCGCATCCGCCACCTCATTGAGGGGACGCAGCTGCGGCATGGTGATTGCAGCAGGAGCGCCCCTGCCCTGCTGGAACGTGACAGACCAGTCATTCGACAAATCCCGTAATGCGTCGAAACGCGTGCCGGGCTCGGCCCGTCGTTGGCCGGCAGACGGCTTTCTGAACACGACGAAGTAGGACTCCTCGCTTTCGAAAGGCAGGGTGACGAAAGTGCGCCCACCGTCGATCCGATAGCTGGCCGCCGAGACCGTGCCGGTATCGGGGCGCCAGATTTCCGGGATTTTTCCCACCACCCGAAAGGCCGCCTCCGTTCGCATCGCAGCCGCCTTTCGATTGGACACGAAGTACGCATCGCCATCTGCGAGAATGCGGTGGAGGAACAGGAGGTCATCGCCCGAGGCGGCCTCGAAATCCGGCAAGACATCGAGGCTGGCGAGCGCCTCCTCGACATCGCGGCTGGCGACGATCTTGCCCTTGCCGACTTCGGTCACCAGCGAGACGGGCCATAATTTGGCGACGAGTGCAGCAAATTCCTGCGGGTCTTCTCCCAGCCCCGGCGATGCTTCTGGCGGCAGTCCGACCACCGCAGCCCCGTCTTCCGCCAGCCTTGCAATCCGCCGCAGCATGGGCAACGTCATCCGGCTGCTGTTGCCGCCCAGGTAGAGTACACGGTAACGCATCCCGCCCGGAGCCACGAGGCTGCCGTCCTCCACCTTCAGCAGGGACAGCACCGCATCCGCATTGACAAAGTCGTAACCGAAGTGCGCCGGCGTGTCCGTGAAGTAGCCATCCTGCGCCTGCGGCCCTACCGGAGCTTCTTCCCCATAGAAGTAAGCGACGTCAGCGGCATAGCGCCCCTGTTGCAGCAGGAACGAACTGCGCGCGATGTAGTCAATCCATGGACGCGCCATTTCCGCCCAGGTTTCGTGTCGGGTGAAGAACTGGCCGATATGCCGCATCGAGAGACCGGGCTGCCGATCGTCCAGCGGTTGGTGCACCGATGTGTGTATCACGGGCAGGTTAATGCCGCTGGCAAACTCCAGATCGATGACGCGCCGCAGGTCGGAGGGTGCATGTGCCCAGGGGTAGCGGGTGGACGTGAAGGATTCGGCTGCGGCAAAGCGCCGTCCGTAGATGTGGGCGGTCGACGCCGCTCCGCGCAAATCCGCCAGAAGATTGGGGCGCGGACCAAGATCGCGCCGGTAGGTCCACATGGCGGCCATCGGCACGTCGGCGTATTGGCGCATCGCGATGTCGTCGCCGAGTGAAACGCGCCAACCTTCCAGAGATTCGCCGTAGACCTTGAGCCCGCGTTCATGCGCGACCCTCGCAATCGTCCCATAGTGATTGGACGCGTGCAGTTCGGCGATTGTCTTGCGCCAGTCTGAGAGAAACGCCTCGCTGCCGGCCCGCGAACCGACGACCACGCCCGTCAACGCCGGTAGCCATGCCCGCGGATCATAGCCCCGCGCCTTCCGGAACGCGTCGAAGAGGCCCGGTGTGTAATTGAAGGCGCCCACTTCGGTGCTGTCGGTGAGTAGCGCTCGGACGCCCCGATTGCCCATGAGCTCGCCGCCAACCGCCGAACTGTACGTGTCCAGATAAGTATTGAGATATCGGCTTACGGCCTCCGCATCGATCTTGTCGACCTCCAGCCCCGTCGCCTCGGCCGATGCAGGACCGTTCGTTCGCCCGGTCAGGGAGTATCCCATGCGCAGGACTTTCCACGTCCCGGCCGGCGGCGTCCAGTCGAGGGTACCATCTGCCTTCAGGCGCGAGGTAAGGTCGATCACCTGGCTACCGGAAGTATCTTGCGTGCCCGATCCTCCACTTGTGCCAAGAGCGTGATAATCGCGGGCCATTCCGAAACCGGCCTTGATTTCGAACTGGTTCACGCGCTCTTGCGGCGACAAATGCAGTTCCGCCAGCTTCACCGCGCTTGCCGCGCCAGCCGAAGTCGGCCGATAGCCGAGGTATCCGGGCGCCGCATCGGCGTCGTAGGGATTCAGGGGCCCGGCGGGCCTGATCGTCAGGCGGAAGCGTTCTGCGGTAACGGCATCGAAACTGACAGTGGAAGGTGCAAGGCTCGGTACGATCTCGGCAATGTGTTTCCAGTCGGCACCTCCATGACCGACTTCCAGACTGACCTTCATTGTCGGGCCTGAAAACATGTCGGCGCTTCCCGGCACGAACACCGTCGCCGACCGGATCGTGACAGGCACCGGGTAGGTGATAACGACCATGGCCGCGCCTGCCTGCGGGTCACGCGTTATGTCGAGTGCCTGTTCGAACTTGCCGTCCGTCAGCAGCCCGGCGTCCAGCGCCTTCCCATTCGCTTCGGTTATCACCGGCAAGGGTAGCGGCGGATCTTCCCGCTCGCGCACCGCCAATGTCGCGACATCCTCATAGAATTGCGGATGGAGGCGCTGCGCGGTGCTGGCACTCGGTTCATGAAGAACGATATCCTGAAACGGACCGGTGAAAGATGGCGGAAGAGCGATTTTCCCCCGGAACCGTCGCCTTCCGCTCAGGCTCGTCTCGCTCCAGACAAGTTTCTTCATGCCATCGCGGGGAGCCACCCAGGGTCCGCCGGTCACGCTCCATCCAGGAGAACTCGCGATCGTCAGTTCAAGGCCGAGACGATCCGCCTCGCCCGCCGCATATCGGAATGCATCCTTCCATTCCGGCGACATGTAGGCGAGGCGTTTGTCAACGATGACGGGCGTGGCGAAGTAGTCGATATCGAATGCCTGGACACCGCCAAGGCCGATGCGCTTCATCCATTCGAGATCCTTGTGAATGCCGGCCGTGGTGACATTCCCGTTCATCCAGTGCCACCAGGTTCGAGGCCGGGATTCCATCGGCGGGTCGAGGAACCCGCGCAAGAGTGCATCGCCGCTCTCGACGATCTGCGCGATTGGCCCTCCTTGCTCCGGCTCAGCACGAGCCAAAGCCGGGAGGGCCAAGGTACCCGAACAGACAAGAAGCGCTAAAAACGTGCGCACGCCACTCTCCCGATCCGGCACTGCCGCGTTGCCGGTTTCGTTGTTCCTAGGACATCCCGCCGGCAAGCCTGCCGCGGGACAGTACGGGTTCGAGCGCCTTGTCCCACTCGGCAGCAACGTCGAACCCGCGCACCTGGCGGAGCCATTGCTGGGCAAGCCCCTGCATCAACGCCATGATGTGCCGGCTGTTGGACACAGGTTCGCCGATATAGGGGGTGAGCAATTGCGTCAGGAGTTCAAGCGCCAACTGCTCGCGATTGCGAAACCAGTCATGCGCCGCATGCCCAACTTCCAGCGATTCCGCCTGCAGGAGCAGCACGAAACGCGTGATGACAGGGTCCGCCACCGAACGGCGAAACATCTGCCGCATCAGTTCGACGATCGATTGCCAGGCCAGTGCCGGCTCTCCCTGCGCCTGTTCCACCGCCTCGATCAAAGGCATGACCGCCGCACTTTCGCGCGTCTCGATCGTCTCCAGAACCGCGAGAAGAAGGTCTTCCTTGGACTTGAAGTAATAGAGAAGGCCCGCACCGGACATCCCGCAGCGATCGGCAAGGCCGTGGACCGTCAGGCCATGAAATCCAAGCTCGGCAAACATTCCGATGGCGTTCTCGATGATGGAGGATCGCCGCTCCTGAGGATTTGCGCGACCTTTCCGCTTTGTCATGCACGGCCTCTCGCAACCGGGCTGCGCGCGACCGGGTCGGGATCGTTCACCAGATGCGGCACGACATCGAAGATCATGTTCGGGCGTGAGCGGGCGTTGTAGCGCGGCCAGTCAAGGTGCCTGCCGGAAGGCTTTCCGGTTTTCGCAAAATCGAGCCATGCCGCCATCATCACATCGCAAAGCGCATCGACTTCGGCCCCCTCGCCGATGAAACCGACCGGAACCTTGGTTCCGAATACGAGCGGGACTTCGGTACCGTGGGGACTGCGCAGCAGGCGATCGACCACACGGGGTTCGTAGTCGATCCGGTAGAGGTAAACCGGCGCCGCATTTTGCGCCGACTTGCGGTCCGCCATTGCGATAGAATCCGAACGGAACAGTCTGTCCGTCATCATCGATGTCACCAGGTAGCTCGGATCGTCCTTGGGATAGGCGGCGCGATAGGCATCGAACGATGCCGCTCCGCGATCACCGAGAACCGCCGCAAAGCGCGCCCGGGCATGGTCTTCGCTCATTGCGCCAAGTTCGGGATCGCTGGCCATGAAGAGCGTGGCCTCATCCTTCGCCGAACCCAGCATGAGCGGCACGTTTCTGGAGATATCGGTAGCTGCAGGGTCGAACGGATCGGCAAGGATGGAGCGGCCATCGACAATCGGCGCAAGCGTTCCCGCCGCAAGCCCTGTCCCGGCTGATGGCAGGCGGACCGCAGAAGCCGCCGCGATCACCTTCTGGCGGTCCACCTTTTGCAGTGCGTGAACATCGGATCCGGAAATGCCGAGGCGAGCGATAGTCTGTCCGGCGATTTCCTCGGCATCGGCCTTGGTGACGAGCGAGACGATCGGGCCGCTCATCGCAATCGCCTTGTGGAATAGTCCGCTCGCCGGGCCCATACCCAGCAATGTGGAAACTTTGGCCCCGCCACCGCTTTGCCCGAAGATGGTGACGTTCTCCGGATCACCGCCGAACGATGCGATATTGTCCCGCACCCATTCCAGCGCGAGCACAATGTCGAGCATCCCGACATTGCCGCTGTCTGCGAAATCCTCGTGCAAGCCGCCGAGATAGAGAAAGCCCATGGCATTGAGGCGATGATTGAGCGAGACGAACACGACATCGCCACGCCGGGCAAGCTCGCTGCCGTCTGTCATCGGGTCCAGCCCGGACCCCATCGCGAAGGCGCCGCCATGGAGCCAGACCATCACCGGGCGCTTTCTCGCGGAAGAAGCGTCCGGCGTGATGACGTTGAGGACAAGGCAGTCCTCGCTCTCCGCAAGCTGGGCATTGGTCAGATTGGCGACTGCCATCACCACCGAAAGGCCTCTTGCGCGGGGATCGACCTTACCCATGATCCCCGGCAGAGTGATCACGCCCTGGGGCGCCTTGTGGCCCAGGGCATTGCAATCACGCACGCCGGTCCAGGGCGCGGGAGCGGTCGCGGGCTGGAATCTCCGCAATCCGGTGTCGCTTCCATAAGGAATCCCCAGGAAACGGGATACACCGCCTGCGCGCGTTCCCCGCACCTTTCCCGAGGTCGTCTCGACCGCACCAGTCGGAGCCTGTTCACCGGCACCTGCCATGCCCGGCAAGGTCAATCCCACCGCGCCGGCAAAAGCAGCACCCAGCACTCCGCGTCGATCCCAGATATCTTGGTCCATGCCGACATACATCCCTTCCCGATCATCGCGCGCGGCGCGGCATCGACAGCCCCAGCGATTTGCGCAGCTGCGGCTTAAGTGCGATCACGTAGAAGCCGCTTGCGTTGCAGGCGAACCAGATCTGCCCGCTATCCTTCACAAAATGGACATGCGACATGCAGGGATCGCCGGGCTTGAAATAGGCGATCTCGCGAGGGTCGGCGGGATTGCGCAAATCGGCGATGCGAAGTCCGGCATACATGAACGGGAACAGGCCCAGCGTCGTATTGTCGGCGTCATCCACATCCTGGAAGTGCGTGGACGCCGTCCCGGCCCGGCCCACGATCCCCCCGGTGGCCTTCTCTATGGGGTTGGGCGACGGGCAGTTCTCCTGACGGTTCATCGCAAGCCGGAATTCGCCTACGATTTTCGGATTTCTGTCATCCGCGATGGACGTGATGCGCGGCCATGCCCCCGGACAGGCGCCGAGTTCGCCGGCATTCACGATATAGGAAACGCCCGCGATACGGGCACGAACAGGGGAATGCCACCCGGCATGCGGGGCCGCGCCGACCAGCCGGAGCCTGGGATCGGGCTTGCCTTGCGCAAAGTCGCTATTGTCGAAAATGAACAAGCCTCCGGCATCCTGGCCCACCGCTGCGGGCGAAGGGAGGCCGGGCTTGGAACTGCGAAACTCGTGTTCCGCATCCGCCCCCTGCGAGGTCGTGACACCGACATAGATGCGCGAACCATCGGGGCTGAACACAAGCTCGTGCGGCGCGAACTGGAAGCTGGTGCCATCGGGACGCGTCGCCTCGAACTTGCCGACGAACCTGGGCCTGGCGAGATCGGAAATATCCATGATCTGGATGCCGCCAGCCCCCGTGAAGGGGTTGAGAACGGTTCCGTATATGAACCGTCCGTCCGGCGAAATCGTGATCGTATGTACAGCCTCAGGCCACTTCACTTCCGATTTGAGCTGGGGGTCCGCACAGGCATGAACATCGTAGACCGACAGCCACCCCTCCTCCTGCTCCCCCATTCCGGCAACGCCGCCATAAGTGCTGGCAGCCAGGATGGCCTTGTCCTTTGTCGTCAGGGCATTCAGGGTTTCGGTCGCGTAAATGGCGCCCTTGTCCTGCAGATAGCGGACCGTCTTGGGAGCGGTGGGTTTGCTTACGTCGATCACGGCGACCCCCGATGTCGCATCGACGGGAAGCTTGAGCAGTTGCCCATCGGGCTTGATCGTCATGCCCGAGGCGACATAGGCGCACGAACCGGACCACGCCATGGCCAGGTTGCCCGTTCTCCCTCCAATGTCGGAATGCCCGACGACATCGACGCCTTTCGAGTATGGCACGGCCAGCACCTTGCCCGCCTCGGCCTCCATGGTCTCGCCCTGCTTGCCCGGTTCCGGACGGTCCACAGTCGAAGCCGCCTCAACCGCCTGCCACGAAACAGCCCCGCAGCCGGCGAGTAGGAGAAGACCAAGCGCCCTGCCGGTCGCATGTGCCCTGGATTTCATTTTCGGCATGTCCCCCGTCTCCTCATCCGGCGGCGCAAGCCGCTTGGACGCGCATCTCCGGACCCATATCTTATGACGTGGTCCGCTTTTCGCGCATTATCTACTGAATGTTTAGTATGATTTTTCGCCTTGGCAAGCCCGGCCTTGATTATTACCGATCGTTCGGTAGGCATAAAATTAGAGCGCGGTTCCGAAGGCGCAGTTCCACCTCAACCCGCACTCAGCGCCGGCGATCAAGGAGCGGACGAATGCAGTCAGTCAACGACAATTCGGCGATCGAGGCCAGCCATGTTGCCGCTCATGATCGCGTAGCCGAGCTTCGCGCCATCTACGACAGCAGGGACGCCAGCGCGGCATGGCTGCTTTGCGACCAATGGGGTGAAAGCGCTGTCGCATATCGGGTAATTTCTCCCGACCTGAGCGCCGAAGACATCACTTACGGCGAATTGCGGCGGGAATCCGAAAGGTTTGCTGCCGCTCTTTTCGAGCTCGGCCTCCGTCCCGGAGACCGGATCGCCACGCTGATGGGCAAGAGCCGCGAATACCTGGTCACCTTGCTTGGAATATGGCGGCTCGGGGCCGTTCACGTTCCCCTGTTCACGGCCTTCGCGCCATCGGCGATCGCCATGCGTCTGAACGGAAGCAGGGCCCGCGCGATCGTCTGCGACGAAGGTCAGCGGGGGAAACTTTCGGCTGAGGGCGATGTCGCCATGCCCTCGTCGCTTCTCGTCATCAGTACTGGCCAGCCCGGTCAGGAGGGCTACAGCTTCGCCGGCATAACGGAGCAACACGAACCCGGCTTTCCGGCCGCAACACTCGGCCCGGACGCACCGCTCATCGAGATCTACACCTCCGGAACCACCGGAGATCCCAAGGGTGTGGTCGTGCCACTGAGAGCTCTTGCGGCATTTCGTACCTATGCTGAGTTCGGCCTGGGGCTCCGAAGCGACGATGTGTTCTGGTGCGCGGCCGACCCGGGATGGGCCTATGGGCTCTACTTCGGCATCCTCGCGACATTTTCCACGGGAACCCCCAGCGTCCTCCTCCAAGGAGGCTTTGTACCGGAAACCACGATGGAAATCCTGTTTCGCGAACAGGTAACGAATTTCGCGGCAGCCCCCACCGTCTACCGGGCACTTCGCTCCGCCGATCTTGTCGTAAGCGGACCGCTTCGGCTGCGCTGCGCTTCCAGCGCCGGTGAGCCGCTTACCCCGGAGGTCAATCTCTGGGCCAGAAGCGTGCTGGGCGTGACGGTACACGACCATTACGGACAGACCGAAGCCGGAATGCTCATCAACAATCACCACCATCCCATGCTTCATCATGACGTAAGGCCCGGTTCGATGGGACATGCGATGCCCGGCTGGAAGGCCGTCATCCTCGATCCGGAAAAGGATGTGGAACTCGCGCCGGGTCAGGCAGGGCGCGTGGCGATGAAGGTCAGCGAAAGCCCGCTGATGTGGTTCACCGGTTATGACGGCGATTCCGCGAAAACAGCCGGAAAATTCACCGCTAACGGGGAATACTACCTGACCGGTGACAACGGTCTCGTCGATGAGGACGGATATTTCCGCTTTTCAGCGCGCGAGGATGACGTCATCATCATGGCAGGTTATCGCATCGGACCTTTCGAGGTCGAAGCGAGCATGTCGACGCACCCCGCCGTCGCAGAGGCCGCCGTCATCGCCGTTCCCGACGAAGTCAGGGGCGAAGTCATCGAGGCCTATGTCGTCGTCAAGGACGGCACAGTCTCCTCCCCGGAATTGGCGAAGGAAATACAACGATGGGTCAAGACGCACTATGCAGCCCACGCATACCCGCGCGCGATCCATTTCATAGGCGCCCTGCCCCGGACGCCCAGCGGCAAGATCCAGAGATTCATGCTCAAGCAGCGCAGACTGGAAGAATTGGGCGTTCGGGCGTGATTGCGCTACCGGAGAGCGGCATGGATGCCATCGAAGCCATAAGCGGCCGCCGCTCGATTCGCCGTTTTCTGCCAGATCCGGTGGCGGAAGACACGATCCGGGAAATCCTGGACATCGCCGCAAGAGCGCCATCCGGCACGAACATCCAGCCGTGGCTCGTCCACGTGACGACCGGCGCGGCGCTGAGAAAGCTGAGCGAGGCGGTCATTCACGCGGCGAAGAGCGGTGAGCGAAGCCTCGAATACAACTACCTGCCGCCCGCGATGAAAGAACCCTATATGTCGCGCCGCAGGGCGATCGGATATGCGCTCTACGAAAAGTACGGGATCGCGCGGGACGACCTTCCTGCCCGCGAAGCGGCGATGCTGCGCAATTTCGAGTTCTTCGGTGCACCGGTAGGTCTCTTCTTCACGATGGAGCGCGAGATGGCCCTCGGCGCGTGGCTCGATTGCGGCATGTTCATGCAGAACGTCATGATCGCCGCGCGGGCTCGAGGCCTCGAAACCTGCCCCCAGCAGGCGTGGTGCGACTTTGGCGCAGTGGTCCACCACCAATTGAACATTCCGCAGGACCATATCATCCTGTCAGGCATGGCACTGGGGCATGCGGACTCGTCCGCGACCGAGAACGGCCTTGTCAGCGAACGTTTGTCCTCAGCCCAGTTCACGACCTGGCACCGGTAGGCGGCGTGGACAGATCCGGCCCCATCGATCTTCGAGGTAAAATGGCTCCGTTTTCAGTTTAGGGCCTAGGGTCAGGCGGGCTTCCGCATATCCTGCGGCTCGGGCTGGGTTACCAGTCTCGCAAGCCAGGGACGCAGGCGCTGCTCGAATGAATCGACCAGTTCGTAGATCACCGGCACCAGCACAAGCGACAGCAGGGTCGAACTCAGGATGCCGCCAATGACGGCAATCGCCATCGGCTGGCGGGATTCCGATCCCTCGCTGATGGCAAACGCCGTCGGCAACATTCCCGCGATCATCGCAATCGAAGTCATGATGATGGGCCGGGTTCTTTGCGCGCAGGCCTCGATCAAGGCCTCCCTCATCGGTTTTCCGTCCCGTTCGGCCTCTATCGCGAACTCCACGAGCAGGATCGAATTCTTTGCGCACAGTCCCATCAGCATCAGCAGACCGATGAGGACCGGCATGTCTATTGCGAAGCCCAGCAGGCGCAGGGCCGCAAAGGCACCGAGCAGGCTGAGTGGAAGAGCCCCCATGATGACCGCCGGCTTGAAGAACCCGCGGAACAGCAGGACCAGCACGGTATAAGTCAGGCCCACCCCGGCAAACAGCGCCAGGATGAAGCCGACGAACATCTCTTCCATGATCTGCGTCGTGCCTTGATGCGCTTCGTGGATGCCGGCGGGCAGCTTCTTCATCGTCGGCAAAGTGCGAACGTCGCCCATGGCCGACCCGATCGCTTCGCCAACGCCAAGATCCGCCTCCACGCTGACACGGCGTTCGCGATTGTATCGGATGATCTTTCCGGGTCCGGCCTGAAAATGGATATCCGCAACAGCCGAGAGAGGCGCTGTATTGCCGTCCCTCGTAGGAACCCGCAATTCGGAGATCCCCGAAAGGCTGCCCCGCATCGTTTCCGGCAATCGCACACGGATCGGCAACCGCTGTTCGCCTTCCGAGAATTTGGCCACCGATGCGTCGATATCGCCGATCGTCGCGATGCGCACGGTATTGGCGAGGGTCGTGGTGTCGACATTCAGCCGGGCGGCCTCATCCGGCCGCGGCGTGATGACAAGTTCCGGCCCCGGCGCCGAGGGGCTCAGGCGCGGATCGGCAAGAGAACGAAGCTTGCGCATTTCCCGCAGCAATTGCGACTGCGTGCGCTCGAGCGCCGCTCCGTCAGCGCCCGCGATGACAACCGAGACAGCCGCTTGCCCGAAATTACCCTGATTATGGAATCGCGCCTCGGGAATGACACGGAGCTTGGGGCCGATCCGCGCCTGGAATTCCTCGGATGTTTCCGAGCGATCGCGGCGCAGGAGCACTGTCAGCGTCCCGTCGGTAAGGTCCGCCCCTCCGCCGCCAAGGCTGCCCCCCGTCGAACCGACCTGGGCGAACACGTTTTCGACATCAGGCTCGCCCATGAGGATGGTTGTCGCTTGCTGGACCGCACGGTTCATATCCTCACGCGTCGCGCCGGGCGCGCCTTCCACCGCCACATAGACGTAGTTCCGGTTCTGGGTTGCCTGAAAACCGATCTGAAGCGTCGCGGCGATAGCAATGGCCAGAACAAAAAGTCCGACACCGATGCCGGCGCACAGTTTCGGGCGGGCCAGCGCCCAGGCCAGCGCCCGCTCGTGCCGCGGATCCAGCTTGCCTCCGGCCACGGCGGAATTGCGCAGGTGGTGCGGCCTGAGGAAATAGGCCGCCATGAGCGGCGTCAGCAAACGGGCGACAACCAAAGAGAACGTCACCGCAGCCGCGACGGTGAGGCCGAATTCCTTGAAGAACTGCCCCGCCTGGCCGGGCATGAGCGAAACCGGCGCAAATACGGCAATGATCGTCGCGGTCGTCGCGATCACGGCAAGTCCGATGGCATCGGCCCCGACCAATGCGGCCTGATACGGACTTTCGCCCTTTTCGATGCGCTTCTCGATATTCTCGATTTCCACGATCGCATCGTCGACGAGAATGCCGATAACAAGCGTGAGAGCCAGCAGGGTGATGCCGTTCAGGCTGAAACCCATCGCCGCCATGTAGATGAATGTCGGCACCAGAGAGAGCGGCATGGCCGCCGCTGCGATGGCTGTCGCTCGCCAGTCGCGCAGGAACAGGTAGACCACCACGATTGCGAGAATGACGCCTTCGATCAGCACATCGAAAGTCGCGTGGAAACTCCTGCGCGTGAGGTCTGCGGTGGAAACGATCTTCTCGAATTTGACGGCAGGATGCAGCTGCGAAAGATGCTCGACCGCCTTTTCCACGCCGTCCGCCACCGTGACATCGCTCGCCTCGCTGGTCTTGGAGACCTGGATGGCGACCACCGGCCTGCCGTCAAGCCTTGCGAAACCGCGCACCTCGCCCTGCCCGTCGCCCACTTCCGCAACGTCGGAAAGCCGCACGTAACGGCCCTGGACAGGGATGGAGAGATTGCGGATCTGATCGATATCCTGCGCCGAACCGATCACCCGAACGGTCTGCTCTACCCCGCCCACGTCCGAACGGCCGCCCGGTGCATCGGTATGAAAGCTGGCGAGCGCAGTATTGACCTGCGCGCTGGTTACGCCGAGGCCCGCCATGCGCTGCGGATCAAGGATCACGGTAATCTCGCGCTCCGCTCCGCCGATGCGCGAAACCTGCCCGACACCCGCTTCGGCCTGCAGCGTACGCGTGGCCTCGTTATCGATGAACCACGCCAGTTGGGTATCGCTCATCCCAGGTGCGGAGACGGCGTAAGTGACGATCGGCGCACTATCGAGGTCGACGCGCTGAACCGTTGGCGGATCGATGCCGGTGGGCAGTTCCACCCGCGTACGCTCCACGGTCGTTCGCACGTCGTCGGTTGCCTTCTGCAGATCGCTGCCGAGTTCGAATTCGAGTGAGGTTACTGAAGCCCCAAGCGTCACCGTAGAGGAGATGTTCTTGATGCCGGGAACACCGGTGAGCGCGTTCTCGATCGGGCGGGTGACCTGGTTCTCCATTTCGGTAGGCGCGGCCCCGCTCTGGGTTACGGTAACCGTGACGATAGGCAGGTTGACGTTGGGAAACTGCTTTACCGGCATCCGCAGGTAAGCGACCGTCCCTGAAATCGTCAGGAGAATGAAGAGAAGGGCAACGGGAATGGGATTGCGGATCGCCCAGGCCGATATGCGAAGGTTCATCGAACCGCTCCTGCAATCCGTACGGTATCGCCATCGAGCGTGAAGGAAGCGCCCTTTACCGCCACCCGCGTACCTTCAGGCGGACCTTCCCTGAGTTCGACAAGATTGTCGGCGTGGCGACCGGTGCGAACGGCCTGCCGATGAACCCGCGTGTTGCCATCGATGACCATGACACTGGCCCCATCGGCATCGTAGCGAACGGCACTTTCGGGCAGCGTGGCCACGCGGACCGGCCGCACGAACGTCGCCTTGGCAAAGCCGCCCTGTCGCAGTTCGCTGTCCACCGGCAATGCGATACGGGCTATGACAAGACCCGTGGTCGTGTCCACTCGCTCGCCGATCAGGCGTACGGTGCCCTGGAGCGTTCGGCCGGAGGCAAGGATGACCCGAGCCGGGTCGCCGACGTGTATTTCCGTTGTCGAGGCTTCCGGCAGCTCCGCGTAAAGCTCCATCAGGTTGTCCCGCGCCATTGTGAAAAGCGCGGTTCCCGAGCTTGACGTGTCGCCGGGCCGGGCCGTGCGCTCAAGGACAAGACCGGCGGATGGCGCCCGGACGATAAGGTGCGCCTGACGGACCAGCAGGTCATTGAGTTGTGCCTGCGTCGCGGCCCGCGCGGCCCCGCTGTTGCGTGCCGCGAACTTCCGCGACGCTATCGCCTCGTTCGACAATACGCCCTGATTTTCAAGCCCATCGACCCGTGAAGCTTCCTGCCTTGCCTGCTCGAAGGCAACCTGCTGCTGAGCGAGCGTAGCGCGCAGTTGTGCGATCTGGGAAACGAGCAGGCTGTCGTCCAGTACGGCCAGCGTCTGTCCCTTCCGAACCAGAGCGCCTTCCTCGACCAGGACCCTTGAAATCCGATATCCGGCGAGATCGGCTGCCACAGCCGTCTCTTCGCGCGGCACAAGACGACCTGAAGCGGACAGACCGCCGTTCATCTCGCGCATCGATACACTTGCAGCGGTCACCACCTGCGGCGGCAAGGACTGGCGATTGGGCGCCTCGCCCTTGCACCCTGCCAGCATCGTCGCTGCCAGCAGCGGCGCAAGAGCAACCAGAACCGGCATCTTCGAAGTCATCATCATTGCGCTCCCTGCGCCTCGATTTTTCGCGCCTCTGCCGGCATGTCGGCGACCGGCTCCCATCCTCCCCCCATCGCGCGGACGGCAGCGACCGTGCCTGTAAGGAGCGCCAGCCTTCCGGCATCACGCGCAGCGCGCGCGGCGAGCCAGGTCTGTTCGCTCTGCAACAGGGTCGTGAGGTCGGTGAGGCCGTTCCGATAGCCGCGCGCGGCACTGTCATATGCCGAGCGCGAGCGGCGTTCCGCAGTCTCCAGATCGCCCATCCTCTGGCGATTTGCCGCCAGCCTGACCAGCGCGTTCTCCGTCTCGCCGAAGGCGTTCTGAACGGTCTGCTCGTAGCTGACGACGGCGGAATTGCCCCGAGCCTCGGTAACGCGCAATTGCGCCATCAAACGTGTGCGATCCAGCAGAGGGACCGCGAGACCGGCCGCCAGGGACCACAGCCCGGTGCCCCCGCCTGCTCCGCCAGTCGCTGCCGTCAGTCCGATGCCCGGGTCTATCGTGAAGCGCGGGAACAGCGCGAGCCGGTCGATCCGAACCCCCAGCGCCGCCGATTGCACCGCAAGACCTGCAGCAAGGACATCCGGCCGCCGGGCAAGCAATATCCCCGGCGTGGTCGCCGGCAGCACCGGCGGCGCAGCAAGGCTTGCCTCGATCGTGAGGCTGTCTGTGGCGGCGTCCGGCGTTCCGGTGAGGATGAGCAGCGATCGCTTTGCCGCCTGAAGCTCCGCTTCAAGCCGCGGAACTTCCGCGCGTGCTGAAGCCAGATCGCTTTCGAGGCGGTCCGCATCCTGCCCCGACGTCAGCCCGCGTCCCAGACCAATACGGGCGGATTGCGCCAGCCGTTCGGCGATTTCGAGCCGCTCACGCGCAGTGGCGAGATCGATTGCCGCACTTCGCGCATCGAACAGCGACGAAGCGACATCTGCCGCCAGCGCCAGTCTGGCCGCATGGAAATCGAGGCTGGAGGACGCGTACTCAACGTCTGCCTGTTCGCGCGTAGCGGCAAGGCGGCCGAAGAGATCGACTTCCCAACTGGGATAGAATGTCGCCTGCAGAGTGTCAGCCCCGCCTGCATTGACCCCATGGCCCCACAGCCTGCGAGTTCCCGTCTCGGTTGCCGTGGCCGCAAGATTACCGCTTGGAAGAGTACCCGCCCGCGTGACGGACCGGGTGGCGCGCGCTTCGGCGAGGCGGGAGGCTGCAAGCCGCGCCGTGGTGCTGCGGGCCAAAGCCGTCTCGACGAGATCGTTCAACTGCGGATCGGCAAACGCCGACCACCAACGGTCGAGCGGAAATTCCTGCAACGATGCCGCGGCCGTCGCCCCGCCCGCGAACGCGGCAGGCACGGCGAGATCGGGTCTCTGCAATTGAACCGAAGGCGCACAGGCGGACAGCACAGCCCCTGCGGTCACGAATGCCCCGATACCGACAAACCTCAGACCCATGGACGTGCCTTGCTCGCGATTCCCGTTTTTCCGGATGCGGCGGTACCAAGCGGCGATTAAATATACAATGGTGTTTCTTTAATGTTTGATACCGGATCGCGAAAACGGTTAAGTGCCTGCCAGGAGGCAGACATTCGATGACATCGCAGTCCAAGAGCGAACCGCGCGCAAAGGGGCGTCCAAGTCTGGAAGAGGCCGCCGCCATCGATCGGGCCATTCTGGACGCCGCGATCGCCGAATTGATCGAGCGCGGCGAGGCTGCCTCGCTAAACGCGGTGGCACAGGCCGCCGGATTGAGCCGCAAGACGGTTTACGCGCGCTATTCGAGCAAGAATCATCTGTTCGGAGAGGCGGTCCGGGAGGTTCTGCGCGGGGCTGCGCCGATCAGGTTCGACAGGACCGGCACTCTGGAGGACCGCATCGCCAAATATGTGGTCGCGGTGCTCGATCTCCTCGAACGCCCTGCCGCCAGGGCATTCCAGAAAGCGCTGTCCATGCACCCGGATGCGCTTGCCGAATTGCGCGGCGAACTGACGCAGGCTTCGCAGTCCATGTTCCTGGAACCGGCCCGGATCCTCCTCCAGGAAGCGCAGCAGATCGGCGAGATCGCCGAAGATGCGGACTGCAACCAGGCGGCGCAATTCGTTGTGTCGATCGTGGTGTTCAATCACCAGTTTCAGGTCGTACCCGAAGGCGCCCGGGAGTCCGCCTTATCCTTCGCATCGGGGATCGCCCGGCTGATCGTGCGCGGCCTCGCCCCGCGCTGACGCTCTTCACTGCAGACCCGCGCGAGATCCATGCCGGGACCGCGCCGCGCCTTGCCGATAAGGCCGGCTCGCTCCAACCGTGCTCGGGCGCGGCCCCCATCCTTGTGCGAACCATTGCCGGTAACCGGCCTCGATTGAGGGATCAGGGGCTGTCCTACCGCAACACCACTCCGAAATCTCGGTGTTAACCCCGATAGATCGCTTCCGGCGCCTCAGTCACCTTGCACACATGCGGCATGAGGAGTGTCGGTGCCTGTAATCGACATCGAGCATGCAAAACCGCCTTCCGTGCTCCTGCGGGTTTAACCGAGTTTTGTGGAAAAGGGACGAACCATGAGGATAGCTTATCAGCAAATCACGCGTCGCCTGGCAGTTCGCAGTGCAGTGGCAGTCATGCTGGCCCTGACCATTCCGGCCCCGGTTCTTGCAAGATCATCGGCATCGGATATCGAGGCGAAATCGCGAGCCGCCCTGCAAGAACTCTATGCCTCCAATCCCAAGGCGGCGGCCGTCGGCAAGCGCGCCAAGGGCATCATGATCTTTCCCCACATCATCAAGGGCGGGCTGGTGATTGCGGGAGCATCCGGCGACGGCGTGCTGCTCAAGAACGGCAAGGCCACGAAATTCTTCAATATTTCAAGCGCCTCAGTAGGATTCCAGATCGGCGCTCAGGGATTTGGCTATGCCCTGTTCATCATGAGCGACCAGAAACTGGCTGAGGTCTCGGACGGCACGAACTGGGATGCCGGCTCGGATACCGGCATCGCCCTTATCGACAAGGGTGCAGCGGCTTCGCTCGATACGGCCAGCCTGAACAAGGCGATCTACGCCTTCGTCTTCAGCCAGGAGGGATTGATGGCGGGCGTCAGCCTCAGGGGCAGCAGGATCAAGGAAATCCACCCGAAATGAGGGAACATATGCCTTCTTGCTGAAGGCCATGCCTGGCAGCGCAGGACGGGGCCCATCGAAGCGGCGTGTCGATGGGCCGGTAGTTGCGGCTGCGACATCGCCCTGATCGTCAAGGTAGAATGCCCGGGCAGCGCGGTGCCGATCGTGCCGAGGCTCACTGCCTGCATGCCGGGCAGGCTCGCGGCCATCTTGAGCACATCGGCTAGGTCCATCGGCGCGTGTCATAAGTGCGACATTGCAGCAATCCCCGAGAGCGATGTTGGCGATGCCCGCTTTCTCAAGGGCATCGCCTGTGTCAGAACGTGCTGCACGAACCCCTGGTAACCCGGTGCACGAGGCGCGTATTCGGGCCGCGCGCAGCGATGGTCAGCGGCAGCGAAACCGGATCGCACATCAAGGGTTCTTGCCTGGTGTAGCTGAGCCAAGAGGGGAGGATGCAGGGGGTGGATCAGTCAGCAAGTTGGGACAGGCATGTCATGCTGCGGGAGCGCTTTGAGCAGATAGCGCTCTATCGCTGGTGGCGGCGCTCCGTCGTCGGCCGGGTCGATCACGAAGCGGTGATGGCCCGCATAACCGAAGATAGCGGGTGGTCCCCGCGATATGCATTCATGGTGATGATGTCGGCGGGCATCGCCGTGCTCGGCCTGCTGCTGTCGTCTCCGGCGGTGGTGATCGGCGCAATGCTGATTTCTCCGCTGATGAGCCCGATCCTCGGGCTTGGCTTCAGCCTTGTTCTCTTCGATTTCGCCGAGATGCGCCGCTCGCTGACGGCATTGGCGGTGGGTGCCGTCACCGCAGTGGTCTTTACGGCGCTGATCGTCGCGATCTCTCCGCTGCAGGCGCCGACCAGCGAGATCATCGCCCGTACCCGGCCCAACCTGTTCGATCTTGCCGTGGCCCTGTTCGCGGCGCTGGCCGGGACTTTCGCCATCATCCGCGGCCGCGGGGACACCATCGTCGGCGTTGCCATCGCCACCGCGCTGATGCCGCCGCTGGCGGTCGTGGGCTACGGGCTCGCCACCTGGAACATGCCGGTGCTGGGCGGGGCCTTCGCGCTGTTCGTAACGAACTTCGTGACCATCGCGCTTTCCGCCACGGTGATGGCGCGTTTCTACGGCTTCGGGCATCACCTCAGCAGCCAGCAAAGCTGGACGCAGACGTTCGTGCTGCTGTTCGTCTTCGTCGCCATGGCCATTCCGCTGGGCATCTCGCTCAAGCAGATCGCAGGAGAGGCGGTGACCCTGAACCAGACCCGCTCCTTCCTGTCCGAGCGCTTCGGCGCCGATGCCCGCGTGGCCCAGCTCGACATGGACTTCGATGCCGACCCGGTGGTGGTGCGGGCCGTCGTCATCACCCCGCGCGACAGGATGCAGCGTAATGCCGCGCTCCAGAGCGACCTGACGGCAAAGCTGGGACGGCCGCTGAGGCTGCGGCTGGACCAGGTGCTGCTGGAAGCAGGCGCCGGCCCGATCGAAGCACAGCGCGAAGAGATGCGCCAGGCAGGCGACGCCGCCGCGATCGAGACCCAGCGGATCACCGGACTATCCCAGATGCTGGCCCTCACCGCAGGCATCGCACCTGACAGCGTGACCGTCGACCGCGATCATCACCGCGCCATGGCGATTGCCGAGCCCCTGCCCGGCGCTTCGCTCGCCACTTACCGTACGCTTGAACGCCGCGCCGCCGCGCAGGCGGACGGGTGGGACGTGGTGCTCACCCCGCCGCGCATAGCCTACCCGCCGATCGGATTCACCGGAACCGACGACACGCTGGACGCCCCGGCGCGGGAAGGCGTGCTGGTCACCGCATGGGCCGCGCGGCGCTGGAACGTGCGCAGGCTCGGTGTTCCGGGCCTGCCGGCGGATATCCCGGAACACCCCTCGCTCATCCAGCGCAGAGCAATCGCCATTGCCGCTCTGCTGCGGGAAAACGGCATCGAACCTGTCACCGTCACAGCCGCCGGAAGCCGGTTCGCCCTGCGGAACGTAGAGGAGGCCGGCGACGAGCCTTGATTGCCACTGCGGCCGGTTCCGCCGTCAAACGACTACTTTGGCACAAGCATCATTCCGATGGTTTTGCCAAAGCTGAACAGCGGCCGGCAGCGTCAAGGCATCAATCCGGCAGCGCGCAATGCATCCTCGATCACCTTGCGCACGGCGCCCTGTTTGTTGTTTGCCGGATGCGGGAGTGGCGCGGGGTAGATGGGGACCGCGCCAGTACTGCCGGCTTTGCTCAAGGAACGAGACCGCGCCAGATCCCGGCTTTCGGATAAGGTTGGCCCTGCCGCAGGTGCGAATATGCCCCGCGTCCTGTCGTCGGCAAGGCCCCAGAACATGCAAATTCGGTCCGTTGAGGAAATGCCCGCCTCCAACATAAAAGCGCCGCTCTTCCCGCATCCGTTTTCACCTGAAGTATCCAGAGGCGTGCCATGTGCCATTCCGGCTATCGAGTAAGCCTCCATCACCTCCCGCCCATCGGCGTCGCACCAGACGCGCCTTTGGTGCCCACCGATGTTCTCAATGCGATCGGGATGCGGACCGACCTCGTGAAGCGCCCCCCATTGGCCGAGGATGGCATCTGCATTGCACGCGCTGACGGTGGCATCGGCGCTGCCTTGCCAGACCGAAACCGAGGGCCAGGGTCCGTTGCATTCAGAGGCACCGCGAGCGAGCGAGGCCAGTTTCCCCGTTTCCGGAATGGCATGGCCGCGCATTCGGTCGAAAGCCTGGGGGACCGATGCAGCGCAGCCGTAGGCCAGCCCGGCAATGATGGCTCCGCCGGCAAATACCTCGGGATAGGTCGCGAGCATCACCGCTGCCATGGCGCCCCCCGCCGACAGACCTGTGACGAACACTCGGCCGGTGTCGATCGGATGATCGCTTTCGAAGGCCTGGATCATCTGGCGGATCGAGAGTGCCTCGCCGCAATTGCGACGGCTGTCGCCGGGTGAGAACCAGTTGAAGCAGAGGTTGGGATTATTCTGCCGCTGCTGTTCGGGGAACAGGAGCGCAAATCCATAACGATCCGCCATTTCCGACCAGCCGGACCCGATGTCGTACCCTGCTGCGGACTGGGTACATCCATGAAGGACGACGACGAGCGGTGCCTGCGCCGGAAGATTTTCGGGAATGTAGGTGTAGGCCCGAAGATCGCCCGGGTTCGAGCCAAAATCCTCCTTGGCCCTGAGCCGCCCCCTGCTTTCCGAAGGCACTTGGGACAGCGCATGTTCTCGAAAGGCGCTGAGCCGGGCGATCGTATCGGAAATATTGCGCATCGCAGAATTCCTTGTGCAAGTGGAGAGAACGTGGACGGAGCAAAACCCATCCTTGATTTGCTGCACTGCACAATACGTGGATCGAGATGATGGGATTGCAATCCGGCTGCGCCGCTCCGACGACCAACTTTCGGAAAAATCCGATTGATCCAGATTAGTATCGCAGTGTTCCCAGGGCCTTTGTCGACCTCGCGCCGTTGATACCTCGTCCCGGAGATTTTTCGTTCGGGCTGCCAACTTTTCGATAGGAACGACGATGCCCGATACCAGCCACGATATTTCGACCCTCAACAGCTTGATCGCAACCACGATCGACAGCGTCGACGGTTACACCGAAGCGGCCAAGGACAGCCAGAGTGGTCGCTTCGGCTCGCTATTCACGAGCCGTGCCAGCGAACGACGGGAAGTAGCGTCGCGCCTGCAGCAGGAAGTAACCCGGCTGGGCGGCAAGGCGGAGGACGACGGTACTGTCCTGGCCGGGGCACATCGCATGTTCCTGAACCTCAAGTCGACCATGACGGGCCAGGATGACAAGGCGATCATCAACGAAGTCGAGGCAGGCGAAGATCATATCAAAGCCAAATACGAAGATGCCCTGGGAGACCGCGAACTGTCGCCCGAAATCCTTCGGCTGATCGAGACCTGTTATGCCTCGGTGAAATCCGGCCATGACGAAATGCGCGACATCAAGCATTCGATGGAGCGCTGAAACAACGGACCGGCGAGGTCTGCCTCGCCGGTCCGGCCCGCTCAGTGGGAACGCCGGGAGCTGTCTGCCTGCGCCAATTCGTCGCAACTCGCTGGACGAAGGAGAGTGATGGCGTCTTCACTCAAGGCGACCAGACCCATTTCGGCGAACGCCTTCAGCCACCCCTCCATCGGCCATATGCCCCAGCGCCGATGGAACGTGCCGGCGTTGCTGACGATATCTTCGAGATGCTGCAGCGGCGGATCGAAAGTCTGATGGAATTGATGGAACGCGCCGGGCCCACCCATGAACAGGAGCGGCACCCCGGCGGCCTTCGCCCGAAACCCGAAGTCGGTATCTTCGGCGCCGTAGCCGACGAATTCCTCGTCGAAACCACCCAGCGCGAAGAAGCGCTGCCGCGTAATCCCGAAGACCAGAGACCATAAGAGTCCCGCATTATCCTCACTGCGCACCCCCTGCCCGGGAAAGCTGCGCGCCGGATGAGGCGCCGCGCGCTTGAAGAGATCCTGCTCGTCCCATTCGGCGCGCGCCTCGTCCGGACCAAGATAGAGCACTTGCGCGCAGACAAGGGCATTGTGCGAAGCCAGAACGCCTTGCACGGCGCGGATCAGCCCGCGCATGGGAATGCAATCGACATCGAGAAACAGCAGATGATCGCCACTGGCCGACCTGGCTGCGGCATTGCGAGCAGCTGCAAGAGGAAGCCGGCCGCCGTCCATCCACACGACACGCGCGGGAAATGGCAGGTCCTCCAAGACAACCGGAGAGTCGCTCCCCATGTCGACCACGATCAGTTCGTCCGGAAGGACACTGCTGCGCTGAAGTCCCTTGACCAGTTGCACCAGATGGCCCGGACGGTTCCTCACTATGGTGAGCACGCTCAGGCTCATGCTGCGCGGCGGCGCCACAGGTCCAGCCGGTAATTCGGGCATCGCTCCGCGGCGATCACGTCCATCGCCGCCGGAAGCGCATCTTGCAGCTTGGCCACGGCATCGTCGCCGCTTTGCGGGTAATCGGTCTCGCCCGTCCAATGGACCAACAGCAGGTCACCGCCGATTTCCAGATGAAGCCTGATCCATTCGGCGCTGCGCCGGATGTCCCGGTCCTCCCAGTAGTAGACGACCTCCGACAGGACCACGAGATCGAAAGCGTGGACAGGCGCCTGATGCGGGAAAGCCATTTCGGCGAAGGCGACATGTCCGTAAGGCGCGCAACGGGCGCTTGCAGCCATGAGGGCGGTGCCGCTGACGTCGATTGCCAGCAGTGACCCGCACTGCATGGCCAGCCTGCTGGTGAGAACGCCCTTGGCGCAACCGACCTCCAAGCCCTGCGCATAGACCCGCCCTGCCAGTGCGCTAAGGGTGTGATTGTACTTCGCTTGTTCGTACGGGCTGTTTTCGAGGCCCCACGGGTCTTCGTCACCCTGGAACATGCTTTCGAAATAGTCGCGGCCAAGGCTGGCCTTTGGACGTGTCATCCTTATCTCCGCACATACAGCGTATCGCGATCAGACATCCGCTGCCGCTCGGCGGGAAGCCGGAAGCCCGGACCGTGCGAAGCGGTGAGTTGACTGCGATGCGCACGCAAAGCATGGCGCCGCCGGCCCGGCAACATCGCTTCCGTGCGCACGGCGCGGAAGGATTGCGCACCGGGCGCATCGGCCCAGACAGTATATTCGGCCACGAGCAGGTTACGCTTCGCCATGGCCTGTGCCGCGTAGGCCAGCCGTGCCGCGGCGGCATGGTCGCAATGGGTTTCGTGCAACGCCGTCACGGCAACGGCATCGACCCTCAACCGCATGCAGAGCGCTGCCAACTTGCGAGCCGAGCGCAGAAAAGCCCGGTCTTCCGGTGCGGCGGGGGCAGCATCCTTCCAGCCCAGATGGAGCGGGTCGCGGCTTCGCCTGCGGACAAGACGGAAGAGGGCATGGGCGGCTTCGCGTTTGCGCGCGGACACGAGCCGCTGCTTGGGCGTGCCGTCGGCACCGTGCGAACCTGACCCATCGGTAAGATAGACCACACCCGCTAGCCGGCCATCGCCTGCCGTCTGGGCAATGAGCGCGCCGACGCCCAAAGTCTCGTCGTCGGGGTGCGGCGCCAGAACCAGCCATCGCTGGCGCCGCCAAGGCTGCGCGGATAGCAGCGCGCTCACCACAAGGTGTCCTGGTCGCCCCAGACGTCCTGATCCAGCCAGGCCAGCGCGGCCTGGTCTCGGGCATGGTCAGGCCCCGCCTGCCGCAGGTAGAGCGACAGGTCGCGGGTGATCTTGTCGATCCTTTGCCCCTCCATGGCGCTGCGCGTGCCGACGATTCGTGCCGCCAGTTCCATCATGTCGAAAGCGGCCCGCTCGACGACCCCGCGGGTCATCCTGACGAACGCCGGGCCGTCCTCATCCTCGCGCGCCGCACGCAAGGCGCATTCACGCACCCAGAGGTATGCCGTACGCACCGCCGCCACGGCATCGGCAAACCTGCCCCGCTGCAGGGGATCGCCCCGCGCGGTCTCCGTCATGGCGAGCCGTGTCTCGGCCAACAGGGCTTCCATGCCGCCCAGTTGCACGGCAGTGAAACGCCAGGCGCCTGTCGTAAAATGCGGCTCGCGCTCGTAGTCTCCGGCACTGCCCAGCAGATCCGGTTCCCCCACGACGACGCCCGCAAGATCGTAGAGCCCGCTGATGGTCGCCCGCATGCCCCGCACGCGCCATTGCGACACGTCGGCACGGGCCGGATCGTCGGCAGGTACAATCACAAGTTGCCGCAGCGCGCTGCCGGGAGCCTGTGCGGTCACGATCGCATTGGCGAGGCCGCCTGCCCCGCTGGCGAAGCACTTGCTGCCCTTGAGCGCATATGAATCGCCATCGCGGAAGGCGATGGAAACGCCGGGTTGCGGCTCGGTGGCCCACACACCGTAGAAGGCACCATGTTCCAGGTCGCGCCGCAGGCGAGCGTGCTGCCGAGCCGATCCGTACCACCCGAACAGTGCGAGCGCGTTGACGTGCCCCTCATAGAGCCGCCCAAGGCTAAGATCCGCCCGCCCGACGATGCGCAGCACATTCATCAGTGCAAACTGGCGATCCACGGCGTTCGGAAAAGTCAGGCCGCCGCTCGCCGGGGGAGCGAAATCGCAGTGCAGCCCCGCCGATACAAGGCAGCGGATGCTTTCGGCGGGAAAAGCCGGGGCCGCATCGTAGCCCGTGCCCAGATCGGCTAGACGCGAGGCGATCCCCCCTGCCCGTTCCACGGGACTAGCGGCACTCACCTTTGCAAGTGCGGATGACATCATGCGGCATGCTCCCGGCAAATCGTCGCGCCGAGCGCGAGCGTCGTCAGCCACGCCGCCGCCTTCTGCGCACCATTCGCATCGTGCAGACCGCGACGCACCTGTGAGGACAGGGCCAGCGCATGGCCGAGCAGCGCCGGCCATTGCTCGCCATGTGGCCAATCCGGAAGGACGATCGCCGCGCCCATCGCGTTCAGACCATCCGCCGTGGCCCATTGCTCTGCGAACGGGCGTTCTTCGGGAACACACACGAAGGGTCGGTCTGCAGCCATTACCGCGCAGACCAGGCCATCACCTGCCCCGCCGACGACCACGGCAGCACGGGCGATCTCGCATTCCGGCGCTTCGACCCATCCTGCGAATTCGAGGTTCGACGGAATGTTCGCAGGGAAGGAGGCCGGTCCGATGACCCGCCAATCCCACTCGGGGCACGCGCGCGCAGCTGCCGCCAGACGTTCGCCGTCACCCGGAGCACCGCCCCGACCGAAGACCGCCAGCACCCGGTTGTCCACCGCCGGTTCGGCGGCGGGGGCCGCGGTGATCCCCGGGAAATATCGGGTTTTGTCGCGCACCCAGGGTGGGGTGGCGGGCGTATCGAGAGCTTCGTGGAACGGCGCCAGAATGGCCGCCGCGCTCCGAAACGCTTCCAGGTGCGGACCGTCGTTACGCTCCCCATTCAGCCGCAGGCAAATGGTGGGAACCGAGGCCAGACGCGTCAGCATAGCCACTTCGACCGAGACGTCGACAACCATCAGCGCAGGCTGCTGGTCCGCAATCCAGGCCGCGATACGCGCCACGCGTGTACGCACGCCTGCATGGTCCAGCGGGGCGTAGTGAAGCGCTGCTGGCCGGCCGATTGCCTCATCCCGCCCATCGAAGCGGCCAGATGCGGGGCGGTCGTCTGGCAGGTCTATCCCTGACGCCCCGATTCCCGTCCCTATCAGGACCAGGGGCCATTCGAGCTTTGCCGCAATCGCCTCTGCACGCGCTCGGTGTCCGGCTCCGTGATGATGCACGTAGTAGCCGATGGGACGGGCGGTCATTCCCCCATCTCCAGCACCATGTCATGCGGCATCGGCGCGAGCGAAGGCTCCTGCTGGGCGATCAAGGCGTGCCCCCCGGGGCGAGCACGCAGCGTGCGGCGCCACACGGCGCGGTCGTGCCAGTGATGCAGTGCGGGCGCTCGGGGGAGCACACCGCTCGCAGCCTGGTCGAACAAGATCTGCATGGCCGCCGCCATCCCGCCTTCAGCCCGACCATCGCGGCGCGGGGAAACATGAGTGAAGACCTCCGCCGGATGGGCAAGGCGCGCTCCTTGTGCCAATGCGGCGTTCAAGAGGGCAACGTCTTCGCCTGCAGGCAGCAACGGCACGCCTCCGCACGGTTCATAGAGCGATGCCCGGATGGCCAGGGACGCACCGGTATGGTCGCCGTGGCGGGGCGCCGGATCCCAAGGCACCGGGTCTTCGGCATCCTCGATGGCGCGGACCTCGTGCCAATAGCGGTCCCACGCCGCACGCAGGCGCACCACGGATTCGGGGAGAGGTTCGTCCTGCTCGATCTCGATCCGCCCCCCCACGATATCCGCGCCGCGGTTAACGGCACTGGCGATCGCCTCCAGCCATTGGGGAGGTGGCCGGGTATCGGCATCGGTGCTGACCAGCACGCCGCGCTCACGGGCCGGAAGCAGGGCAAGACCAGTGTCCATCGCCAGGCGCCGCGCGGAGCCGGCGTGGGCCTGACCGGGGCCGAAGGTCACGTTTTCGACGTGCAGGAGCAGCCGTCCGGCATAACGCACACGAGCCTGCTCGATCACCGCAAGACTGCCGTCGTTCGTATTGTTGACCGCAATCGCCACGGGTATCGGTCGCTGCCAGGTCTGTGCTGCAAGCGCCGCAAGCAGGGTAGGCAGGCGTCCCGCCTCGTTGCGCGCGGGCACGCACACGCAGATATCCAGATCAGCCATGCCGCTCGCCACGGGCGGCGACTTGCGACTTCCTTGCGGGAACTGTGGATGGGACATCGAGGCGCATATTGCGAGCAGCGGCCCGTTCGATGCCTTTACGGTACAATGCTTCGTATTCATCGACCATGCGGCCCGCATCGCACATGCGTTCCGCCCGCCTGCGGCAAGCGCGCCGATCAAGCGTGAGCGCCTCACGCCCCGCGGCTGCAAGCGACGCCACGTCGTCAGGGATGGCCAGGACACCGCAACTTGCGTCGAGAATTTCCGGAACCGCCCCGCGCGCAAATGCCGCGACCGGCACCCCGCAGGCCAACGCCTCTGCCACGACCAGACCATAAGGCTCGTCCCACATCGGGGTGAACAGAAACGCGCGGGCTCCCCCGACCAGCCGTGCCAGTTCGGTATGATCCAGATGCCCCACGTGCAGGGTATCAGGGCCCAGTTCCGGCGCAATTCTCGCGCGGTAATAGTCCGGGTCCAGGATCGGCCCGGCTATACGCAGCGGCAGGCCGATCAGACGCGCCGCCTCGATGGCGAAATGCAGCCCCTTTTCCGGGACGATTCGGCCGTACCAAACCAGGTAGCCCGCTTGGTCGGAACGGGGATGGAAAGCGAACTTGTCGATGTCGATGCCGTTCAGGATCACCTCGTCCGCCTTCGCGACATGCTCCCATTGCTCTGCCACCGACTGCGACACGGCGACAAATGCATGGTCATCACCCGCGCACAACCGCACGCCGCTTTCCAGCCAGCAGAAGGGCGGCGTGTGCAAGGTGGTTACCATCGGCACTTCGAGCGTATCGGCCAGCGTCACCGGCAGGTAGTGCAGCGAGTTGTTGTGAATCACGTCAAAATCGCGCCGGCGCAACTCGCTCATCAGGCTGAGATAGGCGTGGTGTTCGCGGAAGAAGCCGATGTCCTTCGCTTCGGCCTTGCCGACATTGGCTAACGCCGTTTCGGTGCAGATCGCCTCAAGCCCGAGGTCCGGCTCCGAATGTGCCGAGGCGAACACCGTTACCGCATGCCCCCGCCCCCTCAAGGCGCGAGCGAGAAGATGCGTATGCATCTCCAGCCCGCCTGCGAAAGGCTCCACGATCGGGTAGCGCAGATGCGCGATGATACCGATCTTCAGAGGCGGGAGAACGGCCCGGCCATTGCCCGGCGACGGCGCGGTGCCGCCCCCGGGGTGAAGATTGCCGAAGACCGGGAGATCAAGCCGAGGGCCGTGCATCCAGGTCGACCTCCAGTTCGCGCGGCCAATGGCGCAGTTCGCGGCAGGCGACCACGAAGGCATTCGCATCTTCGACATGTTCGAGTTCAAGACAGGCATCGTCGAGGTCATCGGCAATCCCGGCCTTGACGAAGATCGTGTCCGCCTCGGGCGTGAAGCCGATGAACTTGCAATGCGCGAAGGCATCGGTGACGAAATCCTTCGCCGCCGCATCCAGTGCCAGCAGCGCGGCCCCGGCTTCGGACACCACGATCGCCACGGCATCGAACAGCACCGAAGGGCCGCCATCGATCTTCTGCTTTGCAGCCACCGTCGTGCCGTCGGACAGGGTGACGCCCGCGATCCTGGGAGCGATAACCTCGTAAACGGCCCCTTCCGCTTCCACGGCCGCCAGCAGCGCCTTGAAGATCGCCGCATCGGCGCCCTCGCTGAGCAGTATCCCCAGCTTGCGCCCCTTGAAACTGTCGGGGGCGTTCCTGACGATGCTGAGCGCGGCCGAGGCAGGCAGGTCGGTTATCGGCTCTCGCGCCGCGACGGCGGCATCTGGCAGCGCGATGCCCAGGCCATCCGCTACGGTTGCGGCGAGGCCGGGATCGATATTGAGCAGATGCGAAACCGTGCGCGAGCGGATGTCGGGCCGCTCCACCTTCGAAAGCTCGAACACCAGCGCGTCGCCAATGTGCTTCTGCTCGATCGGCATCTGGCTCACGAAGAACTGGCGGGCCTGGCTGTAGTGATCGGCAAAGCTTTCGGACCTCACACGCTGCTTGGGGCCGTCTGCTTCCTCCGCATAGCTGGTGAAGCCGCGTACCGGATCCTCACGCGGCCCGCCAAGCGTTGCGCCCCAACTGTTGGGCTCGTAATTTGCCCGCCCCTTGGGGTTCTGCATCGCCATGTGCCCGTCCTGCTGGAAATGGTGCATCGGACACTTGGGCGCATTGATGGGAATGTGCGTGAAATTGGGACCGCCCAGCCGCTTTATCTGCGTGTCGAGGTACGAGAAGTTGCGGCCCTGCAGCAGAGGATCGTTTGAGAAGTCGATGCCCGGCGGCACGTTCTGCGTGCAGAAGGCAACCTGTTCGGTCTCGGCGAAGAAGTTGTCGACCACGCGGTCGAGGACCAGCCGACCCACTACGCGGATCGGCACAAGTTCCTCGGGAATCAGCTTGGTTGCATCGAGCACGTCGAAGTCGAAGCTGTCGGCAAAGGCATCGTCGAACAGTTGGACGCCCAGTTCCCATTCGGGAAAGTCCCCGGAACTGATCGCCTCCCACAAGTCGCGGCGGTGAAAGTCGGGATCGGCGCCGTTGATCTTCACGGCCTCGTTCCACACCACAGACTGAAGGCCTTGCTTGGGCTTCCAGTGGAACTTGACGAAAGTGGAGTTACCCTCGGCGTCCAACAGCCGGAAAGTGTGGACGCCGAAACCCTCCATCGTGCGGAACGAACGGGGGATGGCGCGGTCGGACATGGTCCACATGAGCATGTGGAAGCTTTCCGGCGTCAGGCTGACGAAGTCCCAGAAGTTGTCGTGCGCGGTCTGGGCTTGCGGGAAGGCACGGTCGGGCTCGGGCTTGGCGGCATGGATCAGGTCGGGAAACTTGATGGCATCCTGGATGAAGAACACCGGGATATTGTTGCCCACGAGGTCCCAGTTGCCTTCCTGGGTATAGAGCTTGACCGCGAAACCGCGCACGTCGCGGGCGAGATCGAAGGAACCCTTGGAACCCGCGACCGTGGAAAAGCGCACGAAGGCAGGCGTACGCTCGCCCACCCGCTGGAAAACGTCGGCGCGGCTGACGTCCGACAGGCTGTCGGTCAGTTCGAAAAACCCGTGCGCGCCATATCCGCGCGCATGAACCACACGTTCGGGTATGCGTTCGTGATCGAAATGGAAGATCTTCTCGCGAAAATGGAAGTCCTCCAGCAGCGTCGGCCCCCGCGCGCCCTGCTTCAGGCTGTTCTGGTCGTCCGCGACCGGGATGCCCTGCTGGGTGGTCAGCGTGGGCACTTCGCCGCCGGCCTCCTGATGTGTTTCGCCGCCTGCTTTTTGGGGTTCTGCGTAAGCCAGTGATATCTCGGCGTCGGCTGGCACCGGAGATGCCTTGTTCGGGGATTCGCCGCCCACATCGGCCCCGGACAGATCGGTCGGGGTCAGCGTGTCGGACGATCGAGCATGCGGGTTCGCTGGCTTCTTGGCCATGGGGCATTCCTCCAGATCAAAGGTCATGCGGCAGCGCCTGACCGGCCTGAGGGCGGCACGCGAATGCGGCATTGGATGGGACTAGTCCGAAGGTAACAGTAGCCATGACCGTTCAGTTGCGCCGGCCGGCCGGATATTAACCTGCATCAGCACGTTTCGGTCCGCAGCCTTGCAACGCGCTCCCCCGCGGGAGGTTATGCCGGAAGAGAGCCCGTCTCCTATACCGTTTTGAAGGACCAAGCCGTGTTCACCGACCGCTTCCTGCGATACAAACGGGGTGTCAGCCTCTCGCCCGAAGAGCGCGCAAGGCTGGAAGCTTCGATAACGGAAGTCAGGACGATTGAACCGCGCAAGATCGTGGTTCGGGCCGGGCAAGATCTGAATGACAGCACTCTGCTGATCGAAGGAATCCTGTCACGCTACATCGACGATCGCCAGGGCCTGCGGCAACTGGTAGCCGTTCACGTACCGGGCGACTTCGTTGACCTTCATGCCTATCCGTTGAAGGTTCTCGACCACGACGTGGCCACGATGACTGCGGCGACCGTAGCGATCGTGCCGCATGCCCACTTGGACGCCATCATTGCCGAGTGCCCGCAACTGGCCCGCAAACTGTGGTTCTCGACGCTCATCGATGCTGCGATACACAGGGCGTGGCTGTTCCGCCTCGGCAGGCTCGATGCAATGGGGCGGGTGGCTCACTTCCTGTGCGAAATCAACGTTCGCCTTGTGTCGGCCGGGCTCAGCGATGGGCATCGTTTCGCGCTGGGCCTGACCCAGACCGACCTCGCCGAAATCTGCGGCCTTACCAATATCCACGTCAACCGGGTCCTGCGCCAGATGCGCGAAGAGGGTCTGTGCGTGTTCCGTTCCTCCCTTGTGGAAATACCCGATCCTGCACGTTTGGCCGCCCGAGGGCAGTTCGATCCATCCTATCTCTACATCGACGATACGCCCCTCCCCCCTGCAACCACGGAAGCCGTTCCATGACCGCACCATCATCTCCCAACCCGCCGCAGCCGCGGTCCGACCCCGGAATTGCCATCGCCGAGGACGGCCTCGTCATGCTCGACGGCCCCAATGGCGTAGCGGTGACGATGACCGCAGAGGCGGCTGCTCAGACCGGCCGCAATCTCATCGATGCTTCGCTTGTCGCCGACCGCCAGATTGCCGACAGAGCCTAGGGTCAGGACCCGCACCGGCAAGCTCCATCGGGGGAGCGGAATCTCGTATGAGGGCGTAGGCCGGGCTACATATCCGACTGCAATGGCAAGCCATGCAAGCACCCGCAATCGGATGCCGCGTCGTTGCGCTTAAGCGTCATGCTATGGACTTGGATGTGTCATCAAATCGCATTTTGGTTTTTCTAAGTGCCGCCGATGGGGTTTTCGAATGCACCGAAGTGCGCTCCGGGCTCGGCGTTCAGTTGGGCACGATTGCGGGATCAGGTCGCTCGCATGACGCGGCGTGACGACGCTGAGGATCTGCTTCACGACGCATGGGTCAACGTCACCACCGGCTCGACCCTCGCTCGGAATGCCGATGCACTACTCGCCCGCGCTGCGACGAGCCGAGGTATCGATGCTTATCGACGCGAACAACGGGCAGGGGAAACTCTCGTGTGGTGTCCCGATGTTGCTGCGGTTGCAGACAACCATCCACTGCAGGATGAGGTGCTCATCGCTCGCGAGCGGCTCGACCGGTTGCGCGTCGGGGTCGAAGCGCTTAGCCCGCGTACGCGGCAGATTTTCTTGATGTATCGACTGGACGGCCGTAAATATCGTGAGATCGCCGAGGAACTCGGCATCAGCCAAAGCGCCGTAGAAAAGCATATTGCCAAGGCGATGGTGCATCTGGCCGAGTGGATGGAGAATTGGTGACGTGATCTTCCGCAGCAAGCCGGAGAATTTGAACCGGCAGGCGGCGGACTGGCTGGCTCGACTGCACGCGGATGACCGATCCTCCCGGGACGAGGCGGCATTCCATGCGTGGCTGAAGGCTGATCCGTCACACCCCCCCGCATTCGAGAATGCGTCCACGATCTGGGACGCGGTTGGCGGTCTTCGCGACGATCCTCGGCCTGCGCGCTTGCGTCAGCCGGACCGCATGTCCCGGCGCGCGGTCCTTGCGGGCGGAGCCGGTCTGGCCCTGACTTGCGGGCTGGGCCTAGGCTGGCAGCAGGCCCTTGCGGGTGTGTACGAGACCGCAGTCGGCGAGCAGCGGCGCTTCGTGCTGGACGATAATACGCGCATAATGCTCGACACGAACACCCGGGTGCGCTTCACGGCGAGTAATTCTCGGCGCCTGTTGACGCTGGCATCGGGCCGCGTAGACGTCGAGATCGCACGGGATGTGCGGCCCTTCGTCATCGAGGCGGGCGACAGAAGCGTCGTCGCGCAATCGGGCAGGCTGGACTTGCGCCGGGACGACGATGTCGTGCTGATCACCGCGATTCAGGGCAGCGCGCAGGTGCAGTCGGTCGATGCCCGTGTCGAGCTCTCGGCGGGACATCGCATCGCCATGGAACCGGGTCGGCGGGACAACCTCGACCGTCCCGAGATTGACGACTTGCTGGCGTGGCAGAGCGGGCGACTGGCATTTCGCGACGAAACCGTGGCGCAGGCCGTGGCGGAAATGAACCGCTATAGCCGTCGCGAACTGGTCGTCGCAGATCCTCGCGCAGCCAACCTGCGCCTGAGCGGCGTCTACCGCGTCGGCGATCCGGAGGCTTTCGCGCGCTCGCTGGAAGTTCTTTTGCCCGTAGAGATCACGGCAGCGCCGGACATGATCCGCATAACAGCTACCCGCTGAAAATTATATTCATCGGGGGGTGAGGAAAACCCCGTCCAGAGCGACGACGAGGTAAGCGGCGCTCACGATGGGCGCCCGGACGGGGTATCGGACATGACTTCTTTCAAACGGCAGCTTTGCCGATCGGCGGCGCTTGCGCTGGCTCTTTCAAGCGCATCTCTGGCGACTTCTGTACATGCTCAGGCGCGCCAGGCGCGCATCGCGATTGCTGCTCAGCCGATGGACCAGGCGCTGGAGCAGCTTGCGCGGCAGAGCGGAGAGGATATCCTGTTCACTCGCGACACGGTGGCGCGTCTGAACGCACCTCCCGTTTCCGGTGAGTTCGATGCGGAGACGGCCGTTCGCCGTCTGATCGCGGGTACGTCGCTCACCGTCGTGCGCGACGGCTCCGGCGCGCTCATCGTCCGCCCTCTGACGGCGGCGGCCGCACAAACGCCCGAAATCGCGAACGGCGAACCGGCCCCGGCCAGTGAAATCGTCGTAACCGCGCCGTTTTCGGACGGTGTCGAGCGCTCGCTCGGCGTGAAGCGCAACGCGGACTCGATCGCGGATGCGGTCGTCGCCGCCGATATCGGCAAGCTGCCGGCGTTCAACGTGGCCGAGGCGCTGCAGCGCGTGCCTGGCGTCACCATCGTGCGCGAAGCCGGCGAAGGCCAGTTCATCAGCGTGCGCGGTCTGGGGCCGAACTTCCAGGCGGTGACGTTCGACGGCATGCCGCTCGCCTACAATGAGAACATCCGCAACTCTGGCCAGTCCGGCCGCCAGTTCCGCCTTCAGGTGCTGCCGGCCACGCTGATCGACAGCGTCGTCGTTACCAAGTCGCCCACGGCCGATCTGGTCGAGAGCGGCATCGGTTCGACCGTCGACATTCGTCTCATCAAGCCGCTTGACCGCGCATCTTTCGTCGTCGCCAATTCCTATGCGGGCTATGAGGAACGTACCGATACGGTAAATCCGAATGGCACGATCTCTGCCGGCTGGCGCAATGAGGACAAGACCTTCGGCGTACTGGCGGGCCTGTCCTATTCACGTCGCAAGATCCAGTTCGATCGCCTGCGCATGGGATGGCAGGATGCCGAAGTGGAAGGCCTCGGAACGCTGCGGGTCCCCGGCGATGCGCAGCCCTATCTGGAGACCGAGGATCGCGAACGCATCAGCGCCGTCGTCGGCCTGCAGTGGCGCCCGTCCCCTAGTTTCGAGATCGACGTCGACGGCCTGTTCTCGCAGTTCAACAACGAGACGACCGAGCGCCGCCTTACGTATTACATCCCGAGCCAGCTTTCGCGGCTCGACCTGTCTACCGCGGTGGTCGAGGACGGCAGACTTGTTGCAGGCACGATCCGCGGCGCGCGCGTTCGCAACTACAGCGAATACATGGACCAGTCGCACCAGAACCTCCAACTGAACACAACGATCAAGCTGGACCTCGGCGACTGGCATATCGAGCCGCGCGTCAGCTATGCCCGCGCGAGCAGTGACCTCGATACGCCGATCCAGCGCGTGCAGTACCGCACGGCCAGCGGACGGGGCGGCAATCTCACGTTCGATTTCAGCGGCGATGTCCTGAACAAAGGCCGTGTCACCTCACTCTATACCGATCTCGACCTGACCGATCCCTCGCTCATGCCGTTCGAGAGCTTCGCCGTCCGCCCGATCAATTCGATCGACGAGGACAAGAGCTTCATTCTCAACGTCTCGCGCGAGATGAATTTCGATGTCGGGGGCATCCGCCTGTCGAGGCTGCGTTTCGGCGGGCAAATCTCGGACCGTTACCGCGACTATCAGCGCCGCGATCGCAACAGTGCGAGCCTGCGCGACGGGTTCACACTTACCGACGCCTTCCTGCAATATCCGGTGCCAGGTAATGCCTTCGACCAGTCGATTGTGAACCGGCAGGCCTGGACCAACGTGGACTGGGCGCTGTTCAACCAGGCCTACACGCTCGGTAGCGAGTATGACGGTGTCAGCCCCAATGCATCTGATCTGGAGCCTACAGCCGCCGACCTTCAGAACTCCTACCGCATCGGCGAGAAGATCCAAGCGCTGTACGGCCGCATCGATTTCGAATCCGATGTAGGTGATGTGCCGGTCTCCGGCAATTTCGGCCTGCGTTACGTGCGTACCGAAACCGAAGTGCGCGGCACCGCCATAGCGCCCGTCCCGAACGGTTCGGGCGGCGTGACCACCGAAGTCCTGCCCACGACCACGCGCGCCACTTATGGCGAGTTCCTGCCCAGCGCCAATGCGATGTTCAAGTTCTCGGACAATGTGCAGTTGCGTCTGGGCGTGGCGCGCACGATGACGCGCCCGTCGCTCTCGGAACTGCGTAATTCGATCAATACGAACAGTGTTACCGTGACGAGCATCTACAACCAGGGTGCGGCGGCGCTGGATGATCCGACGCTCAATTTGCAGGCGTCGGGCGGCAACCCCAACCTGCGCCCCTACACCTCGTGGAATTTTGACGCATCGTTCGAATGGTACTTCGACAAGTTCGGCGCGTTCACGGTGGCCGCCTTCCACAAGGACATCAGCAACTATATCGCATCGGACTTCGAGACGCGCACGCTGGCTTTCGCCGTCAACGACGGCTCCACGCTGCCGGTGGATATTCTGGTGGCCACCCCGACCAACGTGGGCGACGCGGCGATCTCGGGCGTCGAGTTCGGCTATACCAACAAGCTGCCTTTCGGCCTCGGCGTCACTGCAACAGCGACCTTCGCGACATCCAAGCTGGAGTTGAACACTACGGGCGTCGGCATCCAGTCGGCCGGAATCCAGGGTGTGTCGGATGTCAGCTACTCGATCACGCCCTTCTTCGAGACCGGGCCGTTCGAGATCAACCTCAGCTACACGTATCGCAGCAACTACATGACCGATTCCGGCGCCAATGTGACCTCGCTGCCCAGCCCCGAGGATGTCGTGGCATATTACCAGAAGGGTTTCGGCATCGTCGACCTTGGCGCCAGCTACAAGATCAGACCGAACATTGAAATGTTCATGCAGGCCGTGAACGTCCTCGACGAACGGCAGGTCTCCTTCGCCGGAAGCAAGAGCGAAGTCAGCGAGATCCATACGTTCGGCCGGACGGTGAATTTCGGCGTTCGCGCCAAGTTCTGATCCTGCTGCCCCCACGAATTGCGGGGACCGTGCCGGAGTTTCGAACCGGTCCCCCGTATTCCTATTGAAGGCCTATGCGATCGATGATGCGTTCAGGATGGCTTCTCGCCCCGGCTATCACCATGGTAAATGTCATGCCGGCCTGTGCCGAAGAGGCGGCTCAAAGACGCTGGCTAGCCGGTGATCATCATGTGCACAGCATCTACAGCGCCCGCTATGAAGCGGATCCCGAACATCCCGAGCGCGTGCCGGAGTCCGTCATCGGCGGCGATTCTTCCCACACGATCCTGCAGAACATTCAGATGGCGCGTCGCTTCGGCCTGGACTGGATGGTCGCGACGGATCACGGCGGGCCCGGGCATTCCGCGCTCAATCATGACCGTGCCTGGCCGGATGTCGTGGCAGCACGCAAGGCGGTGCCGGACATGGTCCTGTTCTACGGCATGGAATTCGACGTTCCGGGCGGAGAGCATGCCAGCCTGATCCTGCCGACCGATGCCGCCGAGCGCGCGATGCTGCGCGATATCGAATCCCGCTTCGGCAAGCGCGAGGCGTTTCCGGCCGATCCGACCCGCAACACCAAGCCTCAGATGATCGCAGCGCTGCGATACATGGCCGGTCTTCAGCATCCGCCGGTGCTGATCGGCAATCATCCATCGCGAACAGCGACAGGCCATGGCGAATGGGGCCTGCATACGCCTGCCGAGTACCTTGCTTGGCAGAACGCCGCTCCGAATGTCGTGATCGGCATGGAAGGTGCACCGGGGCATCAGGCTGCCAGACCGGAAGCGGGCGCGGACAAGGCGCATAGCTCGCGTGGTCTGTACGGCGGCTTCCCGACCATGGGTGGTTTCGATCAGATGGTCGCCCGGCTAGGAGGAGCATGGGATGCACTACTGGGGAAGGGTATGCACTGGACCATTACCGCCAACTCGGATTCGCACGGGCATTGGCGGGAAGGCGGCGCGGACTTCTGGCCGGGGGAATATTCCAGGACCTGGGTCTTCGCCGAGCGGAACGCCCCAGACATACTCGATGGACTGCGCAACGGGCGCGTCTTCGTAACCACCGGCAATTTGGTGGACCGACTAGATGTGACGGCGGCGGTTGGACCGAGGCCGTCACGGGCGGCGGCCATGGGGGAAACCCTGATGGTACACAAAGGTGATGAACTCACCATCACTATTCGATTCCGCCCCGCGCCCCCCCATCATGCCGCCGGGCAAGTTCCCAAGGTCGATCATGTCGATTTGATCGCGGGCGGCGCTTCCGGCGTCGAGGGGGATCGCAACCGCAGCACTCGGCTCGTGAAGCGCTTTACGTCGCGCGATTTTCGGGCCGACGGCGATAGTCTGATCGTATCGCATCGGATGAAGGTCTTGGAGGGAATCACCTATCTGCGAATTCGTGGCACCAACACGCCGCAGGGCGAACCCGAGCCTGACTTCGTCGGAGAAGATCCCTGGCGTGATCTCTGGTTCTATTCCAACCCGATCTACTTTGCCCAGAAGTGAATCGCGCAATACCGTAGTTTTCACCTCGTCCGGTTGAACGTGTGGACCTCAACTGAAAAGCGCGTTCAGACCTCTAAAGCCCCAATGCTGCGGCATTGCCGGACGAGGCCGCCAAGTCGGCGCTCGATGCGAGGCGTTTGAGATGGCCGTCTAGCAGGTTCAGGGCAACGCTGGCCGCCGCTTCCTCGCGCGTGTTGACGAGGAACAGGTCGCTGGCGCCCATCTCGAAGCGGCGCCGCTCCGCCACCGCCATCGTATCCGCGCGCTGCTTTTCCTGCTGGGACAGGGCGATAAGCTGCGTCGCGGCATCGAAGGCGATGGCGATGCCGTCCACTTCGGCGCGGATCTGCTCGTCCAGCCAGCGCGCGCGGGTCTGGTTGGCATCGAGTTCCGCCTGCGTCTGCATCAGCTTGCCGCGCGCCGTACGCTGTTCGAGCGGGACCGAGAACTTGATACCGAAACGCACGTCGTTGCCGCTGCGCGAGGCGCCGCCGGGACCGATATCGCCGATGTCGCGCGCCACTTCCATGTTGAGGTCGAGGCGTGGCAGCAGGGCATTGCGGTCGAGCGCGAGACGATCCTGCACCAGCCGGGTCTTCAGTTCGGCGACCAGCAGGTCCGGCCGCTGCAGATCGTGCGGTATGGCCGTGACGACCGGATCCGGCAGGGAGGCGGGCAACTGTTCGCGGCGTGGGATCGTGGGATTGCCCTCGCTGTCGCGCCAGTAGAGCGAGAGGGCATTGGCGGCGGCGGCCATGGCCTGCTCGGACTGGACGACCATGGCCTGACGGCGCAGCACCATCTGGTCGTTCTCGGTCAGGACGATACGCGGGCGCAGCCCGGCCCTATAGGCACGATCGAGGCCTCGCTGGCGTTCCTGCGCAAGATCGAGGAGATGGCGATAGACCTTGAGCCGCTCGCCGCTCGCCACCCAGTTCAGGTAAGCGTCGAGCGCCTTGCGCTGCACGCCGATGGCCACCATCTGCCGCTCGGCATCGGCCACTGCGCGATCGGCATCCGCCGTCACCCGGCCGAAGCGGCGATCGTCGATCATCCGGTCGCGCAGCAGGGAGAACACCGCACCAGCGCGGATCTCGCCGAACTCGTTAGTGTAGTTCTTGTCCTCGTAGATCGGGAACCGGCCGCTGGATGCGCGGTAGCCGCCATAGATCTGGCCGCCCCAGTTCTCCAGCGGACGCGCCAGTTTCGCATCTGCATAAGTGCCGCCGTAATAGCCGACCAGCCGCGATCCGCCCTCGGCGGAGAAGACCGTATCGAACGCACCTTCCGCGGTCAGCCGTTTGGCATCGGAAGCGCGGGTGCGGGCCAGCGCCTCGATGATCTGCGGCGATTGCCGGGCGGAGTTGGCGAGCAGGTCGTCCAGTTGCAGCACCGGCGCATCGAGCGGCGCAGGCCGGGGCAAGGGCGCGATTTGCTGGGCTACCCCCGGCGCAGCAAGTGCGCAGAGACCAGCAGCCAGCGACCACAGGGAAAGGCGCTTACTTGGCATTGCCGCCTTCCTTTTCCGCCGAGCCGCCGTTTCCGCTCACGCTGCCCGCATAAGTGCCCGCTTCAAGGGCACTCACCGGATATTGCAGCGGGAAGTCGTTGAGCAGGCGCCAGAGTTCATAGCCGCTCGACACGGTATCCATCATCACCCAGCCGCGTACTTTCGCGCCGAGGCGCACGAACGGCTCCTTCGGCCATGGCCGCGCGCCGGGCTTCTGCTCCACCAGCACGCGAAACAGTCCGTTGGCCGAAGCGGAAACGTCTATGGCCCGCACCTGCCCGTCGAACATGCCGACCGCTACCGAGGGCCAGCCGCTGAACTGGATCGCGGGCCAGCCCTCGAACTCCATCCGCACCGGGCGGCCCGGATAGATCAGAGGCACGTCGCGCCCATCGACGTAGAGCTCCACCACGCGCACCGCCTGTTCGGGAGCGAACGTGGCGATCACATCGCCTTCCTTGACCATCGTGGCATTGTCGCCGCCAAGGATGCGCAGGATTCGCCCGTCGCGCGGGGCATGGACCATCTGAACCGACTGGCGGTTGATGTTGATGTCCAGCCGGTTGCGGTCGGCCAGGCTCTTGGCGACCTTGGCGCCGTAGTCGGCCACCTTGATCTGCGCGAGTTCGAGGTCGCGGCGCGGCGCCAGACCTTCGCCGTAGAGCTGCTGCATGCGCCCGACGTCGCGCTGGGCGACGCCCATCGCCTGGCGGGTTGCGGCGATCTCGTCATCGACTTGCGCGCGCTCGGCCTGGAGGCGCGCGATCAGGTTGGGATCGTTGTCGGCGATGCGGGCGATACGGTCGCCCTTCTTCACCAGTTCGCCGTCGGTGACATACCATTCCTCGACCCGGCCGGGGACTAGCGCGGTGATGTTCTGCACGCGGTCGCGCGGGTCGAGCGCGATGACCGAGCCGTTGCCGTTCGACGTCTGCTGCCAGGGCACCAGCAGCAGGAAGGCGACGACAATGGCCATCGCGATCAGCAGTATCCAGGCAAGCACGCGCGCGGGACGCGGCGGATGCAGGCCCTGGAGGGTCTTGAAATGGACGATATGGTCATCGCGGAAGGGCATGGAAACCTCCTTTCGCGGAGTTACGCGCCTTTGCGGCATTGCGGGCGGCGGCGAAGGCCGCGCGGTCCTGTGTCAGCAATTGGGAATCCCGTCCAAGCCAGAGCATGTGGTCGAACTCGAAAGCATCGGGGCGGCAGGTGAAGACGATGATCGTCGTCTCGCGGTCGTCGAGCTGGCGCAGCGCGGGGCGCAGTTCCTCCACCGGCACCATGTCGAACAGGCCCGAGAGAATGAGTACCCGCGGGCGGGCCAGCAGGGCGCCCGCCAACTTGAGGCGCATGGTCTCGGCGCGCGTCAGCGGCCAGCCGCTGGAGGACAGCAGGCAGTCCATACCGCCGTCGAGGCTGACGATCCGGTCGCCCAGCCCTACAAGATCCAGCACGTCCAGCACGCGCGCCGGGTCGGCCTGCGGATTGGCGAGGCGCAAGTAGTCGCGGATGGTGCTCTCGACGATGTCCGTGCGGTCGAGCACGATCACGTCGCTGCGCAGACGGTAGATGTTGAGGGCGGCGATATCGGCACCGCCCAGGGTGACGAGGCCCTCGTCGGGGCGGTAATGGCGCTTGAGCATCCGGCTGAGCAGCCGGTCGATCCCCGGATCGCTTGCCGCCACCGCACGGGTGCCCGAGGGAATGTCGAGATCGAAGCGGGCGCGGTCGCCCCCGGCTGCGATCGCCACCCGGCGCAGCGACAGGCCCCCGTCGCGCGGCCGCGCATCGCCCTCCCCGCGCGGAGCCATGTCCTCGACCGGAATGGCATGGAACAGCGAGAGTTCCTCGACCGCCGCAACCAGGTCGTAGAAGGTATCTAGATATGGCCCGAGCTGCGCGGCGCCGTAGAACACGCTCGACAGGATCAGCTCCGCCGCGACCAGCTGGCCGATCGAGAGCTGGCCGCGAATGACCAGCCAGCCGCCCAGCGCCAGCAGCGCCGCGCTGGCCAGCGCATAGAGCAGCAGCAGCGCCACGCTCTGCGGGAAGGTCGCGCGAAAATGCTCGCGGTGCGCATCGACATAGGCCGCCGTGCGCATCTCCGACATGTCCATCGCATAGTCGAGATGACGGCTTGACTTGTAGAAGCCGTTGGAGGCGCCCACACTTTCCAGCCAGTGCGCGGTCTCGTACTTGCGGTGGCTCAGCGCCACGCCGCTTTCCATCGCGCTGCGCGCCCAGATCTTCCAGATGATCCAGACCGCCAGCACGAAGAGCAGGTTGAAGGCCAGGAATACCGGGTGGTAAAACGAAGTGACGATGAAGCCGATCATCGCCTGAAAGAAGATCGTGAAGCCGCCGATCAGCAGGGAGGGCACCGCTTTCTGGACAGTGGCCACTTCGAAGAAGCGGTTGAACAGGTCGCTGCGGCGCTCGTCCTGGAAGAACGGGTTCTGGGCATGGACCGCCTGCAGAGTGATCTCGGCCACTGAACGCGCGAAGAGGCGGCGACGGAAAATTTCCATCACGTAAGTGCGCAGCGCGCCGAGCAGCGACCACAGCGCCAGCAGGCCGAACAGCACGGCGGCCAGCGTGAACAGCGGCACCGGCAGCGCCGTATTGGCCACCGAGTTGATCAGCATCTGCACGGAGATCGGCGTCGCCAGCGACAGCAGGCCGATCGCAGCGCCGTAGATCATCGCCATCGTCATGAAAGCGCGGTCTGGCGCCAGCACGCCCCGCGCCCAACCCAGGAATGTGCCCCAGTCGATCCGCTGGGGAGAATGGCCTGCCATCTGTGAAAATCCCTTTTCGCGCCCGTCATCGTCGCGAAGGGCGCAGGATGGTCCGGAGCTGCGGGCCTGAACCCGCGCCCTCGTGACCGGCCCCCACCGAGTGGTCCGGGTTGTTTGTTAGTGTAAGATTGCCTCCGGCGCCATGGCTGGCCGTAGGTGCAGCGTAGCGGAACCGGAGGGCAGCCATGGCGCCGTCGCCGTCTCCGGGGCCGGCGGTCGATACCCCAGCGAACTATGAGGCCTGACGGTGTTGTAGTGCCGCCGCCAGGCCTCGATCAGGATCTTCGCCTCGGCCAAGGTGTAGAAGATCTCCCCGTTCAAGAGCTCATCACGCATCGAGCCGTTGAAGGACTCACAGTAGCCATTTTCCCATGGGCTGCCGGGTGTAATGTAGAGCGTTTTCACGCCGATCTTCGCCAGCCATTGCTGCACGGCATTGGCGATAAATTCAGGGCCATTGTCTGACCGTATGTGCGCCGGCGGCCCCCGTGTGACGAACAACTCGGCGAGAGTCGCCAGCACGTCCTCGCTGCGCAGCCGTCGCGCGATGGGTAAGGCGAGGCACTCGCGGCTGGCCTCGTCGATGATCGACAGGATGCGGAACTTGCGGCCATCATGTGTGCGTCCCTCGACGAAGTCGTAAGACCACACATGGCCCGGATATTCCGGTCGCAGGCGGATACATGATCCGTCGTTGAGCCAGAGCCTTCCACGCTTCGGTTGCTTCTGCGGCACCTTGAGCCCTTCACGGCGCCAGATGCGCTCCACCCGTTTGCGGTTCACATGCCAACCGGCATCGCGCAGCAAGGCCGTCACCCGGCGATAGCCATAGCGGCCATACTGCCGGGCAAGCGCGATGATATCCTCGGTCAGGGCTGCTTCGTCATCCGCCCCACGCGGCGTTTTGCGCTGCGTCGATCGATGTTGCCCGAGCACGCGGCAGACCCGCCGCTCGGACACCGGCATCATGCCCCGGATATGATCGATACAGCGCCTGCGGCGCGCGGGGCTCAGAAGTTTCCCCGCGAGGCCTCCTGTAGGATCAACTTGTCCAGCGTCAGATCTGACACCGCCCGCCGCAACCGAGCGTTTTCCTTCTCAAGCTCTTTCATGCGCCGAGCCTGGTCCATCTTCAGGCCGCCATACTCCTTGCGCCAGCGGTAGTAGCTCTGCTCGGTGACGCCGATCCGGCGACACGCATCCGCCACCGTTCCGCCCTGCGCCAGCACGATCTCCGCTTCACGCAGCTTGCCGATGATCTCTTCCGGCTTGTGCTTCCTCGCCATTCAAGTCCTCCTTCGTGGCCAAATCTAAAACAGATTTTGGGCCACTCAGAAGGGGGCAGATCAGGCTCGTCACGGCGCTGCTGGTTGCGAAGGTTCTGGGCATCCGGCCCGATCTCCACACCGCAATGCACGGCTTCTCGTTCTGGATGAAGTGGACCTACACCGCTTCGCTGGGCATCGGCGCAATCGTTGCCGTCATTCGCCTGTCGCGCCCGACATCCTCCGGCTTGCGCGGATTGTGGTGGCTGATCGTGCCGGTCCTGCTGCTTGCCGGGATCGGCATCGCCGAGCTTGCCGCCACCCCGTCGCGCGAATGGCTCGGCATGTGGCTGGGGGCGAGCTGGAAGGTCTGTCCGTGGCTGGTGCTGACGTTGGCAATGCCGATCTTCATCGGCCTGCTGTGGTCCTTCCGCCGTCTCGCGCCCACGCGCCTGCGCGAAGCGGGCGCTGCTGCGGGACTTGCGGCAGGGGCATGGGCAGCGACGATCTATTGCCTGCATTGCCCTGAAGTATCGGCGATCTTCGTGCTCACCTGGTACAGCCTGGGCATCCTGTTGGCCGCACTTGCCGGTGCCTTTCTGGGGCCGCGTCTTCTTCGTTGGTAGGTGTGTGTAACCGGGACCGACGCACCTGCGTAGGAGAAGGGCCAATCCGGCAAATCTACCTACAGGAGAGCATCATGACCCCATCCAAAAGCACTGCCACCGCAGGTTTCGCCGCCATGGCCGCCCTCATCGCCCTGTCCGGCACCGCAGCCACCGCGCCTGCCTTTGCCAAGAGCAGCGCCAAGCAGGTCGAATGTTTCGGCGTCAACGCCTGCAAGGGCCAGTCAGACTGCAAGACCGCCAGCCATGACTGCAAAGGCCAGAACGACTGCAAGGGACAGGGTTTCAAGTCCGAGAGCGCCAAGCAGTGCGCAGCCGATGGCGGCAGCCTGACCCCGCCGAAGTGATCGAGCGGCCCGGCCGTCGCTTCTGTCGTTGGCCGGGCTATTTTTTCAGGAGCAATACGATGTTCGCGACCCACCAGTTCGGCCTTGGCCTGCGCAAGCCGCACTACAGCGATTTCCTGGACGGCGAAGCAGCCGTCCCGGTCGATTTCGTCGAGGTAATCTCGGAGAATTTCATGGTCGATGGCGGGCGCCCCCTCGATGTGCTGCGCCGCGTTCGGGAGCGTCATCTGGTGGCCCTGCACGGCGTCTCGATGTCGATCGGCTCGGCAGATGGTCTAGATCTGGACTACCTCGGGCGCCTGCGCTCGCTGGTCGATGCGATTGATCCGCTGTTCGTCTCTGATCACCTGAGTTGGTCGCGAATCTGTGGTTTCAACTCGCACGACCTGCTGCCGCTGCCCTATACGGCCGAGGCGCTGGACGTGGTCTGCGCTAATATCGATCGGGCGCAGGACTGTCTGGGCCGCACGATTCTGATCGAGAACCCGTCGAGCTATCTGGCACTTGAGGGTGAGATGAGCGAATGGGCCTTTCTCGCCGCACTGTGCCAGCGAACCGGCTGCGAGCTGTTGCTGGACGTGAACAACATCTATGTCAGCGCCCGCAACCACGGGTTCGATCCCGTCGCTTACCTTGCAGGCATTCCGGCAGACAGGGTGCGTCAGATCCATCTGGCCGGCCACAGCCAAGGCCGCGAGCTGCTGATCGACACCCACGACAAGCTGGTGCCGCCGTCGGTCTGGTCGCTCTATGCCGAAGCGATCGCCCACATCGGCCAGGTCGCGACGATGATCGAACGTGACGACGCGATCCCCCCGCTTGCCGACCTGCTGGCCGAACTGGACACGGCACGCCGTATCGCCTGCGATCCGGCGAGGAGGACAGCATGAGCCTTCTGGCCCTGCAGGCAGGATTCCGCGAGTGGCTCACCAACGAAGCGCGGCCCGCTCCTCTCTGCGCAGCCCGGTTCGAGGCCGGCTTAAGCATCTATCTCAATAACTACCGTGCCCAGCTGATGGACTGCCTGCAAGAAAGCTATGGCACCGTCCACGCCTGGCTGGGCGATGCCGCTTTCGAGGCTGCGGCAGCCACGCATATCGACCGCGCCGCGCCGACCAGCTGGACGCTGGATGCCTACGGTGCGGACTTTGCAGTCACGCTCCGGCGGCTCTATCCGGGCGATCCGGAGGTCGCGGATCTGGCTGTTCTGGAACACGCGCTGGCACAGGCCTTCACCGCGCCGGATGCCGCTCCACTCGATCCGGCCAGTCTGGGCGCGATCGAGTGGGATCACGCCCGGCTGCACTTCGTCCCCAGTCTGACCCTGCTGACCACGACCAGCAATGCCGCCGCGATTTGGTCGGCCCTTTCGCAGGGCACGGCGCCACCGGCAGCGCAGCCGCTTCCTGAACCGACGACGATCCTCGTCTGGCGTGAAGGGTTCACGCCGGCCTTCCGCACACTCGAACCGGCCGAAGGGCACGCGTTGGCAGGCCTGTCGAAGGGGGGCACGTTTGGCGCATTCTGTGCCGAATTGGTGGCGCATCTTGGGGAGAAAGCAGGCCCTGCAATGGCAGGCGCCTACCTCGGGCAATGGCTGTCCGACAGCATCGTTGCCGAAATAGCTGACGCCAAACTGTAACTCGGCAAAGTTGCATTGCGTAGGCCTTCCTTTAAAGGAAGGAGCTATTATCGCGGATTTGAGCAGATTGACGACTGCCGCACTGTTCCTTCAGGGAGACGGGACCGCGGTGCCACTTCGGCTGATCGTCGGCTTCGGCTTCTTGGAGCATGGCTGCCTCTAACTGTCGCGCTGGCCGGAGCACTTCGAGACGATCCTTCATGGCATGAGCGGCAGGATCGGGTTCGGAATCTTGGGTAATATCTCCTGCAACCTGCCGTTCTTCAGATGATCCATTACCTGATAAGCAAAACTCCGGACGATCCCGTGGCCAGAAAGAACTACGTCGATGCCGGCTTGCGTGCTGTTGACCGAGAGGTGCGGCCTGATCGAACTCCTATGTCCGTCTACAGCGCCGCTTACCGGTCTTTCGGTCGCTGATCTTTCTAGCCTTCGTGCGTCCAGATTTGTTTGCCCATTCAGGATTTTCGAGACGGGCCGTGAAGAGATCGGTGGATCCCGTGGAAAGGTTTCGGGAAAACCGCGAACCCCTATCTCGGCACTGCTTGAAGTTTCAAGGACAAGCGAACGTTGTCAGTTTCAGAAACCATGGCCCTTGCGTCATGCTTTTCCGGTCTTCAATAGCGACAGCCGGGTGTTCGCCATTAATGGCGGCAGGTTTTGTAGCATCGGTCGGGCCGCCGTTGCATGTCAGACCACGCCCGGAGTCCGTATGGCCTCGCTCGCTTCAAATCCCCCAGTGCGCTTCGTCGTTTTCTCGACGGTCAGGCCAATGCCGGCCTGATCCTAATGGCGATGGCAGCGCTTGCGCTCGTCCTCGACAATTCCCCTCTTGCCCCGGACTATGAGGCAATCCTGCGTTTTCATGTCGGACCACTTTCGCTGGCGCATTGGATCAACGATGCGCTCATGGCGGCGTTCTTCCTGCTGGTCGGACTGGAAATCAAGCGCGAAATGCTCGACGGGCAGCTCGCCTCGTGGCCTCGGCGTCTCTTGCCCGGCATCGCCGCGCTTGGCGGAATGCTTGTCCCCGCATTGCTGTTCTTTGGCCTCAATAGCGGTGAAACGGCACGCGGATGGGCCATTCCTACTGCGACGGATATTGCTTTTGCGCTGGGTGTCATCTCGCTGCTCGGCACCCGTGTTCCGGCATCGCTAAAGGTATTCCTTGCTGCCTTGGCGATCATTGACGACCTCGGCGCTGTCATCATCATCGCGCTCCTCTATACAATCTCCATGGTTGACCTCGCTTGCGCGGTCGGGGTCGTGACGATCCTGATCGCTCTCAACCGCCTGAAAGTGCTCAGGCTGCTGCCTTACCTACTCGTCGGCGCATTGCTGTGGTTCTTTGTTTTCCGCTCGGGTATCCATGGAACATGGCCGGTGTCGCGATGGCCCTGACCATTCCGCTTGATATCACGCCGAGGAAGCACGACAGCGACGCCGCCAGTCCACTGCACCGGCTCGAAAAGGCGCTGCACGTGCCGGTGGGCTTCATCATCGTCCCGCTGTTCGCGCTCGTAAACGCAGGTGTCCCGGTACTCACCCTGCCGCTTCGCGCGCTTGCCGAGCCGGTGACGCTTGGCGTCGCAGTGGGGTTGTTTCTCGGCAAGCCGATTGGCGTCTTCGGATTTACCGCGCTTGCTGTCTGGTTTGGTCTTGCCGATGCGCCTGCCCACGCAAGCCGGATGCAGATGCTGGGGGTTGCCCTGCTGTGCGGCATCGGTTTCACCATGAGCGTGTTCATCACGCTCCTGGCGTTCCCCGGTGCTCCGATACTCCAGTCAGAAGCGAAAATCGGTATACTTGCAGGCTCCCTCCTCTCGGGGCTGGCCGGCTTCATCGTTTTGCGCCTGGCGCACCGGGAAATCCCGGATCAGGCGTAAAGGAGCGAGAGGGTTAGCGCGGCGCAGCCCACGACGAGCGCAACCAGCGGCGCACCCATGTGCGCGTAGTCGCTTAACCGGTAGCCTCCGGGCCCCATGACCAGGAGATTGTTCTGATGACCGATCGGCGTCAGGAAATCCGACGAGGCGCCGATCAGCACCGCCAGCAGCGCGGCATCTGGACTTACATGCAGGAGGTTTGCTGCATCGATCGCCAGTGGCCCCGGCCTGTTCGATCGGATCAGGAATGCATGCAACGCTATGCCGATCTCCGTTAAAGTCCGCTGGTATCAATCCCGTGCGATGCGATGCGTGGATATCTATTGGCTCCGCTCGCATGGCCCAAGTGCCGCCAGAACCATGCGATAGTCCGCGTAAGCTTGCTGTTTGGAGGGGAAAGCGCCCGAGACGTAAGCACTTTGCGGAGGTGACGCCGGAAGGAAACAGGCAAGGTTGTACCATTCGAGCGTGTCTTTGGTGGGGGGATGCAGACCGCCTCCCGTCAGTTCCGAAAACGAGACACCCCAGTTTTCGGGCTGGCCGGGCATGTGACGCACGGCGATGGTCACCGGACCCTTTTCCGTATCAAGGAAGATCTGCGTGCGACCCTGCCCCGCAAGATTTCCGGGAACATAGCCCAGTTCCCTTACACCGGTTACGGGGGCTGTCGCACGCGGCGAGACCAGCGCACGAAGTACCCCGCGCAGGCGGCTTTCCCGTTCCGGAGACCAAAGCTGCTGCGCGGCGGGTTCCACCAGCTTGATCTCTTTGGGTCGACCAGGCACGCGCGATGCGAAAAGGAAAACATCCTTCCCCATCCAATCGGTGGCGCTTTGCGCTGAAGCTTCGGGCAGATCGACCAGATACTGCAGCGAACCACCGATCCCGTTCTTGCCGTATAGCAGCGCCCGCGTGCTGGCTTCGGCATAGTAGCGACGATGATTTGGCAGCCGTGTGCCCGGTGCAGTGCCCGCTACGGGCTTCAATTGCGTTATCCGCGCAAGCACGACAAGGTCGGCCTTTTTCGAGAGCTCTACTGTGTCCACGTAGGTTCCCTGGTCCGCGGAAAGGGAACGGACCTGCGCACGCGAGGCACTGGATATGAGCGAGCAGGTGGCGGCCGCCAGGCCGATCAGCAGGATTGGGTGGCGAGCGGGCATAGTTCAGGGGTTCCGCTGAAAGGATACAGGGGTGGGCGAGAGGAACTTGCCTTCAGGGCTACGCCCTGGACCTCGCGAGAGAAAGGCAAAATCTGCCCCCGTTGGCCGCTGGAAAACCCTCAGCCCGAATTCCGGCATGACTGCGAGCAGATGGTCGAAGATGTCGCCCTGGATCGTTTCGTATTGCGCCCAGACCGTAGTTGTTGCGAAAGCGTAGATTTCGAGCGGAAGGCCATTCTCGCTGGGCGCCAGCTGACGCACCAGCAGGGTCTTGTCGTCGGCGATATCCGGCCGCGCTTTCAGATAGGCCAGTACATAGGCGCGGAAAGTGCCGAGGTTGGTCAACCGCCGTGCATCGAGCACTTCGCTGGGAGCATGCTCCCGGTTCCACGCCTGCACTTCGTCCTGACGCTGCCGGAGATAATCGCGCAGCACACCGAACCGCGCGAATTTCGCAAGGTCGGCCTCACCGAGAAAGCCGATCGAACTCTGGTCGATCATCAACGCTCGCATGATCCGGCGGCCGCCGGACTCGGACATGCCGCGCCAGTTGCGGAAGCTCTCCGTAATCAGGCGATAGGTGGGGATCGTGGTGATCGTCTTGTCGAAATTCTGAACTTTCACGGTGTGCAGGGCGATGTCGATCACATCGCCGTTGGCATCGAGCTTGGGCATCTCGATCCAGTCGCCCACGCGGACCATGTCGTTGGAACCGATCTGCACGGACGCGACGAGCGAGAGGATCGTGTCCTTGAAAACCAGCATGAGAACCGCCGCCATGGCGCCGAGGCCCGACAAGAGCAGTAGCGGCGACTGGTTCATCAGCGCCGCCAGCATCAGGATCGCGGCTGCGGCATAGACCAGCAGGTTGGCCACCTGGACATAGCCTTTGATCGGCCGGTTCCTGGCATCGGGGCGGCGCTGGTAGAGCTCGTTGCCGAGAGTCAGCGTCGCCGTGACGGCAAGGGCAAGCGTCAGGATGATGATCACTGCGCAAAGGCTGTGGACGAGCGAAACGAACTCCATCGGCAGGCCAGGCACAGCGGCGATGCCCACTTGCACGATCACGGTCGGCAGGATGTTCGAAAGGCGCGCGGCGATGACGCCGACATGGCGGGCTTCCGCTTCGAACGGGCTACGCCCGAGCAGGCGAAGCACGCCCTTGAGCACGATCCGCTTGGCGACCCAGTTCGCCAGGGCCGCACCGGCCAGTAGCGCCAGCAGGGCGATGCCCGTCTGCATCCAGGGCTCGCTCGCCCAGGGCAGGTCCAGGGTTGGAAAACGGAAAGTTGATGGGGATCGGGTAGGCAAGACGGTTCCTCAAAAGGATCGGTACGGCGACCTGTTCAAGTCCTTGGCAGTGGTTTTCCGGCGCTCTCGGGTGTTAATTCCAGCGCGAGAAGACCGCAGAGGCAGGCCAGTATCATGACGTAGGCCGGTACGAGCGGGTTGCCCGTCACATCGATGAGCCAGGCGTTGACTAGGGGCGCCGTGCCTCCGAACAGCGAGGTAGACAGGTTGTAGGCCAGCGCAAAGCCCGCAAATCGTACCGAGGTGGGGAAGAAGGCCGGGAAGGTCGCCGAAATCGTGGCGAGTTGGGGCACATAGAGCAGGCCGAGCAGGACGTAGCCGATCGCCGCCTGTACCGGGCCGATGCCCATAAGATGGTAGAGCGGGATGACCAGCAGGGTGAGCCCCAGCAGCGATGCCCGCCACATCGGTTTGCGACCGATCCGGTCGGACAGGGCTCCTGCAAACGGGAGCAGGAGCATCATGAACAGCATGCCCGAGATCGGCACGATCAGAGCCGTGTCGGTGGCAAGGCCGAGGCGGCGCTCCAGATATGTCGGCATATAGCTCAGCAGCGTGTAGTTGACCACGTTGAGGGCGATGACGAGGCCGCTCATCGCCAGCAGGGGGCGGCGATAGCGGGAAAGCAGGTGGCGAAGTCCGGCTGGTTCCGCCTCTCCGCTCTCGCGCTGCGCCTCCGCTTCCTGGAACAGCGGCGTCTCCGCCATGCGCGCCCGCAAGTAGAGGCCGACCAGCCCCAGCGGACCGGCCAGCAGGAACGGCAGGCGCCAAGCCCATTCGCGCATCGCCGTATCCCCCAGCAACAGCGAGAAGCTCAGCATCATTAGCGCGCCGGCGCTGAAACCGGCCAGAGTGCCGACTTCCAAGAAGCTGCCGTAGAAGCCGCGCTTCTCGTCCGGGGCATATTCGGCCATGAAGATCGCGGCACCGCCGTATTCGCCGCCGGTGGAGAAGCCCTGCACCATGCGCAGGACCACGAGCAGCGCGGGTGCCCAGCCGCCGATAGCGGCATAGGAGGGGATGAGGCCGACGCCGACAGTGGCACCGGCCATGAGCAGGATCGTCAGGCCGAGCACGGCCTTGCGGCCATAGCGGTCTCCCAGCGGCCCCCAGAACAGGCCGCCCAGCGGACGCACCAGGAACGAGATCGCAAAAGTGGCAAGCGCGAATAGCGTCGCCTCCGCCGTCTCGCCGGGAAACAGGGCGGCGGAAATGTAGCTCACGCCATAGGCGTAGATACCGTAGTCGAACCACTCGGTGGCATTGCCGATGGCGGATGCGCAGATGGCTCGGCGCAAGTCGCGCGGTTCGGCTCTCCCTGTTACGGCGGGCCCTGTTACGGCGGGCACTATTCTGGCGGGCGGATTCAATGACGGCTCCCTGTTTGTCCAGACTCGTCCGGTGCCGCGGATGTTTCCGGGGCGAGCGGATCGAGCGAAGCGGCCAGCGGCGAGGTGCGCGGCAGGCCGATGTAGCTTTCCTGAAGGTGGGCGGGCACGGGGTCCGACTTCGCCTGCCGCAGCAGTGCGAACGAAGCCGCGGCGCTCGCGCAGGCGGCGATGAACAGGAACAGTCCTGAAGCCCCGGTCAGGGACACGGCCAAGGATCCCGTGGCCGGTCCGGCAGCGGCGCCCAGCGAATAGACGAGCACGAGACCGCCGCTCGCCGCCACGCGCTTTTCCGGCGCGAGGTGATCGTTGGTATGGGCCGCGCACAAGGGATAGAGCGCGAAACTCAAGCCTCCGAACAGGGCGCCGAGCCCGAGCAGCAGCATCCCCGCCTGCGCCGTGAGGGCGATCGCAAGCGCGGCGGCCAGCGTTCCGGCGAAAGCGAGCACGATCACCTTGCGGCGGTCGATGCGGTCGGACAGCCAGCCGAGCGGCCATTGCAGCACCACGCCGCCCAGGATCACCACGCTCATGAACAGGGTGGTCTGCGAAAGATCCATGCCCAGCCGGCGCGCGAACACGGCGCCGAGCGCATAGAAAGCGCCGAGCATCACCCCGGTCAGCCCGGCACCGACCATACCGAGAGGCGAGGTTTGGTAGAGTTCCCGAAACGGCAGCGGCGCGAAATCGCCGGTTTCGGGCGCGGCGATACGGGTCAGCAGCACTGGAATCGCCGCCAGGGAAATCAGGATCGATCCCACCAGCAGCGGCACTGCCGGTCCCCCCGCTCCCAGGCGGATGAGGAACTGCCCCGCCGCCTGCCCGCCGTAGAGCATGATCATGTAGCCGGCCAGCACCATGCCGCGACGATCGGGTTCGGCGCGCTCATTCAGCCAGCTTTCCACGCAGACGTAGATCCCCGCGAGGCACAGGCCATCGAGGAAGCGCAGCGCGCCCCAGAACACCGGGTTGGTGTGGAGCGCATAGGCCAGCGTATCTGCGCTGAGCAGCGTGACGAAGGCCGCGAAGGCCCGGATATGGCCGATGCGCCCGACCAGCGCGGGCACACGAACCGACCCCAGGGTGAGGCCGGCGAAATAGGCGGTCCCGACGAGACCTATCGCCAGCGCACCGCTTCCCGCCCGCTCCAGCCGCAGCGCGACGAGCGTGTTGAGGAACCCGCCGCCCGCCATGAGCAGGAAGATGGCGATCAGCAGGCTGCGGACGGGAAGGATGGCCTTTAGCATGACGATGCGGCGCCCTTTCCGCCAAAATGCGGAAAAGGGCGCGTTTTCCGGTCAGGCCGCGGCGCGGTCGGTGGCGGTGCCCGCCTCGACCAGCGCGGCGTGAAGGGCACGGACGGCTTCCTCAAAGTCCGGCGCCGCAACGATGAACTGGACGTCCACGTTACGGATCTGGTGCTGGAGCGCGACGAGGCCGATGCCCGCGCTGTCCAGTGCGGCAAGAGCGCGGGGCACCAGTCCGGGCTCCGACAAGTCGGTGCCGATCACCGAGACCATCGCCACTTCCTGCGCGGTCACCACCGATCCGGGCCACTGCGCGCACAAATCGTCGACGATCTGCGCGGCCTGTTCGCTGCCGGTGCCGCTGAGGTAATGGGTGATGGTATTGGCGTTGGAACTCTTGCTGACGATCCAGGCGCCGTGGCGGGTCAGCGTTTCCAGGATCGCCGCGTCGTAGCCCTTCTCTCCCACCATGTCCTGCTCGAAGAATTGCAGGGCCTGGACCGAAGCGAGCCCGGTGACGATCTCCACGCGCGGTGCCTTCGAAACGTAGTCGCCCTCGATCAGCGTACCCTCGTCATGGCGTTCGAACGTGTTGCGGACGCGCAGCGGGATACCCGACTGGCGCAGACCCCTGCCCGCACGCGGATGGATCGCTTCCATGCCGAGGTTGGCGAGCTGGTCGGCCACGTCGTAGTTGGTCCAGCCGATCTTGCGCGCCCGGCTTTCGCCGACGAGACGGGGATCCGCGCTGGATAGATGGAACTCCTTGTGGATGACCGCCTCGCGCGCGCCGGTGACGACGGCGATACGGGAGAAGGTCATCTCGGAGTAGCCGCGGGCATAGCGGCGCACCATGCCGCCTTCGCAGCCCGCGTAGCCGGTGACGATCGGCATCTCGCGAGAGAGATCGATCGAGGCGAAGGCGGTGCGGATGCGTTCGTCGAGATCGACCAGATCGTCCTGGCTCCAGACGGAAAGATCGACGAAGACGGCATTGACCCCGCGATCGCGTAGGAGCAGCGCCGTCGAGTGCGCGGCATGGGCCTCGCCCAGACCGGCCAGCATTTCCCGCAAGGTGGCGATCTGCTCCGAGAGGCGGAAATGGCCGTGGCGGCGCAGGCGGTCGAGATCGTCGAGGCAGGATTCCAGCGCGGCGATCCGCTCTGCAACGAAACGGTCCACTTCCTCGCGGCTTTGCGGGCGCGCGAACATTTCGGCATTGCGCGCCCACATGGCGCCCAGCACTTCGGTCAGCGCGGTGCGCCATGCGCCCGGCGTTTCGTTGCGCACGAAATGGCCGTGAACGCCCGGCTCGCCGCTCTTCTTATGCTCGAGCAGCAGATCGGTCATCCCGGCATAGGCCGAGACGACGAAAATCCGATTGTAGAGATCCGCGCCCTTGCGTCCGGCGACCAGTACGTTCTCGAACACGGTGGAGGTGGCGGCCATGGACGTGCCGCCGATCTTCTCGACGCTGTGCGTTCCCGTCATGCCGCTACTCCTTCGACAAGTCCCTCGATTGCGCCGGAAATCGGCACTACCGGTGAGAAATCGCGCGCAGCGATGAATTCGGGACGCGGCGCGGGCGCGGCATAGGGCGACGTCAGCCGGTTGCTGACGGCGTTATAGACCAGGAAGGCATTGGCGCGCGGGAAAGGCGTGATGTTGCCGTTGGAGCCGTGCATGATGTTGCAGTCGAACACCACCACCGTACCCGGCTTGCCGACTGGCGCGTCGATCCCGTGGCGATGGGCCAGCTCGGCCAGGCTGAGTTCGTCGGGAACGCCGTATTCCTGGCGGCGCAGCGACTGGCGGTAGTGGTCCTGCGGCGTTTCGCCGACGCAGGACACGAAAGTCCCCTGCGAGCCGGGGATCACCATGAGCGGCCCGTTGTTCGGCGTGTTCTCCGCCAGCAGGACCGACATGGACAGCGCCCGCATCACGGGCATACCGTCCTCGGCATGCCAGGTCTCGAAATCGGAATGCCAGTAGAACTCCTTGCCCGCGAAGCCCGGCTTGTAGTTGAGCCGGGTCTGATGAAGGTAGACCTCGTCGTCGAGCAGGAAGACGGCGACACCGGCCAGTCTCCGGTCCGCGGCAAGGCGGGCCATGACGTCGCTCTGGGCGTGGATCTCGAAGATCGAGCGGACTTCCCGGCTGCCGGGTTCGGCAATGACCGTCTCGTCCTTCAGACCGGCGGGATCGGCCAGGAGGCGTCCGGTTTCAGCCTGCAGCGTGGCAACTTCCTGCGCGGAGAACAGGTTTTCCAGCACGAGATAGCCGTTCCGGTCGAACTGTTCGACCTGGGTTGCGGTCAGCGGCGCAGCTGGGTGCCAGGCCCGCCGCGCGACGGGTTCGTCCCGCGGCTGTAGCCTGGGTTCGCTTTCGCATCGGGTGGGATAGAGATCCTGCATCGTTTGCCTGTCCCTCCCTCAGTCAGCCAGAGCCGGATAGGCGCCGTTCTCGTCGTGGACCTCGCGGCCGGTGACGGGCGGATTGAAGGTGCAGGCGCAGAGTATGTCCTCCACCGGGCGCACGATGTGGCGGTCATGGGCATTGAGCGCATACATCACCCCCGGCTTCAGTTCGTGGGTCTCACCGGTGCCGAGATCCTCGATCGTGCCGCTGCCCTGAAGGACGAGCACGGCTTCCAGATGGTTCTGGTAGTGCATGTGCAGTTCCTCGCCCGCGAACATTGTAGTGACGTGGAACGAGAAGCCCATCCGGTCATCCTTGAGCAGCAGACGGTCGCTGACCCAGCCCTTGCCCTGGACGTGACAGTCGGACTTGCGGATATCTTCGAGATTGCGAACGATCATGGGTATGTTCCTTTAATGCTGGGATCGGGCTCAGGCGGCGACGCCGAGCTTGCGCGTCGCTGCGAGCGCGGGGAGCGCCTCGGCCACGGCTTCTTCCAGGATATCGAGACCGGCGTTGAGCACGGCATCGTCGATCACCAGCGGCGCCAGCACCTTGACGATCTCGTCGTAAGCGCCACTGGTTTCGATGATCAGGCCCTGCGCGAAGCAGGCAGCGGTGATCTTTCCGGCCACCTCGCCGCTGCCCACATCGATGCCGCGCATCATGCCCCGGCCGCGGGTGGACAAACCGTGGCGGGCGGCGATCGCTTCGAGGCGGCGTTCCAGGATGCCGCTGCGGCGGGCAATATCATCGACGAAGGCCGGATCCGCCCAGAATTCGCGCAAGGCCGCCGTGGCCGTCACGAAAGCGTGATTGTTGCCCCGGAACGTGCCGTTGTGCTCGCCGGGGGACCACTGATCGAATTCCGGCCGCATCAGGGTCAGCGCGAAGGGCAGGCCCATGCCGGAGAGCGACTTGGCCAGAGTGACGATGTCGGGCGTGAAGCCCAGGCCGTCGAAGCTGAAGAAGTCGCCGGTGCGGCCGCAACCAGCCTGGATGTCGTCCACGATCAGCAAAGCGCCGTGCTTGTGGGCGATGGCGGCGATCCGGCGCAGCCACTCGGGCGAAGCGGCATTGAGGCCGCCTTCGCCCTGCACGGTCTCGACGAGGAAGGCAGCAGGCGCATCGAGCCCGCTGGACGGATCCGACAGGCGCTGTTCCAGCAGTTCGGCCGTATCGACATCCGGCCCGTAGTAGCCGTCGAACGGTTCATGGCTGACATGGTTGAGGGGAACGCCCGCACCGCTGCGCTTGCCCGCATTTCCGGTACAGGCCAGCGCGCCCAGAGTCATGCCGTGGAAGCCGTTGGTGAAAGCAATCACCATCTCGCGCCCGGTGACCTTGCGCGCCAGCTTAATGGCCGCCTCGACAGCATTGGTGCCGGTGGGGCCGGTGAACATCGCCCGATAGTCGAGCCCGCGCGGCTCCAGGACCACTTCCTCGAACGTGCGCAGGAACTCGCTCTTGGCCTTGGTGTGGAGATCGAGCGCATGCGTGACGCCGTCACGGGCGATATAGTCGATCAGGGCCTGCTTCAATACCGGGTGATTGTGTCCGTAGTTCAGCGAGGAGCAGCCCGACAGAAAATCGAGATAGCGCCCGCCCTTGCTGTCGTGCAACCAGACGCCTTCGGCGCGGTCGAACTGGCGGGGCATGGCGCGCGAATAACTGCGAACCTGGGATTCGCGGCGGTCATAGATGCTGGTGTCCGGCGCATGCGCGCTCGGTTGGGGAATCGTCGTCATCTGGAGGAATTTCCTGTTCAGTTGGACGGAATGAACGGCAGCGGCGAAATGCTCGCCTGCCATTCGGTATCGTGCGCTCCGGCGAAATGGGCATCGCGTTCGAAGCGCGTGGAGCGCGTCAGGACGGCGCCGTGGCGCCGCGCGAAGGCGGAAAAAAGCGCCCAGGAGGCCGAGTTCGCCTCGGTAATGGTCGTGGTGAGTTCACGCGCGCCGCGCGAAGCGCTGCGGGCGATCAATGCGTCGAGCATGCGCCCACCCAGGCCCTCCCCGCGCGCCTCGGCCGCCACGGCGACCTGCCAGACGAAGATACAGTCGGGACGGGAGGGCGGACGATAGGCGGAAATCCAGCCGAGCAGCCGGCCGTCCCTTTCGGCGACCACGCAAGTGCCGGCAAAGTCGCTGCACTGGAGAAGATTGCAGTAGGCCGAGTTGCCGTCGAGCGGCGGCGATGCCGCGATCAAGGCGGAAATGGCCGGCCCGTCCTCGGCTTTGGGTTCGCGCAGGACGATAGCAGCGCCGGAATTTCCTTCCGCAACGCCGCCCTCGTCGCGCGCGCGGATCGGGCTCGCGGAATCGCTCTGCGGGCCAACTTCATTCACATTATCATCGAGTATTACTTCACCCTCCGAAGCACATTCGCGTGCTTGGCCGTTGCCATGTCATTCGTGGTTCTCGCGTCATACCATAGGGATTGCGAGAATATGCGCAACAGTACGGTTTCAAAAGTTCGCTTTCACACCGTCATGGAACTGCAATTAATTCGATTTTCGAAGCATCTTCACGCTTGGCGCAAACCCGCAGGAAAGCTAGCTATCGGGCATGGAAATCGATCTCACACCGGCGGCACTTCTGGCCCTGCGAAAAATTCTCGACGCAGCCGAGCTAGAGAACCGGAAAATGGCCGCTGCGACGAGCTTGACCTCCTCGCAGGCACTGGTGCTACGGCAGATCGGAGGCAACGAGACGATCACGCCGAGCGCGGTCGCGAGCGCCCTGGGTTTTGGACAGGCGACGATCACCAACATCGTCGATCGCCTGGTGGCGGCGCAGCTCGTGACGCGCACGCGCGGCCTTACCGACAAGCGGCAGGTATTGTTGCAAGTCACCGAACTCGGCCGGGAAAAGCTGAAGGCCTCGCCGTTTCCGCTCCAGATGCGCTTCAGCCAGGGTTATGCCGGCCTTGCCTCTTGGGAGCAGGCGATGATCCTGGCTGCGCTGGAACGGCTCGATGGGTTGCTTACGCCCGAGAGCGCAGGCCTGGTCTGATTAAACTGCTTCGAACGGACGGATTTAGAGAATCGGCGGAGATTGCCACGCATCCTTCCCATCACATCGAAGTCATCGCTGGAGCGCTGGGGAGACAGACCGACAAACAACACTGAACATTGGGAGGAATGGCCGAAAAGGTCATCGAGCGCTTTGAATGCAAGTGCAACCAGCCTCACCCCTGTCAGGGTGACTTGAGACGCGGACAGAGCCGCCATTCAGCGCCTTCTAAGAGCATCTCCAAAGCGGTCATTCGTTGACTGAGAGATCGGCGATGATGAACGGCCGGCAATGGGAAATTTTGCTCGGTCCGGTTCCGAGCACGTAGCCCAAGAAAGCTGACGCTCCTGGCATAGAGATTGCCATCTGTGCTTTGACAGCTACGCGCCCATCCAAGCCGTTCAATTGGAAAAGCAGCGCGCCTATGAGCAGTCAGTCCGCTCATGACTGAGGCTGGTGGTGGGTTCAACGGGTGGTGGCAACACTTTAATCTTTTGAGGAAGATGGAGTGTCGCGATGAAGCAGCGTCGTCGGATATATTACACGGCCAGCCAGCGAGCGGAGATATGGGATCGTTGGCAGCGCGGGGAATCGATGAGTTCGATCGGGCGAAGGTTTGATCGAGAGTCATCGTCGGTATTTTCGGTGATTTCGCCGACCGGCGGTATCAGGCCCGCCGATCGCAAGCGTGGCCGCCTTGCGCTGAGCCTTGCCGAACGGGAGGAGATATCGCGGGGCCTGAGCGTCAGTGAACCCTTGCGTGCGATAGCACGGCGACTGGGCCCCGCGCCTTCGACGATCAGTCGCGAAGTCAGGCGTAACGGCGGCCTTGCACGGTATCGGGCGACCGTGTCCGATCAGGCGGCCTGGGACCGAGCCTTGCGGCCCAAGCCCTGCAAGTTGGCTTGCTCGCCGCCATTGGCCCGGGCAGTATCGGCCAAGCTGTGCCGCAAATGGTCACCAGAGCAGATTGCGGGGTGGCTCAGGCGCAGCTTTCCCGAGGAGCCGCATAGGCAAGTGTCGCACGAGACTATCTACAGAAGCTTGTACATACAGGCGCGGGGAGTTCTGAAGAAGGAATTGCTGGAGCATCTGCGCGCCCGGCGCACCATCCGCAGGTCGCGGCACGCCAGCCTCAAGCGCAACGGGCTGGGACAGATCAAGGATGCCGTGTCGATCAGCGAGCGTCCCGCGTCGGTCGAGGACCGCGCCATTCCCGGCCACTGGGAAGGCGATCTGATCGGAGGCACAAAGAACAGCTACATCGCGACGCTGGTCGAACGGCATTCGCGCTACGTGATGCTGGTCAAGGTCGCCAACAAGGACACAAGGAGCGTGGTGTCGGCGCTGATCAGGCAGACGCAGCGCCTACCGCGCGAACTCTACAAGTCGCTCACCTGGGATCGCGGCAAGGAACTGGCCGATCATCCGCGCCTCTCACTGGCTACCGATGTCGAAGTCTATTTCTGCGATCCGCAATCGCCTTGGCAGCGCGGCTCCAACGAAAACACCAATCGTCTGCTACGACAATACTTTCCCAGAGGAACCGATCTATCGCTATACAGCCAGGCCAAACTGAGTGCCGTTGCCCGGCAACTCAACGAACGGCCAAGGAAAACGCTCGAATACCAAACACCCGCAGAGCGCTTTCAAGCCTGTGTTGCCGCCACCCGTTGAACCCACCACCCATCGCAGCCGATCAAAGACGCAAACGTCACGAGCCTTGCACAAACCCGCCGGACCGGTTTCAAGAGAAGCGATAAGGGCACCACAAAGACCGGGATGGGTGGATGGCGGTCAGGCCGCTTTCGGGTGACAGGCCGCCGATGATTGACATTGATCGCACCCGACCAAAGCGGCACCTGCCGACCAGATCTAGCCGTCCCATTTCGCGCCTTTCAACCGCCAGTGTCGCCTGGCAGTCGGTCGACCCGTCCAATCAGATCGCAGAGCCTCGATCAAACATATCGCGATTAATTAACGATCCTGAACTCCGCCGCTCGCGGTTATGCCCGCTCACTTATTGAACCGCAGCTCGCTTCTTCCGCGCGCGTACGTCCTCCACGGACAGAGGCGATCCATAGTTACAGGCTATGGCCTATCGAGAAGGCGCTATTGGACGCGATGGAACGTGTCGTTTACCCTGAAAACGCAGGGACGATGATCCCAACGTCGATCAGTGGAGAGATAATAAATGGACGTATCACGTCGGGACTTGCTCCAAGTTTCCTTGATAGCCGGGTCTGCGCTTGTTGCTCCTTCGTTCGGTTGCAGCGCGGAAGTCAAGTTTCGATCAATTCGAAATCCGATGAAGCTTCCGGCAGGTGTATGTGACCCGCAGATCCGGGTCTACAATGACGTCGCCTGGCTCTACGCGACACATGATGCGAAACCAGACAATTTAACCTTCACCATGAACGATTGGCAAATCTGGCGTAGCACCGATCTCGAAAATTGGATGCTCGCAGGAACCCTCACGCCGGAACAGACCTACTTGCGTCAGCCAAGTACCCAATGTTGGGCTACGGATGCGGCCGCTCGAAACGGAAAGTTCTATCTCTACTTTTCCATGGGTCCGGAGGACATCGGGGTGGTCGAGAGCTACCGGCCAGAAGGTCCGTGGAAAGACCCTCTCGGGAAGCCATTGATCGCAAAGGGGCAAGTTCCGACTGCATCGCGCGACCCGGGCATTCTCCAAGAAGCGGACGGGACCAGCTACATGGTCTTCGGCACCTTCGACTTCTATGTGGTGCGTCTTAACGAGGATATGGTCTCCTTGGCCGAGGAACCGCGTCTGGTCGAGATTACCGACAAGGAAGGGCCGTTCGGACCCGGTAAAACGGACGACAAGCCGTTTCTCCACCGTCGAGGTGATCTCTATTACTTGTCTTGGGGCACCTACTATGCAGTCAGCAGCTCACCGTACGGCCCCTTCAAGTGTCAAGGGGCGTTGCTGAAGCCTGAAAATGTAGACGAGACCTTCCGCAACGACAGCGCCATGCGCGGGCCCCATGCGCCCCCGCCACAATATCGTCCGAAGGACTGGCTCAATTTTGATCGGCACGGGTCGTTCTTTGAATGGCGCGGCAAGTGGTTTTTCGCGTGCAATGATCAATCCCAACCCGGCACTTCACCGCTTTTCCGCCGGAGCGTTCTCTGCGAGGTCAACTACCTGCCGGACGGACGCATTGCGCCGCTGCATCTGAACCGCAGCGGTGTGCGTATACCGCGATAAATAGAGAGTGTGAATGGGGGCGCTTGCACCGGAGGACCGCCGCAAGCGCCGATGTTCCATAAACATGACTGAGATGGGGCTCTCTGGTCAGGTTGCGTTCCTTCCCGAGCGGTGAGCACCGACAGGCCGCTATGGAGCGCGACCCTCCGGCTGATGAGGGGCCGCAATGGGGGGTCTGCAGACCGGCAGCAAATCTCCTTTGTTGGCGATGCGCCAAACGAAAGGCGACGGGCAGCTATCTGCCGATCTGAGCCGGTGAGCCGCCATTCCGCAACCGGCCAGTCTTGGGCATCCTGAATGGCATAGCAGACCGGCTGCACCTGGGAGCGGACAATCGGCGGTTGAACGGCGACAAAGGGTCGGTGGTGTACGCGCACCCCGGGGCATGTAGCTATTCGAATTCAGCTGTTTCAGCAGGCCGCATGGCTATGAATTTCGCGGCATCGATGCCGCCTGTACGCAGGCTCGCCGTTAGGCGCCGGGCGGGTTCATCCCAGGGTTCGTCCGTCAGCTTGAATGTCCCCCAGTGCATGCCGACAGCCGCTTTTGCATCCAGGTCCAGCATGATCTGGATGGCATCGTCGGGATCGGTATGCTGGGCTGCCATGAACCAGCGCGGTGCATACGCACCGATCGGTAGGATTGCGACATCGACCGGCCCGAAGCGTGCCCGCAAGTTGCGAAAGATCGCACCTGTGCCGTAGCCAGTGTCCCCAGCGAAATAGACCGTCCGGCCAAAGGCCTGCAACATGAAGCCGCCCCACAGAGCCATGCGGCGATCGCGGGCACCACGCGATGACCAGTGCAAGGCCGGTACGACATGCGCTTGAGCACCCGGGGCGATGTCGAAGCGGTCGAACCAGTCGCCCGTTTCGACGCGGGCATCGGGGATGTGGCGGCGAATTATGCTGTCGTTGCCCAAAGGGGTGATGATCCTTGGGGCATGCCGCGCCTGAAGCTGACGCAGGGTCGCAACGTCCAGATGGTCGTAGTGATTGTGGGACAGGAGGACCGCGTCGATGGGTGGCAGATCGCTCATCCGGACACCCGGCGCGGTCACGCGGCGCGGCCCGGCAAAGGCGAGCGGACTGGCACGGTTGGACCAGACCGGATCGGTCAGGATGTTGAGCCCGCCGGTTTGGATCAGCACGGATGCATGGCCGACCATGGTGATGCACAATCCCTCCACCCGTTCCGCCGGAACGATGGGAGACACCGGCATCGATTTCGGCCATCTGGTCCGGGGAGCCGTGCGATACCAGCGCAGGATATCGCGCATAGACCGGTCCGTTTCCGGCTCTCCTGCCGAGTTCGTAAAGCGGTGCCCGTCGAAGTGGGATGAGACGGGCCCGGAGTAGTAGCGGTTCGCGGATGACATAGGGCCTCGCTTCAAGTGGATCACTTCACCTCCGCCCAGGCAATGGCGTCTGCGCCCGCCGGAAGAACCGCCGGACAGTCCGCGTCGGTCGCCGCACGGAAGATCGCATCCGCGACGTCCTGGGCCTCTGTGACCGGGCCATTGGCAGCCTCCATCATCGTCGCCAGCGTTTGCCGGGCATAGTCGGCATAGGGTTCGGCGAAGCCACCGGCATCGGCCACGTGGCCTTGGGCGGTGCTGCCAAAACTGGTCGATGGCGCCATGCCGGGCATGACGACCCGAACGCGGATGCCGAAGGGTGCCAGTTCGTGCGCGGCGGATTCGCTGAGAGCGTTCATCGCCGCCTTGCTGGCACGATAGACCGACAGCAGGGGCAAGGGCTTGTAGAGCGAGCTGGAACTGACATTGACGACGACGCCCGAGCGTCGCTCTCGCATCCCGGGAAGGACGGCCTGCATCATCGCGATCGCCCCGAACAGGTTGGTTTCAAAAACCTCGCGCACCGTTTCGAGAGGCGAGCCCTCGACCGCGTTCAGCCATCCCATACCGGCGTTGTTCACGAGCACGTCGATCGCTCCGGCCTGCCCGATTGCAGCCGCGATGCTGTCTGCATCGGTCACGTCGAGCGGAAGGATATGCAGCCGGTCCGACGTCGGGAGTGTACTGGCGGCCGGATTGCGCATGGTGGCTACCACGCGCCAGCCCTGGTTGAGGAAATGTAAGGCCGTGTCGCGACCGAAGCCGGTCGAACAACCGGTGATGAGGACAGTCTTCAACGTAAAGCTCCTTGCAGGGGATCGTTCTTATCCCTTAGATATGAATGATCCTTCAGCTTTGGTATTCGCATATGAGCCGCCCGACGCCTGCACTGCTAAAACCGCGCAAGACGCCGCGACAGGTGCGTTCTGCCGTGACGATCGAGGCCATTCACTGCGCGACCATTCAGGTTTTGCTGACGCGGGGACTCGGACATCTCACCACGACGCGGGTCGCCGAGCGCGCCGGCGTTTCCGTAGGTACGATGTACCAGTATTACCCCCACAAGCAGGCGTTGCTCTTCGCTCTGGTCGAGCGCCAGTTCAACCTGATCGAAACGGCGATGAGGGACGCGACAGACCAGTTGATGGGCGGTGACCTCAAGACGATCGCGCATGGCGTGGCGACGGCCTGGCTGGACGCGAAGATGGCAGACATGGTCGCCTCGCGCGCTATCTACGGCATCTCTGCCGAATTTGACTTGTCCGAACTGATGAGCAGAGCGGCGCAGACCATGACGGTGTCGATCGATGGGCTGCTCGCCAGTGCCTGCGATGCGCAATTCGCCGACCGAGCGTCAGTGGCTTTCATGCTAGCGGCGCTGTTGGGCGGGTCCGTCCGGGTCGTCATGGAGGCCGACCCTTCAGAGGAAAATTTCGCGCGACTTCGGCGCGAACTCCCCGAGGCCTGCCACGGTTATTTGGTGGCCGCCAGTCGGAGCGTGTAAGGATAAGCGGACCTTCCTCTTATCGGTGCGCTCAATTTGCCATTTAAGGTCCGGAATGGGTCGGTTTCAGAAACCGCTCGGCACTCGTCTTAATCCAATCAGCCTGATTTTAGTTTGAATGCTCTTGATGGCGATGAAATTGCCGATCTGATCATTCAAGCGATGCGACGAAGCGCCTTTCCTTGGGGCTGACGTGATCGAGACAGTCTTCCGAGCGACTGCTAACACTCTACGGTGATTACGAATTCTGACGGCCGGGGGCCGCCGGGATCTAAGCTCGACATTGTTAAGACGGGGGCGGCATTGTTGAAGCAATTCCTTTTCATCGGCTTCTGTGCCAACGCGCTCGCCGCCTGCACGGATGCGTCCACGGGACAAACCCAGGCAAAAGAGACGCCCGGCGTAGCCGTACAACGAGGGGACGGGCGGCCCTACGAGGTCACCGAAAGCGAGGTATGGGACGTGCCCGATCCCGCATCGCAACGAGGCTATCAGGTCTTCGTGGCCCTACCGCCATCCTACCGCACACAGCCTGAGCGTCGATATCCGGTAATCTATGCGACGGACGCCGATTACGCGTTCCCGATGCTCAAGCAGATCGGCCGCCGTCTCAATGTCGAGGGGCCGACCATCGAAGAGTTCATCCTCGTCGGGCTCTCTTATGCAAAAGGGGAAGGCGGCGTGGAAAGCCGCCGTCGCGATTACACGCCGACGGAGAACGGCCCTGCCGGATCGCCGAAGGGAGCGGTACACGGTCAAGCGAAGGCCTATCAAACCTATGTTCGGGACCAAGTGCTACCTTTCGTCGCTCAACGCTACCGGACGGACGAGAAGCGGCGGATTTTTCTGGGCCATTCATACGGCTCGCTGCTCGGCATGCAGATCCTGCTGAGCGAACCCGGCCTGTTTGATGGCTATGTTCTGGGGAGCCCCTCGTTCTGGTACGATCATCATTTCATGGTGAATCAGGCACGCGCCTACGCGACCAGCCACGACGACTTGCCGGCGCGGGTCTACATGTACATTGGCGAATACGAAGAGACGCGACCCGGCGATGCGCGTTTTTCCAAATCCGCCAATATGGTGACTGATACCAGGGACATGGATCAGATCCTGCGATCCCGCAGATATCCCTCCCTTCGTTTGCAGACGGAAGTTCTCAATGACGAAGATCACGTCAGCGTCGCGCCGCGCGGCTTCACCCACGGGCTGAAGTACCTACTGCCGGTCACAGTCGGGCTCCGCCAGTAGGATAGCGGCCAGTCGGCTCCTGGGAAGAAAAGTTTTAGCGTTGAGCGTCTGGAATGGGTCGGCGACGGACTGGCAGCAACACAATGCGCCCATCCAAGCCGCTCAATTGGAAAAGTCCCGCGCCTACGAGCGGTCAGTCCGGTTATGGCCGGGGCTGGGACTTGGACGAACCCGCTCCGCGGGAGGGGTGTTTGGGGTGAGGTCGCGCCGTAATTGCCAGACGTTGGTTGGGGCGGAGTCGCCATGAGATTGTGAGGTTCCTTCAACGCAAAGGAACTCACCATGGACACTACGATTATGTCGGCCCCCACCGGTTCGCTGCGCCAGCGGATGCTACAGGATATGAAGCTTCGAGGACTCGGGGTGCATACGCAGCAGGACTACATTCGCCACGTACGATCCTTCGCCGCGTTTCTGGGCCGCCCTCCCGACACCGCCAACGCAGAAGACCTCCGGCGATTTCAACTCGACCAGCATCGGCGCGCCGTTGGACCGGCGACCATCAACGCCGCAGTATCGGCTCTGCGCTTCCTCTTCACCATGACGCTCAAGCGGCCGGAGATTGCGCTGGGTCTTTCCGTCATACGGTGTGAACCCAAGCTTCGAGATGTCCTGAGCGTCGAGGAGGCCGCACGACTGATCGAGGCAGCCCCAGGCATCAAGTACAAGGCCGCCTTCAGCGTGGCTTACGGCGCAGGTTTGCGCGTGTCCGAAGTCACCCACCTCAAGGTTGGAGACGTCGACAGCGAGCGCATGATCATCCGTGTCGAACAGGGCAAGGGACGCAAGGACCGTAACGCCATGCTCTCACCGCATCTGCTGGATCTGCTCCGGCAATGGTGGCGCGAAGGCAAGCGCCGCGGAGTGATGTTGCCCCATGGATGGCTGTTCCCGGGTCGCAATTGCACGGATCCGATCTCGGCGCGCCAGTTGAACCGCGCCGTGCATGAGGCGGCGGAGTTCGCCGGGATCCACAAGCGAGTGAGCCCGCACACATTGCGCCACTCGTTTGCCACTCACCTGCTTGAGCAAGGTGTGGATATCCGCGTCATCCAGGTGCTGCTAGGCCACACAAACATCGACACCACCGCCATCTATACCAAGGTTTCGAGCAAGACCATGCGGGCGGTGGCCAGCCCGCTCGACCAGATTGTGGCCTTGATGGAAGGTAGAGCACCTCCCGGTTAAGCCGGTGCGCATCTCGCTCGAGGTCGCCGATATCTTCCGTTGTGCCGGGTCCGCGTATCGCGCAGCCCATGCCGGGCATCTCAGTCTCGGCCAGCTCAAGGTCATGACGGCCATCGAGAACTGTCGCACCGCCGCGCTGGGCGGTCACATCGAGGCCTGCGACGACTGCGGGCACTGGCGGGTCGCCTACAACTCGTGCCGCAACCGGCATTGTCCCAAGTGCCAGGGCGCCGCGGCGCGCACCTGGCTGGCGGCGCGCGAAGCCGATCTGTTGCCGGTCGGCTACTTCCATGTCGTGTTCACTGTACCCGCCGAGATCGCCGCCATCGCGTGGCAGAACAAGGCGGTGATCTATGACCTGCTGTTCCGCGCGGCTGCGGACACGCTGCTGACCATCGCCGCCGATGCTAAACACCTCGGCGCACGGGTCGGCATCACTGCCGTGCTGCATACTTGGGGATCGGCGCTGACCCACCACCCGCACGTGCACATGATCGTGCCCGGTGGCGGCATCGCGCCGGACGGCACGCGGTGGATCTCCTCGCGCCCCGCCTTCCTGCTACCGGTGCGCGTGCTGGGCGCATTGTTCCGCCGGCTGTTCCTCACCCGCCTGCTGGCATTGTTCGATGCCGGCAAGCTGGGCTTCTTCGGCGCTCATGCCCATCTTGCCGCCCGCACGACATTCCTGCGGCATCTCTCGCCGATCCGGAAGAAGCGCTGGGTGGTCTATGCCAAGCCACCCTTCGCCGGCCCGCAGGCAGTCCTGGCCTATCTCTCGCGCTACACCCACCGCGTCGCGATCTCGAACCGGCGGCTCATTGGCTTCGACGGGTCCGGCGTGACATTCCGCTACAAGGATTATCGCCGTAATGCTGCTGAACGTCAGCAGGTCATGACGCTGGCGACCGACGAGTTCATCCGCCGCTTCCTGATCCACGTCCTGCCGCGCGGCTTCCACCGCATCCGGCATTATGGCCTGCTCGCCAGTTCAGCGCATAAGGAGGCCATGGCACTGGCTCGTGGGCTGCTGGGCCTCGCCGCGCCGGTCGAGGAGCCCGAACCCGACGAGCCGCCTGATCACCGCCCGCCATGTCCGTGCTGCGGCGGGCACATGACCATCATCGAGGCCTTCGCGCGTTGGTATCAGCCTCGCGCACCGCCGGCGCCAACATTCCTGACCCGGAAATACGCGCCATGATCCGGCATGGCTCACCCTACAGCATGGCCGAGGTCATTCCGTCTCGGCCCATACGGAAAAGTGCGCCCACCTCACGGGCTCGATCAAAACAGCGCACATTGCATACCGGGTCAGGGAAGCAACGCGGCCTAATCGTACCCAAAGCCCTTGCCAGCCTGCCTATGATGGGCAAACTGGCACGTCTGCCTCAGTCAACCAGATCCACACCAAAGCCCTTTTGCCCATAGATCGGTGGATGGGGCCCGCGGGTTCCTCCATGTCAGGATTCCGTACGCAAGCGCCCGAAATCCTTGGACTTAGCCGCCGTTCGCCGATGAAATGTAGAATGGCAGGTCTTCTCAAAAGCCGACGTTCAGCATTTGCCCGACTGGTCTCGTTAAAAGACGGATATTGGTTCGTTTGCAGGCCGTCGGCTTTTAGCAATGTACAAGCAGTAGCTGACACCTGCGCGCGTCACACTTACATTCATGCTAAGACGGACCGGTAACGCTCTCACGCCGCTACCAACCGCCGGCGCGGCGTCCAAAACGATTTGATCCGCCACCCAGCGCTGATTTCCCTCTCGCGACCATCGAGCGCGCGTCTGCTTCCATCGTTACAAATTGGTCACTTTACCCAAGCTAGTTCTGAGCTTCCAGAACGCCTCCGACCGACCGACAATCATCGTCGTGGCTGTTCGCACACAGCGGACACCTGAACGACTCCCTTGTCGATGAGCCAGCCGCAGACCCGGTGGGCTTGAGTTCCGGCTTGCCCGCGCACGAGTGCCTCCAGCAGGTCCCCGACCGTTTCGCTATCCACTATCGCTAGTACGATCATGTCAATCGGAATGCCGCCGAGGAAGGCTACAGGCTCCCCCTCGGTCCCAGCCAACACCGCTAGGCGTGGCTCGACGAAATCACCGCACAGACAGGGTACCTCCACAACGCGGCTTCGGTCCAGATGGATGGGCGTCGAGAGAACTGGCTTGGGACGGCTCATGGGATGCGCCTCGACGCGCGCAGCCGCCGCGCCGCCCGCGCACCGGGACCGCCAGAACGGCTTCTCGGCGTGGACGCTCCGGCCGTAGATCTCTTTGGTCGCGACGGCATGCGTCCAGGCCGATCGCTCCAACCTCTGCTCATAGTATTGCCGCGCCACGGCTTGCGAGCCGGGTCGGCGAAGGATGGTGTTGACCACGACGGACGCACTACGGGCCGACTGGATACAGTGCTGGACGCCCATCGAGGCTAGCGGATCGAAGCTCTGCGCCGCCTCTCCGACCTTGATATAGTCCCGGCCCACTGCCTCCTCGTCGAGCCAGGCACTGGCGTCGCACGCGGTCACTTGGCCGCAGGAAAGGACGGTTCTTAATTGAGGCAGGAGGTCCGTGTCGGCCAACCCGTCGAGATAGATCTGGCGCAGATCCCCTCGGCTCCGTGGCAAGGCCTGACGATCGGTGAACAGCGTAGCGTTGAAGCCCAGATCCGCGACCGGCGCGCCCCAAGACCAAACGCCTCCACCGGCCGCGATGCGGGGTCGATCCGGGAGACCCGCACCGCTCCAATAGGCATAGAGCGCGATCGTGCGCGGTCCCTGCCAGCGGCGCGACTTCGGCAACAGGCCCCGCCGACCAGCCGCATCGACCAAGAAGTTGGCCCCGCGAACCTCGCCATCCGCGAGTATAACGCTCCAACCTCCTTCTGACCGACGGATGGCGGTGGTGGCGCGGCGTCCGAGATCGACGACGACACCCGCCTCCCGACAGATGTCCACCAGTGCCGCATCGAAGCGGCCCCGGTCTAACGTCGCCGCGCCCGGTGGTGCGTCCCTCGTGATCCAGCTTTCCGTTGCCCAGCGCTCGTCGCACCGTGAAAACCGCTGCCAGCCGGCACGATCTAGGATGCCTTCGAGGCCTAAGTCGTGGAGCTGGCGGAGAACGGCCACGCTGATCGCCTCGCCGACATGGGGTCTGGCGCCGACATGCTCCTCGATCAGGCGGACCGACAAGCCCAGGCGACAAAGCGCAAGCGCGCTGATGCACCCCGCCGGACCGCCGCCGACGACGATCACGTCGGTAAGGCCCGTCACCGCACCAGTTGGCCGATGAAGTCGGGCCTCGTCCGCGAGAGGCGGCCGTAGGCCCCGATCGCGTAGTGCAGCCAGCCACGAATGAAGTCGCAGGCCGGACGGCCACGGCTCAGTGTCTCGTGATGGCAACCGCCAGCGCAAAGGTAGCGAGCCCAACACGAACGGCATCCAGGCTGGGCGTGGACGTGCCGTTCGTTCAGCCAGACATCCTGCCGCTCGCGATCAACGCCGTCCGCAAGCGTGCCCATCGCACCTTCCGGCGCGTCGACGAAGCGGTGGCAGGCGGCCAACTCCCCTTCCGCAGAGACGCCGAGGTAGCCGGCCCCGGCGCCACAGGGATAGGGGCGGTGCGTGCCGCGGTGGATCTCGCGAAGCGCGTTGAGGAGGTTCAGGAACGGGTAGCGCTCGCCGGCGGCGGTCCTCGCCTCGAATTCCCGGCCGCAGGAAACCATCTGCTCGAGCATTGAGTGCAGGTGCCGCTCCTGCATCTCATCCTGCTCGCCGGGCGCGGAAAGCATTGGCGAGAACCCGACGCTGTGGAAGCCGATGTCCGTGAAGTGATTGAGCATCGGCAGCAGGTCGAGATTACGCGGCGTGACGGTCACGCGGGCCGATACCTGGCAGCCACGCCCGCCGCCGAGCAGTGGTGCGATGCGCTCCATGATCCGCGCGTAGCTTCCGCGGCCACCCTTGAAGGGACGCTGCAGGTCGTGGTCGCCGCCGACACCGTCGAGACTGACGGTGACGGCGAAGCGGTGCGCGTCAAACAGCTCGATGTCGCGCTCGGAGACAAGGGTGCCGTTGGTGGTGATGGAGAAGGAAACGGCGATACCGCGCCGCGCCGCCTCCTCGACCGCATATCGGGTTGACGCATGCACGACATCGCGACCCATAAGCGGCTCGCCGCCCAGAAAGGCGATGTTGACCTGCTCGTAGGGAAGGGTCTCCCGCAAAAGCATGTCGATCGCGGCCTGCGCGGTCCCCAGGTCCATCCCCTTGGGTGACCCACCGAACGATCCACCCTGGGCGTAACAGTAGCCGCACCCGAGATTGCAACTCTGCGCAACAGCGAGCGAGATCGCCCGCACGCGTCGATCGTCCGGGGTCGACGCGCAGCGGTCCGCGCGCGGCTCGAGACCGAGGCGTGCTAGGATCGCAGCGGTGGCGGCACCGTCTGCGGACGAGCCGGCCAGCGTGAGTTCGTCGGCAAGCGCCTCGTCGATGTCGAACAGTTGGCTACCGTCCGGAAGGAGAAGCTGAGCGGCACCGTCCCACCGGAGCACATGTGCGTCGCGTGAGCGGGGGCGTGAAGCGTCGATGATGGCGGTGGCCAAGGTCATGGCGCTACGACCGATCCTCCCTGTCCAGCCGATCCTGCTCCTCCGAGCCTCCGACCACGAACTTCAGGAAGCCCTGCCAGTTCTGAAACAGTTGGTCGTAGCTCCAGACGTCGCCATCGCTCCGATCGTCGAGGATGTAGCCGCCGCCCGGGGGGCGCTCGATGGCCATCCAGTTGTCACCCACGCTGGTGCCGTCCGGGCCATCGACCACGTTCACGAAGTCGGGGCGGCTCGCGGCCCAGTAGTAGCACGCACATTCGCGATAGTCGTTCTGCCAAGGGGAGCAGAGCCCCTGCGTCAGCTCCCCAGGCTCGATCAGCGCCTGAGACAGCGTCGCCATCGACTTGCCGTCCACGGCGCTGCTCTCGAAGATCGGACGGACCTTGAGGTCGAACTTGGGCAGCTTCGCGACCTCGGCCGGATCAGTGGGGAAGAGGACTTCCACCGATGAAGGTTCCGGCGTGAAGTAGCCCACGAGCACCCGACCCTGCGCGGCGTGGATCCTCGCCAGGCTGTTCGCCCACTCCATGAAGGAAACACCGTTCAGGTGATCCGGATTGCCGAGGGCCCCCTCGTAACCCGGCATCTGGACGCCCTGCGTCTCGACGGCCATCGGCAACGGTCCCTTGCCTGCGCCGGGATCCTCGATTGCCAGCAGCCGATGACCCTTCATGTCGGCGAGAGGGCCGTCCCCGTCGAGCACGAGGTTATGGCATTCGATCAGGGTCAAACCCTCGAAAATCCTGCGCCATATGACCCGAAAATCGAACTCGAGGCCGGGGAAGCAGTTGGATATCGCAGTTACAGGCAGCGTGTTCCACGGATTGCCTCGGCTGCGGTGGTTGAGTTGCGCCGCCAGGTTGCTCGGTGAGATCTTGGTCATGCGGACACCTCGGTCGGATCGGAGAAAAGGCTGCCCATGGCGGCCGAGACGACCGCATCGATCTGCCGGCGGGTCAACACCAGATGCCGTCCGTCGGCGCCGCGCATCATCGCGGGCATTTTGCGGCGGCCGATATCGGAGAGATCCCCGATCTGCTCGGGTCTGCGGAGGGCATCCGCGAACCACGCGCCGGTGCTGCTACGCAGCGCGGTCAGGATGTTCTGGTGGAGCGCGAGGATGGCATGATTGTCGACGATCGCCGGCGCCATGATCGGCTCAAAGTAGCGACCGAAGTCGTTCGAGTCCTGGCGCACCATGGTGCTCGTCTGGTTGGTGCGGCCCTTGACCGTGTTGCCGTTGAGCGCCGCCGTGTTGAATAGCCGCACGGTCTCCACGGCGCGACGAAGAATCTCCTCCGCGTCAGCGAGCGTCGCCATCCCGTCGTGCTCGACCCCAAACGCGATCTGTTCGAGTTCGTCGGCCACCGTGCGAATGGGGATCGTGTCCGGCGCAAACGTCGGCGGGCCCGCACCGATGCGGGCGAACGCCGTCAGGGACTTGCCATCGATTTCCAGGGCCACAGTCACGACCCCATCGCACTCGTCGTCGAAATAGCCGCAGCTCACACCTTCGTCATTCTGGGCGAAGATGTTGCCAGGGTTCGTAAACAGGTGGGAAAAGGCCTCTATCTGGACATAACCCAGCCAGTTGCCCTTCCTGGGATCGTAGATGATGCGCTCAGGGGGCACGTTCGGATCGGTGTGCGCGGGGTCGGGGCCTTTGGTATCGAAGACGGCGCCGGTCGGACTTGCGCCGTAGACCAGTCCGGCGGCGGGCGTAAAGCGGAGCCGGATCTCCGGGAAGTCCTCGTTGGGGCGAACATACTGCACCCATCCAATCGGAAGGGTCATGCCGTCACGAAAGTTGGCGCAGGTCGCATCGACCCTGTGCCGAGCGTGGTCGCCAACTTTGAGGATCGCCTCGATCCGATCATTCTTGTCGAACGTGCGCCGCTCGATCTTGCGGCATCCGAGGTGGACGGTCCAGTTCACGTCCGCCGGCTTCAGGCCGTGCGCTTCCAGAAGATCGACCGTCAGCGGCTCAAGCACGTCTTCGGACGTCCGCGCAAACACCTCGAGGAACGGCGCCACCGGCCGGACATCGTCGCCATCGCGAAACTTCACGCGCTTCGGTGTGTAGCATCGGACGATCTCACCCGTTTCCTTGCTCAGCTCCAACGTCTCGTCGGGGACCACGTTGCGGTAGCCGAGGGGATGCTTGTCATCGACCTCGATCCGATAGCTTTCCAAGGGTGTCGCCGAGGCGCCAAGGCGGGCGACCGAAAGTGGCGGTAGGATGCGAAGCTCCAGGATGCTCATGCCCGTCCTCCCACGCTGTAAGCGAGACCGGGGCCGCGGCTGCCCCGGACCGCCGCCTCGAAGGTCGCGATCGCCTGCCCATCCAGGGCAAGCAGCGAATCCAGATACGCGTCGGCGGCGGAGCCGGCGGTTCCATGGATCTGGCCGATCAGCTTGGCCGACGCCTGAAGGAGGTCGATGTGCTGCCGCCAGGCGTCCCGGTCGAGCATAGGTAGATCCATCGAGTAGGGAAGCTCGAAGCTCGGCGCCGCGCGTTCCGGCTGCTTGGGGTCGTCGGCCGGCATGGAGACGAGGATGTTGGCGATGGCCCGGAGATTATACATCTCCCCGAACGCGCGATTAAGCACCGCGCTTCGCGTCAGGCCGTCCGCCGACGTGTAGTCGCCGGAGATTCGGAAGCTATGGGCGATGTAGGAAAGCAGCATCCGGTAGCGCAGGTTGAGCAGACGCGCCCAGACCCGCGCCACTGGATTGCCGATGTAGGTCGTGCCGGGCACCGCGTCGGGATCCCCGACCGCTCGGGGATTGGCGGCAACGGGACGCCATGGAGTCCAGCCCGTGACGGCTTCGATCTCCAGGAATAGTCCCATGAACCGCTCAAAGTGCGAAGGGGCAGGATCCTTGTCGCCGTCGGCGTGCGATGCCTCCCCCTGCTCGGCGACCGCCTCGAGCGCATCCAGTGCGGTCGAACGGGAGTAAGCGGTGTGGATCAGGACGTCCGGCACCCTCGCTCCAGGTTCCGTCGCGCCACGCGCGCCAGCCGCATAGCCACGTCCCCACTCGGCGAAGCTGGCCTGGAAGCTGAGCGTGTCGGCATGGAAGAGATCGTCGGGAATCAGCGTCTTGTCGCCGACCAGGTTTTTCAGCGTTTCGTAGAGCAGACCGACGCGCTTGAAGTCGCTGGCGCCGCCGGGAAACCCTATCCCCTCGATCTCCGCACGTCTCTTCGCCCATGGATCGGGCCACGTCTCGGGACTCTCGATGCACACGTAGCGGGCGAGCGATCCGAGGCTCACCGGCTCGAGAGAGAACGGAAAGGGATAGAATGGCGTATCCCACGGGAAGTCGTCGCGTTCGAGGTTGATCGGGCCGCCAAGCAGCTTAAGGAGATTCTGGACCGTGACGAGGTGCCCCATCTCCTCCCGTGCTATGCCGAGGAGCACGGCCTGCCAGCGCGCCACCTTATCGTGGTGTTCGGCGGGCACCTGCGGGCCGCCAAGCGAATAGGCGGCGAACAAATACTGGACTGACCGGCCCCCACCGAGTGGTCCGGGTTGTTTGTTAGTGTAAGATTGCCTCCGGCGCCATGGCTGGCCGTAGGTGCAGCGTAGCGGAACCGGAGGGCAGCCATGGCGCCGTCGCCGTCTCCGGGGCCGGCGGTCGATACCCCAGCGAACTATGAGGCCTGACGGTGTTGTAGTGCCGCCGCCAGGCCTCGATCAGGATCTTCGCCTCGGCCAAGGTGTAGAAGATCTCCCCGTTCAAGAGCTCATCACGCATCGAGCCGTTGAAGGACTCACAGTAGCCATTTTCCCATGGGCTGCCGGGTGTAATGTAGAGCGTTTTCACGCCGATCTTCGCCAGCCATTGCTGCACGGCATTGGCGATAAATTCAGGGCCATTGTCTGACCGTATGTGCGCCGGCGGCCCCCGTGTGACGAACAACTCGGCGAGAGTCGCCAGCACGTCCTCGCTGCGCAGCCGTCGCGCGATGGGTAAGGCGAGGCACTCGCGGCTGGCCTCGTCGATGATCGACAGGATGCGGAACTTGCGGCCATCATGTGTGCGTCCCTCGACGAAGTCGTAAGACCACACATGGCCCGGATATTCCGGTCGCAGGCGGATACATGATCCGTCGTTGAGCCAGAGCCTTCCACGCTTCGGTTGCTTCTGCGGCACCTTGAGCCCTTCACGGCGCCAGATGCGCTCCACCCGTTTGCGGTTCACATGCCAACCGGCATCGCGCAGCAAGGCCGTCACCCGGCGATAGCCATAGCGGCCATACTGCCGGGCAAGCGCGATGATATCCTCGGTCAGGGCTGCTTCGTCATCCGCCCCACGCGGCGTTTTGCGCTGCGTCGATCGATGTTGCCCGAGCACGCGGCAGACCCGCCGCTCGGACACCGGCATCATGCCCCGGATATGATCGATACAGCGCCTGCGGCGCGCGGGGCTCAGAAGTTTCCCCGCGAGGCCTCCTGTAGGATCAACTTGTCCAGCGTCAGATCTGACACCGCCCGCCGCAACCGAGCGTTTTCCTTCTCAAGCTCTTTCATGCGCCGAGCCTGGTCCATCTTCAGGCCGCCATACTCCTTGCGCCAGCGGTAGTAGCTCTGCTCGGTGACGCCGATCCGGCGACACGCATCCGCCACCGTTCCGCCCTGCGCCAGCACGATCTCCGCTTCACGCAGCTTGCCGATGATCTCTTCCGGCTTGTGCTTCCTCGCCATTCAAGTCCTCCTTCGTGGCCAAATCTAAAACAGATTTTGGGCCACTCAGAAGGGGGCAGATCATCCGCGGCGAGATGCGCACGAAGGCACTGAAAAGACAGAAGGCAACGGGCAAGTCCGGCTTCGAGGCCGTAATTCCCGACGGACGACAGAAGAAGCCGGTGACAGCCGAGTATCGAATCGTCTACGGGATTATGCGCCACCCGTATAAGCGATCGAAAAAGGTCGATCTGCCCTTCTTCAGCAAAGTCAGCCTGAGGGCTGCGGCAAATAGGCTCGAACTCATGGGCTTCACCGTCGAGGTTCACCTCATCGAGAAAACGTAAGCAACCCGCTCGATCGTTACACGGGGCGCCGGCGGTCTCACCGCGCCACTGGAACCTGATCGATCCGTGTGGTCCAGGAGGGGCTCTTCAAGGCACGCTTGGTATCATAGGCCTTCACGCCCATCCCTTCGGAACCCAGCCGCAAGGTCTGGCGCCCGAACCTTGTATTGATCTCGTCGAGCGCGGCCAGCAGCTTCGGCGACCTGGGATCGGGGGCGGCGAACATGTCGAGCTGCCCGCGCGCCTCCTGCTCCAGTCCCTCGAGCATCACACCGCACTTGGTGTAGATTGCGCCGACCTCAAACATGGCCTCGGCCATCCTGCCGGCCATGCCGGCAATGACGCGCGGATCGTTGCTGGCAGGCGAAAGCCGCCCGACGCGCGAGGCCGAAGGCGCGTTCGGCTTGAAGCGGCTGCCATGCGCGAACGCAATCAGGCGGCTCGCCTGCAACCGCTGGTTACGGATTTTCTCGGCCGCGCGTACAGCGCGCCGCACCATGGCTTCGCGCAGCGCCTCGACGTCACGAACAGGTTCGCCGAAGTTGCGCGTGACGGCCGTGGACTTTAGCGCAGCCGGCTCCGGCTCGAAATCGCTGCATTCGATGCCGTTGAGTTCGCGCACCAGCCGCTCGAGCACGACCGTTCCCACCTCGCGCGCCACTTCTGCGGGCAGTGCAGCAAGCTCGCCAGTCGTCCGGACGCCGAGCGGCCGCAGGCGCTTCGCCAATGCAGGTCCGATGCCCCAGACTTCCTCGATCGGCCAGGCCGCCAAGAGCCGCCGCCGCAGGCCTTCGTCATGCAGATCGACGACCCCGTCCCATACCTTTTCGGACGCCTTGGCGAGGGCGTTTGCCACTTTGCTGAGTGTCCGCGTCGGCCCGAGGCCAATGCGGGTGGGGAGACCCACCGAGCGCTTGACCGCCGCGCGGACACGGTGCGCCATCTCGACGTCGCCGAGGCCGCTCGGCAATACCGGCAGACGAAAGAAGGATTCGTCGATCGAGTAGATTTCGACCGTATCGGTGAACTCGGCAATCACCGCATTGAAACGCCGGTTCATGTCCGCGTAGAGCTCGTAGGAGGAGGAACGGCACTGGATGCCGTGCCTCTTCACCACATCGCGGATCTGGAACATGGGCGCGCCCATGCGAATGTGGAGCGCCTTGGCTTCGGCCGAGCGCGCGATGGCGCAGCCGTCACCGTTCGAGAGCACGATCAGCGGCACACCGCGCAGCGATGGATCGAAGACGCGCTCAGCGCTGCAGTAGAAGTTCTCGATGTCGAGGATGGCCCAGGTCACGGGCTAAGCCTGAAGGTTACGCACGCTCGCCCGCACGACGCCCCAGACTTCCACTGTCTCGTCCGCCACGACCGGCTCGTAGTGCATGCGGCTATTGCGCGCCCCGAGCATCGGGACACCGTGGCGAAAGCAGAGTTGGCGAACGACAAAACCGCCATCGACCACGGCAATGACGATGCGCCCGTTCACGGGCTTGGCATCCCTGTCGACCACGACGACGTCGGAATCGAACAGCCCTGCATCGACCATGGACTGCCCGCTCACCCGGAATACGAAGCTGGCAGCGCGATCGAGCCGGAGCAGCTCTACGAGATTGATCGCGGATTCTTCCCAGTCCTGGGCCGGCGAGGGAAAGCCGGCGCCAGCTGCGCCGATAACGCGAAGGCACCACTCGCGCGGCAGTTCGCCGAGCGGCAAAGGAATCGACGGGGGCAAGGCAAAGCCGGAAGACATGCCGTCCCAATAACGCGATTCGGAACATATTGGGAACATAAGAAAACGACGACGGAGCGATTTCGACGGGTAAACCGGTCAACCCGCTGTCAAATCACGCTTTTCAGATTTCCGCTTGGGGTTGCCGCGTCGGGAATATCGGCCCTCTCACGACCATCTTTGCTGGATCGTAGGGCCGCTGCAGCGAAACGATCTCGTCGTAGCTGCCGCGCAGCCAGGTCGTGACGTCACCTGGATCGAGGATGGTCACCATGGCCTTCGGGTGGATAGGCGCGACCAGTGCATTGGCATCGCAGGTCACCATGGTGAAGCCGTTGCCGGTCTCAGTCCTTTGCCAGAAGCCTCCAACGGCAAAGGCCGGCTGGTCGGTGACTGCAAACCACATCTCGCCCTTAAGCGGCGGCTTGCCATCACCGAGATCGTGCTTTTCCGGCGTAAACTCGCAGAATTCGGTAAGCGGCACGATGCAGCGGTTTTCCGGCTTCTCCGCGAGCCGGCGCCATTGCGGCAGCGAGAGCTGGCGGACGTTGGTCATCGGCCAGGCCGCCTTTCCACCGAGCACGTCCCAGGTCATGATATCCCATCCGCGCATCTCGCCCTCTTCGCGGATCACATAGCTGCGTCCTTTCGGTCGCAATTCCTGCGGATCGAAGCGATTGTCACGCGGACGCTCGGTGAACAGGTGGGCGGCCGAGCCGAACAGGGTTTCCGGCTCACCCCGCATTCTGGCTCGATTGCACATGGCGGCCCTCTCCTCTGCCGTGGCTGTTGCCCGTACCGACCAAGCCTGCCCAATGACCCGCCCGGCACCCGAACCTATCATGCCTGCGGCAGTACCGTATATGGGCGGCGGCGCCGAAGACGCCGGTCACCGCCCGTAGTCCCTGACCCAATTCGTAACGCTTGCCTGCACGCCGCCAAAAAAGGACGAGGAGGCCGGGGGTACGCGTTATGGAGGCGGGCGGCGGGTTATCGATATCGTGGCCTCACTTTCGGAAGCGGCAGCGGCGTATTGACGGCCGTCTGGACTTCGGGAGAAGCACTGTCCGATCACACCGCTTTCAATGCCGGGCCACATGAGCGGTTTGGGAAACGGTCCGGGAAGGGATCACGGCGAGGGAAAGAATTGATCCGCATTGCCTGCAATCCCGCTTGCGCCCGCGATGACAATGAACGAAACGAAACGCCCACAAAAAGAAATTCGGGCATGTAAATACATCATGGCAGCCCAAGCTCTACTTACGCTGGCGGCTGACATCGTCAGCGCGCATGTCAGCAATAATTCGATTCCCGCAGCGCAGCTTCCCCAGTTGATCGAGGCGGTTTACGGATCGCTGGCGTCCCTTGGGCAAGCTCCTGCGCCGCAGCCGGAAGTGCTTACTCCCGCAGTCTCCGTGCGTGCTTCGGTAAAGCCGGATGGCATCGTCTGCCTCGAGTGCGGTAGCAAGTTCAAGACACTCAAGCGGCACCTCACCACCGATCACCAGCTTTCGGTCGAGGATTACCGGGCGCGCTGGAATCTGCCTGCGAGCTATCCGTTCGTCGCGGCGGAATATGCCGAGCGCCGGCGGGCGCTTGCAAAGGAGATCGGCCTCGGGCGCAAGAAGGGCGTGAAGGTCAAGGCCAAGAAGGCACATTCCGCAGTCGCCGATGCGGCGCCCGACTCCGCCCCCGTTCCCAGCGACACGCCTGCAGACGCTGCTTCGCCTTCCGCGAGCGCGCCGGCCGATAAGGCTCCGGCCAAGAAAGCCCCCGCGAAAAAGGCGGCCACCGGCGGCAAGACTGCGAGAAAGCCGAAGTCGGCAACCAATGCGGCGCCGTCCGAATAACAGCGCGTACCTCGTCTGGAGTGCGGGCCGCAGTACTTTGCTCCCGCACTCCAGGCGCCAGCCGGAACCGAACTGCGCCTACCGGTGGCCACATCCGTCGGTGGGTAAATTTTCCCTATTGCATCAAAGGCATGACTTTCCAGAAGCGGTGCGCACCAACTGCACCAAAACCGGAAGCTACAGATGCCTGCCCCCACAACACCCGCTCCGAGCGACACAAAAGCGCCGTTCTCCCTGACCAGTCTTCTGGGACTTCAAGAGCTGACACTCACGGCCCTGGTCCTAGGCGCGATCCACCTCCTCCTGGGTGGTACGGGCTATGTCTGGCTGAGTTATCTCGGCGTGCAGTACTACGACAGCTACGGACAGGGGTTCGGAATTCCCGAAGGAACATTCAGCCTGCCAAGTACGAGATTGGCGACAAAAGGGCTGGAAATCGTGCTTGCATCGGCCGAGAGCGCCAAGTTCTACGCGCTGGCGGTCCCTGCGATATTGCTGGTGCTGATCGTGTATGGCTTCATCAAGCATCTCGTCGAAAAGTACAGCTCGGATCCGGAACGCGCGCGCAAGTTCTTCCACATGGAGCCCTCGCTGCGCGAGGTCTACGCCATGACCTTTCTCCTCGTTGCCATCATCACCGTTGGTATCGCGCTGAAAGCGGCGATGTTCACTTTCCCTGCAGCCGCGCGGGACCTTGGCGCCCAGCGCGCAAAGAATAAATGGAAGACTCTGAAATCCGACAACTGCCTTTGCGCGCTCTATGGTCCGGAGGCCATCGAAGGCATCACGCTCGTCACCGACAGCAAGGCGGCTTTCATAGCGAGGCGCTCGGGCGGCGTCCTACAGATCCCCCGCGCAGATTACCGGTATAGTCTCCCTGCGGCGTCCGGCACCTCCGGGAACGGGATCAACGGCTCCAAAAACTGAAGCGACCATGCACAAATTGCGCGGAAAGTCTCCCAACCCGGGAAGCGCCGGGACCGAGAGGGATTATCGAGACGTCGCTGAATAGAGGACAGGAGCGTCCGCGAAGCGGTCGCATTTGTCAGCTTACGGACGATGACAATTCCTGAGAGATCGTTCCTATGGCCAAATCGACCCGGACCCTCGCCCGCGAGCAGGTCATCCAAGCGGCGGAGGCAGCGCAGGACGCATTGTCGGCCGGCGGCATTGCCTTCACGCCGCTCGATATCGTCAAGATTGCTGCCGATTATGCCGCCAAGCACGCCGTCCTCAGCACGCAGTTCGGGTCCTCCGAGTCCCAGCGGGACCTCGCCAAACAGTTACGAAGTGAGTTCGTCCGGCGCATCACCTACTGGGAGGACATCTGCTTAAACGGCGGCGAGCCGGTGCAGATTTCGAAAGATCCGCCGACCGCGGTACGCAGCATCGAGCTCGTCGACCTGATGCTTGCCCCTCCCGCGAAGAAGCGGGGGCGTCCGCACCGGACTTGATCGGTTCAATTTTGTTCTATATATGTTCCATCCTCAAGGACGGAGCATATGGACAGCATCGATCAGATCCGCGACGCAGTCGCAAGCGAACTTGAAAGCCGGGGTCTCGACAACCGCAAGTTTCTAAGGGAAATCCGCAGCGGCAAGCGTGACGATGGTCCATACATGATCGGCGCTCTCGCAGCCGCGCGTCTGGTCCCCGGACTGGCCAAGTCCCGCTAAGAGCCGGGCTCATTCACTGCGCATCTTTCGGCGGGGTCTCATTTGCGAAGCAGGAGTTCCTTGTATCCCCCCAGCGCCATCTCGCGTGCTTGCCGCGCGAGCCGGCGAATGCGCGAGCGCAGGGAATCGGAGGGATCACCCCAGTCCTGTTCGACGACATCCCCGCCGACCATTGCGCAGGCGAGATCGCGAAGGCTGGCACCATCGCTCAATGCGTCATGGACGCGCAGCAACACGACACCTCGCGCGATAGCAGGGTCGCGGGGGTAGAGCATCTTTCCAAACCGACCGTGGCGATGGAGTGCCAGGAGCCGCTGGAGCGAGAGCACGCCTGGTTCGGCCCGGGTCACGCCATCGAAGCAAAAGCGCAACCGGACGGTGGAATGCCGGCTCAGGGATCCCGCGATCACGTCCAGCCTGATATGATGACTCCCGTCGGACAATACCGCGTGTTCGCCGCCTGAAGCGGTTGGAATCGCAGTCAGCCACGGTCTGATTCTCTCGACATCGAGGCATCCGGCATCGCCGGGCGTTCCCGGCCCTGCCTCGACGCTCAGTGTCGATGGATCATGATGGGCATGCCAGATTATCCGGGCCGAGAGACAATCCCGGTCCGGCTCTTCCGCGAAAGTGAAGCCCCCAATTCAACGGCTCTGACGAATGTCCGCCGGTGAGGAGAGAAGCTTTGGCGTGCCATGCAAGATAAGCTGGATCCCTGCGGAGCCATTCCCACATCAAACCCGTACGATCAGCCTTCTTTAGATATGCATAGGACTCAGAATCTTGCCAATTGGCAAAAACACCCACCCTCATTTGAACAAGGTATCCGAGATGAATTTAGAAACGTGTTCGCAGGCAATTAACAAATTTTCACCGATATACGGACATTCTGTCCGAATTAGACCATTCCAGAGTGCACACATGGAATGATATGACACTTTTGCGACACAACCTGCCCGATGGCGGATTGAGAACCCGCTGGACGGCCACGAAGCAGGAAGGGCGATCGCCGGACCGACGGTGACAAGCAACGCCGCCGACGATCGCGAAGTCGAACATTGGGCACACGAATTTTGGCGCTCATGACGCACCTCGTGAGCATCTTCGAGACTATCGGCAGCATCGACGATCTGACCGAAGCTATGAGCGAAGCGACAGAGGAACTCGGTTTTCAGCGCTTTGCGCTCTCGCACCATGGGGGATTTCTGGATCCCGCGGGCGAGACTTTTCGGATTCACAATTATCCCGATCAGTGGGCCGAGTTCTACGACCAATTCGGTCTTGGTCTCAATGACCCCGTCCACCGGGCGAGCAACGTCACGAACCTGGGTTTCCGCTGGGAACGCATTCCCCATCTGATCCCGATGACGGAGGGTGATCGGCGGATTCTTGCGATGGCGCGCGAACAGGGAATAGTCCACGGCTACACGGTTCCGGGCTATGTTCCGGGCGAGTGGCGCGGATCGCTTTCCTTCGTGAACTCGGTATCCGTTCCGATCTACGATCCTATCCTGCCGATCGTCCAGTCGATCGCCCTCTTCGCGTTCGATGCGGCGAGAGGACTGTGGCTCGGACGCGGGGCAAGCCGCCTGATCGAACCGGTGACCGGCCCCCACCGAGTGGTCCGGGTTGTTTGTTAGTGTAAGATTGCCTCCGGCGCCATGGCTGGCCGTAGGTGCAGCGTAGCGGAACCGGAGGGCAGCCATGGCGCCGTCGCCGTCTCCGGGGCCGGCGGTCGATACCCCAGCGAACTATGAGGCCTGACGGTGTTGTAGTGCCGCCGCCAGGCCTCGATCAGGATCTTCGCCTCGGCCAAGGTGTAGAAGATCTCCCCGTTCAAGAGCTCATCACGCATCGAGCCGTTGAAGGACTCACAGTAGCCATTTTCCCATGGGCTGCCGGGTGTAATGTAGAGCGTTTTCACGCCGATCTTCGCCAGCCATTGCTGCACGGCATTGGCGATAAATTCAGGGCCATTGTCTGACCGTATGTGCGCCGGCGGCCCCCGTGTGACGAACAACTCGGCGAGAGTCGCCAGCACGTCCTCGCTGCGCAGCCGTCGCGCGATGGGTAAGGCGAGGCACTCGCGGCTGGCCTCGTCGATGATCGACAGGATGCGGAACTTGCGGCCATCATGTGTGCGTCCCTCGACGAAGTCGTAAGACCACACATGGCCCGGATATTCCGGTCGCAGGCGGATACATGATCCGTCGTTGAGCCAGAGCCTTCCACGCTTCGGTTGCTTCTGCGGCACCTTGAGCCCTTCACGGCGCCAGATGCGCTCCACCCGTTTGCGGTTCACATGCCAACCGGCATCGCGCAGCAAGGCCGTCACCCGGCGATAGCCATAGCGGCCATACTGCCGGGCAAGCGCGATGATATCCTCGGTCAGGGCTGCTTCGTCATCCGCCCCACGCGGCGTTTTGCGCTGCGTCGATCGATGTTGCCCGAGCACGCGGCAGACCCGCCGCTCGGACACCGGCATCATGCCCCGGATATGATCGATACAGCGCCTGCGGCGCGCGGGGCTCAGAAGTTTCCCCGCGAGGCCTCCTGTAGGATCAACTTGTCCAGCGTCAGATCTGACACCGCCCGCCGCAACCGAGCGTTTTCCTTCTCAAGCTCTTTCATGCGCCGAGCCTGGTCCATCTTCAGGCCGCCATACTCCTTGCGCCAGCGGTAGTAGCTCTGCTCGGTGACGCCGATCCGGCGACACGCATCCGCCACCGTTCCGCCCTGCGCCAGCACGATCTCCGCTTCACGCAGCTTGCCGATGATCTCTTCCGGCTTGTGCTTCCTCGCCATTCAAGTCCTCCTTCGTGGCCAAATCTAAAACAGATTTTGGGCCACTCAGAAGGGGGCAGATCAAGAGCGCGCGAATAAATTTCGATGCCTCACATCTCTCCCGAACATGCCCGGCCTGCATTCCATGGCTTGAGACGATGTCTCATCCACCTGCCCCGCAAGGCACTTCCTTCAACGCGCTCACTCATGGGGTTTTATCGCCACCGCCAGCCGGACAGCGGCGAAGTTCATTGCCCATCAAAGTTCCCACTGCGATACGACCGACACCGACAGCCTATACGGAACTTAGCGCGTGAAGGGGAGCGCCGCCCAGCCACACGGACTATTGCAAGTGGGTGCGTAAGACGCGTAAGCTCGCGGCAAATCCGGCCGCTCAAGCGACGTCAGAACGAAATCGGATCGTTCAGCACAAGTCGAATTTGGAATAACGGTCAACAAACTTAAACTGACACTTAAGCGAACCATCAACATACAAATCCTTTCCCGCACTTTTTTAATTTTTATCGAAGTTTTATTTTTCTATCCGGCAATTTTTCAATTTAGTGGCTGCAGTACAATCATATTGAGACCGTAATTCATCAATGCCGCACAATGCCGTTATTCCCTAGGGACGGGGCCGATAACGGGCGTCAGATGAACAAGATGTCCGGCCCGGATTCTGGATCAAGCCAGGAACAAGACGACGAGCGCCACGCCGAGGACCGCAACCCATATTTGAAACGGCCAGAGGAGATACTTCGGTGCGTGCCTGAGCTCCATGAACTCACGCCCGACTAGAGTCACCTTGGCGAACGCGACGATAAGGATCACGCAGCGGGCGGCTCCATCACGCCCCACGACCATCGTTTCGAACGAAAGGAGGGTCGCAGCGACCAAGATCGTCCAGACAATGATTGCGCGATTTTGCAGAACTGAAGGCATCAAGGCTCCCCTCACAACAAGTAGAGCAACGCGAAGAGAATGATCCACAGGAGATCGACCATGTGCCAAAACACGCCGCTCCCCTCAATGAGGGCCACGCTCCCGCGCATCTGACCGGACGATTCGATCTGCGATGCGGCAAAACACAGTACACCGATGCCAATCACGACGTGGACCAGATGAATACCGGTAAACATATAATAATATATCGAAAATGCGTTGGTATTGAGCGTAAAGCCCTCAGCGATTTTTGCCGAGTACTCGACAGCCTTCACCGCGACAAAACCCATACCGAGTGCAATCGCGCCAAGCAGGAAGTGGCGCGCGCGCCGATCGCCTTTTCGGACAGCCGTGACGGCTTGCGCTACGCAAAGACTGCTGGTCAGCAGCAGTAGCGTGTTGAGCAAGCCGAGGTGGCGATCAAGCAATCGCTGGGATGTCTCGAAGAGGGCCGATTCTTGCCGGTGTGCGACAGCGTAGGTTATAAAAAATACTGCGAAGACTATGAGGTCGCCGCCAATGAAGACCCACACGCCTTCCTCCCCCGGTATACGACCGGCGGGAGTCTTGATCGCAGGTGTTGTTTGTTGCTTGCCCGTCATTCGCCGGCCAATGCACCGCGCTTGATCGCCGCCAGCATGGCGAAGATCATCACATTGAACCATATGCCGAAAACGACAGCTGGAAGCCAAAAAGCAAGAACGCCGTTCCACGCAAAAGGACCCGACTTGAACAAGCCGACCGCGAGGCCGGGGAGAAACAGGACACCAGTCCACAGGTTCAGGTAACCCAGCCATCGCGGAAGCGTCGGGGCCGTCTTCCGATCCTGAAGGATCACGATACCGGTGACAATGTTCTGCACGAACGCCGGGACAGCGGGCATGACGAACAGAAAGAACGCAATGTCGCTCAGCAGGACGATTTCGGTGTCTGGCCGATCCAGCCGATAGGCCGCGACGGTGAAGAAAAGCCCCGCGAAAAACAGTGTTACAAACCCATAAGCAACGATCATCACGAACGACCAGGTCAGCGGAGACACTGGACCCTCAATTTTCTTCATGAATGTCGCCAAGGCGCCGAGAAATGGGAAAAACAGGACCGATGCCGAGGTTATAAGAATGCCACCGACCAATATCCCGACCTGATGCTCGCGATAGTATTGGGCTACTTGAGCATGTGGCATTGAAGGCGCGAGCGGCGGAAAGAGGTGTGCAACCGGCCAGATTCCCAGGAACATCATTGTTCCTGCAATCGCGCCCATGTAAGTGCACAGCTTCATTGTCGTGCTCTGGCTACCCATCACCCCTCCCCGGATTTGTTCTCCTGGATCGTGAGTAGCGCCCATGCGAAGAGCACCCACCCGAGGATAGGGTTTGTCGGATGAGACGGCTTTCACCTGCGGAAGGCGGTGCTTCTGAAGGACCATTTGCTAAATGCCATCGGAGCATCGATCCGCCATATTGCACCCGAGGTGTTTTCAACCATTCGTATGAGAGAGACCGCTTCGACACATTTGTCCGGCGTGCTCACGCACGGCCCGTGATCGCCTTGCGACTGGAAGACTAGCACGCCGGAAACAGCGAAAATGTCCCCCGCGCTTCGGATTCCCAAACACATTACGGCAGTCTAGTGACACCTCACCTATTGCGTATTTTCAGGTCGGAGATCTTGCACAACCTAAATGGAAACAGGACCGCCCCACCCTTCGATAGGTAGCCCTGCGGCGGACCGCCAGTAGACTGCAAGAAAATCGGAGTCGGCAGGGAGATGGAAATGAAAAAGGGCATTTGTAGGGTATTGCTCGGCTCGAGCGCCCTGATGATCTGTTCGGGCCAGGCCTGGGCGGAAGAAGACAATGCTCCGGCAAACACCGCCGGCGCACAAAGTACCGGGGAAATTATCGTTACGGCTCGGCGAACCGCCGAGCGATTGCAGGATGTTCCGGTTGCGGTCGCCGCATTTGACAGCAGCGCTCTCCAGCGCTCGACCGTACAGGAACTCTCGGATGTCAGGACAATCGCCTCCGGCCTGAACTTCAATTCGGAGGGCGGGAAAAGCACGACGAATGTGAGCTTGCGCGGCGTTGGCCAGCTTCCCGTTGGGCTTACGACCCCAGGCGTTGTAACCTATTTCAACAACATCGCGATTCCCAGCCTTGGGTCGAGCATTCCTACCTACGACATCGCGAATGTGCAGGTTCTCAAGGGACCGCAGGGCACTCTGTTCGGTAAATCGACGCTCGGCGGCGCGATCCTCGTCAATACCGTTCAACCGGACCTGTACGATTTCGGAGGCTACGTGAAAGGCACGTATGGCCGCTGGAACTACTGGGCGATCGAAGGGGCGGTCAACGTCCCGATCGTGTCGGAAAAGATCGCGTTGCGCATTGCCGGCCAGATACGGCGTCAGGACCCCAGGATCCGCTCTTTGGACGCAGACTTCTTCGCGCTGCCTGAAGTGAAGGCCCTGGGCGCTACGGATCCGAAAGCCAACAGCTATCCCGGCTTCGAGAACATCAAGAACGACAGCGTTCGTGTGTCGCTTACAATCGCCCCGACCGAGGGGATCACGAACACGACGGTCGCCGAATATTTCAAGGCCGACGAACTGGCATCCGGTCTCTACCTTTACAAGGCAGATTTCGCGCCGCTCCAGTCGGCCGTTTTCCTACCGCTCCTTGGCAGCGCCAGTCGGGCTGCCACCGCCGTTCAGCTTGCAAGCCTCGCCGAGGCTTACGCGCAGGCGCATCCTCGCGGCGCGTTCGACGGCGGGATCGACGGAGGCCGGGCTTATCGAAAGTCGATCGCGGTCGTCAACACGACCGACGTTGAGCTGAGCGACAGCTTCTCTCTCCGGAACATTTTCGGCTATCGCAAGAATACGAATGACCAGTCGATCAACACTGCTGCCGTGCCGGTGCTGGATCAGGGAGGCGTAGCGAATCCCTTCCTCGGCGGCCTTGTTACCCAGCCGTTCATTACCTACTACGCCGAACAACGCTATGTTCGCGACTATATCGATAACGACTTCCAGTTCATCTACAAGGGCTCGGGCGGACTGAACGGTATTCTCGGCGTCTACTACAGTGTCGACGGCCCGGCAGGACCGTCCGGCGACCAATTTACCGTGTTCTCTTCGCTTGGCCGCGTCCCGCCCACGACTACCCATGTGAAAAACCAGAGTCTCGCGGTATACGGGCAATTTGGCATCCCGCTCACCGATAAGCTGAATTTCAACATTGGCGGTCGCTACAGCTGGGACAAGTCGGAATTCTGCTACAATCCTGGCAATACGGCCACCTTCGCATCTGTTGACTTCTCACAGTGCAAGCAGAATATCGCCGATCGGGTGGGAACGCCGACCGAATTCAGCGACGGTTTCGGACAGGCATCGGTCAAGGACAACTATCCGACTTGGACCGTTGGATTTGACTACAAGATCAGCCCCGACTTCATGGTCTATATCACGAGCCGCCGCGGCGTTCGCCCCAAGAACCTCAATTTCCCGCTGTTCGAATCCGCTCCGGTCACCTGCCCATCCAAGGCCTACTCGATGTCCTGCGTGGATCTGCGTGGGTACCAAACAATCAAGCAGGAACGAGTAACCGACGTCGAGATCGGCGAGAAACTGAGCTTCAATGTGGCCGGTGCACAAGGGCGACTCAATGTCGCGGCGTTCTATTCGCGCTACGACAACGCCACGCAGTTCCTGTCGAATTCCGGCAGCTTCCTGTTTCCTCGCGGAACCCTGGACGCGCCGCCCTCCTCGATCATCATCAATGCGGCCGATCTCAACATCTATGGTGTGGAAATCGATGCCAGTGTGTCGCCTGATCGCAACCTGACTCTGGGCTTTAACGGCGCCATCACAAAAACGGACGTGGCAAAGCTGCTTCCCATCAATACGAATGGCGAACTCGGACCAAATGTCGGATCCTTCGGCGCAGATCAGATCAACAGGCTGACACCGACGTTCTCCGGTACCGTCACGGCCAGCTGGATTACGCCTGTCCATCCGGCAAATGCAGATGTCATCATCAGCGGCGATCTTTACATGACCGCCGATTACGGCGGCCAGCAAGGCTACCAGCTGAAGGGCTATTCCCTCGCCAACGGGCGTATCGACGTCAAAGGAATTGCCGGCACGGGGCTGGACCTGGGCTTCTACGTCAAGAACCTGTTTGACGTTCAATACCAGGCGGGCGTTTCGGTCATTTTGCCGAATGCCCCTTACAACAGCCTCTATCTCGGTCCCCCGCGCACCTGGGGCGTCGAGGCGACCTACAGGTTCTGATAGCCAGAACTACCATGAAGGGGCGGAGGCGATCCGCCCCTTTTTGACTTTGAATTATCCTGGAAGCGTCGAGACCCCCTCGGCAGCACCAGTGTTTTTCCGATACAGGAGAATAGTGATGAAGACCGGCGGCGTTATCGGTTTGGGATCGATTGGCGGAGGCGTCGCCATATGCCTTCAGCGATCCGGCCAGCTTGCAGCAATCTATGACGTTCAGGCGGCAGCCGCGGATCGCGTTAAGGGTGCACCTCCAATTTCCTCTAGCCCCCGTGCCTTGGCCGAGGCTTCGGACTGCGTGCTGATCGCGGTCCTCAACGGGGAGCAGACCCTTGCAGTCCTCTCCGGACCGGACGGAGTGCTCGCGGCAAACAAACCCGGCCAGACCGTCATTCTGTTGTCGACGATCAATATGGCAGATCTCGCCGGAGCGCAGGCGATGTGCAAGGATGCCGGCGTTATCCTCATCGACTGCGGGGTCACGAACGGACCGAAATCTGCCGAAAACGGCCTCATTTGTATGGCCGGCGGCGAAGACGGTGATCTGGCGGCCGCCAAACCCGTATTCGACGGATTCGCGCAGCAGGTCCTTCACATGGGCGGCCCGGGAGCCGGCATGGCCGCCAAGATCGCTCGCAACACCACGTACTTCGGCTGCATGAGAGCGGGTTACGAGGGGGCAGTTATTGCGCGCAACTATGGCGTCAGCCTCGATCAGCTCACTCTCGCGTTGTCAGGCGACCCGACCGCCGGCGGCGGGCTTGAGGGCGCCCTTGCCATGGCGAAACGTCCCGAAGCGGCTGGGAATGCCGACGAGACGAAGCTACGCGAATATTTCCAGATGCTCATGGTGAAGGATCTGGAGGTCGCGATTGCCGAGGCGGCTCGCTTCGGCGTCCGTCTTCCCATGGTAGAACTGATCCGGGAGAACGCCGCTTCCACATCAGGACTGGAATATCCGCTCGGCCAACCAATCGGCGCCTGAGTGCCCCTAACCAGGCCGCGGGCGACCAATCGGATATGGCTCAGCCCATTCGCCATAGTCGTCGCGCGGTCTGATAGGGGTAGCCGAAGTGCCGACACGCAAGGCGCCGGAAGCAGTGAAGCGAGATGCTTTCGCAGATTTCGTCCGGCGCCGCCGCGCAGGTACTCCCGGCCACCAGGGGCGCGGCCAATGTCTTTCATCGACGCCCCCTGTGAATGCGAGCCGGCGGTATTACCTCAACAACCGGCCAAACCGCTCTGACGTGACTGCGACGCGACAGGGCGCCGGTTCGCAGCGAACGGCGGCCCGGCGCCTATCTTATGGAAGGTTGCGCAGGCCACGCGTTGACGCATTTCCCATCGTCTGATCGCAGCGCGAAACAGGACTAGACGCTTCGGTAAACCAGAATGGCAGCGCACAGGCGAGCGGTCTGGCCAGCGGGGCAAAGAGGATTCGGAGAAGATTTGATGGCGAGCGCACCCACACAGGAAATTCCTCCCCACGTACCGGCCGAGATGGCAAAGTGGTTGCCCTATTTCGCTCGTGAGGAAGTGAAGGACTGCCCTCAGGAAACGCTCATTCCCGAGATGCACCGCACCCTGGGACCCATTACGTATGTCACCAACATCTTCCCCGGAGACAAGCCCGGCTGGCTGCTCACCGGCTATGATGACACCATGGCCATGCTGCGCGATCCCGACAATTTCACCAAGAACGGCATGGGCCAGTGGTCGCAGAGCATCGGCGCAGACTGGTTGGTCGTGCCCACGGAGGTGGATCCTCCGATGCACAGTTTCTACCGCAAGGCCCTGAACCCCCAATTCTCGCCGCAGAAGATGGCCGCGATGAAAGACGAGCTGCGGCGACGCGCAAGCGATCTCATCGGGGCATTCAAAGACCGCGGCCACTGCGATTTCGTGAACGAATTTTCCGAACGCTACCCGATCTTCATCGTTCTCGACCTCCTGGGACTTCCGCAGGAACGGATGGCCGAATTCCTGGTCTGGGAAAAGGAGATGTTGCACACCAATGACTGGCAGGTGCGCAGCAACGCGGTGCGCCAGGTCGTGGCATATCTGCAGTCCGAGATCGATGCTCGCCGCCGTACTCCTCAGGACGACTACATCACCAAGATATTCGACTTCGAAGCCGAAGACGGCCGCAAGTGGAATAACGAAGAGGTCCTCGGCCATTGCTTCAATCTTTTTCTCGGCGGCCTCGACACGGTCACGACCATGCTGGGCAATATCTTCGCACATCTCGCACGCCATCCTGATCAGCAGCAGGAACTGCGCGACAATCCGGATCGAATGGTCCTGGCGGTCGAGGAGTTTCTTCGGGTCTACGGGCCGGTTACGGCATTCCGTATCGCTTCGCGCGAAATCGAGATTCACGGGCAGAAGATCATGCCGGGCGAATATGTTTCGGTCAGCACGCCCGTCGTGAACCAGGATCCGAAGATCCATGAAGACCCAGCCGAGGTCCGTTTCGATCGCAAGGCCGCGCATGTGGCGCTCGGCGGGGGTATCCACAAGTGCCTCGGCATGCACCTCGCCCGGCTCGAACTGCAGACTGCGCTGGAACTGTTTCTGAAAGAAATTCCGCAATTTCGATTCAAAGACGGTTTCGAACCGAAATATTTCGTGGGCAATATCACTTTCGTGCCCCGCCTCGAACTTCAGTGGGACTAAGAGACGCTGTGCGTTCTTGACGCACTATCGGGGCGTGGAACCCGTTCCAGTTACGAAGCCCGCCTCAAGCTGACGCAACGCATGCGAACTGCAGCAAACCGGAATGGCCTATAGTGCCATTCCGGTCAGTGTTTGATAGCCGTTTTAAACCAGCCACTTGGGCCGTTCAGACCGTGACCTGCGCACCGGCGCAGGGAATCGGTGTGCACCCATTTCGTCAGATTTCCCGCGAATGCCAACGCAGGATCGTGGCCTGGAACATGTTGCCCGGCCCAGCCCTCTCCACTTTGGCGGCGGGAGGCGGCTTACGCCAATGTAGACGCCCCGATATGGCGACTGCCAGGAAATTAGCCCGCAAACGTTCAGCTTCTTGGACAGAAGGTGCGCCGACCTTCCTTCAGACAGGTGGGCGTAGCGTGCCAGCATGTTCACTCCGCGGCATGCAGCAAAAAATCTATGATTACATCATTGTCGGCGCCGGATCCTCCGGCTGCGTTCTGGCAAACAGGCTGTCTGCCGATCCAGACGTTTCGGTGCTGCTGGTCGAGGCGGGCCCTGACGACAAGAGTCCTCTGATCAAGATGCCGCGCGGCATCGGCAAACTGCTTGCCCCGGGAAACCCGCATGTCTGGGACTATCAAGTATCCCCGGGCGGGAACGCGTCACACGAAGTGTGGCTCAAGGGCCGAGCGGTTGGCGGTTCAAGTTCCGTCAACGGTATGGTCTATGTCCGGGGCGCTCCGGCCGACTACGACGCGTGGGAACGGGCGGGCTGTCATGGCTGGGGCTGGACGGAAATGGGCCGGCATTTCGTCGAACTCGAGGACCACGCGCTTGGTGCCAATGAATGGCGCGGCACCGGCGGTCCACTGAAGGTCAGTGTTCATCCCGCGGGCGATCCGCTTTGCGAAGCGTTCCTGGAGGCCAGTGAGCAAGCCGGAATTCCTCGGGTCGCAGACATGAACGACATCCCTTCGGTCACCGACGGCGGTATGGGCTATCAGCCGACCACGACGCATAATGGCAAACGCTTTTCGGCTGCGCGCGCATTTCTGAAACCCGTGCGTGGGAGATCCAATCTCGACGTTACGCCCGGCACCGATGTCCTGCGCATCCTGTTCGAAGGCAAACGGGCCTGCGGCATCGTCGCGCGCAAGGCCGGTCAAACTTTCGAGGTGCAAGCACGGCGCGAAGTAATCGTATGTGCGGGTGCGATCCAGAGTCCGAAACTTCTGCAGCTCTCGGGCATCGGCCCACGCCGCCTGCTGGAGGGACTAGGGATTCCGGTCGTAGTCGATGCACCCGGGGTGGGCGCCAACCTGCAGGAGCACCGATATCTGGGTTTCACTTTCCGGGTTCGCGGCCAAAGTCTGAACCAGCGACTGTCGGGCGCTGGTCTGGTCGCATCGTTCCTTCGCTACCTGTTTGCCTCGAGCGGTCCCCTCACCCATTCGGCGCACGAAGTTGGCGGCTTCATCAAGACAGAAGCGCAGCTCGAGCGACCCGACGCACAAGTGGGCATGGGTCTCTATTCGTTTCATACCGATGAAAAGGGCGCGGTCGTTCTCGACCCATTTCCCGGCCTGACGGTGATCGCCTACTACATGAGGCCCGACAGTCTGGGCGAAGTGAGGATTACCGCGGCAGATCCCGATGCTGCGCCTGCCATCGATGCCAATCACCTTGCGAGCGCCAACGATCGTGAGCGGTTCCTGGCTCTGTTCAGGTGGCTGCGCAACCTTGCCCGGCAGCCGGCCTTGCGGGACTGGATTATCGAGGAAACCGGCGCCACGGCGGGCCTCGAAACCGACGAGGACATCCTCGCGAATGCCATCGGGCTTGGCGGCACATCGTTCCACATCTGCGGGACCTGCCGGATGGGAAGCGATACGGGTGCGGTGCTCGACCCGCAGCTGCGCGTTCGCGGCGTCACCGGTCTACGGGTCGTGGACACATCGATCATGCCGACCATTGTGTCGGGCAATACCAACGCGCCGGCCATGGCGATCGCTCTCAACGCCGCGGAAATGATTTTGCGGCCCCAGCAGGATGATGGACTTTGACTATTCCCTTCACCAGTTTCGATGGTCTTTACATCGACGGCGCCTGGGCCGAAGCCGCCGGCGATCGGGACGACATCCTCAATCCGGCAACCGAGGCGGTAATCGGCCGGGCACCCGTGGGCGATAGCATCGCGGCACACGCAGCCATCGCCGCGGCGCGAGATGCATTCGATAACGGTGTATGGCCCCGCATGGCGATGGCCGAGCGCGCGGAATACCTTCGCAAGATGCATGCCGCATTGGATGGTCGGCGAGCCCAGATCGCGACGCTAATCGTGGCAGAGGTCGGCTGTTCGCAAGGCGTCACCCATACGATGCAGGTCGGCAACCCGCTCGACCATCTGCTTGCTGCGCTGAACCACTCGGCACGGGACGATAGTGTCCGGTTACCGATCGACGTGACTCCCGATCCATTTGATCCCCAGGGCCCAAAGAAAATCGGCGGCACGACGGTCGTGCGCGAACCGGTTGGCGTCGTTGCAGGGATTACCGGCTACAATTTCCCTTTTCTGCTCAACCTGGCGAAAATCGTACCTGCCTTGCTGGCAGGCAACGCGCTGGTGCTCAAGCCGTCCCCATTTACGCCGTTTTCCGCTCTGCTGTTCGGCGAGATCGCGCAAGAAATCGGGTTGCCCAAGGGCGTGCTGAATATCGTTACCGGCGGACCAGACGTGGGGTCGCTGTTGACTACCGACCCGCGCGTCGATCTTGTCAGTTTCACGGGATCAGAAAACGTGGGCGCTGCGATCATGGCGCAGGCGGCCCCGACCTTGAAGCGCGTTCATCTGGAACTAGGCGGCAAGTCGGCGCTGATCGTCAGGCACGATGCCGATATTGCCCGAACCGCGGCAATGGCCGCCGCTGTCTTGTCGGTCAATGCTGGACAAGGATGCGCTCTCCTCACGCGGCTTCTGGTGCACAACAGTGTGCGGGCCAAATTCGTCGAGGCCGTCTGCGCTGTCGCCCGCCAGTTCAGGATCGGCGACCCCAGCGATCCAACGGTGACGATGGGCCCGCTGATCCGCGAGAGCCAGCGTAGCAAGGTCGAACGCATGATCGCCCAGGCCCGCGATCAAGGCGCAAGGCTCGTTCACGGCGGCGGACGGCCGGCGGGGCTCGACAAGGGCTATTTTACGGAGATCACGATCTTCGATGATGTCGACAACCAGATGAACATCGCGCAGGAGGAAGTCTTCGGGCCCGTCGGCTGCGTGATCGGTTTTGACAGTGATGACGAGGCCATCCGCATCGCCAACGATTCCAGATACGGTCTCAACGGCGGCATCGAGACGGCTGACGCTGCCAAAGGGTATGAGATGGCAATGCAGATTCGCGCAGGCAGCGTCATGCTGAATGGCGGGACCGGGCGGATGACCTATGCGCCGATCGGGGGGTACAAAAGGTCAGGTATCGGCCGCGAGTATGGTCCGGATTGGCTTCACGAATACCAGAACCAGAAATCCGTGTTCTACCCAATCGGTCGCTAGAGCGTTTTCTAATCAGGTGGAACCACCTGATGACTCGGAAAACGCGCCAAACCAGAAGTTTAAAGCGGTTGATCCGATGCAGTCGGATCAACCGCTCTAGGCTGGAAAATTCGCTATCGGCACGCGCAGAGTATTAGGCTGGATGGCTGATACTCCTGAGCGTCCGGGAGGCCCAACAAGGCTTCCCGGACGCTCAGCTGTCAGGCCGATGCGCTATCCCATTGAAGATGAAGATCGGGCACGTGCAAGATGTTGCCGACGTAATAGGGAACTTTGAAGCCGTCCTTGATTCTGAATTCGGGCAGCGTCGTCACAAACTCCTCCACTGCTATCTGCAACTCCAGCCGGGCGAGATGCATGCCCAGGCATTTGTGGATGCCGCTTCCCAATTACATGTGCGCCGCCTTGCGGTCGAACCGGATTTCCTGCGGTTCATCGTAAAATACCGGATCGCGACCCACGACCGGCGAACTGAAGGCCACATAGTCTCCAGGCATGATCTTTTGGCCGTGAATTTCGATCTCCTTGGTCGCGATGCGAAACACGGTGACAGGTGCGAAGGCGCGCAGGAACTCCTCAACAGCCAAAACGATGAGCGAAGGATCGGCTCGGAGTTCGTTCTGCTTTTCCGGATGCGATGCCAGATAGTTGAAGATGTTGCCCAGCAGGGACGTGACCGTATCGAGGCCGCCAATGTAGAGATTGAAGCAGTGCCCCAAGACCTCGTCATCATTCCAGGGCCGCCCGTCTACTTCGAAGTCGAGCACCTTGGTTATGTAATCGTCGCGTGGCTGCTCGCGCCTCGCTGCGATTTCCTCGAGCAGGTAGGCCTTTACCTTTCGCACGGCATTTCCGCGCACTTCCCAGTCGTTGGAATGGAGCAGTTCCTTTTCCCATTTCAGGAACTCGGTCATTCGTCCCTGCGGCAGGCCCAAAAGGTCGAGGACGATGTAGATGGGAAACTTCTCCGAGAAGTCGGCAATGAAGTCGCATTGTCCCCGCTCTCGCAAGGCGCCGATGAGAGACCGCGCGCGTTCACGGACCTGTTCCTTCATTGCAAACATCTTCTGCGGCGCGAAATGGCCGTTCAGCGCCTTGCGGTACTGGGTATGGATCGGCGGATCGGCTTCCGTTGGGATCACGAGCCAGTCTTCACCAATATTCTGAGCCCATTTTCCCATGCCGTTTTTGGTGAAGTTGTCCGGATCGCGGAGCATCGCCTGAACATCTTCGGCGTTTTTCAGCAGCCAGCCGGGTTGATCCCCCGGAAAAATGTTAGTGACGTAAGAGACGGGCGGAAGCTCGGCGTGCATTGCCGGGATCAGAACTTCCTGCGGATTTTCATAGACGACCTTGCGCGCAAAGAGAGGCAGCGTGAACGCCAATTCGGCCGGAACATGGGCGGGGAGCGAGGATTTGGCGAGTGAAGTCATGGTATTCTCCAGAGCTCAACGGATAGTGGCAACCCTTGCCAAAGATGGGTGCGTCGCCCGCTGCACGGATGCGAATGCGGCGGGGCGGAATATCCGCAGCCAATGGAGGCCACGAAAATGGGCGACGCAATCACTCCGGATCTTGAGCAGGCGATCAGGGACAACTACCGGTTGTGGAACGAAGGCAAGCGCGAAGAGCTCGATGCGCTTTTTCGCTCGCTCGGGCCCCAAGGTTTCACGATCGAATATGTCGGATCCTCCGCAGTCGACGGCCCCACCGCGATGGCCGCCATGTGGAAGGAATACGGGGGCAAATGCACCACCGAACTTCTTGATGTGATAGTCAATGGAACGGAAGGCGCCGCCTATGTCGCCAATCACCTTCAGACCGATAGCGGCACGGTCAGATTGACCAGCCTCGAGACCTACAAAGTTGCCGGCGGCCGGTTGGCTATCAGATACTTCCATCGGACTGCCCGGTAGAAGCTTCCTGGTCCGAATGCGGGTTTTGGGCATCGATCAGTCCGCTGCCTGCATGAAGGCAAGCAGATCCGCATAATGCGGCTGATGGACAAGGCCGCCGCCAGAAATGGAGATGTTCTCACCCGTAATGTAGCGAGCCTCGTCAGACGCCAGGAACGCCACAAGCGCAGCGATGTCTTCAGGTGTTCCGAAATTGGGCGTCAATATATGCCGCTGGATGATCTCCTTGAGACCCGGCACCGTCTTTTCCAGCGCTTCGGTCAGCACGACACCGGGGGCCACGCTGTTGCAGCGAATGTTGTCGCGTCCGTGCTGCGTCGCGATGTACCGCGTCAGCCCAATGATACCGGCTTTGGATGAACCGTAGGCGATACGGGCCAGATCTCCTGCCGAGCCTGAATTCGAGGCGGTATTGATGATCGAGCCGCCGCCACCAGCCACCATGTGCGGAATCGCGTATTTGCATCCGAGCAGGTAGCCAGTGAGATTGATGTCGAGGATCTCGCGCCATATCTCGATCGGGATATCGACTGCGGTCGTATCCTGCGGGCTTTTGACCGGATCCGTCATGGCCGCATTATTGTGAAGTATGTCCAACTTGCCAAAGTGCGCGACTGTCTTGTCGACCATGGCCTTGACCGACTTCGGCGCTGCCGCATCGAACTGTACGGCGAGTGCCCTTTCTCCCAAAGATGCAGCAGTGCGCGCCGCGGCCTCTTCGGAAACATCTGCGACGACGACCAGCGCGCCTTCCTCAACGAACCGCCGCGCAACACCCGTACCGATGCCGCCGCCGCCGCCAGTCACAATTGCGACCTTGTTTTCTAGCCGTTTCATCTCTCACAATTCTCCCGGACGTGTACGAGGGGACCAAGTTGTCCCCTCGCTTACTCAATAGTTCGCCTCGACGCGGCCGATCAGTAGTTGAACGTCAATTCCACCCCATAGGTCGCCGGTTGCCCGACATAGGCTGCGACAATTCCAAGGGTTCGATAGAGATCCGGGAATCTTCGCAGCAGATACTTGTTGTTGGTGATGTTCCGTCCGTAGACGGCTATTTCGATGTCGGGGTTGTCGAACTGGTAGGCGATCCGGCCGTTGAAGACACCATATCCCGGCACGCGTCCGAGGCTGTTCTCAGTGTCGTAGGCGGCCTTGGTCGCAGCGGATGCCTGATCGGCCGCCCTCACCGCGTCGAAATGCTGAGCCCCAATATAGGAATAGGCGCCCGTAACAGCGAAGCTGCCCGCACCCAGCGGAACCTTCTGGGTCGCGCTGACGTTGAGCTGCTCCTTGGGCAGCTGCAGCAGCGGCAATCCGCTCAGGTCGACAACACAGCCGTTTGTCACGCCCGATCCGTTGGTACAGCCACTGCCCGGGACCACCTGAATTTCGTTAAATGTGCCCTTGACGTACTTGCCGTCCTGAAGCGACCCGTTGAGGCTGACGGTCATACCCTTCCAGGGAACCGCAGTTGCTTCGGCCTCGACACCCCAGATCCGCACCTTGCCGTTGTTCTGGATATACTGCGTAACGCCAATCCCGGGAACGAAGCTGTTGACGATCGCCTGGTTGTCGCTCTTCCAAGTATGGAAGACCGCCGTATTGAAGCGCAGATGCCGATCGAAGAGATCCACCTTCAGACCTCCTTCGACATCCTTCACTTTTTCCGGCGAGAATGCCGGTAGCCCGCCTGCCCGCAGGTTCCAGCCGCCAGCCTTCGCCGCCCCGCGTGTCGCGACATACAGGAAGAGATCGTCCGTTGCCTGCCAGTCGAGACCGAGGTTCCATGCAGGATAGTGGAACTTGGCATTCTGGTCCTGATTACAGGTCGTGGCCGTGACCGGTTCGGTGGGAGTGACCGTGCAATTGATGCCGGTGGGCGTGCCTGCGACCGGCACGTCATAGGGCAGGCCATATACCTGGGCATTGTGCAAAACACTGTCCCTGGTGTCCCACGTGTAGCGGAAGCCACCGACGGCGCGCAGGCTCGAGGTCAGCTCCAGGTAGGCTTGCGCAAACAAGCCGAACGTCTTGTTGGTAACGTCCGCATTGGAATCGCGAATGAGGCCGCCGAAGATCTGGGATCGACTGAACTCGTAGCCGCTTTCTTTCCCGGCGTAGGCACCGGCGATGAAGCTGAGCCCGTCCGTTACGTTACCCGAAACCTGGAGTTCCTGGGAAAGGTAATAGGACCCCGATCCAGCGAAGGTCCCGAGCAAGGGAACCGCGGTACCATCGGTATCACTCAAGCCGTAGTTCATCGAATGACGATAGCCAGTAATGGACTTCAGATTGAGTTGGCCCAGTTCGACATTAACGGTGCCGGAAAAACCGTATACTTCCAGAGTGTTGAACGGCTGCACCCCATAGAGAGCCTGCGCCTGCGGCGTGAGTCTGCCAATACCTGCCGGCACCGAGGTACCGGTAGCGGTATTGTCCCACCAGTTGTCCTTGGTCAGCAGACCTGCGGTGAGACCCGGCTGGAAGGGAGCAGGGACAATTGCGGGATTGAAGGTCCAAAGAGCAATCTGCTGCCCGCTGTTTCGCTGGCGGTTCCAGTCGCCGGAAAGAGTGACGTCCCAGCCATTACCAATGTACTTGAGTTTACCGCGCAGGAATTTGCTGTTGTTGTCAGCAAAATCCCGGCCTGTAAGTGGATTGTTCCCGTAGCCATCGCGATCGTCGATCGCGCCGCTGACGCGGATCGCCAACCCTTCGGCCAGGGGGAGGTTGATCGTGGACTGAACACCGAGGTTGTTGTAGTTTCCAAACTCCGCCTTGAATCTGCCTTCGCGTTGGTCGGTTGGATCCTTGGTGATGATGTTGATAGCCCCGCCGGTCGTGTTCCGCCCGAAGAGCGTGCCCTGAGGTCCACGCAGCACCTCAAGGCGCTCGACATCCTGGATGTCGGTCATGCCGGTGGAAGGGCGCGGAATGTAGACACCGTCGACGTATGTCGCCACTGCCGGATCGTTGGCGAGGATCGGTTGAAGGTTTCCTTGTCCGCGAATGGCCACGAACACGATGCCATCGCCGCCCGCCGAACCGCGGCCGATCACCAGGCCGGGCGCCGTACGTTGAAGATCCACGACGTTTTCGACTTTGGCAGTCGTCAGTGCCTGGGAACTGAGCGCCGTTACCGCAATCGGCGTGGTCTGAAGACTCTCCTCGATCCGGCGAGCCGTAACGATGATGTCCTGGATCCCGGTAGTTTCGTTTGATTGTGCTTGCTGCGCGTGTGCGGGTTGCCCCCACGCAGCAATCAACGCGCCTGTCGCTATAGTCGACAGTATGACAGCCTTGGTCATCCGTTCCTCCCACGTCGTTTTTGTTTTGCTCCGTGCCTGTTTCGGCACGTTGACGCGGGGAGGAGCCTAAGCGCGGGGGATTTTCCTCCATAGTGGTTGCGGAGTTAATGACTGCGGCGCGACATGTTTTGGCCGTCGCTCGATATGTTCAGGCGTCTGTCAGTGAACCTGCCGCGGCTGGCAGCGAAAGTCCTTGGGCGTTTGGCCGGTCGCCACACGGAACGCGGCCGAAAAAGCCGAGGTGCTGCTGAAGCCGCAGCGCCAGCTGATCTCCTTGATCCGCGTGCCGTCGCCGCGCAGCAGTTCCTTGGCGAGAGCAATCCGGCTGCGCGCAACGAATTCCCCCAGACTTACGCCAGTACCGTCCTTGAACACGCGCGCCACGTGCCGCACGCTCATATTGCAACCACGAGCGATGTCAGCAACTCCGAGCGGCGCCGCCAGATTATCCATCACATAGTCGACGATATGGCGCACTTGCCGTGTACTACGTGGGCTGCCGGCGCCGAATTCCTGTGTACTCACATGCCGAACCAGTTCCACGGCAAGTCCCATGAGCATGGATTCGATCAAGGCCTGGCTTGCGAATCCGGGTACACGAAGCTCTGCCGCCAGCCCCTCGAAAAAGCGCCTCATCGCGATATTTTGAACATCGGCACAAGGTTCCAGCCCGTGGAAGGGGCGTTCGCCATCGAAAAGTTCTTCGAGGAAGGCCTCGCCGAGCGCGACGCAAACGAGATGACGTTCCTGGAGGGCCGGCTCACCCACGTACTGACGGTGAGGCGGCATGTAGAGCATGTCGCCACTCGCCACGAACCCGTCCGAACGCCCCATCGAAAGCATGCTGCGACGAGGCTGGGTATTGAGGGAATAGTCGAGGTAATGCTTTTCAGGGCTGAACACGCCGCTGCAGGGCCGCACCCAATTGAAGTGCCGGATATCGACGCGGGCATCGTTCACCGATGCCAACGCTTCGATGTAGAAATCATCGACGCCGAACCTGTCCTGGCCGGTCCAATCGCTCTCCGGACGAAACATCGTTACCTCTGCCTCTTCTCTTTTTTTATGAGGGCATCAGATACCTGTGCCGCCTCCAGTTCCTCTATCTTCGGGTAGGTCGTCAAGATGCCCGAAAGTGCTGTCGGCAATTTATCCCGTTGGCCCATGCGCGACACGATCTGGCCGAGTGACGGCATTGGCCGTGGATGGCGGAACGTTTCCCGGGGACTAGGCTGTTCTCGTCACAACGGGGAGACCTATGCATAACCTTTCGGTCAAAACCGGGTCCGTGCGATGAGAGCTCCGGACCCAGTCAAATCCGCCGATCGCTACCCTTGGTATGTGCTTGGCATCTTGACACTATCGCAGACTTGCCATGGGATCGACCGCGCGATCATCGGTCTGGTGCTCGCACCGGTAGGCAAGGAATTCTCACTCACCGACGGTCAGCTTGGCATTCTGGCCGGGTTTGCATACGGGATATTCTTCGCATTGGCCGCGCTGCCTTTCGGCATCGCGGTGGACAGCCTGAACCGGCGCAACCTGATGGCGATCGCACTCGCGCTTTGGAGCGGCGCAACAGCGCTATGCGGTCTGGCATCCGGTTTCTGGACGCTCCTACTCGGCAGGGCCGCGGTCGGCACCGCAGAAGCTGCCGGCTCTCCCACCGGAATGTCACTCCTTAGCGACTATTTCGGCGAGGAACGGCGGGCGACGGCTATCGGCATATGGTACCTGAGTTCGGGCATCGGTCTTGCCCTCGCCTTCCTGATTGGAGGGGCCATCGTTCAGGTCGGTGGGTGGCGATGGGCTTTTGCCGCAGCTGGACTGCCCGGCCTTGTTTTGGCGCCGATCCTGTTCCTGACCGTTCGTGAGCCGCAGCGAGGCGCCTACGACGATCCGGTGCCTGCACGGCCAGCCGAGGGCCAGCCCGGTCTTGCCGCACGCATCCTTCAACTCGCCGCGCGGCCGGGACTGTTCTTCTGCATAGCCGCCATCATTCTGATTGCGGCCGGCATCTACGGGATGAGCACCTGGCTTACGACGTTCCTCATTCGCGTTCATGGTATGCCGATCTCGCGCGCGGGCATCACCATCGCCATTGCTTACGGCGGCCTCGGCTCGGTGGGCGGTTTCCTTGCCGGGTGGGCAATCGATCAGATAAACCGCCAGCGCGGCGGCTTCGATCCGGCAAGAACCGCCCTCTTTGGCGCGGTGATCCCCATTCTTACTGCCCTGACCGGGATCGGCACGGTGGTCGTTTCACAAACTGGTCCCATGCAAGCGCTCCTCATGGCCTGCGGCTTCCTGAGCGCCTCCTACAACGGCCCGATCTATGCGGTGATCGTCACGATAGCCGGCCCGCGCCTGCGCGGTCTTGCCGTATCGCTTGTGCAACTTGGCGCAAATCTGATCGGTGTTGGCGCCGGGACCTATCTGATCGGAGCTGTCAGCGACTTCGTGGGCGGGACCGAGGGAGTCGCATGGGGCATCGGGACGGCTATGCTGTTCACGTTTGCCGGTGGACTGGTGCTGTTGCTGGCATCGCGGTCCATTCGCCGCGCGCAGAAGAAACAAATCGCCTAAAGAATTATGGCCCGGCTCGTGCGAGCCGGGCCATTCCCGAAAACTTGAAATCTCTGTTCCCTATTGGGCCGCTTCGACGCGATCGCGGCGCCGGGCCTTGGCGGCCTCGATCCCCCTAAAGAGCGCCGTGGTATTGCCTGCGCCGGCATAGAACAGCGTGAAAAGGGGAATGAAATCGAGCTCTTCGTCGGTGAACTCCCCGTTGATCAAGGCGCCGTTCATCTGAATTTCCACGAGATCAGTGCGGCCGAGCATGGCTGTTGCACCGAGCACGAGCAGACGCTTCTCGCGCATCGACAGGACATCGCTTGCCCAAAGGTTGGCGAACTGATTACCGACGATCTCCTGGTTGAACGATGAGTTCCGGAATGGCAGCACCATGTCCGAGGAACCCGGCCCATAGACCTGATCAAAGGTTTCGAGACCCTTTTGCCACTGTGTTTCGTCGATACTCATGCCTTTTCTCCCAATACTGCTTCAAGGCCGACAACCGCCAGGTCGGTGCGGCGGGTCAGTTCGATAAGCGGAAGCGAAATCCCGTAGCTCTGCGCAAGGTCGATCGCGGCGTCGAGATCCTTCACCATCAGTGAGCGGGTATATTCGCGCACCGCCGCTTCGCTCTTGCTCGACGACGGGTCGTCGCGAATGGCCAGCATCAGCGGCCCCCCTACACTGTCGGAACTGGCCTCGATCACCTCGTTGAGCTGACGGATGTCGACGCCGGCGTTGCGGCACAATATCGACGCTTCGTATCCTGCGCGAAGTCCCCCAAAGACAATGACGTTTCGTGCAATCTTTGCAGCCATGCCGGAACCTGGACCGCCCATATGCGCAACGTGCTTGGCAAAGCCGTCAAGCACCGGCCGAACCCGGTCAATCACTTGATCGCTGCCGCCCACCAGACAGACGAGCCCGTGTTCGCGCGATTTCGGGCCGCCGGTCACGCCGCAATCCACCAACTCCACTCCGGCTTGCTCCGTAAGCCTGCGGATGGCGTTCAAGTCCTCGATCGAGACGGTCGCCACGAGAACGACGGTCATGCCCGGACGCGCCCGCGCAAGCACTCCATCGGGGCCGGTGAGCACGCTGATCGTCTGCTTTGCATCGACGACAGCGATGACGATCACGTCGGCCTGCTCGGCAACTGCGGCAGGGGAGCTCTCTACCGCGGGCACGCCGTCCAGCGTATCGGATGCATCCGGCCGGATGTCGTAGACTGCCGCGAGTTGGTTAGATCGTGCCAGGCATATGGCAACGCCGGCACCGATCTGACCCAACCCGATGACTCCTGCTTGTCCCATTTTCTACCTCTCATGCGCGGCGCCTTGGCCACTTGATCGACATGTTTCAAATCGTGGCATAGCTGGGCCGTCGACGTCATCCTGACAGCTGCCCGTTGGCCGAAACGCGACAAATTTACAGCTTCTCACGATGCATTTGCTTCGGCGGGGAGGTTTGTTGCGGCGCGCAAATATAGAAAGACCGCCAAAACCAGCACAAATGCTGTTGCCGCCATGCTGAGCTGCAACCCGCCGGCCGCAGCCTGAAGGCAGGCTCGAGTCATCGAACCTCCCGCGGCGCCCACGCAATCGCTCGCGTAACCGGCCCCATAGCGCCAGGCGGCAAGGTGATCGCTGAGATAGCCCAGGAGCACCGACCCCAGTCCAAGCCCCGCCACGGTCTGGCCGAAGGAATGAAGTGCCGCTGCCGAAGCGCGCATCCTGGGTTCGACGAGGGATTGGGTTATTGTCATGATTGCGGGCGTGAAGGCATAAAGCAGGGCCGTCGCACCAAACAGGAAGCCCACGAGCCAGCGCCAGTCGTCCTGATAGATAGCGAGCAGATATAGTGGAAAGGCTAGAGCAACGGCCGCCGCCGGTGCCCAGCCTCCCCAACGCAGGTCGCGGCGAAGAAGGCTCGCGATGACATATCCGCCGCTTGCCTGTCCCACCATCGTGGCAAGGCTGAACGACAATGCAAAGACGAGCCCGGCTTGCGACAAGGACAATTCATATCGCCGTACAAGCAGCGGAATCAGGAAGAGGTTGGTACCGAAGCCGACCATTCCTACAAATCCGCTCCCGGCGGTAAGGAAGAGGAAAGCGGGCGAAAGACCCAGCCTGCGCAGAACAGCGCCGAATTTTGGCGTATCGGCGCTCTTGCCGGCATCGATCCGAGCGGGCTCAGGGATCGTAGTGATCAGCATGCCCGCCAGAAGAATCCCGGGCAATCCAACGCAGACCAGGGCAAGGCGCCAGCCAAATGTCTGGGCGACCGCCCCTCCCGCAATTGCGGCAACCGCGCCGCCGATAGGGACCCCCAGCGCAATGAGCGAGAACACGACCGCCCTGCGGCTGGCCTCAAACCTGTCGGAAATCATGGAAACGAGGGCCGGCGTGAATCCTGCCTCTCCTACCCCTACTCCCATGCGGCAGATCAGGAGCTGAACGTAGCTCCCCGCCATGCCGGAAAGAGCCGTCATCAGCGACCAGATGACAGTGACGGCCGAGATGATCTTCACTCTGCTATACCGCTCGGCAAGACGGGCAAGTGGAATTCCGAGGACTGCGTAGAAGAGCGAGAAGGCCAATCCTCCAAGCATTCCAAGCTGGAGATCGGTGAGCTTGAGATCGCGGCGGATCGCCTCGCCAACCACCGCGATAATGGTGCGATCGATGAAATTGAGCATGTAGATTCCGCCCAGAAGCAGCAGAAACCAACGGTCACGCATCGTGAAACTGGGCATAGGTTTGGCAGCTCTCCCTAGGCGGACTTTTTGCCTCGCATGAGACAGGTAGAACACTTTTTCTCTCAAGTGTATCATTTTTCACTTGATCGACGGCAAGACCTGCGCCACCACGCCGCCAACCTTGATTGGGGGGATCTTATTGCATGAAGAAGATAATCATCGCACTCATGGCACTTGGCCTGTCCGTTCCTGCGCTTGCCGACGGAGCAGCGGTAAAGCGGAACGACGCGGTCTATTCCGCGAACGGCACACGGATCGGCAAAGTTGAGCGGGTCCTGACGGATAGCGACGGTACCGCGACCGCTGTGCGCATCATCTTCCGCGGCAAGTTCATCACGATCCCTGTCGCCACGCTGACCGCCGGTGAAAAGGGCGTCACAACGAGCATGTCGACCGACGACATCAAGAAGCTCTAGACGGATTTACCGGCCGGTCTCGCCGCGAGCCATGACTTTTCGAGGCGAAGGGGCCGAGGCTCTTGCCAGCAGGTTCACGCAAGATCGGCGATGGCGCGAATGGGCCGGCTGATGCCGTCCCATTCGAGATGGGCTGCATGCATCCTCTGCAGCGATGCTTCCATGGCTCCCGACAGTTCCATCAATTCGATGAACCCCCCGTTGGCGGCCAGAGTATCGAACAATGCAAAGCGCTCACCCGAAGGCATCGTGCCGCTGAAAGCGATTTCATGACCTTCGGCCGAGAGCCGCTGAACGCCCTCCTCGTAGGGAATCCGCAGCATGACGTGATGGTAGCCCTCTCCGCTGCGATCCAGCATCTCGGTGAAGACGGATGGTCTCTCGTTCGTCTGCTGAAGAAGTTCGATCAGCAGGCCGCCGGAAAATCCGAAGGCGACCTTCAGTGCAACTTGCGTTGGCTCGCCTCGATAGATCTGGCCCGGTAACACCGGCACGTCGAAGACAAAAAAAGGTCCTGCCTTGATGACCCTCGTCCAGTGGTCGAGCGCACGGTCCATGACGCGTACGACCTGGCATAGTTCGAGAATCGAGCCATTGGGTTGCATCAGCCCTTACTCCACTTCGCTGCGGCGGTCCGCAGCCCGTGACTGCGGGCCCGGTCAACCAATTGCCTGCGCCGCAGCGCGATATCCGAGGGCGGCAGCCGTCCTTCACCATCCCCAAGCGTCGCAAGATCGACGACGCGCACGTCGCGGATGAATGCCGCAGGATCGCTTCCCTCCGGCACGCCTTGCCAGCGCAGCAATACCCAGCCTTCCCCAAGTCCTGCGGTATCGATCCAGTTGGCGATACCGGCATCCACGCTGGCGAGGACATAAGTGATCGTGCCGTCGGCGGAGGGCGCAACCTGTGAGCCAGCAAGACTTACCGTGCGCAGCATTGGATCGGGCGATATTGTCCAGGGGTCGGCAACCTGGATACCCGTGTAACGGCTTCCTGCCGGATCAATGGTGATGAGCAGCCCCTCGCCGTCCCCGAGCGCGAAACGACCTCCTGCAAGATAACCCCAGCCACCATCCCGCCCCTGAGGTCCGACCAGCCGATTGGGTTGCGGATACCCGAGAAAGTCGTCCTTGAAGCGCGACCAGAATGTCACCCAGGCTGGCATGTCGGCGATGATGGCGCGGGCGATATCCTCCTCGCTGCGTGGCATCGATGCATGCAATTGGTCAAGACGACTGACCCTGACTTCGGCGGGTACCTGTTCCCAGCCGCATTGGCTGTCGCGCGTGTAGACCTGGATGCGCGCACCGCGCTCGGTTTTCAGATGGGCCGGCCCGCCGTCCCCAGGGCCCACCGTGACCGTCACGCGCCGACTTGAATCGCAGAGCGGCAACAGGTCTTGAAGAGTGAGCGCACCGAGATTTCGACCGAGGCCGGCATGGTGTTCGGGCTCGACCTCTGCAACGATGCTGAATTGGGGCGGATCAGACGAGAAGCGGATTTGAACCGCGTACCCGCCATCGCCATCGATCGGAATCTCGCGATTGATATTATCCGGATTATCGATCGCGACGGCCGCGCCGGGAAAGATGTGACCGAACCAATTCCGAGGCGCATTGCTGATATTCCACACGACCTTGGGATCGGCGGGATCGCCGTTAGCTTCCCGCATAGCAAGGCCGAGGACCCATTGATCCAGCGCACGATCGAGGCCAATTCGTCCATCGAGCGTCTTTGATAGCGGATCGCCAAGCAGAATCTGCCGTGCGCTTTCGCGTGTAGCGCGAACGTCAGGCCGTTCGATGAGGCGCAGGGCCAGCCGCTCGGCTGAAGCCTGATCTTCCGTCCATAGCGGATTGACCGTCATGATATCGTTCCCACTCTACCGCCTTCAGCGAAGATCGTGCTTCCCGTAGTGTAACTGGAGGCATCGCTAGCAAGCAGGATGGCCGCCCCGACAGCTTCGTCCGCGGCACCGAAGCGCTTGATGGCGTTCCGCTCTGCCAGCCCCAGACCCTTGTGGATGGCCGCTTCCTGGCCATCGGGGCTCATGGAACCGACGCACAGACAGTTCACGCGCGTGTGCGGGGCCTGCGACTTGGCGAGTTCCCGCACCAGAAAGTGGAGCGCTGCTTTCGATACTCCATAGGCGACAGCCGGCGGGATGGGCGTGAAACCGCCGCAGCTTTGCACCGAGATGATACTACCCTTCCCATGTGCCTTCATGTCGGCTTCGGTCAGTTCAGCCAGCCACCAGGTCGCCATGACGTTGACGTCGAATGCGGTGCGCCACACTTCGTCGGTGTTCGCCCAAAGCCCGCCATCGGCGGCATATACGACCCCGGCTGCAGCATTGTTGAAGATGATGTGGATCGGACCGAAGGCTTCGCGTGCGCAGGCCACGAGCCGCTCAAGATCACTCCTTTTCCCGGCGTCCGCTATAATGGCGGCAGCGCGGCCGCCGCCGGCCGCATTGATCTCTCCTGCCAGCCGTTCGAGACGATCCCCCGAACGGGCGGAGATCACTACATTCGCCCCCAGTTCGGCGTAAGCCCGTGCAACATGTTCCCCCACTCCCGGACCAACGCCCGTCAGGATTGCAGTGCGCCCGTCAAGGCGGAAACGGTCGAGAATGCCCATGGTCTCGTTCCCCAGGTCAGGCCTATGAATGGTCGAAAAGATGGCCGTAGCGCGCGTAGTATCCGGCAAGGCGCGTGTGTACCTCGGCCGGATCAATCCCGAACTGCTCCGGACTGTGCCGATGCCTCCCCAAGCGGTTCGCAGCGGGATTCTCGGCAAGAAAGCGGGCGATGCGATCGCGGTGCTGCACCGAAAATGGCAGATCGAACCGGCTGTAGATGTGTTCGATTGCAGCCATTGGATCGCTGACGACATCGCGGTGAGCAAGGTCAAGGATGCGCCCTTCCAACGCCGGATCGCCCGACCGCGCCTCTGTCGCGCGCGCCATCGCCGCACACCAGGTGTCGACGACCGATCGCCCGATCGCCGCCAGGTCGTTTGCGCCGCCCACAGCAGCAAGGAAACCTGCAATCATGCTCGAGAGCGAGGAGAAGGTGAGAACCGGATCGCGGTGCGTCCAGACCAGCATTGCACCGGGATAGGCCTGCAGCAGGCCAGGCAGGTCCATCAGATGCTGCGGCGACTTCAGCGTCCACCGTCCCTTCGGGCCTTTCCACTGGAATTGCTGCAGCATTCTCCGGTGCGTGCGATATTGTCCCTCGGGCACGGTTTCCTGCAGCCAGCGCGCAAAATCGGGAACACCGAGCTCGGCCGGAAAATTGGTGCTGGCGAAATGCAGCATCATCCCATGATTGCATTCGCCGGGCTGGGTACAATCCATGCGTTGGATGTCGGCTAGCTGCGGGGCATGCTTAAGCCAATTCTCGTAGATCGCCTGGACCTGGCCGATGCGCGGATCACTCTCGAAATTTGCTTCTTCAGGAGCGGGCCAGGGAATATACCATTCCCACTCGCGCGGCGCCCTCGCGGACGGATCGAGACAGAGCAGATCGTAGGTGATCGTTGTCCCTGTGCGCGGCAGACCGCAGACTATGAGAGGGTCGCCGAGATCCTGCTGCGTAATCTCCGGGTGGCGTTTCTCATCCTCGATGTAGCGCAGCCGGGTCGCCAGCAGGCTGACAATCTTCTCACTTGCTGTCTGGCGCAGTTGCGGCGGCGGATCCATCGCCTCCACCGCTTCGACCAGACGGTGAAAGCCGGCCATGAACGAAAGGTCGCTTCCGAAATCCGTAAGGCCCGTGAGATCGCGCGCGCGCGCGATCAGGGTTTGCGGTTCCAAAACCGCCGGTTCACAAGAGCCCGCGTTCATGCAGGCCGCTTTTCACGGTGCTGCGCCATTGCCGTACTTCTCCCAGGTGCCGCGATCCGGTATGGAATCCGGTCGCTCAGGCCTTGTCTTCGACCGGCGTCAGGTTCTTCATGAAAGCAACGAAATCCGGACCCAATTCCGGGATTGGCAAACCCAGACGTTCCGCGAGGTAGAGCGTCATGAAGTTGTCGTTCAGCGACTTGTTGGTCTCAGGGATATTGCCGATACCAACCTGGCGGTCGAACGCGCCGATCGCCACCAGCGCCATGCGCAGTGCGACGACGATATCGTAGTATTCAAGGTTTCTCGCCGTCTGCCGGGTGGTCTCCTCCCAGATCGCGATCGTTTCTTGCTTGCTGGGCAGCCCTTCAAGCCGGGTAATGCCGAACCGGCGACCGAACAGGTCGTCGAAGTAAAGCCACCATGCAAGGTCGAGCTCGGCCGGTCCCAACGCCGCCAGTTCCCAGTCGATCAGCGCGTTGACGCGGCCATCGGGCGCGAACATGACGTTGGACGGTGTGGGATCGCCCCACAGTACGTTGACGGCCGCATCTTGCGGCATGTTGGCGCGCACATAAGCCATCGCCGTATCGACAATGGGCATTGCCCGCCCGCGTCCTGCGGCCTTGTGCCACGCCTCCAATGCACCGACGTATTGATCGAGGCCCGGCTCACCGTTTTCGGGTTGTGCGAGGAATTCGAACCCGTCGCGCCAGTCAATACTCGCCAGGCTGGCAAACGCCGATATGGCATTGGTAAAGGCCGCGCGCCGCTGCTCCGGCGCCATGTCGACCAGCCACCCTTCAAGATTGTAGTTCGGGGTCTGCTTGGCGCATTCACCCGCCACTTTGCCCATCACGAGGAAAGGCAGGCCGAGAATCTCGGGATCGAGGTGCATCCCGATCCATGGCGGAACGGGGAGATCTCCGCGCGCATCGAGCGCGGCCATCATTTTCCCCTGAAGGGCCAGACTGCTGCCGAAGACGACTTCCAGGTCCATCGGCTGGCGGCGCACCACAAGTGTCTGCGCCTGGGGGCCTGCCTCGTCGACATAGTCGACCTCCACGAAGAAGATGTCGGCAGAGAAGCCCGCCCCCAATGTCACGTCGAGGGGGCGAACATGGATCTGGCGCCATTGCGGTTTCTGCCCGGCCAGCCAATCCTGCAACTGGACGGTAATGCGATCGGGGGTCAGCACGTCCATGATCACAGTCCCTTTGCAGCCAATGCGCGCTTCAGTTCGCTCGTGAGAGGACCCATGTCCTTGGGGGAGGAGCCGTGCAGTAGGATTTCGTCGGCGCCTGCATCAAGGAAGGACATCAGCTGATCGGCGCACTGCGCTGCCGTTCCCACTGCAGCCCCCTCGTCCAGCCACTGCTGGGGTATGAGACGGCTTACATCGACGAGTTCCTGACGCGTATAGGCCTGGTCGGCGGGCTTTCCGTTGAGCCCTGCAATCTTGGGGTGGGCGCGGATGTCGTCGAGCACCTTCTTGTCCCAGCCGTTGATGTCGACGATCAGGTCGCCAAAACCGGGGAGTTCGAAATAGGTGATCGCGCGCCCGCCGACGACGGCCTCTTCCTCGTCCTTGGGCAGATCGGGAGCGACAATGATATTATGGTAGATGCGCACTGACATCGGGTCGCGCCCTGCCTTTTCCGCGGCCTCGCGGACGATTCTGGCGCTGTTCTTCACGCCCTGCGCCGAAACGAAGGGGTGAAGCAGCACGCCGTCGCAGTGCTCGCCTGCAAATTCGAGGCTTTTTGGCCCGATCGCCGTGAAAATGATCGGCGGGGGCGTTCCTCCGTGGCGATCGGTCAGGTTGATGGCCGGAAACTTGCCGAGTATGCCGTCGTAATCGACCTTTTCACCGGCCCAGAGCCGGCGACAGATCGTGATCAGATCGGCAAGCCGCTCCATCGTGATGGGCGGGGATCCGAGCATCTTCATATAGGCCGGTACCGCGCGGGCGAACATGAGGCGGAAGCGTTCCCCGCTCATCGCTTGCATCATGTCCGCAACGCTTGCAGTCACCAGCGGATGGCGCATCGTCGCATACATGGTTCCCGTTATGCGGATCTTCGATGTGGCCTCAGCCACAGCGCCCGCGAGCACAGCCGGTTCCTTGAGCGCATAGCGTTCGGAGATCCACACGCACCCCAGGCCGATCCGCTCGGCTTCCCGGGCTTCTTCGATGCCGCGCCGCGGGTCGTTGACACGCCCCGGCAGAATATACGTGCCGAACCTGTCGAAAAGCGCCTGTGCTCCCGGTTCCACCGCCAGCGTCATTGAAATCCTCTCAGTTCGTTATGCGCCGCAGATTTGCGGCCGCGACTTTGATTGCAACCTGTCAAAAGACAGGCTCGGGATGAACCTCGACATAAAGACGTGTCAGCTTGAGCGAGGCGATCCTCCATGTCCCGGCCTGGCGGACGTAACGCTCCGTGTAATGACCAAATCCGGTGATGGATTGCGCGCCGGGTATTGGGCTCTTGCCCGGCGCCCAGACGACGCGGTCCTGCATAGCAGTCACGACGTTCGCCTCATCCCCTTTGAGATCGATCTCCGAGGAATGAACCTGATGGGCCGACCGGGCATCCGCCACTGCAAACCGCACCTGGTCGAGTATCGCCTCATGGCCGGTGATCGGCGCGTGTCCGGTATCCTCCTGTACGTCCATCACCGCGTCGCTGGTAAAAAGGTCGATGAACCCCTCCCAGTCCTTGGTATCGAGCATGCGGCAGTAGCGCGCCTTGACGTTGCGGATCGCCTCGTAATCGAGCAGCATCGAGAGTGCATCGTTCATCGCATCCGTCCTTCACCAGATGATGCGGGTATGCGCTCGCAGCGCCCGCTCGCGGATTGCCTCGGCGCGTTCGCGCGGTGCCACCAAAACGGTGCCTGCCGGCAAATACTGGCGGACCTCGTTCAATTTCACCTTCTTCATGCTGGGGGTTGGACGCTCGTCAGTGTTGAACCACCGTCCCTGCACCGCGCCGCTGGAATAGCCCGAGGTATCGAGCCAGTTGTGCACGCCCGGGTCGCGCGCGGAAATAACAGCCCGAAAGACGCCGTCGACGTCGACCACGGCCTGCGCAGCATTGAGGCTGGACTGATTGTGATACCAGTCAGTCGTTTCGTAGAGCTCGTTGGTCAGGATCAAGGACCAGTACCCGACCTCCTTCGGGATCCGCACTTCGGTTATGAGGGCCTCGTCCTCGGCGAGTTCGTAGGCGCCTTCATAGTACGACTGCCGAGCAAGACCCGTCATCTGCGAGAAATCAGCCACTTTCAGAGTGTTGATCAGCCCTTCGTCCCGCAGCTTCTGGACCTTGTCGGGAAATGCCATCGCACATACCGCCGCCGTCATGGGAATCTCCGCGAACCGGTGCGCGAGCTGGGCGAGACTTGGTCTTCCCTTGGCGGCATGTTCGGCATCCAGGCGGACGATGCCGAAGCGAGGCTCGCGCTCACAACCCCAGTCGCAGGCCACGATCCTCACCATCAACTTTTCCGTCTCGGGCTTGAGCTCCCACCAGTCGCCGTCATAATCGGCGGGACGCTGCGGCGAGAGGATAACGTCGAAACTGCCGTCAGGCGCAATCCGCAGGTCGTCGAAATCATTCGCATCCTGGGCGGGATGATGCTTCCCCGTGCGGAGCGTGTCGGGACCGAGCTGGGCCAGGATCATCATTCGCGTGGTGCCGCGATCGCCGCGAATGCGGTAAGTGCCGCCCTTCTCGATCAGCGCCGCCTTGTAAATGGTGTCTGCGTTGGGCTGGAAGATGTTCTGGCAGATATTGAGTTCGGGGACGAAGATCGGATGACTACGATCGTGCATGATCGCATCGTTCGCGGTCCTGAGCACTCCGGAGAGCAAGAGCCGCATCGATTCCTGCATGACATGCGGATCGCTGCGGAGACGCTCGGGAATGCGATCGCGCATCTGCTGACCCAGCGGACGAAGCTGGTCGAGAAGGTCTTCCCATTCGAATACGCCGTTATCGCTCATATCGCTCTCCACCTTTCTGCGACCGATCCATGCTGCACCTTGGGTCGCTCCGCTTCCCGGCATCGTCGTCAAGGCCGCGATTGTCGTCATGCCCGCACAAACCTCGCGCCTAGTCAGTGACAAGCAGCGCGCGCAGCGCCGCGCGCTGTTCCTCATCGATTCCGGCAGCGGCAAAATAACCGTCGACGCCGCCCCACCGGCTCTCCATCTCGTCAAAGGCGCGCGCGAGGAAACTGTCCTGAACGCCGATCAGCACCGCGACCATTTCGTCGGGCGGCACGAAGCCGAACGTCTTTTCAAGGTCACGCTTGAGATGATCCGACATGCGCAGATTTTCCCCGAAGACATCGGACTTGCGGTAATCTTCGGCAATCACCGCTCGCGGAACGCCCAGAAGTTCCAAGAGTAGTCCCACGACGACCCCGGTCCTGTCCTTGCCGGCCGTACAATGAACCAGCATCGGTGTTTCGCGGGAAAGAAGTGCCTCAACCATTGTCGGCAAATGGCGCAGGAAAGCCTGGGGCATCAGGCCATAGTTATGCGCCATTACTTCCGACGCGCGCGAGGCACTCGGCTCCTGCCCGAGCGATGCCCACATATCCTCCCCTTGCGCGCGCAGGTCGGTATTCATGTCGAGATTGAGAAGCCTGCAATCCGGTCCGCACCAATCGTGTGGTGCCGATTGACGTTCAATGTCCGAGCGCAGATCCGCAACGCTGCGAAAACCAAGCCTCACCAGTTCTTCGCGGTGATCTTCCACGAAACTGGCCGGCCCCTCGGACCGGAAAAGAATGCCGTGCCGAACCCTTCGGCCGTCTGAGGTAGGCGTTCCGCCGATATCGCGAAAGTTCAGGCGGGATAGCGCGAGGGTCATCGTCTCAGCCCTCCACCGGGGGGAAGCTCGGGATCAGCGTTCGCATTTGTGCAAGCAATTCTGGAGACATCCAGACATGTTCAACGAAATGCCCGAGCGTTGGGCGCTCGTCGGTATAGACATAGCGCAGCATGTCTCCGACCGCGCCTTCGAACACCACCGAGTGGCGCTCCTGATCGATCGAGCCCAGATGCGCTTCCCAATTCGCCATTGGCCCGCCGATCCGGGTCGCGATATGATGGAAGCGGATAGCAAGCTCATCCCCTTGCGGCAGGAAATCCCTGAACAGCGGCGCAGTGTCGCCCACCGGCTCGATCAGTTCGATTTCGACGCCCCCCACGACCGCAATGGCGATCTTGAGCACCGGCTTGCCTGTGGGATCTTCCCCTGGCTGGATGTTGCACATCTCGAAGAAGCCGGGCGTACCGTATTCCTGCTTGAGCCTCGCCATGGCAGCGGGCAGGTCATTGGTGACGTAGGCGACCTGACTGTGCAGGCTGTTTGGCCGGGCGAACATGCAATCCTCCTGATGTTAGGCTCCAGACTGGCGGCGAAATACCCTCTCGCACCTGCCGTCCGGTCAGTTGGCCGACATCTTCCCGCCATCGACGACGAGCGTGTCACCGGTGTGGTATGCTGCCATGTCGCTCGCCAGATAGACCACAGCGCCTTCCAGGTCGGCCGGGGTTCCTGCCCTTCCAAGCGGCGCTTTCGATGCGACGATATCGGCGATCTTTCGGCCGATCTCCGGGTCCGCGAACGTCATTTCCGTCTCGATGAAGCCGGGCGCTATGACATTGCAGCGCACACCGAAGTGGCCGAGCTCCGCTGCCAGCGCCTTCGCAAGCGCATTGAGCGCCCCTTTGGCAATACCGTAATGCGCCATAGTCGGCACACCCTGGAAGATCGAGCCGCTGCCGCAGATGATCAGGGAGCCCCCCGGATCGCCAGCCTCGGCGCGGGCCTTCATGTGGCGTGCACCTTCGCGCAGCGTGAAGACCGCACCGTCGAGATTGACGTCGATCAGCTGGCGATACCGTGTGACGTCCATTTCGGTGAACGGCACCTGGCTTGCGATGCCTGCGTTGGCAACAAGCGTGTCGATCCGCCCCATGGCTTCGAGCGCGCGTGAGAACCCGGCGACGATGGCCGGCTCACTGGCCACATCCACACTGTCAGCAAAGACCCGGACTCCATAGGCGCGCAGGGCCGCAGCCGCCTCCTCGTTCTTCTCCCGCCGGCGTCCCCAGATCACGATGTCGCTGCCTGCACGGGCAAGCCCCCGCGCGAAGCCGAAGCCAAGCCCGGAATTTGCCCCTGTGACCAGTGCCACTTTGCCGCTGAGGTCGAACAGGTTCTCCGGCACGCTCTATCTCCCAGTGACCGCTTTGAAGTCTGGCCCGCTCGGCGAAAGATTGCCCGTTGCGGTCTTCACATCAACAATCGGAACTTTCGCAGCCCTGCCAAAGCCATCGCCAAACGGCCTTAGTGCATCAGGGCATCCCGGAACTGCCGCGGGATCACTCCGGTCGCCTTGCGAAATGCGGCGGAGAACGCCGCGGGACTATCGAAACCGCATTCCCACGCGATGACCTTGATAGCCATCTCGGTCTGGCTGAGCCTCTCCTTGGCTCTGAAGATTTTGCGCTCGGTGACGTAGCTGGTGAGCGTTTCGCCGGTGGCAGCTCGGAACGATCGGAAGAAATGACGCGTGGAAAGACCGCAATCTTTTGCCATTTCGGCAATTGAGGGCGGCTTTCCAGGCATTTCGATCCGCTCGTTAATTCGCTCCATTTGACGGCGCGAGAGTGGGCTGCGCGCGCTTCGATCCCCCGTATTCAGCCGCAAATACCGCTGCAACTCTATAGCCGCCTCGAGCCACATTGCCTGCACCAGCAATTCGCTGCAAAACCCGGGCTGTGCAATTTCACCCGCAATACGCCTCAGAGCTGCGCGCACCGCCGCGCTGCGAACGTCGAGCAATGCCAAACCCAAATCGGCTGTTGGACGGCGCGCGTCCGCGAGATCGAAACCGGCTCCGTCAAATCCGCAACAGATGGATTTCTGCTCACCGTCACCCCAGCGCGTATGCAACCTGCTTCCCTCTGGAACGAAGATAATTTCGCCCAGCGCTCCCTCCCCGCCGCTTTCAAAGCCGCCACGCGGACGGCCTGGCCGCGGCGACAAGGCAAGATCCAGAAACCCGCGATGCGAAGTGAAGATGCCTTCCTGCCGCCCGAAAAAACGGTAGCGATGGAGTTTCATCACCACGCCAGGAAGTTCGATGCGCCCTTCGACCCTGCACTCCATCTCCGGAGTGGCTGGCAGGTCGTAGATTTGTGAAACAGTGTCCATCAAACTCTCCCAGGCGCCCTTTCCCGAAATCCGCCGCGCACGGCGACTGGCGTTATGAAGCAGGATTTGGCAGAGCTGCGATGCCCGATCACCTTGCCTAGGACAGGGTCCATCTCCTTAAATGCGGTAAAGGCCAAGGGAGAGTGACATGGTCGATTCCGCTCAGAAGGGGGCAACGCACCCCAACGTTATAGATATCACCGACCTTCATCACCCCGTGCTCGACGAAATCCAGAAGCAGGTGCTCGCCGGCGCCGAAGCTGCCGCTGCGCATATTGTGTTCGAGCCGCAGGTCATTCTGGCAGCCGCCATGGCGCAGACGGGCCTTTCGGATTTCGGCGCCCAGGACTTTCAGGAACGTCTGGCGGTCTGGTGCCAGTCCATCGACGAGGACGAAAACGCCTCTGCCGTGACACGGGCAAATCTGTTCCAGATGATGATCCGCTATGCAGCAACACGTCTGCGCGTCGAGGATATCGTGAAGCGACACCCCGAGATTCTCGAAATACCGATCGAGAGGCCGATCATTGTTGCCGGCCTTCCAAGGTCCGGTACGACGCACTTGCTGGGGCTGCTTGCGGCAGACCGCCGGTTCCGTTCCCTGCCTTGGTGGGAGGCAATCGCGCCGGTAGCAGCGCCCGATGAAACGCCCACACCCCAAGATTCCAACCCGCGCTGGACAAAGGCCGAACAAGGTTGGCGCACAATGGAATCGATACTGCCCTACATGGCGATCATGCACGAATTCTCGCCCGACCACATCAGCGAGGACATCGAGCTGCAGGCAGTCGATTTCTCCTCCTATCTCATAGAATGGCTTGCCCTCGTGCCGCGCTGGCGGGACTATTATCTCAGCCACGATCAGTCCGGAACTTACGCCTATTTGCGCAAATGCATGCAAATCCTGACGTTTCTTAACGGCCCTAATCGGTGGGTCATCAAGTGCCCGCAGCACATGGAACAGCTACCGGCCCTCTACAAGACATTCCCGGATGCGACTTTCGTGCTGACCCATCGCGATCCCGTCGGCTCAATCCGCTCGCAGCTTACGATGTACACTTACGCTGCCCGGATGCTGCGCAAGACCGTCGATATCGCGGAACCGCTCGGCTACTGGCCCGATCGGTATCAGAGGTTGCTGCGTGCCTGCGTCAGGGACCGCGATGTCCTGCCAGCGGACCAGACAATCGATGTCTATTTCGATGAATGGACGCAAGCCCCGGACCGGATACTGAGAGAGATTTATCGCATCGCAGGCGTTGAGCTGACGGACGAAGCGTTGGCTGAACTCCATCGCTATCTCGCCGAGCACGGCGAACAATCGAAAGGAAAGATCGTCTACGACCTGGAACGAGATTTCCTTGTCACAGCGGAAGAGCTGCGCCGGCCGTTCGGGTTCTATTTCGACCGCTTCGATGTCGAGGTTGAAGTGACGTAACTTCCTTCCGCGACCTGTCTTTCGGCAGGTCGTGAGCCGAGGCGCGCTCGCTAACAGCCATGCATCGACCAGACTCCAGCAGAGGAATGCCATGCCTGAATTGAATGTCATTACCCGTGACGGCTCGCAGCAGACGATCGCGGCTTCCGCGAATGCATCGGTAATGGAAGCCATTCGCGATTCCGGCCTCGACGAACTTCTGGCTCTTTGCGGCGGCTGCTGCTCCTGTGCGACATGCCATGTCTACGTCGATCCCTCGTTTGCAGCGACGCTGCCTCCGGTGACGGAGGATGAAAGCGACTTGCTGGATGGGTCGCCTCACCGCGGCGACAGGTCACGACTGTCGTGTCAGCTGATGATGACGGATGCGTTGTCCGGTCTTACCGTGACTATCGCGCCCGAGGATTGATAATACCAATAGACTGAACAGAGAAAGAGAGAGAGAGGACAAACGTGGCCTGGAAAGAATCAATTCGCGAACAACTGGACGTGTCCGCTTCCCCGTTGCTCACCGATGCCCAGAAGAAGATGGTCAAGCACTGGACCGACCTTCAGGAAACCCTGAACGCGGGTGACTTCGATGGCATGGACCGCTTTTTCCATTCCGACTTTCGGTATGGAAACCCCAACCGGCCGGATCTTGGCACTTACGATCAGTGGAAGACCTCGCCGGTTGCGCTGTACAAGACCTTCTTCCCCGCCGCCTACAAGACCATCGACGCGGTAGGCAAGGGCGACGACGAGATCTGGATCTATGCGACCCACTACTGCAAGCACGTAGGCGGCCCGTACATGGGCGTGCAACCGACCGGCAACGAGTTCCAGGTGAACTGGTTCTCGATCGTCAAGTTCAAGGACGAAAAGATCGTCAGCATCTTCAGCATTTCGGACGTTCTCTCGATGCTCAAGGACATCGGTGTGATCGACGTGCCGCAGCCCGTCGACCCCTACAAGTGATTTGCACTTGCTCCCGCCGCGTTGTTCACTCGACAGGCGGGAGCAAGGCCGCAAGCAGAAAAGTGGCCAAATGGGCTGCCTGCTGGTCGGCGTGGTCCGCGTCGACCTCATGCCCGGCGCCCAGTCGTTGCTGCATCGGGACCGCGCAGAAATAGTATCCAACGCCCTGCACAAGCAGGGCCATCAGGGCAGCCGTCGAAAGGCCGTGGACGGGCCGCTGGCGCCTAACCGCATCGAGAAGATCGTCCAGCCTTCGCTGGAATGGCCGCACGAAGTGCTCGACGATGTGATCCAGTCGCCAGGTCGAACGGCAACCTTCGACGTTGGTAAGCGCGACTATGTCGCCGTTTCTCGCCGCCCACAGACAGAACCGCTCCACCAGGTGCCGCAGACGCACTTCGGCGTCAGCCTGCTCGTCGAAAGCAATTTCAACGAAGGGAGAGGCCTGGGCCATCCGCCAATCGACCGCACGGACCCACAGATCCTCCTTTCGTCCGAAACGTACATTCAGGAGATTGTGGCTGACGCCCAGCCGCTTCGAGAGGTCGCGCAAGGTCGTTGCCTCGTATCCGCGCTCTGCAAATGTGGCGAACGCAAGGCCCAGAAGCTTGTCCTCATCCAGCGCCAGGTCGGCATTCTGGGCAGGACGGCCGCGGGCGCGCTGAGGTCTATCGAGCATCAGGAAGGACATATTCAAAAGTCATTGACTTATAAATTGTCACGCGTCAATTTAATCAAAAGGGAGAGTGGATAGACGTTATGAGTCTCGAGAATGATCTCTGGTGGGCGGTAGCCCGTTCCGAGGAAGTGACCTCCCAGAAGCCCCTGTCGGTCGATATTGGCGATCAGCCGCTCGTGCTGTGGCGGGATAACCAGGGCATTGCGCGCGCGCTCGAGGATCGCTGCCCGCACCGCAGGGCTCCTCTCTCGCTCGGCTGCATCCGCGACAATGGCTGGATTCAGTGCGGCTATCACGGATGGAGCTATGACGGCGAGACCGGGCGCCTGAAGGAAATCCCGAACATGAAGGACCAGCAGAAGTTTCCGCCGGTCTACAAGGCCAACGCGTTCGGCGTGTTCGAACAAGGCGGCTTTGTACGTGTGTGCCTGGACCCGAAGGCGAAAGTTCCACTAATAGCCGAGGACAAGTATAACTACTGCGGCACTGCAAACGTGAGTTGCAGCCATCAGGAGTATCTCAATGCTCTCTATGACGATCCCAGCCTGATCCTCAAGATCAGGGGAGTCCGCTTCACGCCATATCTCATGTCTGAACTTCATGAAGAAGATGGCATGCTGGTGATGGAGCGCAATTGTCAGTGGAGCACGCCGCACTGGCCATCGCACTTTGTGTCGGAATTTCCGCTGACGTTGCTGACGCGAACGCACCCGCAGACCGGTCAAACCACGCTCATCCTGCGGGACGATCAATTCAACGAGCTAATGCGAGCGATGCTGTGTCCCGTTCCCTCGGCGCGGGGCGTCACGGCTGTGCGTTGGAGATCTGCACTGGGTGTGCGCCAACCCGGCCTGCACGGCGCAATTCTGCGGGGAATCAATCCGCTTTCGGTACTGTCATCGGTAGACGGATCAAGGCTGCGTGCCACGAAACCCACCGTCTCACTGCACGGCGAGGACCTGCGCAGCGCAATGCTCGAACAGACACCGCTCGTGCGCGACAAGACCGAAGCGGCCTGAAGGAGAAACTAGAGATGCTTGAAGTCGCTGATCGTTCCGCCGAACACGACGGAAGTCCCCCTTCCGGCACCGGCACCGGCTCCGGTCAGATCGCGCTGAATGCGATCAATCGCTGGGTGCCCCACAATATCGTCATGCGCGATACGTGGTTTCCAGTCGCGCACAATTATTCTGTGACGGCCAAGCCCGTCCGACGTGCGGTCTATTCCCATCCGGTTTTTCTCTGGCGCGAGAACGGCACCGTGATCGCCAGTGAATTCCATCCGAACGAACGGATAGCGCGCGACAAGAGCGAATATACCGACGCCCGCGGGTGCTATCCGGTGATGGAGCACTACGGCGTCGTGTGGGTCTGGTTCGGCAATCCGCTCGCAGCAGATCCGGTACACCTTCCGAGCCTGCCGTTCCTGCCGCCGGACGGCGGACTTCCGCGGCACATGACCGCGACGGTACGCTTTGAGAGCGCTGCACCAATCAGCCTCGAAAACCTGATCGACCTTACGCACGCCGATTTCCTTCATGCCGATGTCGTGGGGGATGAGCGATCGGACAGCGAGACAGTGGAAACCTTCTACGACAGCGAAACGGTCACTATGGTTCGCACCTGCGTGAACAAGTCGGTCGCGCCGGTAATGAAGTTCTTCAGCGGCATCAGGCAGCCCACGCAAAACGTGCGCCAAGTCATTCGCATCTACCTCCGCTCGCACTGCGCGATCGCCTATGGCCGGTTCAGCCCAGGGGACGACGTCCCTCTTTTCCATCCGTGTACGCCCGAAACGCGGGATCGCACGCGCATGGAAATGGTGATGAACACGACCAATGCCGGGCTCATGTTCCGTCATGTCATGCCCAAAGCTGGCTACAAGGTTTCGCGCCAGGACAGCTACATGACCTCCCCGCAAAGCCCGCGCTACATGCGTCATACCGACCGCAAGGACCTCCACAGCAAGTTCGACCAGGCTGGTCAGCGTTACCGCATGGCGATGATGGAGTTAGCCGATCGGCAAGCCAACGGCGATTTCGCCTATCGCGACAACGTCAGCGCAGATTGCAGCGAGATCATCGGACTTCGCAAGGAACTCTTCCGGTTCTGACCTGACCTCTCCCCTTGGGCGGACATTAGTGTCCGCCCTTTTTTTTATCTTCGGAGTACTCATGCCCGAGCTTGTCAATGCCGTTGGCGCGGAGCGCCGCTGGTGGGGCGTCATGCCCACTCTTTCCGCCCCGATCATGGCCGGCATTGGCCAGCAAATGGAGCAGGTCGGATTCGAAGGCTGCTTCGCTCTGCAGATTTACGGCCCTCCGTTCATTCCGATGACGGCGACTGCCGCACTGACCCGTAGCCTCAAGGTCGGCACTGGCGTGGCTATCGTCGGCACGCGCAGTCCTCTCGAAACGGCCTATGCGGCGATAGAAGTTGACCGAATCTCCGAAGGGCGCTTCGTGCTGGGCCTTGGCTCCAGCATCAAGAGCTGCGTGACCGGCATGTACGGAGAGCCGGAACGCAAGCTGTTGACGCACCTGCGGGAGAGCGTCGGCGTCATCCGTTACGTGATCGCCAATGCGCATAAGGGCCTCGATCCGATCAAGGGCGAATACTTCACCGCCGATTTCGAGGAAATGATGCTGACCCCGCCGCCGGTTCGCGAGCGCGTTCCGATCTGGATCGCGGCGCTCCAGGACAAGATGACCGCGCTGGCGCTCGAAATCGGCGACGGGCTCATGGTGCACGCCCTTTGGTCTGCGGCCTACACCAGGAGCAAATTGCCCTTCATAAATGAGACACTGGCAAAGCACGGCCGCAGACGTCAGGATATCGAGATTAATGCGTGGCCCTGGATCGCGGTCAACGACGACAAACAGCAGGCGATCAACGACAGCCGTGCTACGGTTGCCGCCTATTCCGGCTACAAGGAATATGAGCCATTCTTCGAGGCGATCGGCTTTGGAGATCAGGCACGGGCCTGCCAACTGAGCCTCGGCGAACATGGAGACATTGCAAAAGTGATCGGCAATGTCTCCGACGAGATGGTGGAGGCCTTCGTCACCTGCGGACCCGTCGATGAGGTGCTTGAGAAGATCGAACCCTTCTGGGAGGTGGTCGATTCGCTTTGCCCGATGACGCCTTACCGCGATCTAACGCTGGAACAGTTGACCCAGTACAATTCAGGCCTCTTCCAATTGGTCGCTGCCGCTAAGACACGAGCAGGCACGGCAATTCCGGCGCCGGCCTGATCAGCGTAGCCTATTGCACCATTTGCCGAGAAAGAATGCCACGGGCCGGCGTCGGGGATTAAGATTGCCCCCGCGCATGCCCGTGCAGGCGAAACGCGAAATTGGTGCCACCGGGCCATGGAAGCAGCGGATGTGTGCGCTGCCCACCTTGTCATCGCTGCCTGCTGCGGAATCCGGACCATCAGATTGGCCGGCTTTGGTGCGATGAAGGCTCGATTGCGGTTTGCTGGCGGCGACGGAGCGACCGGATTTTGGCGACGCAAAGCGTACTCTCAACGCGAAAATACTGAATGGATGTGCGGCTCGCCAACGCCTGGTTCAAGAACGGCCGACGGCGATCGAATAAGGCAGATCACCCATGTGCGATCGAACTTGACCACCAGTCCAACTCGGTTGCCTCCTGGAAAATGCGAAACCGTACTTGCTCGCATGCGAGAGCCACTACGTCGGGGGCTGCCGCCAGCCCGCAGAATGTGCATCGGATCATCTCGTCCATATAGTCATGCGGATCGCTTATTCCGCGAACGAGGCGCCGCCGAGCTTCGACAGTCATTCCCACGATGAGGTCTACGGCGGCGTCCGCCGATGTGAACATTATCTGGCCACCATCCCTGGCACCCTCCAGCGCATCGCGAACCATGAGGTCAAACGCTCGCTCGCGCGCAAAATAATCCACAAAGTCGATGCGGCAGGTAAAGCCTCCCCACCGCGGATCGTGTAGCGCGCGCAGCATCACCATCATCGCACCGCCCACGGCCCGCACCAGTGGATCAGAAATATCCTCGAACAAGCGGCGATAATCGGCGATCATGCCCACCGTCATCGCCTCTGCCAACTCCTCGACTACCGCATCGATGGATTCGAAATACTTGTAGAAACTCCCACGCGAGACGTCCGCCAGCTTGATCACGTCGTCGATGAGGACATGCTGCGCGGCCTGGCCTGGCTGGTAGAGTTCAAGTACCGCCTCAATCAGCCTCTGCCGCATCCGCTCGCGCCGCAGCGCTGCTGCCTTGCTGCGCGGATCCGGCTCTTGAAGGTGGGAGGCAACCGAGGACATGCTGTCCTATTGCATGGGATGGAAATAGCGCGCAAGCAGGCTGCCATCATCGCTGAACACATACTGTTCGATGCTATACGCAGTGATGGCTTGCCCCTGATATTCCCCTTCGTTGCGGACGTAGATTACGGCTTCGTTGCCGCTGACTTTCACATCTTCCACGAAAAGCTTCCAGCCCGCATATTCACGGCATAGTGCCTCCAGCTTGTCCCACCCTTCCTGGATCGGACCTGTTGCTGGATCCTGCACCCTAAACCCTCCAGGCGCGATAGCCCTGAACGCCGCCAGAAAATCGTCGAGCCGCCCGGCGGTGAACATCTCGGCTTGCTCTTTGAGGAAGGTCGCGATTGCCTGAGGTGTTGGAATGGGCATCATTTTCTCTCCTGTGGTGAAAGGGTTATCGGTCGTTTGAAAGGACAGGCACCGGCCCGATGTCGGGAATGAGGCGGATGTTCGATGCACGGCCCGTGATTGCCCGCCCGTAAAGCTCCAGGGACAAATGGCTATTGAGCGCGTTGTGGCGCGTGCCCACGCTGAGGTCGCGCCAGAAGCGCTGCAAGGGATTGGACAACGCGAAGGCACCAGGTCCGGCCACGTCCATCAGCCGCTCGCCTGCCCCACGCAGTAGTTCCATGGCATAACCACAGTCCGCCTGGATCCGCGCCTTGTCGTATCCAGTCAAGACCCGTTGCTGTGCCGCCTCGTCCAGCATCGCGGCAGCTTGACGGACGTGCAGCCAGGCCGAGTCGATTTCCATTGCCGCGCGTCCTGTCATTCCGATCAAGGCTTCGGAGGCAGTCTGAGTGGTAAAAGTCCAGCCTACGACCGGCCGCCGGTCCATCACCTCTACTACGTGCTCCAGCATCGCCATTGCTGCGCCGAGCATCGGCGCCAACACGCCCAGCGGGAACAACGGCTCCATCGGCCAGCGGTCCCGCGCCTCGAGACCTTCCATCTCGAGGAGCACTTCTGGTGGAGGTGTATCACTGGGTTTCAGGATCAACTCTTCCGGCACGAACACGTTTTCGGCAACGATCATGTTGCTCCCCGAGCCGGCCATACCTGCAACATGCCAGTTGTCCTCGATGGAACATGCCGGATCATGAAGGTCCAAGAATGCCATGGCTGGCTGCGCGCCAACCGCTGTATCAAGCATGATGCCGTTCAGCGCCCAATCGGCATGAAGGCATCCGGAACCGTATCCCCACCGTCCCGAGACGAGGTAACCGCCGGGTACTCCCGTCGCGTTGCCGCTGGGCGCCGATGCGCTGCAGAACAGTTCACCCCCATGACGAAAAAGCAGCTCTGTCATCGACGGCCCTAATCCAAGAGCAGTACCGGTTATTCCGCTCAGCAAACCGTAGGCCCAGCCGGTGCCCGGGCAGGCACGAGCGAGTTCCGCCACCGTTTCAATATGGGTGATCAGTTTATGCCCCGGCCCTCCAGCGCGCCGGGGTGCAGTAATGTGAAACAAGCCGGAGTTGCGCAAAGCCTCCATCACCGGCGCGACGATGCGGCGTTCCTTTTCGCATCTGTCGGCATTTGCTGCAAGCAATGGGCGTAATGCGCGAGCCGCGTTCACAGGATTCTCGACGCAGGCGACAGTCAATTTGCCAGTGTGAAACGTGCCGATTTGCATCCCTGCCTCCTATAATGACAAATTCGTCATTATTCAATTTCGGGCGATTTGCAAACAGCGTTGTCAAAGAACGGGCTAAGAATTCTCGCCGCGCATAACCTCGACGGGGAAGAATGCCGATATTCCGTGAAGCGCGAAGTGCCGAGACTGAGCGAAAGCCAGCAAAGCCACGTTCTGCTCAATGTTCGTCACCGACCAGAATCTGCTTGTTTCGAAGGCAGATCCTTGCACCAGAAAAACCGAAACCAATTTGGGCCTCACCCCCTCCGAAGATAGGAATCGAAACGAGATAGATCTCTATAGCTCCCGCCGTCTGCCCGTTCTTTAGCGGCGGGGAATATCTACGCGCGGCGCAAGAAGCCGGACGCAAGTGGGAGGCGATACATGAAAACTAAATTCGTCCGCATCGTAGCGGGGACCGGGCTCTGTGCAATGAGCGTGCTTCCTGTTCAGGCATGGGCCGCCGATGGCCCGCCCACGCCCGACCGGACCGCTGAAGCGCAGTCCTCCGCCGCCCCGTCCCTGACCGGCGAGATCGTCGTCACAGCGCGGCGGCGTGAGGAGCGGCTTCAGGACGTGCCTGTATCGGTCGTAGCATTCTCCGATACCGCCCTTGAACGTAGCAGCGTCCAGACGATTGCCGATATTCGGACTATCTCGCCCGGTCTTACATTCAGTTCGGAGGGCGGCAAGGACAACACCTCGGTTTCACTTCGCGGGATCGGGCAGATACCGACTGGCGAAGTCACGCCCGGTGTAGTTACCTATTTCGCGAACGTGCCCCTTGCCTCGCTCGGCTCGAACGTGCCGACGTTCGATATCGGCAACATCCAGGTCCTCAAGGGCCCGCAGGGCACTTTGTTCGGCCGCAACACCCTTGGCGGTGCAGTTCTGATATCCCCGCAATCACCTGGCCAGGACTTTGGCGGTTATCTGCAGGGGACTTACGGCAATTACGACTATCGCGAAGTTCAGGGCGCCCTCAACGTCCCGGTCATCGCGGACGTTCTGGCCATCCGCGTTGCAGGACAGATCAGACGGCGCGATCCGATGACATATTCGATCAACGGCGGCGATGGGTTCAATGACGTCCATCAGGACAGCGCACGAGCCTCGGTACTCTTCACGCCCGCCGACTGGCTGAAGAGCACGACCATTTTCGACTACTTCAAAGCCAGGGAATCTGCTTCAGGGTATTATCTGCTTCGCCAGAACTTCAGCTTTACGGACCTGTTCGCCCCGTCGGTCGGCGCGGCTGCGGGGTCACTGATCGGCGCTTCCCTTGATGCTCAGACAGCGCAGTATCTCGCGTTGCAGAAGCAGAATTTCTACGGTGCGTTCACGGACGATTCGGGATCCGGCCGTGCCAATCGTCGCAACTGGGGCATTTCGAACGACACATCCGCAAGTTTCGGCCAATTCACGCTGCGAAACATTTTCGGTTATCGCAAGAATCGCAGCGACCAATTGATCAACACTTCTGCTCTCGGCCCAATGTACCTGCCGGGCGCCGCACTGGGCAGTCCGGTGGATGTTCCCTTCACGGTATTCCATGCGGCTGCGCTGATTCAGCGCCAGTATCTGACCGACGAAGTGCAGTTCCTTGGCAGCTTCGACCGATTCAATTTCATTGTCGGCGGCTTCTATAGCCATGACACACCCGATGGTCCCTCCGGTTCGACATTCTCCGCATTCACCACGCCCGGAACACCTGCCGCAGTCGTCACCGCCAATGTCAGGAACACCAACTACGCTGCGTTCGGACAGATCTCCTACAAGGTGACGGACGCCGTCACGCTCAACGCCGGCCTGCGCTACAGCTGGGACCGTGTGTCGGCTTGCGGCGGCGCCATCGGAACTTCCTATGCCGAGGATTCGACCTGCCGGTCGCTTGCAGAGCTCAATCTTCCCGACGGCATCGGCGTGGTATCCAATCGCGGCTCCGCGCCCAGTTGGACGATTGGTGCGGATTGGAAGGCCGCGCCTGACCTCCTGCTTTATGTGGTAAGCCGTCGCGGCTACCGCGGTGTCAATGTAAACACGCCGCTGTTCGAAACGCGCTTTACGACCGGGGGAACCGACCCCGCCTGCGGATCCGGCTCGGGTCAATGCGTTGATTTGCGGCCATTCCAGAAAACCGGGAAAGAGACGCTTACCGATATCGAGATCGGCGAGAAATGGACGTTCAACATCGCCGGTGCCCACGGTCACATCAACACAGCAGCCTATTACAGCAAGTATAAAAACGCGTTGCAATTTCTGAACGCGCAAACATTGATTCCCGCTTCCGCCCCGGACAGTCCCACCAACGGTTCGTTCGGCGTGAACGCTGCAGACCTGTCGATCTATGGCGTGGAACTGGATGCCGCCGTCAGCCCCAGCAGAAACCTGACGGTCTCCTTCAACGGCGCTTATACGCACATGAGGGTAGACAAGCTCACGCTGCCCGACGTGGAGGGAATTTCCTTCACCTCTTCCGACGTAAACAAATACGCGCCGACCTTTTCCGGCACTTTCAGCGCGAACTGGACTTTGCCTGTCCGTCCGGCGGACGGTGATCTGGTGCTGAGCGGTGACCTGTTCATGACTGCGGACTTCGGTGGTCAATATGGTGAAAAGCTGCCAGGCTACAATCTCGTCAACATGCGCCTGGACTGGGAGAACATCGCTCATACTGGCGTCGATCTCAGCTTCTTCGTCCGCAATCTGACCAAGGAGCGATATTTCGCGGCTGCGGATGTCCTGCTCAAGAGCTTCCCGGTCAATTCGGTAGCTGTAGGCGATCCGCGCACTTACGGGGTCGTTGCCAAGGTCCAGTTCTGAAATCAATTCGGCTCCGCGTTATCCGCGGAGCCGATCAGGTAATCTTGTGGGGAGCGGTCAGTCTGCGACTGACCGCTCCGTTTTCATTAGTGTGCGGCCGCTTGCATATCCATGACATCGCCGAAATATGGAGTGTGGTGGCAAATACCGCCATCGACCGAGAAGACTTGGCCCGTGACGAATGCCGAAAGATCCGAGGCAAGGAACAGCACGGCCCCGGCGATATCGTCAGGCACGCTTTCTCGTGGCAACAGGACATGCCGCTGGATCATGCGCAGTTGTTCTGCAGGCATCATTTCGCGCGCCTGCGGTGTAAGAACCAAACCGGGCATCACTGCGTTGCAGCGGATGTTCTGGCGGCCCAACTGGGCGGCAGTGTTGCGCGTAAGACTGTTCACCGCTCCTTTCGAGGAAGAATAGGCCGGGTTGAAGACATCCCCGAGGATCGAAACGCCCGTGCTTGTATTGATGATCGACCCACCGCCCGCGGCGATCATGTGGGGAGCGACGTGTTTGATCATCAGCATCGTGCCGCGCGTGTTGATACGAAACGCTGCATCCCAAACCGCTGCGTCCATATCGACCAGAGCACCGTCAGCGGCCATTTGGTTGACGGCGGTGTTGGCGGCATTGTTGTGCAGGACATCAATCCGGCCATGAGCCGTGATCACTGCGTAGACCAATGCAGCGATACTCGCCTCTTCTGCAAGATCGAGCGGACATGCCATCGCCTCCCCACCGGCGGCGCGGATGCTCTTCGCCACGCGCTCTGCTCCCGCCAGATTAATGTCTGCCAGAACCACTTTAGCGCCCTCGCAAGCGAGCTTGCGAGCGCATGCTTCCCCGATGTTGGATCCCGATCCCGTGACGACGGCGATTTTTCCCTGAACCAGTCCCATCCTCACTCTCCCAGCAGTATCTTCCAGGTCCCCAGTTCCTCGCCCGCGACGAAGAACCGCTCGTTCATAGGCAACCCGTTCTGGCCCCAGGAGTCGTGGTTGGCGACCCACGCCTGAATTCCGTACATCACCCACAAGCGCGTCTGCTCCCAGACCTCCTCGAAACTGGGAATTCCGGGAACGCCCGTCGCGGTCAGGTAAGACAGATACTGCTTGAGCAGATCCTTGTGATGGGCGCGCCGCTCTTCGATGGTCAGCGATCCGACTAGGAAATAAGTAAGATCACGCCACGGACGTCCACGTCGCACCAGTTGCCAATCCAACCAAAGCCTTTCCCCGCCAGGCAGGATATAGGTGTTCCCCTGGTGGCAATCACCCAGTGCGATGCAATAGGGCGCGTCATAGGCACGCTCAAGTTCGCCCAGCCGGTCGAATGCGCGCTCGACGCGGCGCGGATCGTCAAGATAGTGCTTTGGCGCGATCGCGCGGAAATTCGGATCCTTCAGATTGTCGTCGATCCACTGCCACATGATGCGGACCTGGTCGCTGTCGACCGGAGTATCCATCTGCGTCTGCAGCCACGGGGCATTGGCCTTGGAGATTTTTTCGCTTCCCCAGAGACTGGCGTGAAGACCAGCCAGTCCCTCGAGGTTGGAGGCGATCATGTCGATGCCGGAGTGCTGCGTACTGTGACCAAAGTGTCCACCGCGATCATTGAGGTCTTCCAGCACGAGCAGGCCGTGAGCGCTGCCATCGTCGTCCCAGTCGGCGTAATAGCACTGCGCGGTGGGAACCTTCATTTCCTTGGCGAGGAAATGATAGAACCGGGCCTCGACGGCATGGATATCGACATTGTCGAAGCTGCCCGACCAGTTGGCCTTCAGGCACAGGTTCGCGGGGAGCCCGGCGGCAAGCCCCGCTTCGTTCCAATCCACTTTGACGCGCCACTTGGTCGTGTGGCTGTTCAGCAGCTGGACCGTTTCCATGCTGCGTGCCGCGACGCCGGAATACTTGTGGGCCATAATCGATCCCAACCACGCGGCATCGATCCCCTCCATCGAGGTCGGCAGATGACCAGTTCGGGTGGGATAAGGACGAGGCACACAATCAGGATCGACCGTCGCATTGCGGTATTGCGGTTGGGCTTGTGGGTCCATCGAACTCTCCTGATGTGTTCTTGTGTTACAGCGTCGTCCGTCCCGGCGAAGGCCCTCGAACCTGGGCCGAGGGAGCTTGCCGGCTTTGCGGACCGATTTTACGCTGCATCCGGGATACCGAGCATCGCAGGCGCAACCGAAGCGCAACCTGCCCGAAGAGAGGGACCACCCCGACCTTCGACGGAGACCTGGGATACGGCTTTTTGCAGGTTTTGGCGCTCATCCATGGTCCCCATCTCGACCTAAGCCAATTGCGCGTGGCGCTTGCCACCGAGGGCCAACTATCAATCGGCCCTTCCAGTCGCCCCGCTGCGCCAAGGTGCCGATCCGATCTGCCGAGAGCTGGCGCGACGAAGTGAGCTGTACGATGAGTGTTACTGCGTGGTCCGGGAAATCACGACGCCGGCCCCGTCTCTACGGAATGGTTAGGCACAGCGCGCCGGCTTTGGGATTGACGGCGCTCGGCAGCGCTCGTCGCGGCGGTGTTCGATCTGGACTTCGATGGGCGGGTCTGGTTCTGGCGTGGGTATTGGGACGCGTCCGACGGCACGAGGCTGGGGAGCGTTCACGGTGCGGCGATGCGGCCCAAATTCTGTGCCGAATGAAGCGGCGTTGCCGCGTAGCGCGGTAGCCGTCGACCTTCGTCACGTTCCTTGCTGCGCGCTCCGCCCCGGATGGCGGCGATTATGGTCAATCAACCGATGCGTCGCGGGGGCCGCCTCGGCAGCCTTATTGCCGCTGCCCTCCGGCAATGCACAGCACAGGGCGCTTCCCGCCGGGACGAGAAGCGCCGTGTATGTGACTTGAGAGCTAGTTTGCGAGTGTCAGGGCCTGCGCCATCGAATTGCCCGCAATAAAGCCGGTGACCATGGCAGGACCTACGTTGCACCCATGCGCAGGCGATTTGCCTCGCCAGATCGAATTGGCATCCAACCCGGCAGCATAAAGACCGGGAACAGGTGTGCCGTCTCCCCCTACCACGCGAAACTGCGCGTCGACCTTGAGGCCCACGGTCGTCGAGCCATCGCCGGGGTAGATCTTGATCGCATAGAATGGAGCCCGCTCGACGCGCCCCAGGCAGGGATTGGGCTTGTTCCGGGGATCGCCGATCTCGATGTCGATCTGTGTCTCTCCCTTTCCGAAGTCGGCGTCATGCCCGATCTCCGCATAGCGGTTGATCTTGGCCACGCTGGCGACAAGGCCGTCCGGTTCTACGCCGATTTTCTCTGCGAGTTCGCGAAGACTGCGCCCCTCGGTCACATAGCCTGCTGCGATAAGCTTCTTGAGACCGCCGCCGCCGGGATAGACCATGCCCATGCCGTACTTCTTGATGAAATCGGCATCGCAGATGATGTGGGCCGGAACAGCTCCGTCACGGTGCATCGCTTCAACGAAATGCACAGATGCTTCATTACCGAAGCGCTCGCCCTTGGCGTTGACCGCTATGCATCCGGGCTTCGACATATCGATGAGATGGGCATAGCGTGCCACGTATCCGTCGGGCCGCGTGAGCTTGGAGACCACCGCCCATACCGCGTTGACCAGATTTTCCTCGGCAAGCGCGCCGCCTGCCTCCAATCCCATGTTCATGCCGTCGCCCGTGTTTTCGTAGGGGAGGATCGAGACATGGTTTTCGGCAAAAGGGATATAAGCCTTGCGAAGCTGCTCGCTGGCGGAAAATCCACCCGATGCCAGCAGGACGCCCAGCCTTGCACCGATCTCTTCGTCACCTACCCGAACGCCGGTCACCCGGCCGGACTGCACCAGCAAATGATCGACCGGCGCATTGGTGCGCAGCGTAATCCCCGCGTCGAGCGCGGAGCGAAGGAGACGGGCCGCCAGTGCATTTCCCATCGTGAGACGCGTGCCGCGAGGATAGCGGCGAAGCTTGTCGAACCCGAATTTGGCAGCCAGCTTGCCGAAGTGCACGAGCGATTTTGCCGAGGGCATTTGCGCAAGATATGGCAGATCGAACAGGTCGATCATGAAGCCTCCCGGCGCGTTGAACTCTTCCCGCGCGGGCCTCAGCTGCGCGAAGTGTTCGCCCAGCTTCTTGCCATCGTACACCTTAGGGGCGAGCAAACGACCGTGATCGGCTGCGCCGTCAACTTCGGGATACCAATCGCTGCTCGGCGGCGAGAGCAGGAATTCGACCCGGCTGTTTTTTTCCAGCCACTCCACCATCCGGGGCCCTGCATCGAGGTAGGCATCAATGAGCGCCGGCTCGGCCGAGGGACCTATGACATCCAGGACGTATTGCCGCGCCCTGTCCTTGCTGTCGTCGACCCCGGCGGCCCGCGCCTGCGGGCTTACCGGAACCCAGATACCGCCGCCCGAGATCGAGGTCGTTCCCCCAAAATGCGATGCCTTCTCGAGAACGATCACCGACTTCCCCGCCGCCGCCGCGCGCAGCGCGGCAGTCATGCCTGCCGCGCCCGAACCCACCACGACCACATCATACTGGGTCATTGCTACCTCCCGTTTTTCGATTTGGATGGAACGGCGCTCACCAAACCCGTCGTTCCGACGGCCCAGTTCAGATTTTCGGCATGATCTCTTGCGCGACCCACTGCAGCCGCTCGACGTATTCATCCATTCCACCAATCCCTGGCGGCAGAGGGACGATCGTCTCGTTGACACCCAGGTCGCGAAGCCATCCGATCTGGTCGATGATCTTCTGCGCGTCGCGAGTTCCTGGCGCGCGCGGGTCGTCCATGATTTCGTGATGCGCACCGACATTGAGCATTTCGAGCGCGAAGAACAAGTCGATGGGGCGCCCGTCATATTCGGGCTGGGACCGGATGAAATCCAGGCACTCCGGGAATTTTTCGGGCGGTGTCCTGAACGGAGACCAACCGTCGCCAAACTTTGCCACGCGCTTGAGAACAGCTTCCGCGTCGCCGCCGAACCAGATCGGCAGGCCCGGCTTTTGGACCGGCTTCGGTGCGAACCCGACATTGCTGAATTTCACGAACTCGCCGTCGAATTCCGGATTGTCAGCGGTCCACAGCTCGATGATCGCAGCCACGTACTCGTCGGCCATTCGTCCCCGGTTATGGAAATCCACTCCCAGCATGTCGAACTCTTCCTTGAGCCATCCCACGCCGAACAGCGCGGTCGCCCGCCCACCGCTCAACCAGTCGAGCGTAGACCATGCCTTGGCCTGGACGATCGGGTTTTGGAGGGGCAGGATCGTGACCGAAGAGCTGACTTTCATCCTGGAGGTTCGGCCGGCAAGGAATGCGAGAGCCACTGTTCCATGAACGTAATGGTCGCCTGACAGTTCGATGTGCTCACGGGGAATTATGAAATGCTCGCCCAGCATGCACTTGTTGAAGCCGAGATCGTCTGCAATTTTCAGCGCATGCCCAATATCGTCGCCCGTCAGGGCATGCTCCCAGGGCTGGGTCATCGCAGCCACGTGCATGCTGTTGGGCACACTGACGTTCAGTTTCATCTGCTGTCCTCTCACGATGTCGGGCGAATAGTGAAGCGCGGCGGCGTGCTCGCACCTTTCCTTAGGAAGGGGAGCGAGCGGCGAAGGCTCATGCGGCTTGCCTGATCAGGCGTCGGGAAACTGCGTGTTCGAGATCGGCCGGAGTATCGAGATCGAAACCCAGGCCCGCCCTTTCGACTATGGCGGCAGCAGGCGACTGCGCCCGGTGATGTGCTAGACTGCCAGGACCGAATGCGAAGGTGAAAGAGCCCGAGTCCGCAAGAGCGATTGCATTGGTGCCTTTGCCATGCCGGTCGGGGGCGAATGCGCGTCCTGTCCCCCGCGCCGCGGCAAGCAGGGCCTCCACGTCTTCACCGACCAACGCAGGCAGGTCGGCATGGATAACAAGGAGCGGTCGGCTGCCGAAATGTTCACGGATCCTGTTCAGTTCGCCGTTAAGGCCAAAGCCGCTGTCGCGCAGCCATTGCACCGGCCAACCTTCCACGCTGGCAGGCGCCAGGACGAAAGTCGCTTCGATTGCCTCGAGCCCGGAAAGGCAGCCGACGACGTGCGCCGCCATTGTGCAGGCCAACGCCTGCCGCTTTCTCGCACTCAGGCTCGGTGCCAGTCGCGACTTCGTTTCCCTCCCCTGCTTCCAGGGAACCACAGCGATCCAGTTTCTCATCGTGCAAGTCCTGCGGCGGAGCTAATTGCAAATACGAAGGCGCGCGCAGGCGCCCCGTTCATGCAAACAGGTCTTCGCGCCTCGGGCGTACCAGTTCGGCGGCTTTGCGCGGCATCCCCTCAAGGCGGCATCCACGAACGAGAACGGCCGGTATGCCTTCTGCCCCTTCACCCGTCACCAGCCCTGCCGCGCTAGCTATCATGTCGGCCAGCGCCACCTGAGTGACTTCCAGAGGACGATCGTCGCGATCGAGTTCACCGCGGCGATCGTGGAGAGCCGGCAGGCCCGCTGCGCCGATGGCAACACAGACCACGCCAAGGCGCCAGGGCCTTCCAAAGCTGTCCGAGATCACTACCGGCACTCCAAGCGCGCTATGCAAATTCGCCGCTGTTGCGTCAGGATCCAAGGGGAGCAGCAGTGCACGAGCGCCCAGTGATGGACCGATGTTGGAACGATCGATCCCCGCGTTGGCCATGACGTGACCCAATTTGTGCCGGGTGATCAGCACTTCGGGAACCGCTCGCACAATCTCACTCGATTCGTCGAGCACCAGTTGAACCATGCGCGGATCCTTGCGCGTCAATTGGGATAGTTCGCGGGCCGGCTCACCCGGTTCGACTTGCTCAAGATCGACCTGCCGTCCCTCGGCCTTCGAGACAATCTTCTGGGTTACCACGAGTACATCCCCATCGCGAAGCGGCGATCCACACCGTTGGAGGGCATCTCTAAGTATCGCTGCGAGGTCGTCGCCGGGCGCGATTTCGCCGATGCCGCTCAGTTCGACTATTTCGATCATCGCCGCTGCCTATTGCTGATCTGGCGGGATAAGCTCGCCCGTGATCCGAATGCCGGCGCCGTCGACACGGTACGTCTTGTTCATGAAAATGAGGATGGAGGTCAGCGCCTCGGCTGCGGCGGAATTGACAAGCGCGCCGCCGTGAAGACCCCGAAGCCCCATGGCATCGGCAAGGTCCACAATCCGTCCCCTCGCTTCCTTGTCGTCTCCGAAGACGAGGACGTCGCAGCCGACATCGACGTCCTGGGCGAGCTTGTGCGCAGCGACGTTATGGAACGCCGACACGACCACGGCACTGGGGCCAAGAGCCGCTTGCGCTCTCATGGCTGCCGATCCCTCATCGGGCAGTTGCACGCGCATGACCTTGGGAGGAACTAGGGGAACGGTAGTATCCACCACCAGCTTTCCTGCGACATGCGGCGCAATATCAGCAAGCGTCGATTGCTGCGCGGCGAAGGGAACCGTGACGATCACGATATCGGCTCCTGCCACCGCGTCGACATTACTCGCGCCGCGAAGTCCGTGCCCCAACCCCGATGCCGCGTCCTGCGCACTTTGGGCATTTCGCGATCCGATTACGACCTCATAACCTGCTCGGGCAAGCCGCCAGGCAATAGCCGCACCAAGGTTTCCCGTGCCGCCAACGACGGCAATAGAAGGTTGCGTCATGCCTTGGCTCCGGTATCCATCGCTGCAAAGCGCAGCATGTCCGCATAGACGGCCGAGTGCGAAGTGAAGCCGCCGTCAGCGACGATCGCTGCTCCCGTGATGTAGCGGGATTGCTCGGAAGCTAGAAATGCGACCACTTCGGCAATGTCCTCGGGCCTGCCGAGGTGGTCGACCAGATTGTGCTCGGTCATCAGCTTCTGCGCCGCCTCGGGCATGTTCCTGTCAAGCGCCTCGGTCATGGCTAGGCCCACGACAACGACATTGGAGCGAATGCCCTGCTTCCCGTACTGGGTCGCGATGTAGCGCGAAAGTCCCAGCAAGGCCGCCTTTGACGTGCCGTAAGCCGGGTAATCAAGATCGCCGGCGAGACCCTTGCCGGAGCCGGTGAAAATGATCGAGCCCCCCCCGCTCGTCAGCAAGAGCGGAATGGCGTGCTTGGCGCAAAGCATGGATCCGCGCAGGTTGATCGAGAACGTGCGGTCCCAAAAGTCCGCGTCCATTGCATCGATGAGGCCATCCTCCTGCAGTTCGCCGGTCTGCGCCGCATTGCTGTGAAGAATATCCAGCCTGCCGAAGCGATCCGCGAGGCGCGCAACGCCCCCTGCGATCGCGTCTTCGCTCGTCACGTCCATGACAATCGGCAATGCCTGCCCGCCGGCGGCGACAATTTCCTCGGCAACCAGAAGCAGCGGCGCCTCGTCGAGGCCGGCGACGGCGACCATGGCGCCGCGCTGCGCGAACATGCGGGCGGTAGCGCGCCCGATGCCGCTGCCGCCTCCAGTGACGAGAGCCACCTTGTCGCGCAACGGAAAGGATAGATCGATCATAACGTCTCCATGCAATGGCCGTGACGAACCGGCGGATCTTCATACAAAGTGGTGCGCTGGCGCACGGGCCGGTTGACGGAAGCGGCGAGCGCCCGCATTTGCGTCGGCCCAAATTCTTGCCCGTTGACGCCGCCGGCGGCACGGGTGATCGACTCGTCCATCAGGGTGCCGCCCATGTCGTTTGCACCTGCCTGCAGGATCGCCGCTGCGCCCTCAGGCCCCATCTTGACCCACGAGACCTGGATATTGGCGATCACGGGATGCAGCACGATACGGGCGACGGCATGCATCAGCACCGCCTCGCGGTAGCTCGGACCCGACCGTGCCAGGCCTTTTTGCCAGATCGGCGCTTCCATATGGACGAAAGGCAGCGGGACGAATTCGGTAAACCCACCTGTCTCGTCCTGAAGCAATCGGATCGACAGGAGATGACGTGCCCAGTGACGATATCCCTCGACGTGGCCGAACATGATCGTGGCGGTGCTGCGCAGTCCAACGCCATGGGCGACACGCATGACCTCGATCCACTCGTCCGCTGTAACTTTGTCCGGGCAGATGATGTCGCGGATTTCGGGATCGAGGATTTCGGCGGCCGTGCCGGGCAGCGTCGACAACCCGGCTGCTTTCAGCCGCGCCAGAAAGTCTTCGAGTGGCAGCCCCAACGTTCTCGCGCCATGCGTCACCTCAAGCGGGGAGAAAGCATGGATATGGATATCCGGCGCCGCCTGACGCACTGCGCGAAGTACATCCAGATAGGTATTACCGTCGTAATCGGGGTGGATACCGCCTTGCAGGCAGACTTCGGTGGCCCCGCGATCCCAGGCTTCGGCGGACCGGCGGCCAATCTCGGCGAAATCGAGCCGATATGCCGGCCCGCGCATGGCCTTGGTACTACCCTTGGAAAACGCGCAGAAGCCGCATTTGTAGAGGCAGATATTGGTGTAGTTGATGTTTCGGTTGACCGCAAAAGTCAGCGTTTCGCCTACTACGTCCCTGCGAAGGTGATCGGCGAAGTTCAGGATCGCTGTAAAGTCGGCTCCTTCCGCATCGAACATCGATACGATATTGGCTTCGTCCGGCACGTGGCCGGCTTTCACGCTGTCAAGTATCGACGATACGCGCGGGGATACGGCAAACCCGCCCGCCGAGATCTGCTGCGGCGCAGCATCGCCTCTGCCCGCGGCCCAATCGTCGATTTTTGGCAGTCCGCGAGCATCGATTGCCCGAAGAACGGTTGCCGCGACAGGCGGCGCGGCCCATTGCCTTGCGGCCGTTGCATAGCGGGGGCCGATCGCAAGGCGCTGGTGCAATGTGCGCCCGGCGGCATTGGTGGCGCGTTCGAGCATGTCGAGGTGCGGCCAAGGCGCTTCCGGATTGACATGGTCAGGCGTTACCGGAGAGACTCCTCCCCAGTCATTGACGCCCGCGCGAACCAGCGGAGCGAAATTATGGCTTTCCTGAAGATTTGGCGGAGCCTGAATCGTCATCTCGGGGCCGAGGATGATACGAGCAGCCGCGATGGCCCAGAGATGGTCATCCAATGTCGGCTCTGGGAAATCTACCATCTGCGTGCCGGGCTTGGCGCGGAAGTTCTGGATTATGACTTCCTGTATGTGCCCGTATTGGCGATGCAGGTCGCGGATGGCGACAAGTGCATCAACCTGCTCGCGGCGCGTTTCGCCGATGCCGATCAGCAGGCCGGTAGTGAAAGGCACCCTGGCAAGCCCTGCCTGAGCAATCGACTCAAGCCGCCGCGCCGGCTCCTTGTCGGGCGATCCAAAGTGCGGCCCTCCTCTCTCGCAAAGGCGCTGCGAGCTACTTTCAAGCATCAGGCCCATCGAGGCCGCATGCGGACGCAGTGAGGCATAGTCGGCAGCACCCATCAGCCCCGGATTGAGGTGCGGAAGCAGCCCGGTTTCGTTCAGGACGAGCGCTGCCATTTCGCCGAGATAGGAAAGGGTCGTGTCGTGCCCCAATCTGGCCAAGGCGTCGCGTGCTGCTCCGTAGCGAAGTTCAGGTCGATCCCCGAGCGTGAAAAGCGCCTCGCGGCATCCTGCCGCCACACCGGCGCGCGCTATCGCCAGTACATCCTCCGCCGCCAGGTAGGCTTTGTCGATCCGACCGGGCGTGGTGGCGAAAGTGCAATAGTGGCACACGTCGCGGCACAGCTTGGTCAGCGGGATGAAGACCTTGCGCGAATATGTCATGCGCGGACCATGGGCGGCGAGTGTCATCGCCTCCGCCGTGGCCATCATTTCTTTGAGGGAAATCGTACTGAGAGCGCTGTAAATGCAATTTGCGTCATCGTGGCTCAGGTGCAGTTGGTCGAGCATCACAACATTCTCCGTGATAGTTCGAGGCCGATTTTCATACCGGTCGCTCCGGCCGCTCTAGAACGTGTACTTTGCCGACACGCCCCAAATCCTGGGGTCGCCGGCATAAACGGAACTCGTCGGGAAGGACGGGAGAAGCACGCTCGCGGCCGAGAAATACTTTTCGTTGAAAACGTTCTTCACAAAGATTCCGAGATCGATCCCGGTATCCGCAATTCCCCGCCAGTCCAGGCGCGCATTCGCCAATTCGTAATCGGGCAGCTTCTCGCCGTTCTGGCCACCGTAATCGGCGGTCATGAATACGTCGGCATTGAAGCTGACTTCGCCATTCGCGGGCCGCACCGGGAGGATCCAGTTGAAGCTGGCCGTACCGGAAAAGCTCGGTGAATACTTGTTGATCTGATCCTTTCCGAGCACGATCGTCGGCGGCAAATCAGCGGGAAGGGTAAGGCTTTCGACCGTCACGTTCGTATAGGCCGCGTTAAAGCCGACGGTTACACTGCGTGCCGGGCTTATCGAGGCCTCGAGTTCGACGCCCCAGATCCGCAAGTTCGCCGCATTGACCGCGAGCGAACCATTCGAAGGAGAATCCGGCGTTCCGTTGGGAACGGTCGTCTGCGTATTCAGGAACTGGAGGGCATTCTTGTATTTGCTATAGTAAGCCGCAATATTGAGGTGGCCCCGCGCGGTTCCCACGCGATAGTCATACTTGGAACCGGCTTCGAGATCGGTAATCGTCTCTTCGTTGGCCTTCTGGAATGGCCGGAGATCTGGGCAAACACCTCCGGTTGCGACACAAGCAGGATCGGTTCCACCAGTCGTATAGACGGTTTCGAATTTCGGCGTGTTGACGTTGGCACCACGATAGCCGCGACGCGATACGATATAGAGCAGCCAATCGGGCGTCACCTTGTAGTCGAGGCCGACCGTCCAACTTGGCTCCTGCCCCTTGTTCGATACTGTGCCCACGCCATCATTTGCCCCGGTGTTCGCGGTTGCCAGGCAGGTCGCTTCGTCCACATAGCTGGTCCCGATAGTGCCGCCGCACGCTGAAACCTTGTCCCAGCTGTAGCGTCCCCCCAGGTTCAATTTCAGCTTGTCGGTTATGTCGTACCCGATCTGCCCATAAATAGCCCAGTTTCGGTTACGGACATGGGACGTGACCGCAGGAGCGGGAACCCCGCCCACCGAGAACGCGGTGAACTGCGATCCGGTGGGCCCGTGGGGCTTGTCGTTGTTGTAGAAGACGCCCGCTATAAAATTGAACGCGCCGAAGTTGCCGAGCAGCTGTGTCTCGTTGGTGAGATATTGGCGGTCGATTACCGATGACGCCGTAAACAGCGTGAATGGCACCGATGCCGGAAGCGGGGCGGACAGGCCGGTGGAAATCTGGAGTATCGGCAGGCCGCCCGTATTGATCAGCTGGTAACTGTAGTTCTTCCGATAACCAAAGATGTTCCGAACCGTCAGGTCGCCGAAACTGTAAGACGTGTCGTTGGTGATCGCAGTTGCCTTGCGATACGAGGCACCTCCGTCGATTCCCCCGTCGAACGATCCGCGCCGATTGGAAGCCTGGGTTGCCAACGCGGCTTCGACTTGAGGATCGAGGGCCGCGAGGCCCAGCGCCGCGAAAGGAAAATTCTGACGCAAAAGATAGAGTCCGCCAGCCAGCTCGTCGCCTTTGAAATACTCATATACGGTGGTGCTGGTGAACCCATCGAAGGGTTCAATCAGCAGCGAAAGCCGGTAGGCGTCCTGATGGATATTGTCGAACCCGGGGCCCTCGTCAAAGGCGATAGTTCGCGGGTCCTGACGGCGGATCTGACCCGCGGCGCGAAACGCGACCTTGTCCTCGACGATGGGGATGTTGATCGCGCCTTGCAGCTCCCGATAGTCGAAGCGGCCGTATGTGCCTTCGCCAAAGCCCTCGAAACGGTATGTCGGCTTTTGCGTGCCGATCACCACCGCACCGCCGAGCGTATTGCGCCCGAACAGCGTGCCTTGGGGGCCTTTCAGAACCTGAATGCTGCTTATATCGTAAGTTGGTACGTTCGATCCCACAGCCGGGAGCGGCGTATCGTTTACGTAGATCACGACGCCCGGGGTTACTTCACCCAGTGGGAGCTGGCCAATGCCGCGAAGCGTCAGCGCCACGTTGTCCTTACCGCCTTCAGCCGAGAACGTGAACCCTGGCGTAATTGTCCTCACATCGCTCACTGTCTGGACCGTGCTGCGCTCGAGCGCTTCAGCGGAAAACGCTGAAATGGAGACGGAAACATCCTGCAGTCGCTCCTCGCGCCGGCGAGCGGTGACAATAATGTCACCGCTCGCCACGCTTTCCATCTGAGGGGCAGAAGCGTTCTCATCCTGCGCCCACGCCGGGACGGCCAAGGTCGTTCCTGCCGACAACAGCGCAAGTCTCAGCAAACGCGATTTCATCAACTTTCTCTCCCGCCGCCTGTCTCTTCGCAGGCTTTTCAAAGCACTCTGAATGGCCGCTATTCACGGTCTTTCACCACCTATCTTCGGAGAGGAAATGATATAAAAGAGGGCAAAACTGTTCAGTTTTATGGACTGGGCAGCCCGGGCTCCGCCGACGCGCAACACCGCCACCTGCGAGGCGTTTGGTCACTGCGAGTTTCAATAACGCGGCTGCGCCCAAGCCCGGATGAGGTCCGAGATGGTGGCCTCAGTCCCGGCGGTGATTGCCGGGACAGTCCCCGTGAGACGGGGCGATGGCGCCGGCTGCGTTACACCTGCCAGGGTGACGAATGTATTTCGGGCGTTGTTGTGAGGGCTCGCCGGAGCCTCGGCCATGCTTAGGACCGGCGTCACGCAGGCATCGGTCGACGCAAAGATGTCGCCCCATTCGTCGCGCGTACGCGTCCGGAAGACCGCTTCGAAATCGGCCTCCATCCCAGGCCACCCCGCCCGCTCATGTTGATCGTAACCGCGACCTGCAAGGCCCAGACCCTCGAGCATCTGCGCAAAGAACTTGGGTTCCAGACAGCCCACGGCCACGAATTTGCCGTCGGCACAGGCGTAGCATCGATAGAACGGCGCACCGCCGTCAAGAAGATTGGATGCGGGTGCATCATGCCAAAGGCCCTTCGGCTGCCAAGCGTAGAACAGGCTCATGAGCGACGCGACGCCGTCCGTGATGCAGGCATCAACCACTTGGCCCGTCCCCGTCCGCCGTGCCGAAAGCAAGGCGCTCAACATTCCGAATATGAGGAACATCGCGCCGCCGCCGTAATCACCGACGAGATTGAGAGGGACTGGCGGCGGCCCCCCGGTCTTGCCCATGGCATGCAGCGCCCCTGTGATGGCGAGATAGTTGATGTCATGTCCCGCGCGCATGGCCATGGGCCCGCTCTGCCCCCAGCCGGTCATCCTCCCGAACACAAGGCCGGGGTTACGGGCAAGACAGACATCCGGACCGACACCCAGCCGCTCCATCACTCCTGGCCGATAGCCTTCGATCAGGCCGTCTGCATTCTCGATCAGGTCGAGCAGACTGCTGCGGTCCCTCTCGTTTTTGAGATCGAGATAAGTGACCGTTCGGCTGCGATGAAGGATATCACCGCCCACGTCCTCCCAGTCACCGGGTCCAGCTGAGGGAGGCCGCGCGACCCGAACGATGTCCGCCCCCATGTCGGCCAGCAGCATCGCTGCCAGCGGCACCGGGCCGATCGCATCGATCTCGATGATACGCACGCCGACCAGCGGCCCTGACCGTTCCGGCATCAGATATTTGTCCGGTCCGCGCCCTTCAGGTCGAGAATGGCACGAGCTTCGTCCGGACTTGCCACTTCCAGCCCCATGCCCTCGATGATCTGGCGCGCGTTGCGCACCTGCTCGGCATTGGTCTCGGCCAGACGCCCGGGGCCGCCCCACAAAGAATCTTCCAATCCGACGCGCACGTTTCCTCCCATGGACGCGGCCATCGCGACGACACTCATCTGGCGGGCACCCGCGCCGAGCACTGACCACTGATACTGATCGCCGAACAGCCGATCTGCTGTGCGTTTCATGTGCATGATATCATCGGGATGGCTGCCGATCCCGCCCAGAATGCCGAAGCATGTCTGTATGAAGAGCGGTGCCTTCACCAGGCCCCGGTCCAGGAAGTACTTCAGGTTATAGAGGTGACTGGTGTCGTAGCATTCGAACTCGAAACGCGTACCGAGAGGCGAAAGCGTGCCGAGCAGATGCTCGATATCCGCGTAGGTATTCTTGAATACCAAGTCCCGCGATGCTTCCAGCGCCGCTGGCTCCCAGGCGTGTTTGAATTCCTTGAAGCGGTCCAGCATCGGGAACAATCCAAAACCCATCGTGCCCATGTTGAGACTGGCGACTTCCGGCGCGAAAGTCTGGGCGGGACGGATGCGTTCCTGCACGGTCATCGAGGGATGTCCCCCGGTCGTCAGGTTCAGCACAGCATCGCTGCGCTGGCGGATGACCTTGAGGAACGGTTCGAAAAGCTTGGGATCCTGGTCGGGCCGGCCGTCAGTGGGGTTGCGGGCGTGAAGGTGGATGATCGCTGCGCCCGCTTCGGCCGCGCCAATCGCAGATTCTGCGATCTCGTCAGCTGTCACCGGAAGATGGGGTGACATCGAGGGTGTGTGGATCGCTCCGGTGATTGCGCAACTGATGATGACTTTTCGTTTGGCCATGATGTTTCCTTTCCCGCAGCCGCTCGATGGCAGCCGCCTCGCCGCCCGCAATCTATCCTTCGATAGGCAGTGAGGTGGCTCGTCAGGGAAGGATTCCGAGTTGGCGGGCGCGCAGAACCGCCTGAGGGCGACGGCGAACACCGAGCTTGTCGTATATCTGCTGCATGTACCACTTGACCGTTCCCTCGGTCAGTCCCAGCCGATCGCCGATTTCCCGGTTGCGCAGACCGCCACTCACCATGGTAAGAATGTCCACCTCCCGGTTGGCTAGGTGACCGGTCAGTCCGAAATCGTCGTCCTCGTCCTCGTCTGTCTCGATCTGCGGGCCATTTCGCATCAGGGAGACCAAGTGAACCGCGAACCGGTCGGCAGGTGTTTCGAGTTCAGGACCGTGGGAATAGGCCTCGGTAAGAAGAGCGGAAATGACTTCGCCCTCGTCGATAAACGTGCGCACCCAGCCGGCAGGTTCCGCCATTTCCACCGCCGCACGCACAGCGCGGCGAGCCTCGGAGCGATTGCCCTGGAGCACCGCGATTTCGGCAAGGAGCAATTCGAAGGTTACGGCCGAGCGGACGGCCCCGGCGCGCTTTACGAACTCCAGCCAGCGATGGGCCACCTTGCGCGCCCGGGTCAATCGGTGATGCTGCATTTCGATGCGCAACCAGGCGATCGCATTGCACTCGTTACGACGCGTCGGCCGCAGCGTCGGTATGGGCTCGCCGTCGATCTGCGGATCGCCGGCCAGGAAGTGCCGCTCAGCTTCCTCGATTTGGCCCGCCTTGACGAGCAGACGAACCTCTTCGGCAACAATGAAGGCGCGCATGCGATCAAGACCGCATTCTATCGCAACGAGATGCGCGTCATTGAGAGTGACAAGCGCGCCGGGAAGGTCGCCGCGCGCCGCGCGAAGGCGAGCATCGACGAGGTAACCGGATGCCATCTGGTCGGCAAATCCCCACTGTCGCACGACGGGCAAGTGCCGTTCAACCAAGTCAGCCGCACGATCCAAATCGCCGGCGTCGTAAAGAAGCTCCGCGAGCGGGAGTGCCGGCAAGGCAGCCAGCCCCGAGCCCTCGCCATGTAACCCTTTCGCAAGCGTAAAGGCTTCTTCGAGGAAGCGCTGGGCTAGGGGCGTCTTGCCTTGTGCCATCAATGTCGGGGCAACGGAGGCCTTGAGCGCGATCGAGGCAAAATCCGAACCCGGTCGGGAAAGCGCCCGCCGCGTTTCCGCTTCCAGCTTGAGCATGTCCTGAAAGTGGTAGAGTTCGCGCCGCGCCGACATAAGCTGGGCAAGCAACGTACAGCTGAGATAGGCATGGCTTTCGGCCATCTCGACCAAAAGCGGCTCCGCGTCCGCTTCAACCTTGACCATGTCGTCGCGCGCGGCGGCCAGCATGACCAGGCGATGACGGATCATCAGATCGATCTGATCCGCATCGTGCGCAGCGACCCTTCCTTCGGAGACCTTGGTCTCGAGGATAGCGCGCGCTGCGTCGATAAAGCGCTGGGCGGCGGTGAAAGACAATTGGCGAATGCGCCGCCATGCCAGAGCCAACAACAGATAAGGGTGCTGGGCCAGTTCCGCCCATGGCAAGGCGGAGCCCAACTCGTCGATGCGATAGAGATAGCCGGTATAGGTCAGCTGTTCCGCCAATTGGTCGAGCTGGCGGGCCAGAAATGCTTGATCGCCGCTCAGTCGGGCATGCTCGATGGCCAGGACTGCCTGATCGTTGGCGGCGAAGTAGTCGCTGGCACGGCAATGCATCAGGCCCGCCCGTGCGGGCGCCCTGTCCATCAGGCGTCCAAGGACCATCTCACGAAACAGGCGGTGATACGCGTATCGACTGTGTTCCTGATCGATCGCGTTCAGGAAGAGCCCCTCGCGGAACACATGGTCAAGCATCGCGCGAGAATCTTCATCGCCGGTGACCGCCGCGCAGGCAGAAGGGGTCAGTTCATCCAGGATCGACGTATCGACCAGGAAGCGGCGAACGTCCTCCGGCTGACGGCTGAGCACCTCTTCATGGAAGTATTCTGCAAATTCCGGGCGCAAGCCCGTCAACCTGGGACTGCCGGCCCCCTGTTTGCCGCGGCGGTACAAGTCGCAAGCGATCACAACGCCGGATACCCAACCTTGCGTGTCCCGCACGATATCCTGAAGATCCTTGGAGTCGATCGGCGTTCCGATGCTCTGGGTTACCAGCTGAGCCGCTTCCGCGATCGTGAGTGAGAGATCGGCATTTCCCACTTCATTGAGGAAACCCAATGCGCGCATACGCGCCAGCGGAAGCCCAATCGCGCCGCGGGCAGAAACGATCATGCACAGGGCATCCCGAGCTGTCGCCGATAGCTGTGCGATAAAATCGAGAGCGGCTTGATCGAGCAGATGGGCATCGTCGATGACAAGGACGGGCCGCGGGTCGATCGTTATCGACAACGCTTCGAGCCAGGGCGCATCGTCGCCATCCAGGGAAAGTTGCTCCCAAGGAAGGCCGGCCGCAACGCCTGCTGCCTTGAGGGCAGAGAGGAAAGATGCCTTGTTGAAGATCCCCGCACGTGTCGCCACCCAGAGGAGAGGGTGGCCTTGCGCGCGTAGCAGGTCCGCCCAGTAGAGCATCGAGGTGGTCTTTCCGCTTCCAGCGGGCGCTGACACCATCGTCAATCGGGAATCGCGGACCTTGGCCGTCAGGTCTCTCATGGCAGCGCGCTCAATCAATGTCGGCGTTATCCGATGCGGCAAAGCGCTCGTCGGAATGACTTTCATGGCTCTCTCCTGGACATGCCTTGTGGCAATTTGTTTTTTGATCCGAAATATATTCTGACGTGTGAAATCCTAAACGCAATCCTTTTTCCTATCCGCAGATAGGTCCTCGCGAGCCGGAGATATTGTCCTGCTCCGGATGGCCGGGAATTTTCGTAAATTGCCGTCTTTACGCCCGAAACAAGCAGGCCGCCCGAAGCTGCCGGGGCCAAAAGCTAGGAAAGGTTGACCATGAAGGCCCTGTATCTCGAAAACGCCGAGGGACCTGAATCCACCCGCGTTGCCGACGTCGAAACGCCGGAACCCGGTCCCGGTGAAGTGCGAGTCGCACTCAAAGCCGCCTCGATCAACCACCGAGAACTGTTCATTTCTCATGGACAATATCCCGGCATGGTGGTGCCGGTAACGCTGGGTTGCGACGGCGCAGGCATTGTCGACAAGGTCGGCGCCGACGTTAGCGGCGTGGACGTGGGCTCAGAAGTCGTTCTCTATCCGGCCCGCAATTGGGGCCCCAATCGCCATGCGCCCGCTGCAGACTTCGGTTTGCTGGGCATGCCATTTGCCGGGACGATCGCCGAATACATCTGTATCCCTGCCGAGAACCTGGCTCCCAAACCTTCCTTCATGAGCTTTGAGGAAGCCGGCGCAATGCCGCTCACAGCGCTGACATCGTGGCGGGCGCTGATGTTCAAGGGCCGGCTTCAGGCCGGAGAAACTGTGCTGATCAGCGGGGTCGGCGGCGGAGTCGCCACGTTCGGCCTCGCATTCGCCGTCGCCAAGGGCGCGAACGTCTATGTGACCGGTGAGAGCCAGGAAGTCCTCGACCGGGCGATCGAGATGGGTGCCAAGGGCGGCCTGCTCTATACCGACCCGGATTGGCGAAAGCAGGTTGGCAAGCTGACCGGCGGGATTGACGTGGTCCTGGATGGTGCACCGTCACCCAGCTTTGCCAACTATGTCCGCGCCATCAACCCGGGTGCGCGCATAGTCATCTACGGGTCGACCGCCGGGAACGAGGTCAAGTTCAATGCGACGGATATTTTCCTCAAGAGCGCCAGCATCGTCGGCAGTCAGGTCGGCGATCCGCAGGACTTCCGGGAAATGCTAGCGTTCGCCGGCGAGCATCGGATCAAACCGGTCATCGAGGCTACTTACCCTCTGGCGAAGGCAAAGGAAGCTCTTCTTCACCTTCGCGACCAGCACAAGTTCGGCAAAGTCGTGGTGACGATGTGAGCGATCTGTTCAGCCTGCACGGCAAGAAAGCCCTCGTCACCGGCGGCGCACAGGGGTTGGGGCGGATGATCGCTGAAGGTCTTCTGCGCGCAGGCGCTAGCGTGGCAATCACATCGCGCAAGGCCGATGTGTGTGAGACCGCCGCGGCGGAAATGTCGGGTCTCGGGCCATGCCTGCCGCTTGCCGCAGACCTGTCTACTCCGGAAGCCGCGGTGGAGCTTGCCGCACTGTATCGCAGCGCGCTGGGCCAATGCGACATCCTGGTCAACAACGCCGGCAAGACCTGGGGCGGCCCTATCGATACCTTTCCCGACAAGGCCTGGCCAAGCGTGATGGCAGTCAATGTCCAGACGCCTTTCACTCTTGTGCGCGAACTCCTTCCCGAACTGGTCGCGGCGGGCACGGCCGATGATCCATCGCGGGTCATCAACATCGGTTCGGTGGCGGGCATGAAGGCCGAACGGCTCAATGCCTACAGTTACGCTGCCAGCAAGGCGGCGGTCCACATGATGACGCGGGATCTCGCCGGCGACCTTGCCGACCGGAACATCACGGTCAATGCCGTGATACCGGGCTTCTTCCCTACCAAAATGACCGCTCACATGCGTGACGAGGATGCAGTCGACCCGAAATTGCTCAGCCATATTCCGCTGCGCAGGCTGGGCCGCGCCGACGACATCGCCGGAATTGTCGTCTTCCTTTGCTCGCGAGCAGGAGCCTATGTCACCGGCGCGCAAATTCCGGTCGATGGCGGCGTAGTCGGCTGCGGGTGATCTTGATGCCGGCAGAGGGACGAGCGTCCAGCCAGGCTCATCCCTGATGCCGTATCCTCCGAGGGCCGCATTCCTCCGGCAGCGAAAAGACTTGAGCGAGGGAGGACATAGTTCCTCCCTCGCTCCACAGGTCAGAGCTGCCAGCCGCCCCCCGCGACTATGACCTGACCTGTGATGTAATCGGCCTCCGGCATGCAAAGGAGATAGACGGCTCCTGCTGCTTCTTCCGGAGTGCCTGCGCGCCCGAGGGGAATTCCTTTCTCCATGGCCTCAAGGATCTCGTCGCTGACCCCGGCCTTGATCTTCTTGCCCTTGATATCGATGGTTGAACTGCCAGCCTCGCCAGCCGTCATCCGCGTCATGATCGCGCCGAAGGCGACGGCATTGACCGTGGTGTTGTATCTCCCCCACTCTTTCATCACAGTCTTGGTGAGGCCGACAATCCCTGCCTTGCCGGCAGCATAACCGGCCTGCCCCGGGTTTCCGCCAAGACCCGAAACCGAGGAAATGTTTACGACTGTCCGTCGCTTGGCACGCCCGTACTGTTCGATCTCGGCCTTGGCTGCGGACGAAATGATCGGCTGCGCGGCGCGGAGAATCCGGAAAGGCGCGCTCAGGTGTACATCGAGCATCGCGATCCACTGTTCGTCGCTGGTCTTTTGAAGCACCGAATCCCAGGCATAGCCGGCATTATTGATGATGATATCGATCGTGCCGAAAGCCGCGACTGCTGCGGACACGAAGGTATCGCCAAAAGTCGGGTCAGTAACGTCGCCGACGCAAACGACGGCGCGAACGCCAAGTCCTTCGATCTCGGCCGCGGTGGCGCGGGCCACGTCTTCGTCAAGGTCATTGACCACGACATTTGCGCCCGCGCTAGCCAATTTGAGCGCGATCGCCTTGCCGATGCCCCGCCCCGATCCCGAAACGAGCGCGACCTTTCCATCCAGTATTTTCACGTGACCTCTTCCTGTTCTTTCACAAATCCTTGAACGCAGGCACTGCCCCCGTCGATCACCACCACGCCGCGTTCTCTCGCAGACGCGCGAAAGCGAATGTCATCTCCATCGCGCCAGATCTCGGTCCGAATGGTTTCGCCTGGGAACACAGGCGCGGTGAAACGGACATGCATGCGCGTCAGCAACGACGCGTCTCCGCCGCAGCACAAATGGATCAATGCGCGGCCAACGAGGCCCATCGTCGCCAGTCCGTGGAGGATCGGGCGCTCGAACCCCGCCGCCGCCGCCGTTCCGGCATCGATGTGCAACGGATTGCGGTCGCCGGTCAGCCGGTAGAGCATCGCCTGGTTAGCCGCCGTAGGCAGGTCAAGCACTGCATCCGGCGGAAAATCGGGACATTGTCCATCCGCAAGCGGAACGAGAGATCGGTCTCCCCCGAAACCACCTTCGCCCCGTAGGACCCAGATTTCCTCTGCCTCCGCAATCAGCTGGTCTGTCGGCGTCGTCAGTATCCGCTTCGCCCGAACGAGAGCGGGCTTGCCCGGTCCCTTGTCGGCGACCTCTCCGATCTCGATCCGGCCATGAATGACCTGGCCCAGTTGCAGCGGTCGATGAAGACGCAAGCTCTGCTCGCCGTGCAGAATTCGCGGCCAGTCCCACCCGAGTTCCGCTGCCATCGGCCAGAACCCCGGCGTGCCAAGCACAAGCGCCATGGTCGGCAAAACGGTGAGGTCACGCTCAAAGAGGAAGCGGCTCTCATCGATGGCGGCGAGCCCCGCTCCCACGCCCAGGGCGTAGAGGATGGCGGAACGCGGATCGCAAACGTCCTGCGCGGTCGGGATCTGGTAACCGCGCATGCGCTCAAGGTTCAGCATAGCGAGTTTCCCTTCGGTCAGGTCAGCTTGCGCTCGTCGAGCCCGAGCCCGCGCCCGATTATCTCGCGCATGATCTCGCTGGTGCCGGCGAATATGCGGCTGACACGGGCATCGGTGTACATCCGGCTGATCCGGTACTCGTCCATGTACCCGGCCCCGCCGTGGAGCTGGACGCATTCGTCCATCACGCGGCCCTCCAGTTCGCTCGTGAGCAACTTGGCAGCGGAGGCATCTTCGGCAGTGAGTTCGCCTGCGTTGAGCAGGATCACGCACTGATCCACGTACGTCTGGATCGCATCGAGCTCCGCGCGCATGGAAGCCATCTTGAAGCGCGTATTCTGAAACGCGCCGATCGGCTTTCCGAAGGCCTTGCGCTCTTTCACGTAGTCCAGCGTAAGGTCGAAGGCAGTCTGGGCAGTGGCCATGAAACCGATCGCTGCCACAAGGCGCTCCTGTGCCAGGAAGCGCGCAAGATACTTGAAGCCCTGCGTCGGATCGCCCAGCACGTTTTGCTTGGGCACTTTGACATCGCTGAAGAACAGCTCGGCGGTATCCTGCGCCTTCATACCCATCTTGGCGAGCTTGCGCCCGCGCTCGAAGCCTTCGAAGCCGCGCTCCACCACAAACAGGCCAAGCCCATGGCGGCTGGCCGGATCGGTCCGTGCCGCGACAACAACCAGATCGCCCAAAATGCCGTTGGAAATGTATGTCTTGGCGCCGTTGAGCACCCAGTGATCGTCATGCTCGACCGCGCTCGTGCGCATTCCTGCAAGGTCGCTGCCCGTAGATGGCTCGGTCATCGCCACGGCAAGAATAGTCTCGCCGCTGACGATGCCGGGCATCCAGCGCTCCTTTTGCTCCTGTGTGCCGAGCTTGGCGATGTAGGGCGCGACCAAATCGTTATGGAGATTGATGTAGAAGCCTATGTCGCCGTGGCGCATATTCTCCTCGATGATAATCTGCTCGAAACGAAAATCGTCGATTCCCGCACCCCCGTACCGTTCCTCGGCCCAGGTGCAGAGCAATCCCTGCTCGCCTGCCTTGAGGTAAAGATCGCGATCGACCATGCCCTGTTCGCGAAAGCGTTCGGCATGGGCGCCGACATTGGCGCTCATGAACTTGACGACGCTGTCGCGAAACTGCTCGTGCTCCGGCTCGAAGATCAGGCGCTTCATGCTGGCATGGGCTCCTTGGCCTCGTCGGCGCTTTCGGCAGTGTAGAAGGTCTCGCCGCGCGATGCCTTCTCACGCAGCCACGCGGAAGGCAGGAAACGGGGCCCATATCGCTGGGCAAGGATATCCGCTTCCCCGACGAACGAGCCGATGCCGATCGTATCGATGTAGCTGATCGTTCCGCCGGTCCACGTCGGGAAACCCCACCCATAGATCGCGCCGAGATCGGCGTCCTGCGGTGTTTCCAACACGCCCTCTTCCAGGCAGCGCGCAGTCTCCATCGCCTGGGCAAATAGAAAGCGCTTCTTGAGTTCCTCGATGTCCCAACTGTCATTGACAGGGAAGTGCTCGACGAGCCCCTTCCACAAGTGCTTCTTGCCGCCTTCAGGGTAGTCGTAGAAGGCTCCTCCGGTCTTGCGGCTGGAGCGTCCGATCTCGTCCTTCATCTTGCGCATGACGGCAACGCCGGCCGGCGGAGTATAGGCCTCGCCCTCTTCCGCGATCGCCTGGTCGACGATCTTGAGCGGCAGATCCAGCGTGAGTTCGTCCAGCAGCGCGAGCGGACCGACCGGCATGCCAACTGCCTTGGCGGCATTCTCGATCACTGCCGGTGGCACGCCTTCCGCCAGCATGGCCGCTCCTTCGTGGATCAGCATCTGGAACACGCGGCTGGTATAAAAGCCGCGGCTGTCATTGACGACAATCGGCGTCTTGCGGAGCTGCGCGATGAAATCGAGACCCTTGGCCAGCGTTTCCTTGCTGGTCTGCTTGCCCATGATGACCTCGACCAGACCCATGCGATCGACCGGCGAGAAGAAATGCAGACCGATGAACTGATCCGGGCTTCTCGAAGCCAGCGCCAACTGCGAAATCGGAAGAGTCGAGGTGTTAGAAGCAAAAATGGCTTCGGGCGGCAGCACTGCCTCTGCCTTCTTCGTGGTCTCCGCCTTGATCGCGGTATCCTCGAACACGGCTTCGACGACCAGATCGCAGCCCTGGAGCATGCCGAAATCGTCGGTCGGGACAATGCGGGCAAGAACCGCATCGGCCTTGTCCCGCGTCACCTTGCCTTTTTCGACCAGCTTGTCGAGTACCTTGGCTGAATAGTCCTTGCCCCTTTGTGCCGTCGGCACATCGCGGTCGATCAAGACGACGTCGATGCCGGCATTGGCCGCAACGTAGGCAATTCCCGCACCCATCATCCCCGCGCCCAGCACGCCGACCTTTCGCGCTTCGAACCTGGGATAGCCTGCGGGGCGGCGAGCGCCCTTTTCTGCTGCCAGCTTCGAGATGAAGGTCGTGCGAATGATGTTGCGGGCGACCGGATCGGTTAGCAGCTTAGCAAAGTATTTGCCCTCTACTGCGAGCGCCTTGTCGAACGGCAACTGCAATGCCTGAAACAGCGAATTGAGAATCGCGAGCGGAGCCGGCTGATTATAGCCGCTCTTCGCAAGGCCTCCCGTCGCCATCATGTACGCGGCGGAATCTTCCGGTACCGTGAGCCCTTTCTTCTGAGGCGGAACCCAGCCCTTGACGTCCCACGGCTTGACAGGGTCGGGCCCGCTCGCCAGCCACGTCCGGGCGGTATCGAGAAGTTCCGCTTCGGGAACCACCTGATCCACGATGCCCAGTTTGAGCGCTTCGGCAGGCGCGACGGCGCGGCCGGTCAGAAGCAGGTCGAGCGCCGTTTTCATGCCGGCGATGATACCGAGCCGAACCGTGCCTCCAGATCCGGGAAGGAGACCGACAGTAACTTCGGGGAGGCCGACAGTGGCCTTTGCATCATCGACGAGGATGCGATGATGGCAAGCCAGCGCAAGTTCGAAACCTCCGCCCAGCGCCAAACCATTGATCATTGCAACCCACGGCTTACCCGACTGCTCGATCGCGCGGTGCATGTCGGTCGCCCGCTTCGAGAACGCATAGGCCTCGAGCGGTGTGAGCGTATCGAAGCCATTGACCAGCTGCTTGAGATCCGCGCCGGCCATGAACGACTTCTTGCCCGAGGTCAGGATAACGCCCTTGATGGCGTCGTCCTGCGCGATCTGCCTGGTGGCCTGCGTCATGTCCGCAATGAAGCCGTCGTTGACGACGTTCATCGGACCTTCGGCATCGAGAGTCAGGATCGCGAAGCCGTCTTCGGCCTTCTCCAGTCGCATTGTCTTCATGGGTGTGTCCCGATCTTTTTCTAGGAATGGAGCAGCGTTCAGACGCGCTCGATGATAGCGGCGGTCCCAAGACCATTGGCCGCGCACAGCGTGATGAGGCCGGTTTCGGCGTCGCGGCGTTCCAATTCGTCGAGCACGGTGCCGAGGATCATCGCGCCGGTGGCGCCGAGCGGATGTCCCATGGCGATCGCGCCGCCGTTCACGTTGATCCGGTCGTCGGGAATGTCCATGTCGCGCTGGAAGCGCATAACTACGCTGGCGAAGGCCTCGTTGAGTTCCCAGAGGTCAATGTCCTTGGGCATCATTCCTCCGGCCCGCAAAGCCTTGCGCGAGACCTCCGCAGGGGCCGTCAGCATGATCGTCGGTTCAGAACCGATATTGGCATAGGAACGGACGCGCCCGCGGGGCTTGAGGCCCGCTTTCTCGCCGAACGCCCGTGAGCCGACCAGGACGAGCCCGGAACCGTCGACAATACCGGAGCTGTTGCCGCCGTGATGGACGTAGTCGAGGTCCTCGATCTCGGGGTACCGCGCTTTCGCGACAGCTTCGAAACCGGCTTTCCCGAAGCCTTCGAATGCGGGCTTGAGCTTTGCCAGGCTCTCCAGCGTGGTGCCCGGACGCATGTGCTCATCATGATCGAGCACGACCTCGCCCAGCACGTCCTTCACTGGCACGATGGAATTTCGAAAATAGCCGTTTTCCCAGGCACGGGCCGCCTTGCGCTGGCTCTCGACCGCGAAACGATCGACATCCTCGCGGGTGTAGCCGTCCAGCGTCGCGATGATGTCCGCGCCGATGCCCTGCGGCGCATAATAGTTGCCGAATGCAACTGCCGGGTCCGACGTCCAGGCACCGGAATCATAGCCCATGACCGTTCGGCTCATGGATTCAACGCCGCCCCCGATGCCGGCCTGGATCATGCCGGAATGGACCTGGGCCGCGATGAGACTGACAGCATCGAGGCCAGTCGCGCAAAATCGGTGAATCTGCTGGCCAGCCACCGATTGCGCATAGCCGGCTTGAAGAACTGCCGCGCGCGCCAGGACACCGCCCTGCTCGCCGACCGGCTGCGCCATGCCAATGATAACGTCATCGAGCAAGGCGGTGTCGAGTGCGTTGCGCTCCTGCAAGGCCTTGAGCAGCTGTGTCGCCATTTCGACCGAAGTGATCTCATGCAGCGCGCCATCGGGCCGGCCCTTGCCGCGCGGCGTGCGAACATGATCGTAGATATAGGCTTCCATCGTCATTTCCCGGCCAGTGATCGGTGTTTTCGTGATCCTGCTCTTGGGTCTGGCCAGCCTGTCCGCACCTATCCAACGAAAGGCGCAGGATCGCGGGTTCGCTGCAATCTCGCACTCATCGCGCAGGGACGAACTTTGAGGACGAGCTTTTGTGAGCATGACGGGTGAAGACGACGCCGCAATTCGCATCACCGCGACGACGTTGGGTGATCACCTCTTGGCGGGGTGGGACAAGGGCAAGGACAGGGAGGCCCTGGTTTTTCCGGGCGAACGCAAGAGTTATGACGAAGTCGTGGCCAGTGTTCTGCGCCGCGCGAGGGGGCTAAGGGCGCTCGGGATTCGGCGGGGCGACCATGTCGGCATCTTGCTGCCGTCCAGCATCGAATTCGTCGAAACGCTTTTCGCAAATGCGATGTGCGGTGCCGTCTCGGTTCTCATGAATGCCCGCTACAAGGCACCAGAGATGGCGTACGTGTCGGAGAACGCCGACCTTGCAGCCATCGTCACAAACGATCTTGTCTCTGAACACGTCGACTTCGGTGCGCGGCTTTACGAGGCGTTTGCAGACCTGGCGAGTGCCGACAATCCTGCTCGCCTGTCACTTGCCGCGGCACCGAAGCTTTCCCGCATCATCATGCTTGGCGGTCGTTCGGTTCCCGGCTTCATCGATCAGGCGATGTTCGATGAAGCCGCCGAACAGGTCAGCGAAGACGAGATCCATGCGGCGCGCCTCACTGTTCGCGTGCGTGATACCGCGATGATTCTGTACACCTCCGGCACTTCGGCCAATCCCAAGGGCTGTCTGCTAAGCCATGAAGCCGTGACGCGCGAGGCGAACAACCTGGCGCACTATCGCTGGGCCTTCCAGCCCGGCGAGCGAGCATGGTCGCCGCTGCCGCTTTTCCATATCGCCGCAATGCTCTGCATGCTCGGCGCGATGGAGGTAGGGGGTACCTTCATCGGACAGCCGCATTTCGACGCCGGAGAAAGCCTGCGCCAGATCGAGCAGGAGCGCGTGACGATGATGTTCCTGCCGTTCGTCACATTTCATCAGGCAATGATCGCGCATCCCGATTGGGAAACGTCAGATCTTTCCTCGGTCAGGCTCCAGAACAGCTGCTTTGCCTTCATGCCCGACCGGGTCGGTCAGGCGTACCGGGAGAAGGCTCCCGGTATGTTGCAGGTGGGGACCATGGGCATGACGGAGGCTACAGGAATCGTGACCACGGGCGGCTACGGGATGGAGCCGGAAATGGGCTTCAGAAAGCTCGGTTATCCGCTCGCCGGCATCGAAATGAAAATTATCGACCCTGAAACAGGCTTGGAGAAAGCCGTCGACGAACGGGGCGAGATATTGATCCGCGGTTACAATCTGTTCGACGGATACTACAAAGATCCTGAGAAGACGGCCCAGGCGCTCGACAGCGAGGGCTGGTATCACAGCGCCGACATCGGCTCGATCGATGCGCACGGCCATGTGATGTTTCACGGCAGGTTCAAGGACATGCTCAAGGTGGGCGGCGAGAACGTCGCGGCGGCAGAAGTCGAAGCGGTCCTGGCCGCGCATCCGGCTGTTCGTCTTGCCCAGGTCGTTGGCCTGCCGGACGAGCGGCTGGCCGAAATCCCGGCAGCCTACATCGAGCGGGACGGCGACGTGATTGTCGAGCCGGAGGAATTGATCGCCTTTACCAAGGCGCGCCTTGCCTCGTTCAAGGTGCCCCGGCACATCCGGTTCATCGACGAATGGCCGATGTCGGCATCGAAGATACAGAAGTTCAAGCTGCGCAGCGCGTTGATGGACGAGCTTGGTCTCGAGGACTGATGAGGCGCTGCGCGCAAAGGGAGAATGGAATGCGTGTGGTCATTACTGGTGCAGCCAGCGGCATTGGCCGGGCCTGTGCTGAACTGCTGGCGGCGGGACAAGTGTTGCCCGGCGTGCACTCAATGCTCCTGGCCGACAGGGACGAGGCCAATCTTGGAGCAGTGACGGGCCAAATTGGGGGGGCGACAGGGGGCTGCGTCGTTGACCTTGCCGAGCCCGACAGCGGCGATCGCATCGTCGAGGCTGCACTCGCCCACATGGGCGGTATCGATGCAGTCATCAGCAATGCGGGCATCATCATGGGCGGCGCTCTTGTCGACCAGCCGCTTGCCGACTTCGACCGGATCTTCGCGATAAACACTCGCTCCACCTGGCTGCTAGCAAAGGCCGCGCATCCGCACCTGCGAGCCAGCAAGGGTGCCTTCATTGCAACGGGCTCGATGTCGGGCACCCAGCCTACGCCGGGGCTCGGATTTTATTCGTGCAGCAAGGCGGCGCTTTTGATGCTGATCCGGCAACTCTGCATTGAATGGGGTCCCGATGGCATCCGCTGCAATACCGTCTCTCCCGGTCCTACCTACACGCCGATGACGGCCGCCGGCTACGGTGACAAGACGCGCCGGGAAGAGCGGGAAGCCAGTATACCTTTGCGTAAACTCGGTCTGGCCGAGGATGTCGCCAACGCCATCCTGTTCCTCGCCAGTCCGCAGGCCAGCCACATCAGCGGTATAGATGTGCTTGTCGACGGCGGCATGAGCAACATGCTGATGCCGGCCAGCGGGGGCGGCACGGGCCAGCAAAGGCAACGCTGAAATGGTGTCAGGCGGCCTTGTCATCCAGGAAACGCAGGTTCGCCTCACCCGCCGGGTCGGTCTGTCCATCGATCAGAAGCCTGGCTGTTGCCTCGAGATGGCTCCTGAGGAGAGCGACGGCCCGATCCGCATCCCTGGCAAGCGTGGCTTCGACGATTTCGGCATGCTCATGCACCAGATCCCGCTCGCCGGTTGCGAGCGGAACCGTGAGGTAGCGATATCGTTCGGATTGAGCGTAGAGCCATTCGCGCATGCGCAGCAACCATGGGCTGTCGCAAGCATCGACGAGGGCATGATGGAAGTCGCCATGGGCCTCGGCGTAGTCCTCATTGAGCCGCTCCGGCATGGCGGGATCGCGTGTCGGCGTCTTGCTGAGACGGTGGGCAGCACTCACGATCGTCGATTCCCAATCGAGGCCGCCGCGTTCGATGGCGCGGCGAAGACACTGTCCCTCAATGTCACTCCTCACCATGACGAGGTCTGTCAGATCGGCGATGGAAATCGGCGCTGCCCGAAAGCCTCGCGCATCGTCAAGGACGACGAACCCTTCAGACGTCAGGCGCGACAAGGCCTCTCGGACTGCACCGAGACTGAACCCCAGGTTGTCCGACACGTCTTTGATGTTGATCCGCTCCCCCGGCACAAGGCGGCAGGTCAAGAGATTGTCCCGCAGCCGGCGATAGGCCTGCTCGGTGAGGCTGAGCTTTTTTGTCATCCCAGTCTCCATAGCAGCAACGAAATCCAAGGTAAACGTTAGAGGTATATTTTAGTACTTAGAATATATTTCAGATTGACGAGCCGACCGAGCCACCCCACGGTGCCCGAGTTTGGAAAAGGATCGAATCATGCGCTTGGCAAAAGTTTCGAAGGACGGTCGCATCGGCGTTGCGGTGGACACTGGCTCCGGCATCAAGGCGATTTTCGGCGACGCGGCACTCTACGATCTGGACGACCTTGTCGCTCAGGGCGGCGAAGCGCTCGCAAAGGCGGGCGGCAAAGTCCTGGCCCAGGGAGAGAGCGTCGCGCAAGACGACCTTGAATTTCTGCCGCCGCTTATCAAGGCGCCGAAAATCCTGTGCCTTGGTCTCAACTACAAGGATCACGCTGCCGAAGGCGGCTTCCAGGTTCCCGAATTCCCGACAGTTTTCGGACGGTTCAATTCGAGCCTGATCGGCCACGGCGCGCCGATCATCAAGCCGGCCACATCGGACCAGCTCGATTACGAGGCTGAAATGGTCGCAATCGTCGGCAAGGGCGGAAAGAACATCGGAAAGGAAGACGCGCTGTCCCACATCGTCGCTTACTCGGTGTTCAATGACGGCTCCGTGCGCGACTATCAGCTCAAGACGCCGCAATGGACCGTGGGCAAGAATTTCGACGATACCGGTGCCTTCGGCCCATGGCTGGTCACGGCCGATGAACTGCCCGCGGGCGGCGCTGGGCTCAAGATCGAGACCAGGCTGAACGGGCAGGTCGTTCAGAGCGCCAATACCTCTGACATGGTCTTCGACGTTGTCGATACGGTGTCCTTGCTTTCCACATGCTTCACGCTGGAAGCAGGCGACGTGCTGGTCATGGGCACGCCGTCGGGCATCGGACTTGCCCGCAATCCTCCGCTCTTCATGAAGGACGGGGATGTGTGCGAAGTGGAGATCGAAAAAATCGGCTTGCTGGTCAATCCCATCAAGGCAGCGTGATTTCGGGCCGAGCGATGCGCCAGAACATCGCTCGGCCGCCATGGAGGACAGGATGAACGAGAAAAGCATCGCCAGTCGCCGCGCCAATGTACTTGGTGTCCATTCCATCGATCACTTTGCGGTGGAAGTGCCCGACCTCGACGAGGCACGACGCTTCTACACGCTCTTCGGTCTGGACGTGCGCGAGGCGGATGGCCGGCTCGAACTCTATGCGCAGGGTCATCCGCACAGGTGGGCAGTCCTCAGCCAGGCAGGCGATGCCAAGCGGCTGCGTTATCTCAGCTTCGGGATATTCGCGGATGAGGAGGAGACGTTTCGCGGCCACCTCGAGCGCGCCGGTGTGGAATTCATCCCGGCACCTGACAACGCAGAAGCCAAGGGTATCTGGTTCAGAGGTTTCGACGGCCTTCCCATCAACGTGCGCGTTGCGGAAAAGGCGACGCCTGCCGAAAAAAGCCGCTTCAGCTTCACGAGTTCAGAACCCGGCAAGTCCGGCGCAATTCCCAACAGCAAGGCACCCAAGGTCCACCCCCGCCGTCTTTCGCACTTTGCGATCTTCACCACCGACGTGAACGCCGCGATCGACTTTTATGAGCGGACGCTTGGCCTGCGGCTCTCCGACAAGAGCGAGCCCGCTGTTGCCTTTCTCCATGGTGTCCATGGGAGCGATCACCACTTGCTCGCACTCGTGCTCTCCGACCGCCGCGGTATGCATCACAACAGCTGGGACGTGGGTTCCGTCATGGAAGTGGGTCTCGGCGGCGCAAGCATGGCGCGCGCCGGCTACGGACCCAACTGGGGCCTCGGCCAGCACGTGCTGGGTGCGAACTACTTCTACTACGTGCGCGATCCTTGGGGCAGCTTCAGCGAGTATTCCGCCGACATCGATTTCATTCCTGCGGATGTGGACTGGCCCTCGGCCAACCACGCCCCTGACGACAGCATGTTCCTTTGGGGGCCCGACCCATTCCCCGAATTTATCCAGAACACCGAACCAGCGGAGGCCTGATTGCCATGACCACATTCGTTCTTCTTCACGGCGGCGGCATGGGCGGCTGGACCTGGAAATACGTCCGGGAGATTCTCGAAGCGCAAGGGCACAAGGTCTACACACCGACCTTTACCGGCTTTGGCGAGCGCAGCCATCTCATCGGCCGCGATGTGGGCAACGAGACCCACGTGCGCGACATCGTCAACGTCTTCAAATTCGAAGATCTGCATGACGTCGTGCTGGTAGCGCACAGCTATGCAGGCACCGTGGCGCCGGGTATCATAGCAGAGGTGGGCGACCGCATCGCCAGCATCATCTACCTCGACGCCATTATCGCCCATTCGGGCGAGCGCATCGCCTCGCTGATGGGTTATGTACCCGAGGAACAAGTCGCACAGCTCGATGCATTGCTTGAAGCCGGCGAGGGACCGATCGGTTCGGGCGTCGACGAGATGCAGCGTGCGGCTGCCAAGGAGCATCCGCACCTCATGGATCCCGCACGGGAAAAGTGGCTGCTCGACAACCTTTCTGACCAGCCAATGAAGGCGACAGCGGGCGCCATCGCCAAGGGCAGCGAAACCATCGCAAGACCGGTGGACTATATCGCCGCCGCCGTGACCGTAATGACGGCGATGCACGAGCGCGCGCGCGCGCTCGGCTGGAACATTCACGAACATCCCGGCGACCATGCTCTGCTGGTGGGCGATCCCGAAGGCACCACCGGCCTGATCCTTAAAATCGCCGGATTGAAGGTAGAAGCATGAATCCCGCAGAACTGTTCTCGGTGAAGGACCGCATCGCCGTCGTGACGGGCGGCTCCGGCGGCATCGGGCGCCATATAGCGACCGGCTTCGCGGCCGCCGGCGCCAAGGTCTATATCTGCGCGCGGACCGAGGCCAAAGTGCTCGATGCCGCCCGGGAAATCAGCACCTCGACCGGGGGTCAATGCATCGGGCTAACCGCTGATGTCTCATCCCTGGAGGGAGTGGACGCTCTCGTCGCCCGCGTGAGTGAAGCCGAGAATGCGCTTCATATCCTGGTCAACAATGCCGGTGCGATGGCCGAGGCGCCTATCGACGATTACAGCGAGCAGGACTGGGACCAGGTCATGGATCTCAACCTGAAGGCACCGTTCTTCCTGCTTCAGAAATTTCTCCCTCTACTGCGCGCCGGCGGGACAAAGGAACGGCCGGCATCCCTCATCAACATCGGCTCGGTAGGCGCTCTCAAGGTCGGTCCCAAGGAGAACTACGCCTACCAGGCATCCAAAGGTGCGATCCACTGGCTGGCGAAGGGTCTCGCCAAACGACTGGGCCGCGATAACATCACGGCCAATGTCATCGCACCCGGCTTCTTCGAGACGGAGATGACCGTCATCACGTCCGACGAGATGAGAAAAATGGTCGAAGGCATGGTGCCGCGCGGGCGGACCGGTACTGCGGAAGACCTCGCGGGCGCCGCTATCTATCTGGCCTCACGCGCCGGAGCATACGTGACAGGATCGGTCATTCCGGTCGAAGGTGGATTGTCGATCTGATATGACCCAGCCCCATTTCATCGCCATCGGCGGCACCATGCGCGCCATGTCATCGACCGAACGCGCCTTGCGCAAGGCGCTAGCTATCGCGCAGGAGCGCGGCGCTCGCACTACCATCCTTTCGGGCGAGGACATCAATTTCCCCCCGTATGCACCGGAAAACCAGGAGCGCTCCGACGCAGCACGGCGTTACGTCGAACTGCTTCGGACCGCCGATGGCATCATCATCGGTTCGCCGGGCTATCACGGTGCGATATCGGGCTTCGTCAAGAACGCGCTCGACTACGTCGAGGATACGAACCGGGACAATCGCTGCTATTTCGACGGCCTGCCGGTCGGTGCAATCGCCACGGCTGCAGGCTGGCAGGCTGCGGTTGGAACGCTTCAGCAGCTTCGCAGCATAACCCATGCTTTGCGCGGATGGCCCACACCTCTCGGGGTTGCGATCAACACGGTCGGAACCGAGGGCGATCCCATCGAACAGGCGCCCGTCACCAGCCAGCTAACCATGATGGTAGACCAGATGTTTCGCTTCCACGCAGGGCCGACCCTATAGGACGATAGGTTCTGAGCGCACCGGATGGGTGCCAATTGGGAGCGCAAGAGAACAGGAAGTACAATGGATTTTTCGCTCACCGACGAGCAGCAGGCCTTCCGTGACGTGGTGCGCCGATGGGTCGATGCAGAAGCCCCGAAGGACTGGATGCGTACGCTCGAAGCCGACGAGGAAAACTACCCTTACGCGCTTTGGGACAAGCTGGCAGAGCAAGGCTTTTTCGGCATCGGCATCCCGGAAGAATATGACGGGCTTGGCGGCGACGTCATGATGCAGATGATCTTCGCCCGCGAGTTTGCCCGCACCGCGGGGGGGCTGCTCTGGGTGTGGGGCCTTACCTCGTTCGGAGGCGCCAAGACGATCGGCGCGGTGGGAACCGAAGAGCAGAAGAACCGCTGGCTGAGGCCGATGGCGCAGGGCAAGCTTCGCGTCTCGCTGTCGATGACCGAACCCGATGGCGGGACCGATGTCCTGGGCGCGATGAAGACTTACGCGGACAAGGTCGAGGGCGGCTGGAGGTTGAAGGGGGCCAAGATGTGGACGACGGCCGCCAAGGCGGCTGACCGGCTTCTTGTCCTCGCTCGGACGGATCGCAATGTCGAAAAGAAGCATCACGGCCTCACGATGTTCTTCGTCGATGCCAAATCTCCCGGCATTACCTGCTCGCTACTGCCCAAGCTTGGCATGCGGGCGATGGGTTCGTGCGAAGTCCATTACGACGATGTCTTCGTCCCGGATGAGGACGTGCTCGGGGAACCGGGGCAGGCGTGGTACGCAATGCTGCCGACGCTCAACAACGAGCGTATCATGGTCGGCGCGCAGTGCCTCGGTGCGATAGACGGCGTACTTGAAGACGCGCTCGACTACATGAAGCAGCGCAAGGCGTTCGGGGGCATCATCGGCCGCTTTCAGATCCTTCAACACTACGTCGCGGATATCGCCACCTGGCAAAAAACGACCGAATTGCTGCTCAACAACGTCGCATGGATGCAAGCCAACGGCATGCCCTGCGGTGTCGAGGCGAACATGCTCAAGATGGTCGCCACTGAAAATGCAGTAAAAGCGGCCGATCTAGGCATCCAGATCCTGGGCGGCATGGGCTATTCCGCAGAGACGGACATGCAACGCTACTGGCGGGATCATCGGATCCTGAGAATGACGCCAATCAGCAACGAGATGGTTCGCAACACGATTGCCGAAAGCCTCGGGCTGCCCCGCTCTTTCTGAAGGAAATGGCCATGAGCGATCTCGACGATCTGCCCCCTGCCCCGGACGCTGCCGGCACCTCTCTTGACGGCAGCGCGATCTTCACGATCAGTGCCGAGGAAAACGCTGCGCTGTGCCGTTCGACCGGCATCGAGCCGGCGCCTGACGGCACTGCGCATCCGATCTACTACTACATCGCGACCCAGGTCGCGATGGGCAAGACGGTGGCCGGCGTATGCGAGGCCTGCGAATTCGACGTCGAGGACGGTCCGATGATGGGCTCGAGCGGCGTAACGTTCGACGCCCCTCTGAAGGTGGGCGAAAGCTACAGGGTCACCGGCGAAATCCTCGATCTCGTCCGCAAGCGCAGCCGCAAGCTCGGCGTCATGGACGTACTGACCTACCGGCTCCGTTTGCACCTGCTGGACGGCACCAAAGTGCTTGAAACCGACAACGTGTGGGTACTGCCCCGCAAGGAGTTTGCGGCATGACATACGACGTTGGAGACGATCTGCCTTCCTTCACCATCGAACGCGTCAGCTCCGATGCAATGAAGCAGTGGGCGGTCTTTCTCGCGGATCCCAATCCGATCCATCTCGACGTCGAAGTCGTGAAGGCGAAGGGCCTGGGCAACCGCGTCATCAACCAGGGGCCAATCAACGTGGCCTACATGATGAACATGCTCATGCGTGCCTTCCCCAAAGGCCGGATTTCGAAGATGGATTCGCGCTTTCTGGACAATGTCTATGGCGAGGATCGCGCTGTCGTCACCGGCAAGGTCACGGCGATCGATGGAAGCACGGTCACTTGCGAATTCAAGCTCGACGTGGACGGGCGCGGTACCGTCAATTCCGGCACAGCAACAATAGAAATCTGAAGATTCTCCAGGAGAGAGATTATGCCTAGCGGACCTTTTGCCCACGTTTGCATGGTCGTACGCGACCTCGACACCGCCATCGAGAACTGGACCAAGATCCTGCGCGTTCTCGACCCTGCATCGCTGGAAGAGCGTATCGTCAAGTACGACGAATTCTCGAGCGGTGCGGATGCAGGCATGCGGTGGGCCACTTTCGTCAACAATGGCGGAACCGAAATCCAGTTCATCCAGCCCTCTCCGGGAACGCCAATGGGCGACCGCCTCGAAAAGGTCGGCGAGCACGTGCATCACTTCTGCTTTGCTACGGACGACGTACCGGGCGCGATGGAGAAGTTGGCCGCAGAAGGCATTCAGGTGCTTGGCGGCGGCAAGACCTACAACGACCCGGACATGACCTGGCAGAAATGGAGCTGGGTGGGCCCGAAAAGCACCCATGGCTGCCTTATCGAGGTCGCCTCGCCCTACGAGAGCAGGAACGACGGCAAGTGGCACCATGCGCCGGGCAAGTTCGCCTACCGCGGACCCGGAGAGCATCCTTCCTTTGCAGAACTGGTACCCCCGGTCGCGGCAGCGTGATCGGCAGACTTGCGCATGATCACCGCTTCCCAAACTACGTGGCCCGGTGACCATCTCGACATGGTAGCCGATGCCTTCGGCGACCCTGTTGCTCCTGCAGTGTGCTTCTTCCATGGCGGCGGCCAAAGCCGCCGCTCATGGACGCGTTCGGCACGGCGGACGGCGGAGGCCGGCTACTATGCACTTTCGTTCGATTTGCGCGGGCATGGCGAGAGCGGCTGGGCGGCCGATGGCGACTATGAGCTGGAAGCCTACGGGCGCGATGTGGAAGCCATCGTCACCCGTCTCTCCAGGCCCGTTGCGCTGGTCGGCGCATCGCGAGGCGGCCAATCGGCACTGGTCGGCGGTTCGCGTCATCCCGATCTCGTCAGGCTCATCATGCTGGCGGACGTGGCGCCGCTGATCGTCGATGACGGCGTGGATGGCATTCGCGATTTCTTTCGCAGCAGCGACGCCGGCTTTGCGACGCTGGATGACGCAGCCGATGCTCTGCATCGCCATTTGGGCCAACCGCGCGTTGCCCATGTATCCGGGCTGGCCAAGTCGATGCGGAAGCAAGACGGCCGGCTGTTCTGGCATTGGGATCCGCGCACAACCGCACCCGAATTCCTGCATCCGCCTTCTGAACGCGCAGCCCTGTTCGCAGCGGCCGGCAGGGTGAAATCACCGGTCGTGCTGGTGAAGGCGCAGCTCAGCGAACTTGTCTCGGACGAGAGCGTTCGCCATTTCAAAAGCCTCACACCGCAATTGGAGGTCGAAATCGCCGAGGGTGTCGGTCACATGTTCACAGGCGACCAGAACGATGCCTTCGCAGCTCGACTGCTGCGCCATCTGGCCGAGTATCTGCCCTTATGAACCGGGGAGCCGCAATAGTCATTGGCGGAACCGGCGGCCTCGGGAGCGAGATATGCAGGCAGCTTGCGTCTGACTGGAACGGCGTCGCCATTGGATATCGTTCCAGCCAGGAGCGAGCCCTCGCAGTCGCCGAAACAATGGGCGGAAACGGCGGCACCCTCGCGGTCCGTTGCGACCTTTCTGACAATGCTTCGATTCAGGAGGCCATGCGCCGCACCGTGGAGCGGTTCGGAGCAATCGGGACCGTCGTTTACGCCAGCGGCGTCGAAATTCCGCAGCCATTCGTCAGTCAGATCGTCGAACAGCAATGGCGCGAAGTCATCGAGATCGAACTGATGGGTTTCACCCGCGTGGTTGCCCATGCCCTGCCGCACTTCCGGACGCAGGGCTTCGGCAATTTCGTCGCGGTCGTATCGGTTGCCAATTACTGCTTCCCCCCTGGCGATGCGCTTTCATCGGTTCCCAAAGCCGGTATCGAGGCTCTTTGCCGGGCTGTTGCGAAAGAAGAAGGGCGATACGGCATCAGGGCGAACATGGTCGCACCAGGCATCATCGATGCAGGGCTTGGCGCCGAATTTCTTTCAACTCTCTACACACCGGACATCTGGGAATCCCAGCGCAAGCGGATCGCGCTCCAGAGCTTTGGCAGCGCAGGCGATATCGCCAACGCCGTGGCCTTCCTCGCGTCGGCGCGTGCAGGTTACGTGACGGGTCAGACCCTCATCGTCGACGGCGGCTTCAGCCTCTGAAACAGGATAGCAACCGTGTCCAAATTAACGCTGTCGATACCCGTTGCACCCGCGATCGAATTCGCGCAGCCACTCACGGTTGCCGCTACGCTGGCCCTGCCCGAAACCGTGCCTTCAGATGCTCTCGACCTGCTCGTCTGCCTTCATGGCGCATCGTACAGTCGCTGGTACTGGGATGCACGGATTGACGGTCACCCCGGCTACAGCTTCATCGATTACTTCCTCTCCCAGGGAAAGGCCGTCCTCACCCTCGACGCGCTGGGCATGGGGGATAGTTCCAAGCCACTCGATGAAGGACTGCTAAATCCCCTGCTCGGCGCGCAGGCGCACCATCAGGCGCTTGCAAACATCCTGTGCCGGATCGACGCTGGAGATTTCGGCGCCGAGCTTGCAGCGAAGCGCAAACGGATCAGCGGCATCGGTCACTCCATGGGCGGAATGCTCACGATCATTCAGCAGGCCTCGTTTCGCAGCTTCGATCAGGTTGCGATCCTTGGGTTCACCAATATCAGCCTCGATCTGCCGGACGAAGTGCGTGCAGATCTCGAAAAGCGGGTCGAAGGCAGTGGCTACAGTCAAGCGGATCGGGGTTCGATGCGCGCGAGTTTCCACGCCCCTGACGTGCCTGAGGCCGTCATTGCCGCCGACAATTCCCGCGCCTCGGTCACGCCCAACAGCTACGGCCGGCTGGCTATCGTGCCCGGCGGCGTGGCGGATCAGGCAGCAGCGATCGATGTTCCCGTCTATCTGCATTTCGCGGACATTGACGTCAGTCCGGATCCGCTTCTTGAGCCGTCGTTCTACGGCAAGTCGCGCCGTATCAGCCTGATGCCGCTCGCTGGTTCTGCGCATTGCCATAACTTCGCCTCGACGCGCAGCGACAGCTGGACGAAACTCAACGGCTGGATCGATGAGATGGCCAAGCCGGGCGAATGAGACGCCAGCTGCTACTGCGAAACTCTCAGCGTTAAGGACGCCGATACCCCGAGGCACCCGAGAGACCCACGTCAAACCCTTGTCGAGCTATACCGCAAGTCCCGCTCTAAGATTGGGCCTTTTCACACCCCGACCGCCCGACAACGCAGGCGGCCGGGGCATGCTCGATCACTTGTAGGGATCAACCGGCTGAGGCACATCGATCACTTCGAGGTCCTTCAGCATCGAAAGCACGTCGGAGATCGAATAGATGTGGTCGATCTTGTCGCCGCGGAAACGCAGCCAGGAGAACCACAGGACGTTGAGTTCGTTTCCGGTCGGCTGAACACCCATGTAGGGACCGCCGGTGTGCTTGCCGTAGTGATGGCAGAGCACGCAGACCTCATCGTCGCCGCGACCCCATGCCTTCAAAGTCCGGTAAGTGCTGGGCGGGAACGTCTTGTAGAGGCCCTGCGGCGAGGTCTTCCAGATGTGGTAGGTGCCAAGATCCGGCCGGTTCGGATTGTCATACGTCATGGTGTCGGTGTTGAAGAAGGCATCCATGCCGTCCCAATCGCCCCGATTGATGACTTCGTGCAAGTCCATCCATTGCGTGACCATGAAAGCCTGCCGCTCAGTCAGTCCGGCTGTGATTTCGGCCCGCTTCTCCTTGGACAGGAAGAAATCGGCTTCAGTGAACGGGGCCAGGCCCATCAGTAGTCTCCTTGCTTGATATCTGGCCCGCCCAACGCGCAGGCCGTAACCCGTCATCCCGATCCCCGCACCTGCTGCCACCTACCCAACGAAAGGCGGCCAAGACGAACGCCCGTGCGATCGCACCATATCGAACGGAGGAGAGGCCATGACCCTGAGCATGCAGGAAATGTCCGACAGGTTTGAACTGCAGGACCTGATCGTGGGATATTGTTATGCCGTGGACAATCGCGATTGGGACGCGCTTGACGAGTTCTTCACGCAAGACGCGCTGATAGACTATTCAGAAATGGTGGGCGTGCGCGGCGGACTGACCGAGATCAAGCAATTCCTCGTGGAGGGGCTATCTCCCATTCTCGCCTACCAGCACGCAGTGTCGACCACAAAATACGCTATCGATGGCGATACCGCCCAGACCAAGACGGTATGCTACAATCCGATGACCGTCTCGCAGGGGCAATCGAGCGACACGCTCGTATTTGGCCTCTGGTATATTCACGACTTTATCCGGGCCGAGCAGGGCTGGAAGATCAGCCGCCTTTACGAACAGAAATGCTACCGGATCAATGTCCCGGACTGGCTGGCTGAACAACTTCCGTCCTGAGTTCGCGCTCACTTTCCATCCTGAGACCCAAGGCGGTGACATGCGACGCCTATTCAATCACGCTTTCCTGGTGCTGCTGGGCGCAACAGGCGGTACCCTGACAGTCCTTGGCGCCCAGCTCGCCTTGCTGGGTGGATCGCCCTGGTATCTGCTGAGCGGCCTTGTCATGCTTGTCTGCGCAGTTCTGGGATGGCGGAGGGACGCAAAGTCTGCGCTGCTCTATTGGGTATTTCTCGGTGTGAACTTATGCTGGGCGCTGTGGGAGTGCGGCCTCGATGGCTGGGCACTGGCGCCGCGGATCGCAATGCCGACTGTCATGGGTCTCTACATGCTGACAGGTTGGTACCGCCGGCATGTAGGCCAGCAGGCAGCCCTGCCCGGCGGCGGCCTACTTTGGCCTGGCCTCGCGGTAATCGGGATAGCCGGGATCGGGGCGGCGTTCTGGGCTGACCGCACACCTGCTGCCACAAGCACAGCTTGGGGACCGCCACCAGCAGCTTCGGAAGAAGGTGACTGGATTGCCTACGGCAACGACCGCGGAGGCTCGCGCTATTCACCGCTTGGTCAGATCACACCAGCAAACGTCGGCAATCTGAAACCCGTCTGGAGTTACCATACGGGCAAACTGACAAGCGGCAAGCAGGGCACGGCCTTTCAAACCAATCCCCTCAAGATCGGCGATCGCTTGTTCATTTGCGCGGGCAACAATGATGTAATCGCACTCGACCCTGAAACCGGCCGCCAGCTCTGGCGTCACTCGCCAAGGACAAACCTCGAAGGCGTTTACGGCCTTGTATGCCGCGGCGTGACATATTACCGCGTGCCCGGCGCGACGGGCACCTGCTCAGAACGTATCTATACCGCTACGCTGGATGCTCGGCTTTTGGCGCTCGATGCTGCCACGGGACAGTCCTGCGGCGCCTTCGGACAGAACGGCCAGGTGGATCTCACCAAGGGCCTTGGGTCCGTCGAAAAGGGCTATTACTTCGTCACTTCGCCCCCGGCGCTGGTTCGCGGACGGCTGGTCGTCGGCGGCTGGATCATCGACGGTCAGCGAACGCAGGAGCCTTCGGGCGTCATCCGCGCGTTCGATGCTGTTTCGGGCGAGTTTTCGTGGGCATTCGATATTGGCCGCCCGGACGATCACGGTTCACCGGAACCAGGCGCGACATTCACAAGAGGCACGCCGAATAGCTGGGCTCCGATGAGTTCCGATGAAGCTCTGGGGCTCGTCTATGTGCCAACCGGAAACGCAACGCCTGACTACTTCGGCGGCCACCGCACGGCGCTGGACGATCGCTACTCCAGCGCTGTTGTCGCACTTGACGCCCAGACAGGAGCAGTCCGCTGGTCGTTCCAGACGACACATCACGATCTTTGGGATTACGATGTTGCGGCGCAACCTACTCTCTTCGACCTGCCCGGCGGCATCCATGGACTTGTACAACCCACAAAGCGGGGGCAGATCTTCGTCCTGGACCGCATGACGGGTAAACCCCTACTGCCGGTAATGGAACGCGCTGTTCCCCGCGGAGCGGTCGCCGGTGAGCGACTATCTCCCACCCAGCCCTTTTCCGCCGCGATGCCAAGTTTCGGCGGCCCGGCTCCCACGGAAAAGAGCATGTGGGGGCTCACGCCGATCGATCAGGCATTGTGCCGCATCCGCTTTCGGCAAGCCCGTTTCGAAGGCGAAATGACCCCCCTCTCGACAGACCGCTTCACGATTACGTGGCCTGGCTACCTTGGGGGGATCGACTGGGGCGGTGTCTCCGTCGATGTGAGACGCGGCCTCATGATCGTCAACAACAACCAGGTCGCCAACTACAACCGCCTCATTTCCCGAGCGGAGGCGGATCGGCGCGGCATCAAGCCGATGAATGCAGCGCACATGAGCAATGTGGGAGGTCCAGCGGCTCAACAGGGCGTGCCTTACGCCGCGCAAATCGCACCCTTTCTTTCGCCGCTCGCGATCCCGTGTCAGCAGCCGCCCTATGGCAGGATCAACGCCGTCGATCTCAGAACCGGCAAGCTGGTATGGTCTCGTACCTTGGGCTCATCGCGCGACAGCGGGCCGCTGGCTCTGCCTTCGCTCGTACCGATACCTATGGGGGTGCCGAACATTGGCGGATCTCTAACGACTTCGAGCGGCCTCACCTTCATCGGCGCAACTCAGGAGCACGTATTTCGCGCCCTTGCGACGGAAAGTGGGCAGGTGTTGTGGAAAGCACGGTTGCCAGCCGGCGGCAATGCATCGCCGACCACGTATTGGTCCCGGCCCAGCGGACGCCAATTTGTCGTCATCGCGGCCGGCGGCCATGCAGCCATGCTGTCTGGAACGAGTGACGAACTGATCGCTTATGCTCTGCCGACGAAATGATGGGCCAGAAAAATCGGAAAAATAGGGGCGTGTCCCCGCAAGCTCCTATCCTTGGACGGGCAAGTCGTCCCGATTACGCACTATCGTCGCAAGTAACAAAACGGGAGGATGGAGCATGCCGACATCAGGCAGCCTGACGAGAACATCGCCTGTCGCGGCCGATGACGAGCGCGCAATACGCAATCTGCTGCTGCGCTACGCGACCGGCATCGATACCCGGGACTGGCCCTTGTTTCGCTCCTGCTTCGCGAATGACTGCGAAGTGGATTACGGCAGCTTCGGTCAATGGCGCGGACCGCGCGAGATCACCGAGTACATGGAATCCGCGCATCGCAATCTAGGCGCGACGCTTCACCGCATAACCAATATCGTGGTCGAGAGCCGCAATAGCGAGATTCTGGCCCGCAGTTATGTGGACGCTGTGCTGACCGACCCGGCACCGGGAGGCAGCGCGACCAGAGCGGCCGGATTCTATGACGACTGCCTGATCCGCACGGCAGAAGGCTGGCGGATATCCCGCCGGAAATTCACGATGGTCAGAGCGGGTTTTTGATGGCGACGAACCGGCAGGTCAGGTTGCGCTCTCGTCCGGCAGGCATTGCCCAGGCCGAGCATTTCGAAATCCGCAGCGCTCCGGTGGACCGTCCCGGTCCGGGCCAGATACTTGTACAAAATCACTATCTCTCGGTCGAGCCCGCCATGCGCGGCTGGATCGCCGACGTCGGTAACTACGGAGACCAGGTGGCCCTGGGCTCGGTCATGCGCAGCCTCGCCTCAGGCCGTATCATCGAATCGAACCACGAACATTTCCAAGTTGGCGAATACGTCGCAGGATGGTTCGGGTGGCAGGATTTCGCTTGCGTAGCGGCCGATCAAATCCTTCAGAAGACCAGCGAAAAAGAACTTCGCGCATCGCTTGGCATTTTGGGAATAAACGGCGTCACGGCCTATCTGGCCCTCACGCTTGTCGGGCAGCCGCGCGCCGGTGAAACCGTGCTGGTATCCACGGCCGCAGGCGCGGTTGGGTCCGCCGCGGGCCAGATTGCCAATATCCTTGGATGCCGCACGGTGGGTATTGCCGGGGGAGCAGACAAAGTGCGGCGCTGTGTCGAGGAGTTTGGATTCGAGGCTGCGATCGACTACCGCGGCCAGGACGTGGCCGCCACTTTGAGCCGCGTCGCGCCCCAGGGGATCCACGTCTATTTCGACAACGTCGCCGGCCCGATCAGCGACGCGGTAATGCCCCACCTCGCGCTCGGCGGCCGTGTCATCGTCTGCGGAACAGCGTCGCAGGACCGCTGGGCTCCCTGGCCCGATGGTCCGCGCGTGGAACGCCACCTTCTGGTCAAGCGGGCACGAATGGAAGGCTTCGTCGTCTTCGATCACATGGCCCGTTACGCCGCCGCAGTTGCACAGCTGCGCGAGTGGACCGAGCAGGGCCGCCTGACGTGGCGCGAGGAAATACTCGACGGGATTGAGAGCTGTCCGGATGCCCTTGCGGGCCTTTACCGTGGGGAAAACCACGGCAAGCGGTTGATCCGGCTGAAAGAGACAGGAGCGCACGAGTGACGGTAATGAACGCCCTTGAAGGTAAGGTCGCCATTATAACCGGGGCATCGTCGGGGATAGGCGCGGCCACTGCGCGAGCGCTCGCAGAGGCGGGCGCGAGGACAGTGCTGGTCGCCCGCCGCGCCGAACGCCTTGCCTCACTGGCGGGCGAACTTGGCGAGCATGCCTGTGTCCATTCAGCCGACATGGCGGATCCCGACGCCGCTCGGGCTTTGCACGCCTTCGTTCTGGCTAAGTTCGGGCGAGCCGACATTCTGGTCAATAATGCGGGCATTCTTCATGCGGCACCGATCGACGATTTCGATCTCGACCAGTTGCGACCGATGATGGCGCTCAATTACGAAGCGGTCGTTCGCACCAGTACTCTGTTTGCACGGACAATGAAATCGGCCGCCAGAGGCCAGATCATCAATATTTCGAGCATCGGCGCCAACATCGTTGCACCTGGTGTCGGTGTCTACGGCGGCCTGAAGCGAGCACTGGAGGGGTTCACCGATTGTTTGCGGGTCGAATTGGCCGGCACTGGAGTGAAAGTCGGTATCGTTTCGCCGGGCACGACCAGCACGGAAATATTCGAGGACATGAAGTCACGCGGACAGCCAGCCTGGGACAGTTTCATACCGCCGATGCAACCTGAGGATGTTGCGGATGCCGTGCGGTACATGGCGGCTCAGCCCGAGCGCACCAACCTCGCCCGGATTCAAGTGTTTGCCGCCTGTGACACGCATTAAGCGTTAATCCAGCGACCCGTAAGCTTCCAGCCGGAAGGGATTGACGCTCTCTCCCTTCCGCATCTTGCAAACCCACTGCGGGTCCATCAGTAGCGCCCTTCCCACCCCCACCAGATCAAACTCACCCTTCGCCAAGCGCTCCGCCACAAGCGAAAGATTGTTGGTCATCACGGTCGGCTGGGCGAACGACGATTGCAAATCGCGCGAGAGGCCGACGCCGCCCACCGCTATCGTTGGCCGGCCCGTAAGCCGTTTTACCCATCCCGCCAAGCTGAGATCGGAGCCGTCGAATGCGGGCGCCGAGAACACCCGGGTGCTGACGTCAAATAGGTCCACGCCCGCCTCGACAATCGGTGTCAGCAAGGATTCGAGCTCATCCGGGGTTTGCGCATTTCGCGCATCGTAATCCTGCAATTTCCACTGCGAGTACCGGAACATGATCGGAAAATCGGGCGCCGTCGCGGCCCTCACTGCCCGGACCAACTCTGCCGCAAGCCTGGCGCGGTCTGGGAGTGCGCCTCCCCACCGGTCCGTTCGCAGGTTTGTCTCTCCCCAGAGAAAGCTGTCGATCAGGTAGCCATGTGCACCGTGGAGGGCGATGCCATCGAAGCCTGCGGCTCTCGCATTTGCCGCGCTTCGTGCGAACCCGGCGATGATGTCGGCGATTTCGTTCTCTGTCAGCGGCGCGGTAGGCTCGCGAACCTGTTCGAGATAGTCCGGCGGTACCATCGCCTTGTCGAGGGGGCCCCAGATGCCTGAGGGGCGCGCAGACGGCGTGTCGGGATGATATCCGGTTCCCGGGACTCGAATGACGCCTTGGTGCCATAGCTGGGGAATGATCTTTCCCCCGGCCTCATGGACCCCGTCCACGACCGCGCGCCACCGCGCAAGCGCGGCCTCGCCGTGCATGACCGGCGAGGCTCCGCCCCCCATTGTCTCCCTGCCGACGGCAGCAGGATGATCCACCCCGATGCCTTCCGTGACGATAAGACCTACTTCCGCTTCGGCACGGCGGCGGTAGTAGTCCGCCACACCCGCTGACGGAATCCCATCAGGCGAGAAATTTCGCGTCATCGGCGCCATTACGAAGCGGTTGGGCAGCGCTAGCGCCCCGACTTCACATGGCCTGAAAAGAATTTCGGTGCCGCTTGCCATAGTGCCGTGGATTCCCGCCCTGCCTGATTTCAAACACTGCTGCCTCAAGTCGGTCCGTCCTGAGACCTTCCCGGCGACAGGTTCGCTCCGAGGGCGAATCAGGATTCTTGTACCACCGACCGAGCCCTTATCAGGCGTCGACCACTGCGAGCGCGGCCTGCGGACATGCTTCGGCGCCTTCGCGTGCCAGCTCTTCCAGGCCGTCCGGCACGATTTCGTCGTCCACGTATACGATGCCGTTGGCGTCGAGTTTGTACACCGCGGGGCAGATTTCGGCGCAGACGCCGTATCCGCAGCATGCGGCCTTATCGATCACCACTTTCAGCTTCTGACTCATAGTCCTCTCCTTTTTTCGGATTATTACAGCTTGAACAGATTTCGTTCAATATGTATAACGCGATCAAACACGGATTTTCCAAGGAGAGGAAGATGCTGCACCACCCTGGGTTGACACTCAGCGACGGGACGACGCTCGACAATCTCATCGACCGCGAGATGAACGAAGTGTCGCTGCGTGTGATGAACGACAAGGAATTGTACGAGCTGGAAATGGAGCGCATCTTCGCGCGAACCTGGCTCCTGCTGGGCCATGAGTCCGAGATTCCCAAGGCCGGCGATTACGTCATGCGCGATATGGCCGAGGACAATGTCATCGTCTCGCGCGACCGTAGCGGCGAAATTCACGTCATGCTCAACGTGTGTCCGCATCGCGGCATGAAGGTCTGCACAGCCGAGGCGGGCAATGCCCATGCCCACCGCTGCATCTACCATGGCTGGGCCTTCCGACCCGATGGCAGCTTTATCGGCGCCCCGATCGAAAAGGAACAGATGCACGGCAACAAGCGCCAGAAGGAAGAACTCGGGCTCAAGAAGGCCCGCGTCCATCTGTACGGCGGCCTCATCTTCGCAACGTGGAACGAGGATCTTTCGTTCGACGATTACCTCGGCGACGCGAAGTTCTATCTCGATCAGCTGTTCTGCCGTACCGATAACGGCCTTGAAATGCTCGGCCCGCCGCAGCGCTTCGTGCTGCCCTGCAATTGGAAGATCCCTGGCGAACAGTCGGGATCCGACGGCTTCCATACTCTGACGCTGCACCGCTCGCTTATGGAAGGCGGGATCATGGGCGGTACTGCCGAATCGATCTACGATACGGCGCCCGGCATGTACGGTGTCGATATCTCGGTTCCGCAAGGCCATACCCTGCGCTGTCTGGAAGCGGCCCAAACCTTCAAGATGTTTGCGGATGTCAGTTTTGAAGGGAAGTCGACCGAAGAGCGCCTTCATCTACTTTCGCCGCCCGGCATCACCAAGGACCTGATCCCTCAGCTCTTCAAGAATCTGACGGAAGATCAGGTCAACCAGTTAGCGACGATCCCCCCGCAAGTCGGCGGCATGTTCCCCAACGTGCTGATCGCATTCATCTTTGCGCCTCGCACCGATGGCGGCGCGTCAGGCGCGCTGTCGCTGCACACCTATGTTCCCAAGGGGCCGGACAGGGTCGAATTCGTGAACTTCATTTTCGCGGAGAAGGACGCACCTGAGGACGTGAAGCGCGATATGTTGCAGAACGCCATCTGGTCGACCGGCACCTCCGGAACGATCGAGCAGGACGACGCCGATACCTGGCCGCAGATCATGCGCAATGCACGCGGCCACATGAGCAAGACCATCACGCTCAAGTACCAGGCGCTTCACGGCCACGAGCGGCCGGAAGGCTGGGTGGGAGGCGGCGATCTCTATCCCGGCTTCACCAAGGACGACACGCAGTGGGCCTGGTGGATGGCTTACTACAATCTGATGGCCGAAGCCTGAGACTGGGAGGATCACGACATGGTGAACTACGCCACGGCCGCAATCGACAAGACTGGAGTGATGCGCGGTCTTGTTTCCACCAAGCGGGTACCGCTCGGTTCGGAGGTCTACAACCGCATTCTGGAAACGCTTTATGACGAGGCGGCTGCGCTCGACGAGCGGCGCTTCGACGACTGGGTCGCCTTCCTTGCGGAGGATTTGATCTATACGGCACCGCTGCGTCTCACGCGAAATGGCCCCAACAAGGACCGTGACGTCGTACGGACGATGAAGCATTTCGACGAGAATTACGGGTCGATCCTCATGCGCACCGGTCGCCTCTCGAAGAGCGCCTGGGCAGAAGACCCGCCCTCGCGCACGCGGCGGTTCGTCACTAATGTGCGGATCGCCGAGAGCGAGAAGAGCGGCGAATATGAAGTGGTCAGCTACCTCTTCGTCGAGCGCAGCCGCTTCGACAATCCGGAGAACGAGACGCTTACCGCCGAGCGCCGGGACGTCTGGCGTCTTGTGGATGGCAACTACAAGCTGTCCGTAAGGGAGATCATTGTCGACCAGTCCACGCTGGGAATGTCCAATCTTGCGATCTTCCTCTGATCGGACGGGCACGGTGACGTCATCCCCGCACATCGTCGTCATCGGGAGCGGCCTCGCCGGCTACGGCGTCCTGCGGGAGCTACGCAAGCTCGCGCCGGACGCCCGGTTGACCCTGGTGACGCAGGACGATGGCCACTTCTATTCCAAGCCGGCGCTGTCCACCGCACTGGCCAAGGGCAAAATGCCCGACGCCCTGATTACCACGCCGGGTGAGAAAATGGCGGCTCAGCTCCGAATTGATCTGCGCGCAGGACGCCTCGTCGAGGCCATAGATCGGCAGGACAAGGCTGTGCTGACAACTGGCGGGCCGATCTTCTACGACAAACTGATCCTCGCGCTTGGAGCAGATCCTGTGCGGCCGCCGATCGATGGCGACGCGGCCCACCGGGCTCTTGCGGTCAACAATCTCGACAATTACCGCGAGTTTCGCGAGCGGCTGCCCGCTGGCGGGCGAGTGCTGGTCATGGGCGGCGGACTTGTCGGAACTGAGTTTGCGAACGATCTTTCTGCCGCAGGCTATTTTCCGGTAGTCGTGGACATGCTGCTCCATCCTTTGGCTCAGCTGGTACCCAGCGGGGTCGGTGATCGAATCCGTGATGCGCTGGCTACCAAGGGCGTCGAATGGCACCTAGGCAGCAAGATCACGGCCATCCACAAGTCTCCAAGCGGGGTTCGCGCGCAGCTCGACAGCGGCATGGTCATTGAAGCCGTTGCGGTGCTTTCAGCGGTGGGTCTTCGCCCTCATGTCGCGCTGGCATGTGAGGCGGGGCTGGAGACCGGCCGGGGCATTACTGTCGACCAGACCGGGCGGACCTCCGATCCCGACATCTACGCTATCGGCGACTGCGCGGAATATCCGCAAGGCCTCGCAGCCTATGTAACACCGATCATGTCGGCAGCGCGCGCCATCGCTCCCAGTGCGCTCGGAACACCTACCAATATCCACTTTCCGCCGCTCTCGGTGCAGGTCAAGACCACAGCCTACCCGGTGGTGCTGCTTCCGGCTCCGATCGGCGTTGCCGGGCGGTGGGAGGAAGCGGCCAACGACGACCGGGGGCTCAAGTATCTGTTCCGCGACAACGACAAGAACGTGCGGGGCTACGTTTTTACGCAGGACTATTGCCAGGAACGCATGGAAATGGACCGCGCGCTGGGCGAACAATTTGCAGGAGAAGCTGCTTGACTGGGTTGGTTCAGGGCAAGATCGCGATCGTCACGGGCGGGGCAAAAGGGCTGGGCTACGGCATCAGCCGCTGTCTGGCGCGTGAGGGCGCCGATATCCTCATTACCGGGCGCGACGGCGCGGCGGCGGAAGCGGTTGCGGCCGAGATAAGCCAGGAGTTCGGAACCCGCGCCATGGGCCTTTCGGCGGACATGGGAATCAAGGACGACGTCGAAGGCATGATCGAGCGGGTCGTCTCCGAGTTCGGAGGCCTCGACATCCTGATCAACAATGCCTCGCAGCTGTCTGCCAACGTGTTGCTGGAACAGAAGACCGATGAGATGCTCCAGCGCACTCTCGAGATAGGTACCTGGGGAACCTGGTGGGCCATGCGTGCCGCCTTCCCGCACATGAAGGCACGCGGCGGCGGCTCGATCGTCAATTTCTACTCGATCGACGCCCAGACGGGTGCATGGCTTCATGCCGACTACAACATGAACAAGGGGGCGATCCTGGGCCTGACCCGCACCGCTGCGGTTGAATGGGGCCGGTTCAACATCAGGACCAATGCGATCGCACCGACAGGGATGGGCCAGGTGTTCGCGCAGCTGGCAGAGGACGTGCCCGGCTTCCTTGAAATGGCAACAGCAAGTAATCCGCTCAAGCGCGCGGGCGATCCCGAGAAGGACATCGGACCGGTCGTGCTCTTCCTCGCTTCGGAAATGTCGCGTTTCGTCAATGGCGAGCTGATCAATGTCGATGGCGGTCAGCATCTGCCCGGCTATGTAAGCGTTCCGCACAACCTTGCCGAAATGGAAGCCCAAACATGAAACTGACGCCGCACACCGACTGGAGCGAAGTCGTCGCCACCGACAGCACGGGCAGCGTCCAGAAGATCATGGACGGTACACTGCGCGCGATCGCAACAATCGGCACGCGGCGACTGTCGATGAGTGACATCAGCGAAAGCAGCGGGGTGTCGCGCGGGACCCTCTATCGTCATTTCGCGTCCAAGGAAGAAGTGCTCGCGGCAGTCAGCGAATACATCTGCAGCAGTTTCGAAAAGGGCATTGTCGAGGCTGGCGAAGGCATTCCCGATCCGATCGAGCGGTTCCGTGCCGTCATGAAATTCTTCGGCCGTTTTACGATCGAGCGGTCGCCGGAACGGATCTTCGAAGTTGAACCTGCCTTTCACCTGAGTTTCCTGCGCAGCCATTTCGGCCGTCACAAGGCCGCCGTGCAACGCGCTCTCGAACCCGTGCTCGACTATTTCGAAGGACTGACCGGAAATACCATAGACCGGGACACATTCTGCGACACGCTCGTTCGCCTGCAGCTTAGCACGCTGATCATTCCGGCCACTGGTGAATGGCTGGAACTCTGGAACGGTTCTCCCGATCGGCTGCACGAAATCGCAATGCAAATCGCCGGCCACCAAGCCGAAAATACGAGAGGATGATTTCATGGCAACAGTAGCAAAGCTCGAATCAGACACGCAATCCGGCTTCGCCGACAAGGCGGTGGCCGACGGCCTGGTGGAAAAGGCGCGCAGCCTGCGCGAATTCCTGCAAAAGGAAGCGCCTGAAGGGGAAAAGCGGCGCAGCCCAACCCCGGCCGTCGATCAAATGCTCAAGACGGAAGGTTTCCTGCGGCTTCTGCTGCCTCAACGCCTCGGCGGCTTCGGACTCTCGACCACCGACTTTTGCCGCGTCCAGATGGAAATCGCCAAGGGCGACCCCGCGGTCAGCTGGGTGATGCAGATCATCAACGGCACCAGCTGGATCACCAGTCTCGCGCCCGACGGTGTCCAGGACACGATTTTTGGCGAGGGCCCGCAGACCGTGTGCGGCGCCTACAACCCGCCGGGCAAGGCGCGCAAGGTGGACGGCGGCTGGATCATCAACGGTAAATGGCCCTACATGTCCGGCTCCCGCCAGTCGAAGTGGGCGCAACAGGGCGTGGTGCTTGAAGGCTACGACGGGCCGGTCGTTCCGGGCATCAGCATGTGTTATCTGCCGATGGACAGCATGACTATTGAGGACACCTGGTTCGTTTCGGGCATGCAGGGAACCGGGTCGGACACGGCGATAGCAAAGGACGTGTTCATTCCCGATGACCAGATGGTATTGATGGACGAACGCGCGGGCCAGATCGATCGGACCAAGCGTCATTTCGGCGCGCCTTCAGACCTCCTTCCTGCCGTTCCGGTGGTTCGCACGACCGGCATTGCCCAGCTCATTGGCGCAGTCGAGGGCATGCTGGAGATCGTTACGGCGGAATCGCCGAAGAAGCCCGTACTGACGACGACGATTTCGCCGCGCACCAATTCCGGTGCCTACATGCGCGACCTTGGTGAAGCGGCCGCCATGATCGACACGGCCAAGTTGATCCTGTTCAACCTCACAGCCAAGCTCGACCGAGTTGCGCAGGGTGAGGAGTTCACCCTCGCCGAGAAGGCAAAGCAGCGCTCCGGCGGTGCCCAGATGGTCGAACTCGTTCACAGTGCAAGTGAATCGCTGATGTTCCAGGCGGGTTCTTCCGGTTTTGCGCTGGACAAGCCGATCAACCGCTACTGGCGCGATATTTCGATGGCTCTCCGCCACATCCAGAATATCCCGACCATCGGCTACGAAATCTATGGCCGGAACCTTGCCGGAGCCGATCCGATCTCTCCGCCGGGTGCCTATTGATCCAAAATGCCGGGGTGATCGCGTGTTAGGCAGGCGATCGCCCCAGTGGCAGCTTCCACGGCCCATTTAGAGAGGGACGGCCCATGGATGCTGCGCAGGGGTAGCAACAGAGACAACGAACGGCGATATCGTGACCGAGGCGAGCATCGGCTCTCTACCAGCTTACGTCGATCCCACAGCCCGGATCTTCGGCGACGTCATGCTGGAACAGGATTGCAGTCTGTGGCCTTACGCGGTCGTTCGGAGCGAGAGAGGTCATGTGCGCATCGGAAAATGCGCAAGTGTGCAAGATCACGCCATGATCCACATCGGCTGGAATGACCCGACCATCATCGGCGACTACTGTACAGTTGGACATCGTGCAGTCCTGCACGGATGCACGTTGGAGCCCGGCTGCCTTATCGGCATCGGTGCCACGATCATGGAGCGCTGCGTCATAGGCCACGGCTCGATTGTTGCTGCTCACAGCTTCTTGCCCGCCGGCACCATTATTCCGCCAAATTCCCTGGTAATGGGCACGCCCGGCCGAGTGACGCGCGTTCTTGACAAGCTGCACGGCAACATCATCGATGCGCTCCTCTATCGCGAGAACGCCCACGCCTATGCGACCGGAAACCATCGCGTCTGGGAGATCGCGGAGATGGCGCTTCTGGCCGAAGAGGCCGAAGCTATCCTCGAACGCGAACATCACCAATGGATCGAGCGTGGAATTCCCGGTTCCTACTCCACTGACGAGGAATGAGGATGACTGGCGCAACCACGCTCGAACACGACACGATGCTGAACCTCCTGTTTCGGGAAGCCCGCACGCATAACACGTGGCAAGATCGTCAGCTCAGCACGGAGACCATTCGGAACCTCTACGAACTCGCGAAGTGGGGCCCGACGACCGCGAACAGCAATCCGGCCCGATTTGTCTTCATCCGCTCGGCCGATGCCAAGGTCCGGCTCTTGCCTCACGTCAACACCGGCAACCGAGACAAGGTCATGCAGGCTCCCTGCACTGTGATCGTAGCGGGTGACACACGGTTTTATGAATTCTACGGCAAGCTGTTTCCCGCAAGGGACATGCGGGCGACGTTTGAAGGCAATGACGCACTCGTCACGCAGACTGTCGCCCGTTCCTCGACATTGCAAGGCGCCTATCTCATCATGGCCGCCCGCGCCCTGGGTCTCGACTGCGGTCCTATGTCGGGCTTCGATGCGGCCAGCCTCGATTCCGAATTCTTCCCCGATGGCCGCTGGAAAAGCAATTTTCTGTGCAACATCGGTCACGGCGATCCGGCAGGACTCCATCCCCGCAATCCCCGGCTGGACTTCGACGAAGCCTGCGTCGACCTTTAGGCTCGAAAGCCGTTTCCAAGGCGCTCTCCTGTCAGGAAGCAGCGACTGTCCTGGAAACGGCTCCGTCGCAACCTCACCAGACCAGCGGCAATTCCACTGGCTGGATCATGCCCAGATGACAACGCACCCGATGACCGGGCGCAAGGCGGAATTCCGGAATCCGCGCCAGGAACTCTTCCATCGCGATCCGCAATTCGCGGCGAGCCAGGTGCATGCCGACGCAGGTATGTATGCCGAAGCCGAAGCCGACGTGCCTCGGCCGCCGGTCCAGCTTTACCTCGCAGGGATTTTCGAACTCGTCGGGGTCCCGCCCGGCGAGCGTTGTCGACATGGCGACCTTATCTCCCGGCCTGAACTGCACACCGCCTATCACCGCTTCCTTCTTGCAGGTGCGAAACGTGGTGACCGCCCCGTATGCCCGCATCAATTCGTCGATGGCATGCGGGATCTGTGAAGGGTCGGCTCTCAAAAATGCCTGGTCTTCAACGTGTGTGCCGAGGTGGCGAAATTGTAGGCCCATGTTCGTGGAGACGGTGTCGAGCCCGCCGATAAAGAGGTTGAACATGAAGCCGAGCAGTTCGTCCTGCGTCAGAGGACGTCCCTCTATCTCGCCCCGCACGCCGAATGAAATGAGATCGTCGCGCGGATTTGCGCGCCTGTCGGCAATCTCGCCGGCCAGATAGTCAAGCACACTGCGCGTGGCATCCGCGATCTTGGACAAATCGTGGTTATGCAAGAGGTTCATTTCCCATTCCATGAATTCGCTGACCCGGTCGAGCGGCAAACCCATCAGTTCCATGAAGACCTTGATCGGGAATTCGAATGCGAACTCGCCCATGAATTCACACTGCCCGCGCTTGGCGAAGGTCTCGATGTACTCCACCGCATAGTGCCGAATCCTGTCTTCCAGCGCCGCCATGGCCTTGGGCGTGAAGGCCGGGTTCACCATCTGACGGAATGGCCCATGCGCCGGAGGGTCGAGTTCCGCCGGCGAATTGATCCACGCTCCACCGACCAGCTTCGAGAAAGGCGAAAAGTCGGTGGAAGAAAAGTGCTCTGTATCGAGATAGATTTCGCGAAGATGCGCCATGCGGCGTGGCACCCATGCTCCCGTTCCTCCGGGATAGGCATGGGCCGCGTAAATGATATCGGGGCCGTCATGGATCCGCATGGCCAGATCGTCGAACGGATCTTTGTCCGTCGTCGTTCCGAAAATGAATGGAAAGTCCCGGCTCACCAAGGCTGGCGGCACGTGATCGGGGATCGCCTGCTCCGGAAACATCATCACTCCCACACTCCCTGTCGTTTGTCCCGCCCCATTTCCGGGGCCGGTCATTCCTGCACCTGTCGCTTAGAAGGATCGGGGCAACCCGAGGCTCTCGGCGATACCGTTTCGCACCATCTCGTTGGTGATCGGGCCGATCCGCCAGAGCCGGCTGTCCCGCCAGTATCGCTGCATGTCGGTCTCTGCGGAGTAGCCCATGCCGCCCAGGATCTGGATGCCGAGATCTGCGGCCGCGTTGGCATTCTCTGACGCGATGAGTTTCAGCATGTTCGCCTCAACGCCAACGTCTTCGCCTCGGCTCTGCTTGTCGGCGCAGAAATGCAGCATGAGTTCGGTGGTCTTCTGCATCGTGGCGATATCCGCCACATAGTGCTGCAGGCTCTGGAAACGGCCGATGATCCCGCCGAATGCCTTGCGCTGCTGCATGTAGGCGACAGCGTCTTCCAGTACGCCGTCGATGACGCCCAGGCAGAACGCGCCGACCATGATCCGCTCGTTGTTGAGCGTGGGCAGCAACATGTACCAGGCCTTGTCCGGCTCGCCGAGAACTTGTTCGTCTGCGACGAAAGCATCCTCGAAATGGATCGAGCAGCTCCCCATCGATCGCATGCCGAGCTTGGCGAGCGGGGTTATCGTAACGCCAGCAGTCTTGGCGGGAACCCAGAAAAGAGTCAGTCCCTGATGCTTTTTCTCCGGATTCCTGTCACTTCGGGCAATCACCAGAAGATAGTCGGCAACATGCGCAGATGAGGACCAGGTTTTCTCGCCGTTGAGCTTCCAGCCGCCATCGACGCGTTCCGCCGTTGTCGTCATCGCGCCAAGCAGGTCGGTACCGCCCCCCGGTTCCGTGAATGCGATGGCGGCCTTGAGCTGACCGGAAGCGATCAACGGCAGATACTTCTCCTTCTGCTCGGCAGATCCATAGAGACCGATCGACTTCCCCCCAGCAAAACTGGTGATCCCCCAGATCCATGCCAGTCCACCCAGGGAACGCGCCAGTTCGCGGGCCAGCAGCATCTGCATCACCACGTCGCCGCCCTGCCCGCCGTATTCCTCGGGAATGCCGACGCCGTGAAAGCCCGCCTCAGTCAGCTTGTCCCAAAGGGCATAGGGGTAGGCATGCTCGTCCTTCTCGAGCGCTCGCGCCCACTCCTTGGGCACCTCGTTTTCGACCCAGCGATGCACGGTGTCGCGAAAGGAACGGTATTCGTCCTCGAGTTCGAAATCCATCTCAGGTATCTCTTTCGAATAGTTATATTTTCTGATTTTCAGCAACATCGTCTGACGGCTCGCACCCCTGTTCGGCCAGCCCGATCAGGCGAGTGGCGATGCGGTCGACACCAGCGAGCACTGCGGAGCGGTCGTTCGCCAGGAAGGCGGCAAGGATCGCTTCATGCTGGGAAAGCCCGAGCGGGCAAATCGTTTGAAGACCGTGCAGCAGGACAAACCTTGCAATCAGGGCTCTGCGGTCGAGCGTTGAGCGCAGCAGCTCCCGGTTGCTTGACGCCGCGATGAAGATCGTATGGAAATCCAGCCCAGCAGTGAGGGCGCCTGCGGAATCATCGCTCGCCAAACACGCTCGGTAGCGTGCAAGCGCGTGTTCGAGTTGAGCTACCTGCCCTGCCCCAACATGTGGCATGCCCCATATGTATCCAAGCCGCCACAGCTCGGACTGAACGCGAAGCAGGTCCCGCATGCCGCGAAAGTCAATGCGCGCAACCCGTTTCAGGCGGTGCACTTCAATCTCGACCAGCCCTTCGGCCTCTAGCGTGCCAAGTGCCTCGCGAACCGGCGTCGCGCTGACGTCCAGATGCGCCGCCAAACTCGTTTCGCGCAGCAGCGTACCGGGGGGCAAGGCTCCTGACACGATGTTGCTGCGAAGGCGCTCAAGAACGGCCTGGCGGCGGGTCGGCGGCGTACTGACCGGCTCCGTGCCGTACAGGCTCGGGCCGGAAGGCACGTCTGGCGAAGGGAGGCGGCGATGCAATTCCATATTCTATAGAATTGCGGAGCCCCTGCATCTTCGCGCCTTTCCAAGGATAGGGTGCTTCTCATGGATTAGTGTCAAGCGGCCAGCTTGGCATCTTCATGATGCGAGCAGATCAGGGCCTGGCGGGAGATGATGGCACGACGAGAAATCAGAATCGATCACGTCAATCTGAAGCAACCGCCAGACATCGCAGAGCGCCTCGCGCACATCCATTCAAGAACAGGTCAACCGCATTTTCCGCGGAAACGCGCGGATTGCTGTAGCACTCTGCGCTTGCGGGCTCCAGAATGACCACATTGGTAAAGAAGATCGTTTGCATGAATTGGCGCGCGAGAAAATCTGCATCGCCCCCTGCCAGCGTCCGCCGATCAATCATCGCTTGGAAGTAGTCGTTCAGCCGGGCGGCTTCCTCGGTCCGAAGGATATCGAGGCAGCGTCCACTGATATCTGGATGTGTGATCGAAGCGCTCAGGAGCACCCGAATAAATTCGTAGAACGGCCTGGCGCCGAAGACCGGCCGGAGCATCTGGCGAATGTGCTGCTCGGCAAACGCGACAAGTACGTCACGAACCGGTTCATCACAGCGCAGCACAGACCGGGTACCTTCCGAAGCTGTTTTCGCAGCGTCGATCATGCACTCGGCGAACAATTCCACCTTGTCACCAAAGAGCTGATAGATCGCAACTTTCCCCACACCGGCAGCCTGCGCGATGTCGTCGATCGTCGCACCGGCATAACCGCGATCGAGGAAAATTTCGGTTGCTCGCCGGAGTATCCGTATACGTCGTTGAGGCGAGGCTGTTTCCACCGGGCAAGGATTAACACCATTGCCGCAAGAATCCATACCAGCGTGGGGCGGAATGGTAGTTTTCCGATGTTTTGGAACATTAACGACCTTGCAATGTCCCAGTCCTTTCAATCAACAAGGATGCTCCCTGCCTCCCGATAGGACGGAGCTTCCCCGTCAGCTTGTAACAAGCGCCATCCGCGCAATGAAACAAACTGACGCGGGTTACCCGGGCAAGGATCATTCCAGCATGCGAACAGTAGAGCTTCCCCCGCTTGATCACGCCGAATTTGCACGCCGTTACGGCCCTTGGGCGGTGATCGCCGGAGCCTCGGAAGGAACCGGTGCAAGCTATGCAGAACAACTTGCGGCGATGGGCATCAACGTGGTCCTCGTTTCCCGCCGCAAGGAGGCCCTGGATCAACTGGGCGAACGGCTCGCCGGTTTGTACGGGATTGCGTTTCGCTCGGTGGTTGCCGATCTCACGCAATCGGGAACGGGCTCCCGGCTCGTCGAAGAGACCCGTGATCTCGATATCGGACTCTTCGTTTCGAACGCCGGGGCCGACGGGGCCGGCAACAGTTTCCTTGGAGAGCCGGTTGATCGAGCGCTCAGCCTTCTGACCATGAATGCAGCCAATGTCGTCGAAGCCGTTCATGGCTTCGGCAACAGACTCGTCAAGCGGCGCAGCGGGGGGATCATAGTCATGTCTTCGGGAGCCGGTCTTGGCGGCCAGCCCTGGCTGACTATGTACTCAGCGACGAAGGCTTTCGAGTTGAATTTCGTGGAATCGCTTTGGGCAGAGCTCGACGGACAAGGCGTAGATATCCTCGGAATTGCCGCCCCGATCATGGACACTCCGACCCTGCGCCGGGCGACCGAAGGGCTCGGGATGGACTATTCGACCGCCTACGATCCCGCAAACGTCTGTGCACTGGCCCTTGCAAGCCTGGGCAAGGAGCCCCTTGTGATCGTGCCCGATGGTCCGGATGAGGCGCAGATACCGCGCATCCAGGCAGACCGAAAGACGCGCCTTCTTGCCCTCGCCGAATGGGGCAAGGCGTACACGGCTGCGGCGAACGGCTGATTTGCTAAGGGATAGCGGGAAATGATGGACGAGGTCGACGTCGTCGTTATCGGAGCCGGCCACAACGGCATGGCGGCCGCAGGCTATCTGGCGCGTGCGGGCAAGAAAGTCGTCGTCGTCGAGCGCCTTGCGAAAGTGGGCGGGATGACGAGCTCGGGCTACATGATTCCGGAAGCGCCTGAGCACTTGGTAACGCCCTGCGCCGTGGAACTGCTGTTTGCGCGCAAATCTGGCATCATCGAGGACTTCGATCTCCATAAATACGGCCTGCGGACTGTCGATCCTGATCCCACTTACGCCTACCTCCATCCCGATGGCAGCTCTATCGCCCTCTTCTATGACTATCGCCGCACGGCGGAAGACATCGCCCGCATCAACCGCAACGACGGCAAGGCCTATCTGGATTTCATGAAGACGTTGAACGTCATGATGGATATCGGATTTCCCATGATGATGTCCGAGCCCGGACGGCCCGACGTGCGGAATATGTCGAAGGTGATCAAAAGCGCGGTCCGCAACGTCCGGCTGAAAGACGAACTGGTGGCGATGTCCAAGGCGACCGCAGACCAGATCGCCTGCGAAAGGTTTGAAGACCCCGCAACAATCGCGCTGTTGCTAGGAATCGCTGCGGGCGCCGGTCCCATCGATGACGACGGAAATGCTGCCGCGTACATGATCTTCGCCGTCACGCATAAATATGGCACCGGTAAACCCATCGGCAGCCTCCAGTCGTTTTCGGACGCGCTTGCTCGCAGTATCGAAGCATCGGGCGCCTCGATCGAGCTCAATGCGCCGGTCGCGGAAATCATCGTCGACGACGGCGCGGCCAAAGGCGTGCGGCTGGAAAATGGCCGGATCATACGCGCCAAGATGGTGATCGCGACGTGCGATCCCAGAACGGCGATGCGCCTGACGACGCCGGGCGGCGTTTCGCGCACATTATTGCAACGCATCGAGCATGCCCCGTCGAACCGATCCAACGCCGCGCCGTTTCTCGCCAATGTTGCGATGTCCGGGCCGCTGCGGCTCAAGCGACATCAGGACATGCGCCATGACGATGCCGATCTCGACAAGGCCGTGGGGCTCATCGGAACGCCCGACGAAGTGCGGCAGTCATTTGCCATGGCGCGACGCGGCGACATTCCCGAACGTCACGCGATGTCCCTCAGCCCGCTGTCCAATACCGATCCTTCGCAGGCTCCGGCGGGCGGTTCGTTGGCCTACATCTACTTGCCCGGTGTTGCTGTGGATGCGCGCGAGGGCTGGAGCCCGGAGCTGAAGGACCGAACGATGGTCTCGATTATAAGCCATCTTGGCGAGTTCTACGACGGGCTCGACACAGAGGTCGGGCGCTTCGTGGAAACCGCGCGCGAGCGGGAAAAGCGGCTCAACGTCAGCAATGGGTGCGTCACCCACATAGATTTCGGTGCCCTGCGATCGGGGGTGCACCGTCCGGCTTCCGGTTTCGGCGGCCCCCGGCCGCCATTTCCCGGCTTTCTTATCGGCGGAGCAGGCGCTCATCCCGGCGGCGGTGTGTCCGGTATTGCAGGACGGATCGCCGCTACCCGCGCGCTACGAGCGCTTAAAAAAACAAGGTAGCCGGGGGTTCGAACTGACTCAAACCCACCCTCTCCCACACTCCGCCCACCTGTGATGGTGCGCACTTTGCGTTGGCCAGCGAAACTGAAACCATGGCAAAGACTATCTCTGATTTGTCACCGAATTAATGACTGCTGCGAGGGATATTACGTCGACACCCAATGGAGGCAATTCCGTCCGATGGCCACCGAACTCAGGCGGCGGGCTTCACCAAAACGACGCGCAAGGGCGTAACTGGCTGGGTGCTCGCCAGGCAAGCAGCGTGACGAACTGCTTCAAGCTCATCTAGATACCCGGTCAAGCGTGCCTCACCGAGTTCGACGACGTGCTTACGCCCGGTGCATTGCAGCTCCCGAACGTATTCTTCAGCCTCATGTCTGTCGAGCCTGGATAGTAGCATTCCCAGAAGGTGGCGCGTTGCGAATTGTGCTCCCTCGAACTCGAGAGCTGCGCGTTCCAAATTGTCTACTCGTTCTTCAACTTTTGAATGCGTGCAAATCACCACATGACGCGTTTAATCGACGAATGATATTCGCGCGCGCCGCATCCATCTTCATGAGCCAGTGCGGCGGAGCTATTCCCCGAGGAGAATTTGACGGCCCCGCCGATGCGCTTGCATTGCCGCAAACAACTGGATTCATTCATCCAAAACAGCTCATTAAATTTCCGGCGAAAACCAAGTATATCGCATCAGCCACGCCGTCACACCGTCACGCCGCCCATGGACGATATGACGGCGCAACTGATAGGTTCACCGCGACGATCGCGCAGCTTGTCGGCTTGCCCGGTTCATTCGCTATGGGGCGTGGAATAGGAGCCCAATCGCGGCTGCACCTGAAGGTCCCGCGGTACACGATCCGGGCCAATCTGGCGGTCGATTTCCTCTTCGAACCAATAGAGCGCTCGCTCCTGATAACCCGTAACGATAGAAGTCAATGCGCCGTTGCGCAGCGATTGCTGTATGCTGGAGAATAGGCACAGATCCTCTGACAGGATGTGTTCGGTGGCTTTTCGCATTTCGCCCCAATATTCCCTGTCTGCATCGTCATCCGTTGCCCATCCCATCTGACGGACTTCCATGATCGACTTGTTCGGCCCGGCCGGCCAGAAGCATTGCAGATTGAAGCCTACGGGATCGAGCGAGAAAAACGTGTTCGGAAAAGTCGGCAATGCGACCGTGTTCTCGAGAAAGACGTCGGCGATATCGTCAGGCTGCACAGGCGGCTTTTCGAAGAGCGAAACACCGCCTTTCTTGCGCGTGCCAAAACGCATATGGCCGCCATCGTAAAGAGCTATCACGAAACTGCGGGAATCGAGGTGCGGTGCAAGCGTCTTTGGATGAACAGTATTGACGTGATAGATTTCGAGGAAGTTGTGATAGGCGATCTTCCAGTTGCAATCCATTTCGACCGTGAACCGGTCCTTCACAACCATGCGTTCGAGCGGATATCCTTCGGTCAAGGCCACAAATTCGCCAAGAAATTCGCGCAAAGGACCCGCCGCGTCATCAAAATTGATAAAGATGAAGCCGCGATAGGTTTCGCAGCGCACTTCGGCCAATCCGTGGTCCGACTTTTCGAAACAGGCAAAATCGTGTTGGCTGGGCACCGCTTTCAAGGCACCGTCCAGCGCGTAACTCCAGGAGTGGTAAGGACAGACGAACCGCGAGGCCCGTCCTTCCTCCTCAAGCAGGAGGGGCGAACCGCGGTGCCGGCAGGTGTTGTGGAATGCGCGAATCCGGTCGTCCTTTCCGCGGGAAAGGATCACGGATCGATCGAGGTGCTGAAAGAGTCGGTAAGAACCGGGCTCTGGCAGCTCCGAAGCTATGCCGGCGAGCAACCACGCACGATCCCACAGCCCTTCTTTCTCGAGGGCCGCAAACCGGGGATCGGTGTAGCGTCCAGCCGGAATGGGCGGCAAGGCAGGAAAGTCGCTCGGGTGTTCGGTCCGGGCCAACTGATCGTCCATCGTCCGCTTGAGCAATTGCAATGCAGCTTCATGCATGGGCTGTCCTCCTGGGTATTCTCGTCTCCCGATGTGGGCAGGATGGCGGGGAGGTGCGAAAGCGAACCTGCAATCCGATAGGGTTCAGTGGCGGAAATCCGATCAGCACGGATCGAAGCAATAGGCGCAGATCTTGTTACCGTCGGGATCGAGCAAATAGGCGCCATAGGCGTGGGGGACCGCATTCCGCTGTCCCGGCCCCCCTGCATCGGTTCCGCCCGCCGCCAACCCGGCCGCATGAAACTGGTCGACCGCAAGCCTGCTGGGCGCCTTGAATCCCAAGGTCGCACCATTTGACGAAGTCGCGCGGCCTTCCAGGGGATGCAGAATGAGCAATTCCGGAACAGTGCGCCCATAGCAGAGACCTTGTTCCTGAAACGGCCCCAAATTGGCAATACCGAGCGGCAGCAGCGCAGCATCATAGAAGCAGGCTGCCCGCCCCAAGTCATTGGTGCCGAGGCACGCGTGGGTAAAAATGCCCATTTTCTTTCCCAAAAAGCACCTCAAGCAGGCGCTCTCGAATTACCGTCCGATGCAGTTGGCGAGGCCGCTTGGGGGCATCAGGCCATCCCAAATACACTCTAGCTTGAGCAGCGAAATATTGACGCGCTCAAGCACCGGACGAAAAAGCCTCAGCCACCGCGCGCGTATCCATGTACTCCTTGCCCGAAACGATCTGACCATCTCGGATGATCAGAAGGTTATGGTACTCGTTGCGATAGACCCGGTCGGGAAAAACCATCTCGCCGCTCACTTCCACGGCAACTCGCTCACCTTCAGCGGTGATTCCAACAACGTTCGCCGTGCGCCGCTCAGCCGACAGCAATCCGCCCTTCACGCTGGCGATGAAATCCGCCCGTGTCATGTCGCCATGGCCCAATATCCACCATTGGCAATCGGGGTGCTGCAAAGCCTCGATTGTCTCGAGATCCCCTTCCTCCACAGCCCGCATATAACGCCGTGCAATTGCCTTATTTTTCTCGATATCGCTCACCGCTTTTCTCCGCTGCCTTCACCAAGGTGCCGTTCGCAAATCTACACGTTCCGATATGACTTTCGTTGATCGTCCATTCCGCGTGGCTAGCTCCCTTTTCGGATCGACAGGAGCGCGAGATAGGAAACACTCTGCTGCGGATCAGCGGCCAGACGCGTGGCAAGCCTTGTTCTTAATTCTTCCATCAGGCGTTCCGGATCTCTGTTGCGGCCTATCTGGGCCAGGAAATTGGGGCCGTTCGCCGCGCACATCATCGACGCCCACTGAAAGCCGAATGCCTCCGCGTCCCCGGTTTCGCGGTAGGCATCCCAGAATGGATCTGGCGAGCGGACGCAAGACACGTGAACTACCGAGAGGTCAGGAAGGAGCCCCTGCTCGAACGGCGCCTTCAATTGCTCCAGGGAACGTCCCGCCGATGGAGAGGTCGCCATGAATGTATCGTCGTCATCGAGCAGGCCCTCGCGCCTCAAGTCGAGGAGCGTTGCCCAGAAGTGGCCAGCCATCCATTCGAAGCCATGTCGGTCGCCGCCACGCCCCATGAACTGGCACACCAGACGCCCTCCGACCCTCAATTCCCGCGACCGGGCCCGCAGGAAATTGAGTAAATCCTGGGCAAGCACGTCATCGACAGCTTCGCGCGCGAGCACGCTGCTGCTGTATACGGCCCAGCCGTGATCGGCGACATTGACGGGGTTGTGGCTGAGCCAATGCAAGGCGTTGGACGACCACCCCAAGTCCACGCTGTCGGAGGGTAGAATCTGTTCGAAATAGGACCGGCCCACCGCCATCGGGAATACATCGCGCCGGCCCGCAAGGTAGCTGTCCGATTCGGTCGCAAGGAGCCCAAACAATGACGTGTAATCGTTGGATGGGAGATCGGTATGAATGATCTCCAGTGCTCGTTGGCCGTTGTGATCCCTCACAAGGTCAATGGCTGTGCCCATAGGAAGCAGCGAATTGCGCCCTTGCGAGGCGCCGTAGTCCACAATCCGAACCAAGCCTTGGGAATTCGCAGCGATAGTTCCCACTGCCTCCTCCCAGAGAGGAAGCGCCGAATGAAGATTGGCATGCTGCAAACCGGAATGCCGGTTGTAAGCACCTGCTCCTGCCATCGAGGCGATCGGTTGGCGCACTGGATCAGCCATAGAAAGTCTCCGCCAGCCGCACGCTGTATGTCCTGCTCTTTTCGGGCGAGAGGCCATAATGCGGAATTACGGGCGTAATCGCGTCTGCCGCCGCTGCGCGCCTAGCCACGCCGGCGCGCACCTCGTCTACATCGCCTACAACCGCGATGCTCTCCACCATCTCGTCCGGGCATGCGGCAGTCATCGCCGCTAGATCGCCTCGAGCAAATGCCGCCTGGATAGCGGAGGCTTCCTTGCCGAAGCCGATCTCCTCGAAATAGCGCAGATATTGCGGGGACTGGCTGTAATAGGCCACGGTCGCCCGGCAATCTTCGATGGCCTCTTTGCGATCCGGATCAATCGCCGTGAAGATCGAAAGGTTGAGCGAAAAATCTCCGCGCTCTCGTCCCGATTTGTCTAGCCCTGCCCGGATATTCGGAATGACCTCGCGTTCGATCCAGGCCTCGTTCCACAGAGGGTGGCCCAGCAGTCCATCGGCAATCTCGGCAGCCTGAAGGCAAGCCTTCTGAAATACTGCAGGAAGATAGATCGGAATCTCATTTCGCACCGGCGGCTGCAACAGGCGAAAGTGCGAAAGGTCTAGACTGTGGTAATCGCCCTTGAGCTGCGACAGTTCGCCGGTGTGGCCGAGAGCCACAATCTTGCGGATCATGCCCACAACTTCGCGCATGTGTGCAAGCGGCTTTCCATAGGTCGACCCGAACGATCCTTCCGTCTGGCTTTGCGCGCTGGAGCCAAGTCCCAGCACGACACGGCCGCCACTGATCAGATCGAGATCAACCGCGCTGCAAGCGGTCTCAAGCGGGCTGCGCACGAATGCCAAGGCGATGCCCGTCCCGAGTTTGAGTTTCTGTGTGGCAGGCGCGGCGGCCGCGAGGGTCGAAAACGGCGCCCCAAACATTTGGGGTGCCCAAACTCCCTCTACTCCGGCGGCTTCGTAGCTCCGCACCGCCGCGACCAGCTCCTCACCAGGCATTGGCGCGATTTGCGCCCAAACAGCTTTTCCTTTTGCCATGCTATCGCCTTTCAGAAGCCCTTGGTGTCGAAATAGTCGCGCCACGCCGTAATGTACGGGCCGTCCATCTCCAGTGCGCCCATCAGCCGCAGCGAAACGAGTTCCGCGCCGTCTGCTCCGTAAAAAATATCGCTGCGCTCCGTGAGGACGACGTTGCCATGAGCTGCGGCATGGTGAACAACGACTTCGCAGCGCTCGAAGGGAATGCGGGCCAGGAAACCCTCAACGAAGGCCATCGCTTCTTCGATTCCGACTGTCGTCGCCACGCCAACATTTTCCCAGCGCGTTACGGGCGTGAATCGCTTCCTCATTGCCGAGATCATGTCTTGCGCGGTGCCGCCGCTTTCATCGAAAAATGCCAGCACTTCCTGCAACGGCCCCGCCATATTCGCCTCCCCGATCTGCAATCGGGGCACCATGGGGACTGATGGCAGGCAATGCCCCTGCCGAAAGATAGCCAGCCCGAGTTAGGGCCGGCGCCCTGGCCTCATCGCCTTGGGAAGATCGGAATCCGTCGTGCCTGGCATTGGCCGTTCGTTGCCCCCCAATCATTTGCCGCAACATGACGTCGCTTCGGCGACACTATGTCCTCGTGTTGAAAGTCATAGTTGCAGCATGCTGCACAGCTCTTCCTATAGTGCTGCGGCACAAGCGAACGGGAGTGCCGCAACCATGAGCGCCGTCGACGAACTGATCGCACTTGCACGATCAGCAGACCCATTCCGCAACGCCCCGGAACAGTTGGCCGAACTGCAGCTCGAAGCCGCACGAGAACGTTTTTCCGAGCGGCGCGGACAGATTGGTGTGCTGAACAAGCGCGCCAGAGAGGCAGGGATCGAAAGCATAGACGGGCTGTCCGATCTTGTGCCCCTTCTCTTCGCTCACACAAACTACAAAAGCTATCCGGAAGCCTTTGTCGACAACGGGCAATGGGCTCACATGAACCTATGGCTTGGCACCCTCGCAACCTATCCCACAGACAACATCGACGTGTCGGACGTGCGCGACATCGATGAGTGGTTGGACCGCGCACGTTTGGCCGGCCACCACGTATTTGCCTCGAGCGGAACATCTGGAAAATCCTCATTTCTGGATCAGTCGGACCAGGACCGGGACATCAGCGTCACGGCCTGTCTGCATGCCGCTGACCTGTCCACGCCCAGCTACGTCGCCGATCACTCGCGCTCGGTCTTCACGATGATGCCGGAGCGCGGCACCCATAAGATGATCGATTTCTGCAACCGCCACTTTCCTCGCTGGGCAGCGCCCGGCGAACTGCACCGATTGAGCGAGGATCCGATCCGTGCGTTCGATGCTATGAGGCCTGCGCAATTGAGGCGTTTGTTGGCAGCAGGCAAGATCGGCCCAGGCGAGATCGCAGCCTACGAAGCCGAACTTGAGGTCCGCCGCATCAAGCGTGCAGCCGAGTTCGAGACCTGGATCGACTTGTTGGAAGACCGCCGGCACAGTCCCCTTTACATCGGCGTAATGTACGGCGTTGCCTGGCAGATCGTAGAAACGCTGCGAAAGCGCGGGATAAAGAACGGAGATTTCCACCCCGACACTCTGATGAGCTTCGGGGGAGGCACGAAGGGCGCTGCGGTCCCAGCAGACTACCGGGAACAAATCCAGCAATTCTTCGGCGTCACGCCCGACCGGATTACCAGTTCTTATGCAATGGTGGAGATGAGCGGCTTCTGCGCCAAGATCCAGCCGACCGAGTCTTATGCGGTACCCCCGTGGATCGTCCCCTTGGTTCTCGACAAGTCCGGCGAACATCTGCTCGGCACGACCGGTGACATGGGCCTCGTCGAGGGGCGTATGGCATTTTTCGACATCCTCGCCGATGCGCGTTGGGGCGGCGTGATTTCCGGCGACAAGGTGCAGGTGGAGTTTGGATCGGGCCTTGAAGGGGTTAAGACACCGGTGATCCACGCGGTAGCTCGTTATGCCGATCTCGAAGAGGGCGAGGACAAACTCAGCTGCGCGGGATCCATCGACTCCTACGTCCGCGGGTCGATCTCGTCTCCCCCGACTTTCGCGGCTTGAACGAGGAAACAGTCATGCGACCGGAAAGCATGTCCAACGAGCCGAGGCTGCTGATAGCGCACGTCATAAAGGGAGAAGTACAGCTCGACGCTGCAGTCGAGCATCGCTCCCGAGCGAGCGCGAGCCCGGTGATGAGCCCTGCACTGGATCTCGACGCGCTGATTTGGCCCAGACGCGACCCCGGACCTGCGTTCGAAACGCCGCTGGCGGAAATCGTCGATTTCCTCGTCGAGGTCGGCAAGGCACTCGATTTCGATAAAAATGCCCATCTACAGGAAGCGGCAGCCCTCAATCTTCACTGCAATAGTCTTGGCGCGCGGATTCTGGAAAACTGCTACAGGGACATCGGTTGGTTCTTCACGCGCGAGGCCGTCGAAGCCGAGGCGGAGCAATCTCTCGGTTGGCTCGGCGCGAATGACGGCTGGATTAGACGTGATATCCAGGGCCAAGCCTTCGACATCCGGGCGTTTCCGCCGCGCATGGTCCATATTCTTGCCGGAAATGCCCCCATCGTGCCGCCAGTGACGATCGTGCGCGGGGCTATCAGCAAGGGCGTTCATTTGCTGAAGATGCCCTCGAACGACATGTTCACTGCCACGGCACTTCTGCGCACGATGGCTGATGTCGGGCCCAATCACCCGGTGACACGCTCGTTCTCGGCGGCCTATTGGCGCGGCGGCGATACCGCGATCGAGGAACACATCTTCAGATCCCAGTATTTCGACAAGCTGGCAGTGTGGGGAGGCGAAGCGGCCGTTCGCCATGCAATGAAATATGCAGCTCCCGGTTTCGAGATCGTATCCTTCGACCCCAAGATCTCGATTTCGCTGATCGGCAAGGAGGCTTTCGCAGGATTGCCTATAGCCGAGATCGCCCGGCGCAGCGCGGCCGATATCATCGCTTTCAATCAGGACGCATGTAGCTGCGCTCGCTTCCAGTTCGTCGAGGGATCCTTACCGCAAGTTGATGCCTATTGTGAGGCTCTCGTAGCCGAGATGGGCAAGGATGTTCGGTATGGGAATGGACAAGGCGGACCACGTCCTCCCGAGGCATTGTTGGACGAACTCGATATGCTCGGCAATCTCGAGCCGATTTACCGTGTGTTCGGACAACCCGACGGCACCGGAATGGTTGTTCGATCAAGCGATCCGGTCGCATTCAATCCCGGTGGCAAGCTTGTCAACGTGGTCGCCGTCTCCAGCCTGGCGGAGGCGATTGCCCATGTCTCCGTGGCCACCCAGTCGGTCGGCGTCTATCCGCCCGGCCGCATCACGCAGTTGCGCGACGGGCTGTCGTCGGCCGGCGCGCAACGCATCGTCGGCCTTGGCAACATCAATAGCGGAAAGTTCGGCGGCCTGCCGCACGACGGGGGATGGCCCGTCCATCGCATGATGCATTGGGTCGTGACCGAAGCAGAGAGAGAGCCAACACAGCCATGAACCGCACGCATACAGGACCGCTTTCGCTCGATACCTACCGGCTGCTTGGCCGTTCGGGCTTACGAGTTTCGCCTTTGGCTCTGGGTACAATGACATTCGGCGAGGAATGGGGCGCTGGCGAAGAGGAATCCCGACGCATTTTCGATGCCTACGTCGATCAGGGCGGCAATTTCATCGACACTGCAGGATATTACGCAGGCGGCGTTTCGGAAGATTTGACGGGCAAATTCGCCGAGGCAAAGCGCGACAGACTGGTTCTCTCCACCAAATACTCCCTGACGCGATCGGTTGGAGATCCCAATGCTGCCGGAAACAGCCGGCGCAACATGATGCAGACCGTTGAGACGAGCCTGCGCCGGCTTCGCACCGATCGCATCGATCTGCTATTTCTCCATGTCTGGGACGATAGCACCCCCGCAGACGAAATCATGCGCGCCTTTGATGACTTGGTGACCCAGGGCAAGGTTCTTTATCTGGGTCTGTCCGATACGCCCGCCTGGCAGATGGCGCGATTGCAGACGATGGCCGACCTGCGCGGCTGGACCCAGTTCGCAGCGTTGCAAGCCGAATACAATCTTGTGGAGCGTACCGCCGAGCGGGATCTCATTCCTGCTGCAAAAGCACTCGGCATTGGCGTGATGCCGTGGTCTCCTCTTGCCAGCGGCTTGCTGTCCGGCAAATACGCGGCCCGGAGCAACGGAGAGGGTCAGGACACTGGAGGACGCGGCGCCATGTTGGCCGCTGCGGGCAAGCTGGACGCTCGTACGTTGGCCATTGCTGACGCCGTTCAGGCAGTCGCCGACGACGTCGGCGCTACTTCGGCACAAGCGGCCATCGCTTGGACTTTGGCGAACCCGGCCGTAGTCTCGCCGTTGCTGGGTGCACGAACGATGCGGCAATATGAGGACAATGTAGCCGCTCTCGGCGTTTCGCTGGATCTGCACCATCTCGATCGATTGGAAGCGGCCAGTTTCACTCCGAAAGGCTTCCCGCACGAATTCCTGGCAACGGACTTCATTCGCCACGGATTGACCGCCGGCACCAAAGTGCGACCCCGAGCAAGCTGATGGAGTGCTGGCTCAGGTTGCCCGGATTAGCCGTCCGGGGCGTGCGCCGGTATCGACGCCATCCCGACGAGTGATGACGCCGCTAACCATCGTCGCACGATATCCGGACGCATGTTGCGCCAAGCGGCGACCGCCTCCCGGCAAATCATGAACGACGTACGGGGCGTGAAGCCTGAGGGCTGCATGGTCGATCAGGTTGATGTCGGCCTTCAGCCCTTGTGCCAGCCGCCCCCTGTCGTGCAGACCGAGAAAGGCGGCATTATCAGCGCTAAGCGCCTTGACAGCAGCCGCGACGGAAAGTCGCTCACCGGCGCGGTCGCGTGCCCAGTAGGCGAGCATTGTCGTTGGATAACTGGCATCGCAAATAATACCGTAGTGCGCTCCTCCATCTCCCAGGCCGATTATGCTGCAAGGATCCTTCATCATGGCGAGCACCGGATCGAGAGAGCACTGCGCATAGTTTGAGAAAGGCATCAGGATTAAGGATTTCCCTTCCTGTTCCAGCATCAGTTCGTAGGCGAGTTCGGCCGGTTCGATTCCACGTCGTTTTGCAAGAGATGCAATGCTGGAATCGGGCGACGGCTCGTAGTCCGGTTCATCACCGAGCGGAAAGAGATTATCCCATGTTCGCAGCAGTGCGTGGAGCGGCGTAGGCGTTTCATCGGGCTCTTCCGCCACAAGTCGTTCGCGAAAGCGTGAATCGCGCATGAGCCTTACTTTTTCAGGTAATGGCAGATCCTCGAGCGCCCGATAGGTCCGGCAATAACTGAAGGCGTTTGCCGAAGTGGAAAGGCCGCACAATGCTCCCATGAGCCGGGGAAAGACCTGAGCCAGGATCGGTGCCGCTCCGCTACGGTTATGTTCCAGCAGCGCGTCCATCGTCTGCCGCCAGCCATCGGGATTTCCGGCCCACTGGGCCAGCGAATACGTCACTGGCCTGCCGGAAGCGCAAGCCATTCGCTTCATCAGATCGATGTCGCCCGACCAGTCTGCAGTGTCGAGGTTAGGGATCATTTGAATGACCCCTCGTCCACTCTCTCCCACAGCCCGGGCGAGTGCTTCCAACTCTTCGCACGCGGCCTGGAAGGAGGGAATGAAGGCTCTGTCCCCGCGACGATGGACGAGCGAGCGCGAGGTTGCAAACCCCAGTGCGCCGGCATCCATGGCCTCGCTGACAAGCTCGGAGAGACGGACGATATCCGCAGGCGTCGCCGCTTCTCGGTCCAGGCCGCGCTGGCCCATCGCATAGACGCGCAAGGGAGAGTGGGGAATGTATGCGCCGACGTCTACGTCCCACCCACAGTTGCCTAGCGCTTCAAGATACTCCGGAAAAGTCTCCCAGTTCCACGGCAAACCCGTGGCCATGACAGCCTCGGGGATATCCTCAACACCCTCCATGACATTGACGAGTGCTTCTCGGTCGCCCGCGCGGCATGGCGCAAAGCCAACCCCGCAATTGCCTATGACTACACTTGTGACGCCGTGTTCGGCGGACGGCACCAAACTGTCCGACCAAGTCACTTGGCCATCGTAGTGCGTATGGATGTCAATGAAGCCCGGCGTCACGAGGAGACCATTGGCATCGATCTCTTCTCGGGCTCGCTCCAGGTTCGCCCCGATGGCAGATATGCGGCCGTCGAGGACAGCAATATCTGCCACGAATGGATTCCCGCCGGTCCCGTCGACGATCGTGCCGCCTCGGATGATCAAATCTGCGTCGGGCATGGCTCAATCCTTCAATCCGCCAACGAGGCCAAGAGTTCACCCGGTGCATGTTCCTCGGTCACCCACTTCACCATCCGGCGGACCGGCTCGATCGCATCCTGCCGCTCCATGTTATGCTGCATGGTCGCAGCGCCCCCCAACGACACGATCCGTTGAACTCCCTGATAAGCCAAGCGATCGCGCAGCGCCTCTTTGAGACTTTCCGGGAAAATCCCAATCGTCTGAGTGTAGGCGTTCACGGAATTGATCGCAGTATCCGTGGTATCGACCGGGACGATATTGCCCACGCGGCATGCCAGTGTCCGAGAGAAATCAACTGGGTAGTCATCCTGGCTGACGATCACCGCGCCTTCATTAGATCGCCCGCCGAAAACCCGGTACTCTTCATCGTTAAGGCGAACGCCATCAATTTCCGACTTGAGTGCTGTGTCGAATGCCTTGTGAGGCGTACTGAGATGATCGGGCAATCGCTGGAGAGCCTCGAAGGTGAGTTCGCCCAGGCGGTTGGCGTTGCGCAGTCCGACATCATCTGTCCCGCTTTCGACGTAGATGACGCGCGCCGAAACGCAGCCCTGTCCGTCGTCGAGACATTTGGCACAGATCGGGGCGTGGATTAGCGGAGAGCGAGCCTCGTCTGGGGGTTGATGTTAGGCGGCGAGCTTGCGGTGAAGCAAGCGGCGATATTCGATGGTTTTTTGCTTGATGGTTTCGCGACGCTTGATGATAGCGGGAGCCCTGCCGAAGTAGGCGTCAGCGGGCGTCACGTTGTTCAGGCTCTCGTGGTAGCGCTGGTGATTGTAGTGCTCCACGAACGCTTCGATCTGGGCTTCGAGGTCGCCGGGCAGGAAGTAATGTTCCAACAGGATGCGATTCTTCAAGGTCTGGTGCCAGCGCTCGATCTTGCCCTGCGTTTGCGGATGCAACGGGGCGCCACGGACGTGACTCATCTGCTGGGCCTCGATGTACTCGGCGAGTTCGCCCGCGATGTAACTGGGGCCGTTGTCGGATAGTAGCCGGGGCTTGTGCAGGACCGTGGCGCTGTCGCAGCCCGATGCCTTGAGGGCCAAGTCCAGCGTGTCAGTGACGTCCTCGGCGCGCATGTTGGTGCACAGTTTCCAGGCAATGATGTAGCGCGAGTAGTCGTCGAGCACGGTCGACAGGTACATCCAGCCCCACCCGATGATCTTGAAGTAGGTGAAGTCGGTTTGCCACATCTCATTCGGCCGGGTGGTCTTCGTGTGGAACTGGTCAGCGGCCTTGATCACGGTATAGGCTGGACTGGTGATCAGGTCATGGGCCTTCAACAGGCGGTAAACCGTGGCTTCCGACACGAAATAGCGCTTCTCGTCGGTGAAGCGCACCGCCAGTTCGCGAGGGGAAAGCTCGGTCGCCTCGAGCGCCATCTCGACGATCTGCGCGCGGATATCCTCGGTGATGCGGTTCCACACCCGGCTCGGCGCCGAGGGGCGATCCTCCAGGGCTTCAGGACCGCCCTCAAGGAAGCGGTCATACCAGCGGTAGAACGTCCGGCGAGGAATACCCAGCTTGTCCAGAGTGTGCTTGGCCGGCAGGTGCGACTGCTCGACGATCCTGATAATCTCCAGCTTTTCTGCGGCGGGGTACCTCATTCGTCGTCGCCCCCATCCGCGATCATGCTTTTTTTGAGCAGGCGGTTTTCCAACGTCAGGTCAGCAACGCATTCCTTCAGGGCACGGGCTTCACGGCGCAGATCCTGCACCTCGCCCGTGGTCGCAGAACGGGCGGTATCGCCCGCGAGCCGGCGTTTGCCGGCCTCCATGAACTCTTTCGACCAGGTGTAGTAGAGGCTCTGGGCGATGCCTTCACGCCGACACAGCTCGGCGATGCTGTCCTCGCCGCGCAATCCGTCGAGCACGATGCGGATCTTGTCCTCGGCCGAGAAATGCCGCCGCGTCTGTCGGCGAATGTCTTTCACCACGGCTTCGGCAGAGGCCTTTGCTGGCGATTTTCGCAAGGAGGGTTTGGGCTTCATCTTCGTTCCTTCGTCACTACGACGAAGCCCAAACCCTCCTTAAATCTCAACCCCTAATCTGTGCCATGGGCGCTGACGCCGGACACGCAGCCCTCCTGGTTCTGTGCGCCAATATCCAGAGCGAGGCGACGCGCCACCTGTTTCATGGTTGCGTCGTCGGCAAAGGCTTCCCTTCCGATGATCGTTCCGGAGAGCTTGGGGTCCTGCGTTATGAGATCGATGCCTGGCTGGAGGTAGCGCGTGATGTGCTTCACTGAATCGAAACCGCCCCAGGCAACGATTTTCTCGATGCCCCGCGGATCATAGATCACCGGTTCAACCAGCTCATCGCCGCCTTTCCAATAGGCGACGGATATGTGTCTGGACAATGGATGCTCCGGCGCCATCTCGGCCATAGTCCGGACGATCGCCGCTGCCGTCAGCGGATCGTTCGACGGCAACTTTATAATCGCATCAGATCGCGTCAACGCGTTGCGGATTACTGTCAATATCGACACGATAGGTGCATTGCCGGCTATGACATGGACAGCTCGTGCCCCGAAAGCGCGCGTGCGCGCGGAAAGGCCAGGGAAAATGCTCGGTCCTTGGTCAACCCAGCCTTCCAGATAATCGACGCCGCACGAACGCTCCATCATTCGTCGCATCTCCCCGCGATCAAACGTCGCGCCCATATGCTGGAAGTGGCGGCGCAGGATGCTTTCGGACAGTCCAGACGTCAGGCAGGACAGACGAAATGCCTGCTGAAGATGGCGGTTCCGTCCGATGTCCAATCGTTCACCCAGCGCGACCAGGAAATCGAGGATTTCTTCGAACCGCAGCGAATAGAGATCGGCCATCGCCGACGGCGTGCGTAGCGGCAAGTCCGCTACGTATTTTGCCAAATCCGGGGCACGAAAGGATACGCCTCCCCGGCGTCCACCATAGAGGACATCACCATCATCGATGATTTGCCCTCGGATAATGAGAGGAACGCGGAAGTCATCGTTCATCAGCTTTCTCACATCGATAGTTCGGCAAGGAATTCCAGCGCCCTGTCATGAGCTTCGGGTGCGCCGGCGCAGACTACGCGGTCATCACCGCCCTCCTTCTCGCTGTAACGGCGAACCGGCGGGATGATGTGCACCCCAGTACGGCCGCAGGAACAGGGCGTCTGCCAGCCTGAGAGCGTGATTTCGTCGCCCGTGACAAGCCCCGCCCAATAGGTATTGGGCATCAGGTCAAACGAAGCGTATCGTCCGGTCTGGCCATCCTTGCGCGGCAGGGGCTTACCCGTGGCGGGATCGAGCAGAAACGGGATTTGGATCGGCGGGATGTGATAGTGGCCCTGCTCGCACATCATGCACAGCCCCATCAATTCCGAGGTGGCATACATTTCGTAGATCGTGTCGAATCCAAGGAATTCGAGCACGCGCTCGCGCCAATTGTCCGGAAGCTCCTTGCCCTTGTTTCCCCCTCCGGTCAGCAACACGCTGCCTTTACCGAAAACGTTCGTGAGACCACGTTTCAGCCCCTCTTCCGCCCAATCGTAAAGGATTGCCCACATAGCCGTGGCATAGACATCCTTGCCGCCGAAACGACGCTGCGCCTCGGCAAAGAAATGTTTGAGGTCTTCCGGTCTTCGGCGTTCGAGCTCGAGCAGAGCCTCTCGGCGTTCCGCCAGCGCAGGAGAAATAGCGAGGGCACCAGCCTCGCCCCTCGCCTCAGCGGCCCTCAGCCGCCCACCGAGCGAAGCAATATCCGCGCTGAAGCGGGATTCTGGATAGAGAAAAAGGGCATTTTCCTCACCCTTGGCATAGAGCTCGATTTGGATGCCATTCCCTCGCTGCGTCGCAGCCGCCCCGTAGCGATAGCCCGGGATGATGATCGGCATTCCGTCCTTCAGGATGTCCGGGCCGCGATCCGGCCACCAATCGCGGATGATGATCGCGGAGTGGATAATGGTCTCTCGCCACTGCGCCTTGCTGCGCGGTACGAAGCTTAGCTTGCCGGTGGTGCCCGAGGTATGCTGCACGGTCAGGTCGGTCGCGGCATCCAGCAGATCGATCCAGTCATCGATAGTCTCTATTCCCGACGCATCGACATGAGAGATATCGCTCGTCGTAAGGCCCGAAAGCCACTTGGTCAGCTTGTCGAAGCGGCCTCGCTCAAGATAGCTTATCGGGTAGGACTTGTAGACGGTGTGTGGGAATAACAGCGGCGCCAGGTCATCGATCGTTTCGATCGTCTCGATCCCCTGTTCTCGGGCCAACCGGTCGAGAACGGAAAGACCCGGCCGGAGCTGTGCGAAGCGCTTGCGCGCGCCCGCAAGATGGAGCCTGTCAATTTCCTCCTGCTCAAGCGTAAAGGCCAGATCATAGGGCGCATCATGAAAGGATGTCGGGTCTTCGATGAGGCGGTCGAGGTACGTAGTCATGAGGCGAATCCGTCCTGTTTCGATGACGAATTCTGGCTCTCCATGGGGGCTCACGACAACGAAGAACGGTGCCGCGTTCGCGCCAAACTATTGTCAGGAGGTCATGTCGAATGACGGTGTGCAACTGATTGAGCGCTCGCGATATTCGCGTGGCGTCAGGCCGGTAGCCCGCCGGAAAGCCGCCCAAAAAGCGGCGGGGCTCTGAAAACCGCAATTACCGGCGATAACCTTGATCATCATCGCATCGTCGCGAAGTTGCTCCTGAGCCCGGGCGATACGGCGCTTGGCGATGTAGCCGGTCAACGTCTCTCCCGTGGTCGCGCGAAAGGTGCGGATGAGATGTCTCGGACTGGTGCGAATTTCGGCGGCGAGGCAGGATACCGAGAGGTCGGTGCCCAAGTCCGCTTCGATCCTGTCTCTCACCCGCTGCAATCGCCAAATCGGCATTTGTCCGGATCCGGCATCCCGTGGAGATCCCGATTTCTGGAAATGGCGGCACAGCTCGACGACAAGGAGGAGCGCCATGCTCTCCAGCAGAATTGCCTGACCGAATCCCGGATGCCGCAGTTCATTGGCCAATCGGACAAGGCCCTGCCTTATCGACACGCTCTGAACATCGAGACAAGGAGCCAGATCAGCAATCCGTTCATCTTCGAACAGTTCTTCGGCGCGCTCGTTGGCGAAAGTCAGGCAAAGAAGGCTATGTTCGCCAGGCTCACTCCACGTCGCAAATTCGCCGCCCTTTGGCAGAAACACGACGTCTCCCGGAGGATCGGCCAATTCGTTGGCCGTCCTGAAAAATCGCGAGTTTGGGCAACGCGGGCCGAGCGAAAAATCAAGGTAGTATGAATTCGGCTCGTACAGTGCGCGACTGCCCTCATTCCAACCGAAATGGCGGATGTCCGCGAAAATGCCATTTATTTCGATTTCGCGTTCAATGCGGAAATAAGACGCCGTGTGAGGTGCGCACATCGGCAAATCGCCTTGATCCGCAATGCCCATTTTCGGCCTCCTCGTCAGCCGAATTGTTTCTCTCGTCGATGGAACCAATCCGGTCTTCGATGTCATGCGCCGAGCAGGCCCTCCTCCGACCCGCCCGGCGCCCGCGTTTCAAAGCAAGGGGCCTTGAAACGCTGTCACTCTATTCCTGGTCACCTTGCGGCGAACCTTCATATGCCGCAACCTTCCTTCGGATAGGGCGCCTGAGCGCCCTGATAGCGGAGGCGATCAGTTCAAACGGACATGGTCAGTTCCGGCACGGCGCTGAACAGATCCGCCACGAGGCCGACGTCGGCGACCTGGAAGATCGGCGCGTCCTCGTCCTTGTTGATGGCGATGATGGTCTTGGAGTCCTTCATGCCCGCAAGGTGCTGGATCGCGCCCGAGATGCCGACCGCGATGTAGACTTCGGGAGCGACGATCTTGCCGGTCTGGCCGACCTGGTAGTCGTTGGGCACATAACCCGCGTCGACCGCAGCGCGCGAGGCGCCGACGGCAGCGCCGAGCTTGTCGGCGAGCGGCATGATGACCTGCTCGAACGTCTCCGAATCCTTCAGCGCGCGGCCGCCCGAGACGATCACCTTGGCGCTGGTCAGTTCTGGACGCTCCGACTTGGCGATTTCGGCGCCGACGAAGCTGGACAGACCGGCGTCACCGGCTCCGGCGACGTCTTCGATGGCAGCCGAACCGCCCTCGGCAGCAGCCTTCTCGAAGGCCGTGCCGCGCACGGTGATCACCAGCTTGGCATCGCTCGATTCGACAGTGGCGATGGCGTTGCCGGCGTAGATCGGACGGGTGAAGGTCTTTTCGCCCTCAACCGAGAGGATGTCCGACAGCTGCATCACGTCGAGCAGCGCGGCAACGCGCGGAGCGACGTTCTTGCCGGTGGTGGTGGCGGGCGCCAGGAACGCGTCATGGTGGCCCATAAGGTCCACGATCAGCGGCGCGATGTTCTCGGCCAGCGCGTGCTCGTAGGCGGCGTTGTCGGCCAGGTGCACCTTGCCGACGCCGGCGATCTTGGCGGCAGCCTCGGCAGCGGCACGGCAGCCCGAGCCGGCGACCAGCAGGTGAACTTCACCGAGCTTGGCAGCGGCAGTGACGGTGTGGAGCGTCGCGTCCTTGACCGACGCGTTGTCGTGTTCGACCCAAACGAGCGTCTTCATTAGGCGACTCCCAGTTCCTTGAGCTTTGCAACCAGCGCATCGACGTCGGCAACCTTGACGCCTGCGACACGCACGGGCGGTTCCGAGACCTTGAGGGTCTTGAGGCGCGGGGCGATGTCGACGCCGTAATCGGCGGCGGTCTTCACATCGAGCGGCTTCTTCTTCGCCTTCATGATGTTCGGCAGCGAAGCATAGCGCGGCTCGTTGAGGCGCAGGTCGGTGGTGACGATCGCGGGCAGCGAAAGCTTCACGGTCTCCAGACCGCCATCGACTTCGCGGGTCACGGCAACGTGATCACCGTCGATCTCGACCTTGCTGGCAAACGTACCCTGCGGGCGGCCGGTGAGGGCGGCGAGCATCTGGCCGGTCTGGTTCGAATCGTCGTCGATCGCCTGCTTGCCGAGGATCACGAGGCCCGGATTCTCTTCGGCGACGATCGCCTTGAGGATCTTGGCGACGGCCAGCGGCTCAACCTCTGCGTCGGTCTCGATGAGGATCGCACGGTCTGCACCCATGGCGAGTGCGGTGCGCAGCGTATCCTGCGCCTTGGCCGGGCCGACCGAGACGGCAACGATCTCTTCAGCCTTGCCCGCTTCCTTGATGCGGATAGCTTCTTCGACCGCGATCTCGTCGAACGGGTTCATGCTCATCTTGACGTTGGCCAGGTCAACGCCCGTGCCGTCCGCCTTTACGCGCGGCTTCACGTTGTAATCGATCACCCGCTTAACGGGGACGAGGATCTTCATCGAACTCACTCCATTTCCAGAATGATCGCGTCCACTGCAAGGCTTTCGCCTGCCTTGGCGTTGACCGCCTTCACCACGCCCGACTTCTCGGCGCGCAGGATGTTCTCCATCTTCATGGCCTCGACGACGGCAAGCGGCTGTCCGGCTTCGACCTTGTCACCCTCGCCCACATGGAGCGCGACGAGCAGGCCGGGCATCGGGCAGATCAGGAACTTCGAAAGATCCGGCGGGATCTTTTCGATCATGTGCTTGGTCAGCGAAGCCACGCGGCTGGGCAGGATCTGCACGTCGTGGATCGCCCCGCGCGTGGTCATCTTCAGACCCGTGCGCGTAGGCGCGACACGGATGCCGATGGCCTCGCCGTCGATCTCGGCGTCGATCAGGTGGTCGCCCGGCGTATATTCCATCGCGAGATCGACGGAGATGCCGTTCACGGTCACGTCCTCATCGTCGATGACGACTTCGAAAGGCGCCTTGTCGATGATGACGGTCCATTCCGACGGCGGCGCCAGACGGCGCGAGGCGAGCTGCCCGTCGACCCGGCGCGCACGGTCTGCCCGCGCGGTGGCGACGAAAGCCGCAACGGCGGCCAGCTTGCCCTTGAGTTCCTCCGACGCAGGCGCGCCGGTGAAGCCTTCGGGATATTCCTCGGCAATGAAGCCCGTGGTCAGCTCGCCCGAGCGGAAGCGCGGGTGCTGCATGATGGCCGAGACGAAATCGATATTGTGGCCAAGGCCCTCGATCTCGAACAGGTCGAGCGCGGCAACCTGCTTGTCGGCCGCCTCGTCGCGGGTCTCGCCCCAGGTGATCAGCTTGGCGATCATCGGGTCGTAGAACATCGAGACTTCGCCGCCTTCGTAGACGCCGTCATCGACACGCACGCCGTCGATACCGCGACGGCCGTTTGCGGAACCGTCGTCGTCCCAACCGTCAACCGGCGGCTGATAGCGCACGAGGCGGCCGGTCGAGGGCAGGAAGCCGCGATAGGGGTCTTCGGCGTAGACGCGGTTTTCGATGGCCCAGCCATCGATCTTCACGTCGGCCTGCGTCATCTCCAGCTTCTCGCCGGCGGCGACGCGGATCATCTGCTCGACCAGATCGACGCCGGTGATCGCTTCAGTGACCGGGTGTTCGACCTGCAGGCGGGTGTTCATTTCCAGGAAGTAGAAGCTCTCGCCCGTCGGGTCGGCGCCCGACACGATCAGTTCCACCGTACCGGCCGAATAGTAGCCCACCGCGCGCGACAAGGCGACGCACTGCTCGCCCATGGCCTTGCGCATCTTTTCGGTGACGAAGGGCGACGGCGCTTCCTCGACCACCTTCTGGTGGCGGCGTTGGATCGAGCATTCGCGCTCGTTCAGGTAGAGGATGTTGCCGTGCTTATCGCCGAGAATCTGGATCTCGATGTGGCGCGGGTTGAGGATGAACTTCTCGATGAAGACGCGGTCATCACCGAAGGAGTTCAGGCCTTCGCGCTTCACGCTCTCGAAGCCCTCACGCACGTCCTTTTCGTCGTAGGCAAGGCGCATGCCCTTGCCGCCGCCGCCCGCCGAGGCCTTCATCATCACCGGATAGCCGATCTCGTTCGAGATGCGCACGGCGTGCTCGGTATCCTCGATCTCACCGACGAAGCCGGGCACGACGTTGACGCCGGCCTGCTTGGCAAGCTTCTTGGATTCGATCTTGTCACCCATCGCGGCGATCGCGCCGACGGGAGGGCCGATGAACTCGATGCCTTCTGCGGCCAGCGCCTCTGCGAAGGAGGTACGCTCGGACAGGAAGCCATAGCCCGGATGGACGGCTTCGGCGCCGGTCTGCTTGCAGGCCTGGATGATCTTGTCGGCAATCAGGTACGACTGCGCGGCGGGCGCGGGGCCGATGTGGACGGCCTCATCGGCCATCTGCACGAACGGTGCGCGGGCATCGGCGTCCGAATAGACGGCCACCGTCTGAATGCCCATCCGTCGCGCGGTCTTGATCACGCGGCAGGCAATCTCGCCCCGGTTTGCGATGAGGATTTTCTTGAACATCAGATATCCGTTTTCCAGGTATTCGTACCGAATGGTTTGCGGAGATTTTCTGCAAACTCTCCTGCTGTTGGATCGTTCATGCTACTTCTAGCGCCGAACCGAGCGGCGGCATGTTGTGGCCGAGCAGGCGCAGCACGTCGGCAGCACTCTCAACCACGTTCGTACCGGGGCCGTAGATGCCCTGAACGCCGGCATTGCGCAGGAATTCATAGTCCTGCGGCGGGATGACACCGCCGGCGATCACCTTGATATCGCTGCGACCGGCTTCGCGCAGTTTCTGGATCAGTTCGGGGATCAGCGTCTTGTGACCGGCCGCAAGGCTGGACGCGCCGACCACGTCGACCGCGCTCTCCAGCGCCAGCACCACGGTTTCTTCCGGAGTCTGGAACAGCGGGCCGGAAACCACGTCGAAGCCCATGTCCCCGAAGGCGGAGGCGATCACGTTCGCGCCGCGATCGTGGCCGTCCTGACCCATCTTGGCGACCAGCACCTTGGGCTTGCGGCCGAGGCGGCGTTCCACTGCCTGCACGCCGTCCAACACTTGCTGCCAGCGGCTGTCGCCCTCGTAAGGCGCGGCATAGACGCCCTTCACCGGGGTCGGCTGAGTGCCATAGCGCTGGAAGCTGTCTTCCATGGCCGAGCTGATCTCGCCCAGCGTGGCGCGGGCGCGGGCGCACTCGACGGCGAGCGCGAGCAGATTGTTCTCGATGCTGGCGGGCGCGGCGGCACCGTCACGCAGGGCCTTGAGTGCGGCCTGGCAAGCAGCCTCGTCACGGTCCGCCTTCATCTTGTTGATGCGGGCGATCTGGCCTTCGCGAACCTTGGCGTTGTCCACTTCCAGCGTTTCCAGCAGGTCTTCGCTGGCAAGGCGGTACTTGTTGACGCCGACGATCACGTCGTCGCCCCGGTCCACGCGGGCCTGGCGGGCGGCGGCGGCGGTTTCGATCATCGCCTTGGGCCAGCCGGCTGCGACGGCTTTGGCCATGCCGCCTTCGGCCTGCACGCGCTCGATGATCTCCCACGCCTGGTCGACCAGCTGCTGCGTCAGCGCCTCAATGTAATAGGACCCACCCAGCGGATCGACGACATTGCACATGCCCGTCTCTTCCTGGATGATGATCTGCGTGTTGCGGGCGATGCGGGCCGAGAAGTCGGTCGGCAGCGCAATCGCCTCGTCCAGCGCGTTGGTGTGCAGCGACTGGGTGCCGCCCAGCATCGAGGCCATCGCCTCGATCGTGGTGCGGATGACGTTGTTGTAGGGGTCCTGCTCCTGCAGCGACACGCCCGAAGTCTGGCAGTGCGTGCGCAGCATCTTCGAGCGTTCGTCCTTGGCGCCAAGCTCCGTCATCACGCGGTGCCACAGCACGCGCGCGGCGCGCAGCTTGGCCACTTCCATGAAGAAGTTCATGCCGATGGCGAAGAAGAACGAGAGGCGCCCTGCGAACTTGTCGATATCGAGGCCCGATGCCACGCCGTACTTCACGTATTCCGCGCCGTCTGCGATGGTGAAGGCCAGTTCCTGCACCTGCGTCGCGCCGGCTTCCTGCATGTGGTAGCCGGAAATCGAGATCGAGTTGAACTTCGGCATCTCGCGGCTGGTGTAGCCGAAGATGTCCGAGATGATCCGCATCGAAGGTTCGGGCGGGTAGATGTAGGTGTTGCGGACCATGAACTCCTTGAGGATGTCGTTCTGGATGGTCCCGTCGAGCAGCTTGCGATCGACGCCCTGCTCTTCGCCCGCCACGATGAAGAAGGCCAGGATCGGGATCACCGCGCCGTTCATCGTCATCGAGACCGACATCTTGTCGAGCGGAATACCGTCGAACAGGATCTTCATATCCTCGACCGAATCGATGGCGACGCCGGCCTTGCCCACATCACCCACGACGCGTGGATGGTCGCTGTCGTAACCGCGATGGGTGGCAAGGTCGAAGGCGACCGAAAGGCCCTTCTGACCCGCTGCAAGATTGCGGCGATAGAAGGCGTTCGATTCCTCGGCAGTGGAGAAGCCCGCATACTGGCGGATGGTCCAGGGACGGCCGGCATACATCGAGGCACGCACGCCGCGCGTGAACGGCGCGAAGCCGGGAAGGCCGGGATCGACGGTCACGTCCTCTGCGGTGTAGAGCGGCTTTACCGCAATACCCTCGGGCGTGTTCCAGGTCAGGTCCTTGCCCTTGACCTCCTTGTCGGCGGCTGCCTTCCAGTCGTTGATGTTCGGTCCCTCGGTCATCGCACTACCCTTGCAGCTTCGTCATCCTGAACTCGTTTCAGGATCCATTCCTCGCCCTCTCACCGTCGTCGCCCGGAGGCGAAATGGATCCTGAAAAGAGTTCAGGATGACGGTGGAGCTTGGGCGACGGCTTCTATTCAATGCGCCTCTTTGGGCGTTTCCATGATCTCGGTGAGCTGACCGCCCATGTCCTTGGGGTGGACGAAGAAGATCAGCGTCCCGTGCGCGCCCATGCGCGGCTCACCCAGCACACGCTTGCCAAGGCCTTCGAACCACGCCTTGGCCGCGTGAATGTCCGGCACTTCGTAGCAGATGTGATGCTGGCCCACGAGCGGGTTCTTCTCCAGCCACTTGCCCACGGCCGAGTCCGGCGTGGTGGGCTGGAGCAGTTCGATCTGCGTGCCCGCCGTGCCGTCTTCACCCGGCGTGTTGACGAAGCAGACGCGCACTTGCTGGCTTTCCAGCACGAAAGGTTCGGTAATATCGGTGGCGCCCATCACGTCGCGATAGAACGCAATCGAGGCGTCGAGATCCGGCGTGGCGACGCCGATGTGGTTGAGACGACCCAGCTTCATTTAGCAAAAACCTTCAGTTGGGACATTAGCATCATACTTCCAACGACGACCGGCAGAGCTGTCATCAACACCAGCACCGCTCGAAACAGCTTCGGCCGTTCGTTTTCTGTCAGCCAATGTTCTACCCCGCTCCGTCCAATCTCCAGCCTCAAGCGGCCGAAGCGTCGCATTTCCCATACCGTCAGCCAACAGAACACCGTCAGGACAGCAAGGAAGAGCAACGCCTCCGTCACAGGCTCAGGCCATGTTCTCAAGCACGAGGGCGATGCCCTGCCCGCCGCCGATGCACATGGTGACAAGGCCGTACTTCCCGCCCGTGCGCTTCAGCTCGTACATGCACTTGATGGCGAGCATCGTGCCGGTCGCGCCGACCGGGTGGCCGATGGAAACGCCCGAACCGTTGGGGTTCACCTTCTCCGGATCGAAGCCCAGCACCTTGGAAACGGCGGCAGCCTGCGCGGCAAAAGCCTCGTTGCTCTCGATCACATCGATCTGGTCGAGCGAAAGTCCAGCGCGCTTCAGCGCCACCGGCACCGCCTTGATCGGGCCTTCGCCCATGTAGGCGGGCTCGACACCGGCGTGGCCCCAGGCGACGATCTTCGCCATCGGCTTCAAGCCGCGCTTCTCGACTTCCGAAGCCGTCGCCAGCACCACCGCGGCAGCACCGTCGTTGATGCCCGAGGCATTACCCGCCGTGACCGTGCCGTCCTTCTTGAAGGCCGGACGCATCGCGCCGAGCGTCTCGACGGTGGTGTCGGCGCGGACATGTTCGTCGATATCGAAGACAGTGACGCCCTTGCGGGTCTTCACTTCGACGGGGAGGATCTGCTCCTTGAAGCGACCTTCCGCGATAGCCTTGGCGGCGCGCTGGTGGCTGGTCGCGGCGACCGTGTCCATATCCTCACGCGAGATGCAGTGGCGTTCGGCCACGTTCTCGGCGGTGATGCCCATGTGGTAGCCGCCGATGGCGTCCGACAGGCCGACGGTCAGGGCGTCTTCCTGCGTGTTATCGCCCATCTTCTTGCCCCAGCGCACGCCGTGGTCGTGATAGGGCACGTTCGACATCGATTCCGCGCCGCCCGCGACGGTGATGCCCGCCTCGCCCAGCTTCATCATCTGCGCGGCCGAAACGATCGCCTGCACACCCGATCCGCAAAGGCGGTTCAGCGTCATCGAAGGCACTTCGAACGGCACGCCGGCATTGAGGCCGATCACGCGGCTGAGCATCTCGTCCTTGGCGCTGGTCGGCATGACCTGGCCGATGACGATATGGCCGACGTCTTCAGGAGAAACGCCCGCGCGGGCCAGCGCCTCGGTCACGACCTTGCCGCCGAGATCGGAGGGCATGAACGACTTCAGCGAGCCGCCGAAATCACCAACTGCCGTGCGTACGCCGCTGACGATGTAGATGTCTTCCATGACCTGACTTCCCAATCTGGTTTTTCGATGCGTGCCGTCTTTCGCGGCTGGGGTGGATCGCGGTGCTCGCCCAAAGGCGATGCGTCGCGATCCGTGACGCTATCAAAGCGGAATGTTGTCGTGCTTCTTCCAAGGATTTTCGAGGCTCTTGGTCCGCAGCTTGCGCAGGCCGAGCGCGATGCGCTTGCGGGTCGAGTGCGGGTAGATAACCTCGTCGATATAGCCCCGGCTCGCCGCCACGAAGGGATTGGCGAAGCGGTCTTCGTATTCCTTGGTCTTCTCGGCAATGCCTTCGGGCGAGAGGCCGCGGAAGATGATCTCCACCGCGCCCTTGGCGCCCATCACCGCGATTTCGGCGGTCGGCCAGGCATAGTTGAGATCGCCGCGCAGGTGCTTGGACGCCATGACGTCGTAAGCGCCGCCATAGGCCTTGCGGGTGATCACGGTGATCTTCGGCACGGTCGCCTCGGCATAGGCGAACAGCAGCTTGGCGCCGTGCTTGATGATGCCGTTGTGCTCCTGATCAGTGCCCGGCAGGAAGCCCGGAACGTCCACGAAAGTGATGATCGGGATGTTGAAGGCATCGCAGAAGCGCACGAAACGCGCGGCCTTCTTGGACGAGTTGATGTCCAGCACGCCCGCCAGCACCATCGGCTGGTTGGCGACGACGCCCACGGTCTTGCCCTCGATACGGCCGAAACCGACGATGATATTGCCGGCATGCAGCGGCTGAACCTCGAAGAAATCGCCCTCGTCGAGCGTCTTCTTGATCACCTCATGCATGTCATAAGGCTGGTTGGCCGAAGGCGGGATCACGGTGTCGAGGCTTTCCTCGGCACGGTCCCACGGATCGGCGCAGGGACGCTCGGGCACTTCCTCGCGGTTGTTGAGCGGCAGGAAGTCGAAGAAATCGCGCGCGGCCAGCAGCGCCTCGATATCGTTCTCCAGCGCGAGGTCGGACACCGAGGTCTTGCTGGAATGCGTGATCGCACCGCCCAGTTCCTCTTGCGTGACGACCTCGTTGGTCACGGTCTTCACCACGTCGGGCCCGGTGACGAACATGTAGGAGCTGTCCTTCACCATGAAGATGAAGTCGGTCATGGCAGGCGAATAGACCGCGCCGCCCGCGCAGGGGCCCATGATCAGCGAAAGCTGCGGCACCACGCCTGAAGCGAGCACGTTGCGCTGGAACACTTCGGCATAACCGCCGAGCGAGGCTACGCCTTCCTGAATGCGCGCGCCGCCGGAATCGTTGAGGCCGATCACCGGCGCGCCAACCTTCATCGCGTTGTCCATCAGCTTGCAGATCTTCTGCGCGTGACGGTGCGAGAGCGAGCCGCCGAACACGGTGAAGTCCTGGCTGAATACATAGACAAGGCGGCCGTTGATGGTACCCGATCCGGTGACAACGCCGTCGCCCGGGATCTTCTGGCTCTCCATGCCGAAATCGGTGCAGTCATGCTCGACGTAAAGGTCGAACTCTTCAAAGCTGTCTTCGTCCAGCAGAATGTCGAGACGCTCCCGCGCGGTCAGCTTGCCCTTGGCGTGCTGCGCGGCAATGCGCTTCTCACCACCACCCAGCTTTGCTGCGGCGCGGCGCTTCTCCATTTCGGCGATATTGGCTGACATATCCACTATCCATACAAACCCGATTCCGGCCTAACTGCGCGGCCAATGGATCGCTGTCCAATGCAAATCTGCAAATTTGCAAACTAGAGGTTTGCAAACTACACACGCAGAATGACATTGCGCCGCACCTTCGCAGGAACCACGCTGAGGAGCCTGCGTGCTGCTCGCGGGATGAAACAAGCCGATCTAGCCAAAGCTATTGGCATCAGCGCATCATATCTGTCGCAGCTCGAAAGCGACGATCGCCCGCTGACCCCCGCAATCTTCGACCGCCTGCGGAGCAATTTTCCGGTGGAGTGGCAGGACGTCCCCGTCGATCAAAGCGCCGAACTTCTTCGCGCCTTCGAGGACGCAATGTCGGACACGCACTCACGGGATCCGCAATCCTCCGCACAAGTTCGCAAGATCGTGGAACAATTCCCAAGCTTTGCAGAGTCGTTCATCCAGCTTGCACGCGTGAATCGAGACAATTCCCAGCGCCTCGAGATGCTCGACGAGGCTCTGGGCGCAGACAATCTGGCTGGAGGCAGGCTACCATGGGAGGAGGTCCGCGACTGGTTTCACAACATCAACAATTATGTCGATGATTTAGATCGCCTAGCAGAGGCTTTCTCTCACGAATTGGCAAATGATACTCTGTCACCATCAACCCAAAACTTGGTATCGTGGCTCAATGATAAAAATATCTCGCTCATTTTTTCAGACAAAGGGCCTGTTCGATTATTCGACGAACAACAAAGTACACTCACGATAAATACGGCAAAAGCGAACGACAGTCTTAGGTTCCACCTAGCTTGGCACATCAGCAGCACGCACTTCAACGAAGACATCGCGACGATTTCAAGTAACGCAGACGTCCGCTCCAAAACCGCTCGGAATCTTCTATCTATTGGCCTAACCAATTACATGGCGGGTTCGATCCTGATGCCATACGAGCAATTTCGTTCGATGGCGCGCGACATGCGGCATGACGTTGATAGGCTCCGACACCTTTTCAATGTGACCTTCGAGCAAGTTTGTCACCGGCTTTCCACACTCCAGCGCCCAAACGCACGCGGCACGCCAGTTTATTTCTGCCGCGTCGACCTGGCCGGCAACATCACAAAACGGCACTCGGCTACGCGCCTTCGATTTGCGCGTTTCGGCGGCGCTTGCCCCCTTTGGGTAGTCCATGAGGCTGCCGCGGTGCCTGATAGAATTCATATTCAGCTCGCGGAGATGCCAGATGGCGTCCGCTACGTTTCCATGGCGAAAGGTCTTGTGAAGCCGACCGGCAGCTACGCGGAGCGCCCTCGTCGCTACGCCGTTGCATTAGGGTGTGAAGTCGACTTCGCTGCAGAGTTCGTTTACGCGGACGAAATAAACCTGAGCCACCCCGCCACACCTATCGGAGCTTCATGCCGAACTTGTAGCCGGCATAATTGCGACCAGAGAGCATTTCCTCCTAACGGAAAAGACATCTCCATCGATAGCTTTCGGCGGGAAGTAGTCCCATACTCAATCGATTAATAGATAAATAGATCGATTAGACCGTTCACAGCACAATCTACCGTGCGAACTCGACCTCGTTTTGCACTTAATCTCTCAAATTATTATCGTTAGGGCGACGTCGCTCGGTCGAATTGCGCCTTCGATATCGCCTTGAACATTCCGTCCATTCTTTGCATTACCCCCCCTTAATCATAGGGGGATAGAAGGTGTCTGCGGGTAAGGTCGAACTGAAGCTCTTGAAGAAACACTATCTCAAAGAACTGAAACACCTAGTGATGTCGGTAGTACCCGCAACGATGGGTCTATCCGCGGCTTTGATTGCACTGATTGGTTCCACGTCCAGCCTGAACAAATCGGATTTTGAAAATTTTACCCAAACCCATGATGCCAAATTACTTGCACTGTTCGCCGCCGCATCCGCCACGCTGTTTATGGCCACGCTGACTTATCTGAACAAAACAAGAAGACGATCTTCGGCTTTCCCGGATAGCATCCTGCCGTTTGGCGGCGACACAAAGAAAATTATTTCTTTTCAACGTCTCGCTGCACGTCTCGGCAACGATCTTCGCAAGGTCGACAAGGATAAGGTTCGAGAGGCGATTGAGAATCAGATCGATGATCTGGCACATACCGAACTGTTGGCCCGGATAAGCCAGCGCGTTCTGGCCGATGATCGCGCCAAGCGATACACCGATTTAATGGAACAATCGGTCAACAGAATGCGCAGAGAGATCG
>NZ_CP176833.1:7500-415000 GCF_052279045.1 Novosphingobium aeonii | reverse complement strand
CACTAGATCCGAAGATCTCGTTCGACTTGCATGTGTTAGGCATGCCGCCAGCGTTCGTTCTGAGCCAGGATCAAACTCTCAAGTTTCTGTCACAATCACCAAGGCGCCAACCCTAAGGCCAACCAACCCAGGCAATCGAACTTCGGGAGCCGATACCTGCACTATGTAAAACGTATGGTTACGTTAGGACATATGAGGCATCGACTTCATACTGGTTACCGGAGCCCAAAGACCCCCGGACCAGGCGCCGTCGCCCACATGTCCCTTCATCTAAAACCTACAATGTCAAAGAGCAGTCCCATCAAGGACCCGCCGACAAAACAACCGGACAACCATCCGTCCCCGATCTTTACCTCGAGGAGCAAGTTGCCCGTAGCTGGTGGCGACCGCTGCAAAACCGTGTGGTCCGCTGCGGTGAGAGGCCCTCTAAGTCCCACCCTTGATTCGGTCAACACCCCTTTTTCAAAAAAATGACACTCAGGGGAAAAAGGGCGCATTCCGCGGCTTTGGCAGCACAGCGGTGCGCCAAAGCTTCCGGCGCGACTGTCCAGCCCCGGCTCAAAGAAGCGAGCGCTCGCACGATATGGATTTTCCGGCAGGGCCATGTCATTGCCCTGCCTCAACACCGCCCCGGGGCACCCGATTGACGGGGAACCGATCGATCCGAGGTTATAGTGCGACACCCCGCAACTCTGCCATCAAGACATCCCGCGCTCATTCCCGGGCTCTTGATCGCCACACTGTTCGTGGCGATTGCTTCGCTCGGCATCGGCCCAGTCTCGCTGGGCCTCGGTCGCCTCGGCCACGCGCTGATTTCAACGGACGACCAGGTTGCCCGCGCAATTCTGTTCGAACTGCGCATGCCACGCACCCTCCTCGGTCTATTGGTAGGCGCGATGCTTGGCCTGGCCGGCGCCGTGCTTCAGGGTTATCTGCGAAACCCACTTGCCGAACCATCGGTACTGGGCGCATCCAATGCTTCGGCGCTCGGCGCAGTGATAGCACTCTACTTCGGCATTTCGGAATGGCACCCCGCCATGCTTCCCCTGCTTGCCATCGCAATGGGCCTCCTTGCGCTCATCCTGCTATTTGCATTGGCAGGTCGTTCGGAAAGCCCGTTGAGCCTGATCCTTGCGGGCATCGCCGTCTCCACCCTGGCAGGTGCCGGAATCAGCCTCGCGCTCAACCTTTCGCCCAATCCTTTCGCGGCCATGGAGATAATGTCCTGGCTGCTCGGTTCGATCGAGAACCGGGCGATGGAGCATGTCTGGATCGCCCTGCCCTGTGTTCTGGCCGGCAGCGCGCTGCTGCTTGCCAATCCCACTGCCCTCGATGCGCTTTCGCTGGGCGAAGACGGAGCGCGGTCGCTTGGTGTCGATCTCGCCCGCACGCGGCTTCGACTGATGCTGGGCATTGCGATCGGTGTCGGCGGGGCAGTGGCCGTTTCGGGCGCGATCGGTTTTGTGGGCCTGATCGTTCCGCATCTTATCCGTCCGCTGACCGACCGAAGCCCTTCCGCTCTTCTCCTGCCCTCGATGCTGGGCGGAGCGGTATTGCTGACGGGCGCAGACATTCTCGTGCGCGTCATTCCAACCGGCGCGGAACTCAAGCTCGGTGTGGTGACGGCCTTCCTTGGCGTTCCGGTCTTTCTCTTCCACCTGCTCAGGGAGCGCCGCCTGTGGTAAATATCTCCATCAAGGGCCTTTCGGTCTCCCTGGGCCGCCGCGAAGTGGTGCGCCGGATTGACGCAAACCTCAAGCCCGGAGAACTGGTTGGCGTCATCGGGCCGAACGGGGCCGGGAAATCAACTTTGGTGCGGGCGATACTGGGGCTTCTCCCGCTGCGCGAAGGTGCAGTCCATATCGACGGCGAAGCACTGACATCGCTGGCCCCGCGCGATATTGCACGGCGGATAGCTTACCTGCCGCAAGGACAGACGCTGCATTGGCCGCTTACGGTCGAGCGGCTTGTTGCATTGGGCAGGCTGCCGCATCTCGGACCGATGTCGAAGATATCGGCACAAGATCAGGCCATCGTGCAAGAGGCCATGGAACGCGCCGACGTAACCCATCTGGCCGGACGGGTCGCTACGGAGTTGTCCGGCGGCGAACGTGCGCGGGCCATGCTCGCCCGCGCGCTCGCCGTAGGAGCGGGAGCACTGGTGGCGGACGAACCCCTCGCCTCGCTCGATCCCGGCCACCAGATCGACGTGATGGAACTGCTCCTCGGCGAAGCGCGGAACGGCAAGCTGGTCGTCGCCGTTCTTCACGACCTCACGATGGCGGCGCGCTATTGCGACCGGCTGCTGCTTGTCGACAAGGGAGAGCTGGTAGCCGAAGGCGCGCCCCGGGAGGTACTGACGGCCGAGCGGCTGCGCACCGTCTACGGGATAAGGAGCCAGGTCGACATGACCGGCCCCGCGCCGTTCGTCGTTCCGCTCGAACGCATACGCGAAAGCGGGGACTGGTCCTGAAACTGAAAAGGAGGGGAACGCGGGAAACGCTCCCCTCCTTTTCATCACTTTACCTGGAAACCGGCCCAGAAGGGATCGGCCTGATCTATCCAGATCGTATTGAAGCCCGTGGCGATCGCCGAGCCCTCGATCGAGGGAATGATCGCAGGCTTGTCGCCAAGCGTGACTTCCTGCTCCACCCGGCCGATGAAACGGCTGCAGATGTAGCTCTCATGCACGAAGCGCTCGCCAACCTTGAGGCGGCCGGTTGCATGGAGATGCGCAAGGCGAGCCGAAGTGCCCGTGCCGCAGGGGCTGCGGTCTATAGCCTTGTCACCGTAGAACACCGCGTTGCGGCCATCGGCGCCTTCGTGCTTTGGCTTGTCGGCCCATAGCACGTGGCTGACCCCGCGGATCGTGGGATCGAGCGGGTGGACCGGCTCGTACTTCTCGCGCACGGCTTCGCGGATGCGGCCCGAAAGCTCAACGATGCGCGAGGCGCCAAGATCGTCGAGACCGGTGTAGTTCCCCTGCGGCTCGACGATGGCATAGTAGTTGCCGCCGTAGGACACGTCGATGGTGAGCGGGCCGATGCCCTCCACGTCCACTTCGATGCCGCGTTCGGCGACATAGGCAGGGACGTTGGTGATCCGCACCGAAGTGACCTTCTGGCCTTCGGTTTCATAGGCAATCTCGATCACGCCTGCCGGAACCTCGACGCGCAGCTTGCCCGGCGTTGCGGGCTGGATCAGCCCGTGTTCAAGGCCGAAAGTCACCATGCCGATAGTGCCATGGCCGCACATCGGCAGGCAGCCCGACGTCTCAATGAAAAGGATGCCGATGTCGTTGGCGGCATCGGTCGGCGGATAGAGGAAGCCGCCCGACATCATGTCGTGCCCGCGCGGTTCGAAGCACAGGCCGGTACGAATCCAGTCGAAGCGAGACAGGAAGTCCTGCCGCCGTTCGGACATGGAGGCGCCCTTCAACAGCGGAGCCCCGCCCGCCACGAGGCGAACGGGGTTACCGGCTGTGTGGCCGTCGATGCAGAAGAAAGTGTGCCGCATCGACGCTCCCTTATGCTGCTGCCGCGACGGTCAGGTCGGGGCGGGTTGCAGCGGCCTTTTCGACCATCGCGATCACCTGAGCGCGGCGTTCGCCCTCAAGGACGTAGCGCGGAGGCAGCACGCGCTCCGAACCGCGACCCATGACCTGCTCTGCCAGCTTGATCGACTGGACCAGATCGTGGTCGGCGTCGAGGTGGAGGAGCGGCATGAACCAGCGATAGATTTCCATGGCCTTGGCGTGATCGCCGCGCTCGAACGCCTTGACCAGCTCGACCGATTCCTTCGGGAAAGCGTTGGTAAGACCCGAAACCCAGCCCTGCGCGCCGAGGTAGAGACCTTCGAGAGCCACGTCGTCGAGGCCCGCGAACAGCGTGTAGCGATCGCCGAAGATGTTCTTGAAATCGGTGAAGCGGCGGGTGTCCGGCGCCGATTCCTTGACCGCGACGATGTTCTTCACGTCGACCAGAGCGGCAAGGACGTCCTTGTCGATCACGGTGCGGTAAGCCGGAGGGTTGTTATAGAGCATGATCGGCAGGGCGGTCTGCTCGGCAACACCCTTGAAGTGCGCGACGAGTTCGTGCGCCTTGGGCACGTAGACCATCGGCGGCAGCAGCATGAGGCCATCGGCGCCGGCCTTTTCGGCGGCCTGAGCGTAACGCACGGCGCGGCGCGTATCGAATTCGGAAACGCCGGTGACGACGGGAACGCGGCCGTTCACCGCCTCGACGATGGCCGAAAGAACCTGGACCTTCTCGTCATACTCAAGCGAGTTGTTCTCACCCACGGTGCCGAGCGCGATCACACCGGTCACGCCGTCGTTGATGAGATCGTCGACGACGCGCTGGGTGTCGGCGAGGTCGATCGACAGGTCCTCACGGAGCTGCGTGGTGACCGCCGGGAACACGCCCTTCCAACCAATTGCCATGTAAGTTCTTCCTACTCTCTCTGAATTGAAATATCGTATACGATATTACGAAACGCTCGACAATTGCAATCTTTGCATCGTGGCAGTCTTTTCCGGCACGGTCAGAAGCGCAGCATCAGCGCAGATCAGGCAGCCTTTCCAAATAAAAAGCCGCCCCGGTCCTCCGGGGCGGCTTTCCATCCTAATACATGAACTGCACGAATCAGAAGCGGAAGCGAGCGCTGGTCTGAATTGTTCGTGCCTGAAGGCGGACGCCATACGGCAAGAGACGGTCCTTGCCCCACCACATCTGCGCATTGTTCTTGAGGAGGTTGGTGCCTTCAACGCTAAGCGTGAGAAACTTGACCGGAGTGTAATTGATCGCAGCATCAAGGCGCGACGTCGCATCCATGTACGGCGAAAATTCGGGATAATCGGAGAACACACCGGTACGATAACGCGACCGATAGTTCCAAGCCACGCGCGCGCTGAACTCAGGAGTGTCATAGTAAAGTGCAAGATTATAGGTAATCTTGGACATGCCAATGGCATTATTGTCTGATCCATCGGGATAATCGATATTACCTTTTGCAAGGTACGTCAGGTTTGCGGATGCCCCGAAGTTACGAAGGATGCCAGGCAGGAAATCGAAGAAGGTCTGGCCGGCGATCTCATATCCTTGGAAAGTGCCGCCACCTGCATTGCGATTGGTCCAGACACTTCCGTTGGGGACGCCCACGGCACCCGGGAACTCCGGAACGTATTCCTGCGCCACACTGTAATAGATATAGCCCTTCGGCTTCTTGAGATAGGCCGCGACCGAAATTGATCCTGCACGGCCGAAATAATACTCAAGAGAAGCGTCGAAGCTATTTTCGGTATAAGCTTTGAGATCCGGGTTGCCCGCGTAGACAGTAAGATTGTTGAGCTCAATGACGCGGCTTGGGCGGAGTTCATAGAAGCCGACGCGCTGCACGTTCTTCGTCCAGGCCAGTCGCAATTGAAGCTTCGGGGTAAAGTGCGCAATGGCATTGAAGCTCGGCAACACGTCTACGAAATTACCGCGACCGGACGAGGTCGTAACGGTTGGATTCCAGTTGGCATCAAAACGGGTCTGAACGCTGTCGCTAATCCCCCACGTGTTGACGACACGCGCGCCGAACACGCCATCGACAGGGACACCGGCATCGAAGGCATAATTGAACTGGCCATAGACAGCAAACGTCTGCTCCCTCGAACCGTAACCGTTACCAACCGAGAGATCGGGGTATCTTGTCGACCAATCGGCGCCGGTCGTGCTCGTCGACTGGAGCCATGAGCGAACGGCATCGAAATTGTTCAGCAGGCTGGCGCCGTCAAGATTGAACCAGGTCGGGCCATCAAAGCCCGAAACATGGGCAGTCGTGGAGGTGTAATCGTAGCCCAGGTCGTCCAGCGTCGGCGACGAACCAGCAACGCGAGGCGAACTGTCCCGGTAGCCGTTCGTGAAGCGGATTTTCCTATTGCTGTAGCGAGCCCCCATCTGGAAACTGCGCAACAGCCCCGTCTCGGTCAGCTTTTGCGTCAGGTCCACCTGGCTTGAGAGACTGCGGCTCGTCTCGACACTGCGCTCGTCATGCAGGTTGCTTAACAGATACTCGCTGGGGTCGGTCAGGTCGACACCATTGAAGACCATGTACGGCCCCCGACCGGAGCCCACATCCGTATCCATGTCCAAGGTGGCGCTCTGAGCAGTGGAGAACCGGTAGACGCTGAGGATGCCGTAGTTTTCACGACGCGACTTATTGTACTGCGCCGTGAAATTGATCTGCGTCTGATCGTTGTGCCAGTGCGTCTCGAAATTGCCGCCGTAGTTTTCGGACTTTACCTTCTCGTAGTACGCCTCCGGACCACCAGCCAGAATTCCCGTTGCAGGCGTGACAGTCAGGCCTTGAACGGTCTGATAGTCGGCATTTCCGTTGTCGGCGTAGGTTATATCGGAAAGGTTATAGGTTCCGTTACGGGCGACCAGATGAAGGCGGTCCCTGCTACGCTTCTCACGGCTGCTGAAATAATTACCTTCCAGCACGAAATCGAGTTGGTCACTAGCGCGCCATTGCCAGACTGCGTTGACTGAAGGACGAGAAATGCGGCCTTCTTCGACACCGTAGTTAACCGCGTAAGGAACGATCGTCGTCGTCCGTTGATCTGCAGGAAGGCTGTTCAGATCCGTGCCTGCAAAGACGCCAGGTGTCTCGCTTTCCAGGAACGTCTCATTGTAATGATTGCGTGTGTAGGAAGCGTTGACCAGGAAGCCCATCTCGCCAAGACCGGTGTCGAAGCGATCTCCGACCAGCAAGCTTCCGTAAGGGCTCTTGGTATTACCGATGCTGGAAAATACTTCACGGAAGCTTCCCGCGACGGTCAGGCCCCTGTCAAGATCGAGCGGCCGCCGCAGTTCGACGTTCACGGTTCCCGCAATACCGCCTTCAATCTGGTCAGGGGTGCGGGTCTTGTAGACTTCGACAGACTTCAGCAATTCCGCAGGAATGTCTGACAGGTTCATCGAACGATCGACGCCGCTGGCTGCGTCATTTCCGTTGATGGTGGTAGAGATGTCAGTCATGCCGCGAATAGAAATCTCGGCGCCTTCGCCGTGTTCGCGAGAAATCTGAACACCGGTGACACGGGCAATCGCCTCGGGGACGTTGTTGTCAGGAAGCTTACCGACGTCTTCAGCAACGATGGAGTCCACGATCTGCTTGGACTTGCGCTTCTTCGTCGCGGCAGCCTCTACACTCCCGCGAACGCCCGTGACGACAATACTCTGGTCAGAAGATTCGCTGGCAGAGGAATCCTGCGCCCAGGCAGGAGCGGCCGCCCCCATGGCGACCAGCGAACTCAATGCAGTCGAAAGCTTCAAAATTTTGAGAGAAATCATCGCAAAACCCCCTGTTTGGCTCGCGGTGCCTCCGCCATGACACCTGTTGTTTATATCGTATACGTCTTACGATATCTGAATCGAGTCAAGGTATTTGTGACGGTTCGGAAACATTTTTGTCTGAGTAATTCCTGTTTCGGGAAACATCTGGAAAGCGCATGCCAAAAAGGGCGCAGGTTGATGACCTGCGCCCTTTCAAGATTATCTACCCACAGCCGCCCATGCGGCATGGGTCAGCAGGTTACTGACATGCTGCTGGCGGCGATCCGTCTCCGCGGATAGCGACAGGCTCCGCGGCCGGCGCCAGCACTTCCCATTCCTGCACGGCGAGAGCGGCATGCGTCTTCCCATCCGTGGAAGCGTCCATCACCGCGCGCAGGCATCGCGTGTTCACCTTTGCAAACGACACATCCTGGAATGAACCCGTCCCCGTCCCATAGGAACTGGCGCGCGGAACCGCCTTCCAATTGCCCTTGCCCACCGGGTTCCAGTATTCGAGATGCCACTTCGCCGGCGGAGCGACGCCGACGCCCGAACCTGCGGGCTGGTCGTTCCAGAACCAGATGCGCGAGCCGTCGATCGTCACCGGCTTGTCCCAGCGATACTCGATCCACTGGCGCGGCGGATTGTTCGCAGACCAGCTTCCCCACATGTCGGGGGGCAGCGGGGCCTCTTTCACCGCGCCGTTGTTGAGCGCCTTGATCCAGAACTGCACCGGCACCGGATCGTTCGAGGCGGTCGCCCAGGCCGAACGCGCGATGTTGCGGCTCGGTGCCAGCGGCGGTTGCGGGCGTAGCGTGGGCACGACGGTGCGGATGCGCGCCGGGGTGACGCTGTCGTCCCACTCCATCTTGTCCAGGGCGACGCTGCGGCGGAAGTGCCCGCCACCCCTGGCATCCGCCGTGTGATAGGCAAGATACCACTGCCCCTTGAACTCGACCGCGCCCGGATGGGACGTGGTGGAGGAGACCGGCTTCAACGCCACGCCGCGGTAGGTCCAGGGCCCCATCGGCGAAGGCGCGCTGCCGTAAGCGATGCAGGCGTAATAGACGGCGGGCGTGCAGTCCGAAGTCGGCCCCGCCTTGTTACCCGCATAGAGCATGTAATAGGTGCCCTTGCGTTTCATGATCCACGGCGCCTCGAAGAAGCCGGTGAGACCGGAAATGGTCTGCTCCGGCCCCTTGGGCGTAATCATGTCACGCGCCAGTTCCATGCCGCGAAGCTGGCCGAACGTGCCCCAGTAGATATAGACCCGGCCATCGTCATCAATCAGGATCGTGGGGTCGATGTTCTGGATCTTGTTGGCGACAGGCACTCTCTGCGAGATGATCGGCCCAGAAGGGTGGGCATCGCGCCACGGCCCGAGCGGGCTGTCGGCAACCGCCACGCCGATCGCAAAGCGGTCCTCGGCGCTGCTGTTCTTCTCCAGTACCGGGGCGTAGAGGTAATAGCGCTTATCCGGGCCCTGGATGATCTGCCCGGCATAGGCCCGGGCCTCCTCGGCCCAGGCGAAGACGTTCTCCGGCTTGATGATCGCCGGATAATGGGTCCACTTGCCCGAGGCCGGATCGGCGGTCTTGAGCAGTTGCCATTCGGGCATGATGAAGTCGTTGACGTCGCTGGCCGCTTCATCGCGCCCGGCGAGAATCCAGAGCTGTCCATCGGCAACGAAAGGCGCAGGATCGGTGGAGTAATAGTCCCCATCCGCCAGGATCGGATTACCCGGAACCGTCAGTTCCCGCGCGATCGGCGCGGAGGCCTGCTGCGCCGAAACGGCCGACGCGAAAGCGCCGGCCGCAAGCACCAATGCGAGCTTATTCCTCATCGGGATAGGGGCCCTTGCCGCCGTCCTTGATGAGCTGATCGACGCGCTGGTCGATCAGCGGCAGCGGCACGCCGCCCAGTTCCAGCACTGCATCGTGGAAGGCGCGGATGTTGAACTTGGAACCCAGCGCCGTTTCCGCCTTCTTGCGCGCATCGACGAAGGCGAGTTGGCCCATGTAGTAGGACAGCGCCTGTCCCGGCCAGGAGATGTAGCGATCGACTTCTGTCTCGATCTCGTGATCGGACAGCGCGGTATTGTCGCGCAGGTACTGCTGTGCCTGCTCGCGGCTCCAGCCCATGGCATGGACACCGGTATCGACGACGAGGCGCGACGCGCGCCAGGCTTGGTAGCTGAGCATGCCGAACCGGTCGTAGGGCGTCTCATACATGCCCATGTCCTCGCCCAGTGCCTCGCAGTAGAGCGCCCAGCCCTCTCCGTAGGCAGACAGGTAAGTGTCGCGGCGGAAGGCCGGCAGGTCCTTGTTCTCCATGGCCAGCGGCATCTGCATGGCATGGCCCGGCGCGGATTCGTGCAAGGTCAGCGCGACCTGCGAGTAGAACGGACGGCTCGGCAGATCGTAGGTGTTGACGAGATAGATGCCCGGACCGCCGCGACCGCCGGTGTAGAACGGCGCGATGTCGTCCGGCACCGGCTTGATGGCGAAGCGGCTGCGCGGCATGTGGCCGAAGAACTGGTCCGCCTTGCCGTCGAACTGCTTGGCGATCCAGGCCGCGCGGTAAAGCAGCTCGTTCGGGGTCTTGGGATAGAACTGCGGATCGGTGCGCAGGAAGTGCAGGAAGGACTTGAGGTCTCCCTTGAACTCGACCTGGCTCATCACCTCGGCCATCTGCGAGCGGATGCGGGCCATCTCGCTGAGGCCGATCTCGTGGATCTCCTCCGGCGTCTTGTCGAGCGTGACGAACTCGGCGATCTTCGACTGGTAATAGGCCTTTCCGTCCGGCAGGTCATAGGCCGCCAGCGACTTGCGCGCACCGGTTTCGTATTCGCTGCGCATGAAGGTCAGCAGCTTGGCATGGGCCGGCACGACACCATCGGAGATGAGCTTGCGGGCTTCGGCGCGCAGCTTCTCCTGCTCGGCGGCGGGGATCGTCGAAGGCAGTTTGCGGAACGGCTCATAGAACGGCGAGGCTTCCGCCGTCTTGGCCTGAACGACCAGTTCGATGCCCTTGTCGCGTCCGGCAAGCGTCACTTGCGGGCCGGTGAAGCCGCGCTTGAGGCCCGCGCGCATGTTGTCGATCTGCTGGTCGTAGTAGCGCGGAACCTCGCGCAGCATTTCAAGATAGTTGTCGGCCGCAGCCTTGTCCTTCAGCGGATTGCGCGCCCAGTCGGCCAGGTCGCCCCAGAAGCTGGTGTCGGCGTTGAAGGGCTTTTCGTAGTCGCGGAAGCGCTGCGAGGCGAGGAGCGCATCGATCTGGCCCTTGTAGACCGCGAAGTTCACGCGATTGGCGGGCGAGAGCTGCTTCTGGTCGATGGCAGCAAGCTGGCCTTCCACCTTGGTCCAGCAGGCGAGGCGATCTGCCTGGGCCTTGGGGCCGAGGTCGGGCAGGACGATCTTGCTGTCCTTCGGCGTATCCTCGCAAGGGCCGACCTGCTTCTGGCGCCATTCGTATTCGGCGGTGGTGATCGCCTCGAAAGCCTGATCGGCCGTCTGCTTCTTGGAAACTTGAGCAGCGGGAGCGGCGGCGGCCGAAACCGCAGGCGTGGCGACCAGTGCGGCGCCGGCCAGCATCATGGCGCGGCCAACCGAATTCTTCACGTCATTTCCCCTTTCGAGAACCTCGAGAATGTCCTGGTGGAGCTTCGCCGGAATGCGCAGCCCCTCCTTGTCGGAGCGCGCCCGCGCGATCAGACGGCGCGATCCCGGCAGGCGAGCGCCCTGCCCTTCGATCATGTCGAACATGGCTTCCGCGCGGCGCAGATGCTCTTCCACGCCCGCCCCGAGAAAGCCCGCCGGATCGATGGCGATAATAAATTCGCCGCCGATGGGCGAGCCGCCGCGATCCTGGTCGGCGGCCATCGATTCCGCGCTGGTCATGTCGCCGATCAGCGGCCCTGCAAGCAGTTCGACCATGGCGGCGAGTGCGGAACCCTTGTGTCCGCCGAATGTGCGCATCGCGCCGTCGAGCACGGCCTTGGCATCGCTCGACGGATTGCCATCGGCATCGTAGCCCCAGTCGAGCGGGATCGACTTGCCAGCACGGCGATGCAGTTCGATCTCGCCGCGCGCGACCGCGCTGGTGGCGAAGTCGAACACGAACGGCGCGCGGTCAGGACGCGGCCAGCCGAAGGCGATCGGATTGGTGCCGAACACCGGCTTGGTGCCGCCGGCAGGCGCGACCCACGAATGGCTGGGCGTGAAGGCGAAGGCGACAAGCCCCTGCTCTGCCAGCGCCTCGACCTCGGGCCAGAGCGCGGCGAAATGGACCACATTGTTCAACGCCATGGCGGCAATGCCGAACTTGCGCGCCTTCTCGACCAGCAGCGGCATGCCGCGCTCGAACGGCAGTTGGGCGAAGCCGCCCTTGCCGTCGACGCGCACCAGCGCCTGCGCCGGCTCGCTCACTTCGGGCACCGCATCGGGCACCACCACCCCGCGCTCGACCGAATTGGCCGCAACGAGGAGGCGGTAGAGCCCGTGCGAGGTGCAACCGTCCCGCTCGCCCGACACCATGGTGTGGGCGACGGCGGCGGCATGGTCGGGCGCGAGGCCCCAGGCTTCGAGCACCGTGCGGGCGAGTTCGTCCGCTTCGGCAATCGTCAGGGCAACGTCTTCACTCAAGGCAATGCTCACTTCCTGGCGGTAAACAGACGCACGCCGAAGACCGGGCCGGCCGAAGTGCGATCATGCGGCACGAAGCGCACCTTCACGCTGCTCTTGCCCTTGGTCAGCGCCTCGGGCAGCGGATAATCGACGTCGAAGAACTTGCCGGGCGCGTCGTTGTCGAGCTTCTGGGTTGCCACCAGCACGTTGTCGACGAGGATGTCGAATACGCGCGAACGCTCGCTGCCCCAATAACTGGCCTGCAGCAGCAGCGGACCGGACTTCACCTTCATCTTGAACTCGAAGTAACCGCCCGAGCGGGCATCGCGCCCGTTGCGGCCGCGATAGGAGACCGGATAGGAGATTTCCGAGGTCAGTTCATGGTCGCGCTCCGGCTGCATTTCGCCAAGGTGCATGACGTCGATCGAACGGGCTGCCAGGTCCTTCTGGCGGGCCTGTTCGGCAAGGAAGGCGGCTTCCTCGCTCTTCCAGCCGCTTTCCGTGAAGCGCTTGAAGTAGACGGCGCTGCGGCGGTCGTACTGGCTGTAGAACGGCGCGAACATGCGGTCGCCCGGACGGATGATGCCGGTGGTCTGGTAGCGCGGGCGGTCAGAGACCATCGGCGCGAAGGCGGCCAGCGGGTTGTCGCCGACCATCGCCGGCTCGACGCCGGTGAACTCCATTTCGGCCGGGCCGAGATCGGCGGCCATGACCATCGGTCCGCGCACCACGGCCACCACGTCCTGCGAACCTTGCGCGTTTTCAAGGCGCAGTTCGAGCGGCAGGTTAAGCGCGATCACGTCGCCCTTCTTCCAGCGGCGGTCGATCACCACGTAGCCGCCGACCGGGGTCGAAGGCACCGGCGCGCCGTTGACGGCGACGGTCGCCTTGCCGTTCGACCAGCCGGGAATGCGCAGCGCCACCGCGAACTTGCCCTGTTTCACCGCGTCGAGCGTGATCTTCACGTCCGACTTGAACGGATACTCGGTGGCGATGGTGAAGGCAGCGCCCTTGGCCTTCCACTGCCCGGTCGAGGGGATGTAGAGGTTGACGAAGAACGTATCGCCGCCTTCCCAGAAGATGGAGTCGCCGTGCTTGGAATGGCTTTCCATGCCCGAGCCGACGCAGCACCAGAAGGCTTCCTCTCCCGGACCGGAATAGCCGCGCGGGGCGCCGCTCATCATCGGAGTCATGTAAGTGAAGCCCCCGGTTTCCGGATTCTGCGCCGACATGACGTGATTGAGGTGCGCACGCTCGTAATAGTCGAACAGCGCGCCGTCCGGCTGCCACGAGTAGAGCTGACGGGTCAGCTTCAGCATGTTGTAGGTGTTGCAATGCTCACAGGTGGATTCCGTGAGGTGCAGCGCGATATTATCAGGCTCGAAGAAGTATTCGCGGTCGGCATTGCCGCCGATCACGTAGCTGTGATGCTGGGTCACGCGCTCCCAGAAGAAGCGGGCGGCACGGCCCGGTTCGTCCTTGCCGGTCAGCTCATGGATGCGCGCCAGGCCGATCAGCTTGGGCACCTGGGTATTGGCGTGGAAGTTGGAGAGCTTGTCCTCCTGCGCCACCAGCGGGTCGAGCACCTTCTTGTCGTAGATGCGCTCCGCCACCTTGAGCCAGCGCAGATCGCCGGTCTGGGCGTAGAGATCGGCATAGCTCTCGTTCAGGCCGCCATATTCGCAGCCCAGCAGTTCCTGCATCTGCTTGTCGTCAAGCGCGGCGAAAACCTTCTCGAAGTAGCCGCCGAGGCCGATGACGACCTGAAGCGCCTTGGCATTGCCCCAGGCGGCATTGATGTCGAGCAGGCCCTGGAAGTACTTGTGCACGGTATAGAGCGGCGACCACGACCCGTTGAGGTCGAACCCGCCCGACTTGATCTCTCCGCGCATGACTTCGGGGAAGATTTCCTGCCCGTCGACGACCTTGCCGTCCTTGGTCTTGCGGCCCAGCGCACCGATGTAGCCATCCGTGCGCTGCTGCTGGCAAAGCGCCAACTCGTCGACGATATAGTCTGCACGGCGGCGGCATTCGGGGTTGCCAGTCTGCTGCCAGGCCAGCACCAGCGCGGTCATGTAGTGGCCGAGGGTATGCCCGGCGATCGTATCGGATTCCCAGCCGCCGTAGATCGCGGCCTTCGGCTCCAGCCCCGCGTACTTGCGGAAGTTGTGCAGGAAGCGGTCGGGGCTGAGCGACATCAGGTAATCGACATTGACTTCGACGGCCCGCGCATAGTCCGAAGGCGCAAGACGCACGTCGGTCAGCGGCAGCGGCTTCGCCTTGATCGGAAGCTTGGGTGCAATCACGGCTGCGAAGCCCTTGAGGGGGACAGAGCAAATGGCGAGCGCCGCCACGCCAGCCATCCATTCGCGCCGATTGGCCTGCATTCCAATAACTCCTATCGAATATCGTATACTGTATTGATAGAAGTCGGGCCCTCGAAGTCAATCCCCTGTTTGTAAGGCAGCCGCTTGCGGCATGGTCACCCGGCTTCAGCGGCGAAGCGCAACCTGCGTATCGGCATGGGCCAGTTCGATGAGAGTAATCATCGCCTTGCGCGCCTTGGCCGGATTTCGATCGGCGATCTGCGCATAGAGTGCATGATGCTCGGGCATCGGGTCGCGCGGACTGTCCTGCTTGCCATGCTTGATCGCGGTGGTCGAAGCAATGGCAGTGGAGATCGAGTTGGAAAGCGCGAGCAGCATCTCGTTGTGCGTCGCCTCCATCAGGAGTTCGTGAAAACGGATATCCGCCGCCCGCCCCTTGGGGCTGGTGAGCGTATAATGCTCCATCGTGTCGAGCGCGTTGGCCATGTCGAGAAGCTGGCCGTCGTCGCGGCGCAGCGCAGCCATTTCCGCGGCCTGCGGTTCCACTACCATGCGCAGTTCGAACAGGTCGCGCAGGAATTCATCGCTGGCGCCGCACTGAATCTGCCAGGCGAGCACATCAGGATCGAGAAGATTCCACTTGCGGCGCTCGTTCACGCGCGTTCCCGCCTTCGGCCGGCTGCTTACCAACCCCTTGGCGGTGAGCATCCGGAACGCCTCGCGCAGCACCGATCTGGATACTCCGAGTATTTCCGCATGCTCTACCTCGGCCGGGAAGACATGGCCGGTCAGATACTCCCCGCTCACGATCTGAGTCGCCAGCCGCTGCGCCACTGCATGGTGCAAACGGCCGCTCATCAAGGGAAGCGCCTCGGAACCTTCACCCGAACCATTACCGGTCATTGTGTTCTCTTTCGTCATCGCGTCAGGTCTGTATTAAGAATAACGCTCTGGCTAGCCCAGAAAAGCGCAGATCATATATCGTATATTTTTCTTGACGCTTACGCCAGTGGGCGTCATGACGATGAGGTTCTCCCCGAAATAACCGATGGGCCGCAGCCGTGAGCGCTTCGCATTCCTCCGTGTCGAAATCCATCAGCCTGCTCGCCCTTGCCTGGGCCGTAACCGCAGCAGCGATACCGGCAGCCGCCGACGCGCGAGAAGCGCCGACCCGCAGCGCAGCAGCGCAGCCCGGCATCGACCAGCGCTATGCCGCGGCCGACAGCTTCATGGGTTCCGCGCTCGGCGACCTGATCGACAATGCCGACGTTGCCCCGCGCTTTGTCGAAGGCGGGCTGTTCTATCGCACGGGCAACCGGCTCGACCAGCGTTACCAGTTCCTCGATCTGGCTTCGCAGCAGACCCGGCAGGTCACCACGACCGCGGCGCTGCTTGCCGCGCTGACCACAGCGAAGGGCGCTCCGGTAACAGCCGACGATGCGCGTATCGCCGAGGTGGACTTCGATCCCGCCCGGAACGAGGTCCGGTTCCGCGCTTTCGACGGTGCGCTCTGGAGCATGGATGCCGCCGGCAGGGCGACCGAGGTCGAGAAGGCCGACCACAAGGTGTTCGATCTCCTCTCGCCCGACGGCAAGACGAAGATCGTCGCGCGCAGCTATAACCTCTACGCGGTCGATGTCGCCACGGGCCGCGAAGTGGCCCTCACCGCCGACGGCACGCGCGAGCAGCCCTATGGCCGTTCGATCCCGGAACTCTCGGATATCCTGCGCGAAGGCACCGAGGAACCGGCCATGCCGGTTTCCGGCCAGTGGTCGCCGGATGGCCGTTACCTGCTGACATGGCGTCTCGACACGCGCGATGTGAAGAAGCTGTCGATCACCCAGCAGAACCCGCCGGGCAGCTTCTATCCGCGCAGCTTCTCCTACATCTACCCGCTCGCCGGCGCCGAGAAGCTGCCGCAGGCGGCGCGCCTGGTGATCGACGTCAGGGATGCGATGAAGAAGGGCAAGGCACGGATCGTGCCGATGCAGGTGCCTTCGGAATCCATCCTCTACCCGTCCCCGCCGGACATGGGCTGGCTGGACGGCAAGGTCCGCATGCTCTGGACCGAGCGCGGTTACAAGCAGCAGGCCGTCTACCTCGCCGATCCTGAGACCGGCGCCGCGAAGGTCATCGCGCATGAGGCGGTGAAGCCGGTCGTCACCGTCACCTCAAGCATGATCTTCCCCTCGCCCGAACTCGGCGGCGAACTCTCGATCTCCGAGCGGACGGGCTGGGCCCAGCTCTATCTCGTCACGCCCGATGCACCCGACGGCGGCAAGGCGCTGACCACCGGCGAATGGGAAGTCCTCACGGTGGACAACGTGGCCGAGGACAAGTCCTCGCTCATCGTCACCGGCGTCGGCCGCGAGGCCACACGCAACCCTTATTGGCGCGCGCTTTACCGCGTTCCCGCCAAAGGCGGCGCGCTCACCGAACTGACCCCGGAACCGCTCGACCACAACGCCTCGGTCTCACCCGATGGCAAGTGGATCGTCGACCAGATGTCGAACCCGACCTCACCCACCCGCGCAGTGCTGCGCGACGGTGCGAGCGGACGCATCGTCAAGGAACTGGCCAGGGCCGATGACAGCCGCCTGCTCGCCCGGGGCTACACCCCGCCCGAACCGTTCAAGGGACTGGCAGCGGACGGCAAGACGCCGATCTACGGCATGATCTACCGCCCCGCGCACTTCGATCCGAAGCGCAGCTATCCAGTGATCGACAACGTCTACACCGGCCCGACCACGACCGACGTTCCCGCGACATGGAGCGAAGCGCGCCGGGTCGCCGGCAACAGCGTGGCGCAGATCGGCGCGATCGTCGTTATGATCGACGGCACCGGCACATCGCGGCGCGGCCAGGCTTTCCGCCTGCCAGCCTTCCAGAACCTCGGCGAAGTCGGGCTGGACGATCACATTGCCCTGATCCGCCAGATGGCCGCGAGGTACCCCTACATGGACGTCACCCGTGTAGGCGTGTTCGGCGGTTCGGCGGGCGGCTACGACACCGCGCGCTTCGTGCTGCGCCGCCCGGACTTCTTCAAGGTCGGCGTCTCGTCCTCGGGCAACCACGATCTCCGTCTCGACAAGACCTGGTGGCCGGAAGTCTCGATGGGTTATGCCGATGAGGCGACCTGGGAGCGCAACTCCAACATGTCGGTCGCGGGGCAGCTCAAGGGTCATCTGCTGCTCGTTCACGGCGACATCGACGACAACGTTCCCGTCACGGAAAGCTATCGGCTTGCCAAGGCACTGATGGATGCCGGGCGCGATGTCGACCTGATCGTGATGCCCAATGCCACGCACAACGTCTACCGGCCCTTTTTCTGGAAGAAGCTGCGCGACTACTTCACCCAGTATCTGCTTGGCGAAACGCCGCCTGCCCTCGGTCCCGTGAAGGCGGCCGCTCCTGCTGCTCAAGCAGCCACCAAGTAATTCCTGCGAGGACCTGAAATGAAGCGTCTCCTGAAGCCCTTGCCGCTCGTCGCCCTGGTGCTCGGCACTCTCCCGGCCATGCTGCCGACGACCGCGGCCTATGCCGAAGAAGGCGAAGTTCAGAAGCCGAAGCCGGTCTATCCGCCGATCGGCAAGACCGAGATGCAGACCACGGCCTTCGACCTTGCCCTGCGGGCCGACACGCAGACGCTCGCTCACCTCTCGCCCAAGGGCAATACCGCGTTCGACTTCGTACCCGCAGCCCGCGAGCCCGAGCGCGCGGGCGACGGCTACGTGCACATCGGCGACATCCACATCCGCCTGAAGACCGCCGGATCGGACTGGCAGGACTTCTCTTCCGCCCATGCCCGCAAGCAGATCGCCGCGCTCGCGGGCGGCAATGGCGTGCTTGCCGCCGCCGATATCACCGCCTCGATGGGAGCGGGCATACCCCTGCGCGTCGAGCGCCGCTGGGTGAACGAGGCCGGCGTGCTGGCCATGCGCTTCACGCTCGTCAATACCAGCAGCGCCCCCGTCGAGATCGGCGGCCTCGGCATGCCCATGGTGTTCGACAACATCATCCTCGACCGCGATCTCGACCAGGCCCATGCCGAAGCGAGCTTCGTCGACCCCTATATCGGCCGGGATGCGGGCTATCTCCAGGTCACCCGCCTCAACGGTCAGGGCCCGGCCCTGCTCGTCCTGCCGGAAAAGGGCACGCCGCTCGAAGCCTATCGCCCGATCATCGAAGCGCGCGCCGCCAAGGACGGCGACATCTTCACTGACAAGAGCCAGCGCAGCCAGGTCTCGGAAGGGTTCTACGACTGGACCGTCGCCAGCAAGGGCTTCGCCGAGAAGGAATGGGCCAAGGCTGGCCAGCAGTGGAACGAGCCGACCAGCATCACGCTTGCACCGGGCGAGAGCCGCACCATCGGCCTGCGCTTCGTGACCGCGCCCGATATCCGCAAGATCGAGGATACGCTGGTCGCGAACAAGCGCCCGGTGGCCGTGGGCATTCCCGGCTACGTGGTGCCCACCGACCAGACCGCCAGCCTCTTCCTCAAGACCCCGAGCAAGGTCGCGAAGATCGAATCCTTCCCCGCAGGCGCCCTTACCGCCACCTCCGAGAAGAGCGGAACCGGCTGGGCACGCTATCGGGTCAAGGCCTCGGAATGGGGTCAGGCCCGCCTGACGGTGACTTATGCGGACGGCCAGAAGCAGACCGTCAGCTACTACATCACCAAGCCGCTCGATCAGGTCATGGCCGATATCGGCCACTTCACCACGACGAACCAGTGGTTCGAAGGCAAGAATGACCCGTTCCATCGCAGCCCCGCGATCCTCTCCTACGACCGCGAGGACAACAAGATCCTCACGCAGGACGGCCGCGTCTGGGTGGCAGGCATGAGCGACGAAGGCGGCGCCGGTTCGTGGGTTGCGGCGATGATGAAGCAGCTCGACAATCCGAGCCCTGAAGAAGTCGCCAAGCTCGAGCGCCTCGTCAACGAAACCGTGCTCGGCACCCTTCAGGTCAAGGACGGCCCGCAGGCCGGCGCAGTCAAGAAGAGCATCTTCTACTACGATCCGGTCGAGTTCCCGAACTACTACGACCCCAAGATCAACTGGAAGAACTGGACCGCCTGGTCGAAGAAGGATTCGGACGATCTTGGCCGTTCCTACAACTACCCGCACGTCGCCATCGGCCACTGGGTGCTCTACCGCCTCGCACGCGACAGCCAGGGGCTGGTCAAGCAGCATGACTGGAAGTTCTACCTCGATTGGGCCTACCGCACTTCCGTCGCGATGATGCGCGATGCGCCTTACTATGCGCAGTTCGGCCAGATGGAAGGCGATGTCTTCCTCGACATCCTCAAGGACCTGAAGCGTGAGGGCCTGACCGCCGAAGCCACCGAGATGGAGGGCCTGATGAAGGGCCGCGCCGATCACTGGCGCACGCTCAAGTTCCCGTTCGGCAGCGAGATGGCCTGGGATTCCACCGGCCAGCCCGAAGTCTACGCATGGATGCGCTACTTCGGCTACCAGCCGCAGGCGGACGAGACGCGCGAGGTCATCCTGGCCTATGACCCCACGATCCCGAGCTGGGGCTACAACGGCAATGCCCGCCGCTACTGGGACTTCCTCTACGGCGGCAAGGTCTCGCGTATCGAGCGGCAGATCCACCACTACGGCTCGGCGCTGAACGCGGTGCCGCTGTTCGACGCCTATCGCCAGAACCCCACCGACCTGCACCTGCTGCGCGTGGCCTACGGCGGCATGATGGGCGGGATCACCAATATCGACCAGCAGGGCTTCGGCTCGGCCGCGTTCCACTCCTGGCCCGACATGATGAAGTGGGACGCCATCACCGGCGACTACGGCATGGGCTTCTACGGCCACGCCATCACCTCGGCGACCTACATGGTCGATGACGCGCAGTTCGGGTGGCTGGGCTTCGGCGGCGACCTGACCGCGAAGGGCACCAGGGTCCATGTCGAACCGAAGGACGGCGCCCGCCGCCGGCTCTTCATCGCCCCCGCCGGCCTCTGGGTCACGCTGGAAGCGGGCCGCATCAAGAGCGCCGACTATGACGCCAGGACCGGCAAGGTCGTGCTCACGCTCGATCCCGCGACGGCGGAGACCCCCGCAGCACGCCTGCTGTTCGAGACCACGACGGCGGGCGGCAAGCCTTACACCGCCGACACCGGCACCGCCGATCGCGGCGGTTACGCCATCCCGCTGGGCACGGGTGCCACCACCGTCACGCTCAGCCCGCGCTGACATGAGGGCCCTTTTTCAGGCATCGGTGCTGGCAGTCCTGCTTTCAGGAGCCGCCATTCCGTCAGCACCGGCGCTTGCCGCCCCGGCCGCCAGCCCCGCCCCGCGTGAGGCTTGCGTGGCCGGGGCCTGGGCCATCGCGGAAACCGACCCTTCGGACACGGTGAATTCCGCCCTCCCTTTGCAGATGCAGAGCGAGCATTTGGCCCTGCACTGGAAGCCCGGCACCGTGGCCCCGGCCGATGCGCAGGCGGCGGTGAAGCATCTCGAATATGTCTGGGACTACTTCATCGCAACGCTGCACTTCCCCGAGCCGCATTGCGGTTCGGCGGCCAAGTTCAAGGTCAACGCCTATATCGGCACCGACTACGGATTGACCGGCGGAGCGGACTCGCTCGGGCACATGGGCATGTGGATCGGCCCCGGCGCGCTAAGGGACCGTTTCGGCCTTGCCCATGAACTGACCCATGCCCTCCAGACCGCGACCGGGCATCTCATGGACTCGCCCTATACCGGCTGGATGTTCGAGAGCCACGCCAACTGGATGACCGTGCAACTCCCGGAATTCCGCGAGAATACGCATTGTTCCGTGCTGCTGAAACAGTACCCGCACCTTTACTACGGCTCGACCCGCAGCCGCTACTGCAACTGGCAGTTCCTCGAATTCCTCAAGGACACCCGCGGCTTCGACGCCGTGAACGACATCTGGCGCAAGGCCCCCGGCAAGGACGATCCGGCCCACCTGACGACCGATCCCTTCACCGTTCTGCGTGACAACCAGAACTGGACACAAAGCCAGTTGAACGACACCTACGGCGACTGGGCGCTGCACAACGCCAACTGGGACTACACCAACCCGGACGGCAGCGATCAGGGCGCGGTCTTCCGCCGCAACTATGGTTCCTACGACCAGTCCACCGGCCCCGATATCCTCTCCGCCACCGTGCTGGACCCCATCGACCTCGAGCATCGCCGCTTCGCCGTGCCGGAGATGTGGGCACCCCAGCGCTGGGGCTACAACGTGGTCAAGCTGCATCCCGATGCCGGCCGCGACCATGTGACCGTGACCTTCCGGGGCGTAGTCCAGCAGGCCAGCGCCGTCGTCTCGCTGCCCGGTCTTGCCGATGAGCCGGAAACGATCCCGCCGCCCGCATCCGACTGGCGCTGGGGCGTCGTCGCCGTCGGGGCGGATGGCAGGAGCCGCTACACCCCGCTTCAGCGCGGCGACAAGGCCGCAGCCTCGATCGCGGTCCGGCCCGGAGACACCGGCCTATACCTCGTGGTCATGGCCACCCCGTCGCAGATGCAGAAGATCCGCTGGGACCAGCCCTGGTATTCGATCTACCGCTATCCGTGGATGGTCCAGCTCGACGGCGCCATGCCCGACCGCTGGCAGGACGGCGCGCCCGGGCCGATCCCCGGCGGGCACCGCCACGGCAACGGCGGGGGCTGGGTCGGACCGCAGGCCAGCGTGGCCGCAAGCGCCTATGTCGGCCCTTATGCGCGGGTGATCTCCGGCACCGTTTCCGGCAAGGCGCGGATCGAGGATCACGCCGTCGTGCTCGATAACGCGCAGGTCCTGGACGAGGCGGTGATCTCCGGCCTCACCGTACTGCGCGGCGACACCGTCCTGAAGGGCAAGGCCCGCGCCGCCACGTCCATGCTCGGCATAGGTGAGTACGAGAAAGGCATCGTTCTTTCGGGAACGGCGCAAAACATCGGCGACGTCGAACAGCGCGGCGGCTCCGCATCGACCGGCGTGTTCTACGGCTTCGTCGATGCGGACACCGTCAAGGACCCGGGCCACGGCGCCGAACTGACCGCCCCTGTTCCCGAAGTCACCGCAAAACCGGCCTATCGCTGGATACCCTAGGGGAGCGTAGACAAGTTCCACTGCCCGCCGTTCCGGTCGTCCGATCAAGTGCGGCGCTTTCAGCCCGTTACGGACGCCGGATCGAGCCGGAACGGCAACCTTGCGCCATTCCAGTCGCACAAGCTTCCAGATGCCTCTCCCGAACCTGCCGTTCAGAAAGTCGTGATCGTCGTACATCCGAAATGGCTAGGCTGGGACATTTCTGCCGCTAGCACTTGACGTTAGGATGGACAGCTTTCAGGTGAAATTCGTCGTCGGGCAGGGCTCGGTGGTTAAAAGTCATAAGTCCGCCCATCGAACTTGACTGGGCCAAGACGATGAAGACGCTTTGGATCGCCGTGCCAACTTTTCTGGCTTAGCTGGATGATCTGGTGGAGAGGACGCTTGAGCGAGGTTCTAGTGAGCGAGATCGGCTGCAAGGCCAGCGACAAGCCAGAAAAGTTGGCATTCGTGGATGCATGGCGTTGGTGGTTGACTTGCGATCACGCATTCTGGTCAGAGGCACAAAAGCGAAAGTGCGTGGATGTCGCGTTTGTGCGTGCAGTTGGCCAGCCCTATCGTGTGAATAGAAACATTCGGGTGGCGAAGTTAGACCATCCCACACAAATTTTCACGAAGGGGAAACGTGAAGGGCAGGCAAAGCAGGTTCGCGACCCCACGGACCCTCACGCGCTAGCTTTTTCTAAAATGATCAACGAGTTGAATTATGAGGAGAATGCTAGCCTAAGCCAGAGGGGAAAGGCTCTTGCAGAGGCTTTGGCAGAAAATCACTCAGCTATTGCTGGAACACCTGCTTCGGCGGCAAGCAAGGTGAACTGGTTTCTGCGTCCTAAAGGTTGGACCATGTTCGATCGGTTCGTTTCGATCGCTGTGCTAGGGTCACATCAGTCATCTGTCGCAGGAATGGCGCAGTTCTTTGATGCGCTGGATAAGCGTGATTTTGCCAAGAAGCTTGCCGAGGTGCGCCAGGCCATCGCTTCACCGTTTCCTGAGATCTTGGCCGAGCGCGTAATCGATAAGTATTTGTTCCTGATGGGACTACGCTACAGTCAACGCAAGTCCTTTGAGGAAGAGGAGGGCGCAGACGACGAAAGTGAAGGGACGAATGATCGCATGTCACTTGTTCTGCTCAATGGCTTTGTTTCCTCATTGCCTTCGCCGCTCGTCGATCAGGTCCGTCAACAGGCTGACAAGCTGGGCCAAACCGTTTGCCTCTCTTCACTTCTCCACCCCGATGTGGCGAAAGCCTAAATCGATCACATCTCGCGAGAACGACCGAAAGTCCCACGACCCGTCAATAAGGTCTGGTAGTTGCCGCCCCCGCCGTTTCACGGTCGGGAACGGCATCTGTGGACGCCCCTTCGGATGCAAGCAGTAGATCGGGGTTTGTTGGCACGTAGTCGGATGCTGTCATCTGTCCGGCCTCGATGAGCAGCGCCATATGCTGCGGGCCAGTATGGGAGTTCGCGGACCGGATCCATTTCAGCTATGCGCGCTTGGCTAGCGCTCTGCCATTCCCTGGTTCTTCCAGCCCCGTCTCGCCGACTGTTGTGCCATACCCTCCTTCGACCGCCTACGTCCCCGACGCCTCTGGCCGCTGCCTTGACTTACGTCGCGACCGCTGCCGGAGCTCTGTAATCTTCGTTCTTTGTGAGCAACGCCCAGACCATGCGCGCCATCTTGTTGGCGAGCGCTACCGAGACGAGCATGCGCGGCTTGCGCTCCAGCATCCGCTCAAGCCACGAGCCGGCAGGCGCGCCAAACCGGCATGCCTGGCGTACCATTGAGCTGCCGCCGATGATCAGTAGTCGTCTGATCGTCCGCTCGCCCATCTTCGATATGCTGCCGAGCCGCTGTTTGCCGCCGGTCGAGTGCTGACGGGGGGCGAGGCCAAGCCAAGCCGCGAAGTCGCGACCCTTACGGAACGTCTCGACCGGCGGGGCCAGCGCGATGATGGCGGTCGCAGCGATAGGACCGATCCCTGGAATGGTCATTAGCCGCCTGGCTGCTTCATCCTCCTTGGCACGCTGTGCGATCTCACGGTCCAGCACGGCAACCTGCTTGTCGAGATCGGCCAGCATGTCGACCATGAGCTTGAACATGGGCCGTGCCGCTGCAGGCAGACTTGAAGTCATTTCCTCATCCTCGAGCAGGTCGGCGAGCATTGTCATATGCGCTGTGCCGCGCGGTGCTACCCAACCATACTCCGCTAGGTGCCCGCGAATGGCGTTGATCAACTGAGTGCGCTGCCGCACCGCTAGGTCACGTGTGCGGAACACGAGCCCTGCGGCCTGTTGCTCTTCGCTTTTCACCGCCACGAAGCGCATGCCTGGGCGCTGCGCAGCCTCGGCAATCGCTTCAGCATCAATCGCATCGTTCTTGTTCCGCTTCACGAATGGCTTCACGTAAGATGGCGGGATCAACCGCACATCGTGCCCCATCGTCTGTAGCTGACGCGCCCAATGATGGGCGCCACCGCACGCCTCGAGCGCTACTATGCATACCGGCTGACCTGCGAAGAACTCGAGCAGCTTTGCTCTCGTCAGCTTGCGGCTGAAAACCATCGCACCCCGCTCGTCAGCGCCATGCGCATGGAAAACGTTCTTGGCGATATCCAGACCGATTGTGGTAACCTGTGACACGGACGCCTCCTCAGTGGTGCTTCAACACCTCCACTTTGCCATAAAGGCTGTCGGGGGCGTCCACCCCATCAGCTATCTTGAGTCTATTGCACGCAACTTGTCATTCCGCAGCCGCCCCCCAAATCGTGATCACGGCCCATGGGACCATGTCCGCTTCCTCCGACGATCTGCACACGCTGCCTAGCGCAGCCGCTCGCTCAGGAAATCCACGAAGACCCTGACCCGGGCCGGCATGTTCGGTCCGCCCACGAATACCGCGTGGACCAGTTCGACGTCGCCGGGGTTGTAGTCCTCCAGCAAGGGCACCAGCCGGCCCGAGGCGATCTCCTCCACCACGCTGAACCGGCCGACGCGGGTGATCCCCACACCATCCGCCGCGAGCTGGCCCAGGGTCTCGCCGTTGTTCGCCTCGATGCTGCCGCGCACGCTCAGCGCATGGTCCTGCCCGTCCCGGCGAAACGGCCAGACCGGCTCGGCCCGGCGGAAGTTGAAGTTCAGGCAGTTATGGTGGAGCAGGTCCTCGGGAACGCGCGGCGTCCCCCGCCGTGCGAGATATTCCGGCGAGGCGACGATTACCCGGCGGTTCTCCCCCAGCTTGCGCGCGGTCAGCGGACTGTCGGCAAGCGGGCCGAAACGGATCGCCACGTCGGCATCGCCCGCCGCGACATCGACCAGGCGGTCGCTCAGGCTGATATCGACCAGAATGTGCGGATAGAGCCGCGCGAATTCGCCCAGCAGGGGAACAATGGTCAGCCGTCCGTGCGCATGGGCAGCGCTGATCCGCAGCCGCCCGCGCGGCGTGCCGCGATCGGCGATGGCCTGCTCGGCATCGTCGAGATCGGCGAGAATCCGGCGCGCCGCGCCAAGATAGGCCTGCCCTTCCGCCGTCAGCGACAGGGCCCGCGTGGTCCGCAGCAACAGCCGCACGCCAAGCCGCGCCTCGATGCGATCGACCGTGCGGCTCACCGCCGAGGGCGTGAGGCCAAGCACGCGCCCGGCAGCGGAAAAACTGCCTTCGGCCGCCACCGTCGCAAAGACCTCAAGCGCCCGCGCCCTGTCCGCGCCCAGCGGCGCCTTTGCATCCGGTTCAAAAATCTTGCGCATCCCCGCAGCCTAGGCGGTAAGCCCGTGAACGTCCATTTTTGCGTCGCAGCCCGATATTGCGCCCGCCCCGGCTTGAGGCTAGGCGAACGTCACTCACCTGGACCCGGTGCAATCCCGGGTGGCTATTCCGGCCGCCGATCCGCCGGACAACGCAATTCGCAATCCCTGCCCCGCCCGTCAGACCCCCGGCCAGACCCATGGCCAGCCCACCGGGCGAACGGCGCCGATGCGATTCCTGCGGAAACCCCTATCGATGAATACCCAGTCCCTTGCCCGATATCGCAGCGAATGGTTCAGCGGCGGCGCCGATGCCCGGCGCGACATCCTGGCCGGCATGGTCGGCACTTTCGCGCTGATCCCCGAAGTGATCGCCTTTTCCTTCGTGGCCGGCATCGACCCCGAAGTCGGCCTGTTCGCCTCGTTCGTGATCGGGATCGTGATCGCCTTCGCCGGTGGACGGCCGGCGATGATCTCCGGCGCGGCCGGCTCGGTCGCCCTGGTCGCGGCAGCGCTGGTGAGCAGCCACGGTCTGTCCTATCTCCTCGTCGCCACCATCATGGCCGGACTGCTGCAGATCGTCTTCGGGCTGGTGAAGCTCGACGTGCTGCTGCGGTTCGTCTCGCGGTCGGTCCGCACCGGCTTCGTGAACGCGCTGGCGATCCTGATCTTCTCGGCGCAGGTGCCCCAGATGCTGGGCGTGACCTGGCACACTTATGCCCTGATCGCCGGGGGCCTTGCGATCATCTACCTGCTTCCCCGGATCACCACCGCCATTCCCTCTCCGCTGATCTGCATCGTCGTGCTGACCGGGATCTGCGCGGTGTTCCCGATGCCGGTGCGAACGGTGGCCGATCTCGGCCGCCTGCCTTCCTCGCTGCCTTCCTTCGGCCTGCCCGCCGTTCCGCTGGACTGGGACACGCTGCGCATCGTCGCGCCCTATGCCCTTGCCATGGCCGCCGTGGGTCTGCTGGAATCGATGATGACCGCCAGCGTGGTGGACGACCTGACCGAGACCACCAGTTCGAAGGCACGGGAATGCACCGGCCTCGGCCTTGCCAACGTGGCGGCCGGGCTGTTCGGCGGCATCGCCGGCTGCGGCATGATCGGGCAGACGGTGGGCAACGTGCGCTACGGCGGACGCGGGCGGCTCTCCACGCTGGTCGCCGGCGTGTTCCTGCTCGTCGTCATGGTGCCGCTGCGGCCATGGGTGGCGCAAGTGCCGGTCGCCGCGCTGGTGGCGATCATGATCATGGTCTCGATCAGCACGTTTTCGTGGAAGTCGCTCCGCGATCTGGGCCGCCACCCCAAGGTCTCCGGCGTCGTCATGCTGGCGACCGTCGCGGTCACCGTCGCCACGCACGACCTTTCCGCCGGGGTCGCCGTGGGCGTGCTGCTCAGCGGGGTGTTCTTCGCCTTCAAGGTCACGCGGATGATGGACATCCGCGTCGATCACGATCCCGCCACCGACACCCGGACCTACACCGTCTCCGGGCAGGTCTTCTTCGCCAGCGCCGATATCTTCGCCGACCGGTTCGACTTGCGCGACACCGCCCGCCATGTGCGGATAGACCTGACCGCGGCACACCTCTGGGATGTCACGGCAGTGGGCGCCCTGGAAGAAGTGGTGGCGAAAATGCAGCGCCACGGCATCGCGGTGGACGTGATCGGCCTCAACCGTGCCAGTGCGATCCTGGTGGACCGCTTCGCCCCGCAGGCCAGCGAGGCCGCCACCTGAGACCGGCCTGAGGCCGGCCGGATGGCGCAAAAAACCGGCCAGAAACCGCCGTCCGGCCGCGAATACGAAAAAAAATGATGAATCTCGGCCGCGCCGAACGTCATAGTATTATGCAGATGACAATCACTAGCAGAAATATCGTGACGAGCGCCCCGGAGACACGGCCGGCATCGGCGAAACCGCCGGCCCGTGTGCCGATACCTGCCTCCTCCGTTCCGCCTGCCGATCCCGCCATGCGCTGAGGCACGACGATGGCCTACAGCAACCGCTCCCTGCGCCGCCGCCCCCGCGTCGAGCGGCGCGTCCTGTCGCTCCTGCGCGGGGAGGAGACGCTCGCCGAGCATGCGGCCTGCTTCGTTCGCCTGCGAACACTGGCGACACGCCGGGCGCTGACGGTCCTGCAACCCGGAACGCTGTACCTCGGCGATGACGAACTGACACTGCTGGGCTGGATCGCCGCCGCGCAGCGCCAGGTATCGAGGCGCTTCAGGCCGGATGACAGGTGCCTTGCCGCCAGCATCGAACGGTGCGCGGGCATCCTCGACGAGGCGGGGCTGCACCTTCACCCGCTCACGCTCTACGAACACTGGCTGCGCGGGCTGGAGTAGGCCAAAAAAAAGGCCGGTCGCGAGGACCGGCCTTGGAAAGTTTTTGGGAGAGGATGCCTGAAAGGCCCGTTCCGAATGATCCAAACCGAGAGATTCGGCAAATGAGGAAAATCGAGCGGTAGTTGCATATCACGCAATCATCACGAAAATCCGGTACCTCCGCTGCGATTGCAGGGGCGCGACGCTCGATTGCAGGTGCATGTCTTGCAATCGCAACACAGGTACGTCAACTCACGCAGAAGCCCCGCAATAAATCATTATTTTTCATATGATTAAATGATTTTCAAAGCTTCAGCCCGGGCTGTTCAAGATGCTTTGACACCGTTGCACCGCCGTTACGCGCGGTGAAAAACACCCGCATGATTTGCAAGCGGAGCGGCCGCATCGTCAGAAATGCGCGAGATAACCGCCATCCACCCCGATGACCTGCCCGGTCACATAACTCGCCGCCGCCGATGCCAGGAAAACGACAGGCCCGGCGATCTCCTCCGGCCTGCCCCAGCGCCCCAGCGATGTCCGCCGCGCGAGATGATCCGCGATTTCGGGATCGGCAACCATCGCCGCATTCGCTTCGGTGGCGAAATAGCCCGGAGCCACCGCATTCACCGTGATCCCCCGCGCCCCCAGTTCCGCCGCCAGGGCGCGCGTCAGGGCATCGAGGCCGCCTTTCGACATGGTGTAGGAGGCATCCCCGGCCCGCGCGATCTGCCCCGCGATCGAAGTCACGTTGATGATGCGGCCGCCCTGCTCCATGCCGGGCGCGATCGCACGGGCCAGATCGAACGGCGCCACCAGGTTCACTTCCAGCATCCGCCGCACCGCCTCGCGGTCCAGCGCATCCATCGTCCGCCGGTCGCGATGGCCGGCATTGTTGACGAGGATATCGATGCGCCCCACTTGCGCCAGCGCGGCGGGCAAGGCGGCTCCGTCCTCAAGGTCGAAGGCGGCGATCGCCGTTTCGCCGCCCAATGCCTCGATCTCCAGCGCCAGAGCGCCAAGCTGACCGGCCCGGCGGCCATGAAGAACCACCCGCGCGCCTTCCCGTGCGAGGCCGAGCGCGATCTCGCGGCCGAATCCGCCGGAAGCCCCCGTGACCAGCGCCGTCCTGCCTTCCAAGATCATGAGAATCCGCCTTTTTCGGCATTGTACGGCGAGCGGTGCGCCCATGCGAGCGCGGGAAAACCGGAAAAGCGCGTGTCCATCCACTTGCGTTACAACGCCCTCTCTTTAGAGAAAAGTCCCCTACCAAGGGATTATCCGGGCTTGTGCCCATCCCGGAAAAATCGCGCTATTTCCTTGGGTTACAGGGTCGCATGGCGCCACTTTTCAACCGATCCCAAAATCCCAGCCATTGGCCGCAATAGAAAACCTTGCGCTTGACGCTCAATTCTCAACCAAATAGGTAGACAAGCACACCGCACGGCATGGTTGACCAGGCCCACCGTGCATTTCCAAGGTTTCCTGGTCCGCGGCATTTGATCGGGAAGCAGCTTGCTCCGCGTTACCAACCGCTAAAGCGCGCGATGCTCAGGCGACAGCGCCAGGCATCGTGTTCCCCTCACGCCAATGATGAGGTGATACGATGCAGACGACCATCCAGCGCGACTGACGCGCCCAACGGGCTGAACCGCAGGACCTGAACCGCCAGCCGACCACGGCGTCGGGACGGAAAACTGCGCCCTCCGTCACAGATTTCGCCTGTCTCCCGCCGGAACCGCAGGTTTCGCGTCTGGAGCCGTGCGTCCGCCGGACCTTGCCGGGCCTGATCGCAGGTCCCGCGGCGACGGCTTGCGCCCTGAAGGCACGCGGGCGCCCGAAAAGCCGCGCCCGGCACCCTAACACATTCGAAATACCGAATTTCATGCCCGACGATCGATCGGGCGAGCACATCGAAAACAGGGATCGACCTTAATGCTTCTCAAGTTCGCCATCGCTACCAGTCCACTCGCGCTCGCAGCGACGCTTCTTGCCGCCGCGCCCGCGCTCGCCGCCGAGGAAAACGGGGTTCCCGGCGCCGCGCCCGAAGCCGCCGCCGAAAGCTCAGCCCTTGCAGACACCCTGGCGGACAGCGGCAGCGGCGAGGCCATCGTCGTCACCGCCTCGCGCCGCCGCGATGAAAACGTGCAGGACGTGCCGGTCGCCATCAGCGTGATCAGCGCCGCCAGCCTCGAAAAGCGCGGGGACTATACGCTGGGCTCGATCCAGCAGCAGGTGCCCAGCCTCCAGGTCATCACCTTCAACCCGCGCAACACCAACATCAACATCCGCGGCCTCGGCTCCAACGTCTCGCTCACCAATGACGGGCTGGAGAACGGCGTCGGCTTCTATATCGACAACGTCTACTACGGCCGCGTCGGCCTTGCCCAGTTCGACCTCGTGGACCTTCAGGGCATCGAAGTGCTGCGCGGACCGCAGGGCACGCTGTTCGGCAAGAACACCACTTCAGGCGTCATCAACGTCACCTCGAAGAAGCCCACCTTCGATCCCGAGCTTTCGGCCGAGGCCAGCATCGGCAACTACGGCTACTACCAGGTCCGCGCCTCGGGCTCGGCCGGTATCTTCAAGGACCTGCTGGCAGTGCGCCTGTCCGGCGCGATCAGCGAGAACGACGGGTTCCTCTGGAACAAGACCACCAACCGCCGCGCGCAGGACTACCTGAACAAGAGCATCCGCGGCCAGATCCTCCTCACGCCCGATCCGGACTTCGAGGTCCGCATCATCGGCGACTATGCGCGCCAGAAGCAGAACCACGTCCTCAACGTCTTCGCCGGCCTCCACACCACTTATGCCGACGGCACCACGATCGCCGGCAACTTCGCCCAGCGCGCCGCCCGTTTCCCGGGGTACACGCTGCCCAGCTTCGACGCCTTCGACCGCGTGGGCGAGGCGGACAGCCACTACCAGTCCTACATGGCGGGCTACGGCGTCTCGGGCGAGGTCAACTGGAACCTCGGCGGGCCGACGCTGACCTCGATCACCGCCTATCGCTGGTGGGACTGGGACCCGGCCAACGACGGTGACAGCACCTCGCTTCCGGTGGTGGTCAAGGCCCAGCAGGCCAACCGCCAGCGCCAGTTCAGCCAGGAACTGCGCCTTGCCTCGAAAAGCGGCGGCAGCTTCGACTACGTGATCGGCGGCTATTACTTCTGGCAGACGGTTCGCGGCTACGGCGCCACCGGCTACGGTTCGGCCGCGCCGCTGTGGTTCCTCGGCGCCTCCAACGCGGTGACCGACGCCGCGCTGAACGGCTACGAGGTGAACTCCTATTCCGAGCCGCAGACCAAGACGCTCGCCGCGTTCGGGCAGACGGACTGGCACATCACGCCCTCCCTCACCCTCACCACCGGCCTTCGCTTCACGCATGAGGAGAAGAAGGGCGTCTACCAGCAGTGGGTGGCGCAGGCGGCCGACATCTCGGGCTATTCGGACGCCGTCCAGGCGCAGATCCTCGCCATCCGCGCCAGCTTCAACAAGGTGGTGCCGCTCTACAGCACCAGCTTCAGCGACAACAGCCTCTCGGGCCTGATCTCGCTGAGCTGGAAGGTGGCGCCGGACGTGCTCCTCTACGGCAGCTATTCGCGCGGCAACAAGTCGGGCGGGCTCAACCTCACGCAGCTTCCCGCCAGCGTGACCGATCCAACGGTGAAGCCCGAGAAGGTGGACGCCTTCGAAGTGGGCGTGAAATCCCAGTTCCTCGACCGCCGCGCCACCTTCAACGCCGCCGGTTTCTGGACCGAGATCAGCGATTACCAGACCGCCATCACCGACTTCGACCCGGCCAACCCGCTGGTCAGCCGCCAGTACATCGCCAACATTCCCAAGGTCCGCTCGCGCGGGATCGAGGCGGAGTTCAACATCGCGCCGACGGACAACCTGAGCTTCAACGCCTCGGGCACCTGGACCGACGCGAAGTACGTCAGCTACACCAATGCCCCGCAGGCGATCGAACGGCTGAACCTCGGCGCGGTGCAGGACCTTTCGGGCGAGCGCCTGCCGGGCGTGCCCAAATTCGCCTGGAACGTGGGCGCGGACTTCAGCCAGCCGCTCGGCACGCTGGGCGATCGCGATCTCGGCCTCTACGCCCACGCGGACTACGCCTACCGTTCGAACTTCAACACGTCGGCCTCCAATTCGGCCTGGGCCAGAGTGCCCGGCTTCGGCCTCGTCAACGGCCGCATCGGCGTGAAGACCGACGACGGGCTCTGGGACTTCTCGATCTGGGCCAAGAACCTGTTCGACAAGGACTACTTCGTGAGCCTGGGCGCCGCCAACACCGGCGTCGTCACCGCCCAGCTCGGCGAACCGCGCACCTTCGGCGCGACCCTTCGTACCAAGTTCTGACCCTCCAGACCGGAAGCGCCAGCCATGACTTACGAGACATATCCTTCATCTTCGCCGGGACAGGAACGGCTCGATGGCTGGCGCCTCCTGCGCTTCACCGCCCTGGCGGTGCCGGTCTACGCGGCGGCCCAGCCGGTGATGGCCTTCGTACCGGCGATCCTGTCGCGCCACTACGCCATCCCGCTGGCCGGGCTGGGGCTGGTCTACCTGATCGGCCAGGTGGTGAATTCGCTGCTGGACCCGGTGATCGGTTCGCTGAGCGACCGTACCGTCAGCCGCTTCGGCCGGCGCCGCCCGTGGATCGCGGCAGGCGGCCTGCTGTTCATCATCGGCAGCGCCATGCTGTTCTTCCCGCCCGAAGGCGTGGGGCTCACCTGGGTCGGTATCGGCGTCCTGTGCTACTACACCGGCGCCTCCGCCACCCAGACCACGCTGCTGGCCTGGTCGGGCGAGATCAGCGGAGACTACGACCAGCGCACGCGGATCGCCTCGCAGTTCACCCTGCTGTCGTCCGCCGCGCTGGTGCTCACCCTGCTGCTGCCCACGCTGGCGGACCAGCTTCGCCCTGACGACGGCCCGCTGCGCCTGACCCTGTTCGGCACGCTGGTGCTGTTCACCGCCGTCCCCGGCCTGCTGCTGACGCTGACCGCCGTTCCCGATCGCAGCGCGCCGGTGGGCGGGGAACCGTTCGCGCTGGGCAGGACGCTGAAGGCCGTGTTCGGCAATCCGCTGCTGCTGCGCGTGCTGGCCGCCGACGCCGCCGTCACCGCCGGGCAGGGCGTGCGCACCGCGCTGCTGCTGTTCATCGTCACGATCTACTTCCAGCGCCCCGAATGGGCGGCCGGGTTCTTCCTGCTGCAATATTCGTTCGGCGTGCTGGCCGGGCCGATCTGGCGGCGCATCGGACTGCATCTCGGCAAGGGCCGGGCCGCCGTCGCCGCCGAACTCACCCAGGCCGCGATCAACCTCGGGCTCGTCTTCCTCACCCCCGACCGGTTCGGCCTGATGATGGCGCTGGCGGTGGCGCAGGGCCTCTCGCAAGGGTCGGGCAACCTCATGCTGCGCTCGATGGTCGCCGACGTGGCAGACCTTCACCGCGCCGAGACCGGCGAGGACCGTGTCGGCCTCTACTATTCGGTCTTCAGCGTCTCGATGAAGCTCGGCGGCGCCCTCGCCTTCGGCATTGCCCTGCCGCTCGTCACCGCCTTCGGCTTCGACCCCAAGGCCGCCACCAACACGCCCGACGCGCTTCACGCGCTGCTGCTGGTCTTCGCCATCGGTCCCGCGCTGGCGCACACGCTCGCCGCCGCGCTGGTGGCCGGGTTCCCGCTCGACGCGGCGCGCCACGCAGAGGTCCGCCGCCAGCTCAAGGCCCGCGACGATGTCTACGCCGCCGCGCTCGTCCCCGCCGAATGACCTTGAACACCGACCGTCCCCGTTTCCAGACCAAGCAGAAGGAATGAATGCCATGACTTCGATTGCCACTTACGCCAACGCCAAGGACCCTGCATCGCCGCTTGACGTGGCCCCGATCACCGGCACCATCGGCGCCGAGATTCGCGGCGTCACCCTTTCGGGAGAGCTCGACGGGGGCACCGTGCAGGCCATCAAGGATGCACTCGTACGCCACAAGGTGATCTTCTTCCGCGGCCAGCACGAACTGGACGACCAGCGCCACGAAGCCTTCGCCTCGCTGTTCGGCGATCCCGTCGCTCACCCGACCGTGCCGGTGGCCGAAGGTTCGCGCTACCTGCTCGAACTGGACAGCAAGGAAGGCTACGCCGCATCGAGCTGGCATACCGACGTGACCTTCACGGACGCCTATCCGGCCGGCTCGATCCTGCGCGCCATCACCATTCCCGAAGCGGGCGGCGACACCGTCTGGGCCAATGGCGAAACCGCTTACGAAGGGCTGCCGGAAAGCCTGCGCCAGTTGGTGAACAACCTCTGGGCCGTCCACTCGAACGATTACGACTACGCCCAGGTTCTCGCCAATGCGCCCAAGGCCGACGACGCCGCCGAGGATCGGGTCAAGTTCCACAAGAGCGTCTTTGCCTCCACCGTCTACGAGACCGAGCACCCGCTCGTCCGCATCCACCCGGTCTCGGGCCAGCGCAGCCTGCTGCTTGGCCACTTCGTAAAGCGGATCGTCGGCCTGAACCAGGCGGATTCGGCGCGGCTCTTCTCGATCCTTCAGGAACACATCACCCGCCCCGAAAACGTCGTGCGCTGGCGCTGGCAGCCGGGCGACGTGGCGTTCTGGGACAACCAGGCCACCCAGCACCGCGCCGTGGCGGACTTCGGCCTCCAGCGCCGCACCCTGCGCCGCGCGACGATCGCCGGATCGGTGCCTGTCTCGATCGACGGCCGCCACAGCCGCACCATCCGCAAGGAAAAGGCGACCACCTACGAACCGGCCTGATCCCTCATACCTGCATAGGCCGTCACTTCCCGCGCCGCGTCTCCAGTCGCGGCGCGGGACTTTTTCTACCAAGGACCACCTGATGAAAACCACGCGTTTCGCGTTTGCCGCCGCTTTCGGCGCGGCTCTGCTTGCCTCCACCGCCGCCCCGGCCGCCGCGCGGGCGCCTGCTCCCGCCGGTGCGCCGTCCGAAACCCCTGCCCGGCAGGCCCGCCCGAACTTCCTCGTCATCATCGCCGACGATCTCGGCTTTTCCGATGTCGGGGCCTTCGGCAGCGAGATCGCCACGCCCAATCTCGACCGGCTGGCCCTGAACGGGCTGCGGCTGACCGGCTTCCACACCGCGCCCACCTGCTCGCCCACGCGCTCCATGCTGCTTTCCGGCACGGACAATCACCGCGCCGGACTGGGCAGCATGGCGGAACTCACCGCGCCCAACCAGAAAGGCCAGCCCGGCTACGAGGGCTATCTGAGCCGCGACGTGGCCAGCCTTGCCGAACGCCTTGCCGCCGGGGGCTATCGCACGCTGCTTTCGGGCAAGTGGCACCTCGGGCTGACGCCCGACCTCGACCCCCATGCGCGCGGCTTCCAGCATAGCTTCGCGCTGCTGCAGGGCGGCGGCAATCACTACGGCCGCGATCAGGGACCGGACCCGGTCAAGAACACCACCTATACGCGCGACGGCAAAGTGCTCGCCTCGCTCGACAAGGATTTCTATTCGTCGGACGCCTATGCGACCAACCTCATCGCCGAGCTGAAGCAGAGCCGCCAGGAAAGCCCGGACAAGCCGTTCTTCGCCTACCTTGCCTTCACCGCGCCGCACTGGCCGCTGCAGGCGCCGCAGGAAGATGTCGCCCGCCAGAGCGGCAGGTACGACGTCGGCTTCGACGAGATCCGCCGCCGCCGCATCGCCCGGCAGGAGCAGCTCGGGATCGTGCCCAGGGGCACCGTGGCCCACAGCGTGCGCGCGCCGCGCGGCGGCTGGGACTCGCTCTCCGTGGCCGACAAGCGCGAAGCCGCCCGCGACATGGAGATCTACGCCGCGATGGTGGAGCGGATGGACAGCAATGTCGGGCGGGTGATCGATGAACTGCGCGCCAGCGGCGAACTGGACAACACGGTGATCGTGTTCCTGGCGGACAACGGCGCCGAAGGGCTGGATTACCGGACCACCGGCGCCAAGATGCTCGGCAGCCGCGTGGCCGAAGCGGACAATTCCTTCGGCAACCGGGGCAAGCCCAACTCCTATATCACTTACGGCCCCGAATGGGCGCAGGCCGGCACGGCGCCGTCCTGGCTGACCAAGGCCTACGCCTCCGAGGGCGGCACCCGCACCGTCGCCTTCGTCAGCGGCAAGGGGCTGGCCCATCCCCGGAGCGTGAACAATGCCTACGTCAGCGTGGCCGACATCGCGCCCACCCTGCTGGACTACGCGGGCGTTCCCGCGACCGGCACCACATTCCAGGGCCGCACCGTCCTGCCGATCACGGGCAAGAGCGCGCGTTCGTGGCTGGAAGGCAAGGCGGCCTTCGTCCACGCCGCGGACGAACCGCTCGGCACCGAGCTGTTCGGCTCCCGGGCGCTGCGCAAGGGAGACTGGAAGGTCACCGATATCGGCGACGGCCAGTGGCGCCTGTTCAACATCGCCAAGGACCCCGGCGAGACTGACGACCTTTCGGCCGCCAACCCGGAGAAGCTGCGCGAACTCACCGCCGACTGGCAGGACTACGCCAAGGCCAATGGCGTGGTGCTGCCCACCGAAGCGCCTTACCGGCCGTAAGGAAACGCACCCGCGCCGGGGCGGCCGATCCGATTGCCGGATCGGCCGCCCCGGCAATCCCGGTCATGCGCATTTTCCAATCAGGTGATTCCACCGGATGGGAAAACGTTCTAGGTGCGCTCCATGGCCAGGAAAAAGCGATACCTGACGGCCCGGATGCCGGACGGCTATGTGAAGACGATCGGGCCGACCGCCGACCCCTTCACCCATTACTGGCGCATCGTCGCCGTGCAGGAAAACGGCAAGACCGAGGTGTTCTGGGGCCACACGCGCTCGCTCGCCGAAGCGAAGAAGCGCAAGGCCGCAACGCAGGACGCGGTGCGGATACGCGGCTGGAAAAGCTACGTCTTCGAGATCGCCGAACTGGAGGAAAGCGCGGAGGCGCCTTAGGGTCAGGACCCATTAATCACGCCTGCGAGGCACCGGAATGGCGAACATATCGGGCCAAAGCGGCTGCCGGGCGGGCTGGTTGCCCGTCCAAAGCCGCTTTGGCCCGAGATGGAAGCCATTCCGGCGTCCCGGAGGGATTTGATCAAAATGGCCCAGTGCAGCGTCAGAAAGGCTTGAAATATAGACATATTACCACGCCTTCCTTCCTCGCTCTGAGCCATTTTGATTCAAACCTCACAGGCGTGATTAATGAGTCCTGACCCTAGATCTGCACGAGGTGCGCCACGTCCTGCGCGCTCTGTTCGGCCACGTTGCCGCGGTGCGTGATGCGCCCGCCCTGCATCGCGGCGTAGCGATCCGCAAAGCGCCAGACGAAATCGAGGTACTGTTCCACCACCAGGATCGTCATGCCCAGTTCGTCCCGCACATGGGCCAGCGCGGCTTCGATCTGCTGGACGACATTGGGCTGGATGCCCTCGGTCGGCTCATCGAGCAGGAGCAGAGACGGCCGCCCCGCCAGCGCCCGGCCGATGGCAAGCTGCTGCTGCTCCCCGCCCGACAGGAAGCCGCCCGCGCGGGCCCGGATATCGTAGAGCTTGGGGAACAGGTCGAAGATGTGCTGCGGCACCTTGCCCCCGTCCTGCGCCGCACGCGGCCCGGCGGCGCAGAGCCCGGTTTCGAGGTTCTCCATCACCGTGAGGTGCGGGAAGATATGGCGGCCCTGCGGCACGAAACCGATCCCCGCCCGCGCCCGGTGATGCGAAGGGCTGGCCGTCACCTCCGCGCCGTCGAAAGTCAGCGCGCCGCCGGTGACCGGGCGCGTGCCCATGATCGCGTGGAGCAACGTGGTCTTGCCCACGCCATTGCGCCCGATCAGCGCCATGACCTCGCCGCGCCGCAGTTCCAGATCGAGGTCCCAGAGAACCTGGCTCTGGTCGTAGCCGGCGCAAAGGCCCTTGATGGTCAGCAGGTCCTCGCTCATGCCGCGTGCCCCAGATAGACCGCCGCGACTTGCGGATCGGCGCGGACTTCGGCGATCGAGCCCTGTTTCAGGAACTTGCCCTGGTGCATGACGGTAACGGGCGCTCCCAGTTGTTCGACGAAGCTCATGTCGTGGTCGATGACGAGGACGGACTTGTCCCCGCCCAGGCTCAGGATCAGTTCGGCGGTGCGCGCGGTTTCGGCAGGCCCCATGCCGGCGGTGGGTTCGTCCAGCAGCAGAAGCTGCGCGCCGGTGGCCAGCACCATGCCGATCTCCAGCCACTGCTTCTCGCCGTGGGCAAGCTGGCCGCCGGGTACTTCGGCCCGGCCGATCAGGCCGACGCGTTCCAGCGTGTCCTCGATCACCGCGCGGTCGGCGGCGGGAATGCCCAGTCCGAAGCTCTTCCACCAGCGCCGGTCCTGCCGCGCGGCCAGCGCCATGTTCTCCCGCACCGTCAGCATCGGCAGCACACCGGGCGCCTGGAACTTGCGGCAGATCCCGCGCCCGACGATGGCCTGTTCGGGCAGGCGGCTGATGTCCTCCCCCCTGAACACGATGCGGCCTTCGGTGGGGCGGACACGGCCGATGATCGTATCGCACAAGGTGGACTTGCCCGCGCCGTTGGGGCCGATCACCACGCGGATCTCGCCCTTGTTCAGCGTCATGCTGAACCCGTCGAGCGCCTTGAAGCCGCTGTAGTCCACGGTCACGCCGTCGATGGCGAGCAGAAGGTCGGCAACCGCGCTCATGCCTTGCGCTCCTTGACGAGACCGACCCTGACCAGTCCGGCGAAACCGTTGGGCAGCAGGGTGACGACGAGAATGAACAGCGCGCCCATGCAGTAGAGCCAGATTTCCGGGAAAGCGCTCGACACCGCATCACGCGCAAGGTTCACCGTCAGCGCGCCGACGATGGCGCCTGCCAGCGAGTAGCGACCGCCCACCGCGACCCAGATCACCATCTCGATCGAAGGCACCACGCCGATCAGCGCGGGCGAGACGACGCCGGCGTGAAGCGTGAACAGTGCCCCCGCCACGCCCGCCAGCAGCGCGGCCAGCGCGAAGGCCACGGTCTTGAACGGGGTGGTGGCATAGCCGAGGAAGCGCACGCGGTTCTCCCCGTCGCGCACGGCGCGCAGCAGGATGCCGAAGCGCGAGGCGAGCAGGAAGCGCAGGCCCGTATAGACCGCGCAGAGGATCGCCAGCGTCAGCCAGTAAAGCCCGTTGGCGGTGCCGGGGCTGGACAGATAGAAGCCGAAGACCGAGGTGAAATCGGTCAAACCGTTGAACCCGCCGGTCACGTCCTGGCGGCTGATGATCAGCGTCGAGAACGCCAGCGCCAGGGCCTGCGTGATGAGCGCGAAATACGTGCCGCCGACCCGGCGATGGAACACCGCCCAGGAAAACAGCCCGGCCACCAGCGCCGGCACGATCAGGATCGCGGCCAGCGTGAAGGGGGCGCTGGCGAAGGGCGCCCACCAGCCGGGCAGGGTCTCGCGGCCGCTCCAGACCATGAAGTCCGGCAGTTCGCCCGCAGGCAGGTCCGCCATCTTCATGTGCATGGCGATGGCATAGCCGCCGAGGCCGAAGAACACGCCCTGCCCCAGACTGAGGATGCCGCCGTGGCCCCAGATCAGCACCAGCCCGCAGGCGAGGATCGCCATCGCCATGAACCGCGCGAGCAGGTTCAGGTCATAGGCCGAGAGATAGAACGGGGCGGCAGCGCCAAGGACCAGCAGCACCCAGGGGAGTGCACGCCTCAGCGGCTCGGGAATGGCGATTTCAGGCATCGAGCTGGCGCGACTTTACTGCGACCACGCCTTGCGGGCGGATCTGGATGAACAGGATGACGAAGACCAGCAGCAGCATCTGCGAGACGCTGACGTCCACGTAGATCTGCGCCAGCGCCGAGAACACGCCGAGGATCAGCGCGGCCGCGGTGGTGCCGACGATACTGCCGAGCCCGCCCATGACGACCACGAGGAAAGCCGGGATGATGTAGCTCTGCCCCACGTTCGGCGTCACCGGGCCGAGCAGCGCCAGCATGACGCCCGCCAGACCCGCGATGCCGGAGCCGAGGCAGAAGACCATGAAATCCACCCGCTTCACGTCGATGCCGGTGGCAGACGCCATCATGCGGTCCTGGTTCACCGCGCGCGTCAAGAGGCCGATCTTCGACTTGAGCAGCAGCAGCGCCAGCCCCGCCAGCACCAGAACGGCCATGACGATGATGAAGAGCCGGGCCGAAGGGATGGTGACGCCCAGCAGCACGAAGCTGCCGTTCAGCCAGTCCGGCGCGCGCACTTCCACGCCGATGGCGCCGAACAGGTCGCGCGCGGCCTGCTGCAGGATCAGGCTGACGCCCCAGGTGGCGAGCAGGGTATCGAGCGGCCGCGCGGAAAGGCGGCGGATCACCGTGGACTGGATCACCCCGCCCATCGCCGCCGCGCCCACGAAGGCCACCGGCAGCGCCAGCAGGATGCCCGCCCCGCCCGGCACGACCATCAGGGTCAGCCAGGCAAGATAGCCGCCCAGCATCAGCATCTCGCCGTGAGCCATGTTGATGACCCGCATGATCCCGAAGGACAGCGCGAGCCCCAGCGAGGCCAGCAGGTAGAGCGAGGCCAGCGAGACGCCGTTGAACAGCTGGTTGGAAAAGAGTGCGAGGTCCATGGCGGGGCCGTCACCGGCGGCGATGGGGATCGCCGCCGGCGCCTTTCGTCAGTGCTTGCAGGACTTGCCGGGGAAGGCGAGCGCGTCGTACGGTTCGGGCTGGATATCGGCGCCGGAGTCCGAGACGATCTCGAACTGGCCGTCCGCCTTCAGCTTGCCGATATAGGCCTTCTGCACCAGCGACTGGTTGCCCGCGAAGCTGACCTTGCCCATCGGGGTATCGAAAGCGCCCAGCGAAACCGCGGCCTTGCGTACCGCCTCGGGGTCGGTGCTTCCGGCCTTTTCCGCGGCCGCCTTCCAGGCGTAGACGTCGAGATAGGCGTGGACCATCGGATCGGTGATGGCGGCGTCAGCGCCGAACTTCTTCTGGTAGGCCTTGATGAACTTGCCGTTGGCATCGCCCGGCAGGCTCTGGAAGTAGTTCCAGGCCGCGAAGCTGCCCTCGACCAGCGCGGTGCCCATGGCTTTGGCTTCCTGCTCGCCGATGGAGAAGGACATGACCGGCATGGTCCTGGGGCTGAGGCCCGCCGCCTGCATCTGCTTGAAGAAGGCGACGTTGGAATCGCCGTTCAGCGTGTTGATGATGATCGCCGGTTTCGCTTGCTGGATCTTGCCGATCACGCCCGAGAAGTCCGTCCCGCCCAGCGGCACATAGCTTTCGCCGAGCACTTTCATCCCGGCTTTGTCGATGTGCTTCTTGAGGATCAGGTTCGCGGTGCGCGGGTAGACATAGTCGGACCCGACGAGGAAGTAGGACTTGTAGCCCTGCTTCGCGGCCCATTCGAGCGCGGGCAGCGCCTGCTGGTTGGGCTGCGCGCCGGAATACATGATATTGGCCGAGCATTCGTTGCCTTCGAACTGCACCGGATACCACAGCAGGTTCTTCGTGCGCTCGAACACCGGCAGCATCGCCTTGCGGCTTGCAGACGTCCAGCCGCCGAACACGGTGACGACGTGGTCGCTCTCGATCAGCTTGGAGGCCTTCTGCGCGAAAGTGGAAGGATCGGAAGCGCCGTCCTCCACCATGGGCACGATCTTCTTGCCCAGCACGCCGCCGCCTGCGTTGATCTCCTCGATCGCCAGCATTTCGGCGTTCTTCACGGTGATTTCGCTGATCGCCATGGTGCCGGTCAGCGAATGCAGCACGCCCACGGCGATACCGTCGCCCACGGCGCTTTCGCCGCCCGTCCCGGAGCCCGAGCAGGACGCCAGCGCAAGGGCGAATGTCGAAACCACCAGCGTGCCCAGCCGGGATCGGATCATGAAAATCTCCAAGTGGAAGGCCCCTTTCGCGGCGGGGCTGTGAAGAAACCGGATGCTGCCAAGGCTATGGAAACCGGCCGTCCGGTCGAATGCGTCATTTGACGTAGGCTGCTTCCCACGCCGCCGACCTAGGATCGGCTTCGCGGGTGCAGGCAAGCACCGCGCGTGAGGGACAAGGCAGACAGATGCAGGCGGCGCGTTCGTTGATTTCGAGAGCTTTGCCGAGCGGCACAGCCCTGCCAATGCCGGGGCAGGCTGTTCGCAAAGCCTGCCGCAAGGCCTTGCGCGATCCGCTGGTGCCGTTCCTCATGGCGGGAGCGGCCCTGTTCGCCGGTTATCTGGCTCTCGAATCCACCCGCCGCGAACCGATCCGCTACACGCCCGAAGCCGAAGCCGCCATGGTGGAGGACTTCCGCACGCTCACCGGCCGCCAGCCCACCGCCGAAGACCGCGCGCGGATGAAGAAGGACTTCATCACCCGCGAACTGCTGTTCCGCGACGCGCTGGACCGCAACCTGCACATGACCTCTCCCGAGGCACGCGAGGTGCTGATCGACAAGGAGCGTTTCCTGATCGCAGGCGCCCCCGCCGAGCCGCGCGAGGCCGATCTGGTGGATTTCTACGCAGAGAACCTGAACCGCTACCAGGGCGAACCGAGCACCACGTTCTCGCAGCTGTTCCTCTCGGAAAAACCGCAGGATCCCGCCGCGCTGCTGAAAACGCTCAACCTTGGCGGCACGATCCGTTCGGACGAGTTCTGGCTGGGCCGCAGCTTCCCCGGATATGGTGACAGCATGGTGCGCGGCATCTTCGGGCAAGACTTCGTCACAGCACTGAAGGCCGCGCCGCAGGACCGCTGGATCGGCCCGCTGCAAAGCGCGCGAGGGTGGCATTTCGTGCGCGTGGAAAGCCGCGAGGCCGCCCGGCGCCGCTCTTACGCCATGGTCCGCGACCAGGTGCGGCAGGACTTCATGAACGCCCAGACGTCAACCGCGATCGACGGGGCGGTGGCGCGGCTCAAGGAGAAATACGATGTCGTGGAGGACTAGGTCCGCAGCGCTGCTGCTGGGCTGCGCGGCGCTGGCGCCGCAAGCGGCCATGGCCGACATCTTCCTGTCCGGCGACTATGCCCTGACCCGCGGCGAGGAGCCGGGCGAGTACGAATTCACCGCCGCCGTTCCAGAAACCGTGGCCTCTTCCAGCCCGCTCGTCTGGCCGGACGGATGCCGCCAGACCGGGATGACCCGCCACAGCGCGGGCGGTCGGGCGCAGTTCGGCTTCACCTTGCGCTGCAACCGCCAATTCCGGCGCTCCGACACCATCCGCACCCCGTGGAAAGTGGACGGCGGCCGCTTCGTCAGCAACGTGCTGGGCGTGCAGGTGGACCGCGCCCTCAGCCCGGAAAGCGGCGCCATCGTCGTGCCGGTCGGCGAGACCGCGGCCGGACCGCGTTCGCTGGGCGCGCTGGCGGCGGAATTCCTCGATCAGGGCCTGTGGCACATCCTCATGGGGTGGGACCACCTTGCCTTCGTGCTCTGCCTCGCGCTGCTGGCGCGCGGACGGCAGCTCGTCACGCTGGTAAGCTGCTTCACGCTGGGCCACTCGATCTCGCTGGGCCTGGCCTTCTTCGACGTGATCCGCGCCCCGGTGCCGCCGGTGGAAGCGGCAATCGCGCTTTCCATCGTGTTCATGGCCCGCGAAGCGCTGGTCCTGGCGCGCGGCGGAAAGTTGTTTTCGTTTCCCCGGCAATTGACCGTGATCTCATTGTTCGGCTTGCTCCACGGCCTCGGCTTCGCGACGGCACTGGGCGAACTCGGTGTGCGCGAGGGGGAGAAGCTGGCCAGCCTCGCGTTCTTCAACCTGGGCGTGGAGATCGGGCAATTGCTGTTCGTCAGCGCGGTCCTGGCCAGCCTGGCGCTGCTGCGCACGGTTTCGCTGGCAGCCCCGGCGCGAACCGCAGCGCTTTACGGCGTGGGCGCGGTGGGCAGTTTCTGGATGTTCGAACGGGTGGCCGGCTTCGTGACGGCCTAGGCGGCGCGGACGCAGGAAAGGCCCCGTCCCGGATATCGTCCGGGACGGGGCCTTTCGTGTCTCTTTCTTACCCCTTGCCCTGCTTGCGCAGCGCAATGCCGGAAAGGCAGGCGTGGAGGATGTAGTTCGCGCTCAACCGGCTGACATATGTGGTATCGAGGATCGGCGCGGTGTCCAGCAGGTCGAAGCCGACGACATTGCTCTTCGTGCAGATCTCCCGGACCATGGGAATCGCCTCGCGCATGGAGATCCCGCCCGGCACCGGGCGGCCCGCCGCCGAGACTTCACCCGGATCGAGCACGCTCATGTCGAACGAGACGAAGACGTTCTTCGGCCCCGTGGCAAGACCCGAGACGATCTCCTGCGTCACCGCCTGCCATCCGCGCGCGGCGATCTCGGCGGTGGGCTTGATGCGCACGCCCGCCGCCTTGAGGCGCGCCTGCGTTTCCACGTCGGCATCGCGGCCGCGCATGCCGACGTGGATCACGTCGGTGCCCTTGATGACCTTGTCCTGCATCAGGCGCGAAAGCGTCTGCGTGTCGGATATGAAGTGCGGATCGTCGAGCATGGCGTCGGGATGGGCATCGAACTGGACGACCGCGACATTGCCCGCGCCGTAGCTGTCGACCATTGCCGCCACATCCGGGTACATGAGCGTGTGGTCGCCGCCGACGATGAAGGGCTTCACGCCCGCAGCCGCCATTTCCGCGATCATCGAGCGCACATGATCCATGCTGCGATCAGGGGCCATGTAGTCGATCGCAAGGTCGCCATAGTCGGCCAGCGTCAGCACCAGTCCGGGATCGACCCCGCCATCGGCATCGGCGCCGACCAGACCGTCCATCCCGCGCAGCGCGACCGGCGCATGCTTGGCATCGCGCCAGCCGGACGAAAAGTCGAGCGGCACGCCGACGAAGGCGACCTCGACCTTGCCGGCCACCAGATCTTCCTTGCGGATCGCCACCGGCGCATCCGCGAAAGTGGGCACGCCGGGCTTCTGGAACTGATAGCGCTTGAGGCTGAACGGGCCGGGCTCGCGCTGGACCTTGTCGAGGAAGGCGGGGCGAACGGTGGTGGTGGCATTCCAGCCGCGCGCCATGGGGTTGAGCGCGATTTCCGCCGGATCGACGCCGGGCTGGAACTTCGCCGCCTGCACCATGTCCATCAGCGCCTTCACATAGGCGGCGCGGTCTTCGGCCGAGCGCGGCGCCAGCGCGGTACGGAGCTTTTCAGGCGTGAGGCCGAGATGGGCGAGCGTCCTGCCGTCGGCCACGAAGGCGCGCTGGTCGGCAGGCAGCGTCGCGATCGGGTCGGCGGCCGGTGCGGCCATCTGCGCCTGTGCCTGCACCGGAGCAGGGGCGGAAAGCGCCAGAAGGCAGGTCCCCGCGAGCGCGGCGAAAAGGGTCTTGCGTGCCATGGTCAGATCTTCCTTACGAACGACCGCGCGCGTCCTGCACGGACACGGGGCTGAAATAGCCGGGCTTGAGGCCCTTGCGGCGCATGGCGATGCCGGAAAGACAGGCGTTCAGCAGGTAATTGCTGTTGAGCGCGGTCTTGTAGCTGGTGTCGAGATAGGGGGCGACTTCGACGATATCGATGCCGGCGATGTCGTTCTCGGCACAGAGGCGGCGCATGATCGGCTGCGCCTCGCGCACGGTGAGGCCGCCGGGAACGGGGGTGCCGGTGCCGGGCATGAAGGCCGGGTCCAGCACGTCGACGTCGAACGAGATCCACAGCTTCTTGGTGTTCTGGCGCGCTTCGGCGAGCGCGGCCTTCATCACCTTGTCCCAGCCGTCCCGCTCCACTTCGACCATCGTGTGATAGCGCATGCCCTTGTTGCGCATCCAGCCGAAGGTTTCGAGGTCCGGCCCCCGCGCGCGCAGGCCGACCTGGATATAGTCCTTCGCGTTGACATGGCCTTCGCTCAGCACCCGGTAGACCGGCTGGCCGTGGTCCAGCAGGTGCACGCGCCCGCGCCCGATATCGTAGTGCGAATCGAAGTGGACGACGCCGACCTTGCCCTTGCCGTAGACATCGGCGGCGGCGGCGACATTGGGATATTCAAGGCTGTGATCGCCGCCGATCACGATCGGGATGGCGCCGGTCTTCGCGATTTCCGCCACGACTTCGCGGACGTGATCGACGCTGCGCTCGGTGGAGTTCTGGTCCACGGCGATGTCGCCGTAATCGACGATGTTCAGCTCCGCATTGGGGCTGATCATCGAATACATGTCATTGCCGCCGGCGCCGCCGGTCATGCGCAGGGCGCGCGGACCGTCGATGGCATTGCGCCAGCCCGAACCCATGTCGAGCGGGGCGCCGACGATGGCAACGTCCACCTTGCCCGCCTTGAGGTCCTCCGGCGTCCAGGCGACCGGGGCATTGGCGAATGTGGCGAAGCCGCCCCCATAGCCGCCGATATAGCGCCCGAGGTCCACCGGCCCGGCTTCGCGCCTGGGATCGAGCGAGGTGGGGCGACGCAGTTTCCAGGCGTTGAACCAGGGCGAACTGGTGTCCAGCGGGATCGCCAGCTTGTCCCGCCCGGCCTTGTATTCCACTTCGGCGGAAAGTGCGTAGATCGCATCGATATAGGCGACCAGTTCCTGCGCCGGCATCGCCCGCACGCGTTCGAACAGCTTGTCCTTCTCGACATAGCGGCCGGTCATGCCGCTTTTCACGAAGTCCAGCTTTTCGGGCGCGAGGACGGAAAGCTTCTGCGCCACGTCCTCCGGCAGTTCGAGCGGCTTGGGTTTCCCCATGTCGTCCTCGGCCGGCATGACCGGCGCGGGCGTGGCCGCGTTACGCGTGGGAATGTCTGCGGTCAGCGCTCCGGCTACCGCTGCCGCGGCTGCCAGGCTCCAACCTGTGACGGCGCTGATTGACGTCATGGCCCCAATGTCTCCGGGATCACTCCCGCCCCTTCGCGACCCGCGCCGGGCTGGTGAATGAATCTGAAAAGGAATGTCGGATCGACGCCGCGAAGAAGGCAGCAAATCGGCCGCCCGCCCAATGGGGCATTTGACGTAGATGGCGGAATTCCGCGCCTCTCGGGCCGGGTACGTCAAATGACCCATTACCGCTCCGCGAAGGCACCCATAGGTTTCGGGCACATCGAAAAACAAGTCGCGTCCTCCGCAAGGACGCAGGGAACCGCGCAAGCGCCGGGTCCTCGGGTTGCAACACTTGCCAGGCTGCAAAGGCCGGCACGCTCACCGCCATCCATGTCCCGGAGAGGATGCCCGAAGCGGGAGGAAACAAAACCAACATAGGGGGTTCTGCATGTCGAACAGCGCCAAACTGAAGATCGGGCTGCTCTGCGCTACAATGATGTCCACGTCGCTGGCCGCCGCGCCGGCCCATGCCCAGTCCACCGCACCCGCCGCCGCGGAAGACACGGCGGATGACGGCGCCATCATCGTTTCGGCCACGCGCCGCAACACCACGCTTCTGGAAACGCCGATCAACATCGCGGCGATCGGCTCGGCCGAACTCGCCAGCGAGCACATCGACGACATGCGCGACCTCGGCGCCTTCACGCCGGGCATCACCATCACCGACACCGGCCCGCGCGGCGCCGGCACCGTGGTCATGCGCGGTCTTTCCGCCAGCGATTCCAGCGCGGGCGGCAACAACACGGACAACTCGATCGGCATGTACCTGGGCGACGTGCCGCTCTACACCGACTTCAAGCTGATCGACCTCAACCGCGTCGAGGTCCTGCTTGGCCCGCAAGGCACGCTTTACGGCCTCGGCACGCTGGCGGGCGCGATGCGCTACATGCCCAACCGCCCCGACCCGACGGCGTTCTCCGGCGAAGTCTACGGCCGCGCCTACGACGTCGCCCATTCGAGCGGCCTGGGCTATTCGGGCTACGGCGTGCTGAACATCCCGATCGTCCGGGATTCGATCGCCTTCCGCACCGTCACCGGCTACTACAACGACCCCGGCTTCATCGACTATCCGTTCCTGCTGAAGCAGCCGGGCGTCTCGATCCCGCAGCCGGGCAGCGCTTCCAACCCGATGGGCACGGAAGCCCAGCAGGACGCCAACTTCGCGGGCAAGAAGGACCTCAACTACGAGAAGACCTTCACCACCCGCAACCAGCTCGGCTTCGTCTCGCCGGACTTCCAGGCCTATCTCACTTACGCCTTCCAGCAGACCAAGACGGGCGGCCGCCAGGCCACCGGCGCCGGCGTGGTGGGCGAAGGCAAGTACGAGGCCCCGTGGCGCTACGAGGAACCGTCCAAGCGCCAGTCGCACCTGCTGTCGCTGGAAATGAGCGGCAACGTGGCCGATATCGCGCAGGCCGTGTTCACCTCGTCCTACACCAAGACCAAGCAGCGCCAGTCGAACGACAACACCGACCTGCTGCTCGATCTCGACTATGGCTACGAGCTGTTCCCCGCATTCTCGAGCTATTCGCCCTCGGTGGCGACCCAGTCGCAGTACACGCAGGAAGTCCGCCTCGTCTCCACGCACGGCGGCCCCTTCAGCTGGGTGCTCGGCGGGTTCTGGAACCGGCTGAAGACGACCTCGGATCGCCAGGAAATCGTTCCCGGCTACCCGGCCTGGGCCGGTATCGACCGTCCCGACGAAGTGGAATACGCCTCCTACGTCGATACCAAGACCGACGAGAAGGCGATCTACGGCGAAGGCACCTTCCACATCACCAAGGAATGGCAGGTCACCGGCGGGCTGCGCTACTTCGAGTACGCGGCCGACGTGACCGGCGGCACCGCCCTGCCGCTGGGCCAGCCCTATCCGCAGATCAACTTCCGCTCGCGCTCCGGCTCGACCGGGGACGACGGCTTCGTCTGGAAATTCAACACCTCGTACAACATCACGCCCGACATGATGGTCTATGCCACCTATTCGAAGGGCTACCGCATCGGCGGCGTCAACCGCGTGGCGCCCTGCGTGGTGCCGCTTCCGGCCGGCCAGAACCTCTGCGCCCTGCCCGACGAGCTGTTCTTCGGCCCCGACAAGGTCAAGAACGCCGAAATCGGGTTCCGCGCCCAGGTGCTCGACAACCGCCTGACCTTCAATCTCTCCGGCTTCTACATCAAGTGGCAGGGTATCCAGCTTGACGGCCAGACCGTCAACGGCGCCATCGGCATCACCACCAACGGCGGCGCAGCGGTGTCGAAGGGCGTGGACTTCTCGTTCACGGCGCGTCCCATCGCCGGCCTCAACATCCGCGGCAACTACTCCTACCTCGACGCCCACCTGACCGAGGACGTGCCCGACCTGCTTTCCGTGGCGGGCGGAGACCTCGTGAGTGTCTACGACGGCGACCGCCTGCCGGGCTCCGCCAAGAACTCGGGCGCGCTGGGCGTGACTTACGACTTCCCGATCGGCGCCAATTCGATGGTGCTGGGCTGGACGGCGACTTACACCGGCGGCATCTACACCCGCCCGGGCCTGCGCGGCGGCGGCGAGCGTCTGCCGTCCTACGTGATGCACCGCGCCAATGTGACCTACAAGACCGACGCCTACGAGATCGGCCTGTTCGCGAACAACATCTTCGACAAGTACGCGGTCACCGGCGTCAGCAACGACCTGACCCGCTACGGCCTCGTCAACGACGGGATCGTGTCGCGCTACTATGCCCGCTCGGTCGCGCAGCCGCGCGTGATCGGCATCGAGGGCCGCGTGAAGTTCTGACGATCATCCCCGATCGCCAACGCAGGAGGGCGGGGCCGCGACATGCGGTCCCGCTTTCTTCGTTTCCGGCCCGAAGCGATGAAACCATGACGCGGTGAATGGGAAAACCGGTCCGCCAGGACGGTTCAGCCTGCCTCGATCCCCAGCCCTTCGAAGAACGCCCGCACTTCGGCCATCCCGGCCTCATGCGTCTTCCACCGCCCGATCCCGTCGGCATTGAGCCGGCGGCGGACCTGCGCCGCGCTCGGCGTCGCCACGGCAGCGCGGTTCTCGTGGAAGGACAGGCACACTGCGTCCCACGGCAGGCCGCAGTGCTCCAGCAGGCGCCGCGTCTCCCGTTCCTGCCCGGCCACCAGCGCCTCATATCCCAGCGAGAGCACGCGCCCCGGATAGTGCCGCTCCCACAGCGCCATCAGCCGGTCGAACCGCGCATAATAGCGTGCCGTGTCCATGAGGTCGTAGGAATAGGCGTAATAAGGCGAGGATGCCGCGAAGAGATTGCGGACATTGCTCCACACCGTGTCCATCGGCGCCCGGCGCAGGCAGACGATCCGCGCATTCGGCAGCGCCCGCAGGATATGCCCGATATTGAGGAAATTGGCGGGCAGCTTGTCCACGAAGCGCGGCTTGCCGGCGGGGCGGTGATGGGCCGCGCGGGCGGAATAGAGCCGGCCGATTTCCGCCGGATCGGCGCGCATGGCGGCCGCGATCGTCTCGGCATCGAGAACCTTGCGCGAAGGTGTGGCGGCGGCTTGCTTGATCGCCAGCGGCATGGCCTGCAATTCCCCCGCCGAGCCGACTTCCGGGTGGGAGGAGAGGATGCGGTCCACCAGCGTCGTCCCGGTGCGCGGCATGCCGACCACGAAGATCGGCGCCGGATCGGAATGGCCGGATGCTGCCGCAGGCACATCGGCGAACGCCGCCTCAAGGGCATCGAAGATCGCCTCGTCCTGCGCAAACCGATAGCCCGTGGCGCGCTTGTGCCCGGCATTGGCGGCCGAAAGCGCGGCGAAAGCCCGTTCGGGCTCGCCGATATCCTCCAGCTCCTTGGCCAGCGCATAACGCAGGCGCAGCAGGTCTTCCGGGGCACTGGCGCGCGCCGTGGCCGCCTCCAGCCGCGCTACATGATTGTCATTGCGGGTCTGGCGCGAAAGGATCGAGAGCGCATAATGCGTGCGCGCATCGCCGGGATCGGCCTGCAGGATCGTCTCGTAGTGTCCGCGCGCTTCCTCGACCCTGCCGGTAAAGCCGCAGGCGGCCGCCAGATTGTAGCGATAATCGAGGTTGGCCGGCTCCTGCCCCGCCGCCGCCGCAAAAGGCGCCAGAGTGGCCTCGTGGTCGCCCAGCCGCGCCAGTACGCAGCCCAGCGTATCCAGCGTGCGCGCATCGCTTCCGGACGCGGCGAGCCCGGCCCGCGCCGCTGCCGCCGCCTCGCCGTCGCGGCGCAGCAGGATCAGCAGCCGCGCATATTGCGCAAGGTATTCGGGATTGGCGGGCTCGCGGCCGAGCGCCTGCTCGATCAGCGGCACGGCCCTGGCCACCTGCCCCGTCTCCGCAGCGATCAGCCCGACAAGGAAATAGCCTTCCGCCTCGGCCGGTCGCGACTGGACCTGTGCCTGCGCCGCCGCCATCGCGCCCGGCAGGTCGCCGCGAGCAAGGGCGGCCCGCGCTGCGTTCACGCGATCCCCAGGCCGAAGCCGGCCACGCGTTCGATCGCCCAGAAACAGCCCACGATCCCGGCAAAATAGAGCGCGGCCCGGCGCACCGGCTCGCTCCGGTCGAAGATCCCCGCCACCGCCATCACGCCGAGCACGGCGGAAACGAACAGCAACTGGCCCAGCTCGACGCCGGCATTGAAGAACAGCAGGCCGCTCGCCCGCTCACCCGGCGCAACGCCGAGTTCGCGCAGCACCGTGGCGAAACCGAGGCCGTGAAGCAGGCCGAACCCCGCCACCACGGCAAGCTGGCGGCGGCGCTGGGCCGGATCGATCTCGCCGCCGTTCTGCCGGGTCATGATCGCCTCGCGCGCCATGAAGGCGATGGACAGCGCGATCACCGCCTCCACCGGCGGCACCGGCACATGGATCACATCGAAGAACGCCAGCGCCAGGCTGAGCGAATGGCCGAGCGTGAAAGTCGTTACCAGCGCCAGCAGGAAACGCCCCCGTGCCAGCAGGCACAGGCAGAGCACGAAACAGAGGTGGTCCCAGCCGCCCAGGATGTGGACCACGCCCTCGACCGTATAGTAGCGCGCCACTTCGGGCAGCGGCCGCGCCTGCGGAGCGGTGTCCGCCAGCGGCAAAAGCAGCCTGTCGCCGTCCGACTGGAGCGGCATCTTCACCATCGCCCCGCCCAGCGCCGACGTGAACGTACCGCCGTCCACCCCCCACGGGGTGACGATCTGCGCTTCGGGCGGGAAGCCGCCCTGGCAGGTGAAACGAATGGCATAGCGCACCACCACCGCCTCCACGAACCGCTCGCGGTCCGTTTCCGCGCAGTCGGTCGGCAGGCCCAGCGCATCGTTGCTGGCCAGCACGTTGGGCACGCTGGCGGTCAGTTCGTAAGTGCCGGGATCGCTGCCGCGCTGGAGCGTGAACTCGCCGACGCGGAAAACGTCCGCCATGGCCGGTGCGGGCGACAGGCCGAGGGCAAGCAGGAGAACGGCAAGGAAGCGCAGCACGTCAGGACTCCACATGGACCGCGTAATCCTGCCGCAGCCGCGCGATTTCCCTGCTCACTGCCGTGCCGGTCTGGTCGGCCTGATAGTCCTGCTTCACTTGTTCGCGGGCGTCGGTGTAAGGCAGCAGCTGGTCCTTGCCCCGTGCCGTCACTTCCACGAAGTGCCACCCGCGAGAGGAACGCAGCGGCCCCGCCCACTTGCCCTCGGGCTGCTTTTCCACACGGTCCAGGAAGCTTTCCCCGAACATGCCGCGCAGCATCGAAATCCCGTATTTCGACAGATCGTGGCCCATCCAGAATTCATCGCCGGCAACGCTGCCGCCCCCGTTCAGCTTCGCCAGCACGGCGGCGGCATCGGCGGGCTTGCGTTCGAAGAAGACGTGCTTCAGCGAAACCCATGGCTCGGCGCGGTAGAGGTCCTGGTGGCCGGCGTACCAGGTCATGAGCTGGTCCTCGCTCGGTTCCGGCGGCGCACCGCTGATCATGAAGCGCACGCGGTCGATCAGGCGCTGCTTGGTGGTCTTGTCGGTCATGTGCATGCCGCGCTGCACCGCCTCGCGGAACAGCAGTTCGTTGCCGACGTAATCGTCCACCAGCTTCTGCCGCGCCCGGGCATCGGGCTGGTGCCCGGTCATCAGGCTGTAGTCGTCATCGAGGCTGCGCTGCACCGAAAGCGGCACCTCGATCGTCTCCTTGCGGCCGGCGACCGCCCAGTAGAGCGCGAAGATCGCAGCCGCCGAGATCAGGAAGACGACGAAGGGATCGCGTGGCGCCCGCTGGCGAATGGCGGCGATCATGTGACCCATTGGCTGCGAAACCCTTTACCCCCGCCCCGGAACGGAGCCGATCCTTGGGCAGGAAGCTACGCCAGCGGGGGGCCAGTGCCCCCTACGTCAAATGACGCATAGGCAGTGCGCGGGCGCGGGAATCAGGCCGGTGCCGACAGATCGACCGGCAGGCTGCGCACCCGCCGTCCGGTTGCCGCGAAGATCGCGTTGACCATGGCCGGGATTACCGGCGGCAGCGCCGGTTCGCCAAGGCCGGTGGGAGGATTGTCGGTCGTGACGAACTCCACGTTGATCTTCGGCGTCGCGTCGATGCGCTGGAAGGGATGGGCATCGAAGTTCTGCTGCTCCACCACGCCTGCGACCTGCGTGACGTTCTGCCCCGCCAGCGCCTGCCCCAGCCCCTCGATCACCGAGCCCTGCACCTGGTGCAGCGCGTTGAGGGGATTGACGATCTGGCTGCCGACATCGCCCGCCGCCCACACTTCGTGAACCGCGACCTGGCCTTCCGAAACGGAAACCTCCACCACTTCGGCGAAGTATCCGGCATGGCTGAAATAGAAGGCAAATCCCTTGCCGCGCCCTTTCGGCAGCTTCGCGCGGCCCTGCCAGTCGGCCATCGCCATCACTTTCTCGATCACGCCGCGCGCCCGCCCCGTCTGGAACACCGGCCCGCGCCCTTCGCCCGGAAGGCTGCGGGGCGCGCCGAGCAGTTCCAGCATCAGCGACGGCAGGTCCTTCCCTGCCGCTTGCGCCACTTCATCGAGAAAGGCCTGCGAAACGAAGCCGAGCGCATTCGATCCCGGCGCCCGCAACCAGCCGGTGGGCAGGTTGGTGGCCAGCAGGGTCTGTTCGAGCAGCACCGCATCCACGAGGTTTGCCGGCACCAGCGCAGCGGGCAGTTCCCCCGCGCGGGTCGGTGTGCCGTCCTTGCCGAAGCTGACCGCATGATCGCGCAATCCCACCAGCCGCCCCTGCCCGTCAAGCGCGGCGGCAAAGGCGTGCCATCCTGCCGGACGGTAGAAATCGCGCCGGAAATCGTCCTGCCGGGTATAGAGCAGCTTCACCGGCGTGCCCGGCACCCTGGCGGCGATCGCGGCGGCCTGCACCATGTAGTCGTTCATCAAGCGCCGCCCGAAGCCGCCGCCGATCCGCGTGAGGTTGATGCGCACCTTGTCCGGCGCGATCCCCAGCGCCTTGGCTACCAGCCCGCGTCCGCTTTCGGGGTTCTGGGTGGGCGCCCATATCTCGACGGCGCCGTCGCGGAACAGGGCCGTGCAGTTTTGCGGCTCCAGCGTGCCGTGCGCCAGGAATGGATATTCATAGCGCGCCGTCACGGTTTTCGCCGCTCCGGCGAACACCGCATCGATATCCCCCTTGCGCAGGACTTCGCCCGCCCCCGCCCCCTTGAGCGCTTCCGCGGCCTGAACGGCATAGCCCTGGGTGGAGAACCCCAGCTGCGCGCTGTCGTCCCACTCGGCCCTCAGGCTCTCGCGCGCCTTGTTCGCGGACCAGAAGCTCTCGGACAGGATCGCCACCCCGTCGAACAGCGATTCCGCCTGACCGTCTCCGGCGATGGTCACGACGTGGCGCACGCCGGGCAAGGCGCGCACTTCGTCGAGATTGGCGCTCTTCAGCTTGCCGCCGACCGCCGGACTGGTTTCCAGCACCGCGTGGAGCATGCCCGGTTGCCGGTGGTCGATCCCGAACAGGGGCTGTCCCGCGACGATGGCCGGTGTATCGACACCGGGAATCGGCTTGCCGATCACGCGAAAGTCCGCCGGATCCTTGAGCTTCAGCGAGGCGGGATCGGGAACGGCCAGAGCCGCGGCGATCGGGGCGAGATCGACATAGGCCACCGAACGGCCCGAGCGCCGGTCGGTGACGATGCCGCTGCCGGTTGTCAGGCCGTCTTCCGGGACATTCCATTGGCGGGCCGCCGCCGCCACCATCATGGCCCGCGCCGCCGCGCCCGCCTGCCGCATCGGCAGCCATTCGCGCGGCGTGGTGCGGCTTCCGCCCGCGCTCTGCGCGCCGAACAGCGACTGGTCCGCGTGTGTCTGCTCGACCGTGACCTGATCCCAGTCCACGTCGAATTCCTCGGCGATCATCATCGGCAGAGAGGTCTTGGCGCCCTGCCCGATCTCGGCGTTCTTCCCGCCGATCACGAAGCGATTGCCGGGCAGGATGCGAATGAAGGCGGTGAGGACCCGGGGTTCTCCGGCCGATGCCTGCGCGGCATGGGCCGGCAGCGGGATCGCAATATCCAGGAGGAGACCGCCGCCGGCCAGCAGCGAGGCGCCGACGAAGCGGCGGCGTGAGATATCTGCTGCCATCATGCCGCTGCCCCCCGGGCTTTCGCGGCGGCCTTGATACCGGCGCGGATGCGGACATAAGTCGAGCAGCGGCAGAGGTTTCCGGCCATGGCCGCGTCGATGGCGGCATCGTCCGGATCGGGCGTCTCGGTAAGCAGCGCCACGGCGCTCATGATCTGGCCCGCCTGGCAATATCCGCACTGGGGCACGTCGAGCTCGCGCCAGGCCGCTCCCACGCGGCGTCCTGCGTCAAGCGCGGCCACGCCTTCGATAGTGGTGACCGATTGCCCCTCGACCGCGCCTACCGGCGTCAGGCAGGAACGGATGGCGGCGCCTTCGAGATGGACGGTGCAGGCCCCGCAGAGCCCCGCGCCGCAGCCGAACTTGGTGCCCGGCAGGCCCATGTCCTCACGCAGGGCCCAGAGCAGCGGTTTCTCCGGATCGGTGTCGAGTTCCCTCGCTGCGCCGTTCAGCGTGAAGCGGATTGCCATGTGCCCGTTGCCCCCTCAGTCGTTCCGTATCGATATGCCCGCGCGCGACGCTACCTTACCTGTCCCGCGCCTTCGAGCTTCTTTCGCATCTCCGCGTTCTTCGCCGCGCTGCCGCCGCCCGCCGAGCGAACGGCGGCCACTTCGGCCGGGGTAAAGGGCTTGCCTCCCTTGCCCACCCAGTTGAGCGCGGCGGCGACATCGGCGTCGGGCAGGCGGCCGAAAGGCATCATGGCCCCGCGGATCGGCTTGCCATCCACCGTGATCGCGCCGGACTGGCCGTAAAGCACGGTGGAGATCAGCCACTGGCGCGCATCCTTGCTGCCGGCCATCGGCCCCACCCGCCCGGAAAGGCGCGGGAACATGCCCGGCATGCCGCTGCCGTCGGCCTTGTGGCAGGACTGGCAATTGGCCGCCCAGGCCTTCGGCGCGGCCTGCGCCCGCAGCGGGGCGGGATGCGCCGCAAGCCCCGCCAGGAGCGCCGCGCCCGTTATCCCTGCGCCTGTCATGAGCGCACCTGCGGCCACCGCCATCGACCGCATCTTGCTGGCAATCACGTCACGATACTCCCTGAAACCTGTACTTGCCGAATGTCCTCGTCCGCCGGTGCCGCGCCTTGTCCTACTGCCGCCAACAAGGCTTCCAGCTGTTCCCTGCGCTGCACGGTGCCGCGGGCAAGCAGGTGCCCGTTCGGATCGATCAGGGCTGCGGAAGGGACCGGGCCGATGTGGAAGTCCTCTCCCACGGCGGCGTCCAGAATGATGTCGTCCGCGCCGAGGCCGCTGCGTGCGATCAGCGCGGCGTAGTCCTCCCGCTGACCGTCGCCAAGCAGCAGCAGGCGTACTTCGGCGTCCGCGCACAGTTCCACCGCATCGCGCACCACCGTCTCGCAGAGCGCGGAATCCGCCTCTATGAACAGCAGCAGCAGCAGGCGCGGATCGCGGCTGAGGCCGCCGATCGTCAGCGTCTCGCCCGAGACGGCCGGGGCGCTGACGATCGGCGCCGTTTCACGCTCGCGCGCATCGCCGGCAAGGGAGATCCGGTCTACCGGGGTGAGCGACTGGCGGGTGAGCCGCAATTGCCGCCGCATCGCCAGGACGGCGACCGCGAGCAGGATGACGCCAAGCCCGAACAGGAACAGCAAAGCGACTAGCATGACCGGCCCATCCTAGGAGGGCGGAGCAAATCGCAGCATACGCCGTTTGACGTAGGGCGTTCCGCAAACCGGGCGCTACAAACGATGTCAGTGGTTTTCGCAAAGGAACGTCCTCCCGCGCTTCGCCCTCACGACGCGGGGCACCGGGCGTTCGCCATCTTTGCCGGATTTTCACTCTGACGAAACTACAAGGGAGGTTCGGACCCCGCGTCCGGACCTCCTTTTTTTGTCCGCGCCCGGCCCCTTCCCTGCCCCCCTACGTCAATCGCCCCATTGCCGCACAGCGCCCCCTCCCCGCACTTCCCAGCCCATACGAGGCCAGAAGACGGGGGTACTTAGTGAACGCGAAACGCAAGCTGCTGGCAGGGGCATGCGCTCTTGCGGCCATCCTTTCCGGCGCGGTCATCGCGCAGACCGACCGGCCGGAGATTCCCGCCGCGCTGGAAGCCAGGATCGGCGGACTGACCAAGGAAAAGCGCGAATTCCTCGTCTCGGACAAGGCCGAAGGTTTCGCCGGTTCGTTCGACAAGCTGTTCCAGCGGCTTTCCACCAAGACCCCGCAGGAAATCGACGCCTATATCGAGGCGATGATGGATTCGGTGGCAGCGGCCAAGTTCCATCCCGGCAAGGACATGGGCGAAATCGCCCTCGATACCGAGAACGAGGATTTCAACGGCTGGAAGGCCATGCGCCCCAAGGGGCTCGATCCCCGGCGCGAACCGGGGCCCTTCGAACTGAGCTACTACGCCAATGGGCGCGGTGCGGGCATGTATGCAGGCGGCATCGCCACTTTCGCGGGCGCCCCGGTGGCGATCTATCCGGACGATCTGGTCGCCGGGAAAGTGGACGTAGCCATCGTCGGCGCGCCGCTCGACATGGGCTCGGGCTATCGCGGGGCCAAGGGCGGCCCCTCTGCCATGCGCAGCCAGTACGGCGCGGGCGGGGTGGACATGTACACCATGGTCGATCCCAGCAAGGAGCTGAACATCGTCGACTACGGCGATATCGCCATCGACAACATGAGCACCGAACGCAGCGTCCAGCATGTGCGCGAACGCGTGGCGGAAATCGCCCGGACCGGCGCCATTCCCTTCATCGTGGGCGGCGACCACAGCCTGGAATATGCCGACGTAGCCGGCCTGGCCGACGTTCACGGCAAGGGCAGTTTCGGCGTGGTCCACTTCGATTCGCACTATGATGCGGGCAAGGGCGGCGTCCACTTCATCACGCATGGCGCCCCGGTCTACCGCGCGGTCAAGGAAGGCCACGTGCTGGGCCGGAACTACATCCAGGTCGGCCTGCGCGGGTCATGGCCGGGTGCGGAAGGCTTCGAATGGATGCGCGACAACGGCGTGCGCTATCACGCGATGCCGGAAGTGGAGAAAAGCGGCTGGCAGGTCGTCATGGAACGCGCGCTCAAGGAAGCGCGGGAAAGCGGCAAGAAGCTCTACGTCTCGTTCGACGTGGACGTGCTGGATCCGGCCTTCATTCCCGGCACCGGCACCCCGGTTGCGGGAGGCCTGACCATGCGGGAGGCGATCCCCATCGTGCGCCGCCTCTGCGCCGAGAACGAACTGGTGGGCTTCGAGATCGTCGAACTGGCCCCCGTGCTCGACCCGACATACCGCAGCGCGCTGAACGCCAACACCATCATGCACGCCTGCCTGACCGGCGTGGCCATGCGCAGGAAAGGCATCAGGCAAGTGGGCTACCTGTCCGACCTGACCACCGAGCATGGCCAGCCCGGTAACGGAGAACGCGCGGCAAAGGCCGGCAAGGCGGAGAAGGTCGATCCGAACTTCGGCCGCCGCAAACCGATCTGAACCGATCGCAGGAAGCCTCGTCCCGGATCGGAGACGGGACGAGGCCCGCTCCTGCAGAGATCCGCGCGATTCACGTGGGCCTCCCGCCCATACGTCAAATGCCCCATGCCCCGTTTTCCCGCCGCAAGCGTAGCTAGGCCATGGTCGCAAACCTCCTTAACCGCCCCGCAGAAGCCGCGCCGCCCGCGCGGTCGCGGTTGCAGCGGGTGGACGGCGCCGCGATGGTCCACTTCGGCCCTCGCGGCCTGCGCGACCTCAGCCAGATCGCCCCGGCGCGCCTGCTGTTTCCCGATGGCGACGCGGGCGAATTCCCGCTTGCCGTCACCGTCACCACCAGCGGCGGGCTGACGGGGGGAGACCGGCTCGCGCTGGACATCAAGGTGGACGACGATGCTGCCGCCACGGTGATCCCCCAGGCAGCGGAAAAGATCTACCGCGCCCTGCCAGACGACCCGCCGACCCGCATCGAGACACGCATCGCCCTTGGAGCGGCCAGCCGCTGCGAATGGCTGGCGCAGGAAGCCATCCTGTTCGACCGCAGCCACATGCGCCGCTCGCTGGAAGTGGACATGGCGGCAGATGCGCGCCTGCTCGCCAGCGAGATGATCGTGCTGGGCCGGGGCGCCATGGGCGAAACCTTCGAGAGCGGCCTCATCCACGATTCATGGCGCATTCGCCGGGGCGGACGCCTGATCTGGGCGGACACGCTTCACATCGGCGGTGACGTGGCCGGAACCGCCGCCCGCCCCTTCGGCTTCGGCGGTGCAAGTGCGGTTCTCACCCTGGTCTACGTCGGCCCGGACGCCGCCGATCATCTGGAGCGCGCCCGCACGCTGATCCCCGCCCCGCACGGCGGCGCAACCTGTTTCGACGGCATGCTGATCCTGCGCATGACGGCGCCGGATCCGCGCCGGGTCCGCGATATCGCGCTTCGCTGCGCGGAAATCCTGAGGTCCGCCGTGTTCGGCCTCTCGCCACGCCTTCCCTCCATCTGTTACTGCTAGGGCCAATGAACCTCACCGGTCGCGAAAAAGACAAGCTCATCATCGCCATGGCTGCCATGGTCGCCCGCAGGCGGCTTGAGCGGGGCGTGAAGCTCAACCATCCCGAGGCCATCGCCCTCATTTCCGACCATGTGGTGGAAGGCGCGCGGGACGGGCGGCCGGTGGCGGAACTCATGGCCAGCGGCGCCCATGTCCTCACCCGCGACCAGGTGATGGACGGCATTGCCGAGATGATCCACGACATCCAGGTCGAGGCGACCTTCCCTGACGGCACCAAGCTCGTCACCGTGCACAGGCCGATCCGATGATCCCGGGCGAAATCATCCCGGCCGAGGGCGAAATCGTGCTGAACGAGGGGCGCGAGGCGATCGCCCTGTCCGTGGCCAATACCGGCGACCGGCCGATCCAGGTCGGCAGCCATTATCACTTCGCCGAGACCAATCCCGCGCTATCCTTCGATCGCGAGGCGGCGCGCGGATATCGGCTCGACATCGCCTCGGGCACGGCGGTCCGCTTCGAACCGGGCCAGACGCGCGAGGTCCAGCTTGTTCCCTATGCCGGCGCGCGCCGCGTGTTCGGCTTCCGCGCCGCCGTGATGGGAGACCTCTGATGCCGGTGACGATGAACCGCCGCGCCTATGCCGGGATGTTCGGCCCCACCGTGGGAGACCGCGTGCGGCTGGGCGATTCCTCGCTGCTGATCCGCATCGAGGAAGACCGCACCGTCTACGGCGAGGAAGTGAAGTTCGGCGGCGGCAAGGTGATCCGCGACGGCATGGGCCAGTCGCAGATGACCCGGGCCGAAGGTGCGCCCGATACCGTCATCACCAATGCGGTGATCCTGGATCACTGGGGGATCATCAAGGCCGACGTCGCCCTGCGCGACGGGCGGATCAGCGCCATCGGCAAGGCGGGCAACCCCGACGTGCAGCCGGGCGTGGACATTCCCATCGGCCCCGGCACCGAGATCATCGCCGGCGAAGGGCGCATCCTCACCGCCGGGGGGATCGACGCGCATATCCACTTCATCTGCCCGCAGCAGGTGGAAGAGGCGCTGAATTCCGGGATCACCACGATGCTGGGCGGCGGCACCGGCCCGGCGCACGGCACGCTCGCCACCACCTGCACGCCGGGTGCGTGGCACATCGGCCGCATGATGCAGGCGCTGGAATCGCTGCCGATGAACTTCGGCCTGTTCGGCAAGGGCAATGCCTCCACCCCCGCCGCGCTGGAGGAGATGGTCCGCGCGGGCGTATGCGGGCTCAAGCTGCACGAGGACTGGGGCACCACGCCCGCCACGATCGACTGCTGCCTCAAGGTGGCGGACGAGTACGACGTGCAGGTCACGCTCCATTCCGATACCCTGAACGAAGGCGGCTTCGTGGAAAGCACGATCGCCGCCTTCGCGGGCCGCACCATCCACGCCTTCCACACCGAAGGCGCGGGCGGCGGCCATGCGCCGGACATCATCCGCGTGGCAGGCCTGCCCAACGTGCTGCCCTCCTCCACCAACCCGACCCGGCCCTACACCGTCAACACCATCGAGGAGCACCTCGACATGCTGATGGTGTGCCACCACCTCGATCCCCGCATCGCCGAGGACGTGGCCTTCGCCGACAGCCGCATCCGCAAGGAAACCATCGCGGCGGAAGATATCCTTCACGATCTGGGCGCCTTCTCGATGATGTCGTCCGACAGCCAGGCGATGGGCCGCGTGGGCGAAACGGTGATCCGCTGCTGGCAGACCGCCGACAAGATGAAGCAGCAGCGCGGCAGCCTTGGCCCGGACGATGCCGATTCCGACAATTTCCGCGCGAAACGCTACATCGCCAAGTACACCATCAACCCGGCCATCGCCCACGGGATCAGCCATGTCGTCGGCTCGATCGCGCCCGGCAAGCTGGCCGATCTGGTGCTGTGGTCGCCAGCCTTCTTCGCGGTGAAACCGGACATGGTCATCAAGGGCGGCGCCATCGCCGCCGCGCCGATGGGCGATGCCAATGCCAGCATTCCCACGCCCCAGCCGGTCCATTACCGGCCGATGTTCGGCGCGCTGGGCGCGGCGGGGGTGGCCTCCTCGCTCCACTTCGTCTCGGCGGCGGGGATAGAGGGCGGCGTGGCGGAGCGCCTGCAGCTCCAGCGCCCGCTGGAAGCCGTGCGCAACACGCGCGGGGGCATTTCCAAGGCATCCATGGTGCTCAACGACGCGATGCCGCATATCGAGGTCGACCCCGAAACTTACGAGGTCCGTGCCGACGGCGAACTGCTCACCTGCGAACCGGCGAAAGTGCTGCCGTTTGCCCAGCGCTATTTCCTGTTCTGATGGGCCTCCCCTCTCGTCATCGCGGGGAAAAGCTGATTATGCCGTCGGCCCGGAGCAAGATTCGGAACAACACAGGGCCCTTCCCATGCTGACCGTCCACGAAGTCATCCCCCACGGTCACTGGACCGGCGAGGCCGCCGACCGCATCACGCTGGACCATGACGCGCGCCACCGCCGCCGCTGGTACTATACCGCAGACAACGGCACCGCCTTCCTGCTCGACCTGCCGCGCGCGCAAGTGCTGGGCCACGGCGATGCGCTGCAGCTCTCGGACGGGCGGCTGGTGGAAGTGCTCGCCGCGCCCGAGGCACTGGTGGAAGTGACGGCGGACAGCGCGGCAACGATGATCCGGCTCGCCTGGCATATCGGCAACCGCCACTTGCCCGCCGAACTCCACCCCCATGCCATCCGCCTGCGCGACGATCACGTCATCAACGCCATGCTCGAAGGGCTGGGCGCCACGGTGACCAGGCTGGAAGCCGCCTTCACGCCCGAGGGCGGCGCCTATTCCGGCCACGGCCATGCCCACGGACATGACCATTCGCACGGGCACGACCATTCGCAAGGCCATGGGCATCACGACCACGGCCACCATCATGACCATGACCACGATCATGACGGCCCCTGCTCCCATGCTCACTGACGGGGCGCTGCACCGGCTGCTCGCATGGACTTCCCCGTCCTATCCGGTCGGCAGCTTCACTTACAGCCACGGCCTCGAAACCGCCGTGGAGGATGGCCGGGTGCGCAGCGCCATGGACGTGGTCGCCTATGTCGAAGCGGTGCTGGCGCGCGGCGGCGGCTGGGTGGATGCCGTCCTTTTCGTGCACGCCTGGAAAGCCGCCGGCGATGACGCCGCCTTCGACGACATCTCCGAACTCGCCGCCGCCTTCCGGGGCAGCAGCGAAACCGCGCTGGAGGCCCGCCAGCAGGGCGCCTCGTTCCTTGCCGTCACCCGCAAGGCCTGGCCACACCCCGCGCTGGACGCTTTCTCGGCGCGCAACGGCGACTGGCCCGTCGCCCACTGTACGGTCATGGCGCTGGCCTGCGCGGCGCACGGCGTGCCGCTGGAAAGCGCGCTCCACGCCCTGCTCCATTCCACCGCCGCCAACCTCGTTTCGGCAGGCGTGCGGCTGGTTCCGCTCGGCCAGACCGACGGGCAACATGCCATCGCCGCGCTTGCCCCGCTGATCGAACGGATCGCCGCCCGCGCCCTCGTCACGCCGCTGGAAGACCTCGGCACCGCCGCGCCGGACCTCGAACTGGCGTCGATCGCCCACGAAACCCTCTACACAAGGCTTTTCCGCTCATGAGCACTGCCCCAACCGCTTCAGGTCACGGTCCCCTGCGCGTCGGCATCGGCGGCCCGGTCGGCTCCGGCAAGACCGCGCTGACGGAACGCCTCTGCAAGGCCATGCGCGAGGGTTACAACATCGCGGCCATCACCAACGACATCTACACCCGCGAGGATGCCGAATTCCTCACCCGCTCCGGCGCGCTCGCCCCGGAGCGGATCATGGGCGTGGAAACCGGCGGTTGCCCGCACACCGCCATCCGCGAGGATGCCAGCATCAACCTCGTCGCCGTGGACGAGATGGCCAGGAAATTCCCCGGCCTCGAGGTGATCTTCATCGAAAGCGGCGGAGACAACCTGGCCGCCACCTTCAGCCCGGAACTGGCCGACATCACCATCTACGTGATCGACGTTTCCGCGGGCGACAAGATCCCGCGCAAGGGCGGCCCCGGCATCACCCGTTCGGACCTGCTGGTCATCAACAAGATCGACCTTGCCCCGCTGGTCGGCGCCGACCTGGGCGTGATGGACCGCGACGCCAGGAAGATGCGGGGCACGCGGCCCTTCCTGTTCTCCAACCTCAAGGACATGGTCGGGCTGGACGAAGTGGTCGACTTCATCGTCGCCAGCGGCGGCCTGCGCCCGCGCGAGCCCGCTCCCGTCACCGAAATCGGGTGATGAAGCAGCCCGACTACGTCCTGAAAGACAAGCGGCTCTACAACAAGTGGGTCGCGACGCAGACGCTTGAAGACTATGCCCTGCGCTTCACCGCCGATGCGGCGCGGCGCTGGGCGCCGCGCACGGTGGCGGGCACCGCCATCGGCGCCACCGCCTTCCTCGCCTGCGAGGCGATCGGCGCCTCGATCACGCTGACTTACGGTTTCGCCAACAGCGTGGCCGCCATCGCGGCGGGCATGGCGCTGATGTTCGTGCTGGGCCTGCCCATCGCCTACCAGTCCGCCCGGCGCGGGCTGGACATCGACCTGCTGACGCGCGGCGCGGGCTTCGGCTATCTCGGCTCGACGATCACCTCGCTGGTCTATGCCTCCTTCACCTTCCTGCTGTTCTCGGTGGAGGCGACAATCATGGCGGTCGCCCTGCGCGCGATGACCGGGATGCCGATGAGCGTGGCCTACCTGATCTGCGCGCTCGTGGTGATCCCCATCGCCTTCTACGGGATGAGCGCGATCACCCGGTTCCAGGCCTGGACGCAATACGTCTGGATCGTCCTGCAAGTCGCGCCGATCGTCTACATCGTGTGGTCTGGTCCTGCGGCGCTGGCCGAATGGTCTCACTATTCCGGCAGGTTCGGGCTGGCGGACGGCAGCGTAACCCTGCTTCACTTCGGGCTCGCACTTTCCACCCTGCTTTCGCTGCTGCCGCAGATCGGCGAACAGGCGGACTACCTGCGCTTCCTTCCGCCGGAAGCGAAGATCGGCCGCACCCGCTGGTGGACCGCGATGCTGATCGGCGGGCCCGGCTGGACCCTGTTCGGCGGCACCAAGCTATTGCTGGGCTCCTACCTCGCCTGGTTCGTCACCAGCCGCCACCTCATGGCGGACGATCCGTCCAGCCCCACTGCGATGTTCCATGCGATCTTCACGCAGATGACCGGCTGGCCCGCGCTCTCGCTGGTGCTGACGGGCCTGTTCGTGGTGGTGTGCCAGCTCAAGATCAACGTGACCAATGCCTATGCCGGCTCGATCGCGTGGTCGAACTTCTTCTCGCGCCTCACGCACAGCCACCCCGGCCGCATCGTCTGGATGGTGTTCAACGTGCTGCTGGCGCTGCTGCTGATGGAAATCGGCATCTTCACCGTGATCGAGCAGATCCTGATCCTTTACGCCACGGTAGCCGCCGCGTGGATCGGCGCGCTGGCGGCGGATCTCATGATCTCCAAGCCGCTGCGCCTCTCGCCGCGCGGGATCGAGTTCAAGCGCGCCCACCTGAACGACCTGAACCCGGTGGGCCTCGGCGCCATGGCCCTGTCGATCGCGGTGGCGACATGCGCGCATTTCGACCTGCTCGGCCCGCTGGCACAGGCGTTCGCGCCGGTGATCGGGCTGGCCGTGGCTTTCACCGCCGCACCGGTGATCGCGCTTGCCACGCAAGGCCGCTACTACATCGCCCGCCGCACCCGCTGGTCGCCCGACCAGACCGACGCCACTTGCGTGATCTGCGAGAACCGCTTCGAGCTCAACGACATGGCGCACTGCCCCATGTATGCGGCTCCGATCTGTTCGCTGTGCTGCACCCTCGAAGCGCGCTGCCACGACCGCTGCAAGCGCGACAGCCGCGCGACACAGCAGCTCGCCCGCTGGCTGGAGCGGCTGGTCCCGCGCCGCGCGGCCCGCTTCGTGCATACGCCGGTGGGGCACTTCGTATTCGTGATGGCGGCGATCGTCTCGGTGATCGGGGTGATCGTCGGCACGCTTTCCTGGCAGATCGAGCTGACCTCGCCCAATGCCGCCGCCCGTTTCTCCTCGGTGCTGATCGGCCTGTTCCTGCTGCTTTCGCTGTGCGGCGGGGTGATCGCGTGGATCATCGTGCTGGTCCACCACTCGCGCCGCTCGGCGATGCAGGAAAGCGAACACCACGTGACCCTGCTGATGAACGAGATCGAGGCGCACAACCGCACCGAGAAGGAACTCCAGGCCGCCAAGGAAGCGGCCGAGGCCGCGAATTCGGCAAAAAGCCGCTACCTCGTCAGCGTCAGCCACGAAATCCGCTCGCCGCTCAACTCCATCTACGGCTACTCGCAGCTCCTGGAGCGCGGGCATGACGTGACCCCGGTGGAAGCGGCCAAGGTGATCCGCCGCAGCTCCGAACACCTCACCAACCTCGTAGAGGGCCTGCTGGACATATCGCAGGTCGAAAGCGGTGTGCTGCGCATTTCCAGCGAGACGGTGCGCTTCCCCTCCTTCGTGGACCAGATCGCCAACATGTTCCGCCCGCAGGCGCAGGCCAAGGGGATCGCCTTCCATTTCGAGCGCCCCGAACGCCTGCCCGGCTTCGTGCGGACCGACCAGAAACGCCTGCGCCAGATCCTCATCAACCTGCTGTCCAACGCGATCAAGTTCACGCCGGCAGGCTCGGTTACGTTCCGCGTCCAGTACCGCAGCGAAATGGCGACGTTCGAGGTGGTCGACACCGGCATCGGCATCTCGCCCGAAGACCTCGCCAAGGTCTTCGAACCGTTCGAGCGCGGCGGCAATCCCGATGCCCAGCGCCAGAAGGGAGTGGGCCTTGGCCTTGCGATCACGCAGGCGCTGGTTCGCATCCTCGGCGGCGACCTTGCGGTGGTGAGCGAGCCGGGGCAGGGAACGCGCTTCACCGTCCGGCTGATGCTGGGTCAGGTCGCCGGGCCAAAGCAGGATGTCGAGGAAGTGGACCGGGTCGCCGGCTACGAGGGCGAACGCCGCAAGGTGCTGGTGATCGACGACGATCCCGCCCAGATCGGCATGGTCCGCAGCCTGCTGGAACCGCTGGACTTCACCGTGCTCGATGCATCGAACGGCACAGGGGGCCATGCCCTCGCGCTGGCCGAGCGGCCCGACATCGTCCTGCTCGACATCTCGATGCCCGGCGAATCCGGCTGGGATATCTGCGCACGCCTGCGCGAAACGCTCGGCAAGGACGTGAAGATCGTGATGGTCTCGGCCAATGCCCACGAATTCAGCCGCGGCGGCGATGGACTGGCCAGCCACGACATGTTCCTCAAGAAGCCGGTCGAACTCGACGCCATGCTGGATGTCGTGGCGGAACAGCTCTCGATCCGCTGGATCGGCGAGAAGCCCGAAGCCATGCGCCCGCCCGCCATCGATCCGGGCATTGCGCCGCTGCCCGCCGCCGCCGCGCCGCTCCTGGCCGAGATCGAACAGAAGGCGCTGATCGGCCACGTTCGCGGGATCGAAGCCGCCATCCGCACGCTGGAACGCGAAGTTCCCGAAGCCGCCCCGCTCGTCGCGCAACTGGTGGATCACCTCGACCGCTTCGACATACAGATGCTCCTCAAGACCGCCAGAGCCCACACATGATGACCCGCAAGCCATGACCGTCCATACCGACACCGTGCTCGTCGTCGACGACACGCAGGAATCGCTCCGTTTCCTGACCGACACGCTGGAATCCTCCGGGATATCGGTGCTGGTGGCGACGAGCGGCGAGGCGGCGCTGCAATTGCTCGGCCATGTCGTGCCCGACCTCGTGCTGATGGACGCGGTGATGCCCGGACTGGACGGCTTCGAGACCACCCGCGCGATCAAGGCGCTGCCGGCACGCGCGCATGTGCCGGTGATCTTCATGACCGGGCTCACCGAAAGCGAGCACGTCGTCCACGCGCTCGATTCAGGCGGGGTCGATTACTTGCGCAAGCCCATCGTCGTGGACGAGCTGCTGGCGCGGGTGCGCGTCCACATGGCCAATGCCCGCATCGCGCACGGCAGCCATTTCGCGCTCGACGCCACCGGGCGCAGCCTCATCGCGGTGCAGGCCGAAGGCCGGATGGGCTGGTGCACCCCCACGGCCGAAAAGCTGCTCCAGACGTTCGCGCCCGACTGGTCGCGCCATGGCGGGGAACTGCCGCCGCTGCTGCTGCCCCCATTCATGCGCCTGTTCCAGGACGGTGCGGCGCCGGGCACCACCACCAAGCTCGACCTCGAAGGCGGACGCTCGCTCGAAGCCGTAGTGGTCGGCCGCTCGCGCCCCGGCGAACTGCTGGTGCGCGTCAACCTGATCGACCCGCAGGCCGATATCACCTGTTTGCAGGAACACTTCCGCCTCACCCAGCGCGAGGCCGAAGTGCTGCTGTGGATCAGCTACGGCAAGCCCAACCGCGTCATCAGCGAAATCCTGGCGATCAGCCCGCGCACGGTGAACAAGCACCTCGAACAGGTCTTCGAGAAACTGGGCGTGGAAACCCGCGCCGCCGCCGCGGCTTTCGCGGTGCGGGTGATTTCGCAGTAACGGCGGCCCGCGCAGGTTAGGCCAACCTGCGCGGACCGGTTTTCCTCAGGCCAGCCGTTCCCGCCACTCGTCAGGCGCATCGGGATAAGCCGCCAGGACCGGCCCCAGCGCGGAAACGAGATCGCCCAGCCACGGTTCGAAGCGCTTCCAGTGCTCCACCGCATCGGTGAAGATCGGCTGGCGCACCTGTTCCGAACTCGCGGTGCGGACCGCTCGCTCGGTCTGCCAGAAGGCAAGGCAGGCGTCCTCGAACGGCAGGCCGAGATGGCCGAGCAGCCGCGCCACCTCGCCCGGCGTATCGGCCACCATGCGCTCATAGATCACGCGGTGCACCGCCCCCGGCGCCGCCTGTTCGAATGCCGCCATCTGCGCCGTGTAGTCTCGGTAATAAGCGCCAATCCCGGCGAGATCGTACGTGAAGTCCTGCCCGCGCGCGAAATGCTGCTTCCAGCCGGAGAAGCAGCAGCCCAGCGGATGGCGCCGCGCATCCACGATCCGGGCATTCGGCAGGATCAGGCGGATCAGGCCAAGGTGCTGCCAGTTGTTGGGCATCTTGTCGATGAAATGCGGCTTGCCGCTCTGCCGGTGCGCGCGGGTGCGCTCGATATACTCCTCGCCCAGCCGCGTTCGGTCGGCCGGGGAGAGCGAGGCCATCAGCGCGCCGTAGTCGGCGAATTCGCCTTCCTCGATCCGCGATTCGAGGCGCGCGGCGATCATCATCAGATCGGGCAGTTCCATCGTCCCCTCGACCATCGAATGACTGGCGAGAATCTGCTCCACCAGCGTCGATCCGGCGCGCGGCAGGCCCACCACGAAGATCGGATCGGCAGCAAGGCAGCCGCCTTCGCCGCGCCCCGCCAGAAACGGCGCGGTGAAGGTCGCCGCATGATCGCGGGCATGGCGATGCGCCTCCGCAGCGCCGAACGGCTCGCGCGCGGCGCGCAGGCGGTTGCCCGTCTCGTAGTGGCCGAAAGCCTCGGCATCGGCGCCCGCATCCTCCAGCGCCTTGCCGAGCGCGAAGTGCAGGTGCACCGCATCCTCGCCCTGCGCCTGTTCGCCTTCGAGACCGGCCAGCGCCGCGCGCATCGCCGCCAGGTCCTCGGCGCCGAGGCGCACGGTCTTGAGGTTGGCCAGGCTCCACCACGCCTCGCCCAGCGACGGCGCCAGTCGGCCCGCGCGGCGATAAGCGGCAATGGCATCGTCGCGCCGGCCGATCGTCTTGCAGACATGGCCGAGGTTCATCCAGATCCGCGGCTGGTCTTCGCGCCGTTCGAGCAGCGCTTCGTAGATCGCCTTGGCCCCATGCTGCTCCCCCGTCCGCACGAGGAACGAGGCCTTGAGCATGGCATGGGCAGGGCTGAGGGGATTGCGCGCGATCAGTTCGTCAGCCTGGGCAAGCGCTTCGGGAAGGCGGTTCGCCTGGCCTAACACGCGGGCCAGAAGGTCGCGCGCGGCCTCGAAACCCGGGGCCAGCGATATCGCCCGCTCCAGCAAGGCTACCGCATCATCCAGCCGCCCGATCCGCCATGCCAGTTCGCCCATCATGCGAATCGCGGCAGCATTTTCGGGATCGCGGCGCAGGAAATCGTGCAGCAGCTTCTGCGCCGCTTCGAAATGCCCTTCGCCCAGCGCCAGCGCGGCCTTGACCAGATCGGGGTCGCGCGTTGCCGCCCTGACCGCAGCAAGGTCCGCCTGGCCGGCCTCCGCCTCGCGCGTCCGCCCGGTTCCCTGATCGCGAAGCGCCGCCGCCAGTCCGCTCCATGCCGGGCAGAGATCGGGACGCAGGTCACCGGCACGGCGGAACGCGGCTTCGGCCTGAACCGGTTCGCCAAGTTCGCAGCATACCTGCCCCAGTTCCAGGAACACCAGCGCCGCGCGCGGCTGGGTCGCCGCGAGATCGCCGAGAATCGCCCTTGCCGCGCGCCCCTTCCCCATCCGCCGCAAGGCCCGCGCCTCCACCAGCCGCGCCTGCGGATGACCGGGCAGCGCGCGCAGGATTTCCAGCGCCTGGGCATGCGCGATGTCGGGCCTTTCGGCCAGCAATCCGGCCGCATGGGACAAGGCCGTTTCAAGCGTTCCGGTGGCCGGAACGCGGGCGGGAGCGACGGGGGAGTGAGCCATGAAACTCCTATGTGCAACTGCGAAACAGATCTAGGACATATGTTCAGGCTCGTCGAGTCCCGCAACGCGCAAACTGGAAAGTTCGCGCAGGAACCTGAAAGATAAGATCACATTTTAGCGCCTTGACAGCAGAAAAATGACTGTCACTATCCAATTTAGGACGGGTGTTCGGAATGCTGCGATTGCGAAGCATTCCCTTTTATCTCTGGTAATTCGGCGTCGGCGAAGTCTTGTCGGCGAACCCGGAAGGCGTTGCTTCCGGGACAGGAGGAGGTTGCCTTCGCCAGACCCAAAGGGCGCGAAGGCGGTGCACGGCGACCCGCCGGCAAGGCGGGAGCTTTCGGGCCGGGAGAGGGCACGAAACGACAATTTGGGGGTCCATGACATGCACTTGACTACGCGGCATCGTCGCGCCGGTGAACTATGCCTGCTGGCGACGACGATACTCACACCCTTCGCGCTTCCGGCCACGGCCATGGCGCAAGAGGCCGGCGCGCCTCAAGCCTCGGAACAAACCACGGCGCCGTCGTCGGGCCTCACCGATATCGTCGTCACCGCCACGCGCACCTCGGAAAGCGTCCAGCGCGTACCGATCAGCATACAGGCGCTCGCGCCCGAAAAGCTCGACCAGCGGCAGGTCGCCAACTTCGCCGACTATGCCAATATCCTGCCTTCCGTCAGCTTCGCGACATTGGGCCCCGGCCGCAGCGAACCGTTCTTCCGCGGCATTTCGGTCTCGGGTGGGGCACTGCCGACAGTGGGCGTCTATCTCGATGAAATCCCGCTGACCACCGCAGGCCGCATGCCGGACCTGCACATCTACGATATCGAGCGCATCGAGGCGCTTTCCGGTCCGCAAGGCACGCTGTTCGGCGCCAGTTCGCTGGCCGGCACCTTGCGCATCATCACCCAGAAACCCAAGCTCGGCGAGTTCGAGGCCGGTTACGATGCGCAGATCAACAAGTACGGCGCAGGCGATCCGGGCGCGCAGCTCGAAGGTTTCATGAACCTGCCGGTGTCCGAAAACATCGCGATCCGCCTGATGGGCTACTACCGCCACGATGGCGGCTACATCGACAACACGCCCGGCTCCTACAATTTCAAGCTGGGCGACGACGATCCCGACACCAATTACCTCCTGACCAACGACGATCTGGTCAAGAAGAACTACAACCCCGTAACCGACTGGGGCGGCCGCGCCACCGTTTCGGTGGATCTGGGTGACGACTGGCTGATCATGCCGTCGATCACGTACCAGAACCTCAACGCCAAGGGCTCGTTCAACTACGATCCCGACGTCGGCGACCTCAAGGTCCACGATTATTCGGAAACCTACAACAAGGACAAGTGGTACCAGGCCGCGCTGACCATCCAGGGCCATCTGGGCGACTTCGACCTCGTATCGTCGACCGGCTACTTCAAGCGCCGGATCAAGAACGCCAACGACTACACCTACTACTCGGTCACTTACGACAACTTCGGGCCGGGCTACGAATCCTACCTTCAGTTCAAGGATGCCGACGGGAACTTCCAGAACCCGGCGCAGGCCTATTTCGGCAATCAGCGCCAGAGCAAGTTCACGCAGGAACTGCGGCTTTCCGTGCCGAAGTCCTGGCCCTTCACCCTGACTGCGGGCGCCTTCTACCAGTACCAGAAGCAGAAGACCGACAGCGATTACTACATCAGGGATCTGGGCTATCTCTCGACCTTGCCGATCAACGCCGGGTCCAGCCACGCGGTGAAGCGCGATGCCTTCTACCTCGTGGAAACCAACACGGTGTACAAGGACTTCGCCCTCTTCGCCGAAGGCACTTACGAGATCGTGCCCAATCTCAAGGTGACGGGCGGCATCCGCTACTTCGACACCAAGAACAGCAACTACGGCTTCGGCGGCGTCGAAGCCAGCGCGCGGTCCAGCCGCGCCTACAATACGCTTACCGGCGAACAGGGCTGCGACGTGCCGCTGCCCGACGAACGGCTGACCTGCATCAACACCGACATCAAGTATTCGGAAAAAGGCGAGACTCACAAGCTCAGCCTCGCCTGGCAGGCAACGCCGGACAAGATGCTCTACGCGACCTACTCCACCGGGTTCCGCCCCGGCGGCGGCAACCGCATCGCCCCGACCCAGCCCTACAAGGCCGATACCCTGACCAACTGGGAAATGGGCTTCAAGACCACCTGGGGCAACAACTTCCGCCTCAACGGCGCGGTCTACTACGAACAGTGGAAGGGCGTGCAGTACCTGGTCGTGCCGTTCGGCTTCCAGGGCGCGGGCCTTCGCCTCAATGCCGGCGATGCCCGGGTCTACGGCGTGGAAATGGACGCCGAATGGAAGATCGGCGATCTCATGCTGAGCGCCGCCGGCGCTTACAACGATGCGGCGCTGGCGGAGAATTTCTGCAAGATCACCCGCGATTCTCCCACCTCGGACTATTACCAGCTCGCCTCCTGCCCCGATGTCGGCCAGCAGGCCGCCGCCAAGGGCACCCGCCTGCCGCGCCAGCCCAAGTTCAAGACCAACGCCACCGCGCGCTACAGCTTCATGGTCTCGGATTTCGACGCGTTCGTGCAGGCCGCAGCCTTCTACCAGACCTCCAGCACCTCGGACCTCGACACGTACAACAACAGCCTGCTCGGCAACACCAAGGGGTTCGAAAGCTTCGATTTCTCGGCAGGCTTCAAGAAGGACAACTGGTCGGTGGAAGCCTTCATCCAGAACGCCTTCGACAAGCGCGGGGCGCTGAGCAAGAACACCTTCTGCTCGATCGCCTACTGCTCGGACTCGTCGCGAACCTACCCGATCAAGCCGAGGTTCTTCGGGCTGAAGTTCGGCCAGCGGTTCTGACGGTCTCTCACCAACCCACCTTGTCGCCCGCCACGGTTCATCCGTGGCGGGCCTTTTTTTGGGGAAGAACGCGGGTCAGGGGAAAATGCGGCGATGCGCCAGACCGCTCTATGTGGCCTGCGCCAGTTCGAACAGCATTTCGGCCCCGCCTTCCTCACAGGCCAGCGCGGCAAAGCCGGTGACCTGGGCAACGGCGAAGCTGATGCCGTAAAGGTTGCGCCGATGCGGCACTCCGGGAATCCCCCGGGGGTAGCCCGAGGCGAGCAGCACCGGGCGATCCCCGCGCCGCGCCAGACCAAGCCGTGCGCGCGGGCAGTCCCAGTCCAGTTCCACGCCGATCACGCCCTGAAGCATTCCCGGCAGGCACGGCACGCCGCCGGCTTCGCGCGCGGCGATCACCAATGCTCCCGCAGCGCGGGCCTCGGCCACGGCGGCGGCGAACACCGGCTCATGCACGGGATTGGTCGAGCCGAGGCTGAGGTTGATGAGATCGACCCGCTGCGCAGCCGACCAGCGGATCGCGGCGACGAGCGCTGCGGCGCTGGTTTTCAACCCCTCGCGAAAGACGCGTACCGGCAGGCACATGGCCTCGGGCGCCTTTTCGAGGATCGCGGCCGCGACGGCGGTGCCGTGGCCGAGACGGTCAAGCACGGCGTCCGGGCCGGTGTCGAGGCTGCCGTCGGCAAGCACGGCCACGCCCGGCGCGATACGGGCGGCGTCGATATGGTCGTGCCCCGGATGGACCCCGCTGTCGATCACCGCGATGCGTACGCCCCTGCCGGTGCGGCCCGGAAACAGCGGTGGCATCGCCCGGTCGGGATCGGGTGCGGTCATGCCGCCTCGCGCTGGTGCGTGCTCACCCGGCCCTCCGCGATCGTCACCACCACGTCCGCCATTTCGGCGAGCAGCGGCTTGTGCGTGATGGCGATGATCGTCGCTTCGGGCAAAGCCTCCCGCAGCAGCGCCGCGACCTGCCGCTCGGTCTCGCTGTCCAGCGCCGAAGTCGGCTCGTCGAGGATCAGCACGTCGGGCTTGCGCAGCAAGGCGCGGGCGATGGCCACGCGCTGGCGCTCGCCCGCCGAAAGGGCAAGGCCGCGCTCCCCGGTGCGGGTTTCGAGGCCCAGCGGCAGCCGCGCGACAAGCGCGTCGAGACCGGCCAGTCGCACCGCTTCCGCAATCTCGCCCGCGCTCGCCTGCGGCCGCGCGAAAGCGACATTGGCGGCGATGGTGTCGTTGAACATGGTGGGAGACTGGTCGACCAGGATCACCTCCCGCCGCAAGTCGGCCAGCGCCAGATCGCGCATGTCGTGCCCGTCCACGGTGACGCGGCCGGAATCGGGATCGAGATAGCGCACCATGAGGTCCGCCATGGTCGACTTGCCGACACCGCTCGGCCCGAGGATCGCGCAGAAGGCGCCGCGCGGGAAAGTCACGTCCACGCCCGCCAGCACCGGGCGCCCGGCATGGGCGAAGGAGACGTTCTCGAAGCGGATGCCCTCCCGCACGCGTGCCAGCGGCAGCGGGTCGGCGCGCTCGGCCACTTCGGGCGGCGTGTCGAACAGCTCGAAGATGCGCGCCAGCGAGACGCGCGCCGAACTGAGGCCGGAAACCAGCCCCATCATCACCTGGATCGGCGCGAAAAGGCGCATCTGGTACGTCATGAAGGCCACCAGCGTGCCGATCGTCATCGTGCCGTCGATGATCCGCGCGCCGCCGTAGATGATGACGGCCGATGTCGTCATCGTCAGCAGCGTGCCGGGCACCGCGCCGGTCATGAACGAGGCGACCTGCATCCGCAGCATGGCGCGCACGAAGGCGTTGTTGCGCGTGGCGAAGCGGCCGACCTCATGCTCGCCGGCGCCGAGCGAGGCGATCACGCGCATGCCCATCACCGTGTCCACCAGCAGGCTGCCCAGATCCGCTCCGCGCTCGCGCATGTCGCGGGTGAGATCGTTGAGGCGGCGCTGATAGTGGCGGAAGGTCAGGACGCAGGCCGGGATCAGTACCACGCTGACCAGGAACAGCTTCCAGTCCAGCCACAGCATGATAGCCACGCTGCCCGCCAGCATCAGCGCATTGCTCAGCACCGAAAGCATGGTGTCGGCGGTGACGCGCTGGATATCGCTGACATCGCTGTTGAGGCGCGACATCAGGTCGCCCAGCCGGAACGATCCGTAGAAGCGCGGCGACAGCGTCTGCAGATGGCGCAGCAGCGCGGCGCGGATATCGAACAGCATCGCCGCCGAAGTGCCGACATAGCGGTAGCTGGCAAGGATATTGAGCGCGAAACCCGCCATCGAAACCGCCACCATGACCGCCGCGATGGTCAGCAGCGCGCGCATGTCGCTCTTGAGCAGGGCCTGGTCGATCATCAGCTTGGAAAGATAGGGCTGCGCAAGGTTCATCGCCGTCGCCACGAGACTGATGACCAGCACGGTGAGCAAGGGCCGCCAGTATGGCGCCAGGAAGGGGCGCAAGCGCCGGTAGGTGCTCCAGTCCGCGATCTTGGGCGGCTCTGTTGGAATGGGGGCGTTCAGGTCACGGTCTCCCGGGGGACGAGGCGGAGGCCCCGCAATTCGTAGCGCGGCTCCGGCAGGCGGGAGAGCGCGGCGGTGCACCATTCGAAGCCTTCCGCCAACGCGGCGAGCTGGGCCTGCCACCAGGCCCCCTTCCCGCCCGTGGCGTAAAACTGCGCGCAGAGCTTGAGGTGGCGCCGCATCGCGGCCAGCAGCATGGAGTGATAATGCGTGGCAAGCGCCTGTGCATCCTCGCCCTCGGCCAGGGCCTGCACCACGGCGGCGGCAAGAACGGCCTCGCGCACGGCCTGCGCGGTGCCATCTCCGCAGATCGGGTCGAAGGCGATGGCCGCCGTACCGCAAGCGAGCCAGCCCGGGGCGGCAAGGCATTCCAGCATGCCGGGCGCGGTTTCGAAGCTGGCGCCGGACAGCCGCGACAGTTCGACCCGCGCACCCAGATGGCGGCTTTGCGGCAGCAGTTCGTCGGGCGATCCGCCGATGGCAAGCAGCCAGCCGGTCGTGTCGCTGACCGGGATCAGGAACAGCCACCCGGTATCGAGCGATTCCACCCGGCAGGCATCGCCGTCTTCCTCGCGCAGCAACCGCACTTGCGCCGCGCCGGATGGCCGCGAACCGAACCGGCGCATGTTTCCCGAGGGAAACGGCATGGCCGCGTGAATGGAAAAATCACTGTATATATTTGATTTATAGATATTATCTATCTCAAGACACTGATCCAGATCACCTTCGTCCAGCACGATTGCGCCGTGATCGAGCGTGGCGGGCTCCTGCCCGCCCCATGCCACTACGCGGCGCTGCACGCGGCGCTTGCCGGCCAGCAGTTCCGGATCGCCAAGACAGTCGCGCATCAGGGACAGCGCCGGATCGCTCAGCATCACCGCCGGGCCGGAAGGACGCGGCGCATCGTCCAGCGTCCAGTCCAGCCCTTGCGCGCCGAGCAGGCGCGCCGTGCAGCGCGCCGCGATCCCGCGCCCCCGGATCGCGGCCGTCATGCTGCGGGCCGGCTCCTCACGGTGTGGTGAGGATGCCCGCCATGGTGATGTCGTTGCCAAGCGCCCAGTCCTGTTCATGCTTGAGCGTCGCCGCGTCGAAGACCGAAATCTCGAAGCCCGCGCCATAGATGTAGAGCTTCTTCCCATCGCGCGACATGCCGAAGTAATAGCGCGAACGGCAGGGAAACTCCGACTTTTCCAGTGCGGTGTTGGTGGTGAGGTCGAAGTGCCAGAACTCGCAGCGCTTGGCCCCCAGCTTGCCGGTTTCGGCCACGGTATAGCCCTGCTTGCCATCCGGCGTGACCTGCAGGCCCGACATCGAATCCGGCGCCGGACCGATCGGCGTGAACTTGAACTCGCGCGAGGTCAGGTCGAAGCGGGCGATGCCGAAGACCTTGTTGTGGATGTAGGGATCGGCGGCGTTGAACACCGAGACATAGGCATTGGGATCGTGCAGCGTTTCCAGCGTGCCGCCCATGCTGACATCGCGCATGCCGGGATCTTCCGGCTTGGCGAGGTCGATGCGGTCCGCCACCTTGAGCGTGGCGGTGTCGATCACCCGGATCTTCTTGTCGAAGACGTAGAGCGTCTTGCCGTCAGGCGCGATGGCAAGGCGCGTGCGATAGCCCGGCCCTTCGTCTTCCTTGTCGATATCGACGGCGCGGGCGATCTTCTGGGTCTTGAGGTCGATCACCACGTATTGCGGCTTGCTGACGCGGTAGAGATCGATCTCCTTGTCGTAGTGCTGGGCCACCGTGTAGAACCAGCGCCCCGTGGGATCGGCCACGCCGCCGGTGAAACGATAGCGCGTGGTCGGCGTGTTGAGGCTGAACTTGTTCACCACCTTGCGCGAGGCGGCATCCAGAACCTCGATCCCCGATGTCGTCAGCGTGGTGACGTAGATCTTCGAACGATCCGCCGAAAGCTGGATGTTGTCCGGCAGCCCGGTTTCCAGCGTGACCTTCTGGACGACCTTGCCGCTGGCATCGTCAACGAACTGGATCTGGTCGGGATAGCCGCCCAGCACGATGGTGCCGGCCTGCGAAGGTATTGCGGCGAATGCGAGAGCCGAGGCAAGCCCGGCAAGGCCGAGGCGAAGGGTCTTCATGCGGGCGTTCCCAGAATATGAGCGACGGGCCGGGTGAGGGGGAGGCGCGCAGTTCATGGGAACACCAGGTCGAGATTGCGCCAGTCCTTGGTCGCCACGGCGCAGTTGCTGGCCCAGTCCGGCGAATAGTTGACGTGATCGGGCACCTGAACCGGCCAGAAGCAGGTGACATAGCAATCGTAGATGTCGCGCTCCACAGGCTGGCACAGGCCCGCCGTGCCGCCTCCGGCATCGACTTCCCAGCCGGGCGAGAACGACAGCGTGCAGCCCATCGGCACGTGCGGGCGCGGCGCCTGCTGAAGAGCCACCACGTCTTCCTCGGTGGAGGCTTCGAGTGCCGGGGCCACCATGTCGTCGATCCGCTGCGCCTTGCGGTTGATCGGCTTCAAGTGCTTCATGACAGGGCCTTTCGTGCCGCGAAAAGTTTCAGGAATTCAGGGTTTCGCGCGGCTACCGCGCCGTAGATCTTCAGGCAGCGATCGGTCCATTCGCGGATCCAGTCGCAATAGTGCAGGTTGGCGTGGCCGGTATCGCCGTAGCGCACGAAAGCCTCGTGATGGCAGCCACCCGCACAGAGCGGACGCGCCCAGCAGCTCTGGCATTCGTACTTCGCGCCGACATGTCCGCGCGACAGGAAGTCCTCGCGCTTCTCGCTGTCGATGCCGCTGGAGATGTGGCCCAGCGTGTGGGTATCGGCATCGGTGAAGCGGTGGCAGGGAGACAGGTCGCCCGAAGGGCTGACGCCCAGCAGGCCGATCCCGGCGCCGCAGGGGTGCGACTTGTTGACGCCCTGGATCAGTTCGCCGATCGTTTCCGATACATTCGAAAAGCCGTGCATCTGCCCGCGCAGGGCATGTTCCAGCCATTCGTCCGCCAGGGCGTGGAAGCCCGCCAGCACCTTGCGCATGCCGCCGTCGTCAAGACCGTAGGCCTGATCGCCGGAATTGGTGACCGGCGCGAAGCCAACCTCGTGGAAGCCGATATCGTCCTTCAGGTGGCGGAAGATGCGGATCACGTCGGTGACGCCTTCGGTCAGCGTCACGCGCGCGGTGATCGCGCGGGTCTTGTGCGTGGCGATCAGCTTGCGCAGGCGCGGCTCCATCACCGCGTAGCTGCCCTTGCCGTTCTTGTAGACGCGGTGGCGATCCTGCAATTCGGGCGGACCGTCCATTGAAACGGTGACGCCGACCTGCTGGTCCGACAGGAACTGGATGATCTCATCCGTCAGCAGGGTGGCATTGGTGGTCAAGCTATAGGTGATCGCCCTGCCCTGCACCGCGGCGCGCTCGTTGGCGTAGAGCACCACGTCGCGCAGCAGCTTGAAGTTCATCAGCGTCTCGCCGCCGAAGAAGGTGATGTGCACGGCCTTGCGACCGCCAGATTCGGCCAGCAGGAAATCGACCGACGACCTGGCCGTATCCAGCGTCATGAACTTCGGCTTGCCCGCAGGCGTGGCGATCTTGTCCGCGCCGAATTCGTAGCAGTAGGTGCAGGCGAGGTTGCACTGGTTGGTGACGTTGAGCACCAGCGCCTGAAGCGGAAAATCGGCCGGCGGGCTGGTCGGCACCGGCGCTTCAGCGGGAGCGATCCGGTCGGAGACGATCCCGCGCACATAGAGCAGTTCGCGGATCAGATCCTCCGCATCGGCCGCCGAATGGCCATGCGCGGTGAGCGCGGAAACCAGCTCTGCGTGCGAGAGTTCCTCGCGGCGCAACCGGGCGATCACCGCCCGCGCGCCTTCGTCCAGCGCGAAGATCGCGCCCGCGCCGACGAGATAGGCGAAGCCCTGCCCTTCGGCCTCGAACTCGTGCAGTTCGCCGATGCTGTAGCGTCCGGCCTTCAGCGATGTCATCGTGTTCATTGCGAGACCTCCGGCTGGTCCCAGCGCTTGTACGCGGGGACGGTGGTGACGAGATAAGCGCGCGCGGCGAGCGGCTTGCCGAACTTGTCCTTTTCGGACCGGGCGGTGGCGACCACCCAGACTTCGCCGTAATTGTTGCGCATGAAGCGGCGGGCCGGATTGGGCCCCTCCTCGCCGGGGGTGAAGAACCCGGCATTGTCGATCTTGCCGACGTAGCTGACATCGTCGTCGTAAGTGACGGTGCGGAACTCATCGAGCTTCCAGTCGGCATCGACGGTGCGGACCACGAAGTCGTCCGCCGTGCCCGGCTTGCCGTCGGCACCGGAAGACCAGCCTTGCGCCGCGAACTGCTCGTAGCCCTTGCCGTACTTGATGCCGCCAAGATGGGAGAGCGAGGTTTCCGGCGTGACCTTCAGGTAATCGATCGTCCTGTAGACCGGCAGCGCCTTCTGGAGCACCGCGCCGCGCAGCGAAACGTCGCGCAGCCCCGGCATCGCATCGGCATCGGCATCCACTGTCACCACCAGTTCGTTCGGGCTTGCCGAGGCGACCTTGCGCACCGTCACGCCGGCACCGAAATCGACTTCACCCGGGGTGAGGCCCGAAGGCAGGTCGGCACCGTACAGGTGCACTTCTGCCCCCTTTGTACCCGTCTTGAGTGCCTCTGGAGCCGCAGCGGCAAGCACCGGTGCGCCCAGGGCGCGGGTCAGTTTCACGTCGAGCCCGAACTCGTGATATTCGCCCCAGTACCAGCGCCCTTCGGCGAAAGTCTGGTCGGGAGAGAACCACATCGTCTCGCGCAGGGTGCCGGTCATGTCGTCCGGCCGCGCCAGAGCGGCGGAACCGCCGGTGGAGGTGCCGCGCCACGAAAAGCCGGTATAGGCCAGCGCCGAACCCTTGCGGGTGAAGGTCTTCCCGGTATCGAGCGAGCGCAGGGTCGTGACGGTGGTGAACTCGTTCGAGCCGGGCTTGGGCTGGATCGTCATTTCGCCCACGAAGCGGCCCTGCCCGCGCAGAGAGGCGCTGACCGCCCATTTGCCGCCCAGCATCGGGGTGCGGATACGCGGCTGCCAGGCCGCCCATTCCGGCGTATGCAGCGGCGCCGCCTTGGCGAGATATTCCAGCGCGATCTTCGCGACTTTTTCGGGCTTCTTGCCGTCTTCGCCATCATCGTCCCCGGCATGGGCCGGGTCGGGCCGCTCGTAAGCCATCTGCGCGGTTGGATAGAGCGACATGTGCATGTTCTGCAGCAGCGCCCATTCGCGCTTGCTGCGGCGGGAGGACATCGGCTGCGCAAAGGCATGGCAGCTTGCACAGGCCTGCCGCACCGCCTCGTTGGGGATGTTCGTCTCGTCAAGGATGCGGCGTTCGGCGAGGTACATGACCGAGCGGGCCTCCTCGGGCGCGAGGCCGTGCTGGGTGGAGAGATACTTCACCACCTGCCGCGCCTCTTCAGGCTCGATCGACAGGCCGTTGAGCTTGACCATGCGCTTGATGGCCTGAGACCAGCCCTCTGGCGTCGCGCGGATCCAGGAAATGCGGGAAAGATTGCCCTTGGCGTCCGGCGTGTGGCAAGTGCCGCACTTCTCCATGGTGAGCTGGTCGGTGACGGGAATGCCCGCCTCGCGCTCCACCCAGTCCGCCGGATCCTTGTCCGCCTCGACCTCGCCGCCGACCTGGGCGCCGACCACCATCGGCACGGTGCAGGCCCCCGCGAGCAACATCACCGCAAACGGAATGCGCCGCGCGCCGAGACCGCGCCACGCCGCCGATGCGCGGCGGGATAAGCTTTCCTGCGTGACATGCGGCGTCATGGTCCGCACGGAATCTCTATCGCTGGGACCAGCCCGGCCGCCATGGATACGCGACGCGCTCATCTCTCGTCAGCCCCCTGTTGTTTGGGGAAATGCCCGATTCCCCTTATCTGTCGGAAGAAAACTGGACGACCTTCAAATTTTGGTCAAGCGTCAATTTTGTGCAGTTGCAAAATCTTCCGGCACCCCTGTTAGGATCGGCGCCGGTGGAGCGGGAATACGTCATTTACCCCGCCCGTCAGCCGAACGAGACGGCGAGTGCGAGGTCATTCTGCGGCTCGTCATGCTGTACCGCGTCATCGCGCGAAAACCCCGCCCGGAACCCCGCGATCCCCAGCGCGAGGCAACCGGCGACAATGGCGAGGGCCGCCATGACCGGCAATCCGAGCGCGCCCATAAGCCATGTGGCGATGCCTCCCAGGACCGGACCCGCGATCATGCCGAGGCTGTGCGTGCAGGTAACGAAGCGGCGAAACAGCCGGTCCTCGCTCGCCCCCGAAGCGAGGCCGGACGTGCGCACGATGATTGCGGTGGAGCCGAGATTGAACAGCACGATCGCCAGCACGAAGGCCATGTCTCCGCCGCGAGCACCGGCGATCGGCGCCAGCAGCATCGCCCCCGCCACAAGGCCGCTGACGACGGGCGGAACTACCGGCTTCTCGCGCATGACGGCGAGTGCCGTCGCCGCGCCCGCGATAGAGCCCATTGCCACGGCCCGGCCCACCACGTCCTCGCTGATCCGCCACTCGATCGCCAATGCGCCGGTAAAGGACCAGACCATCATCGTCGCGCAAATGAATGCGAGCGCCGACGCCGCGTAGAGCCAGCCCTGCATTCCAACGGGTTGACGCTCCTCACCCGCCGGTGCGGCAGGGCATCTGGCCGGGGAAGAGCCGGGTACCGCCGCCCCGCCCAGTGCCGCCGGGAACAGCAGAAACGCCGCAAGCACCGCGAGCGGCGCGAGGCAAAGTGTCATCAGCGCCATCCTCGGCCCGAGCATGTCAGACACTATTGGGAGAAGCACCGCCACGACGGTGGAAATGACAAGCTGCACCAGGAACACCGCGCCATAGGCGCCTGAGGGACGGTTCTGCGCGGCACTTGCCATGGCATGCGTGTAAAGGAGGCCCATTGCCATGCCGTAGCCCGCGCGGATCGCCATGAGCGGCATGGCCGCGCCGACGTTTACGGTAGCCAGCCCCGCAACGAAGGCCCCAAGCGCAGCGAGCACGAAGAGGCGGCCCGGCATATCGCGCCCGAACACCCATGCCGTTACCGAGCCGAGCGCCATGCCGCCCTGCGTCGCGCCGACGATCCAGCCATGCGATTCCGGCGACACATGATGGGCCGCGGTCAACAGGGTGAGAAAGACCGGGTCGATACCCGGCTGAAGCAGAGCCAGCGACGCAACGGCGACGGCAGGCAGGACGAGACGATCACGAAAGCTGTGCGAACCCACGATAACCCCCTGTACCATGGCACGATTGTCCGTGCCTTGGCCCCTCAGGTTACCTTTCCGCCCCGCGCTTCCCGATCGCGTCCGAGTCGATCACGTCAGGGCGCTTGTCAGGCTGGCAATTTCACCGGGTTTCACATTTTTGACAAGGTGCACGAACCATTCGAGCGAGATCGCGGTGATTGCGGGCATCCGGGCCTTCCACGGCTTGTCGAAGCCGAGGAACGGCGTGGTGCCTTCCATCGAAGCGCTTATGAACAGCGCCAGGGTGCGAACCTCATCCTCGCTCAGGTTCGGATTGAGCGGACGGATATGCTCGCTCAGAACGTCGTGGACCTTGCCATAGAATGCGTGGATCCGCTCGGCGATGAAGTCATTGTGATTGGCCAGGGCCCAGAGCTCGGTGAACAGGCGCGTGGTGCGCTTGGTCGAAATGTCGTCTAGACACATGGTGATGACCAGTCGCAGACGATCTTCGTCCGGGATTTCGGCCTGACGGACGTTCACTTCCAGCTTGGCATCGTAATGCGCCATGATGTCGTCCAGCAGGACCTGAACCAGCATTTCCTTGCGCGGGAAATGATAGCTGACGTTGCCCACCCGCAATCCGCAGGCGGCGGCGACGCGGCGGATCGTGAAAGCCGTTGCCCCCTCTTCGATCAGGACGCTGAGCGCCGCCTTGAGAATCGCGTCTACCGTCTCGGTGCCGCGTGCATAGACGCCGGGACGGGAGACGGAATCACTGTCGATCTGGGCCACGGACTACCTCTTGAATCACAATCGAGGCCGCAGCCAGGGCACTGGCGGCAGCACGAACGACGCAGTTGCAAGGACACCGCATCGGCCGGCCCCACGCTGATGAGACGGGGCGTTGCCGAGGCCTTGCGCCATGAACGCCCGCATGGGGTAAATGACGCATACACGAAGGCAGCGACGACCGATAGGCACTCAGGTTTTTTCCATATCGGCCATCGATTTGGCCGCTTGACGAATACTGGATAATCGTCAAGTATTGAAATCTCTCCCACCATGACGGGAATGATCCGCTCCATGAAAAGAATGCTCGCCGCGTCGCTCGTTCCGGCGCTTGTCCTCGCCGCGCCCGCACTGTCGGCAGGGCCGCAGGTCTACGGCGCACGCTGCGCGATGTGCCACAAGGCCGATGGGGCCGGCGCTCCCGGCCAGTTTCCGCGCCTCAACGGCCGCGCCGCGCAGATCGCCGGATCGCCGGCGGGCCGTGCCTATCTCGTCAAGGCCGTGCTGTTCGGCGTGACCGGCCCGATCACCGTGGACGGCCGGAAGATCGGCGGAATGATGCCGGCGATGAGCATGATGAAGGACCAGGATGTGGCAGACGTGCTCAACCACCTCGTGTCGCTGGGCAAGGGCGGCAAGCCGGTGAAACCGTTCACGCCAGCCGAGGTCAAGGCCGTGCGCGATGGGGGCAAGGTGCCGCCTGCGGCTGTCGGCAAGGAACATGTGGACCTCGCCGCCAGGGGCGTGATTCCCTGAACCCGAAAAGCGGCGTCCGGCTCGCAGCGCTGGCACGGCGGCACTGTCGAAATCTGTGCCGCCCGTCTGGTCTGTCCCGCGCGGAGCGATTAGGCACAGTGGCGATGTCCAGAATCTCCATGCTGATCGCCGCCCTGTGTGCCACAGTCCCCGTCGCTTCCATCCCCGCCGAGGCCGCTTCCGTGACCCAAAAATCTTCAGGGCAGCCCCCGGCTCCGGCCGCTCCGCAACTCGATTTCGAGCGCGTCTTCGCCAGCCCCTCGCTTGACGGCCCGCAGCCGCGCGAGGTGAAGATCTCGCCCGACGGACGATATCTCACCCTGCTGCGCAACCGCACCGAGGACCGCCAGCGCTACGACCTTTGGGGCTACGACCGCGAAAGCGGCGAATGGCGGATGCTGGTGGATTCGCTCAAGCTCGGCTCCAACCGCGCGCTTTCCGAAGCGGAGAAGATGCAGCGCGAACGCAAGCGCGTGGGAGACCTCAAGGGCATCGTCGCCTATGGCTGGAGTGATGACGGCCGCTCGATCATCGTCCCGCTGGACGGCGATCTCTATCTTGCCGGGCTGGACGGTTCGGTGCGGCGCCTCACCGATTCCCCCGAAGACGAACTGAATTCCGCGCTCAGCCCCGGCGGCAAGTACCTTTCCTTCGTGCGGGACCAGCGGCTCTGGGTCGGTTCGCTCGAACAGGGCGCGCAGAAGCCCGTCACGCCGGAAGAAGGCGCAAAGACCGTCCACTGGGGCGAGGCGGAATTCGTCGCCCAGGAAGAGATGGACCGCATGGCGGGCTACTGGTGGTCGCCCGACGACAGCCGTATCGCCGTGGAACGCTACGACGAAGCGCCGGTCAAGATCGTAACCCGCGCCGCGATCGGCGCCGAGGGCACCCGCACTTACGAGCAGCGCTACCCGGCCGCCGGAACACCCAACGTGCTCGTCTCGCTCTTCGTGATGAAGCCCGACGGCAGCGGCAAGGTGCAGGTCGATCTCGGCAAGGAAACCGACATCTACGTTGCCCGCGTCAACTGGGCGCGTGACGGCAAGACGCTTTATGTCCAGCGGCAGGACCGCGCGCAGAGCCGGATCGACATGCTCGCGGTCGATCCCGATACCGGCAAGAGCCGCGTGCTCTTCACCGAAACGGCGGCACCGGAAAGCTGGATCAACCTGTCGAGCAATTACCGCTTCCTCAAGGACGGCAGCCTTGTCTGGTGGTCGGAGCGGGACGGTTACGGCCACCTCTACCACTTCGCCGGCGGCAAATGGCGCCAGTTGACCTCCGGACACTGGGCCGTGACCCGGCTCGTATCGGTCGATGAAGACCGCGGACGCATCCTCTTCACCGGCACGAAGGACGACGTGCTGGCCCCGCAGCTCTACGCCATCGACCTTGCCAAGCCGGGCGCGCCGATGCGGCTGACGGAGAAAGGCTGGTTCAACGCCGCCGTTGCCAACAAGGACGGACGCACGCTGGTCGTCACCCGCTCCTCGCCCACCCAGCCTTCGCAAAGCTATGTGGCCGACGCCGATGGCAAACGGCTCGCCTGGGTGGAGGAAAACCGGCTGGACGGCGCGCATCCCTATGCGCCCTATCTTGCCGCGCACCGCACGCCCACCTTCGGCACCATCAAGGCCGAGGACGGCAGCGACCTGCACTGGCTGATGATCACGCCCAAGATGGAGCCCGGCAAGCGCTACCCGGTGTTCTTCGAACACTACGGCGGCCCGCATAGCCAGCAGGTTGCGCGCCAGTGGCTGGGCGCCCTTCCGCAGGCCATCGTCGACAAGGGCTACATCTATTTCCGCATCGACAATCGCGGCAGCCCGAATCGCGGCGTGGCGTTCGAAAGCCAGATTCGCCACAAGATGGGCACCGTGGAAGTGGCCGACCAGCGTTCGGGAGCGGCGTATCTCAAGTCCCTGGACTTCGTCGACCCGAAGAAGATCGCGACCTATGGCTGGTCCTACGGCGGCTACATGACGTTGAAGATGCTTCAGGCCGATCACGGCCTTTACGCGGCAGGCATCTCCGGCGCCCCAGTCACGAAGTGGGAGCTTTACGACACCCATTACACCGAACGGTACATGGGTGACCCGCGTCTTGTGCCGGAAGCCTACAAGGCCTCCGACGCGATCGAGAACGCGGCGAAGATCAGCGATCCGCTGCTGCTGATCCACGGCATGTCGGACGACAACGTGGTGTTCGAAAACAGCACCGTGCTCATCTCCCGGCTGCAGGCCGAAGCGGTGCCCTTCGAGATGATGCTCTATCCCGGCTATACCCATGCGGTGAAGGGGCCGAAGATCAGCAAGCACGTCTGGGAAACGATCTTCGCGTTTCTCGGCCGCCACGGCGTGACTCCGCCGCAGTAATCGCCGGAACCGTTAAGCCGGGCGGGGCAGGAAACGTGCCCCGCCTTGCCGTCAGGAACCCTGCAGCAGGCGATAGGCCCCGCCCATGAGCTGCGTCACCTCGTCGCGGCTCAGCACATATTGCGGTTCGTAGCTCAGGCCGACCTGCCGCGAACGGCGCCAGTGATCCACGTAGAGCCCCTTGTCCTGTCCGAACACCGAATGGACATGGCGGGCGAGTTCGGGCGGGCAATCGCTGGAGTTGGCTGCTCGGAAGATCGCGATATCGGCGATGTAGGGTCCGACCATCACCCACAAGTGTCCGTTCCACTGTGGCTCGTCGTCGCCGAAAACGGCGGGTCCGTCAAACGGCAGGCGATCCCCGTAGACGGGCTTGCCATCCACCGCGAGGGTTCCCGCAACGACATGGACCGGCGCGGCCAGATGGCGATCGAGCTGCACCGCGAAGGCAGCGGTAAGATAAGCGGCATTGCCGCCAGGCGTCTTGGGGAAGACCTTCAGGAGTTCGACCGCCGTACCCGCAAGCTTCATCCGATCGGCATCGCCCAGTTCGTAGGCCTTGAACGCCTTCGCTTCCGGCCAGCCATGGCGCGCCGCCACGAGAGTGCCGAGTTGCATGAGGTCTTTTGCTGCTGCCATTACGATTCCCAGGTGGTACGCTCACCGCGAACGCCGGGGCGGGCCCATAGACCAGCAGGCGCGGCGCGCCAAGCCGCACGGCCATCCGGGTTTACCCGGCCTTCATCGCCCTGCCGATCCCGCTACCCCGCCGGCGATGCCGCCGGCACGCCAATCGACGGCCACGGCGCTTTGCGTCATGTTCGGGAAACGGCTGGGCAAAGAACAGAAAGCCGGCTGCAAAACGGGGGAGAACAGGGATGCTCGACGCGGCGACGATCATCGGCGAGGCAGAGGCGAAGGTCGGCATTGCCGACATCGATCCCGGCGCCCGCCAGAATCTCGAACACCTGCTGGCTTCTCTGCGGGAAAGCTTTCCGATGTCGGCCGAAGGCGAAGCGGGAACGCGCGCCATGTTGACGATGGATGCGGTGAACCGCCTCGAAAGCCTCAAATGGCTGCGCGACCAGCCGGAAATCGGCGAGGAGCGGATCGAGGCTCCGGTCTTCCTGATGGGCCTGCCGCGCTCCGGCACAACCTATTTCCAGTACCTGTTCGACCGGGACCCACGCTTCCGCCTGATCCGCACCTGGGAATCGACCCTGCCCTCGCCGCCGCCGGGCTTCGACCCCGCCTCGATCGCACCGCGCCGCGCGGCCTGGACGGAAATGCAGAAGCGCCGCGGCCATTTCGAAGGCTTCGAGGCGCTGCACCTCTATGACGAGGATGGGTCCGACGAATGCCACGCCTTCCTCGAACAGAGCTGGGGCGCGGCGGGATTGCACAACCTCTACCGCGTACCCTCCTATTTCGATTGGTTGACGCAGGGGCTCGACCTGGAAGCCAGTTACCGCATCCACAAGCGGCAGCTCCAGTGCCTGCAGTGGCGCGGTCCGCGAAAGCCCTGGGCGCTCAAGTACCCCAACCACGTCCTTGCCATGGATGCGATCCTCGCCGTCCATCCCGACGCGCGCATGGTCATGACCCATCGCGATCCGGCCCAGGTCGTGGCCTCGATCGCCAAGATGACGTGGAACCTGCGCTCGTCCCGCGCCGCCGGTCCGGTAGACAGGCACGAAGTGGGCAGGGATATGCGCGCCTTCATCCGCCGGCATGTCGACCGCATCCTGGAATTCGACAAGGGGCCACAGGGCGGCCGGGTTGTCCACGTGGACTATTACGCGCTCGTCGCAAGTCCCGTGGGAGAACTGCGACGCATCCATGCGGGTATCGGCATCGACACGCCGGAAAGCGTATCGCGCGCCGTGGCGGACTGGCATGAGGCCAACCCAAGGCATGCGCGCGGCCGCAACGACTATTCGCTGGAGCAATACGGGCTCGACGCGGATGACCTGCGCGCAGAGTTCGCCGACTACATCGGCCGCTTCGCCATCCCCTCCGAAGCCGAAGGCACTGCCCGCGCCGGGGCGACGGCATGAGCAGTGGCTGGGAAGCGCTGAACGCCGCCATCGGTGATGCCCGGGGCCTCGTTGCCGCCACCGCACCCGACCCGGACACCGCCGCCGAAGGGCAGGCCTACGTCAACCGGATGGTGGCCGCCGCGCTGGGCGGCGGGCTGCTGGGCCATCACTTCCGCGCAGGCGGCCTGACACGCGCCCTTCCCGTCCACGGCGGCCCCAACCCCGATTACCTGCTGTATCATGCGGCGATCGATCCTGCAGGGCGCTACCGCCTTTCCGGCATACTGAATGGCTCGGAACGCGTCTCCGTGAGCCTGTTTGCACTGGGCCGCAACGGTGCGCCGCTGCTAGTGGGTCATGCCGCGTTCGCCCCTGCGACCTGCCCGGACGGCACGTTTGCGATCGACCTTGCACCCGATGCCGCGGGTCCGCACGGGCTGGCGATACCGCCAGAGGCGCGCATCGTGATGTGCCGTATCCTCCACCGCGACACGTCCCTGCCCGCCGCCCTCGAGCTCGCCAGCGACAATCCCGCCCCGGCGCCCGCCCTTGCTCCCGGAAATGGTGACGAGGCCCTCGTCCGCGCGGCGGGGATGCTGCGCGCGAACCTTGCCGAATACCTGCAATGGACAGCCGCTGCGCTGGAACTGCAAAACCGGCTGGACACCGCGCCGCGCGAACTGGCCGAGACGGTCCAGGGGGACGGCGATACCCGCTATTTCCTGGGCGGCTTCGACCTTGCGGAACATGAATGGCTGGAAGTGACGATGCCGCCGGGCCTCAGGGGCTACTGGTCGCTTCACGTCTACAGCTATTGGTACGAGCACCTCCAGCGACCCGGCGTTCATGACCGCAATGCCGTGGTCGATCCTGACGGCCGGGTGCGCATTGCGGTTGGCCCGGGATGGCCCGCCGATGCCCGCAACCGGATTGACACCGCCGGGCGGCGGAAGGGCGCCTTCATCTGCCGGATCGTCGGCAAGGACCAGCCTCAGGCTTGCCCGCAGACCGGGCTGCATCGCAAGCCGAAGATCAGAAACCGGTCGGCGCCCTAAGTCGCCGCCGGGCTACTGCTCCGAAGCCGCTTCGGCGATCAGGTAGGAGCCGACAAGTCCGGGGGCCTCCGGCGAACGAGGCGGGAGGAGCGCCTCGTTCGCCTTCGCCGCGTCCCACTGGACGCAGTACCCGTTCAAACGCCGCAAGGTGGCGGCGCGAACGCGTTCGAGCAGGAAAGGCCGGTTCATCACTCCGCCGCCGAGCACGATCCGCTGCGGGGCAACGGTGAGAATCAGCGTGACGCAAAGCTGGCCGAGATAATCGGCCTGCGCATCCCAGGCGGGGTGGTCTTCCGGCAGATGGCTGGCGGAAGCACCCCAGGCCGCCTGCAATGCCGGGCCGCTGGCCATGCCTTCCAGACAGTCGCCATGATAGGGGCAGATTCCGGCGAAATCGGCATGAGCGGGATGTCGCGCTACCGCGATATGGCCGCACTCCGGATGCCCCAGGCCGCGCATCGTGCGCCCCTGCACCACGATCCCAGCGCCGATTCCGGTCCCCACCGTGACATAGGCCAGGTTGTCCACCCCGTGCAGGCGCATTTCGGCGAAGGCAGCCGCATTGACATCGGTATCGATGCCGACCGGCACTCCGAAACGGGCGCGCAGGCGGGCCGGCATGTCCGTGCCTTCCCAGCCCGGCTTGGGCGTGGCGAGTATGCGGCCGTGTCCCGGCGAAGCCGGATCAAGATCGAGCGGGCCGAACGAACCGATGCCGATCGCCGCGATCGGCCCGAATTCGGCAATCGCTGCGTCAAGGAAGGCTTCCACGCGAGACAGCGTTTCAGCGGGATCGGTGGTCGGGATCACTTCGGTGCGCAGCGATCCCTTGCTGCTGCCGATGCCGCAGACGAATTTGGTTCCTCCGGCCTCGATGGCGGCGAAAAGCATTCTCGGGTCTCCAGTCACTGAACAATGGTCGCTTGCGCGGGCCTGGCGCTTTCGCTCTCGCCGGCGCCATCCGCAAGTGGCTGGAGACGGAACGAGAAGCGGCGCGGCTCCACGGGTACGCGATATTGCGGCAGTGGGCGACCCACCGCGTTCCAGGTCGTATCTCCGCCCACGCCGGACTGGATCGCATCGACCATCAACGAACCGTTTTCCTGCGGAACGATGTCAGTGCTCCTGCGCGTGCCCGGTTCCCGGCGCGCCAGGTCCGCATAGGGGAAGGCCAGCGCGTTCATCGTCAGCGGCCGATCCCCGGCGATGCGCAGGGACGGTCCCTGCTCGGGGGAGAGCAGCATCCAGCGCACATCGGTTTTCGTGCCGGTTTCCTGCGGGCGCTGGTAATCATGGTTCTGATCGGCAATCGCCCCGCGCCAGAGCGCGATCATCGCGCTGGTCTTCCGATCGGCATAGCTTTCGTGCGGCCCCCGGCCATACCATTCCACCGTCTTGAACCCGCCGACGGTGGTAAAGGCGAAGCCGATGCGCAGCGGATCGGGCAGGTCTTTCGCCATCGGCGTGAACGCGCCTTCCACCTCGACGCTGCCGTCCCCTGCCATGCGGTAACGCGTCTCGAAACGGACGGCATCGGCCTTGTTCCCCCCATCCGCGAAGGCATAGCGCACGGTCACTTCCGCGCCGGAGGCGGTCTTTACGGCGCTGATCGCGGCGACCTTGCGCGCCGCCTCGATCGCCTCCCAGCGCGCGTCGGCGCCCTTGGGCCGCGTGCCGATGTCGTTGTCCGTCAGCGCCCGGGTGAAGCTGGGTGCGCCGCCCGTCAGCAGGGCCCTGCCCTTCACGGCATAGCCGGAAACGAGACCGGTTTTGCGGTCCACCGTCAGCGTCGCACCGCCGGCGGAGAGGCGGAAGCTGCCCGCATCCTGCACCAGTGCAACCTTGACCGGTCGCGCCACGTCCGCCAGCGGACTCGAACCGAGCGAGAACTGCTCCCAGCCGACCACTTGACCGGCCTTGACCAGCGGCACCGCCGCATACTTCGCGGTGGCGCGCAAGGTCAGCATGTATTCCGAACCCGGCTTGCGCGCGAAAGCAGGGAGCGGCACCGAGAAGGCTTCCTTGCTGCGTGCCGGCGTGGCCAGCGCAGCAAGCGCGCCGCGGGCAATCGCCACGCCGTCCTCGTCGAGCTCCCAATCGAAGTCGAAGCCCGAAAGATCGCGGAAATCGTGGCGGTTGAGCACCTCGATCCGCCCCGCCTTGGCATCCAGCGCAGCGAACTGGATCGGCGAATAGACCTTCTGCACTTCGAAAAGCTGCGGGTTCGGGGTGCGGTCCGACTGGTTGAGCCCATCGCCGAACTCGATCTCGCCGCGCGGATTGGGGCCGAACGAACTGCCGTCTCCCCAGTAGCGGCGGCCATCGGCAGCGTAGCGGTAGATCGACTGGTCCACCCAGTCCCAGATGAAGCCCCCCTGCAAGCGGTCCTCATGGGCATGGATCGTGTCCCAGATCTCCTTGAAATTGCCGCCGGAATTGCCCTGCATATGGGCATATTCGCACTGGATCATCGGCTGCGGGAACTGCTCGCGGTGCGCGGCATAGTCCACCATCTTGTCGATGCCGTCGTACATCGGTGCGTAGATGTCGGCATAGGCGTTCGGGCGGTGGTCGCTGATCTGCGAATGGCCGAGGAACGAAATCAGGCGCGTGGGATCGAGCGCGCGGGCGGCGGCCGCCGCCTTCTCGAACGTGGGGCCCACGCCCGTCTCGTTACCGAGCGACCAGAAGATCACCGAGGCATGGTTCTTGTCGCGCTCCACCATGTTGGTGACGCGGCTGACATGCGCGGCTTCCCAGGCCGGGTCGTAACCGAGCAGATAGGTCTTGTCGTCCTTGGCGCGGTTCGCGGCCGAGAGGTATTCGTGGCTCTCGATATTCGCCTCGTCCATGACGTAGAGGCCATATTCGTCGGCCAGATCGTAGAGCCGCTCATCGTTGGGATAGTGCGAGGTGCGCAGCGCATTGACGTTGTTGCGCTTCATCAGTTCGATGTCGCGGCGCATGGATTCCTCCGAGATCACATGGAAGTGCTCCGGGTCATGCTCATGCCGGTTGACGCCGCGAATGGTGATCGGGCGTCCGTTGACGGTGACGAGGCCGTTTTTCATGGCCACGTTACGGAAACCGATCCGCCGGGCGGTGGCCTGCAGGGTGCGTCCCTTGCGGTCCACCAGTTCCACAAGCAGGGTGTAAAGGTCGGGCGTTTCCGCCGTCCAGGGACGCACGCCGGGGATCACGCCGTCCAGCGTGACGTTTTCACCTGAGACTTTCACGCTGCGGGCAAGCAGCGCCTTGTCGCCGTCCAGCACCGTGGCCCGCACGGTAAGCCCGCGCGCGGCGGATGAAGTCTTGAGCGCAAGATCGAGCGTCCCGTCGCGGTAGTCATTGGCAAGCCCGGCCCGGGCGAAGACATCGTCCACCCGCGCGCGCGGCGCGGCGATGAGATAGACCGAACGCTCGATCCCGGAAACTCGCCAGAAGTCCTGGTCTTCCAGATAGCTGCCGTCCGACCAGCGCCAGACCCGGATCGACAACGAATTGCGCCCCGGTTTCACCAGGCGCGTCAGATCGAATTCGGAAGGGAGCTTGGAATCCTCGCTGTAGCCCACTTCCTGCCCGTTCACCCAGACGCGGTAGGCCGAACCCGCCGCACCGATATGCAGGATCACGTCGCTACCCTTCCAATCGGCCGGAACGTCGAAATCGCGGCGATAGGAGCCGACCGGATTGGCATCGTGCGGAATCAGCGGGCGGTTGGGCGGGAACGGATACTGGACGTTGTTGTAGAGAGGGCGGTCGAAACCCTGCGTCTGCCAGTCGGCCGGAACCTGGATCGGCTTCCAGCCCGAGACATCGTAGTCCGGACGGAAGAAGTGTTCCGGCGCGGCATCGGCGCCGGGCGTGAAATCGAACTTCCACGTTCCGTCGAGCGATAGGAAACGCCGGGAGTGTGTACGGTCGCCGGCAATGGCGCGCTCGCGGTCCTCGAAAGGGAAACCGGTGGCGCGGGCGGGCAGCTTGTTCCGGGCAAAGACGGCCGGATTCTCCCAGTCTGGCCGCTCATCGGAGATCTGGGGCTGGATCGGCCTGGGCACCGGGGAGGCCGCCGATGCCGACGTGGCGATGCCGATCGCGAGGCCGGCGGTTGCCAGCAGGAAGTGTCTCGGCGGCATCATCGGGGGAAACTCCATTCAAGGATGGCGGCGGGACCGTCGAAGACGATCCGCAAGTATCGGGCAGAACCCGGCGAGGGCAGGACCACGGGCGAACCGGACCGGTCGTGCCCCTCGTGAACGGTCCGCCATTGCCTGCCGTCGTCCGAGGCGAGGAGGCGGAAGGAGAACGGCGTGACCGGATCGGCAGGGCGCAGTTCGCTTGCGCCGATCCGGCGCCTGCGTCCGGCGTCGGCCTGCAGCCATGCGCCGTCTTCCGCCGGAGAGACCCAGCCGGTGGCGTAGTTGTCGTCTCCCGCGAGGGCCGCGGCATGGGCCGCGTCCAGCATGCCGGAAGCACTGATCTGCATGAATCTCCCGGTGCGCCGATGCGCGGCAGTGCCCGGAATGTCAGGCCCGCTGTGCGTGGGACGGACCGCGCGCAGCCGGTCCCCCTCGACCAGCAGCCGGTCCACCGCGACCTGCCTGCGCACTTTGCCGTCCGCTGCGGGGAACGGCAGCGCCTGCCGGTGATAGAAGATGTAATCCCGCCCGGCCGCCGAGAACACCGCATGATGCCCGGGGCTTACAACGTCCCGCGCCGCGTCCGTGGCGAGGATCGGGGCGTCCTCGGGCTCGGTGAACGGCCCCAGCGGCGAAGAGCCCACGGCGTAACGCACCTGATAGGTGTCCTTCGTGGTGTTGCCCCAGCTGTAGGTCAGGAAATAACGCCCGCCACGCTTGAACAGGAACGGACCTTCGAAATAGTGCGCCGGGGTCACGTCCTGCGGCTCGCCGTCGAAAGTCACCATGTCGGGCTTGAGGCGCACCACGAAGCAGCGACCGTTCACCCAGTTGAGGCCGGAGCCCCAGTAGAGATAGGCGGTGCCGTCATCGTCGATGAAGGCCTCGGCATCGATCATGTGATAGCCGGGGCGGTAGTTGCCGGGGATAAGCGGGCGGCCGCCATTGGCGTCGCGCCATGGCCCGGCCGGATGATCGGCCACGCCCACCCAGACCTCGCTGCCGACCGAGACATACATCCAGAACCGCCCGTCGCGCCCGCGCACCACCGAGGGAGCCCAGACCTTGCTCTTGTTGGAGGTGGCGCTGGTGGCGGCCTGTTTCGTAGGCCAGTTCGGCTCGGAGAAGGTCCAGTCGCGGAAATTGCGGGAGCGCCAGAGGCCCAGCCTGTCGCCGCCCCAGGGGTCTTCGGTGGCGAAGACGAACCACTCGCCCTCGTGCTCCACGATCGACGGGTCGGCGAAGTAGCCGGGCAGGAGCGGATTGCGCGCCCCAGGATCGAGCGCCGCCGTTTCCTTCCGGTCCGCCATGACAGGCGAGGCATTCGCAAGGAAAGCCGCGCCTGTCAGGAGAATTGCCGCTGCAAGCCGGATCATCCCTTACATGGCCTCGCCGATGGCTTCGAGCGAGCGGCGCTTGGTCTCCGGGAAGAAGGCCAGCACGACCACGAACTGAAGCGCCATCATCACCGCGAACAGCCAGAACGGCAGGGCGCGGGCATGGGCGGCGGCGAGCGGGAAGCCGAAAGCGATGATCGCGTCCATGAACCAGTGGACCGAGGAACCGAGGCTCTGCCCGCGTGCGCGCACGTCGGTGGGGAATATCTCGCTGATATAGACCCAGATCACCGCGCCTTGCGAGAAGGCGAAGAAGGCGATGAAGCCGATGAGGAGGTAAAGCAGCCAGCCCTGATGCGTGCCGCTGCCGAAGATCAGGGCAACACCCGCCAGCGCTGCCGTCAGGCCGACGGAACCGATCAGCAGCAACGTCTTGCGGCCGATCCGGTCGATCACGGTCAGGGCAAGTGCGGTGAACACCAGGTTGCAGGCACCGATGACGATGGCCTGGCGGTCTGCCGAAACCCCCGTAAACCCGGCGGCGGCGAAGATGTCGTTGAGGTAGTAGAGGATCGCGTTGATACCGGAGAGCTGGTTGAACGCGGCGATCGCAATGGCCAGGAGGATCGGCCGGTGGTGACGCACCCAGCTGAGGCGCGGGGCGTGCGTCTGGCTTTCGGCACGGCGCCAGGAGGCCATCTCGCCAGCAACGTCGGCATTGCCCAGCTTGCTTAGCACGGCGGCGGCCTCTGCCTCCCGCCCCTTGGCGAAGAGCCAGCGCGGGCTGTCGGGAATGGTGCGCATCATCACCAGCAGCACCACCGCCGGAACCGCGGTGACGCCGAACTTGACGTGCCAGTCCAGTGCGCCAAGCTGGAGGCTGGATACGAAGTAGTTGCTCAGATAAGCGACGAGAATGCCCAGCACGACATTGAGCTGGAACGCCCCCACCATCATGCCGCGCCGTTCCGCGGGTGCGATCTCGGCAATGTAGACCGGCGCCAGCACCGAAGATGCCCCCACCGCGAAGCCTGCCAGCACGCGCATGACAAGGAGCATCGGCCAGTTCATCGCCAGGAGGCAGCCGATGCCCGACACAAGGTAGAGCAGCGCGATCACCGTCAGCGAGGAACGCGCGCCGTAACGGTCTCCCGGGATGCCCGCCAGCAGAGCGCCCGCCAGCGTGCCCCAGAGCGCGCTGGAGACGGTGACCCCGACGCCGGTGGCGTCGAGGCCGAAGGCGGTGCGGATGCCTTCCGTGGTGCCGGCGATGACCGCCGTGTCGAAACCGAACAAGAGCCCGGCCAGCGCGCCAACCAGCACGCCTCGGAAAAGCGTCGCATTCATCATCCCGTCCCCTTCATTCGACCGTCAGAGCGTGAACCGCACGCCGACACGGAACGTACGTCCGATCGCATCGAAATCGGAAATACCCGAGGGTCCGTTCGACACATAGGGATTAATCAGCTTGTTGAAGACGTTGGTGACGCTGAGATACGCCTCCCAGTCGCCGCCGACCGGCAGCTTGTAGCCGATGCGGGTATCGAACAGCACTTGCCCGGCAAAGTGGCGCTGCGGCAGGTCCTCGGCCGCCGTTCCCTTGTCATAGGCACCCCCGCCGATGAAGCGGGCCTGGTTGAAGAATGAGACCGGGCCCAGGTGCAAGTCGGCCTGCCCCGTCAGGCGCCAATGCGGCGCGGTGCCGATCTGGCCGGCACGGTCGATCGCGGCCACGCCCGGCGAGCTCTGCTCGTACTTGTCGATGTAGTTGCCCAGAAGGCGGGTCGAGAGCACGGCGTCGCCCGAGAGCCAGGGCAGGTTCGAACGGTAGCTGGCTTCGAAATCGATGCCGCGCGTATCGAACGAGGCGAGGTTCTGGGTCACGATATCGATCTGCGTCAACACGCCGTTCGCATCGCGGCTGATGAGCGCGCAGGCCGAAGCGCTGCCGTTATAGCAATCGTCGATCTCCTGCTGGTACGAAAGCGAGGCGATCGCATCACGGATCTTGATGTCGTAATAGTCCACCGAGAGGTTGAAGCCCGGCAGGAACGACGGCGAATAGACGCCGCCGAACGTTAGCGTATTGGCCACTTCCGGGCGAAGATCCGGGTTGCCCCGCACGACCGAGCGCACATTGGTGGCGGTCGTGTTGGTGAACGGATCGTAGACCTGCGGCTGATAGCTGGTGGTGCCGCGCTGGAACAGTTCGTAGAGGCTGGGCGCCCGGATATCGCGCGAACGCGTGGCGCGCAGGCGCAGATCGTCGTAGAGTTCCCAGGTCAGGCCGGCCTTCCACGTCGTCACCGCGCCGCTGGTGCTGTAGTCGGTGCGGCGGACCGCGCCGTTGAAGTCCAGCGACTGGATCAGCGGCAGGTCCTTGAGCAACGGCAGGTCGAGTTCGAGGAAGGCTTCCTTGACGTTGTACTTGCCGCTCTGCGCCTTGGCATTGCCGACACGGTAGGCGCCCTCGGCATTGGTGATCGGGTTATAGGCTTCCGAGAGCGGATCGACGACCTGGTTGAAGCTCTGGCGGCGATATTCGACGCCGGCCGCGAAGCCCACGTCACCGGCCCAGAGCGCGAAGGGCGAACCCGCGATGGAGGCCGCGGTGACGAATTCGTGGAACTTCTGATCCGCGGTATTGGTGCCGGTCACGTAGTTCAGCGCCGCGTCGGACACGGCATTGGTGCCGAAGACATTGACGGGAACGCAGCCGTTGCCGGGATTGGCCAGTGTCGAACGGCAGACGATGCTGCCGCTGGACGGATCGACCACGGCATCGGCGGCATTGACGTAATTCGCCTGGATGAGATCGTGATGCAGCGCAAGGTTGCGGGTATTGCGCGCCGCCTCCGCATAGACGTTCCACTTGAGGCCGCCCAGCACGCTGCCTTCCGCACCGAGCACCCCGCGCAGGGTCTCGTTCGCCACCTTGACGCGGGTGCGCGGCAGGTCGCCATCGTAGCGGCCCATGGTGAGCGTGGTCACGCCCGCGTCGTCCATCATCGCGGCCAGTTCGGCCGGAAGATAGGCGTTCTCGCGCCTCAGCGTCAGCGCGGTGGTGCCAAGCTGGTTGGAGTAGGAACCGACCTGATAATCGTTCTTGGTCTTGCCGTAGTTGCCTTCCGCAAAGACGGTGAAGCTGTCGCTCACGTCATAGGCGAGACGCGAATAGACGACCTTCTTCTCCAGCCCTGCGATCAGGGGTGCGAACTGCGGGCGCGGGCCGTCGCCGCCGATCATGGTGGAACCGGTCAGGCTGCTGCCGTAGTTGAACGCGACCGGATTGCCGTTCGCGTCGAAAGTCGTGCCCTTGAGCGGCCCCGAGGTGATGAGCCCGCCGAAATTGGCATTGGCCACGCGAACGTCGCAGGCGAAGTCGCGCCGGGTGGCCGACCCTGCCGGCAACGAGATCGGCTGGCAGCTCTTGCGCGAGAACGGGCGTTCCAGGCGATCGTCCACGCCCGCGTTGCGGTAATATTCGCCGCTGATGAGGAAATGCGCGCGGTCGTCGGCGAAGCGGGTGCCGTAGGCCAGTTCGACCTTCTGCTCGTCATTGTCGCCGTAAGTGGTGACGCCGCCCTGGATGCTGCCGGTGAGGCCGGTGAACTTCTTGTTGATGATGAAGTTCACCACGCCGCCCACGGCGTCAGAACCATAGGCCGCCGAAGCGCCGCCGGTTACCACTTCCACGCGCTCCACCAGAGCCTGCGGGAACATGTTGGTGTCCACCTGGCCGCTGCCGTCGCTGGGAATGAAGCGCCGGCCGTCGAACAGCGTGAGCGTGCGGGTCGTACCGAGGTTGCGCAAGTTGAGGTAGGCGCCGCCCTGCCCGCTGGAGGTCTGCGCACCGCGCGGCCCCGCCGAGGACGACAACGCCGGAAGCTGCTTCAGCGCATCGCCCAGCGTGGTCGGAACGGCCGCATTGAGCTGCTCCGCGCTCGTTACCGTGACCGGCGTCGGGCGGTTGAAGCCGCTCAGGGGAATACGGCTGCCGGTGACGACGATATCCTCGGTCGAAATCGCAGGCTGTTCATCGGTGGAAGCCGACGCGTCCTGCGCCAGGGCTGCCGTATGCGTGAACAGGGCAAGCGCCGACACTCCGCCAAGGACGGTAAACCGCTGCATCATTTGTGAAAACTCCCCTCCAAAGGATCTTGATTGTTTCGCCCGCCGGGCGTCGATCTTGCGAAATCAGGTAAGCCGCTGCGCCGATTGCAGAAGCCCGCGAATGTAGCCGTAGCAAAAGGCGAAATTCTCGGCCCGCGGCGTCCAGACCGGCTTGCCGTCCACCACTTGCGGATCGTCCATGCCGGGAACGTGGTCGGGCATTATCATGCCGTCGTAGCCGACTTCCGCATAGGTCTGGAGCGCGCGAACCATGTCGATGTCGCCCTCGTCCGGGAAGCTCTCGTTGAAGCGGTCGCGGTGGCCCTGGATGTTGCGGAAATGGACGTTGAAGATCTTCTTCCGGCTGCCGAACCAGCGGATCACGTCGAAGATCTGGTTGGCCGGGTCCGTCAGGTTCTCGCAGATCGAACCCTGGCAGAAGTTGAGCCCGTGGTATGGGCTCTCGTTGATCTGGACGAGCCGCTGAAGCCCCTCGACGGTGCCGAGCACATTGGTAATGCCCTGATAGCCGCCGGGCGGGGTGCCCGGGTCCTGCGGATGGCAGGCGATCCGCACTTTCGTCTCGTTGGCGACCGGCACGATGCGGTCGAGGAAATAGGTGATGCGTTCCCAGAACAGGTCGGCATCGACCACGCCTGCACGGGTGAGCGGCGTGGCCGGCTTCGCTTTCGAAAGGTCCCAGGCGAAATAGTGCGACCCGCCGCGCCCTTCGGCCGGGCCCGTGCGCAGGACGCCCAGCAGGCTCATGTTGTACTTCACCGCAGGAATACCCGCCGCCGCGCAATTGCGCAGGGTCGTGGCGAAGGCCTCGATGTCGCGGTCGCGCGCCGCGCCGTCGCCCAGCATGATCGCGGGGTGCTTCTCGCGGTCGATATGCGTGGAGCCCAGCAGGTCGGGCTCCAGCATGTCGAGGCTGAGGCCGTGGCGCTCGGCCATCTCGCGAAGGCGCGAAAGCTCGTCCACGGTGGGGTAGAGCCGCCCATCCGCAACGGCGGCGCGGGCGCATATGTTGGTGACGCCGAAGCGCGCGAAATCGGCGAAATGCGCCTCGCTCGACGGCATGCTCTGGCAGCCGAGCTTCATCAGATAAGGTTTGCGACCCGAAGCGCCTGCTGCGCGATTACCGGAGCGGCGCGTGGCTGCCTGAGCCCCACCGGCCAGCGTCAGCGATGCACCGGCGCCTGCTGCCAGAATGAAGTTCCTGCGGTCCATTCGTCACTCCCCCGCTGCGGCGGCCGGTTGTCCGGCCCGTTCCTGATTTGCGACCGCCATCCCCGGCGGAGGACGGCTCATTGCGGGATTTGTCGGGCAAATACCAATGCCAATTCTGGCTCAATCCATGCAAACTCGGCACTGACGGGCGGTAACCGGTGTCGTGACCTTATAGCAGAATATGCGAAATTTGGCGGAATTCGGGTCATTTTCCGAACTACGCTGGGTCGATCCAGCTAAGCAGGGCATTGATCGATTGCCTAATTGGGTTGGACCCACTCCGACCGCTGCAATAACGCCCGGCAAGCACGAAGGGTGCATCTGTTTGGAGAGGTCAGTTCATAATGTTTAGCCCCGTGGAAGTCGGATCGAAGCTGGGAACGGGCCTGCTTTCGTTTCCCGTCACCCATTTCGACGCCGAGGGCCGGTTCGTGGAAGCGGACTACCGCGACCATTGCGGCTGGATGCTGGAACACGACCTTGCCGGTCTGTTCGCCGCGGGCGGCACCGGCGAATTCTTCTCGCTCACGCCCGATGAAGTCGCCACCGTCGTTGCCGCCGCCGTGGCCGAAACCGCAGGCCGCATCCCGGTGATCTCGGGCTGCGGATATGGCACCGCGATCGCCACCGACATCGCCCGCAAGGCCGAAAAGGCCGGCGCCGACGGCCTGCTGCTGCTGCCGCCCTATCTCATCGGTTCGAACCAGGACGGCCTTGCCGCCCATATCGAAGCGGTCTGCCGTGCGACCGGTCTCGCCGTGATCGTCTACAACCGCGACAACGGCATCGTGAACGACGAGACGCTGGCGCGCCTTTGCGAACGCAACGCCAATCTTGTCGGCTTCAAGGACGGCGTCGGCGACATCGAGCTGATGGCGCGCATCCAGGCCCGCATGGGCGACCGCCTGACCTACATCGGCGGCCTGCCCACGGCCGAAACCTTCGCCACGCCCTATCTCGCCATGGGCGTTACGACTTACTCATCGGCGATCTTCAACTTCCTGCCCGAGTGGGCGCTGCGCTTCTATGCAGCGGTGCGCGCGGGCGACCAGGCCTTCGTCGTCGAACAGCTCAATGCCTTCGTCCTGCCCTATATCGCCCTGCGCAATCGCGGACGCGGCTACGCGGTCTCGATCGTCAAGGCCGGGATGCGCGCGGTGGGCCGGGATGCGGGCCCGGTCCGCACCCCGCTGGCAGACCTGACCGCCGCCGAGCACGAGGAACTGGCCGCGCTGATCGCCCGCGTTTCCGACGTCTCGCTCGTCAGGGCATAAGGCCGGGACCACCAGGGCCTGACAGGGTGACAGCGCCGAAGGGATGGCCTACTCGGTTGGCGATGTTCGATCTCAGCCAACTGCGCTGCTTCGTTGCCGCGGCCGAAGAGCTTCATTTCGGCCGCGCCGCGCGGCGACTGAACATGACCCAGTCGCCGCTCAGCCGCCAGATCCAGCTGCTTGAGCGGATACTCGGCGTCACCCTGCTCGAAAGGACGAGCCGGCAGGTGCAACTCACGCCTGCCGGCAGCGCCTTCCTCATCGAATCCCGCCGTATCCTGCGCCTTGCCGAAGGCGCGGCGCTTGCCGCCCGGCGCATCGCCAAGGGCGACGCCGGACGCGTGGTGATCGGCTTCACGGCCGCCTCGGGCTACGACCTGCTGCCGCGCATCGTCGCGCAGGCGCTGGCAAAGCTGCCCAACATCGAACTCGAATTGCGCGAAATGGTGACGTCGGAACAGCTCGACGCCCTGCTCACCGGCCTGATCGACCTCGCCTTCGTGCGCCCGCCGATCGACCGCACCGACTTCGATCATGTGCTGATTCACCGCGAACCGATGATGGCCGCGCTGCCCTCCGGCGATCCCCGCCAGGCCAAGGCCGTGCTGGACCTGTCGGACTTCGACGACAAGCCGCTCATCATGTACAGTCGCCAGGGCGCCGGATATTTCCACGAAATGCTGGTGAAGCTGTTCGCCGATGCCGCCGTTACGCCCAGCTACGTGCAGCATGTCACGCAGATTCACTCGATGCTGGGCCTCGTCCGCTCGGGCCTGGCCGCCGCCATCGTGCCGGAAGCCGCCAAGAGCCTGCACATGACCGATGTGCACTTGCGCACGATCCGCACGACGCCGGAGGCGCCTGCGGAACTGCTGCTCGCCTGGCACCGCGAGAACGAGAACCCCGCGCTCGACGTGATGCGCCAGCTCTGCTTCGAGACGCTGCTCTGAAGCGCCCTCAATCCGCCAGTGTAACCCGGCGGATCGGTCCTGCGATGACCAGGAAGGCGACGATCGTCAGCAGGCAGTGCAGGCCGACGAACCCGAGGGCCCAGTCGAACGAGCCCGTCGTGGCAACGATGTAGCCGATCACGATCGGGGTCACGATCCCGGCCATGTTTCCGAACATGTTGAACAGTCCATTGGCCACGCCCGACTGTTCGCGCGGGGCCACGTCGGACATCACCGCCCAACCCAGCGATGCCACGCCCTTTCCAAAGAAAGCCAGCGCCATCAACGAGATGACCAGCCACTGCGCCTCCACGAAGGCACAGGCGATGATCGCGGTCGCCAGGACCATCCCCACGGTGAGGGGCACCTTGCGCGCGATATCGAGCGACCCGGTCCGCTTCAGCAGCATGTCCGACACATAGCCGCCGATCAGTCCGCCGACGAAGCCGCAGAGCGCCGGAAGTGCCGCGGCGAAACCGGCTTCCATGATGTTCATGCCCCGCTCTCGCACGAGGTAGATCGGGAACCATGTCACGAAGAAATAGGTCAGCACGTTGATGCAGTACTGGCCGAGATAGATACCGGCGAGCATGCGGTTGGCCAGCAGGCGGCGCATGTCCGAAAGGCTCGGCGCGCGGGAAGCACGGCCGCCTTCGTCCATGTGGATGAGGCCGCCGCCCTGCTCGATAAGGTCGAGTTCGGCGCGGTTTACCGCCGGATGCCGCATCGGACTGCGGATGTAGCGCCAGAAGGTGGCCGCACCGGCAAGGCCGATCGCGCCCATCACCCAGAATACGCTGCGCCAGCCAAAGGAATGGACCAGCCAGCCCATCAGCGGGGCAAAGGCGACCAGCGAGAAATACTGCGCGGAATTGAAGATCGCCGAGGCCGTTCCGCGCTCGCTACCGGGGAACCAGGCGATCACGAGCCGCGCATTTCCGGGGAAAGACGGCGCTTCCGCCGCCCCCACCAGCAGCCGCATGACAAAGAGCATCGCGAAGACGTGGAGTGCGAAAAGCCCCGCAAAGCCCTGGAGCATCGTCAGCAGCGACCAGGAGGCGATGGCGATCGTGTAGACCCGCCGCGTGCCGAAGCGGTCGAGCAGCAGCCCCGCCGGAATCTGCGCCGCGACATAAGCCCAGGCGAAGGCGGAAAGGATGAATCCGGTCTGCACCGCATCGAGCCCCAGCTCCCGCGACGCCTCGCTGCCCGCTATCGAAAAAGTCGAGCGATCCGCGTAGTTTATGGTCGTTATGAGGAAGATCAGCGCGATGATCCGCTGGCGTACCCAGGTCGGCTTTTCGCCCTTTTCCGGCGCCCCTGCGCCGGGCACGCCGATGCTCTGCATTTCCTTCACGCGACCCCTCTCCCGCCGGCTATGCAATCGTTTCCCGGCTAGATTGAAGCGCTAGGGTCGCGGCCGCTTCAAGTCCATCTTGAATGCGGCAGAGATCGATCCAGAAATTGGCTGAATAGGCCGCGGGCGCGCCGTTCGGCCACGACTGAACGACACCTGGAGGGTACAGAACGGTATCGAAGGCTCAGAAAGCGGCACCGTGCTGCCGGCGAAACGCCGTGGGCGGAACCGAGGCCAGTTTGGTGAAGAAACGCGAAAAATAACCGACGTCGCTGAAGCCCAGCCAGTCGGCAATCTCGGTCACGCTCATCGGGGTGTAGCTGAGGCAGCGCTTGGCTTCCGACAGCAGGCGGTCGTGGACGATCTCGATGGGGGAGATGCCCGCCACCGTCTTGCACGCCAGCCTGAGCTGCGAAACGCTGACGCCGAGTTCGCCGGCAAGATCGGGCAGGAGCGGCTGGGCGCGGTAGCTGCGCTCCACCAGTTCGCGGAAGCGCCGGACCAGATCGGCGCGGCTGCCGAGCACGGGCGCGGCGCGGTCGTCCGACGGCCATAGCCGCAGGAACAGCAGCAGTACCGACATGAGCTGTATTTCCGCGCCGATCGCCCCGCCCTTGCGCGCGCTCTGGAGTTCGTTGGCCATGCGCTCCATCGTCGGCGAAACTTCGGCAAGGCCGTCCTGCGACAGCGCGAAGACGCCCGGCTCCTTCAGCACGCGCCGCAGTTCCGGCGCACGGACGAGAAGGTCGTCGAGATAGTGCGTCTCGATCGTGATCACCCAGCCGTTCGCGGCTTCGGCGTAGTGGAATCCGTGGATCCGGTGCGGCGGCACGACCATGACGCAGCCCGGCGCGAAAGGCGCGGTATCGCCTTCGATCGTCATGGTGCCGCTGCCCGCCGCGCAGAACACGACCTGGGTCATGCGCGGGTGCGTATGCGGCTTTATCAGCCAGCCCCGTTCACGGCAGCGCTTGTCCAGCGGTTCGATATTGACGAACCAGTCCGGCCGTTCGCTGGCATCGCCATACAGGATGTAGCGCGGGACCGCAGCACCGCCGGGATCGTCACGTTCGTTACCGTTCGGCAATAAGTTTGGCGAAAAGTCCATCCGATTTTCAGATTCCACCATGGACTCCGGTTAAGCGCTGCGGGAAAAATAGGCAATCCGCAGCGGTCAAGTCGTATCAACGAAGGCCGGACTGCGCGGAGACGATGCCTTTGGAGAGGATACCCCCGCCCCGGTCGCCCGGCCGCGAGCCCGGCCCCTCCTTCGACAAGCCTTTCGTTCCCGCGCCGTCTTCCTGCCCGCCGCGGATCGGCGCCCGTGCGAAGCGGGTGCCGTCCAGCCCCCGCGGCCCAGCCCGCCAACAACCGAGCCGGCGACAAGCCGGCCGACAGAGCCCCGGCACAACCGACACCACCGAACTTCGAATACGGAAAGCAGGTCGAGAGGATATGAGTAACACTGATCCGCGGGCACTTATCGCCCGCGAGCCCATGCATCGCCGGCAGATCATCGCCATTGCCGTGGCCACCGCGCTCAATGCGCTGGACGGTTTCGACGTGCTGTCGATCAGCTTCGCCGCGCCGGGCATCTCGAAGGAATGGGGCATAGACCGGGCCGCGCTGGGCCTGGTGCTGTCGATGGAACTGATCGGCATGGGCATCGGCGCGCTGATCCTGGGCGCCATGGCCGATCGCATCGGCCGCCGTCCCACCATCCTGGCCTGCCTCGTGGTCATGGCAAGCGGCATGTTCCTGGCCTCCACCGCGCAGAACCTCACCGTGCTTTCCGCCTTCCGCCTGTTCACCGGGCTCGGCATCGGCGGAATGCTCGCGGCCACCAACGCCATCGTCGCGGAATGTTCGAACGCACGCCGCCGCAACCTCTCGGTGGCGATCATGGCCGGCGGTTATCCGATGGGCGCCATCGTCGGCGGCTCCATCGCGGCCTTCCTGCTCGGCACCACCGGGCGCTGGCAGTCGGTCTTCGAATTCGGCGCGATCATCACCGCCGCCTTCATCCCGCTGGTGCTCTGGCTGGTGCCCGAAACCATCGCCTTCCTGCTGCACAAGCGCCCGGCCGGCGCGCTGGAGAAGATCAACCGCACGATGGTGCGCCAGGGCCGCGCGGCGCTGTCGGAACTGCCCCCGCGCGACGAGGAACCCCGCCGCTTCAGCTTCGGCGAATTCTTCGCCCCCGGCATCGCCAGCGTCACCGTGCTGCTGATCGTCGCCTATTTCGCGCACATGATGACCTTCTACTTCCTGGTGAAGTGGATTCCCAAGATCGTGGTCGACATGGGCTTCCCGCCCGCCTCCGCCGGCGGCGTGCTGGTCTGGGCCAATGTCGGCGGCGCCAGCGGCTCGATCGTGCTCAGCCTGCTGACCCAGAAGATCGGCGTGCGCCCGCTGGTGATCGGCGCGATGATCTGCGGCGCGGCGGCCGTGACGATGTTCGGCCAAGGCTTCACCACGCTGGCCAGCCTTTCGATCATGGCCTGCATCGGCGGCTTCTTCACCAATGCCGCAACGGCGGGTCTCTACGCGGTGATCGCCCAGTCCTTCCCCGCCTCGCTGCGGGCGGGCGGCACCGGCCTGGTGATCGGCGTCGGCCGCGCCGGCGCGGCGCTGGGCCCGATCACCGCCGGGCTGCTGTTCGCGGGCGGTTCGTCGCTGGCGCTGGTGGCCTTCGTGATGGCCTGCGGCACGCTGGTCGGCGGCATCGCGCTGGCCATGGTGCGCTACGGCGAAAACGCGATCGCCTGATCGCGCCATGGGTGCGGCACTTCGGGCCGCGCCCCACAAAAACAGGCTGAACGGAAAAACCGGGCCAAAACGGGAGGCGCGGCGGGAATTCCCGCCGCGACCTCGCCCCCCCGCATGAGGATGAGTCTGAAAATGTTTTGCAATCTTCCGGGTCGCGCCGGTCTGCTCGCCGCCACCGCAGCGCTTTCTCTGGTGCATGTCACGCCCGCCTCGGCGCAGTCCGTCGCGCCCGACAACGACACGAAGGACGCCGCCGGCGGCCCGCAATCCTCCGCCGCGCCGCCCGGCATCCGCCCGGCAAAGTCGCAAGGCGCGCCTGCCGAAGCGGTCCCCGGCGGCCGCAAGGGCCCTCCCGGCGTGCCGCAGGCGATCCGCTGGACCGAGGACTGGTCGAAGCGCCCCGCCGCCGACGCCCCGATCATGGACAGGATCCGCCACATCCCGCTGGGCGACAATGACGACGTCTACCTCTCGCTCGGCGGGGAGGCGCGGGTCTACTATACCGACTGGCACCATTCCGCGCTGGGCCTCAGGGCGAACGACAGCAACAACCCGGTACAGAGCCGGTTGCGGCTGATCGGAGACCTCCACCTCGGCCCGAACCTGCGCGCCTATCTCGAACTGGGCGACAACCGCGAATATGGCGAAAGCTTCGCCACCGGCCCCAACCGCGACAAGCTGGACGTCTACCAGGCCTTCGTCGACGTGACCGTGCCGCTGGGCGATGCCGGCAAGATCACGCTGCGCCCCGGCCGCTTCGAGATGCCGCTGGGCAACGGCAAGCTGGCGGGCGTGCGCGAAGGGCTCAACATGCGCTTCACCTATCAGGGCGTGCGCGCGACCTATATCCTGCCGGGCAAGATCTCGGTCGACGCCTTCGCCACCCGCCCGGTCGAAATCAAGCCGGGCACCCTCGATGACGGGGCGGATTCCTCCAAGGCGTTCCACGGGATCTACGTCAGCGCGCCCAACCGCGTGGCGGGCTTCGGCACCGACGTCTACTGGTACGAGATGACGCGCGACAACGCGACGCTGCGCGAAGGCGTGGGCGCGGACCACCGCACCAACTGGGGCGCGCGCCTGTGGAAACGCAACGCCCGCTTCGATTTCGACCTTGAGGGGACGCTCCAGCGCGGCACGTTCGCGGATCAGGACATCCGCGCCTGGGGCGTGCTGTTCGAAGCCGGCTATACCTGGCCCGGCCTGCCGATGAAGCCCCGCCTGGGCCTGCGCGCCAATGCCTTCAGCGGCGACCATGACCTGAGCGATGGCAAGGCCGGCACTTTCGTGGCCGCCGCCCCCCGCCTGCCGCTGTTCAGCGAGGCGGCGTTCTTCAACTTCTCCAACCTCATGGACCTCTACCCCTCGCTGACCCTGAAGCCGCTGGACAACGTGACCGTCATGGCCGGGCCGGACTTCCTCTGGCGCCAGAGCAAGGCCGACGGCGTCTACATCGGCCCGGCGGGCTCTTCGTTCGCACCTTACGACGGCACCCGCTATGTCGGCACGGCGCTCAACCTCGAAATGTCGTGGCAGGCCACCCGGCGTCTGAGCTTCCGCCTTTACGAAACCTACTTCGCCCCCGGCTCCGCCTTCGAGGAGGCTGGGGCCAGGAAGGGCAACTATTTCGGGGTCATGTCGAACTATCGGTTCTGACATCCGAACACTCTTGCGCGGCGTGCAAGAAGTCACGAAATGGGAGGCCCTCGCCCGCGCGGGGGCCTTTTCCGCTGGAAAGGAACGAATTCTCACGACCTGAAGGCAATTCTGCATGGCGAAGACCCCCGAAACCAGCGCCTCGCGCCACCCCGGTGTCCCATCGTCCGGTTCAAGGTGGCCCGGCTTCGGCGTGCAGGTGCTGCTGGGCATGGTCGTGGGCCTTGCCGCGGGCCTGCTGGTCCGCCAGCTCGGGCCTGACAGCGCCCTGGCCTCGGGCGCGAGCGAGACGTTCCACACCGTGGCGCAGATCTTCATCCAGCTCCTGCGCACGCTGGTTCCGCCGCTGGTGTTCACCGCGATCATCGCCTCGGTCGCCGCGCTGCGCGGGCTCGACAACGCGGTGAAGCTGGTGGGGCAGACCCTGCTGTGGTTCGCGATCACCGCGCTGATCGCCGTGCTCATCGGCATCGCGCTGGGGCTGACCATCCAGCCCGGTCTTCACGCCCATGTCGATGCGGGCGCGGCCCATGCGCCCGCATCGGTCGGCGGCTGGCTCGATTTCCTCAAGGGGCTGGTTCCGGCCAACTACCTCGGCATTACCGCCGCCACCACGCTGGAAGACGGCGCGGCCACTACCGCCGTCTCCTTCAACGTGCTGCAGATCATCATCGCCGCCGTTGCCGTGGGCGCGGCCGCCGTGAAAATCGGCGCGAAGGCGGAGCCGTTCCTGGCCTTCATGACTTCGGCCAACCTCGTGCTGCGCCAGCTGCTGCGCTGGCTGATCGCGCTGACCCCGCTCGGCTCGGCGGCGCTGATCGCCAATGCCGTGGTCAGCTACGGCTGGGACGCGCTTTCCGCGCTCGGCGCCTTTGCGGGCGCGGTCTATATCGGGCTCGCGGTGGTCATGCTGGCGGTCTACCCGCTGCTGCTGCTGCTGCACGGGATCAACCCGCTGCGCTTCTTCTCGGTGGCCTGGCCGGCGATCCAGATCGGTTTCCTCTCGCGCTCGTCCGTCGGCACCATGCCGGTGACCGAGGAAGTGACCGAGCGCCTCGGCGTGCCGCGTTCCTACGCCGCCTTCGCGGTGCCGCTCGGCTCGACCACCAAGATGGACGGCTGCGCGGCGATCTATCCGGCGATCTCGGCGATCTTCGTGGCGCAGTTCTACGGCGTGCCGCTCCAGCTTTCGGACTATGCGCTGATCGTGTTCGTCTCGGTGATCGGCTCTGCGGCCACGGCGGGGCTGACCGGCGCGGTGGTCATGCTGACGCTGACGCTCTCCACGCTCAAGCTCCCGCTCGAGGGCGTGGGGCTGCTGCTGGCGATCGACCCGATCCTCGACATGGGCCGCACCGCCGTCAACGTGGCGGGACAGGCGCTGGTGCCCACCATCGTCGCCCAGCGCCTCGGCATTCGCGGACCGATGCAGACCGGCGACATCGAGGCGCCCCGCGCTAGCGCCGCATGAAGCCCATCCAGCGCAGCAGCAGATAAGTCGCGATGGCCGCGCCGCCCGCGAACAGGGTGGCGTGGATCGTGCCGTAAGGCCCCTGCGCGAAGGGCAACCCGCCGGTGTTCATCCCGAAGATCCCCGTCACGAGCGTGGCCGGCAGCATCAGCGCGGTCACGATCGAGAGGATGTAGAGGTTCTGGTTGGTCCGCTGCGCCTCCTGGATGTCCAGTTCCTCGCGCAGCAGCCGCAACTGCGACTGCACGCCCTGCACGTCCCCGTCGAGCGACTGGATGCGCTGGGCGATCTTCTCCACGCCGGGCAGCAGCGCCTCGGGCAGTTCCTCGTCCTTCTCCAGCCGCTGGAACACCCCGCGCATTCCCGTAAGCAGGCGCTGTATCTGCGCCAGCCGCCGCCGCACGCCGATCAGGTCGCGCGCCTTGGGCGGATCGCGCGCGTCGAGGAACATGTCCTCCACATGCTGCACGTCGGCGCTGAGCGAGCGGGCGATATCGGCGATATTCTCGCTGATCGCGCCCGCCAGCAGTTCCAGCGCCTGCGCCGCCCCGAAGCCGGCGCCGCAGCGCGAGAGCCGGGTCCGCACGATATCGGCCGAACGGATCGGATGAAGCCGCGCCGTCAGCATCAGCCCCGGCGCCAGCGCCATGCGCAGCCCGCCCACGCGCGCCGTATCGGCCACGTCGAAATCCCGTTCGAAATCGTGAAGCACGCAGGCCACCGTGCCGCCGTCGACCAGCGCGCGCTGGTGCGTGTCTGGCGAGAGCAGCAGTTCGCGCACGGCCGGGGGAACCGCTTCGAACCGCTCTATCCAGCTTCGCGTGCGCTGGTGCGCAAGATTGAGATGAAGCCAGCGGAAGCGGCCTTCCGGCGGGCGTTCGCAATCGGCAACGGGGAAGGCGCCTTCGTCCGTCAGGTCCATGCCCCAGATCAGGCCGGGCCCCATGCCGCCATCCGCCAGCGGCGCGCCGGCGCCCTGTGTGGCGGGAAGGAGACGGGGCAGGTCATGGCTCATGGCGGCAGCGCGCGCCCGGAACCCGTCAGAGAACCTGCGAGAACAGCATGTAGAGCCCGCCCGCCATCACGATGGAGACCGGCAGCGTCAGCACCCAGGCCATGAGCAGGTTGCGCACCGTGCTCATCTGGAGGCCCGAACGGTTCGCCGCCATCGTCCCCGCCACGCCGGACGAGAGGACATGGGTGGTGGAGACCGGCAGGCCGAGATGGTCCGCCCCGAAGATCGTGCCCATCGCCACCAGTTCGGCGGCGGCGCCCTGCGCGTAAGTCAGGTGGGTCTTGCCGATCTTCTCCCCCACGGTGACGACGATGCGCTTCCAGCCGACCATCGTGCCCAGCCCCAGCGCGATGGCCACCGCCACCTTGACCCAGGTGGGAATGAAGCGCGTGCCCGCATCGAGCGAGGCCTTGTAGGTCGCCAGGCTTTCTTGCGCCTGCCCGGAAAGCGCGGCGGGCTTCTGCTTGCCCAGCAGCTTGATCGCTTCCGAGGCGAGGTACATGTCGTTGCGGATATTGCTCACCGCCGCCGCCGGCACTTTCGCCAGCGAGCCATAGTCGATGACCTGCCGGTCCACGTCGTGCACCAGCACCGAAAGCGCGGGAAGCGTGGCGGGGGCCAATGTCTTGTCGGCGATATAGGCCGTGACCCGGCTGCGCGCCTGCGCGGGATCGAGCGGGACGCCGGGAGGGGGCGAAGCCTCGTCCAGCGCGGCTCCGGCGGCCAGCGAGCCGGCGTGGAATTCCGCGGTGTAGCGTTCGGGCACGGCGCGGTTCAGCGCATAGGCGGTGGGCACCGTGCCGATCAGGATCAGCATGATGAGCCCCATGCCCTTCTGCCCGTCGTTCGAACCATGCGCGAAGCTGACGCCGGTGCAGGTGAAGATCAGCAGCGCCCTGATCCACCACGGCGGCGGCAGGCCGTCCTTCGGCTCCTCGTAGAGTTCCTTCTTGCGGACCAGCACTTTCATCGCGGCGAACAGCAGCGCGGCAAGGCCGAAGCCGATCAGCGGCGAGAACAGCAGGGCCTGGCCGATCTCGGCCGCCTTGCCCCAGTCCACGCCCGCGGTGCCGCTCTTGCCGTGCATCAGCGCATTGGCCACGCCCACGCCGATGATCGAGCCGATCAGGGTGTGCGAACTGGACGAGGGAATGCCCAGCCACCAGGTGGCGAGGTTCCACAGGATCGCCGCCAGCAGCAGCGCGAAGACCATGGCGAAGCCCGCGCTCGATCCCACTTGCAGGATCAGTTCGACCGGCAGCAGCGAAACGATGCCGAAGGCCACGGCGCCGGTGGAAACCAGCACGCCGAGGAAGTTGAAGAAGCCCGACCAGACCACCGCGACGTTCGCGGGCATGGCATTGGTGTAGATCACCGTGGCCACGGCATTGGCGGTATCGTGGAAACCGTTCACGAATTCGAAGCCGAGCGCGATCAGCAGGGCGATGAACAGCAGGATGAACGGCAGGTAGGTGGTGGGCTCCACGCCCACGGCGGCGGCATCGGAATAGACGCTGAAGGCCACATAGACGAGCGCGGCCACGATTGCCGCGCCGAACCCGATCCGGCCGGCGGCGCCAAGGCCCTTTTCAAGGTCGGGCCGGGTTCCGGCCGTGTCGATCGGCCTGGGCGCAAGGGTCGCGTTCATCGTTTCGCCTCGAATGGGGAGACGAAAGCCTTACGTCGGTTTCATGACATTTATGCTGCGCCGCCGCCCGGGCCGGAAGCAGGCTCCAGGCCGGAAGCAGGCTCCACTGGCCGCAGCGCGCCGCCTGCCGCGGATGCGGCGCGGACGGCATCCATGACCCGCATCGCCGCCAGCCCGTCGCGGAATGTCGGGATCGCCACCGGCCCCTCGCCGCCCGCACCCTCGATCCTGGCGCGCAGGGCCTCGCAGAGCCGGATGAAGGGTGCCAGCTCGAAGCCGGGCGCTGCGGGCAGCACGAGATCGTCCGGAACCGGCAGCTCGCGCGTGCCCGTGCGGTCCGCCAGCAGGACCTTGCCGCTTTCGATCCACACGGTTCCCCGCGTGCCCGCGCAGCGCAGCAGGCTGGCGGGCGCGCCCCAGGCCCCGGCGCTCTGCTGCATCGATCCCTCGGCCCCGCTCGCCAGACGGAAGCGCAGCGAATAGCTGTCGTTGGCGCCGTGCTCGCGGTCCGATACGGTCAGCAGGCGGGCCGACACGCTCTCGAACTCGCCCAGCCATGTCCTCACCTGGTCTATCAGGTGCGAACCGCCCGCGCCCAGCCAGCCGCCGCCCGATGCCGTGTCGAACCACCATCCGGGCAGCCGCGCGCCGGGATCGGCGCAGAAGGGGATGAACTGGTCCATCGCCAGGAAGCGCGGGGTGCCGATCAGCCCCTCGGCAATGGCGCGGCCCAGCAGCGCGCGTTCGGGCAACCAGCGGAATTCGTGCGCGATCATGTGAACGATACCCGCCCGCTCCGCCGCATCGAGCAGCGCCGCGCCCTCTGCCGCGTCCATCGCGAAAGGCTTCTCGCAAAGCACGTGGCAGCCGCGCGCCATGGCCGCGAAGGCCAGCGGCGCATGGCTGGCGGGCGGCGCGGCGATCGTGACGAGGTGCGCGCCGGTCCGCTCGATGGCGGCGCCGAGATCGGTGAAGAAGGCCGGGACGCCCGCCTCCGCCGCCTTGCGCTCCAGCCGTTCGGGCCGGGTGCCGACAAGCGCGGCCACCGCGAACCCGGCGGCGCGCAAAGCCGGAACATGGACCCGGCGGCCGAAGCCGGTGCCCACGACGATCGCGGTCGGTTTCTCCATGTCGTTTCTCCTCAAAAGACGTCGTTGCAGCGGACGTGGACCTTGGTTTCGTCATTCGGCCCGCGCAGCGCCTCCAGCATCGCCGGGAGATCGGCCAGCGCGATATCGCGCGTCACGATCGTGGCGGGATCGACGTGGCCCTTGTCCATCCGGTCGGCGATGTAGAGGAACTCCTTCATCGAATAGCCCACCGCGAACCGCAGCGAGACGCACTTGTACGCGGCAATGGCGGGAATCACCGGATCGGGCGCGGTGCAGAACCCCAGCGAGACCACCCGCCCGAACGGCCCTGCATGACGGATCGCGCGGCCCAGCATTCCTTCCGCGCCCACGCATTCGAATATCACGCGCGGCGATCCGCCCAGCGCCTCGATGACTTCGCCCACCTCGTCCGCGCCATAGGCCACGAAAGCGTCCGCTCCCATCGCCAGCGAAAGCTCCCGGCGCCGCGCCGAACGCGACATGGCAACGATGCGCCCCGCCCCCAGCCGCCGCGCCCAGTAGATCGCGTAAAGCGCCACCGTGCCGCCACCCAGCACCAGCACCGTGTCTCCCGGCTCGATATTCGCGAACCGCGCGCCGTAGAGGCTGATCGCCAGCGGCTCGATCAGGGCGCCGTCCGTCATCGACAGGGTGGCGGGCAACCGCGTCGCCACGGCGGCGGGCACGCTGGCGAACTGCGCGAAGCCCATCATCGCATTGCCCTCGCCCGACCGGCACAGCACATTGTTGCCATGGGCCTGGCAGGTCTCGCACGATCCGCAGGCGACCGAGGGCAGCACCGCGATCCGGTCTCCCACCCGCCAGCCATCGACATCGCGGCCCAGCTCGACGATCTCGCCCGCATATTCGTGGCCGAAGCGCGCGTTCGGGCCATAGTCCCACGCGCCGCCCCTGGTCATCGACAGGTCGGTGCCGCAAATGCCGCAGCGGTGGACGCGGATCAAGACCTCGCCCGGCGCGGGGCGCGGCTCGGGCACGTCCTCGATGACCACGGGCTGCCCGCCGCCCGGATAGACCGCCGCCTTCATGCCGCCTTCTCCAGCAGGTCGTAACGCGTCACATAGTCGCCGAAAGGCGCGCGCGCCTGCTGCTCGGTCATGCCGTAGTCGGCGATGTCGTAGCGATGGGCGCCGTGCTGCAATTCGGGCTTCTGCGCGATACGGCGGGCGAAGGCGGCGCGGGTTTCATCGGGAATGTCCATGCCGATGAAACCGTAGATCCGCTCCATCACCGCCATCGGCCGATTGTGGAAATCGAGATGCGCGATGTCGAGCACCTGCCCCGGACGGCGCGTCTTCACGGCATCCGCCTTGCGCAGCGCGGCGGCCCACTTCGCCACCTCCCGCGCGAGCATGATCGGCCCGCGTTGGTCCGCGCGGCCCTGTTCGAGCACCGGGTGCATACCCATCAGCAGCGAAACCAGCGAAGGCACCGCCTTTGCCGGATCGCGGTGCGTCTGGATCACCCTGGCATCGGGAAACACCGCGAAGAGCAGGTCGAGGTTGTCGATATGGCCGGGGTTCTTGAGCAGCCAGCGGCGGCCCGGATCGTTCATGCCGATCAGCTGCACGCAGCGGCGATAGTGCGCATAGGCCGCATCCTCGCGCTGGCACTGCCACCAGGCGTCGTAGCTCGCCGCGGACCAGCCGCAGGTCCACAGGTTCGAGACGAACGACTGGCGCAGCAACATGCAGCATTCGTGAACTTCCTCGGCCGCCACATGGTGCGCGGCGCGGCGCTGCGGGGCGGCGGCATAGCGCGCCTCGATCACCGCCATGGCCTTGCGATATTCGGGATAGTCCTGCCAGCGATCCACCGGAGGTCGCGGCATCGGCGCGTCGAGCAGCCAGGTCTCCAGCCCCTGGAAGCGCGGGTCCACCGCCATCAGGCGGTGCAGCGCCGTGGTCCCCGTGCGCGGCACCCCGGTGATGACCACCGGCGCCGGCACCGGCACGGCATCGAACCCGGGATTGTCCTTCATTGCCCGGATCGCGCCCGCCCGGCTGCGCAGCACGCCCAGCACCTGCCCCCAGGCCGCGCGCCGCCCCGTTTCGGTGAACTGCGGATCGTAGTCCATCGAATGCAGCAGCACGCCAAGGCCGGGGAGATAATCGTCCGGGCCGAAATCGTCATGCCCCAGCTCCCCCGCGACGATCTCGTGCGCGCGGTCGAAGGCGGTGCGGAACCGGTCTGGCGGATCGTAACCGAGATCCATGGCCTAAACTCTCCCTGTTGGATTTATCGTTCACCAGCGCCGGCGCCGCTGGCAGGCTCTTACGCGCTGCCGCAGTTCCTCGGCCCGTTCCTGCGGCGTGACCACGGGCGTATCGGCGGGCAGGTGATCGCGCAGCTCTGCCAGCTTGACCCGCCTGATCGTCGGCACCGGCGCGCTGTCGCAGTCGTACCAGCGGCCATAGATGCCGCCCTCGGTATAGCCTGCCGGATCGAGCCAGTTCGGCACGCCGGGGTCCTCCAGCGCGATCACCGCGCGGTAGCGGCCGTCGCTGGAAAGGCGGGCGTAGTGGCCGTTGGAACTGGATATGCGGTAGACATATTCCAGCGCGTTGAAGCAGGGATCGTTGAGCTGGATGTTCCAGTACGGCGCGTGCGCGGGAACCTCCGTCTCGATCACCAGCGCCTCGTCCGGGTCGAACCGGAAGCAGGCGGGCCAGTAGACCTGCTTGGCCAGCGCCCCGGCCATGCGCACCGGCTCGAACACGTTGAAGCCCACGCGCTCCTTCACCCCGTTCTGCATGGGATAGTAGAGACGGGTCTTGCGGCCGGGAAACTTCGCCATTTCGCCGATGCGGTGCAGGATCTCCTCCGGCGAGAGGCGCGGTTTGGGCGGAACCGGGTCGAGACATTCGATGGAGAGGTGCGGGTCGATCTCGTTCAGCCAGTCGTAGCTGCGGAACCGCAAGTAGAGATACCCCGCCTCCGGATCGATCCGCGCCCACTTGCCTTCATATCCGGCGGGACGTTCGGCGCTGAAGATCACCGAGAAATCCTCGCCCGGCGCAAGGCCGAGGTCGATGTCGTCCACCTCGTTGTGCCCGTTGGGGCGCGGCATCACGTCCACCGAGCCGGACTGCACCTTCTGGCTGGTGAAAGAGAGGATCCGGCAGGTCCCGCGATTGCCCGAGACGCGGTAGGTCAGGTCGCCCCGGATCGGCGACTGCACGTAGATGTCGTCCGGGTTGGGCTGGAGCGTGTAGACCGGGTTCCACAGCGGAGCCCAGTCCGGGTGTTCCGGCGTGGCGTGGAAATAGGCGAAATAGGCGTAGGAGAGGCTGGTCATCGTCTGGCGATAGACGTCGGCGCGATAGGCGGGATCGTCGGGCCGCCAGGTGTCCTGGAGATTGGCGACCGCGCTTTCCAGCCCGGTCAGATAGGCAAGGATGCTCGGCTCGATCTCCATGACGCTGGCCTCTCCGCCGGTTTCGCGACCGGCATATTTAGATAGTGATTGCTATCTATATTCGTGCAGGACCGCCTCGCAAGACATTCGGGGCGGCAACGCCTCCGCCAACGCCGGGGCGATGGGTCGTCAGTGCGAACTTGTCCGACGTAGATAGCGGATACTATCACGAATGCCCTTCACGGAGTTCACGATGACGCTCTCGCTTGCGCGGCCTGCCGGAACGCTTGCCCCCGGATCGGGGCTGCTCCTCGCCGAGCATTTCCAGATGGCCTATGCCACCAACGACATCGCCGCCGCGCGGGACCTGTTCTCGCGCCGCCTCGGCATCCGGGAGTTTTGCGTGCTGGAAGGGCAGCTTGCGGCAGGGGGCTGGATCAGGGCCGAACTCGCCTGGCACGGGACGGTGATGTACGAACTGATCGAGGCTTCCGGCCCCGGCTCCGAAATCTACATGAGCCGCCAGCCGCCGGGCGAAGGCCCCCGCCTCTGGCACCACCACCTCGGCTTCCTGATCCATGACGAGGCCCAGTGGCAGGGCGTGCGGCATGGCGCGCAGGGCAATGGCTGGGCCATGCCTTACGAAAGCCGCAACCCGCTGCTCCAAGCCTGCTTCGTGGACGTGCCGGAACTGGGGCATTATCTCGAATATCTCTATCCGGGCGAAGCGGGGCTGGCGTTTTTCGCCTCGGTGCCGAGGAATTGAGAGCATACCGGCGCTACCGGCCGTTTGGACAAACCCGCGCCGTCCCCTAAACGGGCCGGCGCCGGGATATCGCGGCCATCGATGGAGCGGAAGTGGACGAAGCGACGAAACCCGCGCGCCGCAAGCGGCGCAGTTCGCAGGAAGTGACCCGCCGCCTGCTCGAAGCGGCGGAAGAGGAGTTCCGCCGCTGCGGCTATGCCGGGGCGACGACGGCGGCGATCGCCCGACGCGCCGAAAGCACCGAGGCGCAGCTGTTCCGCACGTTCCCCTCGAAGGCCGCGCTGTTCCAGGAAGCCGTGTTCGCCCCGCTGGACCGCCATCTGGAGCGCTTCAATGCCGAGCATTCGATCACGGATTCCAGCCCCGACGCAGGCGGGCCCGGCGAAGCCGCGCGGCGGGAGAATGCGCGGCTTTACGTTTCGGAGCTGGGGCGTTTTCTCAAGGATCATGCCCCGCTGCTGATGGCGGCGCTGACGGCCGGGACATATGGCGAGGATCAGGGTGCAAGCGCGCGGGCGATCGACAGCCTCAACGCCTACTTCGAACGCGGCGCGGCCACGCGCGCACATCGCGTGCGCCGCCGGAACGAGGCGGGAGAAGGCGCGAAGTCGCAGGATGACGGCGCGCAGGATGGCGGAACGCAGCCGGTCGTCGATCCGCGGCTGATGGTGCGGGTGTCCTTCGCGGCGGTGCTGGGCAACGTCCTGTTCCGCGACATGCTGTTCCCCGCCGGTCTGGCAGGCGATGACGAGATCGACGCGGCGATGCTCGACTTCATGCTGCACGGCACCGGTTCCGATTCCGGCTGAACCTGCCGCCGCCTCACCCAGTGCCTATCCGCCCGCCGGGCGCGCGTCGGCAGCGGTGGGCGCGAGGAGTTCGTGGACCTTGCCCACCAGCGCGGCGATCTCGAACGGCTTGGTCATGATCGCCGAAAGGCTTTCGAGCTGGCCGTTGGAGGCGACGACGTTCTCGGCATAGCCGGTGATGAACAGCACCTTGAGATCGGGCCGCTGCACCCGCGCCATATCCACCACCTCGCGCCCGGTCATGCCGTGCGGCAAGCCGACATCGGTGACCACCAGGTCTATGCGCGGCGCGGCCTCCAGTATGCCCAGCGCCGAGCGGCCGTCACCCGCTTCGAGCACGACGAAACCGGCTTCCTCCAGCACTTCGACCACGAGCATGCGGATCATCGGCTCGTCGTCCACCACGAGGATGACCTGCCCTTCGCCGGCGGCGTCGGGCGCGCCGTCCTCTGCCGGGGAAACCTCGGGCGCCGCCGCAACGCCGTGACGGGGAAGAACGATCGACATCCTGGTGCCTTTCCCGGGCTCGCTGTCGATGACCACCTGCCCGGCGGACTGGCGCACGAAGCCGTAGATCATCGAGAGGCCAAGGCCGGTGCCCTGCCCGAAGGGTTTGGTGGTGAAGAAAGGATCGAATGCCCGCGAAGCGACTTCGGCGGACATGCCGGTGCCGGTATCGGAAACATCGAGAACCACGTAATCGCCCGGCGCCAGGCCGAGCCGGCGGGCATCGTGTCCCTCAATGGTCCGTCCCTGCGTGGCGATCGTCAGCGTGCCGCCGTCCGGCATGGCATCGCGCGCGTTGATGCAGAGGTTGAGCAGCGCGTTCTCAAGCTGGTTGCGATCGATCAGCACCGGCCACCCCGTGGAGCCGCGCACCTCGACCCGGATCGCCGGTCCCATCGTGCGGCGCACCAGTTCCTCCAGGTCGGCGACGAGACGGTCCACCCCGGTCGGCTGCGGGTCCAGCGTCTGCTGCCGCGAGAACGCCAGCAGCCTGTGCGTCAGCGACGCCGCGCGCTTCACTGCGCCTTCGGCTGCGTCGAAATAGCGCTCCAGATCGTCATGTCGCCCCTGCCGGACGCGCAGCCACAGCATTTCGAGGCTGCCTCCCAGCCCGGTCAGCAGGTTGTTGAAATCGTGCGCCAGGCCGCCGGTAAGCTGGCCCACCGCCTCCATCTTCTGCGCCTGCCGCAGCGCCGCTTCCACTTCCAGCAGCTTGCGGGTGCGGTCCTCCACCCGGCGTTCGAGCGTCTCGTTCAGTTCGCGCAAGGCATCCGCACTCAGGCGCAGGTCCGCCTCCACCGAGACGCGTTCGACATGGACCCATGACCGCTCGGTCACTTCGGCGATGATCTCCAGGTCGTAGTCGCTCCAGACGCGCGGCGCCTTGTCGTGGATCGCCATGAGCGCGGTGAGGCGGCCGGACTTGACCAGCGGCATGCAGATCGTGGCGGCAATGCCGATGTCCTGGAAGGTGCGGGCCTCGTGACTGGGAAGTTCGCGGGCATTGTCGTTGACGATAAGCGGGCGGTTGGCCCGCAGTTCGCGCACCGCAAGGCTGCCGAAATCGGCGAGGCTGTAGTGCCCCAGGATCGAGGGTACGCCCGGCGCGTGCCAGTCTCCCCGGATGGTGAAGCCGTCCTGGTCCTCGTCCATGTCGGCATAGGCGCAGTTCGACAGGCCGAGATGCTCCCCGGTCATCCGGGTGGTGACGGCCAGCACGTCGTCGGCGTCCCGGCAGTTGATGGTCGCCTGGCCGAGCGCGTCGAGGAAGGCGAGCTTCTCCGCCGTGCGCCGCAGTTTCCTGCGCGCGTGATGCGCCTCGGTGCATTCGTGCAGCACCGCAAGCACCCCCACCGGGGCGCCAGCATCGTCACGGACCGGGGAATAGTCGATATCGAGGAAGGCCGGTTCGGGGCACCCGCTGCGCTCGAACAGGAATTCCTGGTCGGCGAAGCTGCGCGATCCGCCCATGAGCACATCGGCAATGATCCCGCGGTTGAAGTCCGCCACTTCCGGCCAGCTTTCCAGCACGCTGGAGCCCAGCGACATCGGATGGCGCCCGGCGGCGATGGGGATGTAGGGATCGTTGTAGATCATCGTCCCGCGCTCCCCCATGAGCAGCGCCATCGGCACCTTCGCCGAAAGAACCAGATCGACCACGGCCTTCAGCCCCGCCGGCCACGCCTCCAGCGGACCAAGCGGCGTCGCGGCCCAATCGTGGTTCCTGACAAGACCGGAAAGTTCGCCGGCGCCCCCTGGAAAATTCAAGTCCACCACCCTCTTCGCAAGCGAGAATTGCTTGACGCCAACGTCAACTCCCGGCCGCGCGCGATGTTCCCGCAGCGGCGGATGCGAACGTGAACAAGATGCTCTTGCTATCCGTTCGCATCCGCCGCAATCGAGCACACCGGATGTTCCGAAGGCCGGATTCCACGGGCCGATACAACAGGGCGCACGCATGCCATCGACGATTACGACCTCCGGCCTGAAGGCTCGCTTCCGGCTCGATCCCGGCACGACCTTCGGCCTCGCCGTCGCCATCCTGTTCTTCGTGGTCAGCGGAACTTTCGCCTATTTCAACGTGACGGTGCTGCGCGACGATGCGCGGCGGATCGTCCATTCCCATTCGGTGATCGTGGCGCTGGACGAACTGCTGTCCTCGCTTCAGGATGCGGAAACCGGCCAGCGCGGCTATCTGCTCACCGGTAGCGACAAGTATCTCGACCCTTACAATGCAGCGCTGGCGGACGTGGATGCGCGGGTTGCGAAGATCGCCTCGCTGACTGAGGACAACGACGAGCAGCAGGCCCGCATCGCGCCCCTGCGCCGCCATATCGACGCCAAGCTTTCCGAGCTGAAGGAGACCATCGCGGCGCGCAAGGCCGGGAACATGGTGGGCGCGCTCGCCATCGTCGCCACCGATCGCGGCAAGCTGGAAATGGACGCGGTTCGCGCGCAGCTTGCCGACATGCAGCAGGAAGAGGCGCGGCTGCGCCAGACCCGGCTCGCGGAAATGGAGCAGGCCTACCGGTCCGCATGGATCAGCGGCGTGCTGTCCTGCTGCCTCGGCATCGCGCTGACGCTGACCGTCGGCTTCCTGATCCGCAAGGCGGCGGCAGCGGCCGAGCAGCGTGCGTGGCTGCAATCCGGGCAGGTCGGCCTTGCCAGCGCCGTGATCGGGGACCAGCCGGCGGAGCAGCTGGGCGAGAGCATCCTGGCCTTCCTTACCCGGTTCGCGGGCGCCCAGGCCGGCGCCGTCTTCGCGGGGGAACGCGGCCATTACCGCCGCGTCGCCGCTTACGGTGTTCCCGCAGGCGCCGGGATCGTCGAGCGTTTCTCCCACCGCGAAGGGCTGCTCGGCCAGGTCGCGGCGGACGGCGAACCCGTGCTGCTGTCGGACATTCCGGACGGCTACCTGACCATCGGCTCGACATTCGGCAGCGACAAGCCCCGCCATCTCGTCATCGCCCCCGCCATAGCCGAAAATGTCGTCCACGGCGTGATCGAACTGGGCTTCCTGCATCCCGTCGGCCCCGAGATCATGGCCTTCCTGGCGGAGATTTCCGCGTCGGTGGGGATCGCCCTGCGCTCTGCCCGCTACCGTGCCGACCTTCAGCACCATGCCGAGGAACTGCAGGTCCAGAGCGAGGAACTGCGCTCCTCCAACGAGGAACTGGAAGAACAGGGCCGCAATCTCAAGGAATCGCAAGGGCGGCTGGAACTGCAGCAGGCAGAGCTGGAACAGACCAATTCGCAGCTTGAGGAACAGGCGCAGCTCCTGGAGGTCCAGCGCGACGATCTCGCCCGTTCCAACGCCGCGGTCGAGGCCAAGGCCCGCGAACTGGAGCAGACGAGCCGCTACAAGTCGGACTTCCTTGCGAACATGAGCCACGAACTGCGCACGCCGCTCAATTCGCTGCTGATCCTCTCCAAGCTGCTGGGCGACAATCCGCGCGCCAACCTTTCCGACGAACAGGTCCAGTACGCGCGCACCATCCAGTCCTCCGGCAACGACCTGCTGGCGCTCATCAACGACATCCTCGACTTGTCCAAGATCGAGGCCGGGCATCTCGAGGTCAGGCCGGAAACCGTTCTGGTCGAGCGTCTGGCCAGCGACATGCGGCAGGTGTTCCAGCCGGTCGCCGCCGATCGCGGGCTCGATTTCGAGATCCACGTCGCGCCCGGCTGCCCGGCCACGCTCGATACCGACCGCCAGCGGCTGGAGCAGATCCTCAAGAACCTGCTGTCCAACGCCTTCAAGTTCACCGAAAGCGGCAGCGTCAGGCTCGCCATCGAGCCGGAAGCCGCCGGAGCGGACGGCAAGGCGCGCATCCTGCTTTCGGTGACAGACAGCGGCATCGGCATTCCCGAAAGCCAGCAGCAGGCGATCTTCGAGGCGTTCCGCCAGGCGGACGGCACGGTGAACCGCAAGTACGGCGGCACCGGGCTCGGCCTTTCCATCTCCCGCGAACTGGCCCGCCTGCTGGGCGGCGGCATCTCGCTGTCCTCCACGCCCGGCCGGGGCAGCCGCTTCGCCCTGTCGCTGCCGCTCGCCTACGACGCGGCGCTGGCCGGACCGCAGGTTCAGGCCCCGGTTCAGGCCCCGGTTCAGGCCCGCGTTCAGGCGCAGGTTCAGATGGGCGGGCATTCCGATCTTCCCGCCCGCCTGCTTCCGCTGGCCCCGCATGGCGGCAGTCAGCCCGCCCCGGCCAGCCCGGTCCAGCAGATAGAGGACGACCGCGACCGGCTGGTGAGCAACCAGCGCATCCTGCTGGTGGTGGAAGACGATGCCGCCTTCGCCGGGATCGTGCGGGACCTGTCGCGCGAAATGGGCTTCCAGTGCCTCGTCAGCGGCACCGCCGCCGAAGCGCTGAAGCTGGCGCGAACCTTCAGGCCCAGCGCGGTCGTGCTGGACATCGGCCTGCCCGACCAGTCCGGCCTCGCCCTGCTAGACCACCTGAAGCGCGATGTGGAGACGCGGCACATCCCGGTCCACGTCGTGTCCGGCAGCGATCATACCCAGACCGCGCTCACGCTTGGCGCGGTCGGCTATCTCGTCAAGCCGGTGAAGCGCGAGGAACTGGCCGGCGTGCTCGAAGCGCTCGCCGCCCGGCTGGCCTCGGCCACGCGCCGCATCCTCATCGTCGAGGACGATCCGGTCCAGCGCGAGGCGATGGGCCGCCTGCTGGCCTCCGGCGATGTCGAGACCGTGGGCGCTGCCACCGGCGCCGAATGCCTCGAACTGCTGCGGGACCAGACTTTCGACTGCATGGTGCTGGACCTTGCCCTGCCCGATGCCAGCGGCTTCACACTGCTGGAAACGCTGTCCCGGGAGGGGACCTATGCCTTCCCGCCGGTGATCGTCTATACCGGCCACGATCTTTCGGCGGACGACGAGCAGCGCCTGCGCCGCTATTCGGACTCGATCATCATCAAGGGCGCCCGCTCGCCCGAGCGCCTGCTCGACGAGGTATCCCTGTTCCTGCACCAGGTCGTGACCGAGCTGCCCGAGGAGCAGCAGTCGATGATCCGGCAGGCGCGCAACCGCGACGCGATCCTCGAAGGCCGCCGCATCCTCGTGGTCGAGGACGACGTGCGCAACATCTACTCGCTGACGCATATCCTCGAACCGCAGGGGGCGGTGATCGAGATCGCCCGCAACGGACAGGAAGCCATCGATGCGCTGGCCCGCGCCGGGGACGACGCCGCCCGCCGGATCGATCTGGTGCTGATGGACGTGATGATGCCGGTGATGGACGGCCTCACCGCCACCCGCGAAATCCGCAAGGACGGGCGCTGGGCGAAGCTGCCGATCATCACCCTCACCGCCAAGGCCATGCCGGACGACCAGGAACGCTGCATCGCCGCCGGTGCGAACGACTACATGGCCAAGCCGCTGGACGTGGACAAACTGCTCTCGCTGGTCCGCGTCTGGATGCCGCGCTGAGCCCGGTGGACACGGATCGCGCCATGGACGAGCAAGCCGTCGAGGATATCGAGATCCACCTCCTGCTGGAGGCGCTGTACCGGCGCTACCACTACGACTTTCGCAACTATGCGCAGGCCTCGGTCAAGCGGCGGCTGCGGCAGGCGCGCGAACTGATGGGGCTGGAAACCTTCTCGGCGATGCAGGACCGCGTGCTGCACAATCCCGCCATGGTCCCGCGCCTGCTGGCCTTTCTCACCGTGCAGGTCAGCGAGCTGTTCCGCGATCCCGGCTACTTCCGCGCCCTGCGCGAAAAAGTGGTGCCGCACTTGCGGACCTATCCCTCGCTGAAAGTCTGGGTGGCGGGATGCAGCACGGGCGAGGAACTCCATTCGCTCGCCATCCTGTTTCGCGAGGAAGGGCTGGAGGAACGCACCCAGTTCTACGCGACCGACATCAACCCCGATGCGCTGGCCGCCGCCGCGCGCGGCTTCTACCCCCTGGACCGGATGGCCGCCTTTGCCGAGAACCACCGGCTCTCGGGCGCCGCCGCGCCGCTGACGGACTACTACACGCAAGGCCGGGACGGCGCCGCCTTCGATCCCGCGCTGCGCGAACGCGTGGTCTTCCACGACCACAGCCTCGTGACCGACGCGGTGTTCTCCGAGATGCACCTCGTGTCCTGCCGCAACGTCATGATCTACTTCGACCGCGCGCTTCAGGACCGGGCGGTGGGCCTGTTCCGGGATTCGCTGATCCGCAAGGGCTTCCTCGGCCTCGGCGCGAAGGAAAGCCTGCGCTTCTCCGCGCATGCCGAAGCCTTCCGCGATTTCGCGCGAGAGGAACGGATCTACCAGCGCCAGTAGCGGGGCCGGTGCAGGCCCCGCGGCCGTCAGTCCTGCAGGCTGCGCACGAAGAACTCGGACAAGCGCCGCGTCACATAGTCGATCGGGCCGGTGGAACGGCCCACGCTGTGCTCCCCGCCGGGCACCACCAGCAGGTCGAAGTCCTTGTCCGCCTTGATGAGCGCATCGGCGACCTGCATGGTCGAGGCGGGATCGACATTGCTGTCCTGCTCGCCCACGATCATGAACAGCTTGCCCTGCAGCCGCGCGGCATTGTCCACGCCGGAGGCATCGGCATAGCTCTTGTCCACCGGCCAGCCGAGCCATTGTTCGTTCCAGCTGATCTTGTCCATGCGGTTGTCGTAGCACCCCGCCATGGCGACGCCCGCCTTGTAGAAATCGCCATGGAACAGCAGCGCGTTGAGCGTGCTCTGCCCGCCCGCCGAGGCACCGTAGATGCCGACGCGGCCGATGTCGTAGGCGGGGTCCTTCGCGGCCAGCGCCTTGTGCCACAGGATGCGGTCGGGGAAGCCGGAATCCTGGAGGTTCTTCCACGCCACGTCCTGGAACGCCTTGGACCGGTTGGCCGTGCCCATGCCGTCGATCTGGACGACGATGAAGCCGAGATCGGCCAGCGCCTGCATCCCGATCACCTTGTCGCCGCCCGAATGATAGCCGAAGGGCCAGAAGCTCTTGGGCACGAAGCTGTCGTGCGGCCCGGCGTAGATGTTCTCGATCACCGGGTACTTCTTCGCCGGATCGTAATCGCGCGGGCGCACGACGAGGCCCCAGATGTCGGTCTTGCCGTCACGCCCCTTGGCGGTGAAGACTTCCGGCGCGCGGAACCCGGCAGCGGTCAGGCGGCTGATGTCGCCCTTGGCGATCGTCTGCACCAGCGCGCCGTCCGCCGTGCGGTGAAGTTCGCTGACATTGGGCAGGTCCACGCGCGAATAGGTATCGACGAAGAACTGCATGTCGGGCGAGAAGCTGACGGTGTGGTCCGCACGCTCGGGGGTGAGCGGCGTCAGGTTCCGGCCATCGAAATCGATGCTGTAGTAATGGCGGAAATAGGGGTCTTCGCCCGCATTCATGCCGCTGGCGACGAACCAGATCCGGCGCTTTTCGTCATCGACCCTGACGACCTCGCGCACCACCCACTGGCCGGTGGTGATGCGGTTCTTCACTTTGCCGGTGCGCCCGTCGATCAGGTAGAGATGGTTCCAGCCGTCGCGCTCGGAAGCCCAGACGATCTCGTTGCCCAGCCCCTTCACATCGTGGGAATAGCGGCGATCGGCATAGACGAAGGTCTTCGCGTCCTCGGTGACGGCGGCATGGGCCGCGCCGCTGGCGGCATCGACCGAGACGATCCGCGCCTGCCCGAAGCCGCGCCGCACATAATCGAATTCCACGCTCCTGCCGTCTGCCCGCCAGCGCGGGCCGGACAGTTCGTAGGCGTTGGGGAACAGCGCCGGGTCCACCACGGTCTGGCGCCTATCGGCAACGTCGAACAGCACCGGCTGCTCCTGATCCACGGCATCGCCGGGCTTGGGATAGAGCTGGGTCCGCAGGCCCGGCTGCCCCTTGCCCTCCGGCGCCGCCTCGACCCGAAGGACATGGCGCGCGTAGCCGGGGCGAACGCGGTAGATCATCAGGTGGCGGCTGTCGGGCGACCAGGCGATGGTTTCGGGATCGTAGAAATTGCCCGCCGATCCGTCCGTGCTCAGGCGGACGGCCTGCGTGGTGCCCGCGGCGCGCAGCACAAGGTTGTCGTCCTCCACCGTGGCTTCCCACTTGCCGTCGGGTGAAAGTCGCGGGTGATTGTCCGCCGGAATGGAAAGATCGCGCACGACGCCGAAGCCGCGCGGACGGCGCGGGTCTTCCTGCTTCCCGCAGACATAGTCCGCCAGCGTGCAGCGCCAGCCGTCCTCGTCGAGCCAGAACTGGATGGTCTGGCGGTCTCCGGCATAGTCGAAATCGGCAAACGGCAGGCGCAGCGCCTGCACCGGGCGGCCCAGCGCCGCCGTCAATGCGGCGGCAAGGCGCTGCTGGTCGAAGGCGGGGCTGCGCGCAAGCGTGCGGGCGTCCACGGTTTCGAAGGCGAAGCCGCCCTCCACCGTTTTGCGATAGGAGAAGGCGGCGCCGTCCGGCGTCCAGTGCGCGGGCCAGGCCACGTCGCGGGTGAGGTACTGCCAGTTCTCGCGCAGGGCGATGGAGCGGTCGATATCGGCGCGTCCGGGCGCCGCCAAGGCGCCGGCGGACGACAGGATCGCGGCGCAAACCGCGGCAATTCCGATGAAACGCGGAGCGCGGGCAAGAGACGACATCTGGCGGAAAACCTCGTATGCGATGGGAGCGCAAAGCAGAAAATACGATCGTATACGATATTACGCTAGCGCTGCAAGGCGCGATTTCCGCTTGCGCCATGGTTCTCCCGCGAAATCGATTGCGCTGCCGCCGAACACGCAAACTGTCGAAAAACCGTCATCCGCCCTATCGACATTGCCCGCCGGATCGGCATTTTGGGCGGCAGCGGATCGATCCGATCCAGACCTCTGTCCGGCCGACCGGCCAAGGAGCTTCGATGACCTCCCTCACCTTCCGTTTCCCGCGCAAGTCGCTGCGCACGCTGGCGCTTGGCGCGCTGCTTTCGGCATCCACCGCCGCCCTGGCCGCGCCGGCGCCGAAGTTCGACGTCGCCCGCATCTCGAACGACATCAAGACGCTTTCCAGCGACGATTTCGAGGGACGCGGCCCGGCCACCCCCGGCGAGAAGAAGACCATCGACTACATCGCCGCGCAGATGAAGGCCGCCGGGCTCCAGCCTGCCGGAGACAAGGGTTCCTGGTTCCAGAGCGTGCCGCTGCGCATGTCGAACATCGTCGGCACGCCCAACCTTGCGATGACCATCGGCAGCGCCGCCACCCCGCTTTCGCAAGGTGAACAGATCGCCGTGCGCGCCGCCGAAACCGGCCAGTCCTCGGTCGCCTTCAAGGACCTGCCGCTGGTCTTCGTCGGCTACGGGGTGAAGGCCCCCGAACGCGGCTGGGACGATTTCAAGGGCGTCGATCTCAAGGGCAAGATCATGGTCGTGCTCGTCAACGACCCCGATTTCGAGGGCGGCGAAGGCGATTTCGGCGGCAAGCTGATGACCTATTACGGCCGCTGGACCTACAAGTACGAGGAAGCCGCCCGCCAGGGCGCCGCGGGCGTGCTGGTCGTCCATGAAAGCGCGCCTGCCTCCTACGGCTGGGCCACCGTGAAGAACTCCAACACCAACACCATGTTCGACATCGTGCGCGCCGATCCCAGGGCCGCGCACACGCAGATGGAAGGCTGGATCCAGAAGGATCTCGCCGCGCAGCTCCTCAAGGCTTCGGGCATCGATTTCGAAGCGGCCAAGGCCGCCGCGCGCAAGAAGGACTTCCAGCCGATCCCGCTCAAGGCGACGATGAGCGCCGACTATGCGGTCAAGTCGGACATCATCACGTCCTACAACGTGGCGGGTCTCGTGCGTGGTTCGAAGTACCCGGACGAGACGGTGATCTATTCGGCCCACTGGGATCACCTCGGCGTCGGCCTGCCCGATGCGAAGGGCGACCGCATCTACAACGGCGCGCTCGACAACGCCTCCGGCACCGCCGCCCTGCTCGAACTCGCCCGCAGCTATGCCGGCGGCCCGCCGCCGCAGCGTTCGGTACTGTTCCTGGCCGTGACGGCCGAGGAAAAGGGCCTGCTCGGCTCGGAATTCTATGCCGACAACCCGCTGCGCCCGCTGGCCACCACCGCCGGGGTCATCAACATGGACGGCCCCTTCGCAATCGAAAAGACCACGGACTTCAGCATCTCCGGCGCGGCCAAGCTCGATCTGCTGACCATGCTGACCGAGGAAGGCGGCAAGCTGGGCCGGCACTACACCCCGGACTCGCGGCCGGAAGCGGGCAGCTTCTACCGGTCGGACCACTTCCCGATGGCCAAGCGCGGCGTTCCCGCCATTTCCTACGATGCGGGCAACGAACTGGTGAACGGCGGCGCGGCGCGCGGCAAGGAACTGGCCGACATCTACACGCGCGATCGCTATCACCAGCCCGCCGACGAGTACGACGCCAGCTGGAACACCAGCAGCTGGGTCGGCGACATGACGCTGCTCTACAACCTCGGCAATCGCCTTGCGAACGGCCATGTCTGGCCGAACTGGTCGCAGGACAGCGAATTCCGCGCCACCCGCGACGCCACGGCCGCCCAGCGTCCCTGAGGCAAACCGGACGCCCCCGGCCGCCGATACGGCGGGCCGGGGGCGGTCCTCGCAAGTATGTCCAAAGGCGTCAGGGCTGCATCAGCATCCGGCTAACCCCATGGCGCAGGCGCGGCAGCCGCTGCGCCGCCCGCAAGGCCACATGGCGCGCCGCCTTCGCCGCGGGATGCTCCGCCGTATAGAGCCCGACGATGGCGTTCGTCCCGGCATAGATCGGGCGGCTGGCGAAACGGTGCGCCGCCTCGTAGCGGCGCAGCAGCCAGGGCGAGCCGATGTCGCGGCCATAGCGCGCCGCATCGGCCACCAGCCCGCCCAGCCGCAGCGCCCCGGCCAGCCCCAGGTTGAAGCCATGCGCCGTCACCGGATGCATGCCCACGGCGGCATCGCCGATCAGCGCGGCACGCTCCGCCGCGAAATGGCGCGCATAAGTCGTCGCCAGCGGATAGACTCCGGGGCCCGCCATTCCCGGCTGGGGCACCACCGTCATCCGCCCCAGCCGCGACTGGAAGCGCCGGGTGATCTCGGCCCCCAGCGCCTCGGCGTCCAGCGCGGCGAGCGCCTCGATCCCGGCCGCATCCAGCGTCAGCACCGCCGAGGACATCCGCCCGCGAAGCGGCAGCATGGCGATGGTCTGGCCATAGTCGAACCACTCGGTGGCAATCCCTTCATGGTCGCGTTCATGGGCGACACGGCAGACCATCATCGCGCGTCCGGTGCGGTTCACTTCCGCCGCGATGCCGAGCTGTTCGCGCACCGCCGAGAACCGCGAATCCGCCGCGACCAGCAGGCGCGCCTCCAGCCTGCGGCCATCCGCGAGTTCGACCACGGCCCCCTCCCGCGAGGCCCGCGCCGAAGACACCGCCGCGCCGGCCAGCAGGTCCACCCCCGGCTGCGCGTGAGTGACCGCGAACAGCGCGCGGCGGATCAGGTGATTGGGCACGAGCTGGCCGAGCCGGTCCTCCCCCGTGCCGCCGGTATCGAAGGCCAGCGCAAAGGGAGAGCCTGCGTTCAGCACGCGGGCTTCGCGCAAGGGCGAGATTTCGGCCGGATCGATCGCCTGCCATGCCCCCAGCGCCTTGAGCGAGGCTTCCGAACGGTGCGTGAGGGCGATCTCGCGCCCGTCGCATCCCGGTTCGGCAAGCACCGTGCGCGGCTGCCGTTCGACCAGCGCCAGCTTCAGCCCGGTCCCGGCGAGCGAGCGGGCAAAGGCAAGCCCCGCCGGCCCGCCGCCAACCACGATCACGTCATATCTCGTCATGCGAATTTCCGAGCCATTCGAAAGGGGTTGATGGCTTCCCATGGCAGGCGGACGAGAGGCGCGAAATGACCCGCGTCAATCTCCGCCTGCGATGGGCGCATCCGTTCAGCCGCACTTGCTGAAGCCGCACTGCGTGCAGGTGAGGCAGCCCTCCTGCATGTGCGCGGCCGGTTGCCTGCAGTTGGGGCACTCCTCCCCCTCGCCCGCCCCCGAAGCGGGGGCCGAAGCGGGGGCCAAAGCGGGGGCACCCTCCTCCTGCCCCTGCGCATGTTCGCGCAGGATGCGGCCGATCAGGGCGATCAGGCTGGGCGCGTAGCTGCCCTTGGTATCGTGATCGAGCGCCACGAAAGCCCCGCCCTTGGCCGAGTGGACCCTTTCCAGTTCCTCGAAGATGAAGCGCGCGTCGCCCCGGCGGCAGACGGCGGAAAGCGTGCGGGTCAGCGCCGCCATCGTCTCGAAGTTCTCCGCCGAACTGGTGTTGATGAAGATCTCGAAGGGAATGCGCCGACCATCCTGGGCAACATAGTCGTTGATCGTCAGATAGTAGTTCTCGCCGTCCACCGGCCATTTGATCTTGATGGTCTTGCCGGGCAGCACTTGCGGGCGAGCGGGCACGGGCGTGTCGCCCGGAAAGGCGGGCTTCGCCGGTTCAAGCTGCCCGGCTTCCCGCTTCGGTTCCGCCGACGATTCCGCCACGGGTTCCGACAGGACCGAACCGCGCACCCCGCTGGGCCGGTAAGTGGTGCAGCCCTTCATCCCGCTTTCCCAGGCGGTGAGGTAGACCGCCCTGAACGCATCGTAGGACATGTCGGCCGGGCAGTTGATGGTCTTGGAAATCGCCGCGTCGATCCACTTCTGCGCCGCCGCCGCAACCGCAATGTGATCCTCCACCGAAAGCTCAAGCGCGGTCACCATATAGGGCGGCAGCGACGCTGCCGGATCGAATTCCGACAGGCGGCTGTAGAGATACCAGCCATAGTCCTCGACCGCGAAGCTCTCGGTCTTCTGCTCGGTCGCGGTCTGCTCAACCACGACGGCGCGGTTGTAGCGCCAGGAGAAGCTGGGCTCGATGCCGGAACTGACATTGCCGTAGAAGATGCTGGTCGTGCCCGTGGGCGCGATCGTCAGCAGCACGCCGTTGCGGATGCCGTGCTTCGCGATGGCCTTGCGGATGTCCTGCGGCAGACGGTCCAGCATCGGCGCGCGCCCGAACGCCTCCGCGTCATAGGCAGGGAAGCTGCCACGCTCGCGCGCCAGTTCGATCGAGGCGCGATAGGCCTCGGCCGCCATGAACGCGCAAATCTCCTCCACCATCGGCACCGCATCGCGGCCATAGGGCAGGCGCAATTGCTGGAGCAGGTTGCCCAGCCCCGTGAAGCCAAGGCCGACACGGCGCTTGTCCTGCGCTTCGAGCCGCTGTTCCTCGGTCGGGAAAGGCGAGGTTTCCAACACGTTGTCGAGGAACCGCACGCCGATCCGCACGGTCTCCTTCAGCCGTTCCCAGTCGACCCGCGCCGCATCGCCGAAAGGTTCGAGCACCATGTTCGCAAGGTTCACATGGCCCAGATCGCAGTCGCCATTGGGGGGCAGCGGCTGCTCCCCGCAAGGGTTCGTGGCCGAGATCGTCTCGCAATAGGAGAGGTTGTTCAGCCGGTTCACCCGGTCGATGAAGACCACGCCCGGTTCGGCATATTCGTAAGTCGTGCGGGTGATGAGGTCGAACAGGTCCGCCGCCCTGATCCGCCGGTAGACGTACCAGGGCCGGCCGTCGCGCTCGGTCACCGCAACATGGGCGCCATCGGCGCGCGGCACGTGGAAGCCCAGGTCCCAGTCGGCATCGGCGTCCAGTGCGGCCATGAAATCGTCCGTCACCGCGACCGAGACGTTGAAGTTCCTGAGCACGTCCTTGCGGGTTTTCGCCTCGGTGAAGGCGATCACGTCAGGGTGCCAGATGGGCAGCATCGCCATCATCGCCCCGCGCCGCGATCCGCTGGAGCGGATGGTGACGCACATGCCGTCCCACATCACCATGAACGGGATCACGCCCGAAGAGACCGAATTGGTCCGCCCCACCACGGCCCCGTCGGGCCGGATGGTGCCGAAATCCATGCCGATGCCGCCGCCCTGCTGCTGGGTGAAGGCCGCGACCTTGAGCGCGTCCATGATCCCGGCGCCGGGCAGGTCCGGCTCGGTATCCATCGAATCCTGGATCGTGGGGCTGACGAAGCAGTTGATCCACGTCACCCGCTTGCCGGTGCCCGCACCCGCGAAGATGCGCCCGCCGGGCACCCAGTCCCGCGCCTCCAGCGCCGCGAGCGCCTGAGCCGCGTGCGCGCCGTCGTCCTTCGCATAGACGCCCGCCACCACGCGCCGGAACGTGTCCGAGGGGCTCTGCTCGTCGGCGTGCCGGTACTTCTCCTTCCAGACGTGGAGGGTGACGGGCTGGTCGAGCGGACCGGGCGAATTCGAGATCGACATGATGGTTCCTTGCCGGATGGATCAATACGGGAGGTGCGCGTCATCACGGGCCGAAACCTGGATAACGACCGGATGGGCATTCTGGTTGTCGGAGCGGACGGAAAGACCGGCGGCGGTTCGCGCACGCCGGCTTTGCAGGCTCAGCGGCGGTTCTGACGCGCCGGTTCGCGGGGCGACGGCGGCCTGCCGGAGGCGCGCGGACACAGGGCGCCGAAGCGCCTGTTGCGATCGTTCATGAGGTAATCTCCGTGGCATCCGCGAACCGGACACCGATGGGATTCAGGATACTACCCGGTCTTTGAAATTCAACCCCGACCCGAAATTATCATCCGGCGATCGCCAACTCGCCCTGCCTTTCGCGGGCCAGCAGCGGCGGCAGGGCAAAGCGGACGAGCGCCCCGGCACCGGGCGCGGTAACGAAAGTGAGCGCGGGGGCATAAGCGATCTCGAACAGCAGCGCGCCCAGCACTTCGCCATCGGAGGCGCCCCCCGGGAAACGTCCGAGCAGATAGGCGCCGAGCCTGCGCCACTGCGCGCGCACGATCTCCTCCTGCCGCCGGAGCGAGGCCGAACCCATCGGCGCGACCCGCGCATGTTCGAGCACGGTGAGCGACCATCCGCCGCTTTTCGAGCGTTCATCCGCCCATTCGGCCAGCACATCGACCACCGCGTCCAGCGTTTCGGCGCGATCGAGGCGCTTCAGCAGCTTGCCGAGGTTCTCCTCGGACTCGGTTTCAAGCACGGCAAGGAAGATCGCCTCCTTGCCCTCGAAGTTGGAATAGACCGCGCCCTTGCTGTAGCCGGCGGCTTCGGCGATCCGGTCCACCGAAGTTACCGCATAGCCATCGCGCCGGAACAGGTCGCGCGCGGATTTCAACAGCCGCAGGCGTGTCAACGCCTGGCTTTCACTTCGCGTCAGACGCGTCATTGCCCACTTCTCCTGTCGTGCCGCCCTTTGGGCGTGCATTATCCGCATACCCTATAGTACGCGGAAAGGAGAAATGCACCGGGAGAGATCGGCGTCGTGCGCGCCGCTATCTCGCCGCCGCCAGCGGGGTCGCCTCGACCGCAGCGGCGCTGGCCGCACCGAAACGGGCTTCCCACGCCGCCAGGTCGGCACGGTACTGCTCGTAGCTGTTGTAGAATTCCGTGAACGGCGCTTCCGCTTTCGCAAGGCCGGAAGGCGCGAAGGCATCGAGCTGGCCCGCCGGCACGTTTTCGAGATCGACCGTCAGCGCCAGCGCCGCATTGCAGAGCGCAGGCACCACCGGGGGCAGGGCGAAGAAGTTGTAGACCTGGGTCTGGTACGCCTCGCGTTCGCGCACGCCCTTGGCGCCGAAGCGGGTGCGGTACTCCTTGTCCAGCGTCTTGTTCGCGGCCGCCAGCGCCTTGGCATGGCGTTTCTGGAAATCGGCATAGCCCGGCAGGATCGGCGCATATTGCGCGCCCATGCAGTTGAGCGCCGCGACATTGTAGGCGGAGCGCAGGTTCCACACGGCCTGCGCGGGCGAAACCCCGGTGTTGACGGTATGGCGCAGGCCGTCCGCCGCCAGCGCGGGGATCACCATGTTGGGCGCGGCGCCTACCGGAGGCATCGGCCGGGGCGGGATCACCACGACCGGCGGCGGCGGCGGCGGTGCCTCGACGATCTTCGCCGGGCCGCAACTGGCCACGCCGCCCAACAGCGCCAGCGCCAGCAGCCGCAGCCCGCGCGCGGGGCCCCGAACCGAAAGGGCCTTCGCCGCGAACAACCCGCCCGCAAGCAGGCTTGCGCCATGGGCGTGCCGCTCACGCCCCTCGTCACCTAGCGTGCCGAAATCTTCCCCGGAATGACCGACGGCCGAGATCATCTTGGACACCATCCCCCACTTGCATGCGCTGATCCGATAACACGCAGCCAGCCGGAACCGGCCCGGTCTGCACGTTCGCGCAGCCTAGTTCGGCTTACCTTACGGCTGGCTTACAAGACGGCCATCAGCAGGCGCGGAGGGATGCGCGGCCTGAGCGGAGAGGGGGAATTTCCTGCCGCGGAGCATGAAGGTCATGCTCCGCGGCAGGGAACCGATCAGACCAGTTCGCCGAGCGCGGCTGCGTCGAAGCCCTTGAGCTTTTCGCCTTCGCCGTCACGCACCTTGGCCACCCAGTCGGGATCGCTGATGAGCGCGCGGCCCACCGCGATCAGGTCGAATTCGTCGCGCTCCATACGCTCGACCAGATCGCCGAGGCCGGTCGATTGCGAGCTTTCGCCGCCGAAGGCCGCCAGGAACTCCCCCGAGAGCCCCACCGAACCGACGCTGATCGTGGTCGCACCGGTCAGCTTCTTGGCCCAGCCCGCGAAATTGAGGCCCTTTTCACCGTCGATTTCGGCGAATTCGGGCTCCCAGAAACGGCGCTGCGAGCAGTGCAGGACATCGACACCGGCATCGACCAGGGGCTGCAGCCAATCGGCCATCGCCTCGGGCGTTTCGGCCAGACGGGCGCGGTAGTCCTGCTGCTTCCACTGGCTGAGGCGCAGGATGATCGGATAGCCGGGGCCAACCGCCTCGCGGACCGCCGAAACCACTTCGCCCGCGAACCGCGAACGTTCGCGGATGGTCGCGCCGCCGTAGCGGTCCGTCCGCTCGTTCGTACCGGCCCAGAAGAACTGGTCGATCAGATAGCCGTGCGCGCCGTGAATCTCGACGGTATCGAAGCCGAGGCGCTTGGCATCGGCGGCGGCGCGGGCGAAGGCGGCAACGGTATCGGCTATGGCTTCCTCGCTCATCGCCTCTCCGCGCGGCTGGCCGGGGGCGAGCAGGCCTGAGGGGCTTTCCACCGGCACGCCGGGGTCCCAGCCGTCCGGCCCGACGGTCGATCCGGTGTGCCAGATCTGCGGGCCCATCCTGCCGCCGGCGGCGTGGACGGCGCCGATAACCTGTTCCCAGCCGGCCAGCGCCTCATCGCCGTGGAACAGCGGAATGCCCGCCATGTTGCGCGACGCGGGCCGATCGACGACCGTGCCTTCCGAGAGGATCAGGCCGACACCGCCCTCGGCACGGCGCTGGTAATAGGCCGCCTGCGGGGCGCCGGGAATACCCTCGGGCGCGAAGCCGCGCGTCATCGGCGCCATGACGATGCGGTTGGGCAGCGAGAGCGAACCGATGGTGATCGGGCGGAACAGGGTTTCGGTGGCGGATGCCGACATGCTCGAAAAGTCTCCGTTGAAGCAGGTGGCCATTAGGTATAATCTGGAAACCTAGCGTCAATGAGGCACCTTTGATAGCCTAGGTATACTGGAGGATACCGCTTGCCCGAATGCCAGCACTTCGACATCAACTGCCCGAGCCGCCTGCTGTTCGACCAGATCGCCGACAAGTGGTCGATGATGGTCCTCACCGTGCTGGACCCGGGCCCGATGCGGTTCAACTCGATCAAGCGCCATCTTGAAGGCGTGACGCAGAAAGCGCTCACCCAGTGCCTGCGCAAGCTGGAGCGCAACGGCCTGCTTTCGCGCCGGGTGATCCCGACATCGCCGGTGGGTGTGGAGTACGAGATCACCGGGCTCGGCCGCTCGCTCCACGCGCCGTTCAAGACGCTGTACCGCTGGACCGTGGATAATTTCGACGAAGTCGAAGCGGCGCGCCAGGCGTTCGACCGGCGCGCCGCCTGAAGCCGATCACTCGGCCGGCGCGCCCGTGAATGCGGCATCCGTTTCGGCCGCATCTTCGCCCTTGCCGGAAGCCGGGGCCTTTTCCGCCTCGTAAGTCCCGCCGAACACGCGGGCGGAGAACCAGTCCATCTGCACGTTGATCTGGAACAGGCGGTGGCGCAGTTCGCGGAAGTTGTGCGGCTCACGCGGGGCAAGGTAGAGCGCGGTATCCACCCCGAGCGCCGAGAGAGCGCGGTAATACATCACCGATTGCGCCGAGGGTACGCGTTCGTCCTGCGCACCGGCCAGGATCAGCGTGGGCGTTGTCACCTTGTCGACGGCGGCGAGCGGCGAATAGTCCTGATAGAGATCACGCCGGGCGGTAGTGCCGTAAGGCGGCGTCACGAACCACTCCTTGCGCTGCCAGCGCGTGTCCGAGCCGAGATACATCGATGGCCAGTCCACCGCGCCCGCGCCGACAACCGCCGCCTTGAAACGGTCGGTGACCGTCTCCAACCGGGCGGTCATGTGGCCGCCCGCGCTCCAGCCCATCATGCCGAGCCGGTCGGGATCGGCCATGCCGCGCCGCACGAGTTCGTCGACGCCGGACAGCACGTCCTTGTCGGCATGGCGGAAGTAGCCCGCATTCATGCCCTGGAGGAACGTGTCGCCGTAGCCGGTGCCGCCGCGATAGTTGACGCTGAGCACGAGCACCCCGCGCGCCGCCAGCAGCGGCAGGAAACGGCCATAGGCGAAGACGTTGAACTGGTCCGCAGAGCGCGGACCGCCGTGGCTCTGCACGATCATGGGATAGGCATGGCCGGGCACATAGTCGAGCGGGTAGGTCACCAGCCCTTCCAGTGCCTGTCCGTCCGGCGCGGTCCAGTGGATCGCTTCCTGCCGGGGCAGGCGGTAGCGCTCGGCGATGCCGTCGTTGAGGTGCGTGACGCGAACCGGGCGCGGGCTGCGCGGGTCCAGCCGCAGCACTTCCTCGGGCTGGAGCGCGCTGCGTTCGGTATAAGTCAGCATCCGCCCGTCGCGGGAAAGTGCGATGGAGGATATCACGCTGTCCCCGCCCGCCAGCTTGCGCCAGCGGCCACCGGCGGCCGGCACCGCGTATAGCCCGGTGCGCACGCCTTCCTGCGCGGTGAAGTAGATCGAGCGGCTGTCGGCGGACCACAGCGCCTCCTCGATCGCCCAGGGCGGACCATCGGCGAGTTCGCGGATTTTCCCGGTGGCGAGGTCCACCACGAAAAGATTGGCGTTGAACGTACCGTAATGCCCGTCGCGCGCATTGGCGCGGAACAGCGCGGAGCGGCCATCCGGCGCAAGGCGCGCGCCCATTTCCTGGTAATCGTTGTCGGTCAACCGGCGATCCGCGCCGTTACCCTTATCGCCGTTCACGCGGACCCACAGTTCCGAGGCGGCCTGATCGTCGAGCAGCCGCGAGGTGGCGCGCCGGTAGAGCAGGACGCCGCCATCGGCGGAAATATCAAAGCCGCGCACCTCGAAGTCTCCGGAGACGATCTTCTCGGCCTTGCCGGTGGCGAGATCGGCCTTCCACAATGCGCGGCGGGCGCCGGGGGATTCGAAGGCGACCATGTCGTCGCGCTCCTTCTTGCGCGCCGCCAGTTCCTTGCCGTCGGGAAGGTTCGCCAGGAAATAGATCGACTTGCCGTCGCCCGACCAGACCAGATCGGCAGGGGCGGTGCGCAGCGTGGTCAGCTTGCGTGCTTCGCCGCCATCGGCGGGAAGCAGGTAGATCTGGCTCGCCTTGTCCTCGTCCCGGCGGTCCACGAAGGCGATCGTGCGCCCATCGGGCGACCAGGCGGCATCGGTTCCGCCGTCCGCCAGCATCCGGCGCGGCTTGCCCGACGCGGTATCGACGCTCCACAGCTCCGTCACCGCGTGGTTCTTCTTCCAGTCCGCCTGCGACACCCGGTAGAGGATCGAGGAACCGTCGTTCGCGGGAAGCGAACTGCCTGCCCGCGCGATGCTCAGCAGGTCCACCGCCCCCATCGTGGCGCGCGCGCGCACGGCGGCATCCTCTCCGGCGAAGGCCGGAACGGCGGGCAGGGCAGGCGCCAGCGCGGCGGCCAGAAGCAGGGAACGGAACATTCGGGAAGCGGCGACCATGAGCATCTCGCGTCAAAATGGCCCGGCGGCACGCAGGCACCGCCGGGAGGGGGATGGACTTTGAAAATGTGCGGGGGGAGAGAAACCGCCCCTCCCCCGCGCCGGGCTCAGAACTGGAACTGGGCTCCGAGCGTGAAGGAACGGCCGGTCACGCCATAGACCGAGTTGTAGTTGTACTGGCTGCCGCTTTCGGTGCCGTCCGGAAGGAACGGTCCGTACTTGTTGAACACGTTGCGGACCGAGCCGAAGATCCGCAGGTTCGGGTTGGCCAGCGGCGGCGTGATGCGGAAGCTCAGGTCATGGCGCCAGTAGGCCGGCACATTGAGGAACAGCGGATCGGTGATCCCTGCCGCCGCGAAGCTGGCCGCCGCCTCGTTGCTGTCCACGGCCTTGCCGATGTAGACCGTGGTCCACTTCAGCATGAAGCGCTTGGAATTCCAGGCGAGGCTGGCCTTGGCGCTGTCCTTCGAGGTGCCGACTTCGCCCAGCCAGTTTTCCGACGACTGGCTGGCGATGCCCTGGTACTTCGTGCCCAGTTCCAGCCGGTGGTTGTAGTTGAGCGAGAACTGGATGTTGCCGGGGATGACTTCCGGGCGGAACTGGTACGCCACCGCCATGTCGATGCCGCGGGCGCGCAGTTCGTCGAGATTCTCCTGCTGGTTCACCAGGCGGGTGATCTGACCCTCGGCATCGCGGGTGATCGCATCGCAGAAGCGGTTGCCGTAGCCTTCCGCATCCGAATAGCATTCGAGCATCTGGTTGGTGTTCGACAGCGCCGAAATCGCATCCTTCACCCGGATGTCGTAATAGTCCACGCTGGCCTGGAAACCGGGAAGGAAGCCGGGGTTCACCACCACGCCGGCGGTGAAGGTATAGGCGGTCTCTTCCTTGAGATCGGCATTGCCCGCATTGGGCGCGTTCACGCTGGTGCTGTCCTGCCTGAACACGCCGTCGGCCGCGATGGCTGCGGCAATCCCGGCGTTGCTGCGGCAGTTGTCGGCAACCGTTCCTGCGGTGGCGGCGGTAACGCCGCTGCAGATATCGACCACGGTGTCGTAATCGTCACGCGGCGGCGAATAGAGCTCCGTCGTGTCCGGCGCGCGCTGGGCGCGGCTGAACGTGGAGCGCAGGTTCATGCCGCGAACCGGTTCCCACTGCGCGCCTGCCCGGTAGCTCAGCGTGGTGCCGACCCCGGAGAGGTTGTAGCGCGCCACGCGCACCGCCCCGTCGAGGCTGAGGCGATAGATCAGCGGAATGTCGCGCAGCAGCGGCACATTCGCCTCGGCATAGGCTTCGCCGACCTTCACCGTTCCCGCATATTCGGGGATATAGGCGAAGTTGCTGTAGCCGCTCGCGGTCAGTTCGTCGGTATGGGTCTCGGTATGGTCGCGGCGCAGCTCGAAGCCGGTGGCGATCTGGACCGGACCGGCGGGCAGTTCGAACAGCGTGCCCGTGAGGTTGCCGCTGAGCGTGTGCTGGCTGTTGATCGACTGATACCAGACATTGCCGCGAATATAGTCGACGGCGGCATCGCTGATCGAGCCGATGCCGAACATGTTGAGCGGCACGCAGCCGTCCGCCCGTGCGGCCTCGTCGGCGCAGACGATCGAACCGTCGCTCAGCCGGGTCGCGTTGAGGGCGTACTGGACGTGCTGGTAATTGACGCCGTTGGTCCGGGTCTGGTTCTGTTCGAAGCGGCCGAAGCCGTAAGTCACGTCCCAGTTCCAGTTGCCGAAGACGGTGCCCTCGAACCCGGCCCAGGTCCGCCAGGTCTCGCGCTTGTTGTCGATCGCCATCTGGCCCACCTCGGTAAGGCGGCGGCGGAAATCGATCCCGGAACTGGTCGAGGCGGCGGCGATCACGTCCGGCACGAACGGATTGGTGCGGGACAGACGGCCCAGCGTGAACTCGTCGTTGACGCCGTAGCTGGACGAGTTGGACAGGTAATAGGGTTCGCGAAGCGAATTGGTGGTGATCCGCGAATAGAGCACCGTCGCCTTGAACTTGAGGCTGTCGCTGAATTCGTAGCCGATCTTGCCGGCCGCGCTGATGCTCTCGCGCGGGACGATGAGCGTGCCGTTGGTGCGGGAATCGTAGCCGTTCTCGGCCGTCACGAAACCCGACTGAAGGCCGTTCTCGTCATAATAATAGGCGCCGCGGCTGCTGAGGAAGCGTCCGCCCGGCGTGTAGCTGCTGAGCGCGGGCGAGGAGACCGTGTTGCTGGTGGCATCGTAGCTGACCGATTCCAGTGCCCAGTCGCGATCCCTTGCGCTGAGGGCGTACTGCTTCTCGTAAGTCCCGGTGGCCATCAGATAAAGCCGGTCGTCAAGGAACTTGCCGCCTGCGGCGAGCGAGTATTCCGTGCCGTCGCCGCCGCCGTCGTTCGTGGCGGTGCCCGCTGCCCTTCCCTTGATGCCGATCAGGTTGTTGTCGGTCATGATGTTGACGACACCGGCGATCGCGTCGGACCCGTAGACGGCCGAAGCACCGCCCGTGCTGACATCGATCCGGTCCACCAGAAAGGTCGGGATCGTGCTGAGGCTCACCGCGTTCGAATTGCCGACGTTGGACACGGTGCGATGACCGTCGATCAGCGTAAGCGTGCGGTTCTGGCCGAGGCCGCGCAGGCTGACGGTCGAAAGGCCGTTGGTCTGCGTGGAGGTCTGGCCTGCCGAAAGGTTGAGGCCCTGATCCACGCCGGGAATGTCCTGCAGGGCTTCGGCAAGGTCGCGGTAGCCGTGCTCGGAGATGTCCTCCTTCTGGAGCGCCACCACGGGGATCGGGGAATCGAACTCGGTGCGCCGGATGCGCGAGCCGGTCACGACCAGTTCGGTCATTTCGGGTTCGTCGCCTCCGGTATCGGCCGCCGGCTGCGCCTGCGAAGCCGGTACTGGAGACACCGGAGCACGGCGGACCACGAAGACGCCCGACGCGCCCTGCTCCGCCGTCAGCCCGGTGCCGCGCAGCAGCTGGCCCAGCGCGGCGCGGGCGGTGAAGCTGCCCTTGAGTGCAGGCACCGTGCGGTTCGCCACCGAAGCGCCGTCAAAGATGACCTGCTGCCGCGCCGCCGAAGCGAAGCTGCGCAGGGCGCTGCCCAGGCTCTGCGACGGAATGTCGAGATCGAAGCGCTGTTCCTCGGCAAAGGCCGGAACCGCCTGCGCCATCAATATCGCTGCAACGGCGCTGCCCGCACCCCAGCGGGATGCAGCAAGAAATTTCCCCATGTTTTGCGACCCCTGTTTGATTGATTGTTGCCGCAGGGTGAGACGCGCGGTGCCGCCGGAGGGACAGCGCTTTGCCGGAAACTTTTTTCAGTCCCGGGCGTTAGCCGCCGCTTTTTCCTTCCCCGATCCTGCCTTTTCAGCGCCGCTCGATCTTCCAGCCGTCGCCCTCGGCGCTGACCTCGATCGGATAGAGCGCGGTGACGCCGTCAAGGAACGCGCGCGCATCGCCCGCCCGGAACACCCCGTTGACGACGATCGCCCCGGTCTGCGCATCGGCCAGCGCGATCGGCTGGCGCGAATAGCGGTTCACGCGTTCCACCGCGCTGGCCAGCGTCGTGTTCTCGAAGACCAGTTCGCCGTCCTGCCACGCCTGCCCCGCGCCGATCTGGAACGGCGCAACGCGCGGTGCCTCGACACCCTGTGCCAGTGCAACCATCTCGTTGCCGGGCGTGAGCTGCGGTTCGGACGCAAGGCGGCGCGGCCGGAACTGCTCGCTTGGCGCCATGCCGCGCCCCGCGGTGCGATTGACGACGGCCACGTGCCCCTCGAAGAGCTGGACGTGAACGTCCCTGCCCAGCAGTTCGACGGAGAACGACGTGCCGGTGGCCACGACGATGCGGTTGCCCGCCGTCACGGTGAAGGGCCGCAGCGGGTCCTTGGCAACGTTGAACCTCGCGCGGCCGCGCACCAGCACGAGCGAACGCCGGTAATGCCCCAGATCCACGTCCACGGTGGAATCGCCGTCGAGGGCAAGCTGCGATCCGTCGTCGAGCAGGACCGTGCGCCGCTCCCCGATGCTGGTGGCATAGCGCTGCGAATGATCGCCCCACACCGACAGGACGCCGAGGAAGGCCAGCAGCAGCGAGGCCGCCAGCGCGACCGCGAACAGCGACTTGCGCACTTCGCCGCGCCGCCGCCCGCTGTCGGTGCGGTCCTCGTAGTCGCAAAGCGCGGCAGTGCGCAGGCTGATGATGTCGGGCTCTTCGCCCAGACCGTCCAGCGTGCGCGACATCCGCGCCATGTCGGCGAAGGCATCGGCATTGTCCGGCACCGCCAGCCAAGCGTCGAACTGCGCCTGGTCGGCCTCGCTCATCGAGCCGTCAGTGAGGGAAAGATACCAGGACGCGGCCTCTTCGGCGCGCGGATCGACGGTATCGGTGATGACGGAATCCTTCATTTTACGTCTCCCATCCGGGAGGCGAGCAAGGCCATGGCCTTGGCGATCTGCTGCTTGACCGCGCTTTTCGAGATGCCGTAGCGCTCGGCGATGGTGTCCTGGCTGAGCTGCTCGAACTTGTAGAGCACGAACATCGTCCGCGTGCGCTCCGGCAGCGCCTCCAGCGCGCGGACCAGTTGCTCCACTCCCTGCCGTCCGCTCGCGATCGCATGGGGATCGACAAACTCGACGTCGCGGCGCTCCTCCGCTTCCACGAAATGGCGATAACGCTCGCGCACGCGGTAGCGGCGGTGCCGGTCGGCCAGCAGGTTCACGGCGATCTGGAACACGAAGGCGTCGGGGTGGTCGACGCCGGAATCGTGCCGCAGCATCCGCTCGAAAACCTCCTGCGTGAGGTCCTCGGCTTCCGCGCGATCCCCGATACGGCGCGAAAAGAACGACATCAGGACACGCCGCCAGCGCCGGTCGAATTCTCCGATGTCATTGCGTGCCTGCACCCGCACGGCGATCTCCTTACCAGCGCCCCTCCTTACCGGCGGCAAGTCGTCAGCACCGGGTAAGACGCGCGAACGCCGCCTAGGGACAGGAGACAACCGGCGCAATGCCCTCCGAATTGCCGCTGCCGGAGTGCCCTATCGCGGATGCCGCGCGGCAAGCGCGATACCGGCGAGATTTTGCCCGCGCCTGATCCAGCGGACCCTGGCCGGCGCCCCTTTTGCCGCCAGCGCCCGGAATGCGGCGGCATGTGCGCCATCGGCCTGCCCGGTCCTGAGAACCGCATCGGCCCGCCGCACCACTTCCCGCGAATCCCCGATCAGCTCGACCTCGGCCTCACCCGAAGCCTGCGCCAGTTCCAGCGCGCGGATCAGCGCCAGCCATTCGGCATCCTCATTGCCGCCCTGCCCGAGATCGGTGAACAGGTGCGCGGTGCCGCGCATCACCACGGCCACCTCGATCGGGCCGGGATTGGGGCGGCAACCGCCATCGAAGAAGACTTTCAACCTGCGCCGGGACATGAGCCCCTCATAGATCGCGAGTCCCGAAAGACAATCTTCGGGCACCGCCTCCGGCGTAGGCTCCAGTACCCGCCTCGGGCTCAGGCTCGGTCCAGGTAGAGCGCGCGCAGCCTTTCGATCTGCGCCGGGCCAAGCCCCATCTCGTCGGCAAGATAGCCCTCGGCCCCGCCGCGATGGGCATCGAGCGCGCCGAACGCCGCCTCGATATAGGCACGGTCGGCTTTCATGAAGGCGCCCAGCACTTCGGGCCGCAGGCGCGACCAGGGCTGGCCGTCCAGCGCGCCGCCCTTTCCGGCCGAGGCGGCAAGCGCGGCCGGGAGATAGCGATTGGTGAGCAGGTAGTCCTCGATCACCGTCTCGCGCGGGACGCCCAGCGCGGTGAGCAGCAGCGCGGCGGCAACGCCCGTGCGGTCCTTGCCTGCTGAACAGTTGAACGCCAGCGGGGCATGGCCCGCCAGAAGCTGCGCGAACATGCGCTTGTACTGGGGCGCGAACGTGCGAAGCATCGTCGGATAGCTCGCGGTCATCATCGCGCGGGCCGATTCCGGCGTCATGTGGGCCATGTCCTTCGGCATCAGGCCAATGGCCATGCCGTCGTAATCGTCAGCGAAGACGGTCGGCCCGGAGGCGGCATCGGCGCCCCAGGGCGCGGGCTCGGCCGCGCGCTCGGCATGGTCGCGAAAATCGCAGACCACGCGCAGCCCCCGCGCGTCAAGCGAGGCGAGATCGCTTGCGGTCAGCCCTGCCATCGAGCCGGAGCGGAACAGCATGCCCCACTTCACCGTGCGGCCGTCGGCAGTACGATAGCCGCCGAGGTCGCGGAAATTGCGCCCGCCTTCCAGCGGCAGCAGCCGCTGGTGTCCGGGAGCCTGCGAACCGGCCGAGGCGGTGGGAGCCTGCGCCTCCGCGCGCCAGGCGACCAGCGCCGGCGTGCAAAGCGCGAGCATCGATGCGCCGAAAACGGCGATCCGGCGGATTTTCATGTCCATTTCCCTTCCCGCCCGATCAGAACTGCACGGTGCTCGAAATGCCGTAAGTGCGCGGCTCGTTGTAGATGCCGTACTGGCCGATCGCCGAGCTGTAGCTGCGCAGGTAGGTATAGGCCTTGTTGAACAGGTTGCGCGACCAGACCGACAGTTCCATCTTCGCGCCGATGCCCGGCATCTCGATCTCGCTCAGCGCCACCCGGCCGTTGACAAGGAAGGCGCTCTGGCTGCGGGTGGGATCGTTGACCTGCGCATACTGCTTCGACGAATAGTTCGCATCGAGGTGGAAGCGCAGCGTCGCGTCGCCCAGTTCGGTTTGATAATCGAACGCGCCGCTCGCCGCATGTTTCGGGGTGAACACCGGATAGACCGCCATCAGCGGATTCCCGGTAACGAAGGGGTTCGGCGCTTCCGGCAAACGCATGTCGGTATAAGTATAGCTGCCCGAGAGCGTCAGCCCCGTCATCGGCATGACGGTCAGTTCCGCCTCCACACCCTTCGAACGGCCTTGCCCTTCGGCATTGGTGGTCTCGGTGGTCGTGCGGTTGCTGCTGGCGACCGGGGCGTAGAAGTCGATCTGCACATCCTTGTAGGCCGCCGTCCACGCCGCAAGGTTAAGCCGGACGTGGCGATCGAGGAATTCGGTCTTGGCGCCCACTTCGAAACTGGAAACGCTTTCCGGCTTGAACGCGCGATAGGTCAGAGAGCGCGAATTGGCGCCGCCCGCCTTGTAGCCGGTGCTCCACTTTCCATAGACGTGGATGTCGTCGGCAAGATCGTAGGCGAGGTTGATGGTCGGATCGAACCGGTCCCAGCTCTCGTCGAGCAGGTAGGCGGTGGCAACGCCGTTGACCTTGTCGAGCGAGCCCGACTTCTTGTCATGCGTATAGCGCCCGCCCAGCATCAGGTGCGCCTTGTCGTTCAGGAAATGCGGGCTCCAGGTCGCCTGCCCGAACACGCCGATGCTGTCGGTATCTGCACGGCTGGCGCGGTCCGGGAACGCGCTCGACGCCACGGGATCGGGCAGCACGGTATAACCGGTGCCGTCGGCGTTCCACTTGTTGGTGTTCGGCGTCCAGGCGTCGTCCCGGACGTGCTCGTGATAGTAGAAGCCGCCCGCCACGAAATCGACTTCGGGCAGCGTGCCGATGACCTGCACTTCCTGGCTGTACTGGTGCTGCCAGACATTCGCGAGGCTGTAGCGGCTGAAATTGGCGTTGGGCGCGAAGACCGTGATGTTGGTCATGCCGTTGTCGAGCTGGGTCTGGGTCAGCTCGCGATAGGAACTGATCGACTTGACCTCGATGGCCTCGGAAAGGTTCCAGTCGAGCGTCACCATGTGGCCATGGGTCTTGCCCGTGCTCCAGGCCTGCGGCACGCCGATGTTCGCCTCCGACGCGCGATCCGGCTGAAGCTGGATCAGCGGCGCGCGGGCATAGGAACCGCCCGAAAGAAGCTGGACGTAATAAGGCGTCGTCCGGTCCTGAGAAATGTCGAAGCTGTAGAGCGCACTGAAGCTGCTGCTCGGCTGCCACAGTGCCGCGGCGTGGAGACCGCGCTTGTTGTAGGCATTGAAATCGTGCGCGCCGGCCAGCGGATTGTCGACCGTGCCGTCACGCCTGGTGATCAGCGCGTCGAGCTTGACGGAGATATTGGCCACGGCGGGCAGGTCCAGATGGGCGCTGGCCTCGCGGGCGCCGTAATTGCCGATCCCGGCGGTGGCGCGCAAGCCCCATTCGCCGCTCGGCTTCCTGGTCACGATGCTGATCGCGCCACCTTCCGTATTGCGCCCGAACAGCGAGCCCTGCGGCCCCTTGAGCACTTCGATCCGCTCGACATCGTAGAGCGCCGATCCCAGCCCCTGCGCGCGGCCGAGGAACACACCGTCGATATAGACGCCCACGCCCTGGTCGCGGCTCGGCTGGTTTGCGTCGCCCATCGTGCCGATACCGCGCATGCCGACCGTGAGCGCCGAGGAACGGCTGAACATCGGCGCGACGCGCAGGCTCGGAATCGAACCGTCCATCAGCGATTCCAGCGAAACGACGTGGCGGTTGCGCAAGTCTTCCGTGTTCATCACCGCGATCGAGATCGGCGTGGTCTGGAGGCTGGTCTCACGCTTCTGCGCGGTGACGACGATGTCGGAAAGCCCGGGTCCGGCCTCCGCCGCCGCGCTTTCGGCAGCGACGGCAGCTTCGGCTGCCTGCGCGGAACCTGCCGCCAGCATGGCGCCAAGCGCACTGCCGGTCAGTACGGCGGAACGGAAAGAACGTGAAAAGCGAAAGGACATGGATCGAACCCCAGCAATGATGTCGGGGCGTCGGCTAGAACGTCTGTATGTCAACCTTGTTACGCTTGTATCGAATACTCACGGGACAGGCTGTCATAAAACCGTCTCAAAAATAGAGATCGAACGGCTGATTTTCGTGACTTTATCGGATGCGCGCCAACAAGTCGCGCCGCATCGCAGCCCATCAATGGAACGATTGTTTTCAAGGCGCCCGCCAATGGCCTCGCGTCGATGCCCTGCCCGGCCGCCCGCGGCGATCTTCGGCTCCTGCCGATTCGCCGCGCGGAAGCCCGCGCATGGCCGTCTGCGAGCGCCGGGAAGCGCACCGGCCGCCTATAATACGATCAAGGCACGCCCAGCGCGGCTCCATCCGCTCCCCGCAAAATGGATTCTACATGCTTGAATTTCTCAACGACTGGCGGCTTCCGAGAAAGCTGCTCGCCGCCTTCGGCATACTCGTGGTGCTGTTCGGCGCCGTAGGCATCAACGGACTCGTTTCGACGCGCAAGCTCGATGCGATCGCGCAGAACCACGTCGATCACGGCATTGCCGGCATGTCCGCGCTCGCTGACGTCATCAGCAACGTCAAGGAAATGCGGATCATCGTCTATACTTACTACGCCGCGGTCAACACGCCGCAGGAAGAAGCCGATATCCGCGAGCGGCTCGACAAGACCAAGGCCGCACTGGCCAAGGCTGTGGACGAGTACAAGCAGGTCGCCGACGAGAGCTTTACGCAGGATGCCACGGCCCTCAGCGCCAATGTCGAGGCTCTCAACAAGGCCAACGACCATCTCTTCGCGGTGCGCGCGGCCGGCGACCTTCCCGCCGCCATGACCGTGCTCAAGACCGAATCCCGCACCGCGTCCCACGAGATCATCGACCTGACCGAGAAGCTGCTGGACGAGTCCCGCGAGCGTTCGCGGGAACAGGCCGCGCAAGGCGCAGAGACCGCAGATTTCGCCATCTGGCTGTCAGGCGGACTGGCGCTTGTCGGCATCGCGGGCATCGTGCTGATCTGGCTCGTGCTGAACGCCTCAGTCGCCGCGCCGATGAGCCGTATCGCGGATGTCACCACGACGCTGGCGGAAGGCGGGCGCGCCGATGTTCCCTATCGCGAGCGCCATGACGAGATCGGCGAGATCGCCGGCGCCGTCGAGCAGTTCCGCGCCGCCGCCGAGGCCCGCGCCGAGATCGACGCCAAGGCCGCCCGCGAACAGGAAGTCGTCACCTCCACCCTGCGCGGCAGCCTCCAGGCGATCAGCGAGGGCGACCTCACCCAGACCATCTCCGCCGAGTTCCCCCCCGCTTACGGCGAACTCAAGAGCAACTTCAACTCCGCCCTCGGTGCCCTGCGCGACCTCATCGGCGCCGTCGCCGAAAGCGCCGTCGCCATCCGCACCGGCTCGAGCGAGATCGCCCAGGCATCCGAAGACCTCGCCCGCCGCACCGAGAGCAACGCCGCCAGCCTCGAAGAGACTTCGGCCGCGATCACCCAGATGGACGAGCGCCTGCGCGCCACCGCCGCCGCCGCCGGACGCACCGTGCAGCGCGCCGACGGGGCGATGACCGTGGTCGGTTCCGGCCGCGACATCGCCGACGAGGCGGTGCAGGCCATGGGCCGCGTCAGCGAAAGCGCCAAGGGCATCGATTCGGTAATCGAGGGGCTCGACAAGATCGCCTTCCAGACCCGCGTCCTTGCCATGAACGCCGCTGTAGAAGCCGGCCGCGCAGGCGATGCCGGTCGCGGTTTCGCGGTCGTGGCCGATCTCGTCTCGGCGCTCGCCATGCGCTCGGAAGAGGAAGCCAAGCGCGCCCGCGAACAGCTCACCGCGACCCAGACCGACATCGGCACCGCCGTGGAAGCGGTCCAGCGCGTGGACGGCGCCCTGCAGAACATCTCGGGCGATGTCACCGAAGTGCACTCGCTGCTGAGCAACATCGCCAGCGACAACCAGGCCCAGTCCTCGACGATCACCCAGATCAGCGCCACGATCGGCACGATGGACCAGGCCACCCAGCAGAACGCCGCGATGGTCGAGGAAACCTCGGCGGCGGCGCGCAACCTCAACAGCGAGGTCACCTCGCTGTCGGACCGCGCCGCGATGTTCCGCATCGGCAACGAACCGCAGGGCCTGCGCCCGGCGCTTCGCCCCGTGCCTGCCGGCATTTCGGCCAACATCCCGGCCAGCGCGCCGATCCAGACGATGGCCTCGCGAAAGCCGCTGAAAGCGCTCGCCACCGCCGATGACTGGATGGACTTCTAAAAAGCCTGCCTGAAAAACCGCCCCGGATCCTCCTGGCTTCGCCAGGGCAGGCACGGGGCGGCTACCCCAGATAGCCTGCGATTCCGCGCCACACGTCGAGCTTTGCAGCGCGGGACAGGGCCGCATAGGCGGCGCTGGACGAAGGCAGATCCACCAGCGCCCAGCCGGCATCGAGATGGGCCAATTGCCGTCTCCCGCGTCTGGCCGCGGTGCCGCCGTTGAAGCCGATCATCCGCAGATGCGGCAAGCGGCCAGCAAACCCGGCAAGATCGCGCTCCGTGGCATCGCGTATCGCGGTATCGAGACTCCCCTGCCGCCGCGCGGTGGCGATCACATCCCACAGCCCGATGCCATGCGCCTTCAACAGGTCCAGCCGCTCGGGATAAGGCCGGGCGCGCAAGCCGGGCTCGGCAAGCACTTCACCCATCAGCCACCAGAACGCATTGGTCGGGTGCGCGTAATATTCGCCCGCCTGCAAAGACCGCTCCCCCGGCAAACTGCCCAGCAGCAGCACGCGCGTATTCATATCGACACTTGCGGGCAGCGCGGACTTGGGAAGCGGATCGGGCATGGCCCGCGGAATAACGCCGAAGCGCGGGTTTTGACAGGGCGCCGATCCGCTCGCTTCCCGCTCATAAGTCCGGTTTACGGTGAAATCCCGATCCGATCCACGGTTCGCGAACCGGATAAATCGCCGATTTCCGGGCGGTTCGCCGCTCGTGCCGATCCGTAACGTAAAAGCGGTTGCCGGCCGGTCGCCCCCTGCCATCTCCCGGTTTCGACGGCGCCGGAACCTCCGGCCCGATACTGGAGAACGCCCATGACCGACACCGATATCCGCCCGATCGCTCCCGTCTTCTATGCCGGCGCCCTTGCGATCCTGGCTCATGTCATCGCCTTCGCCATCGCCCTTTCCTGACGCCGCGATGGATGCTCCCAAGCGGGCGTGGCTCCGGTCGGCCGGATCGCGCCCTCAGGCGGCGTTTCCTGCCGTCCGGGCGCGCAGATTCGGCAGATTGCATGACTGTAGCCGGCTAGGCTGAAGGCTCGCCCCCTTTTCGCTTCGCAAGGATATCGGACAACGTGCGATTGTCGCCTCCGCCGTTCCGGGCTATGCGCAAGGACATGTCCTCGCGGGTGCTTCATGGCCGGGGTTCCAAACCGACGAGCTTGCTGCTCGTTCTCGGCGCCCTGCTGGCGCTGTTCGCGATGGCCAATATGCTGACGGTAACGAACTGGCATTCCGCCCTTGTCGATCACGACGATTTCGGGGCTGACGCGGCGCTTTTCGGGCATGAAGACGGGCACCGGCACGACAGTCCCTCAGCCAAGGGGATGGACGGCGATCCGGCTTCCCCGGCAAACGACCTTCACAACATCACCCATTCGATGATCCACGGCCTTGCGGACCTGGTGCCGGACATCGAACTGGCGATTCCGCTTCTCGCCGTGGCGGCGGCATGGTTCGTCGGCCGCGATTTCGCACTTTCCGGCATAGCGCCCCAGGCCCTGCTGCGCCCCCCTCGAAGCTGAATCCGGCACGCCCGCGCGGCGTACTGTGACCATCAGACTTCAGAGGAACCCCAGAAATGACCGATTCCATCGGCCGACGGCGCGTCCGCGTGCTGTCGGGACTTGCGGCCATGGGCAGCGGGCTGGTCTATGCCAGCGCGCTTGCGCAAACCGCCCCGCCGTTCGCCCAGCTTTTCCGCGATACCCGTGACGCCCCGCGCCAGATCGAACTGGATGCCGAAGTCGAGCGGGCCCAGGGCCTTGCCCGGCAGGCGGGTGCGCGCCCCAATCCCACCATCGGCGTGATGACCGAGAACGTCGCGGGACGGCAGCCCTACACCGGCTTCGACCGGGCGGAAAACACGCTCCAGCTCAATCAGGCCATCGAGATCGGCGGCAAGCGGTCCGCGCGCATCGCCGCCGGAAAAGCCGGGCTGGACGCGGCCACGGCGCGCACGCGCGACGGGCGGATCACTTATGCCTACCAGTTGGCGCTGGCCTATGCCGGCGCCGAGATCGCCGATCGCCGCATCGAACTGGCCGAGGACGAACTGGAGGAAGCCCAGTCGGACCTGCACGCCGCGCAGGCGCTGGTGGACGCGGGCAAGGAAGCCCGTCTGCGGAGCCTTCAGGCCGAATCCGAGGTCAATGCCATGGCCGCCCTGCTAGACACCGCGAAGGCCGAGCGCGTGGGCGCCTATGCGCGGCTTTCGGCCCTGTCGGGGCAGGAGGTCTCGTTCACCGCGCTGGCAGAGCCGCTCCTTGCCCGCTTCGAGGCCAGGAGCGGCTACGGTCCGGTCGATCCGCTTCAGACCGCGCCCTATCTTGCCGCGAAGGCGGAGCGCGAGGCCGCCGAGCGCCGGCTTGTCGCCGCACGGCGACAGGCCACTCCCGACGTCACCCTGTCCGTAGGCGTGCGGCGTCTGGAGGCGGACAAGGCGAATGCTCTGCTGGCCGGCCTCAGCGTGCCGATTCCGCTGTTCGATCGCAATCGCGGCAATATCGATGCCGCCGAGGCGGAGCTGCGCGGTGCGCAGGCGCGGGATTCCGCCGCTTTGCTCGACATCAAGGCCGAAATTGCCGCGGCCATGGCCCTGAACGAAGCCGCCGACGCGCGGGCCGCCTCTGCCGAGCGGACGCTGAAGACTGCGGAAGAGACCTACCGCATGGCCCGCCTCGCCTACGAAGCCGGCAAGTCGCCCCTCATCGAACTGCTCGCAGCCCGGCACGGCCTTGGCGTGGCGCGCGGCGTCATCCTCGACGCCGCAGCCGCCCGCGTCGACGCCCGCGCCCGCCTTGCCCGCCTCAAGGGCCTCACGATTACCGGAGAACCGGTCCAATGAACGAAAAGAATCGTCTCTACGCAGGCGCCGCTGCGGCGCTGGTGGCGGCCGCGACGCTAGGCTTCGGCGCCGCCCGCCTGACGCAGGAAGCGCCGGGGAACGCCTCGCCCGAAAGCGCATCGACAGAACCGGCAGACGGCGCCGGACCGGCCGCGGCAGGGGTGGTGGAAATATCGCCCGAAGGGATCAGGCTGTCCCAGATCGAAGTCGCCGCCGCAGCGGTGGGAGAACTGGACGCCGCCATTCTCGCAGCGGCCACCGTCGAGGCCGCGCCCGATGCCGAAGCCGTGCTGACGGCGCGGGCGCCGGGCACGGTGACACGCCTCTTCAAGCGCATCGGCGATCCCGTGCGCGCGGGCGAAACGCTGGCGCTGGTGGAGAGCCGCGATGCCTCCGCGATCGCCGCCGATCAGGCAGCGGCCGCTGCCCGCGTCACGCTCGCCGGCCGCCAGCTTGCCCGCGAACGCACGCTGCTTGGCCAGGGGGTGAGCCCCCGCGCCGATTATGAAACCGCTCAGGCCAACCTCACGGTGGCGCAAGCCGACGCCCGGCGCGCCAGCGCGGCGGCGGGCACGGCACGCATTTCCCGCGATGGCCGCTCGGTGCTCGTGGTCAGCCCGGTGACGGGCCGGGTGACGCAGGCTTCGGCCAGCCTCGGGCAGTTCGTGGCGGCTGAAACGGCATTGTTCCGCGTTGCCGATCCCGCCCGGCTGCAAGTGACCGCGAGCGTTCCGGCCGCCGATGCCGGCCGCATCCGCGCGGGCGACCGCGTTGAGCTTTCCGCGGGCGAGGGTCCGGCGCTGCAAGGCCGCGTGCGTTCGGCGACGAATGTCGTCGATCCGGGCAGCCGCGCCGTCACCATCGTGATCGACCTGCCGGGAACCACCGCGCTGGTGCCGGGGCAACTCGTGCAGTGCCGTATCCTCGCCAGCGTCGGCGCCGCGCGCGGCGGCGTCATGGTGCCGCAGGACGCGGTCCAGACCATCGGCGAGCGGACCGTCGTGTTCCTGCGCACGCAGCGGGGATTCCGGGCGCAGACCGTCCAGGTCGGCGGCCGCAGCGGCGGACTGGCGGCGATCGCCTCGGGCCTGAAAGCCGGAACGCCGATCGCCACGCGCAATGCCTTCCTGCTCAAGGCCGAACTCGAAAAGGGGGAGGAAGGCGAATGATTGCCCGCATCCTCGAACTCTCGGTCAGGGCGCGGTGGTTCGTCGCCTTCCTGACCCTGCTCGTCGCCGGGTTCGGTCTCTGGCAGCTTGCGAAGCTGCCGATCGACGCCGTGCCCGACGTCACCAACCGGCAGGTCCAGATCAGCACCTTCAATCCCGCGCTCGGCCCCGTGGACATGGAAAAGCAGGTGACTTTCCCGGTGGAGACCGCGCTTTCCGGCATTCCCGGACTGAACATGACGCGCTCAATATCGCGCAACGGGTTCAGCCAGGTCACCGCCGTCTTCACGGACGATACCGACATCTACTTCGCCCGCCAGCAAGTGACCGAGCGCCTGGCGCAGGCCCGGGAAAGCCTGCCGCCCGGCGTGCAGCCTACGCTCTCGCCGCTGAGCACCGGGCTGGGCGAGATCTTCTTCTACTCCGTCGCCTTCCGCCACCCCGACGGCAAGGGCATCGCCACCATTGACGGCAAGGCCGGCTGGCAGTCCGACAGCAGCTACCTCACGCCCGAAGGCGAACGGCTCACCACCGAACTGGCGAAAGCCGCCTACCTGCGCACCGTGCAGGACTGGATCATCCGCCCCCAGATGCGCAACGTGCCCGGCGTGGCCGGCGTCGATTCCAACGGCGGCTACGTGAAGCAGTACCTCGTCGAGCCCAATCTCGCCGCGCTGGCTTCCTACGGCATCGCCATCACCGAACTGGCCGACGCACTTGAACGGGCCAACCTCTCTGCCGGCTCCAACTACGTCCGGCGCGGCGGGGAGAGCTTCCTGGTCCGCGCCGACGCGCGGCTGAAATCGGCCGAGGAGATCGAGGACGCGGTGGTCGCCACGCGGGCGGGCGTGCCCGTGCGCGTCCGGGATCTCGGGCAAGTCGTGATCGGCGGGGCCGTGCGCACCGGTTCCGGCAGCCGGATGGGCTCCGAGGCGGTGATATCGACCGTGCTCATGCTGGTGGGAGAGAACAGCCGCGTCGTCGCCACCAGCGCGGCGGACAAGCTGGTGCAGATCAACCGGACCCTGCCGCCCGACGTGTTCGCGGAGCCGGTCTACAACCGTTCAAAACTGGTGGACGCCACGATCGCCACGGTCGAGAAGAACCTGATCGAGGGCGCGTTGCTGGTCATCGTCGTGCTGTTCCTGCTGCTGGGCAACATCCGCGCGGCGCTGATCACCGCGGCGGTCATTCCGATCACCATGCTGATGACGGCATCGGGGATGAACGGACTGGGCGTCTCGGGCAATCTCATGAGCCTTGGCGCGCTGGACTTCGGGCTGATCGTGGACGGCGCGGTCATCATCGTCGAGAACGCGCTGCGCCGTCTTGCGGAACGGCAGGAACACGAGGGCCGCCTGCTGACCCGGCCTGAGCGCATGGAGGAAACCACGCTGGCCGCGCGCGAGATGATCCGGCCCACGGTCTACGGCCAGCTCATCATCTTCCTGGTTTTCGTCCCCCTGCTGACGTTCCAGGGCGTGGAGGGCAAGACCTTCTCCCCCATGGCGATCACGCTGATGATCGCACTGGCCTGCGCTTTCGTGCTCTCGCTCACTTTTGTCCCGGCCATGGTCGCGCTGGTGATCACCGGCAAGGTCAGCGAGACCGAGGTCAGGCCGATCCGCTGGTTCAAGGAAAGATACGCGCCGGTGCTGGCGAAGGCGGTGGCGCGGCCACTGCCCTTCGTTCTGGGCGGCGCGGGCGTGTTCTCGGCCGCCGTCCTCGCATTCGGGATGCTCGGCGAGGAATTCATGCCGCAGCTCGACGAGAAGGACATCACCGTCACCAACTTCCGCGTGCCGTCCGCCTCGATCGACCAGTCCACCCGGATGCAGCTCCATCTGGAGAACACGCTCAAGACCCTGCCGGAAGTGGCGCTGGTATTCTCCAAGAACGGCAATGCCGACCTCGGCACCGACCCGATGCCGCCGAACGCTTCGGACACTTACGTCATTCCCAAACCTGAAAGCGAATGGCCGCCAGAAGTCCGCAGCAAGGCGGATATCCTGCGGCGCATCGAGGAGAAGATGAAGCCGCTGATCGGAAACCGGGCGGTAATCCAGCAGCCGATCCAGATGCGCTTCAACGAACTGATCGCCGGGGTCCGCGCCGATGTCGCGGTGAAGCTCTATGGCGACGATCTTGAGCAGATGAGCAGGCAGGCAGGCAGGATCGCCGCCGTGCTGCGCCGGATACCCGGCGCGGGCGACGTCAGCGCCGAACAGACTTCCGGCGCGCCCACCTTCGACGTCAGGATCGACCGGCAGGCCGCCGCGCGCCACGGACTGTCGGTGGAAGAAGTGGCCAACACGGTCGCCGCCGCGCTTGGCGGGCGCGAGGCGGGGCTATTGTTCGAAGGGGATCGCCGCTTCGCAGTGGTCGTGCGCCTGCCCGACGCCCAGCGCGACGACCTCGAGACGCTCGGCGCGATCCCCGTCATGCTCCCGGCGGACGGCGGACAGATCGCCCGGTCCATCCCGCTCCGCGAAGTCGCGCGGTTCAGCTATACCCAGGGCCTGAACCAGATCAGCCGCGAAAACGGCAAGCGCATGGTCGTGGTGCAGGTCAACGTGCGCGGGCGTGACCTTGGCGGATTCGTGTCCGAAGCGCGGGAGAAGGTCGACGCGCTCAGCCTGCCTGCCGGGATGTACACCGACTGGGGCGGCACCTTCGAGAGCCTTCAGTCCGCGCGCCTGCGCCTGCTGATAGTGGTGCCGATCTGCTTCATCGCGATCTACGCTCTGCTCTACATGGCGCTCGGCACGTTCGGGTCGGCGGCCATCGTGTTCAGCGCCGTGCCGATGGCGCTGGCGGGCGGCGTCTTCGCCCTGCTCCTGCGCGGCATACCGTTCTCGATCACGGCGGCGGTCGGCTTCATCGCGCTGTCCGGCGTGGCGGTGCTCAACGGGCTCGTCATGATGAGCGCGATCCGCAAACGGCGCGACGAGGGCCAGCCGATCGAGGAGGCGATCGTCGGCGGCGCCATGGAACGCGTTCGGCCGGTGCTGATGACCGCACTGGTGGCCAGCCTCGGCTTCGTGCCGATGGCACTGGCGACCGGCACCGGCGCGGAAGTCCAGCGGCCGCTCGCCACGGTGGTGATCGGCGGGCTCGTCACCTGCACGGTGCTGACCCTGCTGGTGCTTCCGGCGATCACGGCGCTTGCCGCGCGGCGGCGCCAGGTCTCCTGAAACGGGACCGGCAGCCCGCGCGCGCGCGCGGACTGCCGGTTTTCCACGAAAAATCGTGCTTCCCCAGCGGTAAAGGGGTCATTCGCCCCATCGCGCAAAGCGGCGGCTCGGCCAGAGTTTCCACGAATTCGCAAGTTTGTGCCGCGCACGCGCCTCACAAAAGCAAAATCGACCGGGCGAAAGGGGCAGCCTGCGCTCAACGGGTTCAAGGAGAAACAAGCCATGATGACGTGCAAGCGCCTTATCCAGACATCGGGCATCGCCCTTGCCCTTGCGGCCAGCGTCGCGACGATCCTTCCCGCGCAGGCCCACGGGATCTGGTTCGCGCAGCGCGCGCGCCAGCTTGCCCTGGTCTACGGCGTCGGCGCGGACGACCTCGACGCGGTCGCCCGGGAAAGCAAGCTCACGCTCGTGAAGGGCTATGACGAAGACTGGCTGGACGTGAACGTCAGGCTGCGCGACGCCGGCGCCATTCCCGTGGTCGACAGCGACGAACCGGTGGCGGCGGTGGCGGCGGTGATGGACTACGGCATCTGGACCAAGGATGCGGCCGGCGAATTCCACAACAAGGGCCGCGACGAAGTGCCCGGCGCCACGCTCAGCGAACACAACTGGAAATACGCGGTGCATCTGACCCGCATGCCCACCCGGCAGGTTCCCTTGCTGGCCGGGCAGACCCTCCAGCTCGTGCCGGTCGGAACCGACATCCCCCAGAAGATGGGGCAGCCGATGAAGGTCCGCGTCTACTTCGAAGGCAAGCCGGTGGCCGGTGCGCAGGTCATGACGGACTACGTCAACGATCCCGACGAAGTGCCCGTGAAGACCGACGGCGAGGGCTATGCCACGATCAGGTTGCGCAACCAGGGCATCAACGTGCTGATGGCTATCTTCGTCAGCCCGACCGACAATCCCGTGAAGTACCAGCAGGTCGAGCACCGCGCCTCGCTGTCCTTCGTGCTGCCGCATCTCCCCGAATAGGCGCCTAACCGAGCCTCCCTGCATCCCCCCGTTTTCCGACAGGAGCCATTCCCGATGAACACCCAGCCTATCGTCGCCGCTCTCGCTGCCGTCCTTCTTGCCTCGGTCCCCGCCACCGCGTTCGCGCATGGCAGCATGAAACCGCAGCACGGCGGCATCGTCGCCATGTCGGGCGAGATCCTGGTCGAAATGGTGAAGACGCCCAAGGGCGTGAGCTTCTACGTCAGCGAGGAAGACGAACCCGTTCCGGCAAGCGGCTTCGACGCGAAGGTCACGGTTACCGCCGCCGGCAAGAAGACCCAGACCCCGCTCGTCGCCGCAGGGGGCAACAGGTTCTCCGCGCCGGGCCTCGCCGCGCCGAAGGGTTCGAAGGTCGTCGTCTCGCTCGTCAACAAGCGCGACCAGGCCAAGACCTTCGCCTCGTTCACGACGAACTGACATGCACCCGGCAGCCATTCCCCGGCTCGGCCGCCGTTCCTTCACGGACAGGCGGCGCCTGACCTTCGCCGCCGCCGCGATCGCGGCTTTGCTGCTGGCACTGGTCAGTTCCATCGCCCGGGCGCACGGCGTCGCCGAAAACGACGCCGCCTTCATCGAGGGCACTTCCGGGGTGAACATCATCCCGTACATGTACCTCGGCGCCAAGCACATGGTGACGGGCTACGACCACCTGCTGTTCCTGTGCGGCGTGATCTTCTTCCTTTACCGGATGAAGGACGTGGGCGCCTACGTCACGCTCTTCGCGCTCGGGCACAGTTCCACCCTGCTGATCGGCGTCATCTTCGACCTTCGCGCCAATCCCTATATCGTCGACGCCATCATCGGGCTGTCCGTGGCCTACAAGGCTTTCGACAACCTCGACGGGTTTCGCACGGTCTTCGGCATCCCGCCCAACCCCAAGGCGGCTGTGCTGATCTTCGGGTTCTTCCACGGGTTCGGACTGGCCACCAAATTGCAGGAACTGACCATGTCCGGCGACGGGCTGATCCCCAACCTCATCGCCTTCAACCTCGGCGTCGAGATGGGCCAGCTCATGGCGCTTTCGCTGATCCTGCTCGCTATGAACCTGTGGCGGATGACGCCCAGCTTCCAGCGCAGCGCCATCGCCGCCAACGCCGCGCTGATGTGTGCGGGCTTCGTGCTCGTGGGTTTCCAGCTCACCGGCTATTTCACCAAGGGAGCCTGACATGACGGCCCAGACGATGACCCCCAAATCCACGCTGCCCGCCTCCATCCACGCATCGCCGCGGGCGCTGGCCAGGGCCACGCTCGGCGCGGCAGCCGCCGCTGCCGTCATTCTCGTGGCCTTCGTGCTTCCCGCCGAAGCCGGGATCGATCCGACCGGCATCGGCAAGGCGCTTGGCATCGCGGGCATGGCGCAGGGAAGCCCGGAAGCGGAAACGGCCGCTGCATCCGCTCCTGCGGGTGCCATCGCTGCCGGCGCGCTGCCGATCCCCACCCGATCTGCCATTGAGCGCACCGGCGCCTTGCGCAGCGACGAGATGACGATCCACCTTGCCCCGCACAGCGGTCAGGAGATCAAGGCCCACATGAAGGCGGGCGACGGGTTCGTCTTCGAATGGCGCGCTGCCGGCGGACCGGTGAAAGTGGACATGCACGGCGAACACCCCGATGCCCCGGACGGCGAATTCACGAGCTACTGGGCCGAGCGTTCGCTCGAAAGCGCACGGGGAGAGTTCACCGCCCCGTTCGAGGGCACGCATGGCTGGTACTGGCGCAACAAGGGAGACACCCCCGTTACCATCACCGTGCGCACGACCGGCTTCTACAAGGACCTGTTCAAGCCCGCGCACGACTAGGCGCAGCGCCCTGCGGCTCCGCACGCGGGGCGCTGCGCCCCTTCTCGAACCCGTGGCCGCCCCGGCGCTGCCACGGGTTCTTTCTTTCCCGGAGAACCGTGCGCCTGAAGCGGCAGAATCTGCCGGAATCGAGCCGATTCCGGGCCGCTTTCCACGAGCGGCATAAAGCGCGGCCAGGTGTCATTTTTCGTCATATTCGGCCGCCGGCCCCGCCCGTTTCGATCAAAGATACGCGTATCGATCCATAAGCTCGGACTTGCAGAACAGAGCCGCCGACCACGCAAGACCGGACAGATGCAGGCCCGGCACAGGAATAGGGCGAGCGAAAAAAGCAGGCAGGACAGACAACGCACCTTATGAGGGGTCACGACATGACACGATGGAAGTCCGCATTGAACATCGCCCTCGCCACGGGCTGCGCGATGATCGCCTTTCCTGCCTGCGCCGAGGAGGCGGCGGCACCCGAGAATGCATCGGCGAGCGACATCGTCGTCAACGGCAAGCGTGAACAGTATCGCGGCGACGTGCCGCTCAAGGAGGTGCCGCAAAGCATCCAGCAGATCGACGGCAAGATGCTGGCCGATCTCAACATCACCCGGCTGGACAGCGCGCTCGATCTCGCCAGCGGCATTGCCCGCCAGAACAACTTCGGCGGCCTGTGGGACGCCTTCGCCATACGCGGCTTCGCAGGCGACGAGAACTTCCCGAGCGGCTTCCTGGTCAACGGGTTCAACGGCGGACGCGGCTATGGCGGCCCGCGCGATGCATCGAACATCGAACGGATCGACATCCTGAAAGGCCCCAACGGCGCGGTCTTCGGGCGCGGCGAACCGGGCGGCACGGTGAACATCATCACCAAGAAGGCCACCACGGACGACAGCTTCGGCAGCTTCGCCGTTTCCGGCGGCAGCTACGACACCTACCGGATCGAGGGTGACTACAACCTCAAGCTGACCGACAGCCTGGCCCTGCGCGTCAACGGCGCCGCGCAGGAGGCCGACAGCTTCCGCGACTACATCTGGTCACGCAAGAAGGTGCTCACGCCCTCCGTGCTGTTCCGGCCCGGCGCGAACACCACGCTGACTTACGAGATGGAGGTCGTCGACCAGTACGTGTTCTTCGATCGCGGCACGATCGCGGTCGACGGCGAACTGGGCGTGGTTCCGCGCTCGCGCTTCTTCGGCGAGCCCGGTGACGGCCCCAATCACATCACCGTCTTCGGTCATCAGGCGCAGGCCCAGCAGGACCTTGGCGGGGACTGGGTGGTGCTGGCCGGCTTCAACTACCGCGAGACCACTTTCGACGGCTACTCCAGCGATGCCGAACTGTCAGGCAGCCGCCAGACCCTGGAGGAGACCGGAAACTATCTCGCCCGCCAGCGCCGCTACCGCGACTATGACACCACCTACATGGCGGCCCGCGCCGAGATTTCGGGCAAGCTGCGCACCGGGCCCTTCACGCACCACGTGCTGATCGGCGCCGACTGGGACAAGTTCGAGATCGATACGCTCTCGATGCGGTTCCGTCCCGCCGCCTACACCGCCGGATCGCCGATCACGGCGGCCAACAATGCGATCGACATCTACAACCCGGTCTACGGCCAGTTGCCGGCGACATCCTCGGTGGTCCAGGACACTTTCGAGACGCAGCGTGCCTGGGGTATCTATTTCCAGGACCAGATCGACATCACCGACCGGTTCAAGATCCGGGGCGGCGGGCGCTTCGATCACTTCAACCAGAAGATCGACACCGGCATCCATTCCACCCGCACCCGCTTCAGCCCCTCCGTCGGCCTGCTCTACGAACTGACCGACACCTTCAGCCTCTATGCCAGCTACGGCACCGGCTTCCGCCCCAACAGCGGCGTGGACGCGGCGGGAAGCGCCTTTGCACCGGAAACCAGCAAGTCCTACGAAGCGGGGCTGCGCTACGTTTCGCCCGACAACGCGATCACCGCCTCGCTCGCGGCGTACCACATGAAGAAGAACGGCGTGCTGACCGCCGACCCGCTCAATGCCGGGTTCAGCCTCGCGGGCGGCAAGGCCCGCAGCCGGGGCATCGAGGCAGATATCAACGCCAACCTGCCGGGCGGGTTCAAGCTCTACGCCACATACGCCTATACCGACGCCGTCTGGACCGAATCCGCGCTCGACCCCGCATTCGGCCTGACCATCAATCCCGGCGATCCGCTCATCAACATCCCCAAGCATGCCGGCAACCTGCTGGTGACGAAGGAATTCGATGCCGGGAATGCCGGCGTGTTCACGCTGGGCGGCGGCATCAGCGCGGCCAGCAAGCGACTGGGCGAGACCGGCTACGATTTCTGGCTGCCCGGCTACACCCTGGTCCGCGCCATGGCCAGCTACAAGCCGAGCGAGCAGATCAAGTTCAGCCTCGACGTCACCAATCTCTTCGACAAGACCTGGTACGCCGCCTCCTACCACCGTTACTGGATAACGCCCGGCACGCCCCGCACCATCACGCTGCGCGCCGACTTCTCCTTCTGACGCCCGCCTTGCATCGCCCGAGGCCGCTCCCGAAAAAGCAGGAGCGGCCTCGATCTCCTTCCCCCTTCCACAGCGCGGCAGATCGCTTGCCGGCTTGGCAATCCGGCGGCGAGCAAACTAGGTTCGCGGCAAAATGGCTCGGCGCAACGAGGGAAGGCGCGGCAATATGTATATATTTCAATATTTTCCGATACGAGCACGAGCCATTCCGGAAAAATCCACGAGGGAGCAGGGTGCCATCCAAGAGTTTATGACCCGGGAAATGCCATGATCGCCATCCTTCATGTCGGCCCGAGCGAGCGCGCCAGTGCCTGGCAGGCCGAATTCCGCCATGCCCTGCCCGAGGTTGAATTCCGCTGCTGGCCGGAAATCGGCGATGCCCGGGACATCCGCTATCTGGTGGCCTGGACCCTGAGCCCGCAGCTGATCGCCGCCCTGCCGCGGCTGGAAGTGCTGTTCAGCATCGGCGCCGGGATCGACCAGCTCGACCTGTCGCTCGTGCCGGAACACGTCCGCATCGTGCGCATGATCGAACCCGGCATCACCACGACCATGGCCCAGTACGTGGCGGCCTCGGTCCTCGCCCTGCACCGCGACCTGCCGTTCTACATCGAGGCGCAGCGCCGGGGCGGCTGGACCCAATTGCCTACGCTCCTGTGTGAGGAGCGCAGCGTGGGCGTGATGGGGCTGGGCGAACTGGGGCGCGCGGCCCTCACCATGCTGGCGCCGCTGGGCTTCCGCCTGCGCGGCTGGAACCGCAGCCCGCGCCGGATCGAAGGCGCCGAGTGCTTCTCCGGCGCCGGGGAACTCGATGCCTTCCTGGGCGGGACCGACATCCTCGTCTGCCTTCTGCCGCTGACGGACGAGACGCGCGGCATCCTCTCGCGCGATCTGTTCGACCGGCTTCCGCACGGCGCCCGCCTCGTCAACGCCGCGCGCGGCGGACATCTCGTGGAAGATGACCTGCTGGCCGCGCTGGACGAGGGACGGATCGCCTCGGCCATGCTCGACGTGTCGCAAGTGGAACCCCTGCCCCAGGACCACCCTTTCCGGACCGATCCCCGCATTCTCGTGACCCCGCACGTGGCCGGCGTGACGCGGATCGAAACGGCAGTACATACCTTGATCGAAAACTTGCGCCGCGACCTCGCCGGGCAAGCCTTGCCCGGCGAGGTCGACCGGAAACGCGGCTACTGAGCCCCCATCTCCTTGGCGCCGCCTTCTTCCAGAGGCGCGCCAAGCGAAAGGCGGACGATGTTGGCGAACCAGGCGATCCCGGTTCCGCTGACAGCGTCGTTGAAATCGTAATGCGGATTATGCAGCGCCGGGGAACCTTCACCGGCCCCCTGCCCGAGCCAGCAATAGGCACCCGGCTTCGCTTCGAGCATGAACGAGAAATCTTCCGAAGTGAACGCCGGCACGGGCGCTGGCGAACTGTTCACACCCGGGATCAGGGCTGCCGCCGCCAGCGCGCGATCCGCGCAGGACGGAGCGTTGACGGTGGCCGGGTAATACCGGTCATACACCACCGCGACATCGACCTCGTGACTACGTGCGGTTCCGGCAACCATGGCGCGCAGCGATACCTCGATCCGGTCCTGCACCGCCGGTTCGAAACTGCGCACCGTGCCGATCACCCGCACTTCCGCCGGGATCACGTTGTGCGCGCTGCCCGCCTGCACCATCGTCACCGAAAGCACCGCCGTCTCGCTCGCCGGCACGCGCCGCGCGACGATCGTGTTGAGCTGAAGGACCAGATCGGCCGCCGCCAGGATCGCATCGGGCGTCTGGTGCGGCAATGCCGCATGGCCGCCCTTGCCGGTGATGACGATCTCGAAACGGTCCGCTGCCGCCATGATCGGTCCGCTACGGGTCTGGAAATGCCCGGCGGGAAGGTCCGGCCAGTTGTGGACGGCATAGACCTCGTCGCAGGCGAAGCGCTCGAACAGGCCGTCGTCGATCATCGCCTTCGCGCCGCCCAGCCCTTCCTCTGCCGGCTGGAAGATGAAATGGACCACGCCGTCGAACTCGACCGACGCGGCAATATGGCGCGCCGCGCCCAGCAGCATCGCCGTATGCCCGTCATGCCCGCATCCGTGGAACTTGCCGTCCACCGTGCTGCGATGGGGCAACCCGGTCTCCTCCTGAAAGCCGAGCGCGTCCATGTCCGCCCTCAGCCCGACCGACCGGCGCGACGTGCCGCGCCGCAACGTACCGACGACACCGGTTCCCCCGATCCCCGTCGCAACCTCGAAGCCGAGGCCGCGCAAGACCTGCTCGACGATCCCGGCCGTCCGGTGCTCCTCGTAAGCGAGTTCGGGATGGGCGTGGATATCGCGCCGGATCGCGGTGACATCGGGCAGCAGGGCTGCGATCGTTTCGAGTTCCTGGTGCGCGTCCATCTGCTGCTCCATGTCCTGTAGATCCGGTTTTCCCCCTCGATACTAGAACCGCGCGCCAAGACAGAGCTTCCGACGATGCCCCGGCAGGCGGCAGCTTCGGCCGGGCCGCCTGCAAATTCGGAACATCCTGCCACCGAGGGCCCTTAGCTTCGGCCGTGAAGGACCAGGCAGGCGATCCTGCCGCCTTGCAGCGGAGATGAGTGCGTCATGAGCGATACCGGTTTCGACCCATCCCTTGTTGAAATCACGGGACAATCGAACTTCATCGGCGGCCGCCGGGTGCGGGGGCTGGGACAGGCGGTGCCACTCAACCGCCCCTCCGACGGCACTATCCACTGCGATCTCGATTCGGCCTCCTGGGAACAGGTGGACGAAGCCTGCGAGGATGCGCACCGGGCCTTCGCGGAAAGCGGATGGGCAACCTGCCCCCCGCGGGACCGCATCCGGGTGATGCGCCGCTGGGCCGACCTGATCGAGCGCGATGCCCGGCAGATCGCCCGGCTGGAATCGTTCTGCTCCACCCGCCCCATCGCCGACAGCACCGCATGGGACGTGACCAATGCCGCCGAATGCCTGCGCTTCTTCGCGGAACTGGCGGACAAGCAGGGCGGCGAAGTGGCGGCCACCCGGTCGGACAACCTGGGCATGGTGCTGCGCCAGCCCTATGGCGTGATCGGACTCGTCATCCCGTGGAATTTCCCGATGGTGACCACTGCATGGAAAGTAGGCCCGGCCCTGGCGGCGGGCAATGCGGTGGTGGTCAAGCCGTCGGAAATGACCCCCTACAGCGCGCTGCGCCTCGCAGAGCTGGCGATCGAGGCGGGGCTTCCGGCCGGGCTGTTCAATGTCGTGCAGGGAACCGGGAATGCCGTGGGCGACGATCTCGTCCGCCACGCGCGGGTCCGCAAGGTCAGCTTCACCGGATCGACCGCCACCGGCGCGCGGGTCATGGCGGCCTGCGCCGAAACCGGGATCAAGCCCGCCACCCTCGAACTGGGCGGAAAGAGCCCGCAGATCGTCCATGACGATGCCGACATCGAACGCGCGGCGCTGTCCATCGCCAAATCGATTACCGGCAACGCCGGGCAGGTCTGCGTCGCCGGATCGCGGCTCATCGCCCACGAAAGCATCGCCGGAGAGCTGGTGGAGCGGATCGCGGGCTATTTCGCGCAAGAGCGCCCCGGCGCCACCTGGGACGGGGCGACCACGTTTCCCCCGATCATCAGCGACCTTCAGTGCACACGGATCGAAGGCATCGTCGAACGGTCGCGCGCGGCGGGCGCCGAGGTTCTCGTGGGCGGGCAGCGGATCGAGGCCTGCGGCAAGGGTGCGTTCTACGCTCCCACCATCCTCACGCATGTCGACATGTCGAGCGAGGCGGTCAGGTCGGAAATCTTCGGCCCGGTGCTGACCGTGCAGACCTTTGCCGGGGAAGCCGAAGCCATGGCGCTGGCCGACCATCCGGAATACGGCCTTGCCGCAGGCGTCCACACCCGAGACATCGGCCGCGCCATGCGTGCCATGCGCGCCATCGAGGCCGGCACCGTCTGGATCAACCGCTACGGCCGCAGCGGCGACTTCGTGCTGCCGACCGGGGGATTCAAATCCTCGGGATATGGCAGGGACCTTGGCAAGCAAGCCTTCGAGGCGGCACAGCAGATCAAGACCGCCCTCATCGACTTCGCCGCCTGACCGGCCCCGCAAACATCAGGGCCACGTTCCGGAGCAAATGCGAGACATGCAGATCAAGCCATACTGGACTGACACCCGGACACCTTTCTCCTCTGCGCGGGAAGGTCGGGTTCCGGCGCGGGCCTCGGTCGTCGTGGTGGGCGGCGGCTTTACGGGGCTTTCGGCGGCGCGCACCCTGGCCATGCGCGGGATCGACACCGTGCTGGTCGAAGCCGGCGAAGTCGCGGCGGCGGCTTCGGGCCGCAATGGCGGGCATTGCAACAACGGCACGGCGAGCGACCTTGCCGGGCTGGCCGCCAGCCTCGGGCTGGAAGAGGCAAAGCGGCTCTACGGCCTTTACGACAGCGCGGTGGATTTCGTCGAAGAGACCGTGCGCGGCGAAGCGATCGACTGCGATTTCGTGCGCAACGGCAAGATCAAGCTGGCGGCCAAGCCCAGCCATGTCGATGGTCTCAAGCGGGCGGGCGAATTTCTCGCCCGCCATGTCGAGCCTGACCTGGTCTTCCTCGACCGGGCGGCGCTTCAAGGCGAGGTGCGCTCCGATGCGTTTCACGCCGGGATCGTCATGCCGCGCGGCGCGCAGATGCACATGGGCCGCTTCGGCGTCGGTCTCGCGGAAGCAGCCGCGCGCCACGGCGCCGCGATCTTCGACAATGCCCCGGCAACCGGGATCGAACGCCTTGCCGGCGGCCGCCACCGGGTGACGACCCCGAAAGGCAATGTCACCGCCGATGCCGTGTTCCTTGCCACCGGCCCCTCGCTGCAAGGCCCGTTCCGCTGGATCCGGCGCCGCACGATCCCGATGGGAAGCTTCATCGTCGCCACAGAGCCGCTCTCCGAAACGCAGGTCGCCGCAACCATGACCGGACGGCGGAACTGCGTAACGAGCAAGAACATCGGCAACTACTTCCGGCTCACCGCCGACAACCGCCTGATCTTCGGCGGCCGCGCCCGCTTCGCCTTGTCGGACCCCGCCAGCGACGCGAAAAGCGGCGCGATCCTGCGCCGCGCGCTGGCCAAGATCTTTCCTGCGCTGGCCGAAATCGGGATCGACTATACCTGGGGCGGCGTGCTGGACATGACTCCCGATCGCCTGCCGCGCGCGGGCGTCCACGATGGGCTGCATTACGCGGTCGGTCTCAGCGGACACGGCGCGCAGTTCTCCGGCTTCATCGGCGACCGCATGGCCCGCCTCATCGCCGGCGAAGCCGATGCCAACCCGCTGGACGGCAAGGCCTTCAAGCCCATCCCCGGGCACATCGGGCCGCCGTGGTTCCTGCCTTTTGTGGGGGCCTGGTACCGCTTCCTCGACTGGCGTTCCTAGGATGCCTGCCCTACCCCGCACAACCGGATGCCCGGAGACACCGCGATGAAGAAACCCGAAGCCCGGCACAGCGACGTCATCGTGGTCGGCGGCGGCATCATGGGTGCGTCGAGCGCGTTCTTCCTGGCACGCCGGGGGCTTTCGGTCCGGCTGATCGAGCGCGATCTCGTCGGCCAGGCGGCCAGCGGCACCAATTTCGGCAATGTCCGCCGCCAGGGCCGCTGGCTGCATCAGCTCCCGCTCTCCCTGCGCGCTCACGCGATCTGGCAGCGCCTGCCCGAACTGATCGGCGAGGACTGCGAATATGTGAAGCGCGGCCATCTGCGCGCCGCCTATACGCCGGAATTCGTGGACAAGATCGAGACTTACGCGCGCGACGCACGCGATTGCGGGCTCGATCTCGAGGTGCTGTCCACCAACATGCTGCGAGACCGTTTCCCTTATCTCGGGCCGGAGATCACCGCCGGGGTATGGGACCGCGAAGGCGGCCATGCCAATCCCCGCCTCACCGCCCCGGCATTCGGGCGCGCCGCCGTGCGTGAGGGCGTGGACCTGATGGAAAACGCCGAGGTGACGGGGGTGACGCGAAACGGCGGGGACTTCATCGTCGAGATCGAAGGCAAGGGGGAGTTTCGCGCGCCGGTCCTGCTGGTCACCGCCGGGGCCTGGGGCGGACGCCTCTCGACCATGTTCGCAGAGCCCGTGCCGATCGAGGTGGCCGGGCCCGGCATGGCGGTGACGGAACCGCTGCCCTACCGGATCGAACCCAGCATCTCGATGGCGGTCGGCACGACTTACGAGACGGTCTATTTCCGCCAGGTCGAACGGGGCAATATCGTCATCGGCGGTTCCACGCGCGGCCCGGCCTCCATCTACAGCAAGCGCGCGAAAGTGATCCCCGGCAACGTCATCGGCCAGATGGAACAGATCAGGCGGATGATGCCCGCATTCGCGCGGGTCAACATCATCCGCGTCTGGAGCGGCGTCGAAAGCTACTTTGCCGATGACGTGCCGGTGATGGGCCCAAGCGGTACGACCGCGGGACTATTCTATGCCTTCGGTTTCTGCGGCGCAGGGTTCCAAGTGGGGCCGGGCGTGGGTGACGTGATGGCGCAGCTCATCGCCACCGGCGCCACCGACACCCCGCTGGCGCCCTATTCGATCACCCGCTTCGCAGGCTATCGTCCGGCCTGATCTCGAGGCGGCAGGATATACCGCGCGAAAGAGAAGATACGGTTTCAGGGCCGGCGATCCGCGCCAAAGCCGGTGCCATCGCCCGCCCCGCCTGCCGCACACATCATGGACCTGTCCGACCCGCAACAAGGAATGCGAAGATGGCTCTGCGCCCGAAATACATCACCTTCGACTGCTACGGCACGCTGATCTACTTCGAGATGGCGCCGGCCGCGCGCCGCGCCTACGCCGACCGCCTCCCCGAGGCCGACCGCATGGAGGCCTTCGTGCGGGAATTCTCCGCCTACCGCCTCGACGAAGTGCTGGGCGCGTGGAAACCCTATCGCGACGTGATCGAAAGCGCGCTGAGGCGCTCCTGCGGCAAGCTCGGCATCGAGTACCGCGACAGCGACCTTGAATACATCTACGGCGATATCCCGAACTGGGGCCCGCACCCGGATGTGGTGGAGCCGCTCAAGCGCGTCGCCGAGGAATTTCCGCTGGTGATCCTCTCGAACTCGATGGTCGATCTCATCCCCCACGCGGTGAAAGCGCTTCAGGCGCCGTTCCACGCGGTCTACACCGCCGAGGAAGCGCAGGCCTACAAGCCGCGCATGCAGGCTTTCGAGTTCATGTTCGACAGTCTCGGCTGCAATCCCGAGGACGTGCTGCACTGCTCATCCAGCTTCCGCTACGACCTGCTGACCGCCTATGACATGGGCGTGAAGATGAAGGCGTTCGTCAATCGCGGCCACGAACCGCTCAATGCCTATTACGAGGTCAACGAGATTCCCGACATCTCCAGGCTGCCAGGCCTGCTCGGCCTGTGAATGCGGCACCCGTGACGGAAACGGCGCCCCCGGCGCCGTTCGTTAACCTGCGCGCTTTCGCCGCCGCAGCCGCAGCCGCCCCTGCACCCGGCAGCGGCGACGGCGGGAACTGGGCCACGGCCCGCGTGCCCGCGCCGGTCCCCGGAGGCGGCCTCGGCATCGCGGCGCTCCTGCTCGAACCGGGCCACGGCATCGCCTCCGCCACCGGCAGCGAGATCGTGCTGGTGCTGGAGGGCGCCCTGTCCCTCACCGCCGACACTGCCACCATCCGGCTGGGGCCGGGCGAGGCCGCGATCCTGCCGATGGGCAGCGATTTTCACTGGCGCGCGGATGAGCCCGTCCGCGCGGTCACGATCTCGGCCGACCGGCCGGGGCCCCAGGGCGCGCGCCTTGTCCGGATCGCGCCGGATGCCCCGCACGAACCCTCCGCCACGCCCGATCCGCGATTGCTGGCAGGAGAGCAATTGCCGCTCTGCGCCCAGCATGTGGACTTTCGCAGCGCCGATGGCGGGTTCTATTGCGGCACCTGGAGTTCGTCGCCCTACCATCGCCTGCCGATGACCTACGGGCATTGGGAAGCGATGTATCTCCTGGAAGGCGAAGTCGCCTTTGGCGATGCCGAGGGCAACGAGACGCTCGTGGGGCCGGGGGATTTCATCGTGGTTCCGCAAGGGCAGGTCGCATCGTGGCGGGGGATCGGCCCGACGCGCAAGCTCTTCGCGATCCTGCGTCCCTGATCGCCGCACCGCCAAGGGACCACGATAAAAGGGCCGGATCGTTCGAACGATCCGGCCCTTTCGCTTGCGACCCTTGCGGGATTCCGTTCGCGGCGGATCAGTCTGGCTGCGCCTGCGCGCCCACCGTGGCCAGCGACAGCGGCTTGACCGGCGCCTGCCCGCGCAGCCTTCCGACATCCTTGAGCGGGCAGCCCCGCGAACCGGCAAGGATCTCGGCGGCGGCGTGGCCGCAGTAGCGCCCCTGGCAGCGCCCCATGCCGACGCGCGACAGCGCCTTGGCCCGATTGAGCTCCGGCGCGCCTTTCTCCTGCGAAACCGCGCGCAGGGTGCCCGCCGTGATCTCCTCGCAGCGACAGACCACGACATCGTCCTCCACCGCGCGCGCCAGATGCGCCGGCCAAGGGAACGCCTGCGCCAGTCCCTGCCGGAACCGTTCCATGCGGCCCAGCACCTTGCGAAGGCGCGCCCGTTCCGCCGCCGTATCCTGCAATCCGCAATCGGCCAGGACGGCAAGCGCCGCCAGCCGCCCGGCCGCCTCCGCGGCATCCGCGCCGAGAACACGCGCGCCGTCCCCCGCGATCACGACGTCCGGTCGCGAACTGCGACCATCGGCATCGGTCCAGGGCTTCCACTGGGCGATGGTCTCGTCGAAGACGAATTCGCACTCGGCAAGGTCGGCAAGCTGGGTTTCGCTGCGCAAATGGTAGCCCAGGCCCACCGCGTCGCATGACAGCGCCTCTTCGCCTCCCCGCACCTTGCGGTAGCGCACGCCCGCCACGCCCTCGTCGCCCTCGATCGCCACGGGCTCCACCCCGTTCTCGATGCGGACCCCGGCCAGTTGCAGGCGCAGGCGCATCGCCGCGCCGCGCAGCGCGAGGGCCGGTCTGGCAAGCAGCCTGGGGAAGGCAGCGCGCTGGGCGGCAGCGGGAGAGGTATCGAGCACGGCCACGGGTTTCGCACCGGCTTTCATGTACTGATACGCCACGAGGTAAAGCAGCGGACCGGTTCCCATGAACACCGGCCGCGCACCGATCGCGCAGCCCTGCGCCTTGAGCGCGATCTGGGCGCCGCCGAGGCTGAAACAGCCCGGCAGGGTCCAGCCGCGCATCGGGATGAGGCGGTCGGTGGCCCCGGTCGCAAGGATCAGCGCATCGAACTCCAGCGCCTCGGCCACGCCGCCGTGCATCACGTGAAGCGTATTCTCGCGCAGCGCCCATGCCAGCGTTTCGGGCCTATAATCCACCCGGCCTGCCAGCGCATCGAAATCGCGGTGGACCGCGCGCGCCTTGTCCGCCTCCGGCCCGTAGAGCGTCTCGTAGCTGCGGGTGAAGCCGGGAGGCTGGCGGCGGTAGATCTGACCGCCGGCCATGCTGCCTTCGTCGATCACGGTGGGCCGCACCCCGGCGGCCAGCAAGGTCTGTGCGGCGCGGACACCGGCGGGGCCGGCCCCGATGACGATTACGCGAGGTTGGGCCATTGTTCTTCCCCGACTGGCGACGTGCGCACCCTGATACCTTCCTCCACCGGGGTGGAGCACGGCCTGATCCGTCCGCCGTCCTCGGTCCACATCCAGCAGTCCTGACAGGCGCCCATCAGGCAGAAACCCGCACGGCGACTTGCCGAGAACTCCGAGGTTCGCAGCACCGGGCAGGACGCCAGCACCGCCACCATGAGGGTGTCCCCCTCCAGCGCCTCGATCTGATCGCCGTCGACGAAAAGCGACACCTTACGGCGGCCTGTTTCGGCCAGCCGCACCAGCCTGCCCGCGCTCACAGGTACTTCAGCCACCAGATGTCCCGGCGGCGCTTCTTGAGGTTCGAAAACCAGCGCGTGGGGAAGTAGAGCGGCACGATCAGCCCGACATACCAGACCCATACCCACGCAAGACTGTCGACGCCGAAGTACTTGCCCTGGGTCGCCCCCCAGATGGCGAAAGCGATCACATAGAGCGCTTTCAGCACGTAGAGGTGCAGCAGATAGAAGAACATCGGCGCCCCGCCCATGACCGAGAGCCACTGCGACAGGCGGCCGCCGTCGATCTTCTCGAACCCGGCCAGCAGCACCAGTCCCAGCCCGCAATTGAACAGGAGGTAGAACAGCGAGGGCGGATACTTGGTCAGCGCCATGAAGCTCATCGCGGTTCGCAGGGCATCGCCCTCAACCACGAACCGGGGGGCGTCGCCATATATGTTCAGGCCCCGCATCACGAAGAAGGCCGCCAGCATCGCGGAGCCCGTCAGCACAAGCCGCCGGCGCCGCAACCCTGCGGGAACCTCGTTCGCGAACCACGGCCCCATGCAATAGCCCAGCGCGATCAGGCCGATCCACGGCAGCACCGGATATGTGGTCTTGAAAGTGATCCCGGCGAATTCCCAGGCCTGACGCTCATGAAGCATGGCCCAGGGGGCGAAAAGCGCGCTGCCCGGCGCGGCATGGAGCCCGTCCAGCAGATTGTGCCCGCAGACGATGACGAACCCGATGGCGAAGATCGCCTTGCGCGGCAGGTGCAGCATCGCCGCCAGCGCGATCATGGCCACCCCGATCGCCCAGATCACCTGGAACCAGATCGTCTGCGGGGGATAGACCCCGGTCCACGCGAAATTGATGAACGTCAGCTCCAGCAACATGAGGAACAGCCCCCGCTCGACCAGGAACCGCGAGACTTGCGCCGCGCTGTGCGTGCGTCCGTAGAGAAAGGCGGAAAGCCCGGTCAGCCCCACGAAGACCGGCGCGCAGATGGTGCTCAGGTAGCGGGTGAGGAACAGCGCCGGCATCACCGCTCGCGCATCCATGGGATCGGACACCTGCATGTGCAGGAACCATGTCTCGCGCACATGGTCGAGCAGCATGATGACCATGACCAGCCCGCGCAGGGCATCGATGCTGGTCAGCCGCCTGCTGGCGGGCTTCGCTATGGGTGCCGGCGAGCGCAAGGGCTCACTGCGAGCAATGGTAGCCATGATCCTGAAGCTCCTTTTGGAGCATTGGACAGGAGTAGAGACCCATGCAGACTCCGTTTTTCCCTCGCGCGGAGGATTTTGTGATAAATTTCCGGCAACCCATGGAACAAAGTGCCGCGCCTTCCAATCCCCTGTCTTCGCGGCGCGGCGTCCGATCGCGCGCATTTCCGGCGCAACGGCGCGCACGGGCAGGCACCCGCGCATCTAGCCGATAGAGACAGGCGGCAGCCGGGCGGACAAGCGGCGGCAGACTGTGCCGTGAGATGGGACGGAAAGTTCCCGATCCGTCCAATTGGCGGCGCACAAACGAAGGCACCTGTCGATCGATGCGTGATGCTCTAGGAGGTGAAGTCGGCTCTCTGCCCTCTTCCCTCCGCAGCACGAGAGAGAGACGAACACGCCCATGGCCCATTTCTGCTCCAGTCGCGTCGAAATGCCGGTCCGCCAGGAAGCGGGACCATGCAGCGGCGCGCCGGGAGCATGGCGTTGAGCGCCAGCCCCCTGTCGAGGCGCGCCGCGATCGCTGGCGGTCTGGCCGGTGCCGGGCTGCTGGCCCTGGGCCGGACGCAGGACGTGCTGGCCGTGCCCCGGCGCGGCGGCAGCATCCGCATCGCCACCCAGTCCAGCTCCACCTCGGACACGCTCGATCCGGCGAAGGCCGCGCTCGCCACCGACTATGTCCGGCTCGGCATGGTCTATGAAGGCCTGACCTGCCCCGATGCCGCGCTCAATCCCGTCCCCATGCTGGCGGAGAGCCTCGAAAGCGCCGACCGCCGCATCTGGACGATCCGGCTGCGCCGGGGCGTGACCTTCCACGACGGCGGCGACTTCACGGCCGCCGATGTCGTCTGGTCGCTGCTGCGCCACAAGGAAGCCGCCGTGGGATCGAAACTCGCCAGCATCGCCGCGCAGTTCGCCTCGGTACGGGCGAGCGACCGCCACGAAGTCACGCTGGAACTGACGGATGCCAATGCCGATTTGCCCGCAATCCTGTCGCAGCCGCAGTTCGCCATCGTCCGCAAGGGCGAGAAGCACCCGCGCGGGAACGGCACCGGCCCGTTCCGGATCACCCATTTCCAGCCCGGCGTGCGAACCGTGGTCGAACGGAACCGCAACTTCCGGGTGCCGGGGCGCCCCTATCTCGACCGCATCGAACTGATCGCCATTCCCGACGAGGTCAGCCGCGTGAACGCGCTGCTTGCCGGGGACTGCCAGATGATCAACGCGGTGAATCCGCGCTCCATTCGCCGTATCGAGCAGAGCGGCAGCCATGCGGTCATGGCGACACCCTCCGGGCTCTACACCGACCTCATCATGCGCGCCGACGGGATGCCAACGGGCAACCCGCACTTCGTTCAGGCCGTGAAGCATCTCGTGGACCGGCCGCTCGTCAAGCGGGCGCTGTTTCGCGGCCATGCCACGATCGCCAACGACCAGCCGATCCCCCCCTTCCACCCGTACTACAACCCGAACGTGCCGCAGACCGTGCTCGATCTCGACCGCGCCCGCTGGCACATCGCCCGGGCCGGACTGACTGGCGTGCGCATCCCGATCTACTGCTCGCCCGCCGCAGAGGGTTCGGTGGACATGGCCTCGATCCTCCAGGAATACGGCGCACGAGCCGGACTGGAACTGGCGGTGAACCGCGTACCGGCCGACGGCTACTGGTCCACGCACTGGATGCGCCACCCGCTCACCTTCGGGAACGTGAACCCGCGGCCCACGCCCGACCTGCTGTTCAGCCTGTTCTACAAGTCCAGCGCGGACTGGAACGAGAGCGGATGGCGGAACGAGCGCTTCGACCGCCTCCTGAAGGAAGCCCGGTCCCAGCCCGACCAGGCCTTGCGCAAGGAACTCTACGGCGAGATGCAGCAGATCGTGCACGACCGGGGCGGCACCGCGATCCCGGTATTTATCAGCCTGATCGACGGTTACGACAAGCGCATCCGCGGCCTGAAGCCGATCCCCATCGGCGGCTTCATGGGCTACCAGTTCTCCCAGCACATCTGGCTGGAAAGCTGATGACGGCCCAATCCGCCTCCGGCTTCGCAACGGCGGACGCGCCCAGCATCCTGCTGCGCCTTGTTGCGCGCCGGACGGCTTCCGCGCTGCTCACGCTTCTGCTCGTGTCGATCGTGGTGTTCACCATCAGCGGGCTGCTGCCGGGCGACGCCGCGCAGGAAACCCTCGGCCAGAGCGCCACGCCCGAGCAGGTCGCTGCGCTCCGCCACGAGATGGGCCTCGATCGGCCCGCGCCCACCCGCTATGCGGAATGGCTTGGCGGAATGCTGAAGGCCGATCCCGGCCAATCGCTCGTCGCGAACATGCCCGTGCGCGACATCATAGCCGAGCGCCTGCCGAACTCGCTCATGCTGGCGGGCTTCACCGCGATCATTGCCGTGCCCCTTGCCCTTGCCATCGGAATCGCCGCCGCCGTCGATCGCGGCGGGAGGCTGGACAGGGCGCTGAGCATCGCCACCCTGTCGATGGTGGCGGTGCCGGAGTTTCTCGTGGCGACGCTGGGCGTGCTGGTGTTCTCCGTCAAACTGCTGTGGCTTCCCTCGATCGCGCTGGTTTCCGACGACGCCGACACGATGGACACCATCCGCTCCTGCGCGCTCCCGGTGATGACGCTCACTTTCGTCGTCGTCGCGCAAATGGCCCGGATGACGCGCGCCGCAATGATCGACCAGCTCGATGCGGGCTATGTCGAGATGGCGCAGCTCAAGGGCGTGCCGTTCCGCCGCATCGTGCTGTGGCACGTCATGCCCAACGCCATCGGGCCGATCGCCAACGCCGCGGCCCTTTCGCTGTCCTACCTGCTGGGCGGCGCGATCATCGTCGAGACCATCTTCAATTTCCCCGGTCTCGCCAGCCTGATGGTCAATGCCGTGACCAGCCGCGACATGCCGCTGCTGCAAAGCTGCGCGATGATCTTCTGCGGCGCCTATCTGCTGCTGGTCCTCGTTGCCGATCTCGTCGCCATTCTCAGCAATCCGAGGCAGCGCGCCTGATGAAGACCCCGTTCCCCTCCCGCTTGCCGTCCCTTGCCCGTGCGCTGCCCCTGTCGGGCAGGATCGGCCTGTTCCTGGTGTGCTTCTGGCTTGTCGTCGCCCTGGCCGGACCACTGATCGCGCCCTATTCGGTGGGCGGCTTTGTCGATTACGATGTGTTCGGGCCGATGTCCGCAAGGTTCTGGCTGGGCAGCGATTACCTCGGCAGGGACGTGCTCAGCCGCCTGCTGTGGGGCGCGCGCTATACCGTGTTCCTCGGGCTTGGCGCGGCGCTTGTCGCCAGCGCGACCGGCACTGCGCTGGCCCTGTTCGCTGCCGTCCGGCGCGGCTGGGTGGACGAAGCGATCTCTCGCACGATGGACACGCTGATCTCGATCCCGTCCAAGGTCTTTGCCCTTGTCATGGTGGCTGCGTTCGGTTCCTCGCTGGGGCTCCTGCTGCTCATCGCCGCGATCACCTACGTCCCCGGCAACTTCCGCATCGCCCGTGCCATCGCACTCGACCTCGCGGCGATGGACTATGTCACTTTCGCCCGCGCGCAGGGAGAATCGCCGGTTCACATCGCCCTGCGGGAGATCCTGCCGAACATGATCCACCCCCTGCTTGCGGACCTCGGCCTGCGGTTCGTCTTCATTGTCCTGCTGCTGTCGGGTCTGAGCTTCCTCGGGCTCGGCGTGCAGCCGCCCCATGCCGATCTCGGCTCGCTCGTGCGCGAGAACATCTCGGGCATCACCGAAGGCGCGCCCGCGATCATCGCGCCCGCCATCGCCATCGCTACCCTGACGGTAGGCGCAAATCTGCTGATCGACGCGCTCAAGTCCAGTCGCGGCGGCAAGGGGAAACCGGCATGATCCCGGCCCACCCCGCGCCCCCTGCCCGGACCCAGGGCGCACGCGGCCATGTCGTGGTCGAGGGACTGCGGATCGTCGCCGGGCCGCCGGGCAACGAGCACGCCATCGTCAATGATGTGAGCTTCTCGGTGGCGCCCGGCCGCACACTTGCGCTGATTGGGGAATCCGGTTCGGGCAAGTCCACCATCGCGCTGGCACTGGCGGGCTTCGCGCGGCCGGGCGCGCGGATCGCGGGAGGAATCGTCAGCCTTGCGGGCGACCGGATCGACCTGATGGACGACAGGGCCCTGCGCGCCGTGCGGGGGCGCCGCGTGGCCTATGTCGCGCAAAGCGCCGCCGCCGCGTTCAATCCCTCGCGCACGATCATGGCCCAGGTGATCGAGCCGCTGCTGGTCCACCGCCTTGCTCCTCGCGCAGAAGCGATCCTGCGGGCGCAGCGGATTTTCGCCAGCCTTTCGCTGCCCGATCCCGAAACCATCGGGCAGCGCTATCCGCACCAGCTTTCGGGCGGACAGCTGCAGCGCCTGATGGCGGCGATGGCGCTCATCACCGGCCCCGAACTCCTGATCTTCGACGAACCGACCACCGCGCTCGATGTCACCACGCAAGTCGAGGTGCTCAAGGCCTTCAAGGCCGCCATCGCCCAGAGCGGCGCGACCGCGATCTATGTCTGCCACGACCTGCCCGTCGTTGCCCAGATGGCCGACGACGTGCTCGTCCTGCAACATGGCCGCACGAAGGAGGCCGGCAGTCTTGCCGCCGTGTTCGGGACCCCGGGCGATCCCTATACCCGCGCCTTGCTCGCCGCCGCCGACCACGGCCACTGTCCGCCCGCAAACGCATCGGCAGGCGGCCAACCTTCCCGGCCCTCCCCCGCGCAAGGCAGGCCGCTGCTGCGGGTCGAGGGCCTCGCCGCCGGATATGGCCGGGTTCGGAACGGGCGGCCGGAAGTGCCGATCCTGGAGGACATCTCGCTCGAATGCCGACGCGGCGAAACCGTGGGCGTGATCGGCGAATCCGGCTCGGGAAAATCGACACTGGCGAAAGTGGTCGCCGGTCTCGTACCCCGGGCAAGCGGCACCGTGCGGATCGACGACACGCCATTGCCCGCGGGTCTTGGCGAACGCAGCCGCGAACACTTCCGCCGGGTGCAGCTTGTGTTCCAGCACGCCGAGACCGCGCTCAATCCCGCCAAGACGGTCGGCGCGATCCTTGCCAGGCCGCTGGCGCTTCACCACGGCATTCACGGCCGGGCCGCGGACAGGCGGGTCGCCGAACTTCTCGACCTGATCCAGCTCCCGGCCGAGACCGCCACCCGCAATGTCAGGGCGCTGTCGGGCGGGCAGAAGCAGCGCGTCAACCTCGCGCGGGCACTGGCGGCGGAGCCCGACCTGCTGATCTGCGACGAAGTGACATCGGCGCTCGATACCATCGTCGGTCAGGCGATCCTCGAACTGATCGACGGGCTGCGCCGGGAACTCGGCATCGCGGTCATGTTCATCAGCCACGACATCTCTACCGTGCGTGCGTTCTGCGACCGCATCCTGGTGCTCTATGGCGGCCGCGCCGTGGAAACGGCCTCCGGAAGCGCTTTCGCGCGCGGGCCGCACCACCCCTATACCGACCTCCTGCTCAGCTCTGTCCCGCGCATGGAGCCGGGCTGGCTGGACGCCGGCGCCATGCGAGCAAGAGGAGCGGGTTTCCCGTCCGATCTCGCGATCTGCCGGTTCGAACCGCGCTGCGGCGTGACCATCCGGGGCCGCTGCAACTGCGAGCCGCCTCCGCTGCGCAGGCAGGGCGAACAGGCATGGCTGTGCCACCACCCCGCCGAAGTGCTGGCGGCGGAATAATCTGCCGTTGAGCGCGCAACAGCGGCACCCGATGCCACGGGCCCGCGCCTAATCGCGGCGCGAGGCAAGATCAGAAGGCCGGCCACGGCCCCCGAAAACCAGAGGGAACGAGCAATGGCGACTGTAGAAGAAACGATTCTGATCCGCGAAATGACCCCCGACGACGTCAACGGCACCGTCGAACTTTCCTACGAACAGGAATGGCCGCATCGGCACGAGGACTGGGAAATCTACCTCGCTCTTGGCGAAGGGCTGGTAGCCGAAAGCGAAGGCCGGATCGTCGGCACCACGATGGCCTGGCGCTATGCCCCGACGTTCGCCACCCTGGGGATGGTGATCGTCGCCAACGAATTTCAGGGCCGGGGACTGGGTCGCCGGATGATGGAGGCCATGCTGGGCCGCCTTGCCGGCTGCACGGTCCTGCTCAACGCCACCGAGGCAGGTGCGCCGCTCTATCGCAAGTTCGGATTCGAACCCCTGGGCCGCATTCATCAACATCAGGGCACGGCACGCATGGTGCCGCTGGCGCAGCTGCGCCCCGGCGAACGCGTGCGGCCGCTGGGCGGCGCCGATTCCGACCTTGCGCATCTTTACGACCGCGCCACCGGCATGGGCCGCGGGAAGCTGTTCGAAAGCCTTGGCCGCAGCGGCAGCGCCGTGGTGCTGGCGCAGGACCACGTTCCGGTGGGCTTCGCCAACATGCGCCGGTTCGGACGCGGCTGGTCGGTCGGCCCGATCGTCGCCCCCGACCTTGCCGGCGCGAAGGCCCTCGCCAGCCACTGGATCGGCGCTTACGCGGGCTCGTTCTGCCGGCTGGACGTGCCCGCCGACAGCGGCTTCTCCGAATGGCTCGAAGAGATCGGCCTGCCCAAGGTGGGCGAAGTCCACACCATGGTGCGCGGCACCGCGCCGGTCTTCGACGAACGATGCCGCCTTTTCGGGCTCGTTTCGCAGGCGCTCGGTTGATGGCCACGCTGGATGCCACCGGGCTCCCCCGGCTTGACGACCCCACGCTGTTTCGCGAAGCCGCGCTGATCGGCGGCGAGTGGTTGCCTTGCGGATCGGCGGCGGTCAGCGTCGAGGATCCCGCCACCGGCCGCACGATCGGCTCGGTGCCGGACTGCGGCACAAGCGAAACCGAAGCCGCCATTGCCGCCGCCGGCGCCGCCTGGCCGGGCTGGCGCGCAAGGACCGCGCATGAACGCGCCCGCCTGCTCGAAAGCTGGCACGCGCTTGTCCTTGCGCGCACCGAAGACCTTGCGCGCATCATGACAGCCGAGCAGGGCAAGCCGCTGGCCGAGGCGCGCGGCGAAATCGCCTATGCCGCCAGCTTCATCAAGTGGTTCGCCGAAGAGGGACGCCGGGTGGGAGGACGCAATGTCGCCAGCCCGGAGGCCGACCGCCGCGTCCTCGTCTTCGCGGAGCCTGTCGGCGTCAGCGCCGCGATCACGCCGTGGAACTTTCCGGCGGCGATGATAACGCGCAAATGCGCGCCTGCCCTGGCTGCCGGATGCCCGGTGGTCATCAAGCCTTCCGATCTCACCCCCTTCACCGCGCTCGCCCTTGCCGACCTTGCACTGCGGGCGGGCATTCCGGCAGGCGTCATCAATGTCGTCACCGGCCGCCCCGACGCCATTGGCGACGCGATCTGTTCCAGCCCGGCGGTCCGCAAGCTGTCCTTCACCGGCTCCACCCGCGTCGGTGCCATGCTGATGCGGCAGTGCGCGGGCACGCTGAAGCGGCTGAGCTTCGAACTGGGCGGCAACGCCCCGCTGGTGGTGTTCGAGGATGCCGACCTCGACCTCGCCGTGCGGGCAACCATGGTCAGCAAGTTCCGCAATTCCGGCCAGACCTGCGTCTGCGCGAACCGCATCCTCGTCCACGATGCCGTCCACGACGCGTTCGCGCGCCGCCTGGAAGCCGCCGTATCGGCGCTGCACTGCGGACCGGGCTTCGATGGCGCCTCCACCACCGGTCCGCTCATCAATGCCGCAGCGGCCGAGAAGGTCGAAAGTCACCTCGCCGATGCGCTGGCGCGAGGCGGGCGGATCTCGGCGCGGGGATCGGGCCGGGAGGGCGGCAATTTCGTGCGGCCGGTGGTCGTGACCGGGGCGGAACCCGGCATGAAGCTGGCCTGCGAGGAAACGTTCGGCCCGATCGCCCCGCTGTTCCGTTTCGCTTCCGAGGACGAGGCGATGAACCTTGCCAACGACACGCCTTACGGACTGGCCAGCTATTTCTTCACACGCGATCTTGCCCGCGCGTTTCGCGTCGCGGAACGGCTTGAAGCCGGCATGATCGGGCTCAACACCGGCAGCATTGCCATGGAAATGGCGCCGTTCGGCGGCATCAAGCAGTCCGGGCTCGGCCGCGAAGGCGGACAGGCCGGGATCGAGGAATATCTGGAGACCAAGGCCTTCCACATCGGCGGCCTCGATTTCTGACCCTCCCGGCGGCCATCGCCGCCTTTTTTCGTTGTTCCGACACGTTTGAGAAAGGTCCAGCCCGTGAACGCCGCCCGGAAATACTCGATTGCCGTCATCCCCGGTGACGGCATCGGCAAGGAGGTCATGCCGGAAGGCGTGCGCGTGCTCGAAGCCGCGGCAAGCCGCTTCGGTTTCGAACTCGATCTCCAGTGGCACGACTTCGCGTCCTGCGATTACTATCTTCGCCACGGAGAGATGATGCCCGCGGACTGGAAGGCGCGCATCGGCCGGGTCGACGCGCTGTTCTTCGGCGCGGTAGGCTGGCCCGACACCGTTCCCGACCATGTCTCGCTCTGGGGATCGCTGCTCCAGTTCCGCCGCGAATACGACCAGTACGTCAATTTGCGTCCTGTCCGGCTCATGCCCGGCGTTCCCTGCCCGCTCGCCGGCCGCAAGCCGGGCGACATCGATTTCTGGGTCGTGCGCGAAAATACCGAGGGGGAGTACAGTTCGGTCGGCGGGCACATGTTCGCGGGCACCGACCGCGAGGTGGTGATCCAGGAAACCGTGATGACCCGCTTCGGCGTTGACCGCGTGCTGCGCTATGCCTTCGACCTCGCCAGCCGCCGTGAACGCCGGCACCTGACCAGCGCCACCAAATCCAACGGGATCGCCATCACCATGCCGTTCTGGGACGGCCGGGTGGAAGCGATCGCCCGCGAATTCGCGGATGTCACGCATGACAAGTATCACATCGACATCCTGACCGCGCAGTTCGTGCTCAATCCGCAGCGCTTCGACGTGGTCGTCGCCTCCAATCTCTTCGGGGATATCCTGAGCGATCTCGGCCCCGCCTGCACCGGAACCATCGGCGTTGCCCCTTCGGGCAATATCAATCCCGAGGGCACGCACCCCTCTCTCTTCGAGCCGGTCCACGGCTCAGCGCCCGATATCGCCGGCAAGGGGATCGCCAATCCGGTCGGCCAGATCTGGTCCGCCGCGATGATGCTCGAACATCTCGGCGAAGCCGAAGCGGCAGCAACGGTCATGACCGCGATCGAGGCCGTACTCGTCTCGCCCCGCGGAAGGACAGGCGATCTGGGCGGCAGCGCCGATACGCTTTCCTGCGGCAAGGCGATCGCCGAATCCCTCTAGGAACGGGTGCGGCATAATATGCCGCGCCCCCTGCCCAAATTGGCGATCCTGCTGCCGGATCGCTCCCGTTTCGGCGCAACCGGCCGAACCGACGGCATAATCTGTCCCCCATGACAGATCTTCAGACTTCCCCAATCGCCCGCAGCCACAACCAGGGATTGCTGGAACTGGACCGCCGGCACCTGATCCATCCGGTCACATCGTTCCGGGGCCATGAACGCCACGGCGCCCGCATCCTGCAATCGGGCGAGGGCATGTGGCTTACCGATGTCGACGGGCGGCGGGTGCTAGACGCGTTCGCCGGTCTGTGGTGCGTCAATGTGGGCTACGGGCAGGAGAGCATCGTCGAGGTCGCCGCCGAACAGATGCGGCGGCTGCCTTACGCCACCGGCTACTTCCACTTCGGCAACGAGCCCGCGATCCGCCTGGCCCACGAACTGACCCGGCTCGCCCCGGAGGGACTTGGCCACGTCTACTTCACGCTGGGCGGTTCGGACGCGGTGGACAGCGCGATCCGCTATATCGTCCACTACTTCAATGCCATCGGCAAACCGCAGAAGAAGCATTTCATCGCCCTCGAATGGGGCTACCACGGCTCCAGTTCGAACGGTGCGGGGCTGACCGCGCTGGCCAACTTCCATCGCGGGTTCGATCTGCCCCGCCCCTGGCAGCACCACATTGCATCGCCCTATCCCTACCGCCACCCGGAGGGACATGACGACGCGGCGGTGATCGCCTCCAGCGTGGCCGCGCTCAAGGCAAAGGTCGCCGAACTCGGGGCGGACAACGTGGCGGCATTCTGCTGCGAGCCGATCCAGGGTTCGGGCGGCGTCATCGTGCCGCCCAGGGGCTGGCTCAAGGCCCTGCGGCAGGCTTGCGACGAACTGGGCATCCTGATGCTGGTGGACGAGGTCATCACGGGCTTCGGGCGCACCGGCCCGATGTTCGCCTGCGAGGCGGAAGACGTCTCGCCCGATTTCATGACCCTCGCCAAGGGCCTCACCTCGGGCTACGCGCCGATGGGCGCCGTGCTCATGGCGGATCACATCTATGAAACCATCGCCGACGCCGCGCCCGAAAGCCTGCCGATCGGGCACGGCTTCACTTACTCCGGCCATCCGGTAAGCGCCGCGATCGCGCTGGAAGTGCTGCGGCTGTACCAGGAGGGCGGACTGCTCGAGAACGGCGAACGCACGGGCATTCGTTTCGCGCAGCATCTCGAACGCATGCGCGAACATCCGCTGGTGGGCGATACGCGCGGACGCGGCCTGCTGGGCGCCATCGAACTGGTCAGCGACAAGGGCTCCAAGGCCGGGTTCGACACTGCGCTCGACATCGGCGGGCGGCTCTCCGCGCTTACCTGGGAAAAGGGCGTGATCGTGCGCTGCTTCGGAAATGCGGTGATAGGTTTCGCGCCCGCCCTGAGCTGCACGTCGAGCGAGATGGACATGATATTCGATCGCGTGGAAGGTGCTCTCGACGCGCTGCTGGAGATGCCCGACATCCGTGCCGCGACGGGTTGCTGACAAGGAAAAAGACGACATGGCGATAGGCCCCAAACTTGACCGGATCGACCTCAAGATCCTCGCCAAGCTTCAGGAAGCGGGGCGTATCACCAATGTCGAGCTTTCCGATGCTGTCGGCCTGTCTCCCAGCCCTTGCCTCACCCGGGTCAAGCGGTTGGAAACGGCCGGTTACATCACCGGTTACGGCGCGCACATCAATCTCAACAAGCTGGGTGAATTCCTCACCGTCTTCACCGAAGTGACGCTGGGCGAGCACCGGCGCGGGGACTTTTCCCGCTTTGAAACCCGGATCGCCAAGATCGACGAAATCGTCGAATGCCACCTGGTCAGCGGCGGGTACGACTACCTCCTGAAATTCGTCGCGCGCGGCGTCACGCATTACCAGTCGCTCATCGAGGAAATGCTCGAAAACGATTACGGCATCGAAAAGTACTTCAGCTACATCGTCATCAAATCGCCGTTCATCAAGCATCACTTCCCGATCCAGAACCTGTTCGGGGATTGAACCGCCGCGCCGCGCGCCCGCGAAATTGCCGTGGGCCGCGGCGAGGGATGAGGCCGGGCGGCGCGTATGATGTCCTGCAAGCCCGGAAGGCATCGTCCTCCGGGCATGGAACCGGAGCTATCCCATGCGTCTCACTGCACTTGCCGCCGCTGCCGCCGTCATGCTGGCCGCCTTTCCTTCCCTTGCGCTGGCGCATCCCAAGCTGCTGAGCGCCACGCCCGCCGCCAATTCGGCGGTGGCGAAGCCCACCTCGATCACCCTGACCTTCTCCGAAGACCTCGTCGCGCCGCTCTCCGGCATCGACCTGGTGATGACCGGGATGCCGGGCATGGCCGATCACAAACCGATGCCGATCAAAGGGATTGCCGCCAGGGCCAAGGGCAAGACGATGACCATAGCCCTGCCCCGCCCGCTTCCCACCGGAACCTACGAACTGACCTGGCACGCGGTCGCCGCCGACCAGCACCGCATCGAAGGCAGCTACGGCTTCACGGTCCGCTGATCCCATGGAAACGGGCAGCCTCGTTGCCGCGCGCCTTGCCAGCTATGTGCTGCTGCTCGCGGCGGCAGGGCTGCCTTTTCACGCCCTGATCCAGCGCCGCGCCCGCTTCGGCGGAGGCGAACGAGCCGCGCTGATGCTGCTCGCAGCGGGCGCGCTCATCACCTCGCTGTGGTGGGCGCTTGCCAATGTCGCGGCCATGGCGGGCCTCGCGATCGGCGATCTCGATACCGCCACTTTTACCGCCGTGCTTCAGGCAACGCCGCTCGGGCCGCTGCTCACCTTGCGCGCCGCCGCCCTGACCGCCTTCCTCGTACTGCTGGCGCTGCGCCCCGCGCCGCTGCTGCTTGCACCGCTCGCCCTTGCCGCTCTGGCCAGCGCCGCATGGGCAGGTCATGCCGGCGCGGGCGAAGCGCCCTGGGGCGTGCTGCTCCGGGCCAGTGACGTGCTGCATCTGGGCGCCGCCGCGCTGTGGCTGGGCGCGCTGTTCGCTTTCCTCACCGGGCTGATGAACCGAGACGGAAGGCAGAATGCCGCCGTCATCGCCGCACTGTCCGCTTTCGCGCGGACCGGGACCGTGATCGTCGCCGTGCTGTTCCTGACCGGACTGGCCAATGCATGGCTTATCGGCGGTGCGGGCGGGCTGCCTTCAGGCTGGTGGCCGCGATTGATCGCGCTGAAATTCGCGCTGTTCCTCGCCATGCTCGCACTCGCCGCCGATAACCGCTGGCGGCTGGTGCCCGCGCTTGAACGCCGCACGGCGGGCGCTGCCCGGCGGCTGCGCCTTTCGCTGATGCTGGAAACGGCCTGCGGGCTCGCGATCGTGGGGGTGGTTGCCCTCGCCGGGCAACTCGACCCCCACGGCGGCTGACAGCCAGTTCCCTCAGGCGCGTGCGGCGATGACGATGATCTCGACCTTGTAGTCGGGCGAGGCCAGACGGGATTCGCCGGTGGCGCGGGCAGGAGCCGGTGCATCGGCGATCCAGTCGTCCCAGACCGCGTTCATTTTCTCGAAATCGGCGATGTCGGCCAGCCAGATGGTTGCCGAGAGCAAGTGGTTCTTGCTGCTGCCGGCCTGCTTCAGCAGAGCTTCGATCTCGGCAAGCGCGGTGCGGGTCTGGGCGGTCACGTCATCGCCGGGCTCGCCGACCTGCCCCGCGAGATAGATCGTATCGCCGTGAATGACAGCCTCGCTCATGCGCGGGCCCTGTTCGATGCGGGTAATGGTCATGCAATCAACTCCTGGCGATTCTGGATGGAAACTCGGGCTCAATAGCGGGAGATGGCGAGGTCGGCAGCCTCGATGGCGGGCGCCCTGCCGCCGATGATGTCGGCGATCACATGGGCGGAACCGCAGGCCATCGTCCAGCCGAGCGTGCCGTGTCCGGTATTGAGGAAGAGGTTGGATATGCCGGTAGGCCCGATCACCGGCGTACTGTCGGGCGTCATCGGGCGCAGGCCGCTCCAGAACGAAGCCTTGGACACATCGCCCGCGCCGGGGAACAGCGACCCCAGCGAATACTCCAGCGTGGTGCGCCGCGCTTGCGGCAGATCCCTGGAGAAGCCCGAGATTTCCGCCATTCCGCCCACGCGGATGCGATCGCCCAGCCGGGTGATCGCCACCTTGTAGCTTTCATCGAGCAGGGTCGATACCGGCGCGAGCGCGGGATCGGACACCGGCACGGTGATCGAATAGCCCTTCACCGGATAGACGGGCAGCCGAATGCCCAGAGGCGCCAGGAGTTGCGGCGAATAGCTGCCCAGCGCCACGAGATAGGCATCGGCAACCAGCTTTCCCGCCGCCGTCACGACATGGTCTATCCGTCCGCCGGATCGGGACAGGCCGGTGATCGCGGTATCGTGGACAAAGCGTACGCCCGCGTCGCGCGCCATTCCTGCCAGCGCATTGGTGAACTTGAAGCAGTCCCCGGTCTCGTCGTTCGGCAACCGCAAGCCGCCCACCAGCCGGGCCTCGCTTGCCGCCAGCCCCGGTTCCGCCGCCAGGCATCCTGCCCGGTCGAGCACTTCGAAGGGAACCCCGTCCGCCTCCAGGACCGCGATATCCTTGGCGATTCCATCCAGCTGCTTCTGCTCGCGAAACAGCTGCAACGTCCCCTGGCTGCGTTCGTCGTAGCGGATGCCGGTTTCCCGGCGCAGTTCGATCAGCTGGTCGCGGCTGAATTCCGCGAGGCGGACCATGCGGCTCTTGTTCACGGCGTAGGACCGCGCGTTGCAATTGCCCAGCATCGCCGCCAGCCAGCGGAGCATCGCCATGTCCGGGCGTGGCCGCAGGACGAGCGGCGCATGTTCCATGAACAGCCATCGCAGGGCCTTTGCCGGAATGCCGGGGGCGGCCCAGGGCGAGGCATAGCCCGGCGAAATCTCCCCGGCATTCGCGAAGCTGGTTTCCAGAGCGGGGCCGGGCTGCCGGTCGATGACGACGACCTCGTGCCCAGCCCGCGCCAGATACCATGCAGAGGTGACGCCGATCACGCCGCTTCCCAGTACCGCAACTTTCATCGTGCGACGCTCCGCAGTGCCAGACCGGCCGCCGGGACATAGTCTCTTGCATAGCGGCGGCTGAGCTGGGTTAGAATCTCGTAGGAAATCGTGCCGGCATCGCGGGCCAGATCGTCGATCGTCTGGTTCGGGCCGAGGATCTCGACCGGCGCGCCGGGGCGAAGGTGGCGCTCCGGCACGTCGGTGACGTCCAGAGTGATGCTGTCCATCGACACCCGGCCCACCATCGGCACCCGAATGCCCGCAACGAAAGCGCTTCCGCGGTTGCCCAGCGTGCGCGGCAATCCGTCGGCATAGCCGACCGGTATCGTCGCGATCCGCGTTTCCCGCAGGGCGCGATGCGTAAGGCCGTAGCCGATCCCCGTTCCCACCGGAACCGTGCGAAGCTGGGCGATCCGCGCCTCCAGCGACACTACCGCGCGCATCGGGTTCACGCCGCCATGCGGCGCGCCGCCGTAAAGGGCGATCCCGGCACGCACGATGTCGAGGTGGTCCTGCGCAAGGAAAGCCCCGCCGCTATTGTCGAGCGCGCGAGGAAGGCCGGGAAAACCGCTCGCGATGCGCGAGAAACACGCGGCCTGCTCGCCGTTGAAGGGATGGTCCGGTTCGTCGGCGCAGGCGAAGTGGCTCATCAGCATGGCCGGCTTCACACCGCGCAGACGGTCCGGCTCGCCAAGGAGAAGGGCGACCTCCTGCGGCGACATTCCCATCCGCGACATGCCGGTATCGACCTGCAAGGCCCCGCGCAGCCACTGGCCTCGCGCCCGGGCGAGGCTGGACCAGCGGTCGATCTGATCGAGCGAATTGAGCACGGGGATCGCCCCGATCGCGGCGCATTCCGCCTCGGCGCCGGGCTGAAGACCGTTGAGGACGAACAATTCCGCTTCCGGCGGCAGCAAGGGCATGAGCGCTGCCGCCTCGTCGAGCACGGCGACGAAGAACGTCCTGCACCCGGCATCGGCCAATGCACCCACCGCCCGTGCCGCGCCGATGCCATAGGCATCTGCCTTGACCACCGCCGCCACCCGCGCAGGCGCGACCTGCCGCCCGACTATGGCGTAGTTCTCCACCAATGCACCGAGATCGATCCGGAGCACGGCACCTGCCGTAGCCAATGTCGTCATGCAGCCCTCCTTTCCTCGCAGATTATCGACGGTTATACGAAATAGGCTCCCAATCTTGCGTCAACCTTGCGAAGATTGCGATAATTTCGCACGATCATTCGGCAGATTCAGAACGATGTCAGAACCACTCGATTCCATCGACCGCACCATCATCCGCCTGCTGCGGCTCAATGCCCGCCGCCCCAACTCGGAAATCGCCACGGAGGTCGGCCTCTCGGCCTCAGCCTGCCATCGCCGCATCCGGATCCTGGAAGAACGCGGCGTGATCCGGGGCTACACGGTCATCACCGGGAGCGGAGAGGAAGACGAGCGCGGGGTCGATGTCCTCGTGCAGGTCACGCTGGACCGCCAGACCGAGGAATACCTTTCGAAGTTCGAGCACGCAGTGCGCCAGTGTCCGGAAATTCGCGAATGCTTCCTGATGACGGGCGATGTCGACTACTGGCTTCGCGTCCGTACGGACAGCGTGGCCGCCTATGAGACGATCCACGGCGAAATCCTGTCCCGGATGCCGGGTGTAACCCGTATCAGCTCCAGTTTCGCCATGCGCGACGCCTTGCGCCCCAAGCGGTCCGGGCGGCGTTAGAGCAATCGTCCAGCGCCTTCGCCGACCGGTGGCGGGAAGCCGACGAACCGTGCGCGCCCCGGCGATCCGTCCGCTCAAGGCCATTGACTCGCCCTTCTCTACCATTCAAGTTGACAATACACGAAGCGAGCTATCGCCTGTCTTGAACACATCGCCTGAACACATCAGTAGAAGGGAGAACGACCATCATGCACAGCGATTTTCACGTCGTCCGCAAGGGCATGGAATGGGCCGTCAGCCTGCACGGGCTGATCCTCGAAGCTTTCGCCAACCAGCGCGATGCCCTCAACCGGGCTGTCGATGCCGCGCACCAGGCCGGGATGAACGGGCACCGGGCACAAGTGCTTCTCGTCGAAGCGCCGTCCGATGCGCGCACCCATTGGGTCTTCGGCCATCATCCCTACCCGCCGACCGCCTGAGGGCGCGGGTTCCCTCCAGTTCGACAGGAGCCTGAAATGCTCAGAAAACTATTCGTCGACCATCCCGAAGCGGTAAACGAGACTTACGGCGAGCATTTCTATGTGGCCGGCCGCTTCGGCCTGCTCATGATCCTCGCCGGGCTCGGCACGATCATTCACGGGTTCATTCCGGGCTTCCATACCCGGACCGGCAGCAACATGATCAGGAAGCTTCACGGCGAGATGACCCGCCGCCAGCCTCGCCAGACCCAGCCCGTTTCCACGGCACCGTTCGCCATGCAGCTCGAATACGAGATCTGAACTAGGTCATAAACTCATAAACGGCACCATCGAGGCGCCCAAATGGCGAACAGCTCGGGCCGAAGGTGCCGCCGGGCGGGCTGGTTGCCCGTCCAAGGTAGCTTAGGTTCGAGATGGAAGCCATTTGGGCGTCCCTTCGGGATTTACCTTGCGGTGAACTACGTTTGACCAAAATGGCCCATCGCTGCGTCGGGAAGTCTTGAAATATCGACATATTCCGTCGCCTTCCCTCCTGGCGCTGAGCCATTTTGCCTCAAACCTCGATGGTGCCGTTTATGAGTTTATGACCTGGGTCGCAAAATCCACCGCCGCGCCTTTCTCAAGGGTGCGGCGCTCGGCGGAATGGCGGCTTGGGGCGATTTCCAGTCCGAGATTGCCGCGCAGCGTATCCGCCGAATAGTCGTCCCTGAAAAGCCCGCGCGCGGCGAGGATCGGCACCACTTCGGCGCGGAAGCGCGCCCAGTCGTCGGGATGCTGGACGAAGACATTGAAACCGTCCGCCGCGCCGCTGGCATGCCAGCGCTCGATCTCGTCGGCGATCGTGACCGGCGATCCCGCCAGCCGCAGCCATGCCGATCCCGCGTCCGCCAGCACCTGCCGCAGGGTGCGCCCCTCCCGGCGCGCGGCTTCGAGGTCTTCGTGGAAGCGCCGAATTCCGGCCGCCTCGCCGCCCGAAGCGATTTCCGGGAACGGTGCGTCCAGATCATAGCCGGAAAAGTCATGACCGGCGAACTGCCTTGAAAGCGACGCCAGCTGCGCGCGCAGGTCTCCTGCCGTCTGGCGCGCCTCGAATTTCCGCCGGGCCGCTTCGTCTGTATCGGCGATCGTCACGCTGAGTGCGGGGATGAACAGCAGGCTTTCCGGGGCCCTGCCATATCGCCGGGCACGAGCCCGCACGTCCGTGGCAAGCTCCAGCGCCTCCGCCTGATTGCGCGCGAAGCTGAACACGATATCGGCGACTTGCGCACTCAGTTCGCGGCCCTGCGGCGATGTTCCCGCCTGAACCAGCGGCGGCTGCCCCTGGCGCGAGCGCTGGATGTTGAGCGGGCCGGAAACGCTGAAGAACTCTCCGCGATGGTCTAGCTGGTGCTGCCGCGCCGGATCGAGGAACCGCGCGGCCGTCCTGTCCTGCGCGAAGGCGCCTTCTTCGTAGGATTGCCATAATCCCTGCACCACCTCCACCGCTTCGGACGCGCGGCGATAGCGGGTTTCGTAGTCGCCATGCCCGGTGCGGCTGAAATTGCCTGCCGTGCCGGGGTCCTGACTGGTCACGATGTTCCACCCGGCCCGCCCCTTGCTGATGAGGTCGAGCGAGGCGAGCCGCCGGGCGATATCGAAGGGCTCGCTGTAGGTGGTGCTGATGGTCGCCACCAGACCGATCCGCTGCGTCGCCGTGGCGACCGCCGACAGCAGGGTCAGCGGCTCCAGCCGGTTGAGATGATGGTTGGGGAAATCCGGTGTGATGTACTGGCTGTCGACGATGAACACGAAGTCGAACCGGGCGTCTTCCGCCTCCCGCGCCTGCCGGATGTACCAGTCTATGTCGACGCTGGCATCGAGCGGGACCGCCGGATCGCGCCACAGTTCCTTGCCGGATGCATCACCGACCCCGATCAGGACGGCTCCGAACTTGAGCTTATCGCGTGCCATCGTCATGCCTTTCACAAGCTGTTGGGAGATAGGCGCAGCGCGCCGCCGGTGCCGGGTTCCGCAAGCTTGGGCGCAGCGGCGATCAGGGCGCGGGTATAGGGATGCGACGGGTGCGAGAGCACCTGCCCGGTCGGTCCGGTCTCCACGATCCTGCCGCGGTGGAGCACTGCCACCCGGTGCGCGATGCCGGCCACCGAGCCGAGGTCGTGCGAGATGAATATCTGCGCAATGCCGCGCTCCCGTGCGAGCCGTTCGAGCAGTTGCAGGACGTGGACGCGGTTCACGGCATCGAGCGCGCTGACCGGTTCATCGAGCAGGATCACTTGCGGATCGAGCACGAGCGCCCTCGCGATCACCGCGCGCTGGCGCTGACCGCCTGAAAGGTGGCGCGGCAGGCGGCAGCCCAGTGCGGGATCGAGTCCGGCAGCCTCCAGCGCCGCATTCACCAATCGCGCCCGCTCGATGCGGTCGATGCCGCCGCGAATGTCCAGCCCCTCGCCCACCGAACCAGCGATGGTGATATCGGGATCGAGGCTGCGCAGCGGGTCCTGGAACGCATATTGCAGCCGGCTGCTGCGGCGAAACGCCATCAGTTCACGCCCCGCCAGCCGCTCCAGCGGTTCGCCGCCGAGCACAATCGAACCTTCGGCAGGGCGAACGAGGCCAAGGATCGACCGCAGGAGCGTGGTCTTGCCGGAGCCGGTTTCCCCGATCAGCCCGAGGATTTCGCCGCGCGCCAGTTCGAGATCGATCCCGTCCAGCACCGTGCCTTGCCCATAGCCTGCCCGAAGCCCGCTGATCCGCAGGAGCGGCGCGGCCGCTTGCGGCCGTGGCGCGTTCTGCCCGGCTTCCAGCGAGGTGGCATGATGCGTTTCGATCAGGCTGCGGGTATAGGCATGGCGCGGCCGGTCCAGCACCTCCCGCGTGGCGCCCGCCTCGACGATCTCGCCCTCGCGCATGACGATCACCTGATCGCAGGTCTGCGCCACCACGGCGAGATCGTGGGAAACCATGACGAGGGTGAGGTCCTGTTCACGGCGCAAGTCTTCGATCAGGCGCAGGACTTCGGCCTGCACCGTAACGTCGAGGGCGGTGGTCGCCTCGTCGGCGATCAGCAGGCGCGGCCCGGCGCAGACCGCGATGGCGATCAGCACGCGCTGCACCATGCCGCCCGACAGTTCGAAGGGATACTGGCGGAATACCGTCTCCGGCTCCGCGAACCCCACACGGGCGAGCAGGGCCAGCGCCCGCTCTTTCGCTTCCCGGCGTGAAAGCGGAAGAACCGCACGCATAGCCTCCACGATCTGGCGGCCCACCGGGATCGACGGGTTGAGGTAGGAGCCCGCATCCTGGAACACCGCGCTCAGCTCGGTCCCGCGAAGGGGTTTCCAGTCGCGGCCGCTCAACCGCGAGAGGTCGGTGTCCCGGTAGCGAATAGTGCCGGAGGTGACGGCGGTTCCGGCAGGCAGCACGCCAAGGACGGCCCGGCAGGTGAGCGACTTGCCGCTGCCGGATTCCCCGACGATGCCAAGCGTGCCGCCGCGCGGAATCTCGAAATCCACGCCCCGCACGAGCATCCGGCCATCGGCCCCGGCGATCGTCAGGCCGCGTACCGACAACAGCGGCGCGGCTGGCGCGATGGGGGAGCGCGGTCCGAAAGTAACGACGTTGTTCTGCTGGATCATGGCCGTATCTCCGGAATGCGGGGATCGCTGCGACGCATCGCGTCCGCGAGCGCGTTGAGCGACCACACTGTCGCCACGATCAACACGCCCGGCGCGAAGGGGCCGAAGGGCCGGTCGTAAAGCGTGGTCAGGTCGCTGGCGAGCTCGCCGCCCCAGGTCGGGTCGGGCGGGACCACGCCGATGCCGAGAAAGGTCAGCGAGGCGACGATGGAAAGGCAGGCGCCCGTCATCGAAGCGGTCGTGACCGCCACCACCGGCAGGACTTTCGCGATGACGTGGCGGCGGATGATCCATGCCGTCGAAGCGCCGCCCAGCCGTGCCGCCTCGATATAGTCGCTGTTGGCGACCGATAGCGCGGCGGCGCGGCTCACCCGGTAGAAAGCGGGCGCGATCAGCACGCCCACCGCGAACATGGCCTGGACGAGGCCGTTGCCGAGCATGGCCGTCATCGCGATCGCGAAGACCAGGAACGGCAACATGATGAGCGCATCCACCAGCCTCAGGCTGATCCATTCCGCCCGCCTTCCCAGGAAGACGGACAGCACCCCCGGCACCACGCCGAGCAGAAGAGCCACACCCACCGAAAGCACGGCGGCCAGTATCGAAACCGTGGAGCCCGCCAGCAGCCGGCTGAACACGTCGCGCCCCAGCGCATCGGTGCCGAGCCAGTAAGCCGGGCCGGGGCCTTGCAGGATCGCGCCGCCGTCCTGCGCGAGCGGATCGTGCGGGGCGATGACGGGACCAAGCGCCGCGAGAACGACGATCAGCGCAAGGAAAGCCAAGGGCACTGCGGCATTTCGCACAAGTGTCATCCTGTCAGCTCCTGCGGCGCGAGGCGGGCTGGAGGACGCCCAGCAGCACGTTGATCAGAAGGTTGCTGGCGAGAACCAGCACGATGGAAACGACGAGCGTTCCCTGCACCACCGGCACATCGCCGCGCAGCGCGGAATCGGCGGCGAGGCGGCCCATGCCGGGCATATTGAAGATCGCCTCGCTCACCACCGCGCCGCCGATCAGCATGGGCACGCGCAGCGCCAGTATGGAGAGAGCCGGGCCGGCGCCGTTGCGCAGGACATGGACGAACAGGATGCGCCGGGGCGAAAGCCCGCGAACGACGGCCCCGGTCACGTAATTGTCCGAGAGTGCAGCGACGAGGCCGGTGCGAAGCTGGCGCGCGAGCTCGGCCACGACATCGACGCTCAGCGCCATGGCCGGGATCGCGATCGAGCGCAGCCAGCCTGCCACATCCTCCGAAGGCGGGACGTAACCGGCCGAGGGCAGCAGTTCGAGCCAGAGGCTGAACAGCAGGATCATCGCAATGGCGACGACGAACGGCGGCAGCGAGGCGGCGGTCGAGGCGAAGACCGTCACCATACGGTCGAGCCAGCCGCCTTGCCGCGCCGCCGAGGCGATCCCCAGCAGCGTGCCCAAACCCACGCCGATCAGCAGCGCCCCGCCCGCAATCGAGAGGCTGACCGGCAGGCGCTGGAGGATCAGTTCGGTAACGGGCACCCCGTTGAACCACGAAGTGCCGAGATCGCCGTGAAGCACCCCGCCCATCCAGTCGAGGTACTGGACGGGGACCGGCCTATCCAGGCCGAACTGCGCGCGGATCTGCGCGATCATTTCGGGCGTGGGACTGTCTCCGGCCAGCCCGGCGGCGGGGTCCAGCCCGCTCGCCACGCCGAGCAGGAAAGTGATGAGCGTCGCCAGAAAGAACACCGGCACCGCGATCAGCAGGGTCGAGCCCGTGAAGCCGAGCAAGGCGCGGCCATGGCGCAGGCGCACGGCCCATGCGTGGCCGGGAACGGCTGGGACTGTGCGCGCGGTCATTGCACGGTCACGCCTTCCCAGCGGATCTGCGAGGGCAGGATGTTGAGGTTCTTCACCCCCGCCCGCGCGCCGACGATCCACGGTTCGCTGTAGAAGTAGTTGCTGGGCGACTGCTCCACCCCGGCGCGGACCGCAGCGTGGAGGCGCGCGGCATAGGCTGGATCGCTTGTCGGCGTGCGCCGCACCGCATCCAGCGCCTGGAGGAACGCGGGCGCCGCATAAGGCCCGCTGAGGTTCATGATGCCTTCGGGGCCATAAGTCGCCAGCAGGTTCTGCACCGGGGATTCCCGGCCGATGGTGCCATCCAGCGCGAGGGCCGGGCGCTTGGCGATATAGACCTCGCTCTGCCAGGTGGAGGAGCCGGGCGGAACGATGCGCAGCGTCGATTTCACACCCACGCGGGCAAGCTGCGCCTGCACGAGTTCGGGCAGGCCGTCGTTCATCACCGGGTTGACGGCGATCTCGATAGCGAGCTTGCCCGGCGGATATCCCGCCTCGCGCAGCAGCGCGCGAGCCTTGCCCGGATCGTAGCCCCAGAGCTTTTCGACACTGGCATCGAAGGCGGCGTTCCCGGCGGGGAACGGCTGGTGCGAGACCGTCGCGAGCCCGGCTGTAACGGTCCTGATGAACTCGTCGCGGTCGAAGGCATAGCGCAGCGCTTCCACCACCCTGGGATTATCGAACGGCGGCCGGTTGCGGTTGATCGAAACGTCGCGGACATTGAGCGAGGGCGCAATGGCGACGGTCAGCCCCCTGCCCTTCGCCTCTTCCACGCGGCGCGGGGGAATGCGTCCGGCCACGTCGATGGAACCGGAAAGCAGCGCGGCGATCACCGTGGCCGGGTCCGGTGCATTGGTCAGTTCAAAGCGGTCGATATGGATGTTCGCGGCGTCCCAGTAGCCGGGGTTCTTCTCGAAGTAGGCGTGCGATTCCGGCACGAATTCGGTGATGCGGAACGGCCCCGCGCCGACCGGCCAGAGCGCCAGTTTCGCCTTGTCCTTCGCTGCAGCGGTCGGACTGGCGATCGCGCCGACGCGGCCGGCGAGAATAGTGGGAAGCTGGTAGTCGGGCTCGCGCAAGTGGAAGGTCACCGCCAGCGGTCCATCGGCGGAAACGCTTTCCACACCGCCAAGATCGCGCTTGATGAAGGAATCCTTCTGGGACAGCGCCCGGTCGTAGAAGGCCTTGACCGCCGCCGCATCCAGCACGGTATCGTCCGAGAACGTCAGCCCCTTGCGCAGATCGAAGGTCAGCGCCTTGCCATCATCGGAAAAGCGCCACTTCTGCGCGAGGCCCGGCTGGGCCTCGCCCTGCTTGTCGAGACGGGTGAGCGAGGCATAGGCCAGGCTGATCGTATTGATATCCGCGCCGGTGCGGCTGGTCACCGGGTCCCACGAGGTGGGCAGCATGAAGGCCCAGCGCAGCTTGCTGTGCCCGGCCTCCTGCTTGCCCGAACCGCCGCACCCGGCAACGAGCAGCCCCGCCGCCAGCACGGTGAACAGCCGCCGCAAGTATCTCCCCGCCTCCTGCCTCATGCGGTGAGCGCCGGTTCGCGCGGGGCCTGCGCAGATGCACGCACATTGGCGGGCTTCGGCAGGCCGAGGTGATCGCGCAAGGTGGTGCCTTCGTAGTCGCTGCGAAACACTCCCGCCTCCTGAAGCAGCGGCACGACTTCGCTTACGAAACGATCGAACTGGTCGGGATGGCCGAGCATCACGTTGAGCCCGTCGAGCGCGCGTTCCTCGAACCAGCGGATTATCGTGTCCGCCACGGTGCGGGCGCTGCCGACGAAGGGGCTGCGATGCCCTGCCCGCACCAGCTCCACGGTCTCGCGCAAGGTCAGCCCGCGCTCCACGGCAAGGTCGGTAAGCTTCTTTGCCTGCGTGAAGAAGCTGCGGCGGGCATGTTCGAGCGCCTGCACCGGGAACGGCGCGTCGAGGTCGTACTGGCGGAAATCGTGCCAGCCGAACGAGCGGCCGAACTCGTTCAGGGCCTGGTCGAAGCTGTGGTCGGCCAGCTTGTGCGCCTGTTCGATGCCGCGTGCGTCCTCGTCGGTATCGCCAACGAACACGCTGACGCCGGGCAAGATGATGACCTCATCCGGATTGCGCCCGGCCGCTTCGGCGCGGCGGGCGATGTCGGCGTAGAAGGCCTTGCCGTCCTCGATCGTGGCTGCATGGGTGAAGATCGCATCGGCGGTCTGCGCGCCGAGGTCGCGGCCCTGGTCGGAATCGCCCGCCTGGAAGATCACCGGCTCACCCTGCGGCGAGCGCTGGATGTTGAGCGGTCCCGCCACCAAGAAATGCCGGCCCTTGTGGTTCAGCGCATGGAGCTTGTCCTTGTCGAGGAACACGCCGCTCTCGCGGTCGCGCACCAGCGCATCGTCCTCGTAGGAGCGCCAGAGGCCGTGCACGACATCGAGATATTCGTGCGCCCGGCCGTAGCGGGTCTCGTAGTCGTAATGCTCGTCGAGCCCGAAATTGCCCGCCGCCCCGGCATCGCCGCTGGTCACGACATTCCAGCCTGCGCGCCCGCCGCTGATGAGATCGAGCGAGGCGAAACGGCGCGCAAGGTTGAACGGCGCGTTGAACGATGTGGTCGCCGTGGCGACGAGGCCTATGTGGCTGGTCGCCACCGCGAGCGCGGAAAGCAGGGTCAGCGGTTCGAGCCGGTTCAGGTAATGTGGCGGCGAATCCGGGGTGATGAACTGGCTGTCGACGATGAAGACGAAGTCGAACTTCGCGCCTTCCGCCTTGCGCACGGCGTCGATGTACCAGCCGATGTTGACGCTGGCATCCGCCGGAATTTCCGGGTCGAGCCAGCGGTTGTGCTGGCCCGGCCCGCCAACGCCGGTGGGAACGAGGCCGAGCTTGAGGGTGCGCCTGGTCATGATCTCTGCTCCTTTGCGATGATAGCGGACGCGCGCATCAGATGCGGCCCTTGAGGGTCACGCCGAAGAGGCGCGGATCGCCCAGCGCGGCGAGAACGACGCCGAACTGGCCGTAGACGGTCTTGGTGTTGTAGTAGTCCTCGTCGAAGAGGTTGCGGACCCAGACCGAGACGTCCCAGCGCTCGTCCGGGCTGCGCACCCCGGCGTGAAGGCCCACGAGGGTCGAGCGCGGCACCCATGAATAGGGGTCCAGATTGACCGCAGCGTAATAGCCCGAACGGTAGCTGACATCGCCGCCCAGGTAGACCTTCGCGTTCCCGGCATCGAAGGTATATTCGCCGTTGCCGGTGGCCGCGAGACGCGGGGCGCCCGATGCACGGCGGCCGGAAAGGTCGATCACGCCGAGGTAGCTGTTGAGGTACTGCGCCGGGGCATTCTTGTACGAGCGGTATTCCGCATCGTTGTAGGTTCCGGCGAGACCCAGCGAGAGGCCCTCGAACGGGCTGAGGCGGGCATCCAGTTCCACGCCGCGCGAACGCACGGTGCCGACATTGGTGATGTAGCCGACCGCCGGGGTCACTGCGTTGTTGACGTAGTTCGCCTGGTAGTTGGCGATATCCGCCCAGAAAAGGGAAAGGTTCAGTTCCGCCTTGCCGCCCAGCAGTCGGCTTTTCAGGCCCAGCTCGTAATTGTCCACTTTCTCCGGTTTCACGAAGATGTCGACGCCCAGCGACTGCCGCACGAGGTTGATGCCCGGCGACTTGAAGCCGCGCGAGTAGGAGGCATAGCCGTGCAGGTCGCTGTCGAGGTCGTAAGCGGCGATCAGGGTGCCGGACAGGTTGTCGGTATTGTTCGAAGCCTTGTAGGACGAAGTCGGCGCGAGGCTGGCGCGCGTGGCGGCGATCGTCGCCTGAAGCGCCGGGTCGAAACTGTCGATCGGCGCGAAATCGCCGCGCAAGTCGGCATCGTAGAGCCCGGTCTTGTGCTCGTAAGTGTAGCGCAGGCCACCGGTCAGGCGAAACACCGGCGAGATATTCCAGGTCGCCTGTCCGTAGGCCGCATAGCTGTAAGTGGCGGGGACGACATGGGCAAAGGCCGTCAGCCCTTCCAGCGCCGCCGAGGGGATCGCCGAAACCGAGGCCGAAGGCGTATTGCCGGTAAGCAGCCAGGCCGATGCGTCGCGGCCGTAAGTCTGGACCACCTTGTCGTCCGCCTCCTGCCAGAAGAAATAGAGGCCTGCGGTGTAGTCGATGGTCTTCTCGCCATTGGAGGCGACGCGGAATTCCTGGCTGAACTGCTGCTGGTCGGTATCGACCACGCTGTAGGTAATGACATTGGCGCCGATCTGGTCGCCGTCATAATTCGGAATCCATTTCCAGTTGCGATAGGCCGTGATCGAGGTCAGCGAGACCGGCCCGACGTCCCAGTCCGCACGCGTCTGGAGCCCCCAGCTTGGCATCTCATCATATTGCGAGGAGTCGATATCGGTTTTGCGGGCGAAGGGATCGACGGCGATCGGCGTATAGCCCACGTCCGCCGCCCTGCGGTAGAAGCCGCGCACCTCGGTGCCGTTGGCCAGCGTCGTCGGCAGCACGCCCGAGACGATCTGGAAGCCCATGTCGCCCTTCTGCACGCTGTAATCGGCAATGAAGCGCAGCTTGAAGTTATCGGCCGGCCTGTAGAGCAGGTCGAACTTGGCCGCGTGGTTGTCCTGGTCGTCCCAGTGCTGGCGATAGGTCGTATTGTAGATCAGGCCCTCGCGGCTGGATCGCAGGTAGCTGACGCGGAAGGCGATATCGTCGCCGATCGTCGAGTTCAGCGAGACATAGCCGCGAAACTGCTCGTGATTGCCGTAAGTCAGTTCGCCGCGCGCTTCCTGATCGAACGCGGGTTCGCGCGTCTTGACGTCGAGCGCGCCGGCCACCGTGTTCTTGCCGAACAGTGTGCCCTGCGGCCCGCGCAGGAGCTGGATGCTCTCCACGTCCATGAGGTCGGTGATGACCGAGCCGGTGCGCGGGCGGTAGACACCATCCACGTAGATGCCGACGCCCTGCTCCAGTCCGTCGTTGGTGCCGCCCGCATTCGTGCCGATACCGCGCACGGTGATCGTCTGGTTACGGCCGCTGAAGCCCTGGATATTGAGGCTGGGTAGCTGCTGCAGCACCTGCTTCAGCGTGGTGGCGCCCTGCGCCGAAAGCTGCTCGCCGGAAATGGCGCTGATGCCGATCGGCACCTTCTGTGCGCTTTCGTTGCGATAGCGCGCGGTGACGGTGATTTCGCTCACTTCCCCGGCGGCGGAAGCGGATGCATCGGCGTCAGCGGCGAACGCGGGCGAGGCGAAGGTTATCGCAAGGGCCGAGGCCGCACCGCACAAGGCATGCAGGCGTCCGGAACGGCGACGGCGGAAAGAACGAACGAACGGCAACAAAACCCCCTATGCGAGTGCCTCAAGGAGACACCGGGGGTAATCACGCCCATTCTCAACCAATTCAATAGAGTTATGGAAGCCGTCCTATGAGTTCTCCTAAACCCTGGGCGGCGTTCTCCTGATTCCGGGAAAATTCAAGACTTTGCCCTGAAGCTTCGTGCCATTCGGGCACGGGCCGGTTTTGACTTCATGGCCGCAGGCGGTAGTTTGATCGCTTGCCGCTCAAGGCAGATCGCTCAGGAGAGCGGAGGGCGGTTCGGAGGAGGATTTTCGTGACATTCCCGGTCGCCGTGCCCCGTTTGCCTGCCATCGTCCTGTTGGCCGCATCGGCACTGCCAGGCTCCCCATCGCTTGCAGCCCCGCCCGGACCTGCCCACGCTGCCGCCAGCGAAGCCTCCGTGGCAGGCCATTACTACCTTTCCGGCGTCATGGAGACGGGTTCGGAACTTCTCCTGCGCGAAGACGGAACCTTCGAATGGTACATCAGCTACGGCGCGCTTGACCAGTTCGCCAAAGGCCGCTGGTCACGCGAGGGGGCATCGGTGATCCTGAAACCGGATGGCCCGGACGATGCGAAGCCGCTCTATGCTCCGCTCGGCGCCGAGCCCTGGGATTTGCAGGCCGAACAGGCCCTGCTTCGCCAACAGGCCGAAGAAGCCGCGGACGCCGTCGCGGCGCGCTGCCCGTTCCTGGCCGGATGGGCCGATATCGCGGTGACGCCGGTTCCCACCATCGACGAGGCCGCGACCGTCCCGGTCTCGAGGGAAAGCCTCCGCCGGAAGGCCGCCGAGACCCTCCAGACCGCCCTGCTCACGCGCAACCGCGCCGCAATGCTGGCCCGCCGGGCACTGGACGCCCCCTCGCCCGAAGCGAACGAAGCAGTCGGCAAGGCCTTCGCCGCATGGTTTGATGCGCGCGCGGCGGCGCAATCCGCCGCCGGGGAAGCCTATCTGCCGGACCCGGACCTTGCCGAGCCGGAGCTTCCGGCCCCATGCATCGCACCGGAAACACCCGATGCCGCCGACATCCCGCGTGAACAGTGGACAGGCGGAATCGCGGTTCGCGTGCTCGATCCGGTCCGGGAGCAGACCGCGAACCATGTGCGCGTCACCCTGCGCCATGCCGATGGGCAGGAAGAGCAGATCGAGACGGGGTCCGGCGGGCTGGCGATCCGGCCCGGCAGGCCGGACAGCCCGGTCGTGGCGGTCGGCCTGTCGGCACCCTATGCGCCGGGGCGGGATGCCAGCTTCCGCATCGAACCGGCCAGCGACACGGTACTGAGCTTCTCGATCGATGGCGGCCAGTTGGAACAGACCCCTTTCGAATCCATGCAGCTGCGCATCGTCGGACAAGACCTTGCGCCCGATATCTTCGAAGGAAAGGGGCTTTACCGGCGCGCGCGCTGATGCGGCGTTACATGCCGCGCGGAAGCGCCCGCAAGCCTGGCGGCCGGGTCAGGGAACGGCCTTGACCACCGCGCCCTGGATCTCGGGAAAACACTCCCGCGCCAGGTTCTTCCACATCGGCTCCACCGCATCCCGCCAGTCGCCAAAGCCGTAGAGGATCAGCGTGCCATCGTGACGCGCCTCGAACGACATCACCACGGCGGGACGGCTCGCGTCGTTCGCGGCCAGTCGGAAATCCACTTTGCGCCCGGTCTCGATCGCGAGATTTTCGCTCACGCCCAGATCGTCGAACTCCGTCTCCACACATGCCGCCACGTCCGCGATCGGCCGGTCCGAACGCGCGGTGATAAAAGAGGAGGTGACGGAAGGGATCGCTGCCGAAAGCGAGATTGCGGCCAGAAACATGGCGCGAACATATCACGATATGACCCGGCGCCCAACGGCCCCGCGATACAAAAAGACAAATTTGCCCCGGACAGAGCCGCTCCCGATGCCATGCCTGCGCGGACTTGGAGCCGCATCGGTTCTTCCCAGCCCTTTGAAACGGGCCGCAAAAAGGGGCTCCAAGCGGGGCATATCCCGCTGATTGACAGGCGAAACCCGTCGGCACGATCCGATCGGAACGGGTGCCGGCCGGCAAATCACTCCAATTTGGGGAAAGTTGAAACTGAATCGGATGATAATGCTTGATACAACATTTTTTCAAGTATTCATTTCAACAAGTTAACTAACAAGCAAAAACGCAGCCCTGAAGGTCGCCACTGAAAGAATGCTCCGCAAGGTTCGGTTACCCGGATTCAAGCGATACTTTGCGAAAGTATTCTGCAGCGCATAGCAAGAGAGGTGCGAACGTGCTCAGAAAGATTGCTCTTTCCGCGGCCGGACTATCGGCGATAGTCCTTGCTACGAACCCTGCCCGAGCCGACATTACCGGCACGATCGACGCGACGATCACCCTGGAGGCAGGATGTATCGTCAACGGACAGAACTATGACGACGGCACCGCCAACGTCGCTTTCGGCACGCTCGACTTCGGCACGCAGAACACGCTGTTCACGCAGGCCGATGCCCAGGTCCTCAACGGCGGCGCGGCTTTCACGGTCCAGTGCAGCAACGGGATCGCGCCCACCTTGTCGTTCAATGCCGGGCAAAACGATGGATCGGGCGCCGGGGTGGGCGTCCATGCCATGGCCAATCAGACCGCAGCGGGCCAGTTCGTCACCTACAACCTCTATTCCGACACCAACCGTTCGGTCATCATTCCCGTAGACGGCGACATCACCCTGCCCGCCGACGGCACGCAGCAGACCGTCAACGTCTATGGCCGCGCTTTCGGCGAGGCGGGCCTGACCACGGGCACATATTCGGACGTCGTCACCGTGGTCCTCGAACTCTAGCGGCACGCCGCCCGGACCAGGCTCATGAGAACTGGAATTGACGCGAAGGCGCTCCCGGCGCCGGCGCTCGCGATCCTTGTCGCCCCGTGCGTCGCGGCAGCCATGCTTCCCGCCGCCGCAAGAGCAGATACGACCGCGCAGTTCGCCGTCACCGCGAACATCACGGCAGGCTGTCTTGTGGACGGGCTGGGGAGCAGCGGAAACGCGGGGCTCGTCGGCAGGCTGGACTTCGGCGTGGATTCGACGTTCTCCAGGGCGACCCGCACGGCAACCTCTACGGCGACCCAGGCGATCCGCCTGCGCTGCACGCCCGGCGTCAATCTGACGATGACGGTAAACGGCGGCAACCACGCGGCATCCGGCATGCGCAACCTCCAGAGGGGGACCGATGCATCGGCGCGGATTTCCTATGCCTTGTGCAGGGACGCAGGCTGCACCCAGCCCATCGCCATCGGCGGAGCCCCCGCCGTTCCCGTAACCGGCACCAACAGCGAGGACGTGCGCCTGCCGATCTACGGATCGCTGACGCTTTCGGGAACCCTGCCGCCTGGCACTTACACCGATAGCCTGATCGTCACCCTGAGCTGGTGACAGCTCCCAGCCGAGGATAAGCCGATGAAGAGCATGATTCCCCCCGGCAGACTGGCGAGGCTCCTCCTGCTTGCGCAAGCCGCGTTCCTTGCGGTGCATGGCCTGCCCGCCGCCGCGCAGTCACCCAGCTCGATCCTGATCTGGCCGGTCAACCCGGTCATAGAGGGGCAGGCCCGGGCCACCGCGCTCTGGCTCGAAAATCCGGGCAAGTCGCCGATTACGCTGCAGGTCCGCATCTATGCCTGGACGCAGCGCGAAAACCAGAACCTCTATGCCGAGACGCGCGAGGTCATAGGCTCGCCGCCGATCGTGACCATCGAGCCGGGGGCCCGGCAACTGGTGCGGATCACGCGGCTTGTCGCCCCGCCGCCGTCGGGAGAGCAGCCCTATCGCATCATCGTCGATGAAGTCCCGGTGAAGGAAGGCCCGGGCACCGCCGGCGCATCCGTGACCTTTCGCATGCGCTACTCGCTTCCACTGTTTTCCGAGGCGAAGCAGGAAGGCGGCGCGAAAAGGCCGACGCCGCCCGCAGCCGCCATCGCCTGGCGCACGGGCACGGACCGGGACGGCCGTTTCCTTGAAATCCGCAACAGCGGCTCCGGCCATGCCAGGCTGAGCGACGTCGCCTTCACGGGCGGGCGGTCAGCGTCGGTGCTGGGTGAAGGCCTGTTCGGCTATGTCCTGCCCGGCGCGACGATGCGCTGGCCATTGCCATCAGGGGTGGACGGATCGGGCGATCTCGTTGCCGCCGTCAACGGACGGGCGCAGGCCCGTATCGAGCGGCTGCCGGAATGACGGCGCATGATCGCCGCCATCCATTCTCCGGCGCGCCTCCCGTGGCTGGCCGCGCTGGCGGCGGCCATCCTGCAAGCAGCGCCTGCGCAAGCGGCCGATGCGGCCGATGCCCGGTATGATGTCTTTACCGAGCTGCCACCACCGCCCCGGCACACCTACCCGGACGCCGAGCAGCGGCTCGAACTGGAACTCGTCGTCAATGGACTGGCGAGCGGCGTGATCGCCCCGGTGACCCGGCAGAGCGGACGGTTCCAGCTTCGCGCGCAGGATCTGCGGCAAGCGGGCCTGCTGCTGAACACGGCCGAGGACAGCCTGTTTATCGACAGTCTGGAAGGCGTCAGCGCCGATTACGACGCCCCGCGCCAGCAGTTGCACCTTACCGTTTCCCCGGAACGCCTCCCCGCCCAGCATCTGGGCGGAAGCGCGGAGGCATTCGCCCCGGCGCAGCAGGATACCGGCGCACTGCTCAATTACGACCTCTACGTCAGCGGCGGCGAAAGGGCGGCGTTCCAGGCCTCGCTCTGGCACGAAGCCCGGCTGTTCGGCCCCTTCGGCCTGTTTTCCAGCACCGGCGCGCTGCGCTCGAATGCAGGGCGGGCCTACGTCCGCTTCGATACGATCTGGCGCTGGTCGGACGAGCGCAGCATGACGACCATGGAAGCCGGCGACATCATCACCCGGACCCTGCCCTGGGCGCCCGCGATCCGGCTGGGCGGCGCGCAGGTCTCGCGCGATTTCTCGGTGCGGCCGGATATCGTCACCTATCCGCTGCCCGAATTTGCCGGGAGCGCGGCGCTGCCTTCCACGGTGGAACTGGTCGTCAACGGCCAGCGGATCGCGGGGAGCCAGGTTCGCCCCGGCCCTTTCGCGCTCGACACGCTGCCGCCTATCAGCGGCTACGGCGAGGCCAATCTCATCGTCACCGACATGCATGGGCGCAGCGTGGCAACGGCGCTGCCGTTCTATGTCAGCAGCATCCTGCTGCGCCCCGGCCTTGCCGACTATTCCGTGGCGGCAGGGGCCTTTCGCCGCAACTACGGCACCGCGAACTTCGATTATGGCCGGCTTGCCGCAAGCGCCTCCCTGCGCCGGGGGATGACCTCCGGCCTCACGCTTGAGGCACGCGCGGAAGCCACGGGAACGATGCGCCTGCTGGGGGCCGGCGCCGTTTTCCGGCTGGGCAATCTCGGCATCGTCAGCACCGCCTATGCCCGCAGCTTTCACAAGGGGCGCCAGGGCGGGCAACTGACTCTCGGCTACGAGTATCAGGCCAGGACCTTCTCCCTCGGCATGCGCCACAGCCGACAGGACCGCCACTACGCCGATCTCGGAGTGCTGGACAGGAACGGCCGGCAGAACCGTCCGGAATGTCTTTCCGAACCTCCTGCCGAAAGCTGCGCGGGCAACCGGGAGCGATCGACCGCCGCCACCGCCAGCATCGCCATCGGCAGCGCCAGCACCCTGGGCATCGGCTACTTCGACATCCGGCGATCCGGCACCGCCGATGCCCGGCTGGCGAACCTGAGCTGGGCGCTGCCGCTGGTGGGAGAAAGCCGGATCAATGCCTCGATCTCCCGCGATTTCGCGGAACGCGGATGGTCGGGCGCGCTCACGCTCACCATCCCGCTGGGGGGCGGCAACCTCGGCACCGGCGTCTCGCGGGACAATGCCGGGCGCAGCGGATTGCGGGCGGACTATTCGCGCGCCGTGCCGTCCGATGGCGGCCTGGGCTGGAGCGCAAGCGCCTTCAGCGAGGGCGGCGGAAGACCCTACCTCAGGGGCGACGTGCTCTGGCGGGCCCAGCCCGTCCAGCTTCGTGCGGGCGCCTATGGACGGGACGAGGTGACCGGATGGTTCGGCGCCAGCGGCTCGCTGGTCTTCATGGACGGCTCGCTCTTCGCGGCGAACCGGGTGTCCGATGCCTTCGCGGTCGTCAGTACCGACGGCGAGGCGGGCATCCCGGTGCGCTACGAAAACCAGCTCATCGGCAGGACCGGTTCCGGCGGCAAGCTGCTGGTCCCCTCGGCCAGTGCCTATTACCCCGCGCATTACGACATCGACACCCTTTCGCTGTCGCCCAACGTGAAGGCCGATACCGTGAGCCGCCGCGTGGCCATCGCCGCCGGCAGCGGCCACGTCATCCGTTTTCCGATCGAGAGGGCGATCGCCGTCCGCGCGACGATCGCGGACACGCGGGGCGAGCCGCTGCCCGCCGGAACCCCGATTACGGTCAACCGCAAGGACAGGACCTATGTCGGCTGGGACGGAATGCTGTTCATCGACGACGCCTCCCCAGAGACCGGCCTGGAAGCGATCCTGCCTGACGGCACACGCTGCCATGCGGCGTTTTCCGTGCCTGCCGAAGCCGAAGAGATCATTGATGCGGGAACGCTGACATGCCGTTCCTGAAGCGCCTGCCTTGCGGCATCGCCGCCACGCTGGCCGCCTGGTCGATGATGCCGGGCACCGCCGGAGCCTGCACGCTTTCGGCAACGAGCACCAACCTCGGCAGCCTGAGTTCCTACACCGTCGCCAATACCGCGCAGGCGGGGAGCGGATCGGCCGGGCTCCAGTGCGACATTCTCCTCGCGGCGCTGACCACGCATTATGTCGGCCTTCAGGTGGATGCCTCGACCTTCCGGCTCACCGGTCCGAGCGGACAGACCATCCCCTTCACCGCCGCGCTGAGCGCGAACGGAGCCGCCCTTGCTATCGGCAGCTTCCAGAACCTGTCCTCGCTCAGCATCGTCAGCCTTTTTGCGGGCACGAACAACTCCATCCCCCTCTATTTCCGCACGACCGCGACATCCGGCCTCCGGGCGGGACGCTACACCGGCTTCCTCGACTTGCGCTGGTTCTACTCGGTATGCTCGCTCGGGGCCGCCGTATGCCTCAGCTACTCGTCCAGTCCGGGCTTCGTCCGTCCGGGGCTTGGCGTCGCGCTCAACTGGGGAGCGGGCAGCACGGTTCGCGTCAACGTGGAACTCACCGTCCTGAACGATTGCATCATTACCGCTCCGGCCGCCAGCTTCGGCTCGGCGCCGCTGGTCGGCAGCTTCAACCCCATCACCCGGACCATCCTGATCCGGTGCAGCGCGGGAGCGAGCTATACGGTGGGCCTCAACGACGGCAACAATGCCGACGGCACCGTCCGCCGGATGCGCAAGATCGACAATTCCAGCAATTACCTGCGCTACGAGATATACAAGTCGGCCTCCTCCACCGAGCGCTGGGGATCGGTGGACAGCGCCCGGCGCAGCAGTACCACTGCCGACACCAACCAGGGCATCTACGATTCCGTCACGACCCAGAGCTATACCTACAGGGCCGCAGTTCTGCCCGGCCAGATCACGCCTGCCGCCGGGGACTACAGCGACACGATCCGCATAGATGTCGCCTTTTGAACGGGTTAGGCAGGGCGGGCAAATTCGGCAGGGCGAGCCGCGATTGCGACGAGGGCGGGAACCATCGCGCGCGCTCCGGCGCTGGTCCTGCGGGAAATCAGGCAAAGGGGACACGCATGAGCGAACATGCGCGCGGCCACTTACCAGTCGCACCGGAAGAAGCGCAGCTCGACACGCTGGTGGGGCGAGTGGAAAATCTCATCGCGATGCTGGAAAACATCGCGATAGAGCAATGGCGTGCACGGCGCCAACTGCGGCATTCGTCGGAAACCGCCCTGCCGCCAGCCTCAACCCCGCCCCTTTCTCCGCCGGAAGAGGCCCGCGCCGCGCTTGCCCGGGACCGCATAAGGCAACGCCGCGCGCGCGAGAACTGCTTCGGCGCCGAATTCTTCTCGGACCCGTGCTGGGACATCATGCTGGATCTTTACGCCGCCCATTACGAAGGCGAACCGGTCTCGATCTCGAGCCTCTGCATCGCCGCATCGGCTCCTGCGACCACGGCCACGCGCTGGATCGACCGGATGACCGAAAAGGGCCTGCTCACGCGTTCGAAGGACCCGGCCGACGGGCGGCGAATCTATATTCACCTCAGCAAGGATACCCGCCTCAAGCTCGATGCCTATTTCGAGGCACTCCAGCAGAATTGACGGGCATGGCCGCCTCCCCCCGCCGAACCTGATGCCGACCTATCCCTTGCAGGCCGCCGCCATCGTGCGCAGTTCCGCCTCGCTCAGGCCGCGGTCGCGCAGGGCGCAGGGCCTGCCCGTCTCGTCCGTCATCACGGCATAGGGCAGCCCGGCCGCCCGCCCGGCGGACGCGCGGCGCAGGAGTTCCCAACCCTCTCGCGGCGAGATCGCCAGTTTCTGGCGACCATCGAAGCGACGCGTCATTTCCGTGCTGCGCGCGCCCTCGTCCAGCGCGACGATCAGCAGGCGCCGGGGGCGCGCCGCAGCCTCCAGCGCCTCGAACCGGGCAAGCTCGGCAAGGCAGGGGGCGCACCACGAAGCGACGAACATCAGCACGCTATCGCGAGGCGGTTCGCCCGGCGCCGCAACAAGCGAGGCGGCGGGTACCGGCCCTGCCGCAAGGGCCGGCTCGGACGCGCCTATAAGGGACAATACTGATGGAAATACGACAATTGATATCAATCGCTTAACTTGCGAAGCCATATTGGATAGCCCACTACGCACCTGAACACTTCTCCGAGGCTCCCTATGTTCGGTATTATTGGCCAATCCCTGCTTTTGGCAACAGCGCAGGCCGCGGCTCCCGCCGCAGCGGCTCCCGCTTCGGCGCCCGCCACGCTCCAGCAGCAGTTCGATGCCGCCAGCGACGCGGCACAGGATGGCAAATGCAGCGACGCGATTACCGCATTCGAAGCGCTGGAACACAATCCCGCCGCCATGAAGTCCCCGGTCGTGCGCGGCGCGATCGGCGTGCGCAAGGGCAACTGCCTGGTGAAACTGCACCGGACCGACGAGGGAGAAGCCGCGATCCGTTCGGGACTGCCGGCAATGGTCGCCGCAGGGGAAGCCTTTGTCGGCGATGTCGTGAACGCCCACATGGGGCTGGGCACCGCCGCCCGCGACCGGTTCGACTACGCCCGCGCGGGGGACGAATTCCGTCTGGCGCTGGCGGCGGGCGGGCCGCAGGGGCGCTTCAGGCCGTTGCTGGCGCTGTCACAGGTCTCCATTTTCGATCCCGGCCCCGAACCGCTCGCCTATATCGACGAGGCGAGCCGGATCGCTGACGCAACGCCTTCGATCAGCAAGGATTTCCACGCGCAACTGCTGACGCTCAAGGCCCGGATACTGCTCAATCGCGGGGAAAAGGCGGAAGGCTACGCCTTGCTCAAGGACGCGCTGAAGCTTCAGGGCGGGCTGTCGCTCAAGGTTTCGCTCAGCGATGTCGCCACCCGCTCGGACCTCGCGATCGCCGCCATGCTGCTGAACAAGCGGGACGATGCCCGGAACTATCTTGTCTATACCGGCGCCGGGCGCATGGATCAGGCGCCGTTCTCCCGTGCCGAGAACATGGATGTCCCCCTTTGCGGCTCCACCAGCGGCCTGACCCCGGCAGACTACGCCGTGGTCGAATTCAGCATCGCCGACGACGGTTCGGCCTTCGGGGTTCAGCCGATCTATTCCACCGGGGGCCGCGAAATTGCGCTGGCGTTCGCGCGCGCAGCGTCCCGCTGGTCCTGGGCGCCCGCGAAGGTGCAGGAAATCAAGCCGTTCCTGCGCTACGCCATGCGGGTCGAGATGCGCTGCACGGTCGCCGGAGCCCGCCCCCAGATCAACGAACCGCTGACCTCGCGCTTCATGCAGTGGGCTGCGCCGCTGCTGGCCGGCAGGATCCAGGGCGGAACCGACGGTGCGGTCGCCGCCCGGGCCAGCGCGCTGCTCGATCAGTCCCGCAAGGAAGGGACGGACCAGTTGACCGTCGCGCTGCTGGGCATGCTGGGCCTCAATCCGGTGACGGACACGGCTTCGGCCAACACCTACCTGCAGGAAGGCCTCGGCCTTGCCCTCAGCCGGAACATGCCGGTGGAGATTTCGAACTGGCTGCGCTTCGCCATCGCCGCGCAGCGCAATTCCGATAAACCGGCGGCTACGCGCGCCGCGCTAAGGGAACTGCTTCCGGTGGTGACGGCAACCGGCGATGCCCTGGCGATCGACACCGTTCGGCTGCAGATCGCTTCGCCCGGCTACCGCCTGAGCGCCCCCGTGGACGCGCCCACCCTGCGCGAAGCGGTGATCGCCGATCCCGCCCTGCCTCGTGACCATCCGCTCAAGATCAACGCGCTGCTGCAAAGCGCGTCATGGGCCGCGCAGAACAGGGACTTCTCGCAGGCCCAGCAGATCTTCCAGCAGACCGGCCTCAGCACCGAGCAATGCGCCTTCATCGGCGCCGCGCCCGCCATTCGCAGGACCGGCGTAAGCTCCACCGACTATCCGATGGAAGCCGCGCGCATGGGCTTCGAAGGCTGGACCCGCGTGGAGTTCGATGTCGATTCCGCCGGTCGCACCCGCCAGCAGCGGGCGCTGATCTCCTACCCTCCGTTCGTCTTTTCCGATGCGGCATCGGCCATGGCCAAGGACTTCGTCTACGAAAGCAGCTACCGCCCCGGCGGCGACACGGCCTGCGCGGGCGCCGCGCAGAACATCGCCTTCCGGATGAACTAGGCGTCGCGGATTCAAGCGTCTTCCAGAATCGAGCGGAAGAGCCCGGGATCGACGTTAGAGCCGGACAGGACGATGACCGTGGCGCCCGGCGCGGGCGGCGCGCGGCCTGAAAGGGCCGCCGCCAGTGCCACGGCGCCGCCCGGTTCGACGACGAGCTTCATCTTCTCGAACGCGAAGCGCATCGCCTCGCGCACTTCCCCGTCGCTCACCGCAAGGCCGCCGGAAAGCAGCGCGCGGTTGATCGGGAACGTCATTTCGCCCGGGCTCGGCGCCAGCAATGCATCGCAGATCGAGCGGGCGCCCGAAGGAACGGATTCGCGGTGGCCACTGGCCAGCGATCGGGCCGTATCGTCGAACCCCTCGGGCTCCACGCTGTAGATTTCGACCTGCGGAGCCGAGGCCTTGATTGCCGTGGCGATCCCGGCGACCAGCCCGCCCCCGCCGCAACAGACGAGCACCCGGCCGATCTCGGCCCCCGCTTCCCCGGCCTGTTCAAGGATCTCCAGCCCGGCGGTTCCCTGCCCGGCGATCACGAAGGGATCGTCGAACGACGGCACGAGAACCGCGCCGCGCGCGTTCGCCAGAGCCGTGGCGATCTCTTCCCGCGACTGGGTGTAGCGGTCGTAGGGAACGATCTGCGCGCCCAGCACCCGCGTGTTGGCGACCTTGATGGCCGGGGCATCGGCGGGCATGACGATCGTTGCCGGGATGCCAAGCAGGCGCGCCGCCGCCGCCACGCCCTGGGCATGGTTGCCGGAAGACCACGCGACGACCCCTGCGGCCCTGCGCTCGGCAGCGATACGGGACAGCCGGTTGTAGGCTCCGCGAAACTTGAAGGAACCGGTGTGCTGCGCACCTTCGAACTTCACCAGCGCGCGGTGGCCGAGGCGTTCGTTCAGCGGCGCGAATTCCAGCAGCGGCGTGCGCACCGCCGCGCCGCGAATCCGGTCTGCCGCGTCGATGACGTCTGCGATGGAGATGGCGCGTTCAGGCATGCTGGTCCCCCGGGTTCCGGTTTTCGAAAGCAGCCACGAGGTGCCGCGCGATGACAAGGTCCTGCAGCGAGATGCCGGAACTGTCGAAGACGGTTATCTCTTCCGCCGACCGGCGCCCCGGAGCGCGGCCCGAAAGGACATCCCCGATTGCCGCGATGCGCGCCCGGTCGCCGCGGTAATGCTGGAACTCGCCGATGGTCACGGCCTGCGCGGGCAGGTCGCAGAACAGGCGCGCCTGCGCGAACAGGGACGGCGGCAGTTCCTGCTTGCCCGCCGCATCGGACCCCATGCTGACGACATGGGTGCCCGGCCCGATCCATTCGGCATCGAACAGCGGCGCACGCGCCGGCGTGGCGGTGACCACGATATCGGCCGCTTCGCAGGCGTCGCGCGCGCCGGAAAGCTCGGCCCTAAGCCCGTGTTCGCCAAGCCGGGCGGCAAATGCGGCCCCTTTGGCATCGTCGCGCGCGATCACGAGGATCTTGCGGATCGGCCGCACGCCCGCAAGCGCAAGGCATTCATGCAGTGCCTGATGCCCGGCCCCGAACAGGGCGAGCACCCCGGCATCCTCTCGTGCCAGCGCTTCGGCGGCAACGGCGTTCACGGCGGCGGTCCGCCAGGCATTGACCTGCCCCGCCTCGATCACCCATTCGACACGGCCAAGGGTCTGGTCGATCAGCAGGATCGCCGAATTATGGCGCGGCAGCCCGCGCGCGGCGTTGCCCGGCCAGAACGAACCGACCTTGAGCCCTGCCAGATCCCCCGCAACCCCCGCCTTTATCGAAAACCTGTCGGCAGGCACGGTGCCATGCGCCAGCACGGCGGGGAAAACGATGCCTTGCGGGCTCGCCGCAAGGACCAGAGCCTCCCGCGCCGCCGCCCGCGCCATTTCGGGCGTGACCAGCGCGGCGGATTGTTCTTCGGAGATGAACTTCATGCAGACCTCGTTACCAGCCGCGAAAACGCGGCCAGGTCCGAAGACCGGCAGCGCCGCGCGGGATGACGGTATAGGCGTCGAACTGGGCCGCCGTGGAGCAGGCGTGATTGGGCAATATGCGCAGCCGCGTGCCCACGGGACATTCCGGCAGGACACCGCCGCTGCCCGGCCTCGGGGCGATGATCCCGTGTTCCTGGTTGGCCTGAATGACGATCAGGTCCGCCAGCGGCGTGCCTTCGGCATCGCAGACCAGCCCGTAGCCCTGATCCACGGCCTGCCCCTGCGTGCCGCGATCGCGTGACAGCGCCATCCATCCGGCGTCCACGATGATCCAGCCCTTGTCCCGCTGATGTCCGATTACGGTGGTGAGCACCGAAAGCGCGATGTCCTGCACCGAGCAGACGCCGATCCCTGCCATCACCAGATCGAAGAAGACATAGACCCCGGCCCGTACTTCGGTAACGCCTGCAAGGTCGCGCGCGAAATGCGCCGTCGGTGTCGAGCCGACGCTGACCACGGGACACGGAAGGCCCGCATGCCTGAGATTCTCCGCCGCTTCGACCGCGGCGGCACGTTCCCGTTCCGCGAAAGCCTCCAGCGCCGGTCCGCCGCTGGCACCGTAGCTTTCGCCTGCATGGGTCATCACGCCGCGCAGCACCGCGCCCCCGTCCACCAGGATGCGCCCGATCGCCGCGATGCGTTCGTCATCCGGGACCAGGCCGGAGCGGTGCCCGTCGCAGTCGATCTCGAGCAGGACGGGGATCGGCGCGTCGGCGCCAGCGGCGACCACCGCGCGCGCCTGTTCCACGGAATCGAGGACCACCGTCAGGTCGCAGCCCGCCGCGCGCAGGGCCTGCACCCTCTCCAGCCGCTGCGGCGCGATCCCCACCGCGTAGAGGATATCGCCAACCCCCGCCGCGAACAGTTCCGACGCTTCCTTCAGGGTGGAAACCGTGGCGGGGCCGCAGCCACCGTCAAGCTGCCGCCGGGCAACGTCGATGGACTTGGCGGTCTTCATGTGCGGACGCAGCGTCACGCCAAGCGGAGCCAGATGGCGCCGAAGGCGGTCGATGTTCTGCTGCATCCTCGTTTCGTCGAGGATCAGGCAAGGCGTCTCGCAATCGGCGAGAATATCGCGGGATCGAAGGGTGTCGGCAGGCATCAGCATCTCCATGGCCCAACCTGTATATACAGATAATGGCCTGCTGTCTAGGCAGCCGCGCCTGTGCTAAGGCGCGGGGCATGACGACCAGACCCGCCGCCCCCGGCCTGCGCGAGAGCATCGACCGCCACATCATCGCCCGCATCACTTCGGGCGAATGGAGCGCCGGGGATCGCATCCCTTCGGAAAGCGGGTTCATGGAAATGTTCGGCGCCAGCCGGATGACCGTGCATCACGCCCTGCGCGATCTCACCGCGCGCGGCTTTCTCGTGCGGCACGCGGGTTCCGGCACTTTCGTTGCCCCGCCGCGCCCCTATGTCGCGGAGTACGCCCATCTCGACATCATTGAGGAAATCGCGGCGCGCGGCGCCCGCCACCGCGCGCAAGTGCTGAAGCGGGAGCTTGCGCCGGCCGGCGCCGAGCAGGCCCGCGCGTTCGAACGCGGCGAGGGGGACATGCTGTTCCACGCCGTGATCCTCCATTTCGAGGATGACGTCCCGCTGGAACTGGAAGATCGCCTGATCGCCCCCGAAGCCCTGCCGGACTGCATGGCCGTGGACCTGGGAAGCCAGACGCTGTTCTCGCGCCTGATGCTGATGCGTCCTTACCGCGAAGGCAGCGAGGAAGTCCGCGCGGTCCTGCCCACGCCCGAGGAACAGCGGCTGATGGCGATCGCGCCGCATGTCCCCTGCCTTGAAATCACCCGGCGCACATGGTCGGCCGAAGGCGTGGTGACGGCGGCGAGAATGCTGCGCGGGGGCGACCGGGGCACCATGCACGGCCTCATCCGGTCGATGCCCGCCGCCTGACCCCGGCGCCGATCCTCAGAACTTCACCCCCAGCCGCGCATAGTAGAAGCCGCCGCTGAGGCCGAACGGCGCGAAATTGCCGTAGAGCCCCGAACCATCGGCCGCGACCGCGCCGTTCCTGTCGGGGTAGAGGTCGAAGAGGTTGTTGGCGCCCACGGCGATGTCGAAGTTGTCCGTAAGCTGGTAGCCGATCTCGGCATCGGTCACCCATTTCGCGCCGAACGTGCGGTCGGACGCGGCGACATTGCTGGATTCGGTATATTGGCCATAGCGCGTCACCCGCACCAGCGCGCGCAGCTTGTCGAGCGACCAGTTGCTGGACAGCACCACCTTGCTGCGCGGCAGCGCCGCCACGAGGTCGCGCTGGGCCTGACGGCCGAACAGGGTGACGTTGAGGGTGCTGAGTTCATCGGGATTGTCGATGACGTGAAGGATCTTCGTGCGGTTGTAGCTATAGGCCGCATTGAGGCGGAAGGTGCCCAGTGACGCGGTATCCAGCGTATATTCGCCCACCACGTCCACGCCGCGCGTGCGGGTGTCGATGGCGTTGGTGAAGAACTGGGCGCTGTCCACGTCGTCGATCCCGTTTGCGACGAGGATATCCTTGATCGCCGCCCCGCCGTTCGATGCGGTCCCCAGGAATTCGGTCTTCACGATACGGTCGTCGATGCGGATCTGGTAGGCATCCACGGTCAGCCGGAACGGCCCGGTTTCATAAGTGACGCCCGCCGTGAAGTTGAGCGACTTCTCCGGCTTCAGCGGCTTCGCGCCCAGCGCGATGGCCGCCGCGCTGTTGACCGGCAGGAACTTGGAGACCGTGGAGACGCGCTCGTCGCCGATCACGGTGACGGTGTTCTGCGTGGTCGAGAAAGCGGTCTGCGCCAGCGAGGGCGCGCGGAAGCCGGTATTGACGCCGCCGCGCAGGGCCAGCCCCTTCGCCAGTTCCACGCGGGTCGAGGCCTTGGCGCTGAAGGTGTTGCCCGCGCTGTCGGAATAATGCTCGAACCGCCCCGCGAGGCCGAGGAACCAGCCCGGCGTGAGATCGGCGGAAACATCGACATAGGCGGCCACGTTGTTGCGGCTGATGCTCGATGCGTCGGCGGGCGAGGTGCCGGTGAAGGACACCAGGCCCGGCGAAGGCGAACGGCCACCATAGAGCTGGCCGAACGGGGTATCGTCCAGCGGGATCACATAGCCGCCGTCACGGTAGGAATCCGGTTCGCCGGCAATGTTGCGGAAGCGCTCCCAGCGATGCTCCACCCCCAGCGACAGGCTGACCGGCCTTGCCAGCCCAAGATCCAGATCGCGGCTGATATCGAGGTTGTTGACCCAGAGGTCCTGCTTCTGGCGCCCCATGAAGAAGCTGCTCTTGCTGTCCGGGCCGAGCGAGGGGTTGAGCGTGTTTTCCGCGCCGAGCTTGACGTTGTCGCGCCCGAAGCTGCTGGAAACATCGAGCGACCAGCCCGCGAATTCGCTGCGAAGGCCGAGCGCGGCCTGGAAATCCCATTCCCAGATGCGGCGATAGGCCTGGAAGCCCGCCGGATAGAGTTGCGGCAGCACCGAGGCGCCGGAGCTGTTGGCCAGCCCGCCGTAGCCTGTCGCGGAAGCGAAGTACGCACCGCGCGCGTCCTTGATGTTCCGGTAGCTGAGCGTGGAGAACGAATAGAGCGTGGTATCGTCGCCCAGCGGCAGTTCGGCGTTGTAGCTGGTGTTGACGATCTTGTCGCGGTTGGAGCGGCCGTAACCGCCGGCGATCAGGTGGTTTGCATCTGCCTCGCGCGGGTCGGGCTGGCCGTCCACCAGGGGATAGAGATAGGGCACCGGCTCCGCCGAGGAATCGGCGCGGTCGTGATACTTCGCCTCCACCGCGAACCGTGCGAAGCCGCCGTCGCCGAGGCCCACGCCGTAAGACCCTGAAACTTGCGCCAGCGCGCCGCCCTTTTCGTAGAGCTGGCCGCCCGTCACCGACAGTTCGCCGCCGCGCGCCGTATTGTCGAGGATGATGTTGATGACGCCCGAGATCGCGTCCGATCCGTACTGCGCCGCCGCCCCATCGCGCAGGACCTCGATCCGGCCGACGCCGCTGGTCGGGATCAGGTCGATATCCACCGGGGTGGAACCGCCGGAAATGCGCGAGAGGTTGTTGATGAGCGAGGTCGTGTGGCGGCGCTTGCCGTTGACGAGGACCAGCACGTAGTCACCCGAAAGGCCGCGGATCGAGATCGGCCGGACGCTGGCCGAGGTGCCGCCGCCGCCCAGCGCGGGCATGCTCAGCGAGGGAATGATATTGCCGAGGATTTCCTTGAGGCCGGTGCGGCCGGTGTTCTTCAGTTCCTGCGGACCGATGACGTCGATCGGCACCGGGCTGTCCGCCACCGAGCGCTGGATGCGCCCGCGCGCACCGGTGACGACGATGGCGGAACCGTCCGCCTCCGCAGCGGCGACTTCGGCGGCGGCATCCGCCGCCTCTTCGGCCCGCGCGGGAGAAATGGCGAGGAAAGAAACACCGGCAAGAAAACTCGATACAAAGAACTTGTTCACATCAGCCCCCGAAGTCAGAAACACGAGAGCTTCGTGCCATCTCAACTAAATTAGTTGAAATTGAATTGCCTTATCTGAACCCAAGTTTTTCTTGATTCAGGCATTCAACAGGAATGCGCCGTCGAGCGGACGCGACGACCGTACTTCGCCAAACCTGCGAAACGTATCGAGGACGACCTGCTGATCGGATATGACCTTATTATCAATCGGCACCCGCAGGCGGATATTCTTCTCTGCCGTGGCGCGGGCAATTTCGGGCGGCAGTCCGGTTTCCTTTGCCAGCACGGCGCCATAGTCGTCGACATGGCCCCTGGCCCACTCGAGCGCCCTGGCCTCGCGCCGGAGGAAATCGGACAATTGTTCGCGCTTTGCGGCGATGGCGCTTTCCGGCGCCACTTCGAAGCCATAGCCCTGCACGAAATCCCGGCCATCCACGACGATCCTGTCCCCCTCGGCCTGCGCCGCGGCGATATAGGGCATCCAGGTGGACCAGGCGTCCACCGCGCCGCTCTGCAGCGCCGCGCGGGAATCGCTGGGCGAAAGGAACACGATCTTCACGTCCTCGGGCCGGAGCCCGGAAGCGATCATCGAACGGAGCACGAGATAGTGGCCCACGCTGCCGCGCGTCGTGGCAATACGCTTGCCCTGCAGGCCCTTGCCGTCGCGCACCGGCGATCCCGCGGGCACGAGGATGGAAAGCGCGCCGTCCAGCCGGGCCTGCGTGCGCTGGGCGCCAACGGCCTTGATCGGGCTGCCCGCCTGATAGGCGAACTGGAACGGCGCATCGCCCACCAGCCCGAGATCGACGGCGCTGCTGCCCAGCGCTTCGAGCAGGTTCTGCGCCGCCGGAAATTCCGACCACTCGACCTTGTAGGACGCGCCGTCGAGCGCGCCGGAAGCCAGCATCAGCGACTTGGTGCCGCCCTTCTGGCTACCGACGCGCAGCACCCCGGCATTTGCGCCCGCGCCCCGGCCGCAAGCGGCCAGGGCGAAGGTCGTGGCAAGTCCTGCAAGCAGGTTGCGTCTGTCCAGCATCGATCAGAGGTCCGTCCAGAGCGGTTCGTCAGCGATGAGGATGCGGTGCAGTTCGCGCGGGAAATCGCCGTAGTTGCGCACCGCGAAGTGTACCGTGGCGCGGTTGTCCCAGAACGCCACCGTCCCCGGCCGCCACGAAAAACGCGCCTGGAGGTCGGGCCGCTTGTACTGGAGCAGCACCTCGTCCAGCAGTTCGCGGCTTTCGGACAATTCCAGCCCGAGGATCTGCGGCTGCTGCGAGAAGTTGACCCAGAGGATCTTCTGCCCGGTCTCGCGGTGGGTCCGCACGATCCTGTGTGCGACGATGGGGTAATCGTGCCCCGAAAGCTCCAGCGCAGGCACGAAGTTGTGCGTGACATGCCTTCCTTCGAGGCGCGCCTTGATCTCCGCCGGCAGCGTTTCATAGGCGAGATGGGCATCGACCCAGATCGTGTCCCCGCCCACTTCGGGCAGGTTCACATCGCGCAGCACCGCACCCCAGGTGGGAACGAGCCGCCAGCTCGTGTCGGTGTGATAGGCCTCGCCCGGACGCAGCTTGTAGCCAAGCTTCCTTTCATATTCCCGGTCCTCCCGCGCGGCGATGGCGTGGACTTCCTTGTTGGCCGCATCGTGGCGCGTGGTGGGATGGGTATAAAGCGGCCCGAAGTTCGCGGCGAAGGCCGCCTGCTGGGCGTCGTCGATCGACTGGTCGCGAAAGAACAGCACCTTCCACTTGAGCAGCGCGGCGCGGATCGCGCCGCGCTGCTCGTTGGTGAGGGGCTTCGAAAGGTCCACGCCCTCGACTTCGGCCCCGATGGTCGGCTGGACCGGGCGGATCACGAGGCCGGCGTTCGAAACGTCGAAAGTGGAAGCGGTACTGGCCATGGGTTTTCTCCTTTCCGTGCTGTCTGTCAGGCCGCCGTACGGCGCAGCCGCGCGGCGGTGTTGCGATTGACGGGAACGTCCAGCCCCAGCGTTTCGCGAAGGGTGTTGCCGGGGTAGTCCTGCTTGTAGATCCCGCGCGCCTGAAGGATCGGCACGACATGGTCGACAAAGACCTCAAGCTGCCCGGGCAGGGATTCGAACAGGTTGAAACCATCCGATCCGCGCTGCTCCAGCCAGAGCTGGAAGCAGTCGGCGACCTGTTCGGGCGTACCTGTGAAGTGGCTGCGCGGCGTAGCCACGCGCAGGGCGATCTCGCCAAGGGTCAACCCGCGCTCTGCCTCTTTCAGTACCTTCTCGGACGCGCTCTGGTTGCTGCGGCGCCCCTCTTCGGCGACGTGCTGCGGGAACGGGCCATCGGGATCGTAGAGGCTGAAATTGTGATCGTTGAACGAACGGCCAAGCGCCCGCAATGCGTTCTCCAGACTGACGAGATCGGCCAGTTCGCGGTGAAGACGCTCGGCTTCCTCCTCGGTCGAACCCACGATCGGGCGCCCGCCGGGAAGCACCAGAAGCTGGTCGGGATCGCGCCCGAAACCGCGCGCCCGCGCCTTGACGTCGGCATAGAAGGCCTGCCCCTCGGCAAGGTCTTCCTGATGAGTGAAGATCGCCTCGGCATGGCGCGCGGCGAAGTTGCGGCCGTCTTCAGAGGACCCCGCCTGGAAGATCACCGGCTGCCCCTGCGGCGAACGCGAGATGTTGAGCGGGCCCTTGACCGACAGGAATTCGCCCTTGTGGCCCAGTTCGTGCAGCTTGCCGGGATCGAGGAACTGCCCGCTGGCCTTGTCGCGGACAAGGGCGCCGTCCTCCCAGCTATCCCAGAGCCCCTTCACGACATCGAGGTATTCCTCGGCCAGCCGATAGCGCACGTCATGGTCGAGGTGCTTGTCCCGGCCGAAGTTGGCGGCGCTGCCTTCCAGCCACGAGGTAACGACGTTCCACCCGGCCCGGCCGCCGCTGATATGATCGAGCGAGGCGAACTGGCGGGCAAGGTTGTAGGCTTCGGTATAGCTGACCGTCGCCGTGCCGACGAGGCCGATATGCTCGGTCACGGCGGCGACGGCGGAGAGGATCGTCAGCGGCTCGAAGCGGTTGAGATAGTGCGGCGAGGAGCGCGCATTGATCGAAACGCTGTCGGCCACGAACAGGTAATCGAACTTGCCGCGCTCGGCGACCTGCGCCTGCCGGGTGTAGAACGAAAGGCTGGTGCTGGCATCGACCTGGGCGTCCGGGTGGCGCCAGTCGTCCCAGCCGGGGCCGACGCCGTGCAGGATGAAACCGAGTTTTAGTTGGCGTTTGCTCATGTCATTCCTCCTTCTGCGTGGGTTCAGGCTATGGGGTGCGGGGGCCGTGAACCAACGCGGATGGCTGATAGGAACGTGAGTTTTTCCAATGCGCGGGCCGCCGCTTCAGCTTGCCAGCGCCACTTTGTCCGTGCCTTCGCGGGCGGCGACTTTGGCGCGGACCAGCGGGATCAGGTCGCGGCCATAATCGATGGCGTCGGCCAGCGGTTCGAACCCGCGGATCAGGAAGTGATCGATGCCGATGTCGTAATATTCGAGCAGCGCATCGGCGACCTGTTCGGGCGTGCCGACAAGGCCGGTGCTGTTGCCCGCTGCCCCGGTAAGCGCGGCCACGCCGGTCCACAGGCGGGTATCGCGGCGCTGGGTCTGCGCCGTTTCCAGCAGGCGCAGCGATCCGGCATTGGGCGGACGATGGCCGCTGGTGGGAAGACCTGCCGCCTCGCGGTTGGCGCGGACCTTTTCGGTGATCTCGTCAGCCTTCTTCCACGCCGCTTCCTCGGTATCGGCAATGACCGGCCGCAGCGAGAGCGAGAATCCGGGACTGCGGCCATGCCGGGCGGCCGCGTGGCGGACGGTGCGAACGGCCTCGCCCACTTGCTCCAGCGTCTCGCCCCAGAGCGCGTAGACATCGGCATGGCGGCCCGCCACCTCGATCGCCTCGGGCGAGGAGCCGCCGAAGAACACCGGCAGGTTGTCCGGCTTCACGGCGCTGAAGCCGCCGCGCACTTCGTAGAAACGACCGGAATGATCGAAGGGCGCGGTTTCCGCCCATTCGCGCTTGAGCACGCCGAGATATTCGTCGCTGCGCAAGTAGCGTTCGGCCTTGAGGGTGTGAACGTCACCGTCGCGCGCCATCTCGTCATCGGCGCCGCCGGTGATGATGTGCACGGCGACGCGGCCGCCCGAAAGCTGGTCCAGCGTCGCAAGCTGGCGCGCCGCCAGCGTCGGCTGCGTGAAACCGGGGCGGTGCGCAACGAGGAAACCGAGGCGCGTGGTGATCGCGGCGGCATGGGCGGCAACGATCTGGCTTTCCGGCGAACTGGAGCCGAACGGGATCAGCACCCGGTCGAACCCGCCCGCTTCCTGCGCGCGGGCAGCGGCATCCACATAGTCGCGGTCAAGCACGCGAGAACGCGATCCGGCGTGGATTTCGGAGGTGTCGTTGAAGCCGATATAGCCGATGAACTTGACGGTCATGATGCAATTCTCCCTGAAGGGCGCTGGATCAGATGACGAAGAAGCCGTGCGTGCCGTCGCGCTCCAACTGGGCGACGAGGCCATATTCCCAGTCGAGGTAGGCCTGCATGGCGGCCTCGCGATTGTCGGTGCCCTCGTAAGGACGCTTGTACCGGCCATGCGGTCCGCGCGGCGCGGGAGCGCCGTCCTCGCCCGTCTCCAGCGGCCCGTCGAAGGCATCCGCCAGGACCGACACGTCCCACCCGAGCTGGGCGAGCCAGGAGGCGGTCATGTCCGCGCGGGAGCCGAGGTCGTCGGCCAATACGATGCGGGCACCGCGCACCGGTGCGAAGTGATCGGTTTCCTGCACGAGCTGGCCGCCCGGCGCATTGCGGAAGCCCGCAGGGTGCCCGGCCGCGAAATCGGCGGGCTGGCGCACGTCGAAGCGGTAGAGCGTGCGGTCGTTCTCGGCGAGCAAGGCCCTGAGGTCAGCGCTGTCGATCCGGCGCACTCCGGCGCGATAGGCGACATCGCGGGCACGCTCGCGGGCCACGTCGATTTCGCCGTCGGCGCCCTTGTCGACGCTTTCCTGACGCCCTGTCTCCAGCTTCTGCCCGGCGAGCGTCCAGCCGATCGTGCCGTTGCGCAGCGCGAAAATCCTGTTCGGCAGCCCCGCGTTGATAAGCGACTGGGTGCCGATGATGCTGCGGGTGCGGCCGGCGCAGTTGACGATGATCGTCGTATCGGGATCGGGCGCGGCGACGGGCGCGCGCAGCACGAGTTCGGCTCCCGGAACGCTACGCCCGCCGGGGATGCTCATCGTGGCGTATTCGTCGAAGCGGCGGGCGTCGAGAATGGCGATATCCGCCTTTTCCTCGATCAGCGCCAGCACATCGGGCGCCGGCAGCGAGGGGGTGTGGCGGCGATGCTCGACCAGTTCGCCGAAAGCCTTGGAGTAGCTGTTCACGTCCTCGAACAGCTCGTACCCTGCGGCCCGCCACCCCGCGAGGCCGCCTTCCAGCACATCGACATGCGTATAGCCAAGCGCGCGGAACTGGTGCAGCGCCGGTTCGGCCAGCCCCTCGCCGTCATCGTAGACCACGATCTGCGTATCCTTGCGCGGGATGCGCCAGGGCGCTTCCAGTGCAATGCGCTGAAGCGGGATCTGCGCCGCGAACAGCGGATGGCCGAGCGCGAAAAGCGCTTCCTGCCGCACGTCTATCAGCGCGATTTCACGGCGGGCCAGCAGGGCACTTCGAACTTCGGCGGGGTACACGCTCATGCCCGGATCACTCCATTCCAGAGGTTGGGCAGGACCTCGTTCGCATAGCCCGAGATGAAGGGGCGCTCCTCGCCGCTGTCGCGGTAGGTCGCGCGTTCGACTGCGCCAATGTTGGCGCCGTAAACATGGATCGAGATCGAGATGCGGTCCGCGAAGGCATTGGCGACGCGGTGGATATCGCCCACCTGCGGATCGATCGCCTCCACCTCGCCTTCGCGAAGCTGGCCGGTCTCACCCTGCTGGACGAACGTGCCGTCCGGCCGGCGGCGGAAGTTCTGCACGTTCTCCGCGCCGCGCAGCACGCCCACGAGCCCCCAGACGCGGTGGTCGTGGATCGGCGTCGCCTGTCCCGGCCCCCATACGAAGGAGACCACGCTGAAGCGCTCCGCACTGTCGCAATGGAGCAGGTATTGCTGGTAACGCTCGGGATGCGGCCGCGCGAATTCCTCGGGCAGCCAACCGCCTTGCGAGACGAGACGGCCCAACAGGGCGCCGCCATGTTCCAGGATCGCCGCCTGCCCGGCCCCGCTGTCGATGATCGCGGCAAGCCCGGTCACGAAACGGCGTAGCGGCCTGATATCCTGCCCCGGAACGACGAGGGAAACCGGCGCGTTCATGCGAGGCCTCCGGCGTGGAGCGCGATGATTTCGGCGGGTGAAGGACCTTCCGATACCTGTCCGCCCAGCGCGCTCAGCAGGCGGCTGCGCAGCCCCCGCGCGACCTGCCCGCGTTCGCCGCGCGGCGCCTCGATGCGCTCCTGCGCGGCGATGCGCCCCCGATCCAGCAGGACGATGCGATCGGCCAGCGCGATCGCCTCGTCCACGTCATGGGTGACCATCATCACCGCCGGCCGGTGCCGGGTCCAGAGCGAGAGCACGAGTTCGTGCATCCGCAGGCGCGTCAGGGCGTCGAGCGCGGCGAAGGGTTCGTCCAGCAATAGCAAGCTCGGTTCGCGCACCAGCGCGCGGGCCAGCGCCACCCGCTGCGCCTCGCCGCCGGATAGCGTCAGCGGCCATGCGTCCAGCCGGTGCCCGAGACCGACTTCGCGCAGCGCGTCCTCTGCTTGCTGCCGCACGTCGCCCTGCCGAAGCCCCAGCGCGACATTGCGCCAGACCTTCTTCCACGGCAGCAGACGGGCATCCTGGAACACGACGGCGCGGGAATCCGGGACGATCACGTCCTGGCCCGGCGTCGGGTCGAGCCCGGCAAGCGTGCGCAGCAGCGTGGTCTTTCCGGAACCCGACCGGCCCAGCAGCGTCACGAACTCGCCCGGCGCGATGTCGAGGCCGAGGCCGGAGATGATCGTGTTGTCGCCGAAGCGGCGCGTGAAATCGCGCAGGCGGACAACCGGCGCAGGACCAACCGGCGGGGCGGGGAATTGCGGCGGCGCGACGCGGGAATAGCCGTTCGGTCGAGCATCCATGGCACGGTTCTCCGGTGCAAGTTGCGTGGGGGATCGGTAGGCGGGGGTCATTGCGAAACGATGCTCGGGCGCCAGACGAGTGCCCTGCTCTCCACCGCCCGCACCAGCGCATCGGCGGCGAGGCCCAGCACCGCATAGATCATCAGGCACACGACGATGATGTCGGTCCTCATGAAGTCGCGGGCATTGTTGATGAGATAGCCGAGCCCGGCCGAGGCGTTGATCTGCTCCGCCACGACCAGCACGAGGATCGCGACCGACAGCGAATAGCGCAGCCCCACCAGCAGGGAAGGCAAGGCTCCGGGCAGGATGACATGCCAGACCAGTTCGGGGCGGCTGAGCCCGAAGCTGCGCGCGCCTTCCAGCAGGCGCAGGTCTACCCCGCGAATGCCGCTGTAGAGGTTGAGGTAGACAGGAAAGATCGAGGCGAAGGCGATCAGCGCGATCTTCGGCGTTTCGCCGATGCCGAACCACACGATGAACAGCGGAGTCAGCGCCAACGTCGGGATCGTGCGCTTTATCTGCATGAGCGGATCGACCGCCACCTCGCCCTGGCGCGAAAGCCCGGCGACCAGCGCCAGCACCACACCGATGGTCACGCCGATGGCAAGGCCGATGGCGATGCGCAGGAACGAGACCCAGAGATTGGCCGCTAGTTCACCCGAAACTGCCATGCCAAGCAAGGTGGAGAGCACTTTCGAGGGCGCCGCCAGCGTGCGCTCGGGAATGAAGCCGGAACGCGATCCCGCCTCCCAGGCCAGCAGGAACAGCACCGGCGAAAGCCAGCGTGCGCCTGACAGCGAGCGTTTCAGCGAAAATGGAATCCTGCCGGAAATGGCCATTGTCTTTCTCTTCCATGGAGCAGGCCGGGAAGAGACACGGCATTCTCAACCAATTCAATTGAGTTTTGTGCGCCGGCCTATCAGCACCGCTCATAACGCCGGGAAAAGCTGGAGTTTGCATCGCCGGGCCGTGCCGGATTCGGGGCGAACGCCCCGCCGGCCACACTGATGGCGCAGACAAGGTTTGCAATCAGCGTCACAAACTCTACTAATTTGGTTGAGAATATGAAGCAGGTTACCCCCGCCGCAGCAGCCCACCCATTCGAGAGTGATTCGAACATGCCCGTCAATCTTCCCACCAACCTCCTGCGCAGTTTCGTGGCGATCGTTGATACCGGCTCCATGCTTCATGCCTCCGAGCGGGTCTTCGTGAGCCAGTCCGCCCTGAGCCTCCAGATCAAGCGCCTGGAGGAACTGCTCCAGCAGCCGCTGTTTCACCGCGAGGGCCGTAGGCTGACGCTCACCCAGTCCGGCGACCTGATGCTGGATTACGCGCGCAAGGTGCTCAATCTCCATGACGAGGCCGTAGCCGCCGTCACTGCCGGGCACTTTACCGGGCCGGCACGCATCGGCATGGTGCAGGACTTCGCCGAGATGCTGCTGTCCGGCCTGCTGGCCCGTTTCGCGGAGCTTCACCCCGAAGCACAGCTTTATTCGCGCGTCGCGGGCACTGCCGAACTGCTCGGCCAGCTCGAACGCCGGCAACTGGACATCGTGCTCGGCTTCGCGGCCAACAACGATCCCAGCGCGATCGCCAGCGCGCCGATGGCCTGGTACGGAAAGCCCGAACTGGCGTTGCAGGAAACCGTGCAGCTCGCCGTGCTCGAACCGCCGTGCCGCTTTCGCGAAGCGGCGATCCGGGCGCTGGAAGATGCCGGGCGGCCTTACCGGATCTCGGTCGAGACACCCAATCTCACCGCGCTGCGCGCTGCCGTCGATGCCGGACTGGGCGTGACCTGCCGAACGCACCTGTTCCTGCGCGAGGCTCCGCTGGAGGATTCGGACCTGCCCGAACTGCCCAACGTCTCGTGCATCCTCCAGACCGCGCCCGGGCTTGACGGGCCGACCAGCCAGCTCGCCAAACTGGCGCGCGAGGTCGTGGCGGCACTCTGAAGGCACGGGCGCTTATTGGAAACTTTCAATAACGGCGGGGCGCTTCTCGTTATTCTCGCCCCGCCGCGCGCCGTAGCTTCCCGATGGACACCCATCAGGAGGAAACAGGATGAGCAAGAGCCTCAAGGAGCGATTCGCCGAGCTTCAGGCGGAACGGGACCGGACGTGGAGCGCCGAGCAACTGGCCCGCAACGCCTTGCAGCGCAGCCTGCTTTCGGAGCGCCACGATCCCGCGAAACTGCCCAGGACGGGCGACGAAATCACACCTTTCACCCTGATAGATCAGGACGGGCACGAACTGACCCGCGATTCGCTGCTGGCCAATGGTCCCGCCGTGCTGGTGTTCTTCCGCTTCGGCGGGTGCCCGGCCTGCAACATCGCCCTGCCCTATTACAACGAGACGCTCTGGCCCGAACTTCGCGCGCGGGGGATCCCGCTTGTCGCGGTCAGCGCTCAGATTCCCGTGGACCGGGCGGTGATCGAACGCCACGGCCTGGGCTTCACCGTCGCCAGCGACCCCGGCTACGCACTCGGCCGCAGGCTTGGCGTAACCTTCTTCCCCGAGGAGCAGCCCGAAGTCGCCCCGGGCGAGAACTGGATCGGCGCCACTCTGGGAACGCTGAGCTACGAGATCGACCAGCCCGCCGTGCTGGTTCTGGGACAGGACGCCAGAGTCCTGTTCTTCGAAGCCAGCCCCGACTGGCTGGACCGTACCGACAGCGCCCCGATCCTTGCCGCCCTTTCCAACGCGCCGGTAACAGCCGCCTAGGCTGCCCCCTCACGCGCGCACGGCACCGCTTTCCCGTCCGGTTCCGTGCGCCGCCGGCCCGGCGCAGTGCCCCGGATCGCAGAGCCGCTTGAGTCGGCCGCCCGTTTGCGTGACAATAGGTTGCTGCTCCCTTTGAGGGAGTGGACCCTGTGCCGGCGATGAATCATATGTCATTGAAATTCCTGGCACGCCGCATCAAGCGCGGGGTCCGGCGCGAATGGGCCGCTTGGCCGGTATGTCCGGTGGAGCAGGCAGGCTTGGCCAAAAGGTATGCTTGCCACCCTGCAACTACATATTTAATGTCAACCAATTCGATTGAGTTTAGGCGTAGACCACCTGACGGGAGACACCATAGATGAATGCCGGAACCCTCAATCGCCGCCTGTTTGTTACCGTCGCCGCGGTGACGGTGCTGGCCGCCTCCCTTGCCGGCTGCTCGGGCGGGAAATCGGGCAATTCGGTCGAGATCACCAATGTTTCCTACGATCCGACCCGCGAACTCTACCAGGCCGTGAACCCGGCCTTCGCGGCTTACTGGAAGAAGAAGACCGGACAGGACGTGACCTTCCGCATGAGCCATGGCGGATCGGGCAAGCAGAGCCGCGCGATCATCGACGGCCTCGAAGCCGATGTCGCCACGCTGGCGCTGGCCTACGATATCGACGTGATCGCCGAGAAGGCCAAGCTGCTCCCGGCCGACTGGCAAAAGGCACTCCCGGACAACAGTTCGCCTTACACCTCGACCATCGTCTTCCTCGTGCGCAAGGGCAATCCCAAAGGCATCCATGACTGGAACGACCTGGTGAAGCCCGGCGTGCAGGTCATCACCCCCAACCCGAAGACCAGCGGCGGCGCCCGCTGGAACTTCCTCGCTGCCTGGGCCTATGGCCGCAAGGCCGGCGGATCGGACGCTGCCGCCGAAACTTACGTGAAGCGCCTCTTCGCGCAAGTTCCCGTGCTCGACAGCGGCGCGCGCGGCGCGACGACCACTTTCGTCGAACGCGGCATCGGCGACGTGCTGCTCGCCTGGGAGAACGAAGCCCTGCTGGCCGAGAAGAAGCTGGGCGCCGGAAAGTTCGAGATCGTGGTGCCTTCCATCTCGATCCTCGCGGAACCGCCGGTCGCCGTGATCGCGGCGAACGCGAAGAAGCATGGCACCGAGGAAGTTTCCAAGGCCTATCTCGAATATCTCTACACACCGGAGGCGCAAGTCGCGATCGCGCGCAATTTCTACCGGCCCAGCGATCCCAAGATCGCCGAACAGTTCGCCAACCAGTTCCCCAAGCTGAACCTCACCACCATCGACGAGGATTTCGGCGGCTGGGGCAAGGCGCAGAAGACCTTCTTCGCTGACGGCGGCGTGTTCGACCGCATCTACTCCAAGAAGTAAACCGCGCTTTCCGGCGCCAGAATCGAGCAGGCCACTGCAGATGCCATCCATGACGACGCGCAAGCCCCGATGGCGTGCGCCCTCCGTTCTGCCGGGCTTCGGGCTGACCTTCGGGTTCAGCCTGGCCTGGCTGTCCCTGATCGTGCTGATCCCGCTTTCCACCCTGTTCCTCAAGTCTGCCGGCATGGGCTGGCAGGCTTTCGTGGACGTGGGCTTTTCCGAACGCGCCCTCACCGCCTATCGCCTTAGCTTCGGCACCGCCATCGCCGCCGCGCTGGTCAATGCGGTGTTCGGCCTGCTCGTCGCCTGGGTTCTCGTGCGCTACGAATTTCCCGGAAAGCGCGTGATTTCCGCGCTCGTTGACCTGCCCTTCGCGCTTCCCACCGCCGTTGCCGGCATCGCCCTCACCGCGCTTTACGCGCCGAGCGGCTGGGTCGGGCAATATCTCGATCCGCTGGGAATCAAGGTTGCCTTCACGCCGATCGGCATCACCGTGGCGCTGGTCTTCATCGGCCTGCCCTTCGTGGTGCGCTCGGTCGAACCGGTCCTTGCCGATCTCGGCAAGGACGTGGAGGAAGCCGCCGCAACGCTGGGCGCCAACCGTGCGCAGACGTTCGCACGGGTCATCTTCCCGGCGATCCTGCCCGCGCTGTTCACCGGCTTCGCGCTGTCCTTCGCACGCGGCGTGGGCGAATACGGCTCGGTGATCTTCATCTCGGGCAACATGCCCGGCCGCACGGAGATCGCGCCGCTGCTGATCGTCACCCAGCTCGAACAATACAATTACGACGGCGCCACCGCCATCGCGATGGTCATGATGCTGGTGTCCTTCGCGGTGCTGTTCACGCTCAACGCCCTCCAGTCCATCCGCCGCAGGAGGCTTGGCGCATGACCCGGAAAACGCGCCGGATCACCCCCGGAACCGAAAGCAGGACCGCGCAGGTACTGCTGATCCTCATCGCGCTCGCCTTTCTGGCGTTCTTCCTGATGCTGCCGCTGGTCGCGGTTTTCAGCGAAGCCCTGAAGCAAGGGATCGCTCCCTTCCTGGACGCCGTGTCCAACCCCGACGCGCTGTCCGCGATCAAGCTCACGCTGATCATCGCCGCGATCAGCGTGCCGCTCAACATGGTCTTCGGCCTCGCCGCAAGCTGGGCCATCACCAAGTTCAGCTTCCCCGGCAAGAACCTGCTGCTCACCCTGATCGACCTGCCGTTTTCGGTCTCCCCGGTGGTTTCTGGCCTGATCTTCGTGCTTTTGTTCGGAGCGCAGGGCCTGCTGGGACCATGGCTTTCCGCCCACGGCCTGAAGATCATCTTCGCGGTGCCCGGCATCATCCTGGCCACCGTCTTCATCACTTTCCCCTTCGTCGCCCGCGAACTGATCCCGCTGATGATGGAGCAGGGCAAGGATGACGAGGAAGCCGCGCTTTCACTGGGCGCCAATGGCTGGCAGACCTTCTGGCACGTCACCCTGCCGAACATCCGCTGGGGCCTGCTCTACGGCGTACTGCTGTGCAACGCGCGCGCCATGGGCGAATTCGGCGCCGTCTCGGTCGTCTCGGGGCACATCCGGGGCGAGACCAACACCATGCCGCTGCATGTCGAGATACTCTACAACGAATACGACTTCGTCGGAGCCTTCGCCGTGGCCTCGCTGCTGGCTGCGCTCGCGCTCGTCACGCTGGTCCTCAAGACCGTGCTCGAATGGCGCTTCGACCTTCACTCGGGAGCAAGGCATTGATCCGCGTCCAGAACATCACCAAGCGCTTCGGCAATTATCCCGCACTCCACGGCATCGACCTCGAAATCCAGCCCGGCGAATTCATCGCCCTGCTCGGCCCCTCCGGCTCGGGCAAGACGACGCTGCTGCGCATCATCGCCGGCCTCGAATTCCAGGACGAGGGCCACGTCTACTTCAACGGTGAGGACGTGTCCGAAATCCCGGTGGGCAAGCGCAACGTCGGCTTCGTCTTCCAGCAATACGCCCTGTTCCGCCACATGACCGTGGCCGACAACATCGCTTTCGGCCTCAGCGTGCGCAAGGCCAAGCGGCGCCCATCCAAGGCCGAAATCAAGGCACGGGCGCAGGAACTGCTGCGCGTGGTCCAGCTCGAGGACCTCGGCGGGCGCTATCCCGGCCAGCTTTCGGGCGGACAGCGCCAGCGCGTGGCGCTCGCCCGCGCACTGGCCATCGAACCCAGCCTGCTGCTGCTGGACGAGCCGTTCGGCGCGCTCGACGCCAAGGTCCGCAAGGACCTGCGCCGCTGGCTGCGCGACCTGCACAAGCAGATGGGCCTGACCTCGATCTTCGTGACGCACGACCAGGAAGAAGCGCTCGAACTTGCCGATCGCGTGGTGGTGATGGACCATGGCCGGATCGACCAGATCGGCACGCCCGAACAAGTCTACATGGAGCCCGCGACCGCCTTCGTCTCGCACTTCGTGGGCGAGACCAACCGTTTCCCGGACGGCCGGCATGTCCGCCCGCACGACCTCGCGATCGTGCCCACCGGCGGCGAGGCGGTTCATGTCGACAACGTCTTCCGCAAGGGCAGTGCATGGCGCGTGGAAGGCCGCCTCGGCGGCGGCGACACCATGATCGAAATCGATGTCGCGGCGAACACCACTCCGCCGGAAATCGGGAGCACCGTCCTGATCGAGGCGCGCCGTTCGCGAACCTATTCGGCTGAAGGAAACCTCGCATGACCAGCCCCGCACCCGGCTCCCCCTCGGACAAGCAGCTTGAAGAGAGCATCGCCAGCGTGCGCGATGCCCTGAAGAACCTGCGCTACGGCAATGTCTCGCTGACCATCCATGACGGCCGCGTCGTCCAGATCGACGTCACGGAGAAGAAGCGCTTCTAGCGCGACGGGCCGGCTGACTCGCACTCGTTGCAAGGCAGCCGCTTCTGCCAGTTCCAGCCGTGGCCGAGCACCAGCATCGCGCTGCCGGCCACGGTCAGGCCCGTCTCGCCCAGCGGCAGGCCGGCGGGCCATACCGCAAGAACGAGGCAGACGATGCCAGCCCCGCCGACAATGCCCGGCCCGATCGCGCCGTGCCGCCGATAGCCCATCAGGAACGCCGCCAGCGCCGCAGGTGCGACCAGGCCGAGCACGACCACATGAAACGCCTCCGACTGGAAGAATGAGCCAAGCAGGCCGGGCAGGAGGAAGAGCAGCAGCGGCAGCGCAAGGCAGTGGACCATGCAGAGCGCCGAGGCCGAGATCGCGGTGGATTCCACGAAATCGGCAAGCAGCCTCTGTCTCCGGACCTGCCGGACTCCACACTGCTCGCTCATCAACCCGGCTCCTGCTCAATTAAGGTATGTTACAACATCACATTGCTTGTGCTAGATGGTGCCTCCTTCGCGAATGAAAAGGCCTCTCCCGTGGAAAATGATCTCTGTCCTCCTGAAATCCGTCCGCACGAGGCACTCGCGCGGATAGCCCGGCCGGGTACCGACGTCGCGCTGTGGGAACGGCATCTCGATGCGGCGCTGGAACAGGAACTGGCAGCCCTGAAACTTGCCGAGCTTGACGACCTGACCTTCGAATGCACCATCCCCGATCTTGCCGCGGGCATTGCGCAGGCCCTGGATGACGCCGGCTATCCGCACTGTCCGGCGCTGCGCCGCGACATCGCCATGCTCGCACGCTGCCATGCCGAGGTACTGGCTGCGGAGCGGATCCGGTTGCGGCTGGAAGTGATCGAGACCGACGCCTGCCGGCGGTTCCACGCCGATTTCGTAACGGTCCGCACGATCACGACTTATCTCGGGCGCGGCACGCAGTGGACGCAGGCCCCCGGTTCGGACTGGCAGCCCGAGATGATCCGCGAACTATCGGCCGGGACGGTGGCAATGTTCAAAGGCCGTCTGCTTCAACCGGAACCATCCATCCTGCATCGCTCACCGCCCATCGCAGAATCGGGAGAATCCCGTCTGGTGCTGGTTATCGACTCGATGGAAGCGCGCTAGGCCGCCTTCACCGTCCGGTTCCCGCAGGCGCGACGAACGGTGTGTCCCGTGCGATCATCTCGCCGGGACGGGGCTACCTCGAAAGTTCTGAGACGATATAACGTCTCTCCATGAAAATGGTTCCCGTGGTCGCCGCCGCCATCCTTTCCCTCGCTGCCCAGATGTTCGCCGCGCCGGCGTTCGCGCAGCATCTGCAATGCGTGCCCTATGCCCGCGCGCAGTCGGGGATCGGCATTCACGGCAACGCGGCGACATGGTGGGGCCAGGCCGAAGGCACCTACAAGCGCGGTCATCTGCCCAAAGCGGGATCGGTCCTCGTCTTCAAGTCCACCTCGGCGATGCCTTACGGCCATGTCGCGACGATCCGCGAAGTGGTGGATGCCCGCCACGTCATGCTCGACCACGCCAACTGGTCCGGCCCCGGCCTGATCGAACGCAGCGCCCTTGCCGAAGACGTGTCCGAAGCGGGCGACTGGAGCAACGTGCGCGTCTGGTACGGGCCGAGCCATTCGCTGGGTTCGCGCGAAAATCCGACTTACGGCTTCATCTACGGGTCCAGCGCGGCAGACGGCACCGAACTGGCCACCGCGAAGGATGACGACGCCCCCGGCAAGGCCGGCTGAGCAGGCAGCGGATATTTCCCGATTGTAACATATTGATAACAGGACAATCCCCCTGTTGAGTAATGTTATCACATCACATTAGAGAAAGCCTCCTTTCCGATCCCAGGGGGTTGTTTCCTTGTCCGTCCGTATCCTGCACCGATCCGCCGTATCCCTCATCGCGCTGATCCCGGCCGCCGCTTTCGCCGAGGCTCCCGCGCCGGAATCGCGCGAAATTCTCGTCACCTCCGCGCCGCTGGAAGAGACCGCGGACGAAACCGCCACGCCGGTCATCACGCTGGTCGGTGACGAACTCGCTCATCGCCGGCAGGGCACCCTGGGAGAGACCCTCGCCGGCCAGCCCGGCATCCATTTCGACAACTTCGGCGGCGGTGCCAGCCGGCCGGTGATCCGTGGCCAGACCTCGCCGCGCGTGCAGGTCCTGTCGGACAGCGCCAATGTGCAGGATGCCTCGGGCATTTCGGCCGACCATGCCATCACCGGCGAGCCGCTGCTGCTGCGCGGCATCGAAGTCCTGCGCGGCCCGGCCGCCCTGCTTTACGGCGGCGGCGCGATCGGCGGCGCGGTGAACCTGCTCGACACCAAGATCCCCACCGCCATCCCGGCCAGCGGCATTTCCGGCGCGGGCGAGGCCCGGCTCGGCACCGGGGATGACGAGCGCTCGCTTGTGGGCGGCGTCACCGTGGGTTCGGGCGCTCTGGCGCTGCGGCTTGAGGGCGCGCACCGCGAGGCGGACGACTACCGCGTGCCCGGCGCCTTCGGCGAGCGCCGCGTTGCCGGATCGTGGAACGAAAGCTCCACCTTCACCGCCGGTGGATCGTGGGTCGGCCCGGACGGCTATCTCGGCGTCGCCTATACCCGCGTGACCGGCAAGTACGGGCTCCCCGGCCACAGCCACGAATACGAGGACTGCCACACGCACGGCGCCAGCCTTCACTGCGGGTCTCACGACGATCACGACGACCACGATCATGGCGAGGATAACCACGACCATGAGCACGAGGAGGAAAGCATCTTCGTGAAGATGCGCAGCGAGCGGTTCGACATTCGCGGCGAATATCGCGACCCCCTGCCCGGCTTCGAACGCGTCCGCTTCCGCATGGCGCACACCAACTACCGCCATGACGAGATCGAGCACGACGAGATCGCCACCGCTTATCGCAACAAGGCCTTCGACGTCCGCTTCGAACTGACGCACAAGGCCGTGGCGGGCTTCCGCGGAGTCTTCGGCGTCCAGCACTCCGACAGCACTTTCAGCGGCATCCACGCCGTGGTCGAGGACGACGTGACCCGTTACACGCCGTTCGACATCAGCAATACCGCCCTGTTCCTGCACGAAAGCCGCGACTTCGGCCCGGTCCGCATCGAGGCCGCCGTGCGCCAGGAATGGCAGCGCATCCGCCCGCAAACCTCGCTGGCCGCGTTCATGCCCTCCAGCGCGCACGATCCCTTCTCGGTCTCGGCCTCGGCGCTGTGGAAGGTGGCGGATGGCTACTCGCTGGCGCTCTCGCTCGCCCGGTCGCAGCGCGCGCCCAACGTGCAGGAGCTCTACGCCTTCGGCCCGCACTTCGCCTCGAACACTTACGAGATCGGCATGGTGACGGGCCGTACCTTCAACGGCATGGCATCGACCGAAAACCGTCTGGAAACCGGCAAGTCGATCAACCTGACGTTCCGCAAGACCAGCGGCGCCACCACCTTCACACTCGGGGCCTATCACCAGCGCGTGGACAACTACATCTATGGCCAGACGCTGGACCAGTACGAGGAGTTTCGCCTGATCCACTACGTGGCGGCGGATGCGACCTTCACCGGCGTGGACGGCGAGTTGCGCCACCAGATCATGCCGGAACTGGGCGTCTCGCTCTTCGGCGATTACGTCCGCGCCAAGCTGAAGGACGATCTGGGGAACCTTCCCCGTATCCCGCCCGGCCGCCTCGGCACGCGCGTCGATGCGGCAACCGGCCCGTTCACGGCGGAGGCGGAATATTACCGCACCTTCAAGCAGGACCGCATCGCCGACTTCGAAACCGCGACACCGGGCTACGACATGCTCAACCTGACGCTGTCCTACAAGCTCGACCTCGGCACCGACCGCTGGGCCGAACTCTTCGCGCGCGGCACCAACCTGACGAATTCGTTCGCGCTCAACCACGCCTCCTTCGTGAAGGACGCCTCGCCGCTGCGCGGGCGGAACTTCGTGTTCGGCGTGAGAACGGCCTTCTGATCAGTCGGCAGTATCGTCCTGAACGGTCCACTCGCGCAGATCGGGTTCACTCCCGATCAGCGCGAGCCCGTGCGCGATCGAGGTGAGTTCCTCGCCGCTGTCGATGCGGCTTTCGCCGAAGCGGGCCTCGAACATGCGGCGCACCGCCGGGATCAGCGAGGAGCCGCCCGTCAGGAACACGTGGTCGATCTGGTCGGCCGCCATGCCCGCCCGCTGGAGCGCAAGATCGACGGTCTCGGCGATGCGCTGGAGGTCTGGGGCGATCCACTCCTCGAACTCCGCACGGGTCACGTCGGCCTCGATCGAGAGTTCCGGGCTTTCGAAATGGAAGTGCGCGCGATCGTCGCCCGACAGGCTGCGCTTCAGCTTGCCCACCGCATCGTAGAGCGGATAGCCCAGTTCGTTCTCCACCACCGCGATCATGCGCCCGATGGCCGCGCCATCGGTGGCGCTGCGCTTGAGCCGCGCCAGTTCCTCCAGCGTGCGCCGGTTGCGCATCAGCGCAAGGCGGGACCAGTCGCCGAAATCAACGAAGTGTCCATCCGGAATCTGCAGCACCTTGTCGAACGAGCGATAGGTGCCGCCCTTGCCCAGCATCGGCAGCACGAGACGGTCCATGATGCGGTAGTCGAACCTGTCCCCGGCGATGCCGACACCCGCCGACCCGAGCGGCGTGCAGCGCTTGGCCGTTCCCGGCGCCTCCACCCGCACGATCGAGAAGTCGCTGGTGCCGCCGCCGAAGTCCGCCACCAGCAGCGTGGCCGGATCGGACAGGCGCGAGGCAAAGCTGTAGGCCGCGCCCAGCGGTTCGTAGACATAGTGGATCTCGCTGCCGAGCATCGAGAACATCGCGTCATAGCGTGTCCGCGCCAGCGCCGCGTCGGGCCGTGCGCCGACATAGCGCACCGGACGGCCGACGATGACCCGGCCGGGCAGGTTCCTTGCCGCCTCGCCGCCATGCGCGATGAGATGTTCCAGGAACACGCGGCCCAGTTCCTCGAGCCGCAGGCGCTTCTCGAACAGGTTGGCGCTGTCGAAGCCGGGATTGGCGGCAACCGACTTGAACGATTGCAGGAACCTGCTGCCTTGCGGAAAATCCAGGAATTCGGCGATGGCCCATGGCCCCGCCTCATGCGCCAGGCCGCCCCGCACATCGTCGTCCTGCCAGAAGCACAGCGCCGAGCGGAACACCGAGCCGGTGCCGTCGGGCGCGGCGAAATCGACCAGTCCGGCACCGCCTTCTCCATCGGAAAGGGCCATGACCGAATTGGTCGTGCCGAAGTCGATGCCGACAGTACGCGCGGCGGTCATGCCATCGGACATGGTGCTGATTCCTTGATCGGGGGACGGCCGAGGCCTTTGGCAGGCAAGGCCGCTTCACGCAACCTTGCTGTCCGGCCGCCTCCCCGATCGGCGAAGCTGTTCGGTCAGCTCCGCCCGTCAGCTTGCGCGCGGGAGCGCGAACTCAACTGGTCTTTTCGAAAGCGGCGGTGATGCGGACCTGCACGTCGTCGCTGACAGCGGGCACATACTTCGAGACGCCGAATTCCGAGCGCTTGAGCGTGCCGGTCGCGCTGAAGCCGATCGTGTAGGCCTTGTTCATCGGGTTCACGCCGGCGCCGCCGAACGTCGCGTCGAGGACCATGGGCTTCGTGACGCCATGCAGGGTGACAGTGCCGGAAATGCGCGCGGTGCGCGGGCCGGTCTGCTCGACCTTGCGGGACACGAACCGGATCGTCGGATACGTCGCCGCGTCGAACCAGTCGGCGCTGCGCAGTTCCTCGTCGAGCGTGTCATTGGTGGTCGCGATGCGGGCGACCGGCAGAGACACGTCGAGCGTGGTGGCCGCGAGCGCCTTGGGATCGAGCGAGAGCGAACCGGTGGCGCCGGGGATCGTGCCGAAGAAATCGTTGAAACCGAAGTGGTTCACCGCGAACTGGGCAAGGGTGTGGTTGCTTTCGACCTTGTAGGTTCCGGCCTGGACGGCTTCGGGCGCAGCCGATGCCTGCGCCGTGACGAGAGAGGGCGCCACGGCGAGCGCGGGCGCGGCAGCGGCCAGCAGAAGGGCGGTGAACGAGACGGTCTTCATGGGAGCTCCAATGGATGGGCGCGGCGGGAATGGCCCCGGCCGATCTTGGCCGTGGCTATGCCGCCGCTCCCCCATCGGGATAATCCCTTGATTTGGGTAATATCTTTCAACCCGGAGTTGAAAATGCCCCGGATCGAAGCGAAACGCCGGGCGCCGATGGCAGGCGCCCGGCGTGCCGTGTCAGAACAGCACGAGCAGGCCGCGCGAGGGGTCTACGAGGCCCTCCCAGATCATCTTGCCCGCGACATAGAGGATCACGAGCAGGCCGACGTAAGCGATCCAGCGATAGCGTTCGATCACGCGGGCCAGCAGGTTCGCGGCAAGACCCATCAGCGCGACCGAGAGGATCAGGCCGATCGCCAGAATGCCGGGATGGTCGCGCGCGGCGCCGGCCACGGCCAGCACGTTGTCGAGGCTCATGCTGATGTCGGCTACGGCCACCGCCCAGGCGGCGGCGGCAAAGCTGCGCGGCGCGGCCTTGGCGACGGGATCATCCTCGCCGCCGACATCCTCGCGCAGTTCGCGCCACATCTTCCATGCCACCCACACCAGCAGCAACCCGCCAGCGAAGACGAGGCCGACAAGCTGCATGAGCTGCGTCACCACGAGCGCGAAGCCGATGCGCAGGACCAGCGCGGCCAGCACGCCGATCAGGATGACCTTGCGGCGCATCGCGGCGGGAAGTCCGGCCGCCAGCGCGCCGACGACGATCGCGTTGTCTGCCGCCAGCATCACGTCGATCAGCACGACCTGCCCGAAGGCGGCCAGCGCGGCGGGCGAGCCGAGGTTGGAGAAATCGGCAACGATGTGCTGCCACAAGTCGGTCATGTGGTGTTATCCCTGTTGGTCTTGGGTATTCCTCCAGGCGCCGCGCGCGGCGGCGAGGAGGAAGTCCGGATAGCTCCAGCCGCAAGCGGCGGCAGCCATTGTGGAGAGGCTGTCTTCGTCCTCGCGGCCCGGCCGGCCGGAGCCGGTAAGGTTGGGCTTGGCGTTGACGTCGAAAAGGAAATAGGTGCCCCCGCCGTCGGCGCGGCAGTCGATCCGCATGGTCGCGCGGATTTCGAGAAGCGCGGCGGCCTGTTCGCAGGCGGCGATAGCCGCGGCGATGGCAGGATCCGCGCATTCCCCCAGGGTCAACGCCGCACTGTTGCGGCTGACCGGAACATCGCCGTTATAGGGGGCGACATCGTCGAACTGGTCGAAGCGCCGCACCGGCGGCAGGGCGAAAGGCGCGGTCTCGCCCGAACGGCAGGCGGCAGGCATCACGGTGATGGTGATCTCCTGCCCCGGCAGGAACTGCTCCAGCATGATCGACGCGCCGAACCGGCGGCTTTGCGCCAGATCGCGGACCTGCGCGGCCAATTGCGCGCGGGTGCGGGCCACGCCCACGCCCTGGCTGCCGCGCCCCCGCAGAGGCTTCACCACGATCGGCACCCGGTCAGCGAAAGGGGCAAGCTGGGCGTCCAGATCGCCGTCGCCATCGATCAGCCACGAACGGGCGACCGGCAGTCCTGCCGCCAGCAGCCGCGCATTGGTGGCCGCCTTGTCGTCTATCGCCTGCATCGCCTTGGGATCGGGGCCGACGATCCAGGCCTTGCGGCTTGCATCCTCGACGGGATGTCCTGCGAAGACCACGGTATTGGCCCAGAGCAATGTCGCGCCCGCATCCAAAGCAGCGGCGATGCCCGCCTCGGTATCGGGCCAGACCCAATCGAAGACCCGCGCGGGATCGGGATCGGCCACCGGCGTCGCCAGCGTGCAGCCGGCCGCCAGCAGGGCCACGCCGATATCCGCGCCGCTGTCGGAATAGCCGCCGGGCTTGGCCTCCTTGCGCGCGCCGCCGATCACCGGCGGTTCGAGCGCCTGATAGAGGATGGCGATGGTCTGTTCGCCCGGTGTCTGTTCGCCAACGTCAGGCGCGGTCATTGGTGGCTCCCATGATGCGGAAGGACAGCGGCGCGCCGACAATGACCAGCACCACCCGCACAAGGTGGTGCACGATCACGAAGCCCGCCTCCAGCGAGAGGCTCAACGCGACCATGCTCATTTCCGCCACCCCGCCGGGCGAATAGGCCAGCGCGACGAGCGCCGGATTGAGCCCCGTAGCCCAGCCGATCGCAAAGGCCCAGACGAAGGTTATCACCAGCAGGATAGCCGTCGATCCCGCCGCCAGCAGCAGCGTCCGCGCGAGCGTTCGCAAGTCGAGCCCGACAAAGCGGCAGCCGATCGTGGCGCCAAGCCCCACCTGGGCGGCGGCGATGGCCCATGCCGGAATATGGAAATCGGAAAGGCCGGTCAGGTGAACCAGCGCGCTGACGAACAGCGGCCCCATCAGGTGCCACGCGGGCAGCCGCAAGGCGCGGCCGATCACGCTGCCGGCGATCACGCAGCCGAGCCCCCAGAGCAGCAACGGCCAGCCGGTCGCCTCGGTAACCAGCGGCGCGGCAAGCGGCGGGGCGTGGACGTCCGCCTCGAACGCACGGATCAGGAAAGGCAGGATGAACACGACGAGGAAGATGCGCGCGCCGTGGATCAGGCCGATCATCCGCTCGTCCGCGCCGCGCTCGGAGCCCATCAGCACCATTTCGGCAATGCCGCCGGGCATTCCGGCGAAGTAGGCGGTCGGCGGGTCGAAGCGGGCGACACGGCGAAAGTAGATCACGCAGAGAAACGCCGCGCTGGCAAGGAACAGCGGCAGCAGCGCGATGGGCACGATCCATTCGGACGCCTGTTTCATGAGGCCGGGATGGAAGGCGCTGCCGAGCACGACGCCGATCACCGCCGACATCGGGCGGCGGGTGGCGGAGGAGGCGGCGATGGGCAGACCGGCGATGCTCCCCGCCGCGCAGGCGGTCATCGCGCCCAGCACCCAGGGCAGCGGCGCGCCGATCGACCAGAACACAGCGCCCCCCGCCGCGCCAAGGGCAAGCGCGGCAAGGAAGCGCAGGATCATCGCTGCCTTCGTCATTGCGAGCCCCGCAGGGGCGCGGCAATCCGGAGCGGGGATGGGCGCAACACCGAATTATCCCACGAACGGGAAGGCCAGCACCATCATCCCCACCAAGGTCATCACCAGGCAGCACAGCGCCGCCGGGACCAGCGTGAAGCGCTGGTGATCGGCAAGGTCCACGCCCGCAAGGCTCACCAGCAGGTAGGTCGAGGGTACCAAGGGGCTGAGCAGGTGAACCGGCTGGCCCATCAACGAGGCACGGGCGATGGCCATCGGCTCCACGCCGTAATGTGCGCCTGCCTCGGCAAGGATCGGCAGCATCCCGAAGTAGAAGGCATCGTTGGAGATGAAGAACGTGCCCGGCAGGCTGATGAGCGCGGTGATCGGCGCCATGTAGGGGCCGAGGAACGGCGGGATGAAGTTCACCACCTCGCGGCTCATCGCCTCGACCATGCCGGTGCCCGACAGAATGCCGGTGAAGATGCCCGCCGCGAAGATCAGCGAGACCACGGCCAGCACATTGCCCGCATGGGCGGCGATGCGCTCCTTCTGCTCCTTAACATGCGGGTAGTTGGCGATCATCGAGATCGCGAAGGCCAGCATCATCAGGATCGGCAAGGGCAGCACGCCCCAGACCAGCAGCACCAGCAGCGCGGCGACCAGCGCGGCGTTGAACCAGATCATCTTGGGACGGCGCGCTTCGGGCCACTGCGAGACGGCGAAGTCGGCCAGCTCCTTGGGTGTCGCGGCTTCGACGCGGCCGATGCGGCGGCGTTCCTTGCGGCCGAAGTGGATCGCCAGCACCACCAGGAAAGCAAGGCCCGCGATCATGCCCGGAATCAGCGGCACGAACAGCGTCGAAGGATCGAGCTTGAGCGCGCTGGCGGCGCGGGCGGTCGGCCCGCCCCAGGGGGTGAGGTTCATCACCCCGCTCGTCACCATCAGCAGGCAGACGAGATAGAGCCGGTTCATGTCGTAGCGCTTGTAGAGCGGCAGCATGGCGGCCATCGTGATGATGTAAGTCGTCGATCCGTCGCCATCGAGGCTGACGAGCGCGCAGAGCACCACCGAACCGATCAGGATCAGCATCGGATCGCCGTGGACCAGCCGGATCAGGCGGCCCACCAGCGGATCGAACAGCCCGGTGTCGGTCATCGTGCTGAAGAACAGGATCGCGAAGAGCAGCATGACGCCGGTGGGCGCCAGCTTTGTCAGGCCCTCGATCATCATGTCGCCAAGCCCGGCATGGAAACCGGCGAGCAGGGCGAACAGCGTGGGCACGACGACCAGCGCGACCAGCGGGGTCATCCGCTTGGTCATGATGAGCGTCATGAAAGTGGCCACCATCAGGAAGCCGATAAGGGCGAGACTCATGATTGTCCCCGAATGTCTGTCATGGATGGATGGGACGGATCAGAACGTGACGCCGACGCGGGCGGTCAAAGTCTGTCCATCGTCTTTCCCGGTATAGGCACCGGCGGTATTCTGCGTGTTCCAGTGGATGGCGTTGACCTGGAAACGGGTGAAGCTGTTGAGATACCAGTTCACGCCCAGCGTCGCCGCCCAGCCCTGTGCAGGGGTGACGATATCGTCGAATTCGAGGTTCTCGTAGCGCGCGGTCAGCTCGATCGCGCCGGGGCCGCCTTCGAAGACCGGGCGCAGCACCTTGGGCTGGCCGAAGCTGCCAAGGCGCGGATTATAGGGAGGCAGGTCTCCGGTGAGGAACCAGCCGCCCGAGACGCTCCACGCGCGGGTCACGAAATCGGGGCGGCCGTTGTCGAGCCGGGCATGGCGCTCGCCCGCCTCGCCCATGATCCACAGCGGGCCGGAATAGCCGCCCAGCTCCACGCCGTAGCCGGTGGTGCCGGTGCCGCCGGTCAGCGTGCCGGTGGAAAGCCGCAGGCCGCCGTTGAAACGCCCGCCGATCACGGTGTTGCGCGTCAGGGTGTTCTTGCCGGGGTGGAGCATCTCGTCGAAGCCCCAGATCCCGAGGTGCAGCACCTGGCGGTCGGACTTCACCGGGTTCCAGTGCGCGCGGGCGAGCACGGTGCGGTTGTCGGACGTGCTCTGGTCGCCGTCGATACGGTCTCCGGTGACGGTCAGCGAGGCGTGGCCGGTCTTCCAGAACAGGCGCGGCATGATGCCGAGGCCGTAGAAGGCGCGCTGCGGGATGATCGCGGTGGCAACCACCGAGCGTTCGGTGAACGGCGTCGAATCCGAGCCGGTCGAGCCTTCGAAGCTGCGGTCGTTGAACAAGTGGCCGACGCGCACGTCGTAATCCATGCCCGGCGCGATGCGGTTGCGCCAGCCCATGAAGGCGGTGACGACGTCCACTTCGTTTTCCGAGAAATCGGTCTCGAACTGATAGAAGAAGTGCGTGCCCACGGTACCTTCAAGGCCCATGCGCAGCGCGCGCATGCCCGTGGTGGTGAGGTTGCGCCCCGCATATTTCGAGCCGGTGGACGTGCTGACATCGGTGATGATGCGCCCGCGCGGCTTGAAGCTGAACATGCCGTCTGCCGAGTGGAATACCGGCAGGCCCGCGCCCCATTCGGTGCTCACGCCCGAGGCCGAGACGGCGGCGGCGCGCACGCGCTCGATATCGCGTTCGGCCGGGCCGGGAGGAAGGAGCTGCGGCGCATAAGGCTGCGTCACCGCCACTTGGGGCGCGGCTTCTGGAGCGGCGACAGGCGATTGCGGTGCTGCGGCCACGACCGGGGCACCCGCTACCGGGGCACCCGAACCCTGAACCGGCGAACCGGCTTCCAGCTTCTCCACGCGTTGGCGCAGGGAGGCGATTTCGGCGGCCTGCGCCCGCACGAGTTCGGCAAGGTCTTCCCTGCTGGGTTCCTGGGCCAGCGCCGGGGTCGCCGCGATCAGGGCGGCGAGGGCTGTGCCCGCTGCAATGACTTTCATCTGGTCTTTTGTCCGGAGGCGAGGATCGCGTTCCAGTCGCGCAGGAAGCGCTCACGGGTCAGGCGATCGAGGTTGACGAGAAGCTGCGGGCCAACGCGCACGGGGCGGGCCTGACCGGCAGGAAGGCGGTGCGAAGCGGGAACGTCCGTACGCACGGGCCAGAGGCTGTGCCGGGCAAGCTGGGCCTGACCGGCGCGGGAAAGAAGGAAATCGAGGAACAGCCGCGCGGCGGCCGGATGGCGCGCCTCGCGCGAGATGAAGGCGATGCGCGAGGTGACGATGGTATAGTCGCGCGGGAAGACCACGCCGATGTTCGGATCGCGCCGCGCCCGTTCGAGCGCGTAAGAGCCGATCACGTTGTAGGCCATCGCCAGTTTGCCCGAGGCAACGCCCTGGAGCATTTCCTCGGTATGCGTCATGAGCACCGGGCGCGTCGCCGCCATCGCTTCCACGAGGCTGCGGGTATCGCGGGTGATCTGGAAATCCTGCGAAAGGTAGAGATACCCGACGTTCGAACGCGCCGGGTCGAAAGTGGCGATCTTGCCCATGAAGGCCGTGCGGCGCTTGCGAAGAAGCTGCTCCAGCTGCTGGTGGCTTTGCGGCACGAGCGCGGCCGGCACGAGCTTCTTGTTGTAGACCACGCCGATCGGCTCGGCGGTGACGCCGAATCCCATGTTCTTCCACACCGCGGCAGCGGGCAGCGCCGGCTTCTCCGGGCTGGCATATTGCTGCGCGTACCCGTCGTTGATGAGCTTGACCTGCTGGTCCATCGCCGAGGACCAGACGATGTCCGCCGAATATTGCTTCGCCCGCGTTTCGGCGGTGTAGCGGCGATAGAGTTCGGCCGAACCGAGATCGGCATAAAGCACCTGGATGCCCGGATAGAGCCGCCGGAACGCGGCAACGACCGGGACCATCTCCGCCTTGTCGGCATTGGCGTAGATTCGCACGGTGCCTTCGGCCTGGGCATCGGCGATGACGCTGTCGTAGGAACGCGGATAGCCGGCCGGGCGCTCGGCCGGGCGCCGGGCCTCGGCAGGCGCGGTCATCGCGGGAAACGCGACCATCGCTGCAAGTGCCAGAACCGTGATGAAGCTGCGCATTCCTGTATCCTCTCGCTTTCCGGGTCTCATGTCGGATAAGCTGATGGACATGCCCTACGATCCGAAGCTGTCATCCACCTTTCACGAAAAATTGTCCGCCGGGCCGCTCCCATGCGCATCCTGATCGTCGAGGATGACGCCCAGCTCGCACGCGGGGTGGTCTCGCTGCTGCGGGCGGCGGGCCATGCGATCGACCATGTCGCCAGCGGCGAGGACGCGCTCTCGGTGGCGGCGACCGAGCCCTACTCGCTGGTCATCCTTGACGTGGGCCTGCCCGATATCGATGGATTCGAAGTGCTCGCCCGGCTGCGCGCGCGGGGCGAGCAGGTGCAGGTGCTGATGCTCACCGCCCGCGACGGGCTGGACGACCGGGTGCGCGGGCTGGATCTCGGCGCGGACGATTACTTGCGCAAGCCTTTCGAAGTGGAGGAACTCGAAGCCCGCGTTCGCGCGCTTGGCCGCAGGCGCGGCGGCGATGCGGCGCCGGAAGTGCGGATCGGGGCGATGACGATCAACCGTTCTACCGGGCGCGTGGAAGTGGGAGAGCGGCTGGTCGAATTGCGCCGCCGCGAATGGGCGGTGCTGGATGCACTGGCAGCACGCGCCGGGCAGATCGTCTCCCGCGAGACCTTGCAGGCCGAAGTGTTCGGCTTCGACGATCCGGTCGGTTCCAATGCGCTCGAAGTGAACGTCACGCGGCTGCGCAGCAAGCTTGCGCCGGACGGCCCGGCCATCCGCACGGTGCGCGGCGTGGGCTACATGCTCGACCGTTCGTGACAGCGCCTGCCGCCCAGCCGCGCGCGGTATCGCTTCGCCTTCGCCTTGGCATCGCCATGCTGGGGCCGCTGATGATCGTGGCGCTGGTGCTCGGCCTTGTCGGTTCGGCGATGATTTCCGATGTCGTGCGCCGCACCAACGACCGGGTGCTGGGCGGCGCGCTCGGCGCCATTGCCGAAACGGTGCAGGTGGAGCGCGGCGAAGTCACGCTGGACCTGCCGCCCGCCGCCTTCGGGATGCTTGAGAATTCCGAGCGCGACAATGTCTACTATCGCATTGCCGTGGGGAACCGCCTGCTCACCGGCTATGCCGACCTGCCCGCGCCCGACCTTGCATCCCTGCCGGTGGACGAGGCCCGTTTCCGCAATGCCGACTATCGCGGCCAGCCCATCCGCATCGGCGAGATCAAGCGCGCGCTGCCCCGGATCGATGCGCCGGTGGTCGTTCAGGTGGCCGAGACGCTGGACAATCGCAACGCCCTGCGCAAGCGGCTGATGACCGCGCTGCTGTTCGGCGAATGCGCGCTGGTCGGGATCGCGCTGGCCCTGATTCGCCCGGCGCTCGGCTGGAGCCTGCGCCCGCTGGCCGAATTGCGCACCGTGATCGAGGCGCGCGACACCCGCGCCGCGCCGGACCTTTCCCCCCTTCAGACCGGGCCGCTGCCCGCCGAACTTCGGCCGCTTGCGCGTTCTTTCGACCGCCTGCTCGCCCGGCTTGACGATGCCACCAGCGCCATGCGCCGCTTCACCGCCGATGCATCGCACCAGATGCGCACGCCGCTTTCCGTGCTCAAGGTCCAGGTTGCGCTGGCCCGGCGCGGCTCACGCGAAGCGCTTCAGGAAATCGACGAGGCGAGCGACCGGCTGGAGCGCCTGCTCACCCAGCTCCTCGCCCTTGCCCGCGCGGACGAGGCGGGCACCCTGCCGCCGCTGGAACGGGTGGATCTGGTGGAAGTGAGCCAGCGGGTGATCTCCCGCCGCATCCGGCAGGCCATCGAGGCCGAAGTGGAACTTCGTCTGGACGGCGGCGAGGACACGCCTTTCACGGCGCTGGGCCACCGCGCCCTGGTCTACGAGATGCTCTCCAACCTCGTGGACAACGCCATCCGCTACAACCGGCGGGGCGGCACGGTCACGCTCGGGCTCGAACAGGGGCTCGGCAAAGTCCGGCTGATCGTCAGCGATACCGGCCCCGGCATTCCCGCCGAACTGCGCGAACAGGCCATGTCGCGCTTCGCCCGCCTCCACGGCGAGCAGGGACCGACGGGCAGCGGGCTGGGGCTGGCGATCGTCAAGGCGGCGGCGGAAAGACTGGGCGCGGGCCTGGAACTGGCCGACGCCGCGCCGGGCCTGCGCGTCACCATGACTTTCCCGGCAGCCTGACCCGCCCGTTCAGCCGGCACCCTCCTGCGGCGACAGGGCCGCCTCGCTCAGGAAAGCGTCCTCATCGGCGTCCGGCTCCCGCCCCAGTGCCGCGTTGCGCCCCGGAAACCGGCCAAACCGCGCGATCTCGGCGGCATGGCTGCGCGCAAAGGCAAGATTGCGGTCGGCAAAGTCGCGCAGCGCCGTGAAGCGCTCGATGCTCCGGGCCTGTATCGCCGGATCCTCGGAATGCATCAGCGGCATGTAGAAGAACTGGCGCTGCCCGGGCGAGAGACGCTCGTCCATGCCCGCCGCGATTCCGTCCAATGCAAGGGACAGGGCCTTGTCGTCGCTTGCAAAAGCCTGCGCGGTACCGCGATGGATATGGCGGGAGAACTGGTCGAGCACGAGAATGAGCGCAAGGCAGCCGCGCGCATCGTCGGCCCATCTGTCAAGCGCGCCGCCGGACGCATCCCGGTGCAAGGCTCCAAACCGCGCGCGCACCACCGAATCGAGTCTCTCGCCGCCGACGAACCAGTCCTGCGGTGTCAGTTGGCGAAACCAGAAATCCAGCACTTCGTCCTGCAACCTGCCCATCGTGATACTTCCTTTCACGCTGGAAACGCACGATCAGCGGCCGGGCTGCCATGGAAGAAGCCCGCGAGACGGGAAGTGGCCGGGAAAAACCGATGCCGGAAAGGCCAACAGCAAGCATATGCAGAAACAGGATAAAGATCCCGCCTGCATAAAACCTCAATCGATTGCAGCTTTCAACCGAACAGAAGCAGGGCCATCACGAACAGGGCAAGAGCCGTAAGGCTCATGCCGCAGAGCAATCCGAACGGACAACTCTGTATCGCAGGGTCGTACCTTTCCATACAACCTTCTCCGTCTTTTATGTTTTCTCCAGATTACGCCGATCCCTGTGCCCCGGCAAGTCGCCATGACGATATCGCGCCGGTCATCTTCGCGCATTTCCGGCCATGTTCCGCCGCTGAAACCGGCGGCAGGGAAAAAAGGAGGCTGCATCAATAGTCTCGACCGACCGCGAACTCGGCGCTATTTCCCGCCGCGATGGCTGAAGACACCTCCCCACAGGGCCCGCAGGACACCGAAAACCGCAACGCGGCCGATGCCGGGGGCGATGCCCCCCGACGCGGGATCAATCCGCGCACCCGGGCCATCCTGATCGGGGTGGCGATCGCCGCACTGCTGGCGGCGGGGCTCTGGTACTGGCGCCACAAGACGTACGGCCAGTACTTCGAGGAAACCGACGACGCGCAGATCCGCGCCGACGCTGTGGCGATCGCGCCCAAGGTCGGCGGCTATGTCGCCGCGGTGCTCGTGGGCGATAACCAGGACGTGACGCAGGGCCAGCAGCTCGTCCGTATCGATCCGCGGGACTACGACGCCAAGGTGGCGCAGGCCCGCGCGCAGATCGCCGAGGCCGCAGCCGGAGCGGAGAACGCCCGCGCCTCCATCGCCGAGCAGCAGGCCGCGATCGCGCAGGCCGAGGCCCAGCTTGTCGCCGCGAAGACCAAGGCTGCGCACGATGCCGCCGAAGTCGCCCGCTATGCACCGCTTGCCGCCAGCGGCGCGGAAACCCGCGAACAGCTTGCCCAGCTCCGCCTCACCGCCGCCCAGTCCGCGCAGCAGGTGCGCGAACAGGCCGCCGGGCTGGAGATGCAGAAGCGCCGCGTCGCCGGAATGGAGGCACAGATCCGTCAGGCCGAGGCGCAGGGCCAGGGCGCCCGCGCCCAGTTCGAAGCGGCCGGGGTGGACCTCTCCTCCACGCACCTCTCCTCGCCGATCGCGGGCCGCGTGGGCGACCGCACCGTGCGGGTGGGCCAGTACGTGCAGGCAGGCACCCGGCTGATGTCGGTGGTCCCGCTCGACAAGCTCTACGTCGTCGCCAACTTCAAGGAGACGCAGCTTGCGCTGATGCGTCCGGGCCAGCCCGCCCGGATTTCGGTCGATGCCCTCAGCGGGGTCGAGGTCGTCGGCCGCGTCTCCAGCGTATCGCCGGGCACCGGCGCGCAGTTCTCGATCCTCCCCCCGGAAAACGCTACCGGCAACTTCACCAAGATCGTCCAGCGCGTTCCCGTGCGGCTGGAGATCGAAGCCCCCGCCTCGGCACGCAAGGTGCTGCTGCCCGGCCTGTCCGTTTCGGTGACGGTCGATACCCGCAGCGCAAAGGACGAACTCGGCCGCATCGAGAAGGACCAGGAGCGGCTCGAAGCGAAGGGCCGCTGAAGTGGCGAGCACCGCCCTGCCCTCCGGTAACGGCACCGCTCCCGCCAGACCGGCCAACGCCGACCTGGGCGCCTGGCTGGCAGTGGCGGCAGGCACGCTGGGCGCGCTCATGGCGACGCTCGACATCTCGATCGTCAATTCCGCCCTCCCCACGATCCAGGGCGAGATCGGCGCCACCGGCACCGAAGGCGCCTGGGTGGCGACGGCCTATCTGGTGGCAGAGATCATCATCATCCCGCTTTCGGCCTGGCTCGAACGCGTGCTCGGCCTGCGCACGTTCCTGCTGATCGCGGTTACGCTGTTCACCGGATTCTCCATCGTCTGCGGGTTCGCCAACTCGCTGGTGATGATGATCGTCGGCCGGGTGGGACAGGGCTTCACCGGCGGCGCGATGATCCCCACCGCCCAGACCATCATCGCCCAGCGCCTGCCGCGCCACCAGCAGTCCATCGGCACGGCCGCCTTCGGCGTCGTCGCGATCCTGGGGCCGCTGATCGGCCCGCTGGTCGGCGGCTGGCTCGCGGAGAACCTGAGCTGGCACTACGCCTTCTTCCTCAACGTGCCGATTTCCTTCATCCTCATCACCCTGCTGCTGGTGGGCCTGAAGCACCAGCCTTCCCGGCTGAACCTGCTGCGAGAGGCGGACTGGATCGGCATCGCCGGGCTGGCGCTGGGCATGGGCGGGCTGACGGTGTTCCTGGAGGAAGGATCCCGGGAAGAATGGTTCGCCTCGCCGCTAATCCAGAAGATGGCCTTCATCAGCGCGATCGGCTTCATCCTCCTGCTCTACGGCCAGTTCACCGCGCGCCGCCCGGTCATCAAGCTGGCACTCCTGCTTGACCGGCAGTTCGGATCGGTGGCGATCATGGGCATGGCGCTGGGCGTGGTGCTTTACGGCACTTCCTACGCCATCCCGCAGTTCCTCGCCTCCATCGCGGACTATAACGCGCTGCAATCCGGCAAGGTCGTGCTGCTCTCCGGCATTCCCTCCATCCTGCTGATGCCCTTCGTGCCCTTCCTGCTGAAGCGCGTGGACATCCGCATCGCGGTGGCTTTCGGCATGGGCATCATGGGCCTTTCCGCATTCATGGAGACCAGCCTGACGCTCGGCTCCACCGGCGGAGACTTTACCGAATCCCAGCTCATGCGGGGGGTCGGCCAGATCATGGGCATGCTCTTCCTCAGCCAGGCCGTGGTGCAGTCGGTCCCGCCTGAGGACGCGGGCGATGCCTCCGGCCTGTTCAACTCCATGCGCAACCTCGGCGGCAGCTTCGCGCTCGCCGGGATCTCGATCCTCCAGCAGAACCGCCTCTGGCTGCACTCCCGCCGGATCGAGGAAACGCTCAACGCCAATTCCCCCGCCGTGCAGGACTATGTGAACGGCCTCGGCCAGATGATCAGCAGCCCGCAAGCCGGCATCCGCATGCTGGGACAGCAGATTCAGGGACAAGCCCTCGTCATGACCTACAACGACATCTTCTTCGCCATGAGCATCGTGACGCTCGCGGTATTGCCGCTGGTGCTGTTCCTGCGCCCGCTGCCGCGCAACGCCGCGCTGGGGGCCATGCACTGATGCGCGCAGCACCCCTGCTCCTCGCGGTCTCGCTCTCGGTCCTGGCCGGTGCCTGCACCATGGGCCCCGATTATGACGGCCCCCCGGCAGTCGCCAGCGCCGCCGCCGCGCGCGGCGGTTTCGTGCGCGCCGACGATCCTTCGCTGGCCGCGGGCCCCGGCCTCGCCCGCTGGTGGGAAAGCCTTGGCGACCCGGCGCTGACCGGCCTCGTCGACGATGCCCTGAGCAACAGCCCCAGCATCGAGGCCGCACAGGCCCGCATCCGGGAAGCCCGCGCCAAGCTGGAGCAGGGCCGCGCCGGGCTCTATCCCTCGGTCGCCGCCAATGCGATGTACGTCCACGCCACCCTGCCCGGTTCCGGGATCGGCGGCAGTTCGTCTTCCGACGGAGCGGACGGCGAGAGTTCGGGCTCATCCGCACTCAACTTCTACAATGTCGGCGCCAATGTCTCGTGGGAGCCCGACCTGTTCGGCGGCAAGCGCCGCGGCGTCGAGGCAGCCCGCGCGACGCTCGACCAGCGCTACGCCGACCTTGCCGATGCGCAAGTCTCGCTGAGCGCGCAAGTCGCCCAGTCCTACGTCAACTTGCGCGATGTGCAGGAACGCGCCCGGCTCAACGCCCGGTCGAGCGAACTCCAGCGCCGCGCCGTGGAACTCACCCGTCAGCGCTACGCGGCCGGCACCGCATCCAGGCTTCAGGTCGAGCGGCTGCAGAACCAGCTTTCCGCCACCGATGCGCAGAACGTGCCGCTCACCGCGCAGATCGCGATCTACAAGGACGCGCTTGCCGTGCTGACCGGCCGGGCGCCGGGCGAACTGGACGGCGCACTGGCGGCCGGGGCCCCGGTGCCGTTGCCGCCCGCCTCGGTTCCGATCGGCGATCCCGCCGCCCTGATCGCCCACCGCCCCGACGTGCGTTCCGCCGAACGGGCGCTGGCGGCCGGCACCGCCCAGATCGGCGTCAAGAAGGCGCAGACGCTGCCGGGCCTCAAGTTCTCCGGCATCCTCGGCCTTGGCGGCACCGAACCGGGCGACGTGTTCGACCCCGGCAATTTCGCCGCCCTGCTGATGCCGCAGCTGAGCTGGCCCGTGCTGGACTTCGGCAAGAGCGGCAGCGCCGTGCGGGAAGCGGAAGCCCAGCGCGACGGCGCGCAGGCGCAGTATCGCCAGGCCGTGCTAGAAGCCTTGCAGGATGCCGAGGACAGCCTTGCTCGTTTCGGGGCGACACGGCGCCAGCTTGCCCAGCTCACGATGGCCCAGCGCAGCGCGGCAACCGCCGCCGATCTCAATCGCCAGCGCTTCCGCGCCGGAACCAGCAGCCTGATCGACCAGCTCGACATCGAACGGCAGGAACTGAGCGCGGCAACCTCCACCGCGCAGGCACGCGCGCAACTGACCATCGACTATATCGCGGTGCAGAAGGCGCTCGGCCTCGGCTGGAGCGACGAAAGGCGCTGATCCTGCGGTCTGCACCGACCCGCAGAATGGCGGTTGTGCCCACCGATTGTTAGCGCTATCTTTCCCGGATAACGTTCATACCGACCGGGAGATTGATGTGTCGAGGCGAATTTACGCAGCCCTTGCGGCAACCGCTTTCTGCGGCCTGATGGCAGCCTGCAACGGCACCGGCGGCGCCCCCGAAGCCACGGCTTCCGCCGACGCCACCGAAGCGGACGCCGCTTCGGGCAAGAAGTACCTTTCGCAGCCGCTCGTCAGCGAAATCTACACCGCCGACCCTTCCGCCCACGTGTGGAACGACAAGTTCTACATCTATCCCAGCCATGACATCGACGGCCCCACGCCCGAGGACGACCTTGGCAGCCATTTCGAAATGCGCGACTATCACGTGCTGTCGATGGACAACGTGGGCGGCAAGGTCACCATCGGCCCCGTCGCGCTGGACGTGAAGCAGGTACCCTGGGCCGACAAGCAGATGTGGGCGCCCGATGCCGCCTTCAAGAATGGCACTTACTACCTCTACTTCCCGGCCAAGGACAAGCAGGGCGCCTTCCGCATCGGCGTGGCCACTTCCACGGACCCGATGGGCCCGTTCAAGCCGCAGCCCCTGCCGATCAAGGGCAGCTATTCGATCGACCCCGCGGTCTTCACGGACACGGACGGCCAGAGCTACATGTACTTCGGCGGCATCTGGGGCGGGCAGCTTCAGCGCAACCAGGGCGGCAAGTACGATCCCGATGGCTCGAAGACCGATCTCCAGGCGGACGACAAGCCCGCCCTGCTCCCGCGCGTGGCGCGCATGAGCGGCGATATGCTGGAGTTCGCCGAAGCCCCGCGCGAAGTGAAGATCGTGGACGAGAAGGGCAAGCTCCTGCTCGGCGGCGACCATGACCGGCGCTTCTTCGAAGCCGCGTGGATGCACAAGTACAAGGGCAAGTACTACTTCAGCTACTCGACCGGCGACACCCATTACCTTGCCTATGGCATCGGCGATTCCCCTTACGGTCCCTTCACTTACAAGGGCCGCATCCTGGAGCCGGTGGAAGGCTGGACCACGCACCACTCGATCGTCGAGAAGGACGGCAAGTGGTGGCTGTTCTACGCCGACAGCCAGCTTTCCGGCCAGACGCGCCTGCGCAACGTGAAGGTGACCGAACTGCACTACAACGAAGACGGCACGATCAGGACGATCGATCCGTTCGTTCGCTAAGGCCGGGTTCGGTGGGGACGGCCGTGAAGCCTGCGCGCCTGCTGGTGGCGGCGTTGCTGGCCGCCGTCCCCCTTGTCGCACAGGCGGCACCCCCGGCGCCGCAGATCGCGCTGACGTTCGACGACCTGCCGCTGCATACGCCCTACCCTTCGGGCGAAACGCCGGTCTCGGTCGTCGATGCGATCGTGGCGGCGCTGAAGCAGGCCCGCGCGCCTGCATTCGGCTTCGTGAATGCGGGCAAGGGCGCGCCGGGCGAGCTTGATGCCGTACTGGCCCGCTGGCGCGCGGCGGGCCTGCCTTTCGGCAATCACGGCTACGCTCACAGCAATCTCGACAAGGTCGGCGCGGCACAGTTCGTGGCCGAGATCGACCGCAACGAAGCCGTTCTGGCGCCGCTCGGCATGAAACGCTGGCTGCGCTATCCATATCTCGCCGAAGGCCAGGCCCCCGCCGAGCGAGACGCCGTGCGTCAGGCACTGGCGCAGCGGCACTATCGCATCGCCGGCGTCAGCCTCTCCTTTGATGACTGGGCGTGGAACGCGCCTTACGCCCGCTGCATCGCGCAGGGGAACGCAGCAGCGGTCGCCGATATCGAAACCCGCTATCTCGCCGCCGCCCGCCGCGATGCGCAAGCGGCGCGGGCTGCCTCAAAAAGCCGGTTCGGGCGCGACGTGCCTTATGTCCTGCTGCTTCACGTCGGCGCCTTCGATGCGCGGATGCTGCCGCGGCTGTTGTCGCTCTACCGGGACATGGGCTTCCGGTTCGTCACGCTCGAGCACGCGCAGCGCGACGGTTTCTATGCCGCCACCGATCCGGCCATACCCGGCCCGACGCCCGCCTTGCTGAGGGCTGCGCCGCTCGAACGTCCGGGCGACGAGGTCTGCCCCGCCTCCCTTAACGCAGCAGTTCCAGCGCAATAGCATCGCCCATGGCCTTGTAGCCCGCAGGGTTCGGATGAAGCGCATCGCCCACATCGTAAGCGGGATTGAGCCGGTCCGGCCGCGCAGGGTCACGCATGACCTTGTCGAAATCGATCACGCCATCGAAGTTTCCGGGCGCGCGTATCCACGCATTGAGCGCCTGCCGGTCCGCTTCGTTGGCGGCATCGGGATGGTAGAACTCGGTCCCCATGTCGGGAAGCAGCGTCGCCCCGTAGACCTTGATGCCGTGCGCGCGGGCGCGGGCGACGATCTGGGCATAGGCGCCGGTAACCTGCTCGACCATGGCGGCATGTTCTTCGGCGCTCACCGGCTTGAGCCGGGTGAGGTTGCCAAGGTCGTTGATGCCTTCCAGCAGGATCAGGTGCGTGACCCCGGGCAGCGCCAGCACGTCGCGGTCGAGCCGGGCCATGGCATTGGGCCCCAGCCCGTCCAGCAGCACGCGGTTGCCGCCGATACCCTGGTTTATCACCGCCTTCCCGCCGCCAAGACGGCGCGCCAGCACGTCGGTCCAGCGGTCGTTGCCGTTGGTCGTGGTACCGCGCCCGTCCGTGATGGAATCGCCCAGCGCCACCACCGCCCCGGCCTTGCAGGCGCGCGCCTCGATGCCGGACAGCATGAACCAGTGATCGACGGGATGGGCCGAGGGCAGGTCCGTTTCGGCAACGTGATCGCCCGCCAGCCAATAGGATGTCGTGCGCGAACCCGGATGCGAGGTCTGCCGTCCTGGCACCTCTGCCAGGTGGATCGAGACGGCAAGATCCTCGAACGCGCTGACCGGCATGTCCACCGGATCGGATAGCCAGTCCGCCCCCGGCGGGATCACCACGCGGGGCTTGCCGGAAAAGCGCAGCGCGGTGACCGTGCGCGCATCGACGGCTGCCTTGCCGGATTGCACCGCGCGGGCCAGCGTTGCCGCCTCGATCGTCATCGGCCGGTCGCCGAAGGCGTTGGAGAACCGCACCCGTACCGCGCTGCCGCCGATAGAGGGGCGCACGGTCTGGCGCAGCGTCACGTTGCGCAGGGCTTCTGCCGGCAGCGCATTGTCGGCGCCCGGCTCCATCTGCGAGGAACCCCACGCGGCGACCCATGGGCACGGCGCCGCCACGGCGGGCGAGGCGATCCCTGCTCCGAGCAGCGCGGCAGTCAGGACAAGGCGGCGGTACGTCGTCAACATCGCGTGACCCTCAAAAGAAATGAGCCGGCGCCCATTGGGGACGCCGGCTCGCAGTTTTCAGGGAGGAGGAGTTCCCTGCAAGAACAATCAGAAGTTGGCGCGGATACCCACCAGGACCTGACGGCCCGGATAGTAGACCGAATAGGCCGCGTTCGTGTATTCGAAGGTCGTGCGGATCGGCTCGTTGGTGATGTTCAGCACGTCGAGCGTCAGGCGCATGGCATCGTTCAGGAAGGGCAGCTGATAGCCGGCCGAAAGGTCGAGCTGGCCGCGCGCATCCGAACGCAGCGCCGCGCCCTGGATGTTGTTCTGCGGGCCGTTCACGGCGATCGACTTGTCGTTCCAGACGTAGTTCAGGCTGACCGACAGGCCGTGGTTCTCGTAGAAGCCCTGGAGGTTGTACGAATACTTCGAAACGCCGGTGGCGACGAGGCCCGAGGAGGAGGACTGGTCGAGGTAGGTGCCGTTGGCCGAGAAGCCCAGGCCCTGGAACAGGAAGTCCAGCGGCTGCACCCAGGTCGCCTCGATGCCCTTGATCCGCAGGTCCGACAGGTTGACCGGACGGTTCACGGTGATCGGCAGGTTGTTGATCGCCACGCCCGAGGCGGCGGCGCGGTTGCGCAGCGCATCCTGCTGGGTGGACAGCAGGCTGTCGAACGGAATGTTGAGCGAACCGAAGGTGGCGCTCGTCACCTGCGTCTCGGTGAAGCCCTTGATGTTCTTCATGAAGGCCGAAAGACCGACATAACCGATGCCGCCGGTATAGATTTCACCGCCGAGATCGTAGTTGTCCGAGGTGTAGGGCGTCAGGTCCGGGTTGCCCGCGGTCGCCACCAGCGCCGAAGGGTCGGAGAAGGTGATGCCCGGCAGGATCTGGCCCGCGTCCGGACGGGTCATGGTGCGCGAGGCGGACGCGCGCAGCTTGACGTTGTCCATCAGGTCGTAGGTCAGGTTGATCGAGGGCAGGAAGTTGTCGTAGTTCGACTTCGCCGTGATATCGACGATGGTGGTGCCGACCTGGCTCGGCCCGACGACGACCTGGCGGGTGTGGGCATAGCGCATGCCCGCATTGGCGTGCAGGTCGCGGCCGAACAGCTGGGTCACGCCGTTCAGCTCGAAGTAGGCGCCGAACACTTCCTCGTCCATGTCGCCGGTCGCGCCGCCGGTCACCGCGCCGCGTGCCTCGGGCGCGCTGTCGCGGTAGCTGGCATAGTTGGTGGCGGCCTTCAGGGCGTCGAAGTCCGGCACGACGAAGGCGTTGTAGCCTACGCTGCCGCTGGCGAGGTGGCCGAAGTTGCTGACCGGGAACTGCTTCAGGTACTGCGCGATCGACGAGGTGGGAACCGAGCCGGTGGCGCCGGTGCAGCCCGTGCCGCAGACCGAAAGCTGGTAGGCGCTGCTGTTGTCGTAAGCGCGGATCGAACGCTCGGCGCGGTCATAGGCGCCGCCGAACTTCACGCTGAACTGATCGTCGCCGATCGTGGTGTCGAGGTGCGCGCCCTTGGTGTCGGTGCTGCGACGCACGAGCTGGATGTTCTGGCGATACCACTGCCAGCCGAGGTTCGGGTCGTTGAGATCGACATTGGTGGTGATGAGCGGGCGGTTCGAGGCGCCGGTGTTGTCATAGTAGACGTCCACGCCCGAATTCGGCGCGGTCTGGAAGGCGAAGGTCGGCTGTTCGCGGAAGAACGAGCTCTTCGACCAGTTGGCGCTCGCCTCCACCTTCACGGTGTCGGAAGGCTGCCAGGTCACGCTCGGGTTGATGTTCCAGAACTTGGTGGTCTGCTTGAACAGGCTGGCTTCGAGGAAGAACGACGAGTTCGCGAAAGTGCCGCTGGTGACGACGTTGTTTTCGTCCACCGTAAGGTCGATCGGGATCATGCCGCCGGTCGCCTGCGCGCCGGTGCCCGGGCCCGAGTTGCGGACCTGCCAGTTCATGTTGACCTTGGTGTAGTCACGCTTGGACCTGGCCCAGATGCCGTCGAGCGCGAAGTGCAGCTCGTCGCTGGGGCGCCATTCGAGCGAGGCCAGCGCCGAGATGCGCGAGCGGTTGCCGGTGGTCAGGCTGTTGCGGCCAAGGCGCGGCAGCAGCGCGGTGCTGAGCTGGCTGGCGGTGAGGCCCGAAGTCTCGACGACATCGACCGGCTGGCCGGCGACGAGGCCGTGACCGGCATTGGCCGGGACGACCGAGGCCCAGTTCCAGTTGTTGTTGCCGGCATCGGTGCAGCCCGTGCCGCAGGGCAGGTTGCCGTCGCCCCAGCCCACGGTCTCGAAACCGTCGACCCGGGTCTTGGTCTTCACGCCGGCCACGCCGACGAGGATGCCGAAGGTATCCGTGGTGTGGCTGGCGACGAGCGCGCCGCGCGGGCTGATCTTGCCGTTGCTGTCGGTGTACTGGCCCTGCGCCACGGCGGTGATGTGGGTGCCTTCCTTGTCGAAGGGACGGGCGTTGCGCAGGTTGACGGTGCCGGCGATGCCGCCTTCGAGGGTCGAGGGCGTCGGGCTCTTGGCAAGGTCGAGGCGGGTGAAGAGTTCCGAGGGGAAGAAGTCGAGGTCGACTTCACGGTTGGCGCTGCCGCCGTTGGTGCCGCCGTCCGACGCCACCTGGAGCTGCGAACCGTTCAGCAGGACGCGGGTGAAGCTCGGGCCGAGACCGCGAATGGCAACCTGCGTGCCTTCGCCGTTTATATCGCGGTTGAGGCGCACGCCGGGCATGCGGTTCAGCGTTTCGGCAAGGTTGGTGGCGGGCAGCTTGCCGATGTCCTCGGCGAAGATGGAATCGCCGAAGGTCACGGCTTCCCGCTTGGCATTGGTGGCGCTGGCCAGCGAGGCGCGGATGCCGGTGACGATGATGTCCTCGGTCGTCGGCTCGTCCTGCGGTGCGGGCGCGGGGGCGGCCGGATCGGTTGCGGTGGTCGTCGCCGGGGCGGCGGCCGTGTCCTGCGCATAGGCGGACGGAACGACGAAGCCCTGGAGCGCGGCGGCACTCAGAAGAACGGCACGAACGGAAATCAGGTTGGATCGCATTGGATATCCCCTCCCATGTAACAAGCGTCCGCCTCGTGGCGGATCGCGGGTTGCGCCACTGCTGGTAGCGCTATCATTAATACTTACATATGCCCGGCGCCGGAGCGCGTCAACAGTTATGTTAGCGGTATCTTTTATCTGTAGGTGTAGAGCTTTACGCGCTGAATCTGCCATTTTCCGGCTTCCAGGCGGATATGGCGGCCCTGATGCGTCTGGTCTCCGTTCAGCAGACGAAGCGGCACCCACTTGCCCGAGGCGTCGAATCTGCCCTCGAACGCCGAATCGATTCCGGCAAGCGCGGCGGCATCGGCCCTGGGCTTGAACGTCACGGTAATGCCCTGACCGGCGATCAGGTACTCCTCCGGGCCGATCTGGACGATCATCCCGCCGGCGGCGGCGATCGCCGCGGTCGTGCCGGGCTGCGTGGCATCGGCGCCGGGGTTCGCCACCGGCTTCTGGATATCGGCATAGGCGATGGTGAAGCGATAGGAGCCGATATCGCGGGTTTCCGGCTCGTAGACCAGCGTCTCGTCATAGAGCTGGCGCGGCTTGAAACCGGCCATGCGGTCGGTGCCCTGCGCTTCGAGGATATAGGGCTGAAGCTGCTGGAGCACGCCGTAGGCGTCCTTGAGCGGCCCCGGATTCTCGTCCACCGAATCTATCGAAAACGGGCCGAAGCCGATCGCGTCGAGCTGGCCGATGGCATAGAACGCGTTCGCCGGGGCCACCGGATTGCTTGAATTGTGCGCCTCGGGAATGAACAGCACGTTGTCCGGCCGCTTGTAGCGGTTCACGATGTCCACGAAGTTCGGGAAATAGATGTCGGGCGCCAGGAAATCGAGGTGCGGGCCGCCGGCCTTCCAGACGTCGAGCAGGTGCGGCAGCGGGCCGCCGCTGGGATATTCGCCGGGGATGCGGCCCGGACGGTTGAGCGCGACATTGACGTACATCGTTATCGGATAGGCCGCCTTGCCCGCCTCCGCGAGGCGGTCGGCGAAGCGGGCGTAGTGCCAGGCCGCGAAGACTTCCGCCGCACCGTCGCCGCCGCCGAACAGGTCGTCCCACGAACCGCTGGTGCGCGCGCCGCGATCGAGCCACATCTGGCGCATGCCCGGGACGAGCGTGTCCTTGTGCGCGACGAGATAGTTCACCAGCTCGGCCGGAACGGGCTCGCGGTAGGCGGCATTGGCGGCGGCGCTGTAGTCCCGCGCGACCGGCAGCATGCCGATCTCGTTCTCCACCTGCACCATGACGACGGTGTTGTCCTTCGCATCCACCGCCTTGAGATGCGCCATGAGCGCGGCATAGGCGCGTTCGTCCGCCTTGAGCGTCTCGGCGCCGAAGGTCGAGAGGATCTCCACCCCCTGTCCGTTGGGAAGCTCTGCGCGCGGGAAGCGCCGCTGGTCGCGCTTGACCCAGGCCGGGACATAGGTGGACATGGAGTTCTTCCACGCGCCGAACCACAGGATCACCAGCTTGAGGTTGTTCGCCCGCGCCGCCTTGATCTGGAAATCGACCGAGGACCAGTCGAACGTGCCTTCCACAGGTTCGATCAGTTCCCACGACACCGGCGTCAGCACGGTGTTGAGGTTCATGTCCTTCAGCCGCTTCCAGTGCGGTTCCATGTAGGCGGCGCTGGAAGAGGCGGAATTGCTGAGTTCGCCCGCGATCATCAGCAGCGGCTTGCCATTGACGATCAGCTGCTGCGTATCGCCCTTCGCCTCCAGGCGCGGGGCATCGGCGAAAGCGGGCGCGGTGAGGCAAAGGCTCGCGGTGAGGGCCGAGACCGCCATGAAGGCAGTGCGCAAGGTCATGCGTTCTCTCCGAGGAATGCGGTAAGCACGGCGCGGGCGCCGGATGTTTCGAGATGGCCCAGATGCGCGGCCACGGCGTCAAGCGCGGCCTCATCGGGGATGGGGCCGAGCACGGCAAGCGCGGCCGCCGCGCGCGCGCGCGGGGTGGCTGCATCGCGCAGGGCATCGGCAAGGGCCTGCGCGGCGGGATCGTCGATGGCGAAGCTTTCGCCCGCGTCGGTCGTGCCTGCCTGCCAGCGCACCCAGGCCGCAATGGCCAGCGCGATGGCGGCGAAGGAACCGCCCTGCTCCCGCACCGCGCCCAGCGGCGCGAGCAGGCGTTGCGGCAGCTTCTGCGAACCGTCCATGGCGATCTGCCGGGTGCGGTGCTGGAGCGCGCTGTTGGCAAAGCGCGCCATCAGTTCCTTGCGGTAGGCGATCACATCGAGCCCGGCCGGCGGATAGAGCGTGGGCGTGACTTCGTCCCAGAGCCGCTCCACGAAGAGCAGGCCCGCCGCGCTGCCGACGAATTCATGCACGAACCGGTCACCGGCAAGCCCGCCGAGATAGGCGATGGCCGAATGCGCGCCGTTGAGCAGGCGCAGCTTGGCTTCCTCCCACGGGGCGACGGCATCGGCAAGCTGCACGCCGAGCGCGGCAAAGTCCGGCCGCTCGCCCGCGAAGCTGTCCTCGATCACCCATTGCAGGAAGGGTTCGGCCTTGACCATGGCGCGGTCTTCCACCCCGATCAGCACGGCGAGACCGGCAATGTCCTCGTCCGTGGTGGCGGGCACGATGCGGTCCACCATGGTGGCGGGGAAGCTGCAGCTTTCCGAAATCCACGCGGCGAGCGCCGGATCGTGCGCCTCTGCCATGGCAAGCACGGCGCCTTTCAGCAACGCGCCGTTGTGGGGCAGGTTGTCGCAAGAGAGGATCGAGAGCGGGGCCAGCCCCTGCGCGCGCCGCCGCGCCAGCGCCGCGACAAGGAAGCCCGCCGCCGTGCGCGGACGCTCCAGCCCGGCGAGATCGGCGGCAATATCCGCGTCTTCGGCCATGAGCTTGCCGGTCTTGCGGTTGAGGCAATAGCCCTTCTCGGTCACCGTCAGGGTGACGAGATGCGTATCGGGCGAAGCCAGCGCGGCCACCACCGCCTCCGGGTCTTCCGGCGCGACCAGCACGCGCTGCACCGCGCCCATGATCTGCGGGGTCTGCACCTCTCCCTCGCGCACGAGCAGGGTGTAGAGCCCGTCCTGCGGCGCCATCTGCTCCCGCACTGAGGCCGAGCGCAGCGAAACGCCGATCACGCCCCAGCGCAGGTCGCCCGAGGCGAGCGCCGCCTCGAACACGGCGGCCTGATGCGCGCGGTGGAAGGCACCGATGCCGAGGTGGACGACCCCCGCCGAAACCGCCGCGCGGTCATAGGCAGGGCGCGCGACGGAGGCCGGAACCTGGCCGAGCGTTTCAGCGCACAGCCTCACAGCTTGTACGCCGCCTTGACGAGATCGTAGGCGAGCGCGCGCGCCACTTCGTGGGCCTCGTCCTCGGGCAGGCGATGTTCGGCGACCAGCTGCGCCAGCCAGGCACAGTCCATCCGCCGGGCCACGTCGTGCCGGGCCGGGATCGAGAGGAAGGCGCGGGTATCGTCATTGAAGCCGACGGTGTTGTAGAAGCCGCCGGTTTCGGTCGCACGTTCGCGGAAACGGCGCATGCCTTCGGGGGAATCGTGGAACCACCACGGCGGGCCGAGCCGCAGCGAGGGATAGTGCCCGGCCAGCGGCGCCAGTTCGCGCGAGTAGACGTCCTCATCGAGCGTGAAGAGGATCAGGGTCAGGCGCGGATCGTTGCCGTAACGGTCGAGCAGGGGCTTGAGCGCCTCCACGAATTCGCCCGGCATCGGAATGTCGCCGCCCTTGTCCCGCCCGAAACGGTCGAGCACGGCCTTGTTGTGGCTGCGATGGACGGCGGGGTGAAGCTGCATGACCATGCCGTCCTCCACGCTCATCCCCGCCATTTCGGTGAGGATCTGGGCGCGGAACAGTTCGGCATCCTGCTTGCTCGCCCCTGCCAGCACGCGCTGGTAGAGCGCCTCGCAGTCTTCGGGCGAAAGGTCGGCGGTCAGGGCGCTGGGGTGGCCGTGATCGGTCGAGGTGGCCCCCGCCTCGCGGAAGCGGGCGCGGTGGAAGCGGTGCGCGGCAAGATAGCCCGCGTAAGTCGAGACGTCCTCACCCGCCATCTCGCCGAACTTCGCGACCTTTTCGGCGAAGCCCGGCGTTTCGGGATCGACCACCGGATCGGGGCGATAGGCGGTGACGACGCGGCCGTTCCAGCCGCTTTCCCGGATCGCGCGGTGATGGGCCAGCGGGTCCAGCGGGCCTTCGGTGGTGGCGATCAGTTCGATGTTGAACTTTTCGAACAGCGCGCGGGGGCGGAACGCCTCGGTCTTCAGCGCGGCGTCGATCACTTCGTAATAGTGGTCCGCCGTCGTCTCATCCAGCAGCACGTCCAGCCCGAAGACTTCGGCAAAGACCCAGTCCAGCCACATGCGCGAAGGCGTGCCCCGGAACAGGTGGTAGTGCTTCGCGAAGATGCTCCAGATCTTGCGCGGGTCCTGCTCCACCGGGCTGCCGTCTACGCTGGGCACGCCCAGCGATTCCAGCGCGACGCCCTGCGAATAGAGCATGCGGAACACATAGTGGTCCGGCACGATCAGCAGCGAGGCCGGGTCCGTGAACGGCTCGTCATAAGCGAACCATGCCGGATCGGTATGGCCGTGCGGGCTGACGATCGGCAGGGCCTTCACGCCCTCGTAAAGCGCGCGCGCGATGGCGCGGGTGCCGGGGTCGGCCGGGAACAGGCGATCGGGATGGAGAACGAGAGGACGCGTCATGCTGTAGCTTTCTCGCCGTCGGGATCGGCGACCTGGTAGCGGGGAAGGATCAGGTGAATGACGGCAAGCGCCACGAGATAGGCGCAGGAGGCGACCACGAAGATCGGCTCGTAGCTGCCCACGCTTTCGAGGATGGCTCCGGCGAACTTGGCCATGAGCATGCCGCCCACGGCGCCCGAAAGGCCGCCGAGGCCGACGACCGATCCGGTCATCCAGCGCGGCATCGTGTCACCCGGCAGAGCGTAGAGATTGGCCGAGAAGCCCTGATGGCCGGCGCAAGCAAGGCCCACCAGCGCCACCGCCGTCCACAGGCCCGGCGCGTTCGGGGCCATGGCGATCGGCACGGCGCAAAGCGCGGCGAAGAACATGGCGGTCTTGCGCGAGCGGTTGACGCTCCAGCCCCGGCCGATGAAGCGCGAGGAAGCCCAGCCGCCCAGCACCGAGCCGACGTCGGCCAGGATATAGACCGCGATCAGCGGCGGGCCGAAATCCAGCATCTTCACGCCGAACTGCTTGTTGAAGAAGTCCGGCAGCCAGAACAGGAAGGTCCACCATACCGGGTCGATCAGGAAGCGGCCCAGCATATAGGCCCAGGTCTGGCGATAGCCGAACAGCGCGCGCCACTTGACCGGGCGGGGCTTTTCCACCGGATCGGCCTCGATCCAGGCCAGTTCCTCGGCGCTGAGGTTCTTCTTGTCGCGCGGGCGGCGGTAGAAGCCCAGCCATGCCGCCAGCCACAGCACCGTGAGCAGGCCGGTGAGGATGAAGGCCCAGCGCCAGCCCAGCGTCAGCGCGATCACCGGCACCACCAGCGGCGTCAGGATCGCGCCGACGTTGGAGCCGGCGTTGAAGATGCCGATGGCGAAGGCGCGCTCGCGCTTGGGGAACCATTCGTTGGTGGCGGCGATGGCGGCGGGGAATGTCCCCGCCTCGCCGATGGCCAGCGGAATGCGGGCGATCAGCATGCCGCTGGTGGAAGTGAACAGCGCATGCGCCATGTGGCCCACGGTCCAGAGCGTCACCGCCAGCGCATAGCCCGCGCGGGCGCCGAGCCGGTCGATCAGGCGGCCGAACACGACATAGGCAATGCCGTAGCCCGCCTGGAACCAGATCGCGAGATCGGCATAGCCGCTCTCGCTCCAGCCGTAGCGCGCCTGCAGTTCCGGCTTGAGCGTGGGCAGGACCAGCCGGTCCACATAGCTCAGGACCACCGCCGCAAAGAGCAGCGCGCAGACGATCCAGCGGATCCGGCCCGAGGGTTTCCCCGGGCCGTTCGCGGTTTCCATGGATGGCGTCACGCCGTTCACCACGCTCACCAGTTGTACATCGTGCCGTCTTCGAGGCGGTTCACCGGCAGGAAGGCGCGGCTGTATTCGTAGCCGGCGGCCAGTTCCTCATCGATGTCCACGCCCAGCCCCGGCGCTTCGCCCGGGTGCATCATGCCGTTCTCGAAGGTATAGGCATGGGGGAAGACCGCGTCGGTTTCCGGCGTGTGGCGCATGTATTCCTGCACGCCGAAGTTCGGCACCGAAAGGTCGAAGTGCAGGGCAGCGGCCATGCAGACCGGCGACAGGTCGGTGGCGCCGTGGCAGCCGGTGCGGATCTGGTAGAGATCGGCCAGCGCGGCGATGCGGCGCAGATGGGTGATGCCGCCTGCGTGAACCACGGTGGCGCGGATATAGTCGATCAGCTGGTTCTGGATCAGGTCCTTGCAGTCCCAGATCGAGTTGAAGATCTCGCCCACGGCCAGCGGCGCAGTGGTGTGCTGGCGGATCAGCTTGAACGCTTCCTGGTTTTCGGCAGGGGTCGCGTCTTCCAGCCAGAACGGGCGATAGGGCTCCAGGTCCTTGCCCAGACGGCCCGCCTCGATCGGGGTGAGGCGGTGGTGGATATCGTGCAGCAGGTGCACGTCCCAGCCCAGCGCCTCGCGCGCGGCCTTGAACAGTTCCGGCACGACGCGCAGGTACTTCGCGGTGTTCCAGACGTTTTCGGTCGGCAGGTCGGCGTCGGCGGGCTCGTAGAAGTACTTGTCCTTGGAGACGCCGTAAGTGGAGGCCATGCCCGGCACGCCGCACTGGAGGCGGATCGCCTTGTAGCCCTGCTTCTTGTAATCGAGCGCGACCTCGATGGTGTCCTCGATCGTCGTACCGTTGGCGTGGCCGTAGACCATCACGCCTTCGCGGCTCGCGCCGCCGAGCAGCTGGTAGACCGGAAGGCCCGCGATCTTGCCCTTGATATCCCACAGCGCCATGTCGACGGCGGCGATGGCGGTCATCGTCACCGGGCCGCGCCGCCAGTAGGCCCCCTTGTAAAGGTACTGCCAGACGTCCTCGATGCGGTGCGCGTCGCGGCCGATCAGGCAGGGGATCACATGGTCGGTCAGGTAGCTGGCGACCGACAGCTCCCGGCCGTTGAGCGTGGCGTCACCGACGCCGGTGGTGCCGTCGTCACAGGTGATCTTGAGCGTGACGAAGTTGCGTCCCGGACAGGTGATGATGACTTTGGCATCGACGATCTTGGGCATTGCGGGAATCCTCAGGCGATTTCGAGGGTTGTGGTCTTGAGATCGGCGCTGCTGGCGCCGACCATGATATCGAACAGGCCCGGTTCGACGACTTCGCGCATGGCCTCGTTCCAGAGGCTGAAATCGTCGGGGCCGAGGGTAAACTCGATCCGGCGCGTTTCGCCGGGCTTCAGCGTGACACGGCGGAAACCGCGCAGTTCCATGACCGGGCGGGTGACGCTGGCGGCCTGGTCGTGGACATAGAGCTGCACCACTTCGTCGCCCGCGCGCTGGCCGGTGTTGGTCACGTCGACAGAGACGGTGACATTGCCCGCCGTGCCGATGCGCGGTGCCGAAAGGCTGGGCGCGCCCACGCTGAACGTGGTGTAGCTGAGCCCGAAACCGAAGGGATAGAGCGGCGCGGTCTCGGTGAAGAGATAGCCGCGCTTGGCGGACGGCTTGTGGTTGTAGAAGAAGGGCACCTGCCCCACGTCCCTGACAACGGTGACCGGCAGCTTGGCGCCGGGATTGACGTCTCCGAACAATGCCTCAGCCATGGCGGTGCCGCCTTCCTGCCCGAGATACCAGCATTCGAGGATCGCATCGGCCTGCTCGGCCACGGTGGGCCAGGAAGGCGGGCGACCGTTGAGCGCGACGACGATCACCGGCTTGCCGGTGGCCTTGAGCGCGCGGAACAGGTCGTTCTGCTCGCCCACGAGGTCAAGCTCGGTGCGGTCGCCGAGGTGGTTCCTGGCATAGCCTTCGCGGCTGGTCTGTTCGGTATCGCCAATGGCCAGCACCACCACGTCGCAGCCCTTGGCCACTTCCGCGGCCTCGGCGATCAGCGCGCGGTTCTTTGCCGGGTCCGCCAGCAGCACTTCGTTGGCCGAACGATCCTCGCTCTGCGTAATGAACACGCCCTGCGCGAAGACGACTTCGGCCTTGCCCGCGACGCGTGCCTTGATGCCTTCGACAAGGTTCACGCTCGAACGCGGTTCTGACGAATAGCCGCCAAGGCGGGTGACATTGGCGTTCGGCCCGATCACCGCGATGCGCTTCTGCGCGCCCGCCGTCAGCGGCAGGACACCGGTATTCCTGAGCAGGCAGATCGACTTGCGCGCCGCTTCCAGCGCCAGCGCGCGGGCTTCGGGATTGGCGGTGAGTTTCGCGGAAGCCTTGGGATCGACCGGCCCCGCCTCGAACATGCCGCCGCGGAACTTCAGCGTCAGCATGTGGCGGCAGGCGGCATCGACGGCGGCAAGCGGCACCAGACCCTTGCGCACCTGATCGGCCAGCGTGCGATAGGCCTCGCCGTCCGGCAGGTCGCAATCGACGCCCGCATGGAGGGCAAGGCGCGCCGCGCCCTCGATATCGCTGGCGAGGTGGTGGAACGAGGCGAGTTCGCCGATCGCCGCATAGTCGCTGACCACGGCGCCGTCGAAGCCCCATTCGCCGCGCAGCACGTCTTCCAGCAGCCAGCGATTGGCGTGGCTGGGGATGCCGTCGATCTCGTTGTACGACGGCATGACGGCGGCGATGCCGGTGCGGCGCACCACTTCGCGGAACGGCGGGAAGAACGAATCGTAAAGCTCGCGCTTGCCGAGCGGGGCCGGGGCTACATTGTTGCCCGCCTCGGGCTGGCCGTGCCCGGTCATGTGCTTGAGCGTGGCGAAGACCTTGCCCTCGCCCAGTTCCTTGCCCGGCCCCTGCAGGCCGCGCACGGCGGCAACGCCCATTTCTCCGCAAAGATAGGGGTCTTCGCCGAAGGTTTCCTCGATCCGGCCCCAGCGCGGGTCGCGGGCGATGTCCACCACCGGCGAAAGCGCCAGGGTGGAACCGTGGGCGCGCACTTCGCGGCCGATCACCGACTGCACGCGCTCCACCAGATCGGTGTCGAAGCTGCCCGCCATGGCGATGGCCTGCGGGAAGCTGGTCGCTTCGGGCGCCATGTAGCCGTGGAGCGATTCCTCATGGAACAGCACCGGAATGCCGAGCCGGGTCTGCTCGCGCGCCCATTTCTGGGCGGCGTTGACGAAGGCGATGGTATCGGCAGGCTTGCGCCAGCGCCCGGTCACTTCGGTGCCGGTGTTGTTGGCCGTGGCCGCGCCGCCCCGGTCGGACGGGCGGGCGATCTGGCCGATGCCGTCGGGATGGGCCTTGCTGGCGCGAACCGGATCGAAAGCGCGCGATTCGTCCATGATCTCGCGCTTGCGGGTGGAAAGCGTGACGAGCTGGGCCACCTTCTCGTCCAGCGTCATGCGGGCCATCAGGTCCTTCACGCGCAGGTCTACGGGAACCTTGGGGTCCTTGTAGAGCGGCGCGGCGGCGCGCGCGGAAACCGGAAGGAAGGCCAGCATCGAGGCGCCCGCGCCCCAGCGCAGCAGTTCGCGGCGTTTCACGGGGGCGGCGATCATGCGCGCACCGCTACGGACGAAAGGCGCGATCCCGCAAGCGTCAGACAAACCGGAAAAATCATCTTCCTCCCCTGCATCCCCGGACCCTTTCGGCCCATTTCCCAATCGGGCGGCAAAGTGTGTTGCCTGCCCGGAACTTTATGTGGTAGCGCTATCATGCGCGACAACGAACAAGCTTGTCAATGGCATCGCCGCGCTAATTAAATTTCGGCCACCGGGCCACGATCTGGGACACAGGGGAGGATGATGAAGAAGCGGCTTCTGACGATCGGCGTATGCGTGACGGCCCTTGGCTTCGCGAGCGCGCCTGCCCTTGCAAACGATGGCTACGACCTCTGGCTCGCGCCTGCAAGCGCCCCCGCCACCACCGAAATCCGCGTGATCGGCCAGTCCGAAACGCTGGACCGCGCCGCCGGCGAACTGCGCCGCGACCTTGCCGCGTCGCCGCTTCCCGTGGTGCTCGGCAAGGCCGACGATCCAGCCCTTGCCGCGCTGCGCCTGCCCGCGGCATCGCTGGGCGAGGAAGGCTATCTGGTGCGCGCCGCCACGCTCGATGGCCGCAAGGTGCTGCTCGTCACCGGCAAGACCGACCGCGCCGTGCTCTACGGTGCCTTCGCGCTGATCCGCGCGCAGAAGACCGGCGCCGACCTTGCCGGAATCGATCTCCGCTCCGCCCCGAAGATCGGCCTGCGCGTGCTCAACCACTGGGACAACCTCGATGGTTCGGTGGAGCGCGGCTACGCCGGGCAATCGCTGTGGGACTGGTGGACCCTGCCGGACTTCAAGGACCCCCGCTACACCGACTATGCCCGCGCCAATGCCGCGCTGGGCATCAACGGCATCGTGCTCAACAACGTCAACGCCAAGCCCGAGAGCCTGACCGCGCCTTATATCGCCAAGGCCCGGGCGCTGGCCGAAGTGTTCCGCCCCTGGGGCATCAAGGTCTACCTTTCGGCGCGGTTCTCCGCACCGATCGAGATCGGCCATCTCAAGAGCGCCGATCCCCTCGATCCCGAGGTAGCGGCCTGGTGGAAGGCGAAGTCCGACGAGATCTACGCCGCGATCCCCGATTTCGGCGGCTTCCTCGTCAAGGCCAACAGCGAAGGCCAGCCCGGCCCGCGCGACTATCACCGCAGCCATGCGGAAGGCGCCAACATGCTCGCCGCCGCCGTCGCGCCGCACGGCGGCATCGTGATGTGGCGGGCCTTCGTCTATGCCGAGACCGACCCGGACGACCGCGCCAAGCAGGCCTATACCGAGTTCAAGCCGCTGGACGGCAAGTTCGCCGACAACGTGCTGGTGCAGGTCAAGAACGGCGCCATCGACTTCCAGCCGCGCGAACCGTTCCATCCGCTGTTCGGCGCCATGCCGAAGACGCCGATGATGCTCGAACTCCAGATCACCAAGGAATACCTCGGCTTCGCCACGCACCTCGCCTACCTTGGAACGATGTTCGAGGAAGTGCTGGAGGCAGACACCCGCGCCAGGGGCAAGGGATCGACCGTGGCGAGGGTGGTGGACGGTTCGCTCTACGGCCACAAGCTCAGCGGCATTGCCGGGGTTGCCAATGTCGGGCGCGACCGGGACTGGTCGGGCTCCACGTTCAACCAGGCCAACTGGTACGCCTTCGGCCGCCTCGCCTGGGACCCGACGCTTTCCGCCGACGCCATCGCCCGCGAATGGGCGCAGCAGACCTTCGGCAACGACCCGCGCGTGGTCGATACGGCGGTGAAGATGATGATGGCCTCGCGCGAGGCGGTGGTGGACTATACCGGGCCGTTCGGCCTCGCCCACCTCATGGGCACGGGCCATCACTATGGTCCGGGGCCATGGATCAGCGATCTTGCCCGGCCCGAGTGGAACCCGGTCTATTATCACAAGGCCGACCGCAACGGCATCGGCTTCGACCGCACGAAAACCGGCAGCAATGCCGTGGCCCAGTACGAACCCGCCGTGGCGAAACTTCTCGCCGATCCGCGCACCACGCCGGAAAGCGAACTGCTGTGGTTCCACCACCTGCCGTGGGACTGGAAGATGAAATCCGGCCACACGCTCTGGCAGGCGATGGTCGGCCATTACGATCGCGGCGTGGCCACGGTCGCGCAGATGCAGGCGGACTGGCAGGGCGTGAAGGACAAGGTGGACCCCGAACGCTGGCAGAAAACCGCCAGTTATCTGCAGATCCAGCACAACGAGGCCAAGTGGTGGCGCGATGCCAGCCTGGCTTACTGGATGTCGGTCAACGGCCTGCCCCTGCCCGCCGGCGTGGCCGCGCCGGAGCACGATCTGGCCTGGTACAAGGCGCAGGATTTCCCTCTCGCACCCGGACACCCGCACTGACCATCCGCACTGATCGCCGTTCGATGGTTGCGCTATCACCCGGATTTGTGGTGTTAGCGAACATTCCCCGGTGCTCTCCATGAGCGCCGGGGCTCCGCCAGGGAACCAGATGAGCACCAATACCAGAGGTCCGCGCAAGCAGCGCTCCAGCGCCAAGATCGACGATGTCGCCCGCCTCGCGGGGGTTTCGCCGATGACGGTCAGCCGCGTCATCAACAAGGGCGCCAACGTCCGCGAGGAAACCCGCCGCAAGGTCGAGGCCGCCATCGCCGAACTGAACTACGCCCCCAGCACCGCCGCGCGCGTGCTGGCGGGCGGAGAGGATCTCAGGATCGGCCTGCTCCATTCCAACCCGAGCTTTGCCTATCTCAGCGAATTCCTCGTCGGCGCGCTGGAGGAAACCAGCACGGCCAATGCCCAGCTTCTGGTCAAGCCCTGCAACGAGGAAGGCGCCGAGGCGAAGGCCGTGGCGCAGCTGCTGCGCACCCGTATCGACGGGGTGATCCTGCCGCCGCCGCTCAGCGATTCCCCGGCGGTTCTCGAGGCGCTCCGGCATGCCGACGTGCCGGTAGTGGCGGTCGCCACGGGCCGCGCGCCGGAATGGGCGCTCTCGGTGAGCATCGACGACCGCGAAGCCGCCTTCACGATGACGCACCACCTCGCCGCGCTGGGGCATAGGCGGATCGGCTTCATCACCGGCCATCCCAACCAGACCGCAAGCGCCGAGCGGCTCGACGGCTACCGCGAGGCGCTTTCCGCGCTCAGCCTGCCGTTCGATCCCTCGCTGGTGGCGCAGGGCTACTTCACCTATCGCTCGGGGCTGGAGGCTGCCGCGCAATTGCTCGACCTGCAGGCGCCGCCGACCGCGATCTTCGCCTCGAACGACGACATGGCCGCCGCCGCGATCACCGTGGCGCACCGGCGCGGGCTGGACGTGCCGGGCGCGCTGACCGTCTGCGGCTTCGACGATACCGCGCTGGCCGTCTCGGTCTGGCCCGAACTGACCACGATCCGCCAGCCCACCGCCGAAATGGCGCGCCGCGCGGTGCGTCTGCTGATCGGCGAGATCCGTTCGCGCAATGGCGGCGCCGCTGCGGGCGACCATCCGCACGTGGTGGCGGAATTCAAGCTGATCCGCCGCGATTCCGACGCAGCGCCGCGCGCCTGAACGTGCTGAAGGATGCCGGAACAGCCCGGCATCCTTCCTGAATACCGCTACCTCCAACCTGCATCGACGAAGTAGTCGTGCCCGGTGCACATGGCGCCGTCGTCTGAGGCGAGGAAGAGGCAGAGGGCGGCGACGTCGGCGGGCTGGATGCGGGCCTTGAGGCACTGTGCGGCCATGATCTCGGCCTCGCCCTCGGGGGTGTACCACTGTTTCTGGCGCGGGGTGTCGACATTGCCCGGCACGATGGTGTTGACGCGGATGTTGTCGGCGCCAAGGTCCCGCGCCATGGCCCGGGTCATGCCTTCCACCGCCGCCTTGGCGGTCTGGTAGAGCACGAGATCGGGCAGGCCGAGGTGCCAGCTGATCGAACCGAAGTTCAGGATCACGCCCCCGCCCTGCGCCTTCATGCCCGGCACCACCGCCTGCGCCGCGAAGAACTGGTGGCGCAGGTTCGTCGCCATGCGCTCGTCCCAGTAGGCCGGCGTCACTTCGTCGATGCCGTGCCGGTCATCGCTCGCGGCATTGTTGAGCAGCACGTCGACACCGCCGATCGCCTCGGCCAGCTCGGCCAGGACCGCGGCCGTCGCATCGAGATCGCGCAGATCGCAGGCGCGGAAATGCGTGCCCGGCAGCGCCGCGGACAGCGCCTCTCCGGCAGGGGCATTGATGTCGAGGAAGCCGACATGGGCGCCCTGCCCGGCAAACGCCTCGACAAGGCCCGCGCCGATGCCGGTGCCGCCGCCGGTGATGAGCACCCGCTTGCCCTTGAGGCTGGGATAGATGGCCGAATGGTTCGTCATGGATGTGATCTTCATGCCTTGAGCAGTCCGCGCGACAGCAGGTTGGCGTAAAACGCCCCGATTCCGGTGCTCCACGGCGCCGCATCGCGCGAGGTGACGACGCGGTTGGTGAGCTGGCCCAGCCGGTCGCTCTCGATCGTCACCACGTCGCCCACCTTGTGCGTGAAGCCGCGGCCTTCCTCGTCGCGGTCCTGCACCGGCGCGAACAGCGTGCCCAGGAACAGCACGAAGCCGTCGGGATACTGGTGCTCGCTCAGCGTCTGGCGCACGAGGTCGAGCGGATCGCGGCTGATCTCGGCCATGTTGCTCTTGCCGCTCAGCACGAAGCCGTCCTCGCCGGTGATCGAGAGCCGCACTTCGGCATCGCGCACATGGTCGATGGTGAAGCTCTCGTCGAACAGGCGCACCAGCGGGCCGAGCGCGCAGGAGGCGTTGTTGTCCTTGGCCTTGCCCAGCAGCAGCGCCGAGCGCCCCTCGAAATCGCGCAGGTTCACGTCGTTGCCGAGCGTCGCGCCCACGGCCTTGCCGTCGCTGCCGACCAGCAGGGCGATCTCGGGCTCGGGGTTGTTCCAGCTCGAATCCGAGCGCACGCCGATCTCGGCGCCCACGCCCATGGTGGAAAGCACCGGCGACTTGGTGAACACTTCCGCGTCCGGCCCGATGGCGACTTCGAGATACTGCGACCACAGCCCGTCCTCGATCAGCGCGGCCTTGAGCTGGGCGGCGCTGTCGGAACCGGGCACCACCGCGCGGATCTGCCCGCCGATACGCGCTTCCAGCCGCTCGCGAATGGCGGCCGCCGCGCTCCAGTCACCCCGCGCGCGTTCCTCGATCACCCGCTCGATCGCGGAAGTGGCGAAAGTCACGCCGCAGGCCTTGACGCACTGGAGATCGACCGGGCTGAGCAGGTTCACCGCCGCCGCATCGAACGCGCCCAGCCGCACCCCGCCCGCGCCCGAGAAATCGCCCGCCTCGACCAGCGCCGAAACCGTGGGCACCACGCCCGACATGTCGATCAGTTCGCCGCGCAGCACCAGGATCGGGCTAGGCCCCTCCCCAAAGTCCGCGCGGCCCACGAACGTTCCCTGCGCCCAGTCAGACGGCATCAGCGGCATATAGAAATGACTCCCCCAACCACGGTTATCAAATTGGTAGCGCTACCAACGACAATTTCACACAATTGTCAAGATCGGGCGAGCAGCCCTTCGTCATCTCCCTGCAGATGCCCGCAAACGCAGTGCGGCCCCGGAGCGATTTCTCGCCGGGGCCGCGCCGCTGGCCTGTTGCAACAGGGCTTGCGGGTCTACTTCACGGGAACGAGCCGCATCGCCGCGCCGCCGCCCGGTGCGAGCCAAAGATCGTAAGTGTCGCCCTTCTTCACGGTGCGCGTGTCATAGGCGATCCTGTGGCGGGCATCGGTGAGGTAGGTGGCGCCCTCCCCGTCCTTCCAGATCGTCGCCTTGTAGGTCTTGCCGGGTTCGAGGAAGTCGAACGAGAGCGTGACGTTTCGCGCCGTCGCGTCGTTCACGCCGCCGACGAACCATTCCGGGCTCTTCCGGTCCTTGCGCGCGAACACGGCGTAATCGCCCACTTCGCCGGCGATCAGGTGGCTTTCGGCCCAGTCGGTGGGGACGTGGCTGATGAATTCCATCTCGCGCGGGTGCTTGTCGAGGTTTTCCACGAAGTCCGCCGCCATCTGGATCGGCGAATAGATCGCAAGGTAGAGCCCAAGCTGCTTGGCCAGCGTGGAGGCCAGCGGATCGTGGTGTGCGCCTTCAAGGCTCAGCACGCCCGGCGTGAAGTCCATCGGGCCGGAGAGCATGCGGGTATAGACCAGCGTCGGCTCATGGTCCGGCCCGTTGGCGAAGGCACCCCAGGCGTTGTATTCCATGCCCCGCGCGCCTTCGCGGCTGACCCAGTTCGGATAAGTGCGGCGCAGGCCGGTGTCCTTGACCGGTTCGTGCGCATCGATGGAAATGTGATGCTGCGCGGCCAGCTTCACCACATCCAGATGATGGTTCACCTGACGCTGGCCGTCATGCCATTCCATATGCGTTTCGCCCGGCTTTTCGCCGTAATGCCAGGTGTCGGCAATGATGCCGCCGCCATCGGCGACGTAGCCGGTCTTCACCGAAGTGACGCCCAGCTTCTCATAGAGCGCGAAGCCTGCGTCCATCTGCTTTTCGTAGATGGCGATATTTCCGCCGGTCTCGTGGTGGCCGATCAGCACCACGCCCTTCTTGCGGGCATAGTCAGTCACTGCCTTGATATCGAAGTCCGGTGTCGCCTCGGTGAAGCTGAAGTCGCCGTGTCCGAACCAGTCGCCATCCCAGCCCTTGTTCCAGCCTTCGATCAGCACGCCGCCGAAATTGTGGCGGGCGGCATAGTCGATGTACTGCTTGGCGCGCGCGGTGGTGGCGCCGTGCTTCGGCCCGGTCGCCCATGTCCAGTCGCCGCGGATCATGCCCCACCAGATGCCGATATAGCGCATCGGCTTCACCCAGCTTACATCGCCCAGCTTGTTGGGTTCGTTGAGGTTCAGTTCCAGATCGTTCTCCACAAGGCCCGCCGCATTGTCCGCGATGCGGATCGTGCGCCAGGGCGTGTTGAACGGCAGATCGCGCACCACCCGCGCTCCGCGTGACGAAGGCGAAAGCGTGGTGCGGAAAGTCTGCCCATCCGCCCGCTTGAACCAGTAGCCCGCATAGTCGACCAGCGCCGCTTCGTGGAAAGACAGGTGGGTGCCGTCCTCCAGCTTCATGGTGATCGGCGTATGCGCGGTGGAAACCGCGTCGATCGCGGTCTTCTGGTAGACCTGCTCGTAGCGGTTCCATTCGCCGCCGGGGATCCACCATGCCTCACCCTTGGGCACGATGTCGAACTCGGTGGTTTCGTCGGCGATCTTCATCGTCTTCATCGCCGGCTGCTCGGGCAGTTCGTAGCGGAAGCCCACGCCGTTATCGAACAGGCGAAAATGCACGTCCATCAACCGGCTGCCCTGCGCGGCGGACTGGCGGAAGTGGACGGTCACCTCGTTATAATGATCGCGCACATTGGTGCGCTCACCCCAGGGCTGCTGCCACGTATCGTCATGCGTGCCCTTTTCGCTGCCGGAAATCGCGAAGCCGCGCACCATGTTGACGCCGTCGGTCAGCACGAAGCCCAGCTTGCTCGGCGCGATCAGCAGCTTGCCCTTGCGCGACAGTGACCATGTGGGGCGGCTGTCGTTGTCGGTGCCGACGGTGAGCACGATCGAGCCATCGGGCGAGGCGGCGGTGACGCTGGGGTGCGCGTCCTGCGCATGCACGGCAAGCGGTGCCAGAGTAGCGGCGAGGATGCTGGCTTTTGCCAGCAGGCGGAAAGGCTTCATGCCCGATCTCCTTTTGAAACTTGCACTGGTGCGGCGGCCATTGATGGGATGCATCGTCCCCGACCCGGCCCTCCACGTTCCTCGTCATCCCCGCGAAGGCGAGGGGGACGAAATTTTTTGGTCATTGCTCAATCCAGATCGCGCTCCATGCCGGGAGCGAGCCGGGCGTAGCGTCATTGACGGCAGCGAGGACTTTGCCCGTTGTCGGCACCTCCTGCGGCCAGGCCGCATCGCGCTCACCAATGTTGAACACTGCCAGCACGGAGCGCCCCTCCGCCTCGCGGCGCAGCACGAGCCGCGTCTCGTCCGCCAGCAGCACCTCGCAAGTGCCCCGGCGCAGCGCCGCATCGTCGCGGCGCACGTGGATGAGGCAGCGCGTCAGGTGCAGCAGCGAGGCGGGATCGGCCTCCTGCCGGTCCACGGCGCGGGCAAGGTTCGCTTCGGAAAGCGGCAGCCACGGGCGGCCGCTGGTGAAACCGCCGTGCTCGTCCTGCGCCTTCCACGGCAGCGGCGTGCGCACGCCATCGCGCGAGAGGGTGAGCGGCCAGTTGGCGATGGCCTCGGGGTCCTGAAGCAGTTCGAACGGCACCTCGTCCTGCTCCAGCCCGAGTTCCTCGCCCTGAAACACGATCGGATTGCCCCGCAGCGAAAGGAGCAGCATCGCCTTCATCCGCGCGAAGGCGTCCCGGTGCTCAGGAGCGCACCAGCGCGAGACGGCGCGCGGCGCGTCGTGGTTCTCGAAAGCCCAGCTCGGCCAACCCATTCCGGGCTCGTCCGGCCAGAATTCCTGCGCCGCCGCGACGCGCGTGGGGATCAGGCTCTCGGCATAGAGGAAGTCGAAGCCATAGGCGCTGTTCAGCCGCGCGGACCCTTGCGTGAAGGCCTTCATCTCCACCCCGGCATTGAGCCCGCCGACCTCGGCCAGCGAGTAGGTATCGGGATAGGAGGCGATCAGGGCCTGCAACCGCTCGATGAAGGCCAGAATATCCGGGTGCGACTGGTTGTATCGCTGGATCTGGAAGTCGTAGGGCCGCGTGCGGACTTTGCCATCATTCGGCGCGGGCGGATTGTCGCGCAGCAGCGGGTCATGCATCGAATGGTTGAGCGCATCGATGCGGAAGCCCGAGACGCCCCGGTCCAGCCAGAACTTCGCCACGCCCAGCAGCGCGTCCTGCACTTGCGGGTTGTGGCAATTGAGCTGCGGCTGCTCGGCCAGGAAGTTGTGCATGTAATACTGCCCGCGCCGCGCGTCCCAGCGCCATGCGGGGCCGCCGAAGATCGACTGCCAGTTGTTGGGCGGGGTGCCGTCCTCCTTGGGATCGGCCCAGACGTACCAGTCCGCGTGGCGGTTATCGCGGCTCTGGCGGCTTTCCACGAACCACGCGTGCCGGTCCGAAGTATGGGCGTAGACCTGATCGACGATGATCTTGAGCCCCAGATCGCGGGCCCGCGCGATCACCGCGTCGAAGTCTTCCAGAGTGCCGAAGATCGGATCGACGGCGCAGTAATCCGCAATGTCATAGCCGAAATCGGCCATGGGCGAGGCGTAGAAGGGCGAAATCCACACCGCCTCCACGCCGAGGCTGGCGACATGATCGAGCCGCGCGGCGATGCCGGGCAAGTCGCCGATGCCGTCGCCATTGGCGTCCGCGAAGCTGCGGGGATAGATCTGGTAGATGGCGGCACCGCGCCACCATTCGGCAGGTAAGGTCATGGTCTTTTCCGCAGGGGAGGATCAGGGTTTCGCCGCGCAGACCGCAAAGCCGAGCGGCGGCAGGTCTACGCGCACCGAACCGGGCGCGCTGGCTTTGGCGGCGCAGGCCGTGCCCGCCAGCGTTGCAAACGAGAGCGATGCCGGATCGACGACAACAGCTGCAGAGACCGGCGCGGTCGAGGTATTGAAAGCCAGCAGCACCTCGCGCCCGGTCTTGGGATCGAAGCGGGAGACGGCGACGAGGCCGGGCTTCTCCGATGCCGCGCGGGTGACCGAACGGCCATCGGTCAGCGCCGGCGTCTTCACGCGCAAGACGGAAAGCTGCGCGATCAGGCGGTAGAGCGGATGGGCGGGATCGAAGCTTTCGGTAGCCGTGGTCTTCGCCGAACCGACCAGCGCCTCGCCGTTGTAGATCGCCACTTTGCTGGCGAACATGTCCTGCCGCGAAAGCTGGTCGCCGCCGGCCCCTGTAAAGCCCTGTTCGTCGCCGTAATAGATCGTCGGCACGCCGCGCAGGGTGAGCAGCATGGCATGGGCCAGTTCACCCCGCTTCAGCAGTTCATCCGCGCTCATCGCCGGGTTCGCGGCCTTGAGGAACATCGCCGCGCGCCCGGCGTCGTGGTTGCCGAGGAACGTTGGCAATTGCAGCGCCGCCTTGGCGCCGCCCTCGTAAAGACCGTCATCATCGGGCAGGCGCGCCAGTTCCTCGCTGCTGCCACCGCCCGCCGCCTTCAGCACCGCATGCATGAAGGCGAAGTCCAGCACGCCGGGCAGCCCGGCATTGCGCGTCCAGCTGGCCAGCAGCGCCGGGTCGTAGTCGCCCGTCATCACTTCGCCGAAGATGTGGAAGTTCGGGATGCCCTTCGCCGCCGCGCGCGCCTTCATGGCGGGAACGAACGCGCGCCAGAATTCCGGGTTCACATGCTTGGCCGTATCGATGCGGAAACCGTCGATGCCGTACTTGTCGATCCAGTCGCCGTAGATCGCGATCATGCCTTCCAGCACGCGCGGGTTCTCGGTCGCAAGGTCATCCAGCCCGACGAAATCGCCAAGCTGCGCGCTTTCGCCCTTCCAGTCGGTATTGCCGCGATTGTGGTAGTAAGCCGGATCGTTGAGCCATGCGGGCGCTTTCACGCGCTCCTCGCCCCTGGGAACGAAGGGGGTATAGGCTGAGGCCGGATAGTCCGCCTTCGAACGGTACGGATAGCCCTCGGCAGCCCCCTCCCGGTACTGGATCACGTCTGCCGTGTGGTTGACGATGATGTCCATGTAGACCTTCATCCCCCGCACATGGGCGGCATCGACCAGTGCCTTGAAATCCGCGTCCGTTCCGAAATGCGGATCGACATGGGTGAAGTCGGTGATCCAGTAGCCGTGATAGCCTGCGCTCTCGCCCCCCTTCGGCCCCTGCACCGGCTTGTTCCTGAAGATCGGCCCCACCCAGATTGCCGTCGCGCCGAGGTTCTGGATATAGCCCAGCCGCGCGGCCAGCCCCTTGAGGTCGCCGCCGTGATAGAAGGCCTTGTCGGTGGGATCGAAGCCGGTGGCCAGCTTGCCGCCCTTGAGCCCGCCCGCATCGTTCGAACGATCGCCGTTCTCGAACCGGTCGGGCAGGACGAAGTAGATCACCTCCTGCTCGGGCGTTCGCGCGCGCAGGTCTTCCAGCGGACCCGCCAGCGCGACTGGCGCGGCAAGCGATCCGGCCAGCGCAATGAGGGAAGATAGCAGGCGGTGCATCTCGGGAACTCTCCGATGTTTTGCTTCAACGTCGCCCCGAAACCCGTTCGGGGGAAGCGGAACCGGGAAGGGAGGGAGAGGAACTTCCCGGTTCCGCCCATTGCGATGCCGCCGGAGAGGAGGAGGTTCCCCGCACGGCACCGATAACCGGCCTCAGAACTTATACGTGAAGCCCGCCAGATAGCGCGCGCCGTAGCGCTGATAGTCGATGATCTGGCGGCTATCGCCCGGATTGGTCGTCACGAAGGGCGCATTGGTGAGGTTCTGGCCCTGGATATAGAGCGAGAGCCCTTCCAGCGCGCTCCCCGGCTGGAAGTCATAGCCGATCTGCGCATCGACGATCGTTTCCGGCTGCGCGCGGCGCCGCTGGCGGTTGGCCGCGAAGCCCGAGACTTCGCCGATGAAGGTCGAACGATAGCGAACCGAGCCGCGCAGGTTGAAGCCCCACTTCTCGAAGAAGGCGGTGCCGTTGGCCACCCACTTCGAATAGCCCGGCAGCGCGGAAGCCGCTTCTCCCGGCATCGGATGGATCTTCGACTGCGTATAGGCGACCGAGCCGGTGACGCCGAAGCCCGACAGCGCCGAGGTGAAGGCATCGAAGGGAAGCGTTCCCGCCACTTCCACGCCGTAGAGCTTGCCGCCCTGCCCGTTGACCGGCACGTTGATGACCGCGATCGGCGAGATCGTGTAGCCATTGCCCGGATCGGGCAGGGCCAGCGTCGAACTGTCGATCACCACGTCCTGGTTGTAGATGTAGCTCTTCAGCTCCTTCCAGAAGAACTGCGCGGCGATATAGCCCTTGGCCGCGAAGTATTTCTCGAACGTGAGGTCAAGCGCATTGGCGCGCCACGGGCGCAGGTCCGGGTTGCCCGACGAACCCGTCACCACCGCCACGCCGTCAGTGAAGGTATAGCCGTATTCCAGCGAGGCGCGCATGTCGTCGAGGCGCGGGCGGATGATCTCGCGCGCTGCGGCGAAGCGGACCACGAAGTCGCTGGGGAAACGCAGCGAGAGATTGAGGCTGGGCAGCACGTCGAGATAGTCGGTGCTGGACCGGCGGGTGGCGTAGAAATAGCTCGGCGAGCCGTTGGGGTTGAGGATCTGTTCGCCCGTCACCGGATCGAGGTTGGGCGCGGCGCTGCCGCCGCTGGAGTTCTGGTCGGTCCAGATCGCCTGGACGCCCACGTTGCCGGTCAGTTCGGCGGCACCGATCTGCGACTTGATGTTGGCCTGGAGATAGCCGGTCATCAGCTTTTCGCGGATCGCATAGCCCTTGGAAACCACGTCTCCGGTGGGGTTGGGCACCAGATTGTAGATGCCGTCCCGGATCAGGTCGAGCGGGTTGTAGCTGATGACGTTGCCCAGCCCGAGGTACTTCAGATTGGTGGTGCCGAGGCGGTACTGCTCGGGCACTTCCACACTGACGGTGCCGTCGGTATTGGCGGCAAGGCCCAGGAAATATTCCTCGGGAACCAGCGTCTTGGAGTGGCTGGTATAGTTCATGCCCGCCTGGATCGAACTGAGGAAGGAGGAATCCAGCTCCTTCTTCACCTCGGTGCGGAACTGCCAGAGCTCGTCCTTGATCTTGCGGTTGTTGTAGTAGCCGTCCTGCCCGCCGTAGATCGCGGTGCCGTCAGTGCCGATCTGGGTGCCGCCCCAGCCCTGCGGGCTGGTCAGCAGGATCTGGCTCCAGTCTCCATAGTCGAGATCGTGGGTGAAAGTGGTGCCCCTGGCGGCGCTGGTGAAGCCGATCGTATCGGTGGCGCCCTCTCCGGCGCGGCCGGTGCCCGAATAGCTCTCGATGGTCAGTTCGTTGCGGTCGGTCTTCGAATAGCTGGCGTCGAACATCGCCGTCCAGCCGTCATCACCCTTCCATTCGTTGTTCCAGCCGAAGGAATAGAGCTTGGCATGGCGCTGGAACACGTCGTTGCGCAGCACGCCCTTCACGTTCGAGAAGCTGCCCGAATTGATCAGGCCGTCTTCCACGGTGTAGCCCGGGTCCAGCGTGGCCGAGGACCAGTAGAGCGGCAGTTCGATGCCGCGCTTGATCTGGTCGTCCTTGAAGTTCGAATAGAAGGCGTCGATCGTCGAGGTGAAGTTCGCGCTCGGCCGCCATTGCAGCGTGCCGTTGAGCCCGAGCCGCTTCAGCTTGCTGGACGTGTTGTACGACTTCGAACCGCCGATAACCTTGTTGCCGTCTGCCGCATCGGCATAGCCCCAGGAGTTGAACTCCTGCACCTGATAGGGTTCGTCGTTGTAGCTGGCGCCGAGCGCAATGCCGAGCGTGTCGTTCGCGAACTGGTCCACGTACATGCCGTTGACGCGGAAGCCCTTGTCGTCCGAGCCCTTGTTCAGTTTGCCGAGATCCGCATAGACACCGCGCGCGCCCACGGTGACGATGCGCTTGCCGGTATCGAGCGGCCGGATCGTGCGCATGTCCACCGTGCCCGACAGCCCCTGCCCGACAAGGCTGGCCATCGGCGTCTTGTAGACATTGACCGCGTTGATGACTTCGGAAGGGTACTGGTCGTACTCGACGGCGCGGTTGTCGCCAGTGGAGGTCTGCTCGCGGCCGTTCAGCAGCGTGGTCGAGAAATCGGGCGCGAAACCGCGGATCGAGATCGCGTTGGAGCGGCCGTTGACGCGCTGCGAGGTCAGGCCCGGCAGGCGGGCGATGGACTCGGCGATGGAAGCGTCGGGCAGCTTGCCGATATCCTCGGCGGAAACCGATTCCACGATCTGCTCGGCGCGCTTCTTCTTGTTGACCGCCGATTCAAGGCTGGCGCGAAATCCGGTGACGATGATCGCCTGATCCTGCTTGGGATCGTCCACCGGGGCGGCGTCCTGCGCGAAGGCGAAAGACGGCACGGCGGCCAGGGCGGCCGCAAGCGCCAGCGAAGACGAATTCCGGCGCGAAAACTGCTTATGAAGCGACATCCTGTCCTCCTCCTCAAGTGACCGTCCGCCCCTTCGATGTCTCGGGGTCGGCCGTGGAAGGCCCGGCGATTTTTTGCACCGCGACTCTTTCCGTTCCCTCTCGCTTAGGGCGGGACAGGCGAATGCATAATATGGCATACGTATACGCAAGTGCCGCGAGGCCACGTCGCGTTGCGCGAATGCAACGCGGCGGACATGGGCGAGACGGCGGAAAAACAGGACTTTAGCGGGCGAGACAGGGAAGCGGGACGATGGGACGCAAACCGAGCAACAGGCCGACCAGTTTCGACATCGCCTATCGGGCCGGGGTGTCCCAACCCACCGTCAGTCGCGCGCTGCGCGGCAGCAAGGCGGTGAGCGCGGCCACGCGGGCCCGGATCGAGGCCATCGCGCGGGAGCTGAACTACTCGGTCGACAAGAACGCTTCCTCGCTGCGCTCCCAGCGGTCGAACACGATCGCGCTGTTGTTCTTCGAGGAGCAGACGCCCGACGATTCCAAGATCAACCCCTTCTTCCTCGCCATGCTGGGCGCGATCACCCGGCAATGCGCCAATCGCGGGATGGACCTGCTCATCTCGTTCCAGAAGATGGAGGACGACTGGCACGTCCGCTATCAGGACAGCCACCGCGCCGACGGGCTGATCCTGCTCGGCTACGGTGACTACACCCTCTACGAAAGCCGGCTTGAGCAGCTTGTCGGGCAGGGCACCCAGTTCGTGCGCTGGGGCTCGGTGAGCGAGGACAATATCGGCGCAACGGTAGGCTCGGACAATTTCGGCGCGGGCAGGCTGGCGGGAGAGCACCTGATCGCCCTCGGCCGCAAGCGGATCGCCTTCCTCGGCCAGGCGGACGAGCACTACCCCGAATTCGCCGAACGCTACCGCGGCCTCTGCACCGCGATGGCGGAGGCCGGGATCGCCTGCGACCCCGCGCTCCAGCACGATGCGATCAGCCACGAGGACCTCGGCGAAAGCGCGATGCGGGCACTGATCGAGGACGGCGTGGAATTCGACGCCGTGTTCGCCGCCAGCGACCTCATCGCCATCGGCGCGATGCGCGCGCTCGCCGCCGCCGGGCGGACGATCCCCGGCGATGTGGCGGTCATGGGCTTCGACGACCTGCCCGCCGCCAGCATGACCAATCCGCCGCTCACCACGGTCATGCAGGACCTGAAAGGCGCGGGCGAAAGCCTGGTCGAAACGCTGGTCGCCCTGATCGAGGACCGGCCCGTGCCGGAAGCGACGCTGGGCGCCAGACTGATCGCGCGGCGCAGCACGCTGGGCCCGCTCTAGGCGGGGTTCTGTGCCCCTTAGGTGTCGTTCTGTCGCGCCCGGAATTCGAAGGTATTCGTATGCATGTTGCCGTCGCCGAGCCGCCATGCAAGGTCTCCGGGCCATGACCGATGCGACCATGGATGCGCGCGGCAAAGGGAAGGAATGCCGATGACGGGGGCCGGGAAAGGCGCGGAAATGCTCGAAAAACCGCGGCAGGGATGGGCCGGGCTATGGAACATCAGCTTCGGCTTCTTCGGCATCCAGATCGGCTTCGCGCTTCAGAACGCCAATATGAGCCGGGTCTTCCAGTCGCTCGGTTCCTCGATCGACGACCTGCCCGCCCTGTGGATCGCCGCGCCCCTCACCGGGCTGCTGGTACAGCCGATCGTCGGGCATATGTCGGACCGCACCTGGCTTGGCCGCTTCGGCCGCAGGCGCCCCTATTTCCTCGGCGGCGCCGTGCTGGCCGCGGTCGCACTGCTGGCGATGCCGGAAAGCGGCGGCCTGCTGATGGCAGCCATGCTGCTGTGGATGCTCGACGCCAGCCTTAACATCTCGATGGAGCCGTTCCGCGCCTTCGTCGGCGACATGCTGCGCAAGGACCAGCACACCGCAGGCTACGCGGTGCAGACCGCCTTCATCGGCGCCGGCGCGGTGGTGGGGTCGCTGTTTCCCTACGTTCTCGACCACTTCGGCATCAGCAACAGCGCGGTGCCGGGCGGGATACCCGATACCGTGCGCTACAGCTTCCTGGCGGGCGGCCTCGCCCTGCTGGCGGCTGTGCTGTGGACGGTCCTGACCACGCGCGAATATTCACCGCAGGAGCAGGCCGCCTTAGAGGAGCCGGAGCAATCGCCTTCCGCACCGGCGGCCGACAGCCTGGCAGACCGCAACCTGCTGGGCGGGGCGCCGTGGATCGCGGCAGGCGTGCTCATCGCGCTGGCCGTGCGGTTCTGGGGTCTGGAAAAGGAAGTCTATCTGCTCGCCGGCCTGCTCGCGGCATACGGGATGGCGGTGATCGCCGCGATCGCCTTGGCCCGATCGGGGCGCAGCGCCTCGATGCTGGCTGGGATCGTCGGCGATTTCTCCGGGATGCCGCCCATCATGAAGCGGCTCGCCTTCGTGCAGTTCTTCAGCTGGTCGGCGCTTTTCATCATGTGGATCAATACCACGCCGGTCGTCGCGCAGTATCATTTCGGATCGGCAGATCCCTCCAGCCCCGCCTATCAGGAGGCCGGAAACTGGGTCGGCGTGCTGTTCTCCGTCTACAACGGCGTGGCGGCCGTGGCGGCGCTGGCCTTGCTTCCGTGGCTGTCAGGGCGGCTGGGCAAGGCCCGCACGCACGCGCTGTGCCTCATGTTCGGAGCCCTCGGTTTCGCGGGCTTCATGGCCATTCGCGACCCGGATGCGCTGGTGCTGTGCGAAATCGCAATCGGAATCGCCTGGGCCTCGATCCTGGCGATGCCCTACGCCATTCTCGCCAGCAGCCTGCCGCAGGCGAAGCTGGGCGTGTTCATGGGCCTGTTCAACGTCTTCGTGGTGCTGCCGCAATTGCTGGTGGCCACCGTCATGGGCTCGATCATGAAAGCCTTCTTCCCCGGTCAGCCGATATGGACCATGGCCTTTGCCGCCGCCACCCTGCTGATCGCCGCGCTCGCCGCTCTGAGAATTGGTGAAGCGCATTAGGTCGTAACCCTCGGCTCCGGCGCAAGGCGAACTGCTCTTTGGCGAATGCGCAAAAAATAGGCCCCGCGGAAACCATTCCCGCGCGGGGCCTAGGTTGGGTCGCTCCGAATATAGCGCCGGCCTGGTCCAGATCCCCCGATCCTGCGACCTGCTCCAGCAGATCAATGCCCCCGACGCCCACAAGAATTATTCTACGCCCACGCAGGTGATTCTACGGTGATGCAAATTGCTGCAAATTGCAGAAATCCGCCAAAAATCATTTTCTTATCAGCGCCGCGGCGATGGGAGAGGGGCTATTCGCTCATACCCGATCAGGGTAGCGCTACCCTCGGCGGCGGGAACACCAACTGCCCGAGCAGGCCGGTCACTTCCGGGTCGTTCTTCCACGCCGATTCGATTCGCCGGGTGACGGGCCGGGAGTTCCAGCGCTCCCCCAACACCACCGCCTCTTTCATGAGCGAGACCAGTTCGTTCCGCCGCCCGGTGGCCGAGGCGTAGAATGCCGGTGTCTGGCGGATGCGCCGCCCACCCTCGGCAAGTTCGCCGCGAGCATCCGCAATCAGGATGTCGGGCGCGCGGGCAGGATCGTTGTTCAGCGCCCCCGTCATCTTTTCCGCCAGCGCGGCCGCGCCCGGATCCGAGCGCAACCGGGCGAAATCGCCGAGTTCACGAGTGAAGCCGCGAATATCGCCCATGCCGAGATAGACCCAGGAGAGACAACTGCTGATGGTCGCGTCCTGCGGATAGGTTCGCTTGAGGTCGAGCAGGAGCGCCAGCGCTTCCCGGTCATTCCCGGCCTGCCACCGCGACCAGGCATGTTCCACCGCGATCGGCTGGGAACCGGGCATCAGCAGCATGGCCTTGGTATAATACCGTTCGGCCATCGCGTCTTCGCCAAGATCCGAAAGGATGTTGGCCAGCCAGAAATATGTCTGCCCGTCTTCTCCATCGAGCCGCAGCGCCTCGCGGAAGGATTTGAGCGCGGCTTCGGGATCGTTGTCCCACCAGTATTCGATGAAGCCCTGCGCACGGTGAGCGCTGGCCAGATCGGGATCGAGATCGAGCGCTTTCTGAGCCGCGCTCCGCGCCTTGCCGAAGGCCTCCGCGTCGTTCACCTCGCCATATTCCCGGTAGATCAGCCAGCTTTCCGCCAGTCCCGCGCGGGCCGGCGCGTAGTTCGGGTCACGCTCGATCACGGACGTGTAGAGCCGGATCGAAGCGGCGAGATCCTTGGGTGTCCGGTGCCCCCATGCATCGCGCGCGGCCACGAAATCGCGTGCCACGACGGGGTCTTCGGGCAGGGCCTCGCTCTGCGAACGGTCATGCCACAAGCCCCATGCGAACAGTCCTGCAAGCGCCAGCGCGGCAAGGCCTGCATAGAGGGCGGGGCTACGATATTTCCCCGTAACCGCTCCGTCCGGCTCCGCATCGAATGAACCCTGCGGCGATTGCGGCAGTGGTATGTCGAACAGTTCGGCAGTGGAATTCCGCTGCGCCCATTCGACCAGTTCCCGCTCGAAGGCGAATACCGTCTTCTGCTTGCCGCCGGGGAGCTGATGGATCGGCAGCCCCCTTTCGCGCGCCCAGCGGGCAACGGTTGTGCGGTCGCGGCCGAAGTGAGCCGCTATCGCTTTCCACCCATCAAGTCGACGGTCTTCTGATGTCATAAAAACCCGCCCGCCCCTAGGTCCCGAAGGTTACTCGCTCCTTAAGTAATTCTCAAGATTGGGAATGCCGATGTTCAGCAACGATACAGATTTTTTTGCAGTGTTCACAAATGAACATTATGAACATGCTGCAGATCACAAGTCGGGTAAGCTCTGTTCGGCGAAACCCCACCCCCGCAGTTGGGCGGCCCGTTCGATCAGGCGGTGGCCATCGCCGATCGCGAAGGGATGCGCATCGCTCATCTCATCCAACTCGTCCCAGGCGATCGGCACCGCTACCGGCGCTCCCACACGGGCACGGGCGGAATAAGGCAGGACCGCTGTGCTACCGCGCTGGTTGCGCAGCCAGTCGATGAATATCCTGCCCTTGCGTCTGGCCTTGCTCATCGTGGCGACGTAGCGATCGGGTTCCGCCTGGCTCAGCGCTTCGGCGAACCGGCGCGAGAAATCCTTGTGCGCTTCCCAGTCGTGACCGGGCGTAAGCGGCACGATGACATGCACCCCCTTGCCTCCCGAAAGCATGGCAAAGCTGACGAGGCCGATATCCGCAAGGTGGCGGCGCAAGTCCTGCGCGGCGCGGCGGCATTCCGCGAATGGCAGCCCTTCGTCGGGGTCGAGGTCGAAGACCATGCGATCAGGCTTCTCCACCGCATCGGCGCGGGCGCCCCAGCCGTGGAATTCGATCGTGCCCATCTGCACGCAGGCAACCAGACCGTCCGCGTCGCCAAGGTACAGATAGTCCTCGCTGCCGCCATCCTTCTCGCGGATCGGGACATGATGCACATGTTCGCCGAACGAGCCACTGTCATGCTTCTGGAAGAAACATTTCTTCGCGCGGCCCTGAGGACACCGCACGAGGCTGATAGGCCGGTTGGCGGCAAAGGGCAGCATGAGCGGCGCGATCTCGGCGTAGTAATCGGCAAGCTCGCCCTTGGTCTGGCCGCTTTCGGGAAATATCACGCGGTCGCGGCTGGTCACTTTCACGTCGATCACGGCGCGTGGGGCGGGTTTTGGCATTTCCGGCGCAACTTCCCTTGCTTCCTTGTCCCCGCGCAGCCCCAGGAAGCTGGCATGGCGAACCCGGCCTTCGGCCGTGAATTCCGCGAAGGCCACTTCGGCGACCAGTTTCGGCGTGACCCAGCTCGCCCCCCGCGCCTCCGCGCCTGCCACTTCGGCGGGCGCGGTCTTGCGTGCCAGAGGGGCCAGTCTGGCGGCGATGTCGTTCAGCCCATCGGCGTCGAAACCGGTGCCGACCTTGCCGCGATAGACCAGCCTGCCGTCTTCGTACTGGCCCAGCAGAAGCGAGGAAAACGGCCGTCCGCGCGCAGTGGAGCGGCTCCAGCCGATCACCACGAACTCCTGCCGCCGGGTGCACTTGATCTTGACCCAGCTTCGCGTGCGCCGCCCCGCGTAAGCCGCATCGATGCGCTTGGCGATCACGCCTTCCTGCCCGGCCCGGCACATGGCATCGTATAGCTTTTCGCCCGCGCCGATCACATGGTCGGCCACGAAAACGGGCGGCAGCGCTTCCGAAAGGAGCGCCTCCAGCCGCTCTTTCCGCTCGATATTGGGAAGCGGGGCCAGATCGCGACCGTCAAGTTCCAGCAGGTCGAATGCGTGGAACTCCAGAGCATCGCTGTCCTTCTGGCTGCCATGGCCGCGCTTGAGCACGGCCTGCAGGCTGGAGAAGCTCGGATTCCCATCCGCGCCCCGCGCGATGATCTCTCCGTCGACCAGGCAGGGCGGCAGGTCCAGCCCGGCGATGATCCCGGCCAGCGGCGCGAACTTGTCGGTCCAGTCGTGGCCGTTGCGGGTAAAGACGCGGACCGTGCTTCCCGCCGCCGCAACCAGCGCACGATAACCGTCGAACTTGATCTCGTGCATCCACAGGTTGCCGTCCGGCACCGCGTCCACCAAAGTCGCGAGCTGCAAGGCGCGGAATTTCGGCGGCGTGCCGGTTCGCGCCTTGCGCGCCCTCGGTTTCGCAGCCTTTGCATTATGCTCGGCCGCAGCGCCCATGGCCTGCGCGAAAGCCTTGCCTTTCTTGCCCCTTAGCGACTGAGTGCCCTGCCGATCGGCCTCGATCTCGGCCATGGTCCGGCCGGTGAGAACGCTGGTAAGCCCCTCGTCCACTAACCTGTCGCCCGAAAGCGCCTCACCGTCTGCGACCTTGCGCAGCAGCCAGTTCTCGCGCTTCTCGCCGGGGCGGCCCTTCATGCGCACCAGCAGCCATTCGCCCTTCATCCGTTCCCCGTGGAGGGCGAAATGCAGATGGCCCTGCTCGATATCCTTCGCGCTCTTGCCCGCGACCGGCGCCCATGTCCCCTCGTCCCACAGCATCACCGTGCCGCCGCCGTATTCGCCGTGCGGAATGCTTCCCTCGAATTCGGCGTAGGAGAGCGGATGGTCCTCGGTGCGCACCGCAAGGCGCTTGTCCTCGGGATCGGCGCTCGGCCCCCTGGTCACCGCCCAGGACTTGAGCACGCCGTCCACTTCGAGCCGGAAATCCCAGTGCAACCGCCGCGCGGCATGTTTCTGGACGATGAAGAGATCGCCGCCGGCGCTCACCCCCTGTTTGCCTGACGGTTCCGCCGTCCTCGCGAAGTCGCGCTTGCGGTTGTATTCGGCAAGGGGATCGGGTTTCCTCACGCCTCGCGCCATGGCTCAGGCCCGCTTGCTGCCGCGTGTCGCCGCGGTCTTGCCGGAAGGCGCCGCGCGTTTGGCAGGCGCCTTTTTCGCGGGCGCGGCTTTCTTCGCTGCTCCCCCTTCGCCTACCGATTTCCTGAGCGCCGCCATCAGGTCGATCACGTTGCCCTTGCGGTTCCCGGCGGGTTCCTCGACGTCCTCCAGCACCCGCTTGTTGCTCTTGGACTTGACCTTCTTGTCGATCAGGCGGTGAAGCGCGTCGATGTAGCGGTCATGAAACTCGGCCGGGCGGAAAGGCGCGGTCTTCTTGTCGATCAGCGTGGTCGCCAGGTCGAGCAGGTCGGCATCGGGGCTGTCGTCGCCGATCTCGCGGAAATAGCCCTGCGCCTTGTTCACCTCGTCTGCATAGCGCAGAACTTCCATGACGAGGCCCCGTCCGCAGGGCTTGATCGACACGAGTTGCTCGCGCCCCCGCACCGCCAACTGGCCTAGCCCGACCTTGCGGCTTTTCCGCAGCGCCTCGCGGAGCACGATATAGGCTTCCTCGGCGAGATCGTCGGCCGGCACCACGAAGTAGGGCTTCTCGTAATAGAGCACGTCGATCTCGTCGGCATCCACGAACTGGACAAGCTCCAGGGTCTTGCGGCTTTCGATCTTCACCGCCTCGATCTCCTCCTCATCGAGGAGGACGTAGTTGCCCTTGGACACCTCGTAGCCCTTGATGATCTCATCACGGTCCACCGGGCCCACGCCGGCGGCCACCTTTTCGTAGCGGATGCGCTTTCCGGTGGGTTCGTGGATCTGGTGAAAGGAGATCGCGGCGCCGGACTTCGTGGCCGGATAGACCTCGATCGGGATCGAGACGAGCGCCAGCCTGATCTGTCCCTGCCAGTATGCGCGTGCGGCCATGGCCTGTTCCTTCCTCGCAGGAAGAAGGAAGCCGCGAGGGCCTGTCGTGGTTCCCGTGGCCATTCGGGCGAGCGCCGAAAGAGATGAAGATCGCGCTGCCCCCGAACGCCCGCCTCGCACGTTCCAGTCTGGTTCGGCAAAGGCGAAGGACGGCAATGGCGATGAACGAGCAATCGATGGTTCTCACGGAATCCCGCGACTTGCGCACCGGCAGCGTGCCCTGGCGGGAAAGCGAATGGCACTGCCCCAAGACCTCGGAATTCCCTTCCGCCGAAGTGGACATTGCGATCCTGGGCGGCGGCATAATGGGTGCGATCCTGGCCGAACGCCTGAGCGCAAGCGGCCGGAAAGTCGCCGTCTGCGATCGCCGTCCGCCCGGTTGCGGCAGCACGGCCGCCTCCACCGCACAGATCATGTGGGCCATGGACGTGCCCCTGCTGACCCTGGCCCGGACGCTGGGCGAGCCGGAAGCGGCCCGGCGCTGGAAGCGCGTGTTCGCCGCGGTCCAGCGGTTCGGCGAACGGCTGGACCGGCTCGGGATCGACGGCAAGCGCACATGTCCCACGCTCTATCTCGCGGGCGACCTGCTGGATGCCGATGGGCTGCGGGAGGAAGCCGAAGCCCATCGCCGCCATGACCTGCCGTCCGACTACCTCGACGCGGCGGCCGTGGCCGAACGTTTCGGAGTGGCGCCCCGCGCCGGTATCGTCTCCTCCGGCTCCTTCTCCATCGACCCCGTGCATACCTGCCACGAACTGCTGGGCCGCGCCCGGCAGTCCGGCGCGGAAGTGGTCTATCCGATCGACATCGCCGCGCTGCACCCCGATCCCGCCGGGATCGTGCTGGAGGCGTCCGACGGGCGCTCGTTCCGCGCAAGGGACGTGATCCTGGCCACCGGCTACGAGCGCGCGCGCCTGTTCCTGCCCTCCAGCTTCTCATTGCTTTCGACTTTTGCCATTGCGACGCGGCCCGGAATCGCTCCGCTCTGGCGGGAGGACGCCATGATCTGGGAGGCGAGCGATCCCTACCTCTACGTTCGCACCACACCCGACGGGCGGGTGATCGCGGGCGGCGAGGATGTCGAACTGGCCGATTCCGACAACCGCGATGCGCTGCTCCCCGGCAAGGCGGGAACGATCGCCGCGAAGCTGGCCGCCACGCTGGGGTCCGGGCCGATCGCATGGGATCGCGCCTGGAGCGCGACCTTCGGAAGTTCCCCCGACGGATTGCCCGCGATCGGCCGCAGCGCTTCGATGGAGCATGTCTGGCTGGCGGCCGGGTTCGGCGGCAACGGCATAGCCTTCGCCGCTCTCGCCGCGGAACTGCTGGAGCGCGAGCTTGCGGGTGAGCCCGACCCGGATGGCGACGGGTTCGACCCCTACCGGTTTTCGTCCTGAACGCCGCCCCCTGCGCCGCCCTCTGCGACAGACGCCCCGCAATTCGCGCCGGACAGTGGATCGCAATCCCCGGCGGCCCGTTTGAACTTCAGACGCCGAGAGAGCCGGCCAGTCCCGGACATCTCCTCCGTCCGAAAGTTTTGAAAAACGCCAAGGAGAGCAGCCATGAATCGACGCGATCCCAACATCACGCCCTCGGCCGGAAAGCAGCCTTCCGGCGGCTATCGCAGTGACGAATCGTCCTGGGATTCGCCGCGCCAGACCCATCAGTGGCAAGCCGACGCAAACCGTCAGGCCGGCGGTGACTGGGTGCAGGATGACGATCAGGGCACCAGCCACTTCGGTGAAGGCCGCGCCCGCGACAGGGCTCGCCCGGATGGCGCCAGCCGCTACGATACCGGCTCGCGCGATTATCGCGGCGACGACAGGCGACCCCTGCAAGGCGAACGCCGCTATCGCTTCTCCGGGGAGAGCCGCTCTGCAAGCACCTCCGAATACCCCACGCACACTTTCGATGCGAGTGGCGGCAACGACTTCGCCGAATTCACCGGCGACGACTATGGCGGCCGGGATTTCTACAATCGCGGCGGCGGCCTGACCGGCGGCATGAGGCCGAGCGGTTCCTATCGGCCCAGCCATGGCCCCGGAAGCTGGGCATCCAGCGATGACTATGGCGGCTGGCGCGAATATGGCGAACGCCGCGGCTTCCTCGAACGCGCGGGCGACGAGATCGCAAGCTGGTTCGGCAGCGAGGATGCCACGCGCCGGCGCGAGGAAGACCACCGCGAGGATCATCGCGGCCGCGGGCCGTCCGATTACACCCGCTCCGACGAACGTATTCGCGAGGACGTGAACGATACGCTGACGAATGACTGGCGGATCGACGCCAGCCATGTCCGGGTTGTGGTAAAGGACGGTGAAGTCACGCTTGAGGGCACGGTGAGCAGCCGCCAGTCGAAGCGCCGCGCCGAAGACCTTGCGGACGACATCACCGGCGTGCGCCATGTGCAGAACAACTTGCGCGTCGGCGATTCAGTGGGAAGCACGACCACGCCATCGGCCACCACGCCGCTGTCTCGCTGATCGCTCAGCGATACGCGGACAGGTTCGAGGGGAAGCCCGAAAGGGCTTCCCCTTTTCGCATCCATTACCCTCCGCATCCGCTCCGGCTCGGTCCGTTCGCCCTTGGGGCGCGGTCAGGAGTATCCGAGCTGGAGGCCGGGTTTGACGGGGCCCGATCACCGCGCCAGACAGGGCCTGTCTTTTCCATCCCGAAAGTGCCCGATCCATGCAGCGCGTGACCATCTCCATCGACGATCAACTCGTGGAGACGCTGGACCAGCTGATTGCCGAGCGCGGCTATCAGAGCCGTTCGGAAGCCATGCGCGACCTTGTGCGCGGCGCCATCGAAAGCTGGCGGCAGGAGAACAGCCGCAGCGAGCATTGCGTGGCCAACCTGTCCTACGTCTTCGACCGCCGCACCCGCTCGCTGCCGCAGCGCCTTGCCGATCTCCAGCACGAACACCACGATCTGGTGGCGGCCAGCACGCTGGTCCGGCTGGACCATGACCACGGACTGGAAAGCGTGATGCTCAAGGGGCCGACCCGCCAGGTCAAGGCTTTCGCCGACCGGGTCCGGGCCGAGCGGGGCGTGCGCTTCGGCACGATCAACATGCTCGACGTGGAAGCCGGAGACGGTCACGACCACGCTGGCGCGCATGACCACCACGGCCATGCGCATATGTCACCGCGCAGCAAGTGAAGGCCCGGCGCGCCCTCCTCTGGCACGCAGGGCGTGCAGCAGCGCAGCGAAGGCGAAAGTCCCGGCGCTGAGCGCGACGACCGCAGCGCTGGCGGCAAGCCCGTGCGCCTCGCGCCATTGATCCAGCCTCGGCAGCAGCAGGGCCGCCATTCCCAGCAGGCCCAGCCCGAGATTGGCAAGTCCGATCCCGCCGGTGACGGCGCGCGAGACCATCGCCGCGCGCGCGTCGGCCGAGCGCAGGAGATGGACGGTCAAGGCCCCGTTCGCGGTTCCCACCAGCACCATTCCCGCCGCGAAACCTGCACAGCCCATCAGCGCCCAGGGCCAGCCGCCCAGCAGCTTTCCCGCAACCCCCAGCCCGAGCGCGATCGCCACCGTATCGAACGAGATCGCAAAAAGGGCGCCGGTCAGCACGATCATCAGGCTCCTGTCGGCAGGAGGAACCAGCCGGCTGCGCCAGCCCCGGACCGGGACCGGCCCGGTTCCGGCATGGCGACGTACCGCGCGCAGGTTCATCATGCCCAGCAGGATCAGTGTCGTGGCCGATATGGCCACTCCCGTCAGCGCCAGCCAGTCGGGCGGGGCCACTTGGCGGGAAAGGAACAGGCATCCGGCAAAAGCGATCCCGGTCACGACCAGAACGTGACCGGCCGCGAAGGAGACCCCCGCCATGCGGGCGTGCCACGGCCGGGAAACCGCAGATCGCCGCGCGGCAGCGTCTACCACGGCAAGATGATCGGCATCCAGCGCATGGCGCGCGCCAAGCGCGAAACCGGTCAGCAGAAGCGCCTGAAACGAGAGCGTGGCCGGATCGATCACAGGCGATACCTCAGGGAAAGGCGAACCTGGCGCGGCTCTACCGGGTGAATGTGGCGGTCCTCCACGCCTTCCGCCGGCTCTCCGGCAAGACGCGAGGCGTAGTAATAGGAGATGTCGGCATCCCTGGCATCGAAGAGATTGAGCACGTCGAGACCGATCTTCACGGCACCGCGCGTGTAATAGGCGCCCAGGTTGACGAGGCTGGTGGGATGCGAACGCACGCTGTTGTCCTCGATCAGCGGTGCCGCGCCGAAGTGGCGCAGCCGCAGGGCGCCGCTGAAGCCATGGCCCAGTTCGACCGCCGCTCCGGCCGAAAGGACTTCGCTGACGGCGTTGGGAATGCGGTCCTCCCCCGCATCGACGCCGCGAAACCGCGCATGGGTGAGCGCACCGGCGGCATCCAGCGCCAGCCAGTCCACCGGGCGCCAGAACAGCGTCGCCTCCACGCCCCGGCGGTGCGTGGCATCGTTGGGCTCGGTGGAGCCACCGTCACCCACGAAGACCAGTTCCGAACCGAGGCTGAGGTGGAAGGCCACGAGCGAGGCGGTAAAGCGCGGCAGTTCCAGCCGCACGCCCAGTTCCTCACCCCGCGCCTTCACCAGCACCGGCACGCGGTCCACCGCTTCCCCCGTGACGGGATCGTTGCGGATCGCCGCCCCGCGCACATCGTTGGAATGGAAGCTCTCTCCGTAATTGGCGTAGAACTCCAGCCGGTCGGTCGCTCGCCAGGCCAGCGCGGCTTTCGGGCTCAGCATCGCGCCGGAACCCTTGCCGGAATTGGCGGCCATCGTCAGGGCATTCACGTCATAACCATAGACATCGCCGCGCAGGCCCAGCGTCAGGCGCAGCCGGCCAGAAAGCGCGGCCGCCGCCTCGCCATAGGCACCGCCGCTGTACTCGTCGACCTTGTCCTTCCGGATCGCCGCGCGCGTTACGCCGGCGACCGAGGAATAGAGCCCGATCTTGCCGATATGATCCCACCGCCCGTCCCCACCCAGCGTGAAGGTGACGGGCAGCCCGGCGAACTGCGATTCGATACGGTGACGGACCGAGCCGCCGAAAACGCCGCGCCGGTCGCGCTGCTGGAACTCGTCGCCGTTGACCGGGTCATTCAGGAAGTATGTGAAGTTGGACGTCAGCAGGAACCGGTAATAGGTCGCATAGGCGGAGATTTCCGTATTCCCGAGCGCGGCGTTCCCGAACAGGCCAAGCCGGGTCGTGCGTCCGCCAAGTGCGGGATCGATGTTTCCCCAACGATCGATCAGCCCTTCGTCGATGGCGCGCCGGGGAACCTGGTCCGTCGCATTCCAGGTCGCGCGGTAGCCGGTGAAACCGATGCTCCATCCATGTTTCTGTGTGCCCTGGGTATACTTCAGCAGGCCGTTGACCTTCTTCAGGTCCTCATCGAGATCCCAGGGGCCGTTGGAATGCGTGCCGTCCACCGCCATGAGCAGGTCTCCGCCCATCGCCTTCACACTGCCGGCCGCCAGCGCCCGGTAGTAGCCGTAACTGCCTGCCGTCGCCTCCATCAGCGGGCGGGACAGGCTGTCGACGGTCCTGAACTGCACGGTTCCGGCGGCTGAGAAATCCCCGACATCCGCAAAGTACGGGCCCTTGCGATAGTCGATCCGCTCAACCAGTTCAGGGATCAGGAAGTTGAGATCGAGATAGCCCTGCCCATGCCCGTGCGTGGGCATGTTGATGGGCACGCCGTCGACGAATCCCGCAAAATCGGTGCCGTGATCGAGATTGAAGCCGCGCAGGAAATACTGGTTCGCCTTGCCCGTGCCCGAATGCTGCGTGGCAATCACACCCGGCACATTCTCGACCAGTTCGCCCACGCGGCTGAGCGGCTTGTCCGCGAAATCCTCATAGCCCACGACGCCTTGCGAGCCGGATTGCGCAATCCCGATCTGCGCAAGACCGCGCCCGTAGACAACGATCTCCCTGTCCGCCGCCACAGGCACTTCCTCCTCGGCCAAGGCCGGGTGGGCAGACAGCAGGGCGGCCGCAACAGCCGCGCTGCGACAAGCACTGCGCCTAAACGAGCGAGTCGCCCAAGCCGCCGATTGAGTATGAATAATCATCGCGATATTCATACGAATCTTCGCCGCACCCAGGATGGGGCATTTGACGTATGCGCCGGGTGGAGCGGCCTAGAAGCGGGCGAATACCGGGATCGCCCCGAACATCAGCGAGAGCAGCCCGACGAGGCTGATCGCTATCAGGACGCTGCCGACGCCTCTCAGCAGGCTCGTCGAGGAAAGGCGCCGCGTCACGAGCGCGCCAACCGGCGCCGCCACGATCCCGCCGATCAGCAACCCCGAGGCGGCGATCGTGAAGGATTGCAAGCCCAGCTTGCCGATGAATGCCGACAGGACGGTAACGGTGACGAAGAACTCTGCGGCATTCACCGTGCCGATCGCCATGCGCGGCGTCATGCCCTGCGCCAGCAGGTTGCCCGTCACCACCGGCCCCCAGCCACCGCCGCCTACCGCGTCGAGGAAGCCACCGGCCAGCCCCAGCGGACCGACCAGCTTCATCCGGCGATAGGCCTGCGGGCGCCTTGCTCCGCGCCAGATAAGATAGACCCCGATGGCCGCGAGGTAGACGAACACCGCAGGCCGAACGATGGTCAGGCTCACCACGGAGAGGAGCCAGACACCGCAGAGCCCGCCCGCGATACCGGGGATCACCAGCCGCGCGAACAGCGACCAGTCGACGTTGCGCTGGAGAACATGCGCAACGCCGGAAGCGCCGCTGGTGAAACCTTCGACGGTATGTGTCACCGAGGAAGCCAGCGCGGGCGGCATGCCCAGCAGCATCAGCAAGGAATTGCCGATCACACCGAAGGCCATGCCCAGCGCACTGTCCACGGTCTGTGCGGCGAAGCCTATCAGGATGAACGGGATCAGGTCGGACCAGGGTATCGTAGCCGGGTCGATCATCGGCGCATCTTCCGTCGCAATTGGGAGGCGGGCTTGCCGAAGCGTCCGGCCGGCGCGGTGAACAGGAACAGCATGGGGAAGCTCAGCGCGATCACCGAAAGGAGCCCGCTCAGGGCAGCTTCCGCCCCGGCAAGCCAGGGAAGCACCGCCGCCCAGATCGCCACGCCCAGCACGACCAGCAAGGTCCGCTCCTGTTCGAGATCGTCCAGCGCCGACAGATCGGTGCGGACCCGGCCCTCGAACAAGGTGCGAAGACCAAGGCTGGTGCGGCTCTTCCGGTCAACCAGAGGTGCCGGGATCGCGGCATGGGCAAGGCAGTTGACCCCGGCGGCGATCATCCTGAGACCGATTGCGCGGGCGAAGCGCCTGGGATCGGCGTTGCGATCGCTGATCGACCGAAGGCCCGTGCGGCCGCCGAACATAAGTTCGGCCAAGGCATTGCTTTCGGCCGGTACCGGCGTTTCGGCAGGCGCGTCCTGCGTCGACCTGATCCATTCGAGAATGGCGGAAGGCACGTCCATTCCGCTGGCGCGTTCGAGGCCCTGGAACCCCGGCGCCGAATTCGCCTCGCAGATACGATAGCCGTCCTCGTCGAACAGGATGTCGATCCCGGTCACGTCGAGGCCCAGCACGTCGGCCGCCTGCACCGCAAGCTCGGCCATCTCGGGTGGCGGGTTGTACGCCACCCCGACGCCTCCCAGCGAAACGTTGGACTTGAAACCGCCCGTCATCGACCGCCGTTCCATGGCCGCCACCACGCGGCCTCCCACCACCAGCACGCGCACGTCGCGGCCATGGCTGGCACGGACATAGTGCTGGAGAATGAAATCGGCCTTGGCCTCGGCACTTTCCAGCAAGCCCGCAAGATCCTCGAACTGCTCGCGGTCCTCGCATTTCAGGACGCCGGCGCCGCGCGTTCCCTTGAGCGTCTTCACGATCAGCGGGAACCCCAGTTCACGCTCCACAAGTCCGACGTCGATCGGAAAAGTGCCCAGGATCGTACGCGGAATAGGAAGGCCCGCCCGGCTCAGGCTCTGGAGCGTATGCAGCTTGTCCGCCACCCGTTCGATAGTTGCAGGGCCGTTCACCAGCCGCACTCCGCGGCGCTCGAAATGGCGCAGCAGTGCCAGTGTGAAGTAGTCCGTCTCAGCGCCGGTACGGCACAGGATGAAGTCGGGCCGCTCCATCGGATGGCCCTGGTACTTCGTCCCCCAATCGTCCCCCGCGCCCACGATGAGATCGAAGCGATGCGGATTGAGAATGTGCAGCTCGATGCCCATGGCGCTTGCGGCTTCCTGAAACCGCAGGATTTCCGGAACCTCCGGGATGGCCGGATCAAGCTCTCGATGAAACAGGACCCAGCCCCGCAATCGCTTCTCCTTTGTCGGCCGAAATTCGGCATTTCCTGCGGCCACGCCCCGCCTGTCGGCTGAAGCCGACTGGACGAGGGCATAACGCCTCTAGCGCCGCATCGGTTGCAGAACGGCGTCAATCGCGCGCCTGGCCTGACTAGCGCCCGGACATCCGGCTTGCGTAATGCAGCCTTTTAATTGCGTTTCGCGCATCTTTTTATGAGTTGTGCTGAAGCATGCACCTGTTCAGCGCCAAGCGAGGATTTGAGCCGATCGGCGGGTTTGCCGCAGCGGGCAGGCCATTGGCATGGCGCAATATATTCGTCCTGCTCATCTATCATTGCGGACGCCTACGGCCTTCCGGTGCCCGTAGAAAATCTTTTTTGTCAACCAAATCGGTAGAGATTAGCCCGACGTCGCTTTTTAGTCCGACAAAAAGGGGCACATTGTCGTGTATCGTTTCACCGGAGCCATTGCGCTTCTCCTCACCAGCACCTCGGTCTTCGCGCAGGATGCGCAGCAGCAGAACACGCGGGAAACCGCCGCTGACGACACTTCGCGCGCCGACATCATCGTCACCGGCATCCGCAAGAGCCTGGCTGACTCGCTGGCCGTGAAACGCGATTCCGCACAAGTCGTCGACGCCATCTCGGCCGAGGACGTAGGCAAGTTCCCGGACAAGAACATCGGCGAGGCGCTCCAGCGCATTACCGGCGTCCAGATCACCCGCAGCGGCGGCGAAGGGCAGGCGATCACCATTCGCGGCGCCGATGCCTCGCTCAACCGCGTCGAGATCAACGGCCAGTCGGCGCTTTCCACCTCGATCGCGGCAGCGGCCGGCAACGGCAGCAACCGCGCAGTCGATTTCCGCGATCTTCCTGCCGAATTCGTCTCGCGCCTCGAAGTGCTCAAGTCCGCCACGCCGGACATGACCGAGGGCGGCCTCGGCGGCACCGTGCGCATCATCACCCGCCGCCCGTTCGACAGCAAGGAAGGCTACCTCGCCGGTTCGGCCCAGGGCATCTACAACGAACTGGCCGACAAGGTGGACCCCAAGTTCGCGGTGATCGGCTCGAAGCTCTTTGCCCACGACACCATCGGCGTGCTGCTCTCAGGCACTTACGAAGAACGCACGATCCGCTACGACCAGGCGCGCACGACCGGGTGGCGACAGGTCGAAACCACCCAGCCCGCCACCCCCGCCGCGCAGAACTGCCTCTCCGGCCGCAACCAGGCGCGCTGTGTCGATCTCGACGGCAGCGGCTTCGGTGATTTCTATCCCGACATCCCGCGCTACATCACCGCAACCGAGCCGACCAAGCGCTATGCCCTCAACGGCATCCTCGAATGGCGGCCCAACGACGATTTCCGCGCCTATGTCGAAGGCACCTATACCCGCAGCGACACGACCTCGGACGACCAGTACCTCCAGCTCAGCACCACGCAATCCGTGGCGAACGGCGGCATCGATCCCACCGGTGTCGTCATTCGCGACGAGACCGCGCAGACCGTGACCTTCGTCAACAGCTCGAACCCCGGCTCCGGGCCGAGCGTGAATTACCGCAGCGTGATCGGCAGCCTCAACCGCCGCACTTTCAACGGCATTCTCGGTGCCGAGTGGACCACCGGCAAGTTCAAGCTCTCGGCACGCGGCACTTATGCCGCCTCGCGCGTGCTTAACGACGAAGTGGACGTGACCGCCTCGGTTTCCGGCAAGGACGCGCTGCCGTGGATCACGATCGACTACAACAACCCGCAGAACGCGCCGAACATCATCCTGCCGATCGACACCACCACGACCGAAGGCATCAATACCCTCTCGGTCGAGGCACGCCCGCGCCTCAACAAGCAGCGCGAGACCGGCGCCAAGTTCGATGCCGAGTACAAGCCCGATGAAAGCGGGTTCCTGACCTCGCTCAAGAGCGGCGTCGAGCTTAACCAGTTGGTGTCGAGCAGCCGCTTCCAGAACGCGGTCTATACGCTGAACGGCATCACCGGGCAGACCACGCTGACCCGCTCGGGCGTAACCGGCACGCAGGTTCTCGCCACCACCACCCCGGCCGCGCAGCTCGCCAGAATCCAGGACCTGCTGAACACTTACGGCGGCATGGGTGACGGCAGCTTCTTCAAGACCGGCGACCTCGGCTTCTCCGGCATCGATCGCTGGTGGAACCTTGGCGACAATCTCGCCAATGCCGTGGGCATTCCCGATCCCTACACCAGCATTTCACCGCTCGATACCTACAAGGTCCGCGAGAGCACGATCGCCGGATACTTCCAGGGGTCGTTCAACCTTGATCTGGGCTTTGACCTTTCGGGCGTGGTCGGTGCGCGCCTCGTCCATACGCGCACGGTTTCCAGCGGTAGCCAGAGCACGGACGGTGTCATCACGCCCGCCCGCTACACCGGCGAATATACCGTCCTGCTGCCCTCGCTGAACCTGCGCGCCGAAGTGATCCCGCGCAAGCTGGTGGTTCGCGCCACCGCTTCGGATGTGCTCGCCCGCCCTGCCCCTTCGCAGATGGCGCCCAACGTCAGGCTGGATTCCGTGGCGCTCACGGGCTCGCGCGGTAACCCGGGCCTCAAGCCCTACCGCGCATGGCAGTACGACCTCGGCTTCGAATACTACCTGTCGCGCACCAACTACGTCTCGGTCACGGCTTTCCGCAAGGACATCAAGTCGTTCATCGACACGCAGAGCCAGGAAGAGGAGATCGACGGGCAGGTCTACACCATCAGGCTTCCGGTCAACGGCACCCAGCATGTCACCATTCAGGGTTTCGAGGCAGGCGCGCAGCTTGGACTGGACTTCCTGCCCGGCCTGCTGAGCAACCTGGGCGTGACCGCGAACTACACCTTCAACAGCGACAGCGGCTATGAAGGAAAGGACTACTTCACCGGCGGCTCCCTGCCGTTCCCGGGCGTTTCGCGCAACAGCTACAACGCCTCGGTGTTCTACGACGACGGCCGCTTCGCCATCCGCGGGTCCTACAACTGGCGCAGCCGCTACCTGATCAACGCCGTCGATCGCGGCAACAACCCCTCGTTCGGCGAATCCTTCGGCCAGTTCGACGCCTCGGCAAGCTATGTCATCAACCCGCATGTCTCGGTGTTCCTGGAGGGCGTGAACCTCACCGATTCCACCCGGATCGAGAACGCCAACAGCATCTATCGCCGCAACGTGATCGAGACTTACGGCCGCCGCGTCTACTTCGGCGTACGGGCCAAGCTGTGAGCGCACGGGCACTTTCCCGGCGCGCGATGATGACGGGGCTGGCGGGAGCATGTCTCCTGCCGGTCCCGGCCTTCACGCGGGGCGGGCAGCGGACGATGTTCTCGGACCGCTTCCGCCACGGCCTCGGCCAATGGCGGATCGAAGCGGAGGCTCCGGCGCGCGTGTCCGCTACCGGCGGTGTGCTCGATATCGAGGCACCGGCAGGACTGACGCTCTGGTTCCTGCCGCGCCTCGCAGGCCGTATCGCCATCGACTACGAAGCGCAGGCGGTCTCCGAAGGCGGCGCCCATGACCGGGTGAGCGACCTCAACTGCTTCTGGATGGCGCAGGACCGGGCAGCGCCGAAAGGCAACGCACTGGCCCGCCCGCGCACGGGCAGGTTCGAGGACTACGACGACCTCGAAACCTATTATGTCGGCGTCGGCGGAAACGGCAATTCAACCACGCGCTTTCGCCGCTATGTCGGAACGCCCGGCATTCGCCCGCTGCTGCCGCAGAACGACCGGCGCGGCGCGGAGGACATGCTTGTCGGCAACCGCTGGCAGCGCATCCGTCTCACGGCCGACGGCGCGCGGATCGGTTTCTTCCGGGGCGACCGGCAGCTTTTCGCTTTCGACGATCCGGCACCGCTGGCCAGCGGCCACTTCGCGCTGCGCACCACCGCAAGCCATCTCAGAATTCGCGACTTCACCGTTTCCCGCCTCGCTTGAATCCAGGATCCGTCATGCCCTGCTCACGTCGCGCGCTGCTGCGCGCCGGTCTCCTCGGAGGCGCCGCCCTGTCCCTTCCGGGCCGCCTTCTCGCCGCCTCGCCCTTGGCTCCAGATGCGGACTTGCACTGGCTCGATGGCGAGGCACCGGGTTGGGACAGCGGCCAGAGCTTCGGCGTTCCCTGGCCGCGCGGGGTCTTGCGCCAGGTCGGAAACCTCGCCGCGCAAGCGAATGAAGGCGCCGCGCTGCCGGTGCAAAGCTGGCCGCTCGCCTATTGGCCGGACGGTTCGATCAAGTGGAGCGGCCATGCGCTTGGCGGCGGTGCAGCGCCTCGGACCGTGAAGATCGCCCCCGGACGCCCCGCTGCACCGGTCGAGAAAGTCACCGTCAGGGAACAGGGCGAAACCATCGCCGTGCAGGTCGGCCCGACATGCTGGCGCGTGCCGCGTCAGGGCAGCGCGGTCATCGCCTCGGCCGAGCGCGACGGCCGCGTGCTCCTGCGCGATGTCGCGTTGGTCGCCCGCGCGCAGGATGCGGCCTCGGGCGAGGAGGCAGACACCCTTACCCAGCGCCATTTCACCAGCCGCATAGGCAGCGTGACCATCGAGCAATCCGGCCCGGTCCGCGCCGTGCTCAAGGTCGAGGGCAGCCATGCCGGCGAGGAAGGCGCCTGGCTGCCGTTCAGCCTGAGGCTCTACTTCACCAGCGGCAGCGACGCCGTGCGGATCGTGCACAGCTTCATCTGGGACGGCGACGCCGATCGCGACTTCCTCTCGGGGCTTGGCGTGCAGGCCCGCGTTCCGATGCGCGGCGCGCTGCATGACCGGCACGTCCGCCTCGCCACCGAAAAGAACCTGTTCGCCGAAGCCGTGCGCCCGCTGACCGGACTGCGCCGCGATCCGGGCGAGGGTTTCCGACAAGCGCAGATCGACGGCCGCGCCGCACCGGGTATCTCGGCGCTGCCGGAAAAGTTCGCGCCGCTCCTCGACAGCATTCCCGCCTGGGGCGATTTCCGGCTGTTTCAGGGTACGTCCGAGGGGTTCGTCGTGACCAAGCGCACCCGCAAGGGGCGCGCGCCGATCCAGTCTCTCGAAGGGCACCGTGCGCGCGGTCTTGCCTATGTCGGTTCGCCGCAAGGCGGCGCGGCGATCGGCATGGCGGACTTCTGGAAGCGTCATCCGGTCCAGCTCGACATTGCCGGGGCTGCCGGAGACGAAGCCGAACTCACCGCATGGCTCTGGGCGCCCGATGCTCCGGCGCTGGACATGCGCTCCTATCGCGACGTGCTGGGCATGACCGATTACCCCGCGCAGAACCGCGGCCTCGACGTGACCTACGAGGACTACGAGCCGGGCTGGGATTGCGCCAAGGGCATCGCGCGGACCAACGAACTCTGGCTCTGGGCGCTGCCCGCCACACCCGATACCGCAACGCTGGAAAGCTACGCCGCCCACGTCGCCCGCCCGCCGCGCCTCCTGGCGAGCCCCGCGCAGATCCGGGCTGCCGGGGTCTTCGGAGACTGGGCTCTACCCGCGATCACCGGCCCGGCAGCGGCGGCCGTGGAACGTCAGAACGACCTGCTGCTCGGCCATTACCAGGGCGAGATCGAGCGGCGCCATTGGTACGGTTTCTGGAACCACGGCGACGTCATGCATACTTACGATGCCGACCGGCATCAGTGGCGCTACGACATCGGCGGCTATGCCTGGGACAACAGCGAACTCTCGACCGACCTGTGGCTCTGGTACAGCTACTTGCGCACCGGCCGCGCCGGCCTTTTCCGCATGGCCGAGGCGATGACCCGCCACACCGGAGAGGTCGACGTCTACCACATGGGCCCATGGGCCGGGCTCGGCACCCGCCACGGCGTCCAGCACTGGAGCGACAGTTCGAAGCAGCCGCGCGTTCCCAATGCCGCCTATCGCCGGATCTATTATTACCTCACGGGCGACGAACGCGTGGGTGACCTCATGCGCGCGCTGGTCCATTCCGACCGGGCGCTTCAGAAAGTCGATATCGGCCGCAAGGTCGCCGACCGTGCGCCGGAATCTCTGCCGCCCGGCGGCATCGCCGCGGTCACGAAGCCGAAGGACCTGCCCGACGGCGTGATCCAGCTACAGTTCGGCACGAGCTGGGGCAGTCTTGTCGCGGCATGGTTCACCGAATGGGAGCGCACCGGCGAGCGCCGCTGGCGCGACCGCATCGTCGCCGGGATGGACAGCATCGCCGCCCTGCCACGTCAATGGTGGGCGGGCGGCGCCAACTTCGACCTCGCCAGCGGCCGCTTCGTGTCGGGCGGCGACCAGATCAGCGTCAGCCACCTCAATGCCGTGTTCGGCGTGGTGGAGATCATGGCCGAAGTGCTCCCGCTGGTAGATACCCCCCGCTACCGCGCCGCCTGGATCGACTACTGCGCCTGGTACAATGCCCCCGCCGCTGACTGGGAGCGCCGCTTCGGCGAACCTCCGCGCGGGCACAACTTGCACCAGGCACACTCGCGCCTCACCGCCTATGCGGCCCATGCATTGGGCGACAGGGCACTGGCAAGACGCGCCTGGGCAGAGTTCCACGACCGGGATCTGCCCGCCGATCTGGCAGCGCACAATGTCGCGGAAGGGCAAGTGGAAATCCCCGGCCTCTCGACCAACAGCGCGGCCCAGTGGGGCCTTGCCGCAATCCAGAATCTCGCACTCCTGCCCGGCAACGTGCTGGTGGAATGAGAACCTGCCGCCTATCCCGAAGCTCTTGCAACGCAGCGGATTAGCGGACACGGTCGGCCCCAAGTCAGGAGACGCCGTATCACCTTGCCGAATTCGACCGCGCCGCAGACGTTTGACCTGCTGATCGTCGGTGGCGGCGTGAACGGCGCGGGCATCGCTCGCGATGCGGCGGGCCGCGGGCTCTCGGTGATGCTGGTCGAGCAGGACGATCTGGCCGGTCACACGTCCTCCGCATCGACCAAGCTGATACATGGCGGCCTGCGCTACCTGGAATATGGCGAATTCCGTCTGGTTCGCGAAGCTTTGATAGAGCGCGAGCGGCTGCTGGGAATGGCGCCGCATATCATTCGCCCGCTGCGCTTCGTATTGCCGCAGTCGCAGTCGCCTCGCCCGGCGTGGTTGGTGCGCCTTGGCCTGTTCCTCTACGATCATCTCGGTGCCCGGGGAAAGCTTCCCGGCACCGAAAGCGTTGACCTCTCCCGCTCTCCGTTAGGCAGCGGCCTGAAGCCCGATCCCGGCAGGGCATTCGTCTATTCGGACTGCTGGGTGGACGACAGCCGCCTCGTCGTCCTGAATGCCATGGACGCCGCCGCGCGCGGTGCCCGAATTCTTACCCGCACCCGTCTCGCCTCGGCAAGGGCCGAGGGCAACCACTGGCTGGCGACGCTCGAACAGGACGGGCAAGAGCGGCAAATTCGCGCCAGAACGCTGATCAACGCGGCCGGGCCATGGGTGAAGGACGTTCTGCACCGGCTCGGTAAAGACAACAGCGATCGCGGCCTGCGCCTCGTGAAGGGTAGCCATGTAGTCCTGCCGCGCCTCTACCCGGGCGAACACGCCTTCATGCTCCAGAACCCGGATCGCCGGATCGTTTTCGCCATTCCCTACGAGGACGAATTCACCCTTGTCGGCACGACCGACGAAGCATGGGAAGGGCCGCCGGCCAGGGCCGAGATCAGCGCCGGGGAGATCCGGTACTTGTGCGACACGGTCAACCGCTACTTCGATCGCCGCGTCACGAGCGCCGACATCGCGTGGAGTTACGCCGGCATCCGGCCGCTCTACGAAGACCATGCCCGCAACGCCTCTGCGGTTACCCGCGACTATGTCCTCGATCTGGAGGCGAACGGTAACCACCCGCCCGTGCTCAGCATCTTCGGCGGGAAGATCACGACCTATCGCAAGCTCGCCGAGCATGCGATGGCGCAGCTATCCGGCCTTTTCCCCGAAATGGGAGGTGCATGGACCGCCGGGGCGGTGCTGCCCGGCGGTGATTTCCCCGATGCCGATTTCGAGCGGTTCCTGTCCGATCTGACGGCCCGCTATCCCCTGATGCCGGCGCTCCTGCTTCATCGCGTCGCCCGCGCCTACGGCACGAGGGCTACCGCATGGCTCGGGCCAGCCCGCGCCCCCGGCGACCTTGGCCGGGATTTCGGCGGCGGGCTCCATGAATGCGAAGCCGAGTATCTCGTGCGCGAGGAATGGGCGCGGACGGCCGAAGACATTCTCTTGCGCCGCAGCAAGCTCGGCCTTCACGTGCCACGGGAAACCTCCGACCTGCTGGATGCCTGGCTGGCCGAGCAGGGCAGCCAATGTCCATAGAAACCTTTATCGCCCATTTCGGACTGCTGGCGGTAGGGCTGGGCGCTGCCGCGGAAGGTGAAACCGCATTGATGACGGGCGGGCTGCTCGCGCATCAAGGGCTTCTGCCGATCGGCGGAGTGATGGCGGCCGGAGCAATCGGCTCCTTCCTTGCCGATGAGATTTTCTTCTTCCTCGGCCGGCATTTCCGCGCCCGGCCAGCCGTACGCGCGCTGTCGGAGAAGCCGGCCTTTGCGCGTGCGCTCGCGCTGCTCGAGCGGCACCCGGTGGGCTTCATCCTGGCCTTTCGCTTCCTCTACGGGCTGAGAACCGTCAGCCCCATCGCTATCGGCACCTCTTCCATTCCCGCACGCCGCTTCATCGTCCTGAATGCGCTGGCCGCAACGGTATGGGGCATCGTCATTGCAGCTATCGGCTATACCTTCGGGCAGGCGATAGAAATGGCATTCGGAAAGCTGGGTCGCATCGAACATGTCGCCATGGCCGCAGCGGGGCTGGCGGTCCTTGCTGCCGGCACGATCGTTCTCGTGCGGCGCCGCCTTGCCCGAGTTGCGAAGGCGGCGGACTGAACCGCCATGCCTGAATGCGGATCGCCCGCCATGCCTGATCGGCAGGACGGGCGATCCGCAACAGATACCGAAAATTCCGGCTCAGGTCAGAGCTTGGCCTGCACACCGATGAACATGCGGCGACCGGGATAGTAAAGATCCACCGGCATATCCTTGTTGATGTAGACCTTCGAGTATTCCTTGTTGATGTTCTGCATCTCGAAGAAAACGTTGAAGTGATACTTCGGGAACCGTAGCGTTACCTTGCCATCGAGATAGCCTTCCGCCTTGCGGTACAAGGGGTTATTGCCATTCGCCGCATCCAGCACGGTGCTCAGCCACTTGGAGCGATAGTTGTAGCTGAGGCGTGCGTTCAGGAAGCCCTTGTCGTAGAAAACGCTGGCATTGTACGTGTACTTGGAAAGCCCCGGATATTCCTTCAGTTCCTGACCCGTCGCGCTGTTCGTCAGGTTCGTGCGGATTGCGCGGGCATAGGTCATGTTGCCGGTCAGGCCGAGCCCGTCGAAGGGCTGTGGCAGGAAGGTAAACACGGTCTGGCCGCTTACCTCGATCCCGTCGAGCAGCGCGCCGTAGCCGTTTACCGCCTGACGCACCGTATAGGTGATGCCGTCGTGGAACAGGTCCACTCCGCTGCGCACCACGTTCGGAATGACGAAGCTGGATTCGTACTTCTTGTAGTAGCCGAGGCTGATCATGGTATCGGCGTTGGGATACCACGCCAGGTTCACTTCCCATTGATCGGCGCGATAGGGCTTGAGGTCTGGATTGCCTGCGGTGCAGACATCCTCGGCGCCGGTCAGTGTCTGGTCGTCGAGGCAGTTGATGTTCGGCACCAGATCCGTCGGCCGCGGACGCGCCAGGTTCTTGGCGTAGTTGGCGCGGAGCGACAGGTCCGGCGTAATCGCCAGGTTGGCGTTGAAGGCGGGCAGGAAGTCCGTGTAAGTATTGGAAATACGCGCTTCCTGGGCTGCGATAACCACGGTTTCGGTGCCGCCGGTCGCCGTCGTGCGCGTCACGCGCGAAATGTTGGTGCCCAGCCCCTGATCCTTGGTCTGCGTCCACCGCAAGCCGGCATTGCCCGTCAGGCGCATGCCGAAGATTTCGGTGTCGATATCCGCCATGATGTAACCGGCGTAGACCGTCTCCTTGATGAGATAGGCCGGAATCTGCGAGAGGCCGTCCGCATTGCGCACCAGATCCTGGTCGAAGCCGGAGAGGTCGTAATACTGCGACAGCACATCGGCATCGAAATTCGGGAACGCGATGTTGGAGGGAATGCCGGAAGGCGCATTCTTGAGGCCGCTGAACAGCGGGGCCCCGCCCAGCGTGCCGCCGACCGCGGAAATCAGCGACTGGTACTGCGCCGGGGTCAGATACCAGGTATTGCCGTTGCGGATCTGGGCGGGATTGTCCTGGATCTGGGTCGTATAGGACACGTTGGCGCTCTGCTGGTAGGTCAGGGTCGCCGGGTCGATAAGACGGGTGCCGCCGCCGTTATAGCTGACGTACTTCTGCTTGCGGAACTGTCCGCCGAACTCGAACTTGCTGACGATCGGGTGATCGATTTCCCAGTCCGCATCGAACTTGAGCTGGTCCTCGGTATTGCTTGCCTGCGAAGGGCGATACTGCAGCGCCGGGCCGTAGACCGGCAGGACCTGCCCGTTGGCGCCCGTCCGCGTGAAGTCCGAATAGACAGCCGGATCGGCGGGATCGAACTCCGACGGGAAAGTGAAGACCGGGATTCCCTGCTCGTTGTTGCGATCGACGGTGATGCCGGCAACGCTGGTGCCGAGCGAGATCAGGTTGCTCTCCGACACGGTGGTCGCCTTGGCGTGAGAGCCCATGAAATCGATATGCAGGCGGTTCAGGTCCCAGCGGAAACCACCAGTGAAGTACTTTGAATCCTGATCGTAGCTGAAATCGCGGCGCTGCACGCCGACGATATTCGCAGCGCCGTTCCAGTTGGGCACGGCCACCGTGCCGATGTTCACGGCATTGAGCGCGGTCTGCACGCTGGTAACGACATGGTTCTCATTGACCGTCGAAGTACCGAGCTGAACCTGGCGGCGCGAAGTTCCGCCGTTTGCGCCCGCCGGCAATGCCGGATCGAGGTTGAATCGCTCGACACGGGTCAGGTCGACGGAATAATTGGTATCCTGCAGGTTCTGGTTGCGCTTGTTGATCTGCACCTGGCCATAGGCCCGGAAGTTCGGAGCGATCTGGTATTGCAGCGCGAGATCGCCCGAAATGCGCTTGTCATTGCGAACCCAGCTACGATAGCGCGGAACCGTTGGTGCCCAGTCGAAGAACTGGGTTTCGCAAGCCAGCCGATTAGCGGTCGCCGCCGAAGTGGTCACCCCGCCTACGCCGGCGCAGCTCTCGTAAGTGTTGTAGTTGGCGTAAAGCGGGTTCGCGACGGTCTTTTCGGTCGAATGATCGAAGTCGGCAAGGCGCGACCAGTTGGTATTGCTGATATAATCCTGCCGGGTATCCACGTCACTGTAAGTGACGTTCACCAGCACGCCGAGGCCGTCGATCAGGAATTTCGGTGTGCCGGCCACGAAGGTCATGCGCGGCTTCCAGGTCTCCGCCGTATCGAGGTTCTGGTATGAAACCACCCCCGTCATCAGCGGGGCCTTCAGGTCGAGCGGCTTGCGCGTCTCCACGCGCACGGTGCCGCCGATGCCGCCCTCGGTAAGGTCGGCCGCATAGCCCTTGTAGACGTCGATCGACTTGACCAGTTCGGTCGCCAGTTCGCGGAAGTCACCCGCGCGGCTGCCGGTGGCGCTGACCTGGCTGACGCCGTTGATTTCCACGCGGTTGAGGTCCGGCTCGACACCTCGGATCGAGACTGCCGTTCCCTCGCCGAAATCGCGGGTAAGCTGGACGCCGGTGATGCGGGCCAGCGAATCTCCGATGTTCTTGTCAGGGAAACTGGCGATATCGTCCGCCACGATGGAATCGACGATGGTACTCGCTTCGCGCTTGCGGTTGGTTGCCGATTGCAGCGAGGCCCGCGTACCGACGACGACGATGTCGTTGGCGGTAGTGATGATCTTTTCCGCCGTCTTGTCGTCTATCGGCTTCTTGGCCGGTTCTTCGGCAACAGCGCCCTGATCTTCCGAACTAGTCTGAGCATATGCGGGGAGGGAAACGCCGAGGGCTCCTGCCAGAGCCAGTCCGGAAACGCCTCTCAAGGCATGGCCGGTGAACTTCGATGTGCGAGAAATCCTCGTATTTCCAACGGCATGCTTACGCATATCCAATCCCCTCTTTTACCCCTGTCGATCTTGTCTGTTCCGGTTTTCCGGTCGCTGATCGAATCAGTTTCTAGACGGACACTTATTGAACCGATATGTGGGATGCAATGCTATAATTTGGACCACGATGGTTCCAAACCCGGAGGATGTTGCAAATGGCGGCCAAAATCCGCGCACTGAACCTGATGATCGGGCTTGTTTGCCTCGCAGCGGAAACCGGCCCCGCGCTCGGCGCGAATCCGCCCGGCCGCCTTGCCGCCGAACGGTTGGACCGGGGGGCAGTCGCTCTCCCCGCAAAGGACGGTGGAATCCTTGTAAACTGGCGATTTCTTGCCGACGATCCGCAAGATTCCCGCTTCCGCGTGCTGCGTGACGGCAAGCAGATTCACCTTACCAAAGCCGGCGCGGCAACAACATTCGTGGATGCCCACGGCACGCCGCAAAGCAGCTATTCGGTGGAGCGCATCGGTGATCGCGCGGGCCCGCAGCGTGCCATGATGTGGGACAAGGGCTATCTGTCGATCCCGCTCGTTCCCCCTGCCGACGGTGTAACTCCGGCCGGAGAAGCCTTTTCCTATACCGCCAACGATGCGAGCGTGGGCGATCTCGACGGAGACGGCCAGTATGAGGTCGTGCTCAAGTGGGACCCCACTAACAGCCACGACAATGCCCACACCGGCTATACCGGCAGCGTTTTCCTTGACGCCTATCGCCTCGACGGCACCCGGCTCTGGCGCATCGACCTCGGCCGGAACATTCGCGCCGGAGCGCACTATACCCAGTTCCTCGTCTTCGATTTCGATGGGGACGGCCGCGCCGAAGTGGCGATGAAAACCGCCGACGGCACCGTGGACGGCACGGGCAAGGTCATGGGCGACGCCAGGGCGGACTGGCGCAGCAGCGGCGGCGAAGTGCCGCAGCAGGACCGCACCGGGGCCAAAGTGCTGGCCGATGGCACCAAGGTCGCGCCGATGCAGGGGCGGATCGTCAAAGGTCCGGAATTCCTGACCGTTTTCGAAGGCGCAACCGGCAAGGCGCTGGCTACCGCACCTTACGATCCCCCGCGCTATCCGGGCGGCAATCCGACGCCGGAACAGCTCGCTGCCGCATGGGGAGATGGCTACGCCAACCGTTCCGACCGCTTTCTTGCCGGCGTCGCCTATCTCGACGGGCACTTGCCGAGCATGGTGTTCGGACGCGGCTACTACGCCCGCACCGCGATTGCCGCCTGGGACTGGCGCGGCGGCAAACTGACCCAGCGCTGGCTGTTCGACAGTTCCGCTCCGGGCAACGGTGACTACGCCGGGCGCGGCAATCATCAGCTTTCCATCGCCGACGTCGACGAAGATGGGCGCGAAGAGGTGATCTACGGCTCGATGGCGATCGATGATGACGGCAAGGGCCTCTGGACCCGGCCGCTGTACCACGGCGACACGATGCATGTCGGCGACCTCGACCCGGCGCGTCCCGGGCTCGAGAAGTTCGGCGTCTTCGAGGATATCCGCAGCAATGGCGGGCTTGGCTCCGCCCTGCTCGACGCGCGGACCGGCGAAGTGCTCTGGACCACGCCGGCCGAACAGGACACCGGGCGCGGTGTCGCCGCCGACATCGATCCCCGGCATTACGGCGCGGAGTTCTGGGGCTCAAACTCGGACCGTCTTTTCGACACCAAGGGCCAGCCGATCGGCCCACGCCCGCGCCAGATGAATTTCGCGATCTGGTGGGATGGCGACCTGCTGCGCGAACTGCTGGACGGCACCACCATTTCCAAATGGGACTGGGAGCGCGGCGTGGCGACACCGATTCTCGCCCCTGAAGGGCTTGCATCGAACAACGGCACCAAGGCGAACCCGGCACTCCAGGCCGATCTCATCGGCGACTGGCGCGAGGAAGTGATCTGGCGCCGCGCCGACAACCGCGAACTGCGCATCTACACGACGCCTTATCCGACGATGCACCGCTTCGTCGCACTGATGCAGGACCCCGTCTATCGTGCGGGCGTGGCATGGCAGAACACGGCCTATAACCAGCCGCCACACACCGGTTTCTACCTCGGTGCGCCGCCGCCGGGTAAATGACCCGAAATTCCAGCGGCGAGGCTAGCCTCGCCGCTGTTCATACCGGTCGATCGCCAGCCCTGCCGGGATCAGGCCAAGGGTCAGTACGGCCAGCAGCCCGAACGCCAGCCACCAGCCCTCGGGCCATCCCTGAAGCCACCCGATGAGGACCGGCCCCAGCGCCGCAAAGCAATAGCCCGCGCTTTGAACTTTCGTGGAAATCCTGCGGTTCTCGTCCAGGGTGCGGGAGAACTTCATGATCATCATGAAGATGAGCACAAACGTGCCTCCATGCGCGATACTGCCGATCGGCGACCACAACATCCACTGGCTGGGCGCTGCCACGATCCACAGCGGCGTCACCGTCCAGACCGCCCCCATCAGCACAAGCAACCGCCCCAATGAAACGCGCCGCGCCAGCATCGGAATGCCCAGCGAGCCGGTAAGCGAGAGAATCTGGAACGAGGATGCCACCACTCCCGCCTGCGTGCCGCTCATTCCCCCGGCCGTTTTCAGGAAGGTCGGCAGCCAGGCGGTGAGGCCGTAATAAGCGAAGATATGGATCGCGAATGCCGCGATCATGAGCCAGACGACCATGGCGGGCATCGCGCTTTCAGGAGCGGTTTGCGATTTCGATGCGTCACTTGCATCGGGCTCGACATGCTCCGCCAGGCGCCCCTGCCGGTCGATCAGCCACCGCGATGCCAAAGCCAGCAGCGTCAGCCAGACCCACCCGGCAAGCGCGATCTGCCAGCCTCCCCATGCAGCAATCGGTGCGGTAAAGCCCAGTGTCAGCATCGCGCCCAGATTGAGCGATACGGTGTAGAACCCGGTAACCCCGTTCACATTGCGCCGGAAATCGCGCGCGATCAGCATCAGCGAAACGATGTTGCCCATTGCGATGCAGACACCGATCACCAGCGTTCCGCCAAACATGCCGATGATCCCGGTATAGGGCCGGATCACTGTCGCCGCAGCCACGCCGATCAGTACGAGTCGAATCGACCGGTCGATGCCCATACGCCCAATCAAGGGCGACATCAGCGGTGGCAGCAAGCCAAAGCACAGCACCGGAATGCTGGTCAGCAGTCCCGCGCCTACGCTGCCCAGTCCGAGACTGGCGCGAAGCTCGCCAAGAACCGGCTGGATCGCTGTCAACGGGCTGCGCAAGTTGCAACCCAGTACGATCAGGGCAAGCAGAGGAAACCAGACCGGCAAAGAGCTCTTCGGCACCGCTGTGCCGGGCTCGTGCATTCGCGAAAGAGGCATGAAGCGGGCATGGCGGCGCGCGCCGTGGTTGGCAATCCTCGAAAACAGATCGGCTGCGACCAGGTCGTCGGCACACTTTTTCTTATCCGGCCGGTTGACGGTTAAACCCACATGATGAAATACCATCCCACATAAGATACCCGATCGGGAAGGGAGAGAACATGAGCAAGCTGGTCTGGAGCCGCCGCGAGATGTTGGCGCAAAGCCTGGCATCATCCGCCGTTGTCGGTTCGATGGCGCTCACGGCCGGGCGCGTCGACGCTGCACCGCTCGCCACGAAAGAGCCGTTGGGCTCCCGCATTTCCACGGGTGACGACGTGGTCTGGCTCGACGGCGGCGCTCCCTCCGCGCACGAGGGCCAGTCCTGGGGCCAACCCTGGCCGCGCGGCACCCGGCTCGACAAACGCGGCTATGTTCTCGAAGCCGCAGGCGGCAAGCGCGAGGCGGTGCAGACCTGGCCAATGGCATGGTGGCCGGACGGCTCTATCAAGTGGACCGGACATGCGACCGCCGCCAATGGGGCCCGCACCGGCTCGCTGCGCGTCGTTCCCGGCACTGCCAAACCGGAGCAGACGCTCTCCGTGCATGAGGCGGGCGATGCGATCACTGTCACCGTGGGCCAGACCGTCTGGACCGTCGGCAAATCCGGCGAGGCCCTGATCCGCTCGGCGCGGGTGGGGGCGAGCGAAGTGCTGCAATCGGTACGCCTGCTCGCCAGCGCGCAGGACCGCCCCGATGACGAGGACGGCGCTCCCACACTCGCCCGCTGGACCAGCGCCATCGAAAGCGCCACGGTAGAACAGAGCGGCCCGATCCGCGCGGTCATCAAGCTCGACGGGCGCCATCGCGGCCAAATGGGCAACGAGCCCGGAGACTGGATGCCCTTCTCCGTCCGCCTCTATTTCCACACCGGCTCGGACAGTGTGCGGCTGGTCCATTCGATGATATTCGATGGCGATCCCGCCAGGCGCTTCATTCGCGGGCTGGGCCTCGAAGGCGCGGTGCCGATGCGCGACAAGCTGCACGATCGCCACGTTCGTTTTGCGGGCGAGAATGGCGGCCTCTGGGGCGAGGCCGTGCGCCCGCTGACCGGCCTGCGCCGCGATCCTGGCAAGGCCTTCCGCGATGCGCAAGTGGCGGGCGCGGCCACGCCCCCGCTCGACCAGATGGGCGCGGCGGTGCGCCAGAACATCGAATACATTCCCGCATGGGGCGATTTCCGCCTGCGTCAGCCCAATTCGGACGGCTTTTCCATCGTCAAGCGCACCAAGCCGGGCTGCGGCTGGATCGACGTCGATACTGCAGGCCGCGCGCCGGGATTCGGCTATATCGGCGGTCCATCGGGCGGCGTCGCTTTCGGAATGCACGATTTCTGGCAGCGCTGCCCTGTCGGCCTCGACATCTCGGATGCGGCGGGCGACACTGCCCGCTTCACCGTCTGGTACCACGCCCCCGATGCCCCGGCGATGGACCAGCGCTTCTATCACGACGTCATGGGCATGGAGAGCTTCGAAGCGCAGAACCGCGGGCTCGACGTGACTTACGAGGATTACGAACCGGGCTGGGGAGATGCCTCGGGCATCGCCCGCACCACCGAATTCCGCATCTGGGCCCTGCCCGCCACGCCGCCGCGCGAACGTCTGGCCGAGATGGGCAAGGGCCTTGCCACACCGCCGCGTCTGGTCGCCAATGTCGCGCGAGTCCATTCCGCCGGGCTGTTCGGCCCGTGGAGTCCGATTGCTGCCGGCGGCCCGCTGCGCGGAAAGATCGAGGCGCGGGCGAAACAGGAACTCGATTTCTATATCGGGCAAGTGGACCAGCGCCGCTGGTACGGCTTCTGGAACTACGGCGACGTCATGCACAGCTATGACAACGACCGGCACGTCTGGCGCTACGACATCGGCGGTTTCGCGTGGGACAACAGCGAACTCTCGACCGACATGTGGCTGTGGTACGGCTTCCTGCGCACGGCCCGCGCCGACGTGTTCCGCCTCGCCGAAGCGATGACGCGCCACACCGGCGAGGTGGACGTCTATCACTCCGGCCGCTTCAAGGGCCTGGGCACGCGCCACGGGGTGCAGCACTGGGCGGACAGTTCGAAGCAGCCGCGCATCTCCAACGCCGCCTATCGCCGTTTCTACTATTATCTCACCACCGATGAGCGTTGCGGCGACCTGATGCGCGGTCTGGTGGACAGCGATCATGCGCTGAAAACGGTCGATATCGGCCGCAAGGTCCTCCACCGCGCAGGACCGCTCGCCGGAACCGGCGCGGTAGTGGCCGACCAGCCGCTGCCCGATGGCCAGATCTTCATGCAGTTCGGCACGGTGTGGGGCTCGCTGCTGGGCGCTTGGCTCACCGAATGGGAACGCACGCGAGACACCAGATGGCGCGACCGCATCGTCGCCGGAATGCGCTCCATCGCCGCCCTGCCCAAGGGCTGGCTGGCAGGCGGCGGTGCCTTCGACCTTGCCTCGGGCCGCTTCGTTGGCGGCGGCAGCGAAGTGAACATGAGCCACCTCAACGGCGTGTTCGGCGTGTTCGAGATCACTGCCGAACTGCTGGAACTGCTGGACGAACCGGCGTTCCGCAAGACCTGGCTCGAATACTGCGAACTCTACAACGCGCCGGAGGCGGAATTCCGCGCGCGCACCGGTGCATCGGGCAAGGGCCGCGCGCTGACGCAGGCGCATTCGCGCTACACCGCCTATGCCGGGGTCCAGCTCGGCAAGCCGGACCTCGTCAAGCGCGCCTGGGGCGAGTTCTTCGGCGCAGGCGACCGCGAAGGACGCGACCAGTCGCGCGGCGCGAACAAGGTGGCGGGCGCTGCCGTGCTCAAGCCGGTGGACGAGATCGCCGAAGTCTCCACCAACGATGCCGCGCAGTGGGGCATCGCCGCGACCGTGAACCTGACGCTGATCGGGGATGCGCTGGAGTGAAGTGTCTCGCGGCCGCCCTCATACTTGTGTCGCTGTCGGCGGCGACGAACCCTCTAACGGACGACTTCCGCCACGGCCTCTCGCACTGGCGCGTCGAGGCGGAAGCGCCCCCGCGCATCACCGTGCAGGGCGGCGTGATGGACATCGATACGCCGGAAGGGCTCTCGGTCTGGTGGGACGAGGAACTGCGCGGCGCCGTCGCCATCGAATACGAGGTCATGGCCGTTTCGGCCGGCGGGCCGAACGATGCGGTGAGCGACGTCAACGCCTTCTGGATGGCCACCGACCCCGCCGCACCGGACGGATCGCCCCTGGCCCGCCCCCGCAGCGGGGCCTTTGCCGACTACGACACACTCAAGACTTACTACGTGGGCATCGGCGGCAATCGCAACACGACCACGCGGATGCGCCGCTATGTGGGCGAACCGGGCAATCGTCCGCTGCGGCCCGAGCATGGCCGGACCGATCCGGCTGCGCGGCTCGTTGCCAATCGCTGGGTGCCGATGCGCCTTGCCGCCGATGGCGTGACTGTGACGGTGGACTTCGGCGGCAAGCGGCTTTTCACGATGGCCGATACCGCGCCTTATAGCCGGGGCTGGTTCGCGTTGCGCACGACCAGGAGCCACTTGCGCATCCGCAATTTCCGGATCGTTCCGCTCGGGACGGGACGCTGATGGGCCGCAAGATGCCGCTCCTCAAAGTCCCATCGCTTCAATTCAATCGTCGCTCCCGCATATCACGCCCCGTCGGAGGGAATCCGCAGCCCATGCCGGGCCGCGAAACGGGCAAACCGCGTCAACCACAGTCCGGCACGGCCATCCGGCTCGAACAGCGGGGCGCCGTGCCCGCCCTTCTCTATAATGTGCAGTTCCGAAGGAACTTTCGCCGCCCTGCAGCCCTCGAACATGGCGAGGCTATTACCGCAATCGACCACCGCATCGTCGGCGGCATGACCCAGCAGGATCGGCGGCGTGACAGCCGGAACATCGAGGTTCACCGAATAGCGGCGCGACAGGTCGTCGCCCGGGCTCGCTCCCAGCAGTTCCCGGCGCGACTGCCCGTGGGCGAGCGGCGGCACCATGCTGACGACTGGAAAGAACATGCCCGCCACGATCGGCCGCGCATCCTGCCCATCGGCGGCGTCGACCGGATCGTAGACCTTGGCCGCAAAGCGCGTCGCGAGGCTGCCGCACAAGTGTCCGCCCGCCGAAAAACCGATGGCGGCGACGTTGGCAGGATCCACCCCCCATTTCGCCGCATGGACGCGGATCACGCGCATCGCGCGCTGGGCATCCTGCAGGGGCGTGTCCGGCCCGCCGGCCCAGCCGTCGTGCGGCAGGCGGTAGAGCAGTTCGAACGCGGTCACTCCTTGCCCGGCGAACCAGCGCGCAATCGCGGAGGGCCTGGTTCCCATGGCGACGCGGGCATAACCACCGCCCGGAATGACAAGCACCGCCGCGCCGGTGGGTTTCGCCGCAGGACAGACCGTGAGCATCGGTGTCTCGACATGCGGCCAGGCAAGGTCGTCCGGGTTTGCGGGACCGGAGCGCAGGACGCTTTCCTGTTTCACGCCCGCTTTGGGCAGTCCGGGCGGGAAGCCCGGCCAGATCGGAAAGCGCTCGCCCACGGCGATGCCGCCTTGAGCCGCCGCCATCGCGCGGCCGGACAGCAGCGGCGCAGCGGCCAACGCAGCCAGATATTGGCCAAGAAACCGGCGGCGATCACTCGACATATTGCACTCTCCTCGGAAGGTCTTTCTATGCATTGGAACATGTTGAAATTCATTCGACTTTTGGACCGCGCGGCATGATCGGCGCTTCGCTGCTCCTGCTCGCCGCCGCGACCGCTCCGGCCGCCGACGTCGCGCCGAAGCCACTGTTCCGCGATCCGGTGCATGACGGCGCTGCAGATCCCAGCACGGTCTACGATCCCGCCACACGCGAATGGGTGATGTTCTACACGAACCGCCGCGCCGACCTGCCGATGGAGGACGAAAAGGACGTGCGCTGGGTCCACGGCACCGCGATCGGCACCGCGCGGTCGAAAGACGGCGTGCACTGGCGCTACGGCGGCACCGCCTCGATCCCCACTAGTTGCACCGGCGAAACGCTGTGGGCGCCGGATATCGAGCGTTTCAACGGTGAGTGGCACATGTGGCTGACGGTCGTACCCGGCGTGTTCCGCGACTGGAACGCCCCGCGCTTCATCGTCCATCTCACCAGCCCCGACCTGAAATCGTGGACATGCGGCGACCGTCTCGATCTCGGTTCGGACAGGGTGATCGACGCCAGTGTCGTCGCGCTGCCGGAGGGCGGCTACCGCCTGTTCTTCAATGACGAGCGCATGGGCAAGGCGATCCGCACGGCGGACAGCAAGGATCTCGTCCACTGGAGCGTGAAGGACCGCCTCACCGCGACCCCCGGCGAAGGCCCCAAGGCGTTCCGGTGGAAAGGCCGCTGGTGGCTGGTTTCCGACGCCTGGAAGGGGCTGCTCGTCATGCGCAGCGATGACGGCAAGCAATGGACCACCCAGCCCGGCCACATCCTTGCCACGCCCGGACAGGCACCGACCGACCGCGCCAAGGGCCAGCATCCCGATGTGATCGTCTCGGAGGGCCGTGCCTATATCGTCTACTTCGTGCATCAGGGCGGCGAGGACGAGGCAAAGGCAAACCCCGACTGGAACCGCCGCAGCGTGCTCCAGATCGCGGAACTGAAGGAGAAGGACGGAGTGATCGCCGTGGACCGTGACAGCGCTACCCACGTAAAACTCGTGCCGCCGAAGGAAGCGCGCCGATGAACCCGCTGCTTGACCGCCGCGCGCTCTGCCTGGGCGCGGCCGCACTGGCCGGCTGCGCGACCACGCGCACCGGCACGGTGGAACCGGCAGGTCCGCTGCTCTTCGCCTATTTCAGCACCGGCAAGGGCGAGGCGGACGGGCTGAAACTGGCGGTGAGCGAGGACGGCTTCACCTTCCGCACGCTCGGCGGGGGCAAGCCCTTCCTCGTGCCGCAGGTCGGCGAGAAGAAGCTCCTGCGCGATCCCTTCCTCTGGCGCGGCGAGGGACCGGATGCGCCCTGGCATTGCATCTGGACCACGGCGTGGGAGGGCGTGACGATAGGCCATGCAACCACGCGCGATTTCGTGAACTGGACACCCCAGCGCGCGATCCCGGTCATGGCCGCCGTTCCCGGCACCCGCAACTGCTGGGCGCCCGAGGCGATCTACGATCCCGCCACGCGCCGCACGGTGATCTTCTGGTCCAGCACCGTGGAAGGCCGCTTTCGCGAAACCGCCGGCACATCCGAAGGCGGCTACAACCACCGGCTCTGGTACACCACCACCGCCGACTTCGAGAGCTTTGCCCCGGCGCAAGTGCTCTATGACCCCGGCTTCAGCGTGATCGACGGTACGTTCTCTCATGCGCCGAACGGCGGACTCTGGCTGGTGGTCAAGGACGAGACCCTGAACCCGCCCCGCAAATGGCTGCGCGCCGCATCCGCGCGCGGGCCTCTCGGACCGTTCGCACCGCTCGGCGAGCCGTTCACGCCGCCTTGGGTGGAAGGCCCGATGACGGCGCAGGCCGGCGCGGAACTGGTCTGCTACTACGATGTCTATCGCGATGGCCGCTGGGGCGCGAAGACCACGCGCGACATGGTGACCTGGCATGACGTCAGCGACCGGCTCGTCATGCCGCAAGGCGCACGTCACGGTTCCCTTGTGCGGATCGACCGCAGGCTGCTCTCCGCGCTCGAAACCTGAACAGACGAATCCTGAACAGAGAGGGCCTGAAAAAGCGGCTCCCGGGTGGAGGACCCGGGAGCCTTCAGTTCCGGCGTGGGAGGGCCCCGCCGAGGTCGTCAAATTCAGAATTTCACATTCACGCCTGCCGAAATCGTCCGGCCGACGCGGGTCTGGAACAGCGTGTCCTGCCGCTGGCTGTCGGTGTAGAGGCTGTTCTGCTCGTCCGTGAGGTTGGTGCCCTCGACGATCAGCTTGATGCTGTCCGAGATGTTGTAGGAAGCCGAGGCATCGACGAACACGGTCGAGCGGTTGCCCACCAGATCGCTGCCCGGCGAGGCAGGAATGCCGCGAATGAACGGCCCGCGATAGTTCACGGTGCCGCGGATCGAGAACTTGCTGTCTTCCCAATAGAGCGTTCCCGACGCCGTATCCTTGGACAGGCCGACCAGATCGTCCTTGGTCGTCTCGGTGCAGACGCCCTCGGAACTGACGAGGCAGTAATTGATCTTCGACATCACGTGCGTGTAGTTCGCCAGAACGCCGAAGTGGCTGATGAAGCCGGACACGAAGTTGAACGGGAGCTGCGCGTTCAGTTCGATGCCCTTCAACTTGCCGCCCGGCGTGTTGGTGGGCGTGGCGATGTTGAATTCTTCGTCCGGCGTGGTGTTGCTGCCCGTGAGCAGTTCGACCGGAAGGCCCAGTTCGTTGAATGGAATCAGCGAGTTCACGTTCTGGACGTAGGTCTTGATGTCCTTGTAGAAGAAGGCCGCCGAGATCAGCGATCCGGGGCGGAAGTACCATTCCACGGCCGCATCGAAGGTGTTGGCGCGGATGGGCTTGAGGTAGGGATTGCCCAGCGAGCCCGACCGGGTCACGGCATTGATCGTCACCGTAGGCGCCAGCACGGTCAACGCCGGGCGGGACATGACCTTCGCGGCAGAGAAACGCAGCAGCAGGTTCTGGACCGGCTCCACCACGATATTCGCGGATGGCAGCCAATCGTCATAGCTGCGCGTCGCGGAACGATACTGACCGGACAGGCCCGTGGGCGAAGTTGCGTCCGAAAGGTTGAGATAGCCCGAGGAGCGCTGCGAGGTGTGGATGTATCGCACGCCCACGTCGCCGCGCAGGCCGATGCCCACGGCGTCCGTCAGGTCGAACGTTCCCATCGCGAAGGCGCTGGTCTCCTCCTCCCTGACGGCGGGATTGATCTCGCCGCAGCCGGTGCAGGTGCGCGCGTCGAAAAGATTGTAGGTATCGGCCAGCTTCTGCCAGTCCAGCGTCGCCCAGCTCGCCGGCGCGCCGTGACCCCAAAGACTGTCCACCCCGGTGATCTGGGTCGTCAGGTCGGCAAGCGAAACCCCGGCCGGCAGCGCCTGAACCAGCGTATCGGCCGTATAGTAAGTCGTCAGGCGCTGCTTGAAGTCACTGGACCTGTACTGGCCTCCGAAATGAAGCTTGAAGGCGTCGGAAAATTCGTAATGGGCGTTCCATTCGGCCATCAGGCCGTTGGTGGTATTGGTGCCAGGCTTGCCCTGAAGACTGAACCCGCCGGTGACGACACCCGCGCCCGGTGTGGGACCATAGAGGAAGTTGTTCGGGTCGGACACGTCGAAGCCGAAGCCCAGCACCGGCGTGCGCCCGCCTCCGGTATAGTCGATCGAGAAATTGTCGGTGTCCAGCGCATCCATGAAGTACTGCATGCGGACCTTGTCCTTCCAGACCGAACGGTTGAGGCCAAATCTGGCATCGACCGTCAGCCTGTCGGTGAAGCGGTGCATGAAGTTGAGATTCATCTGCTTGAAGGTCGTCGAATATTTCGAATGAAGACCTTCCGAGCGAACGTCCACGCCATCGAGCAGGGCATATTCGACCGAGCCCAGGTCCGAGAGTTGCACGTCTTTGAGCGACATCATCGGATAGCCCTGGTTCGACGCGGAACGGCCGAACGAGATCGCCTCGATGTAGTTGTCGTCCCGCGTGACGTTGAAGCGCGAATAGAGCATGTCGAGCGAGATGTCGGTGTCGTCGTCGGGCTTGTACTGCAGGGTCAGCGTGCCGCCGATGCGCTCCTGCGTCTGCTGCGAGTTCAGGTAGCGCGGAATACGCGGGAAGAACGCGCCGCTGCCGGGGGTGTTCGGCATATCGTCGCGCCGGGCATCATAGACGGTCTGATAGGCAGCGGGATCGCTTGTGCGTGGATTGCCTGTGGAGCAGTTGGCGGCATCGGCCCCGGTCGTCGCGCTGTTTGCCGGGCTTTGCGGCGTGAAGCCGACGGGTGAGCAGAACATGCCGTTCTGGTTGGCCGAAAGGATGTCCACCGCCGAATAGCCCACTTCGCGCGTGTGGCGCTTCTGGTAGGCGAGCGAGCCGAGAATGCCGAAGCCGCTGTCCCCGAATTGCTTGGAAACGAGCGCCGATGCGCGTGGATCGACCTTCTTCGACAGTTCGTTCCACACGCCGCGAGCCGTGGCGGAAAACACGAAATCCTTGGCCTGGTCCATCGGCCTCGGAGCGCTGAGATCCACCGTGGCGCCGAGCGACCCCTCCTCGATATCGGCCGAAGGAGTTTTGCGCACGGTCAGCGCCGAGAAGATTTCTGTCGGGAACACGTTGAAGTCGAAGCTGCGCCCGTTGTTGCCTGCGCCGTAGATATCCGAACCGCCGGTCTGCGCGGCAGCTTCCATGCCGTTGATCCGCACGCGGGTGAAATCGGCGCCGAGGCCGCGCACGGAGATGTTCTTGCCTTCGCCGCCGTCACCGCGCTGAAGTGCCACGCCGGGAATTCGCTGCATCGACTCCGCAAGGTTGGAATCGGGGAACTTGCCGAGGTCTTCGGCCTTGATGGTGTCGATCGCGGCCGTTTCCACGCGCTTGTCGGCCAATGCCGCATTCAGCGAGGCGCGAAAACCGGTGACGATGATTTCCGAAGTGCTGGGGGAATCGCTGGCCCGGGAGGTGTCCTGCCCGGCAGCGGCCGCACCGTCCTGCGCAAAGGCCGAAAGCGGCAGCGTGACAAGAAATGCCGCAACCAGCGCCGGCGCGGAGACGCGGCTGCGCATGACGGATTTCGAGAAAGCCCTTCCCATTTCCTCACTCCCAATTTTTGTTCTTGTTTCGAACATTACCCACTATGTGGGATTGAGTTTTACATTATACGACATTTTCGCTCAGTTCCAGTCAAAATCGCTACCGATCCGATGGGCGGCCGGCGATTCCACGCAGCAGCGGTGCATTTCATCGCAAGACGCGGCCAAATAGCAGCGCTCGCCGCGATTGACTCTCCTTCATCCCGATATATGCCGTAATAAATCGCCATGTGGGATATTCCGCTGATAATCGATGCAGCCGGAAACCCAGGAGAGGATCATCCCAATGCCCTTGAGTCCGGCTCTCGCCCTAGTCCTGACCGCGAGCGTGGCGGCCAGTCCCACGATAGACATCGACCTCGGCGGCAGGTCGCCCGAGCAGATGCCGGTATACCGCGCCGGCGGATCCGGGGTGGAGCGGCGCGATGAATCGGGTGAATTTCTCTACTCGGTGGCGCTGCCCGAGGGCTTGTACCGGGTCACCCTGACCCTGGGCGACAGGCGCAGCGCCGGACGCACCACCGTGAAGACCGAAAGCCGCCGCCTGGTCCTGCGCGACGTCGCAACCCGGCGCGGGCAGACGGTAACACGTAGCTTTCTTGTCGATGTGCGCAACGCACGTCTCCCGGCCCAGCCTGCCGGCGCCCCCCGGTTCGGCCAGACCGTGCTGCTGGACGAGCGCGACCTCGCCAGTTTCAGCTGGGATGACAAGCTGACATTCGAGTTCCTCGGCCAGCCCCGCGTCTCGGCGATCCACATCGAGCCCGCCAAGGCCCCGCGCCTGTTCCTCGCCGGCGATTCGACCGTGGCCGACCAGTACACCGAGCCCTTCACGAGTTGGGGCCAGATGCTGCCCGCGATGCTGGACGATCGCGTTGCCGTTGCCAATCACGCCAAGTCGGGCGCGACTCTGAAGTCGTTCATCGCCCAACTCCGTTTCTCCAAGCTCCTGACCCAGATGCAGGAAGGCGACTGGCTGTTCATCCAGTTCGGCCACAACGACCAGAAGGCCGAGTGGCCGATGACCTATCTCGATCCCGAACTGACTTACCCTTCCTATTTGCGCAGCTATATCGCCGAAGTCCGCCGCAGAGGCGTTCATCCGGTGCTGGTGACTTCGCCCGAGCGGCGCAATTTCGACGATGCCGGCAGGATCAAGGACACGCTCGGCGCCTATGCCGCGGCAGTGCGCAAGGTTGCGGCGGAAGAGAACGTGCCGCTGATCGATCTCAACCGGGACAGCATCGCGATCATGCAGGCGCTCGGCCCGGACATCTCGCCCCGCGCTTTCGCCGATAATGGCAAGGACAGGACGCACAACAACAACTACGGCGCCTGGCTCTTCGCCGCCGCCATCGCCCGGCAGGTGCGCGAGAAGATCCCCGAACTGGCGCCCAATGTCGTGCCGGGGAACTTCGATCCCGCGCATCCGCCTCTGCCCGAAGCCTTGCCGATCGCGCCGAGCATCTCGCTCGAGGAAAGCAAGCCGGAAGGGAGTTGAGCCGATGGACCTTCCCCGTCGCATGTTCTCCGGCCTCTGCATGGCAGGAGCACTGACGCCGCTGATGCCCCGGGCCGCACTCGGGGCTGAAGGCCGCTTCGACGTGCGCCATTTCGGCGCAAAGGGCGACGGGACGGCCATCGACAGTCCGGCCTTCAATGCCGCAATCGCCGAGGCCGCACGCCGAGGCGGCACGGTGCTGGTTCCGGCGGGCCGCTATCTCTGTTTCTCGATCCGCCTGCAAAGCCGCATCAGGATCGTGTTCGAACAGGGCGCCACGATCGTGGCCGCCGACCCCGCGCTTCATGGCGGCAGCTACGATCTGCCCGAACCTGCCCCCGGCCTCTACCAGGACTTTGGCCATAGCCACTGGCGCAACAGCCTGATCTGGGGCGAAGACATTGAGGACATGGCCATTGAAGGCCCCGGCCTGATCCATGGGCTTGGTCTCACCCGCGATGGGCCCGGCGCACGCTGGAAAGCGCAGACCGGCGAGCGGCCGCTTTCGATGCAGGGCATGAGCGAAAGGGATATCGCCGACCTCGAACCCGCCGTGGCGGCGATGCAGGGGCTCGGCAACAAGGCCATTGCGCTGAAACGGGGGCGCAATATCCGGTTGTCCGGCTTCACCGTGCTGAAAGGCGGGCACTTCGCCATTCTCGCCACCGGCACCAGCGCCTTGCTGATCGAAAGCCTCACCATCGACACGGACCGGGACGGCATCGACCTGGACTGCGTGAAAGACACCCTTGTGCGTGGCTGCAAGGTCAATTCGCCCAATGACGACGGCATCGTCGTGAAGTCCAGCCTGGCGCTGAGCGAACCGCTCCCCGCCGAAAACGTGTTGATCCGCGACTGCGCCGTCTCCGGCTATGACATGGGTACGATGCTGGACGGCACCCATGGAACCGCGCAGCACATCGCGCCCGACCGCGATCGCGTTACCGGTAGGATCAAGCTCGGCACGGAAAGCAACGGCGGTTATCGCAATGTCGTGGTTCAGGACTGCACTTTCACCCGCTGCCGGGGCCTCGCGCTGGAGACCGTGGACGGCGGGGTGATGGAGAACGTCGTCGCAAGCCGTCTCACCATGCGGGACGTGACCACCGCCCCCCTTTTCGTGAGACTGGGAGACCGGCGGCGCGGGCCGGACGGCACCGGCGTGGGCGCGGTGCGCCGCGTGGTCATATCGGAGATCGACGCAAGGGGAATCGACCCGCGCTTTCCTGCAACTTTCGCGGGCCTTGCCGGACACCCTATCGAATCGATCGAGATGCGCGACATCCACCTCGTTTACGGCGAGGCCGGAAAAAGACGCGATTCTGCGCCCGCACCCGTCCGGCAAGTGCCTGAACTTGCAGGGGCCTACCCCGAACCCAGCATGTTCGGGGTGCTCCCGGCATGGGCGCTCTGGGTCCGCCATGTGGAACGCCTGACTGTCGACAAGTTCCACGCCGAAACGATCCTGAAGGACGTCCGCGCGCCGATCCGGCTCGAAAACGTGGCATTTCCGCGCTTTTCGAACACACTCCTCCGGCAGAATGGCGATTGACGGACGCGTGCGGAGCAGTTACCAAATAACGGCATTGATATCCACATAATGGAACAAATGGGAGAATGGAGTGCTGGATACTGGGACGGGGTCGATCCACGCCTTCAGGATGCAGTTGAAGCCCGGCACGGTTGAGGAATACCGCCGCCGTCACGACGCGATCTGGCCGGAACTCTCCGCGCTGCTGACCGAGGCAGGCATCCGTGACTATTCGATCTTCCTGGACGAGGACAGCCTTGCCCTCTTCGCCGTGCTGCGCGTCCTGCCGGACAATAGCCGCGAAGCCCTGCCCGACCACCCGGTGATGCGCCGCTGGTGGGACTATATGGCGCCGCTGATGGAAGTGGAGCCTGGCAACCGCCCGGTCGAGCGCTCGCTCCCGCTCATGTTCCATATGGATTGAGCCGATGAAGCGCGCTTTCCTCACCGCCCTGCTGCTTTCCGCCGTTCCGATTGCCTCGCCCTCGGCCGCATCGGCACAGGACGCGAAGCAGACCGCCGACCTTTCCGCCCCGGCCCGGACCTTCGGCCGCGTCTCGTTCGATGCGCGATCGCTGATGATCGACGGCAAGCGGCAAGTGATCTGGTCGGGCGAGTTTCACCCCTTCCGACTGCCCAGCCCCGACCTCTGGCGGGACGTGCTGCAGAAGATGAAGGCCAGCGGGTTCAACACCGTCGCGCTCTATTTCGACTGGGGCTACCACTCGCCCAGGCAGGGCGTCTACGATTTCAGCGGAATTCGCGACCTCGACCGCCTGCTGACGATGGCTGAGGAAGAGGGCCTGTGGGTGATGACCCGCGCCGGGCCTTATGTGAACGCGGAACTGTCGCGCGGCGGTTTTCCGGGCTGGCTGGTCAACCAGAAGGCCCGCGCCCGCACCGACGATCCGGAGTATCTCGCCGCAGCCGACGAGTGGCTGACGCAGATCAACGCGATCATTGCCCGCCACCAGATCAACGGCGATGGCAAAGGTCATAAGGGATCGGTGATCCTCCACCAGATCGAGAACGAACTGGCGCTGACCACCCCCGCGCAGCGCCGCTACATGGACCACCTCTATGCCAAGGCGCGTGCCGACGGCATTACCGTACCGATCTTCCACAACGATCAGGGCCGCAACGGCTACTGGGTGCCGGAAGGCTCGCCCGTCGACAAAGTCGTCCACGGCCCCAACGACATGTATGCGTTCGACGGTTACCCCGGCGGCACCTGCACCGTGGAAGGCAAGCCGACGCGCAGCGTGGCTGCGCCGGACTGGGGCTTCTACGGCCCCGGCGGCGCCAAGGGTGGCGCCTCCGCTTCGCCGAAAACGCCCGGATTCCTGGCCGAATTCGGCGGCGGCTGGTTCGATTACTGGGGTTCCAACGGCGGCTACGAATGCAACGCGGTGCAGCGGGGCAAGCGATTCCAGCGGGTGTTCTACGGCACCAATCTGGCCAACGGCATCGGCATCCAGAGCTTCTACATGACCTATGGCGGCACCAGCTGGGGCTGGCTTCCGGCCCCGGTGGTGTTCACCAGCTACGACTATGGCGCCGCCATTTCCGAGGCGCGGAACCTGCGCGAAAAGGCGCTGGAGATGAAGCAGCTGGGCGGGCTCATCGCCTCCGTCCCGGACCTTGCGGGCATGATCCCGGCGGGCGCGCCTGAGGCCTCTTCGCCCAACATCCAGATCTACCACAACAAGAGCCCGGAGACCGACGCGCGCTTCCTGCTGGTGGCGCACAAGCCGTCGAACGGGCAGACCGACGACAGCTTCACCGTCACCGCCGCCCTGCCCGACGGGCGATATACTTTTCCGATACGTCTCAATGGCTTCGATGCCAAGTGGCTGGTCGCGGGTGTGAACCTTGGCGGGCAGCGGCTGGTCTATTCGACCTCCGAACTGCAATCGGCATCGAAGGCGGGAACCGCCGATCTCCTGCTGCTCTACGGCCGTGCCGGGGAGCCGGGCGAGACCGTGCTGCGCTATGCCTCGGCCCCCAAAATCACGGTTCTGGAAGGCGCGGCAGAAACCGCCTTCAACGACACCAAGGGCGACCTGAAAGTCACCTACACGCACGCCAGTGGTCAGGCAGGCCGCACCGTGCTGCGCCTGACCGGCGGCGGGCGCGGCGACCTGATCCTGATCCTTGCCGGCGAGGCCGAAGCCACCCGCTACACCCGCGCCGACACCGCTGCCGGACCCGTTCTCGTTCGCGGTCCGCAGCTGGTCCGTCACGCGTCGCTCAAATCCGGCGCGCTGGCGCTGACCGGCGACACCGGCGAAGAGGGCAATCTCGAAGTCTGGGCGCCCGGTGCCGTTCGCGCGCTGTCATGGAATGGCGCCCGTGTCCCTGCCAAGGCATCTGCCGTTGGCAGCATCTCCTCCACCGCGCCCTTGCCCGGCCCTGTCCCCGTCGTGCTTCCCGCCCTCACCGGCTGGCGCATGGCCAAGGGTTCGCCGGAGGCCGATCCGAAATTCGACGACAGCGGTTGGCAGGCCGTGGGCGGTAATCGTCCCAATGCGACCATCACCCAGCGCCCTGACGGCCAGCCGAACATGGCGATGGATGCCTATGGCTTCCACGAGGGCGACGTCTGGTATCGCGGCAAGTTCGAGGGCAATGCCGGGGCGAAAACCGTCTCGCTGTTCTACGGCGCCGGCGGCTCTGGGCTGGTGCAGGCCTGGCTGGACGGCAAGTTCATCGGCGAGGCCGAGACGCCGAGTGGCCTCCCCCGCCCGATCACCACCGGCACCGTCACCTTGGACCTGCCGCCCGAAGCGCAGGCGGACGGAAGCCATGTGCTTTCGGTGATGGTGCGCAACAACGGCCATAACTGGGACCTCGATTCCGACGACTTCCACAAGGAAGCGCGCGGGCTGATCTCCGCGTCGATCTCGCAGCCCGGCGGGCGCAGCTTCGCGGTGCCGATCGCGTGGAAGATCCAGGGCCAGCGCGGCGGCGAGGACTTGGCCGACCCCGTGCGCGGCCCCGCCAACAACGGCGGTCTCCATGGCGAGCGCATGGGCTGGCACCTGCCGCTGTTCGACGACAGCCGGTGGTCTGCCGCGCAAGTTCCGGCAAGCAGCGCCAATCCCGGCACGACATGGTATCGCACCACCTTCGACCTGGCCGTGCCCAAGGGGCAGGACGCCACCATCGCGCTGGCCTTCGGCGATACCGAAACCCCGCGCTCGGCCGCGAAATACCGCGTTCTGATCTTCGTCAACGGCTGGAACATGGGCCAGTTCATCGCCCATGTCGGCCCGCAGCGCGTGTTCCCCATCCCCGAGGGTATCCTCAGCCACCACGGCACCAACCACGTGGCGCTGGCCGTGACGAGCGACGGCGCCCCCGGCGATGCGCTGGAGGCGGTAAAACTTGTCACCCTGCACAACGCGCGCGGCGGCATTGCCGTGAAGACGGTGCCCGCCCCCCAGACACCGGCAGAGCTCAAATGAGCCGCCAGCCCCTTATCCGGCGCTCCGCGAGCGCCACCAGAACCATGACCAGGAGACCTTAATTGGCCGCGCTAACGCACGATATTCCGCGCGCGAATATCACCGACGCCATCGGCAAGCTGATGCACAACCTCGTCCATATCAAGGACGAGACCGGCGAATTCCTGCTCCGCCTCGAAGATGGCCGCGTGATCGACACCAAGGGCTGGGCCGGTTGGGAATGGACCCACGGCGTCGGCCTGTTCGGCATGTGGCGCTATTTCGAGCAGACCGGCGATGAGACCGCGCTGAACATCATCCGCCAGTGGTTCGAGGACCGCTTCGCCGAAGGCACGCCCACCAAGAACATCAACACGGTGGCGCCCTTCATCACCCTCGCCTACCTTTACGAACTGGACGGCGATCCCAGCTACATCCCCTATCTCGATACCTGGGCCGAATGGCTGATGGCGCCGGACGGACTGCCCAAGACCGAGGAAGGCGGCTTCCAGCACATCGTCTACAACGATGAGAACCCCGGCGAACTGTGGGACGACACGCTGATGATGAGCGTGCTGCCGCTGGCCAAGATCGGCCTGCTGCTGGACCGCCCGCACTATATCGAGGAAGCCAAGCGCCAGTTCCTCGTCCACATCAAGTATCTGGCAGATCGCAAGACCGGCCTGTGGTTCCACGGATGGGACTTCAACGGACGCCACAACTTTGCCGAGGCGCTCTGGGCGCGCGGCAACTGCTGGGTGACGATCGCCATTCCCGAGATCATCGAACTGCTCGATCTCGAACCGGGCGATGCTTTCCGCTCGTTCCTGATCGACACGCTGGCCGCGCAGGTCCGCACCCTGGCCGCCACGCAGGATGGCGACACCGGCCTGTGGCACACGCTGATCGACGATCCCACCAGTTACCTCGAAGCCTCCGCCACGGCGGGCTTCGCCTATGGCATCCTGAAGGCCGTCCGCAAGGGTTACCTCCCGCGCGAATACGAGGCGGTGGGCATCAAGGCGGTGCGCGGCGTGCTGGCCAATATCGACGATGCCGGCGAGCTTCAGCAGGTCAGCTTCGGCACGGCGATGGGCGACAGCCTGCAGTTCTACAAGGACATCGCCCTCACCTCCATGCCGTACGGTCAGAGCCTGGCGATCTGCGCTCTGGCCGAGTTCCTGCGGACCTACATCTGACGATGCGCGGCGTTTCCGCCCTTGCCCTGGCTGCGACCATGCTGGTCGGCGCGCCGGTAAGGGCGGAAACGCCGGAACTGGTGCGCTTTGCCTATTCCCGAGGCGATTTTGCGCTCGCGCAAAACGGCCGGACGGCGCGGATCGTCACCGCGCCGCAGGATCACGAACTCGTCCGCATCGCCGCCGAAGGGCTGCGCGCGGACCTTGCGGCAGTGACCGGCCAGCCCGCGAGCAAGGCGGATATGGCCGCGTCCGGCGCGCAAGTCTGGATCGGCACGCTGGGCCGCAATCCTGCCATCGACCGGCTGGTTTCCAGCGGCAGGATCGACGCGGCGAAGCTGAAGGGCGCCTGGGAAAGCTTCCTGATCGTGCCCCTGTCCGATCCCGCGCCCGGCATCCGGCAGGCGCTGGTGATCGTGGGCAGCGACCGGCGCGGCACCGCCTATGGCGCTTACGAACTGTCCCGCGCCATCGGCGTATCGCCGTGGCACTGGTGGGCGGACGTGCCGCCCGAACATCACGATGGCCTTTTCGTTGCCGCCGGAACCCGCCGTTTCGGCCCGCCTTCGGTGCAGTATCGCGGCATCTTCATCAATGACGAGGACTGGGGCCTCGTGCCCTGGGCTCAGGGTGCCTTCCCCGGCGAGCCCGCGCCGGGCCCCGGGACTTACGAGAAAGTCTTCGACCTGCTGCTGCGGCTCAGGGCCAACACGCTCTGGCCCGCGATGCACAAGGCCAGCCGCGCCTTCAACGCCGATCCCGCCAATGCCGCGCTGGCCGAACGCTACGGCGTGGTCATGGGCACCAGCCACGCCGAGCCCATGCTTCGCAACAACGTGAGCGAATGGACCGGCAGGGCGGAGGATTTCAACTACCTGACCCATCGCGCCGCCATCGGCGAATACTGGCGCGAGCGGGTGCGCGGCCATGCCGCCTACGAAACGATCTGGACGCTGGGCCTGCGCGGCATTCACGACAGCGGCATGATCGGCCCGAACACCGACGAGGAGCGCCGCCGCACCCTCGAACAGGTCTTCGCCGACCAGCGGGACATGCTGGGCCGGGCCGGCCTCGCCGGCGCGCCGCAGGTCTTCACGCCCTACAAGGAAGTTCTGGGCATCTACCGCGCCGGGCTGAAAGTGCCGGACGACGTGACCCTGATGTGGACGGACGACAACTTCGGCTACATCCGCCATTTCCCCGATGCCCCCGAACGGGCGCGCGCGGGCGGCAACGGCATCTACTACCACCTCTCCTACCTTGGCGCGCCGCTCTCCTACCTCTGGCTGTCGACGACGCCGCCCGCGCTGATCCGCGAGGAGATGGGACGTGCCTGGGACATGGGCGCGCGCCGGATGTGGATCGCCAACGCGGGAGACATCAAGCCCGCCGAACTCCAGATCGACTATTTCCTGAGCCTTGCCTGGGACATCGAAGGGACACGCGCCCAGCCGATCGAGACATGGGTGGGACAATGGGCCCAAGATGCGCTTGGCAATGGCACCGGCAAGCAGGCGGCGGCGCTGCTGGGCGATTATTACCGGCTCAACTTCGCGCGCCGCCCCGAACATCTGCAATGGTACCTGCCGGGAGAAAAGCCCCATGCCAGCCCGCTGACCATTGCCGAGGCGGACGAGCGCCTTGCCGGGTTCGCGGCGATGGAGCGGCGAGTGGCCGCGCTTCGCCCGCTGATTCCCCCGGCCCGCGCGGACGCTTTCTTCGAACTGCTGGACTATCCGCTCTCCGCCTCGGCCGCCGCCAATCGCCGCTTCTTCGCTGCCGAGGCCCACGATGCCCTGCGCGATGCCGACCCGGCCGAAAGCTGGCGCCGCGCGCGGATCGCGGCAGAGGCGCAGGAGACCCTCACCGCGCTGACCCGCCGCTACAACCGCGAGGTCGCCGGCGGGAAATGGCGCGGGATCATGGCGGTCGAGCCCGCCGACGGCCAATGGCGCAGCTTCCGCCAGAGCCTGCCGGTAGTGCCCGCCGCGGCCTCGATACCCGATGGGGATGATGCCGGGCGCCCGGCCCCCTCCCCCGCCGCGCCTCTCCCGCTCTTGCGGCCGGACGCATTCACCCGCGCAAAAGGCTGGCGGCTGATTGACGGCCTCGGGCGTAACGGCGCGCTTCTCGCCGCCGGTTCGCCTTCCGCCCCGGCGCGCGCATCCGTCACCCTGCCTGCCGGAAACTGGCGCGCCGTGATCGACCTGCTGCCCGCCTATCCGTCCGACAACGGAGACGTGCTGCGTCTCACCGTCCGCATCGACGGCGCGGCGCAGACCCTCGAAATTCCGCGCCGCACCGGCGACCGGGACTGGGCCATGGCCGTGCTCGACAACCGCATCGCCATGCCGCTCGCCCCAACGCTCGGCGCGGGTCGCCATGAGGTTTCGCTCGAAGCCGGCGATCCCGCCGTGAAGATCGAGGCCATTCGTTTCATACCTGCTGACAAGACAATTACTCCGACTTAATAGTCGAAACCAATCGGTCCGCCCACGAAGGCGAACCGCGCGAAGAACAAGACGGTGAAGGATCCTGTAGTGCCCCAGAGCCCTGATACGGCCGTGCGTCCCGTGCGCCTCCGAAACTACCTCGCCTATGGCTCCAACGACGTGCTCGGGGCCGGGTCGATGGCGGTCATCTCGGGCTGGGTGCTCATTTTCTACACGCAATTCTGCGGGCTTTCGGCGGGGCAGGCTGCCACCATCTTCGCCGTGGCGCGCGTGCTCGATGCCTTTGCATCGCCGATGATCGGCTATATCTCCGACCACTTCGGCACGACCGCGCTGGGCCGCCGTTTCGGGCGGCGGCGTTTCTTCATCCTCGCCGCGATCCCGCTCCTGCCCAGTTTCGGCCTGATGTGGCTGCCGGGCCAGAGCTTCTGGTACTACCTCGTCAGTTACGTGCTGTTCGAACTGGTCTACGCGATGGAGATCATCCCGTTCGAGACCCTCGCCGCGGAGATGTCGAGCGACTACCGCACCAAGGCGAAGTTCGCGGGCTGGCGCATCCTGTTCGGACAGGCCGCGGCGATCCTCGCCGGTTTCCTGCCGCTCTGGCTGATCGAGGCGCTGGGCCGGGACAGTGCGGACACGTTCTTCTACATGGGCCTGATCTTCGCCGCACTGTTCATGGTGACGGCGGCGATGCTCTATCTGTTCAGCTGGGAACGTCACATGCCGGGCGGTGTCCCCCTCCCCGCCGAACAGCGCCATTCGGCCAGCCCGCTGGACGCGCTGAAGGCGCTTTACCGCAACCTGTTCTCCACCATGCGCATCCGCGCCTTCCGCCTGCATCTGGGCATGTACCTGGGTGGCTACATCAGCCAGGACGTGTTCAACGCCGCCTTCACCTTCTTCGTGATCTTCGCGCTGGCAGGCACCACCGCGATCGCCTCCGGCCTGCTCGGCACCATGTACATCGTGCAGTTCGTCGCCGTCATCATCGCCATCAACATGGCCCTGCGCGCCTCTCCCAGCCGGGCCTACCAGATCGCCGCCGCCAGCTTCGGCGCGGGCGCGCTCACCCTGATCGGGCTGTGGGCCATGGGCATCACGGCAACGAGCCATACGATCTGGCTGTCGATCGGACTGGCAGGGCTGGGGCGCGGCGCGCTCAACTACATCCCCTGGGCAACCTACAACTACATGGCCGACGTGGACGAGATCGTCACCGGCACCCGCCGCGAAGGCAGCTTCGCAGGCGTCATGACTTTCGTGCGCAAGGCCACGCAGGCGGCCGCGGTGGCGGGCGTGGGCTTCGTGATGCAGGCCGGCGGCTTCGTTTCCGGCGCGGCGCAGCAGTCCGACGGCGCGATCCGCACCATCGCGGTGCTGCTCGGGCTGGGGACCGTGGGAATGCTGGTCTTCGGGGTGATCGTCTCGCTGCGCTTCCGGCTTTCGCCCGCAACTCACGCCGTGCTGATGCACGAGATCGAACACTTGCGCTCGGGCGCCCGCACGCCGACCAGCCCCGAGGCGCAGGCCGTGGTGGAGGACCTGTCGGGCTGGCGCTACGACCAGCTCTGGGGCCGCAATTCGCTGGTCCGGCACGATGAATGCGGCAGCGAAGTCGGCAAACCCGCCGGTGCTTGAAAAGCTTACGACCTGGGGCCAGCGCCCTATCCGCGCGGCGCGCGATAGCCCACCGCTGCGCCGATCTGTCCCGCAGTGGCGACGATGGCGGCGACGAGATCGTCGACGATGTCGTCCGTGAGGTAGTGGGCCGCGCTGGCGATCGAGATCGCGATGCAGATCTGGCGCCGCGCGTCGCGGATCGGCACCGCGATCGAGCGCACGCCGTCACCCAGTTCGCTGTCATGGAGCACATAGCCGCGCGCCTTGTGCTCGCGCATCAGGGCGACGTATTCCTTCACCGCCTTCGCCGGGACCTTGCCGCCATTGGCGTCGCGGTAGAGGTCTTCCCAGATCTTTTCATCCTCATCCAGCAGCAACGCCTTGCCCAGGCCGGTTTCGGCGATGGGGCGGCGATCGCCCGGCGCGGTGGCCACGCGCAGGCGCTGGCGGCCGGTCACACGGTCAAGGTGCCGGGACCAGTCTCCCTCGCGCTTGCCCACGAAGACGCAGAAGCCGGTCTCTTCCGAAAGCTTTTCCATGAAGGGGCGGGCCACGCGCACATAGTCGATCTGCTCGGTGGCCATCACGCCCAGTTCGAGCAGCTTGGGGCCAAGGCCGAACCCGTCGTTCGTGACGGAGAGATAGCCGCGCGATTTCAGCGCCTGCACCAGCCGGTGTGCGGTGGTCTTGCTCATGCCCAGCTTGCGGGCGAGGTCGGCGGCGCGGATCGGTCCGCCGATCACTTCGTCCATGATGTCGAGCGCGCGCATCAGCGTCTGCGTGCCCTTGACCTCGACTTCGGGTTTATCGTCGCGAGGTGTCATAGTTCCCGTCTTTCCGGAGAGACTCATCCCCTGGGATACCCACTTTGCGGGACGTGACTCCAATTGTTCCACCAAGCTCTATACCGTCCGGCGCCACCGTCAATGGGGCGCCCGGCAGGTTGGCCCGCCATGGCGGTAAATGCCGGCCACCGGGCGGCGCGGCACCTTGTTGCACCGCCCGCGTTATGATCGCGGCGCCTCATGACCCGGCGCCCGCTGGAGGAAAGACCGATGATCGCAGTCCACCATCTGGAGAATTCACGCTCGCAGCGCATCCTCTGGCTGCTGGAGGAACTCGGCCTGCCCTACCGCGTGGTGCATTACGCGCGCGACAAGGCGACGATGCTCGCCCCGCCGGAACTGCGCGCGGTGCACCCGCTCGGCAAATCGCCGGTCATCGTCGACGAGGATGCCGGGGACGGGCCTCTCACCATCGCCGAAACCGGCGCGATCATCGAATACCTCGTCGGGAAGGCGGACGGGAGGCTGGGTGTGCCGGAGGCACAAATCGGGGCTGTGCCGGAGGCACAAGGCGCAAGTGCGCCGGAGGCACGGGAGGCCGCGCTGCGCTATCGCTATTACCTGCACTATGCCGAAGGCTCGCTCATGCCGCCGCTGCTCATCAAGCTGGTGCTCGGCATGATCCCGGTGGTCGGCGGCTTCGCGCAGAAGAAGGTCCAGCCGATGATCGACGTCCACCTCGATTTCGTGGAAAGCGAACTCGCCTCCCGCCCCTGGTTCGCCGGCGATGCCTTCACCGCCGCCGACGTGATGATGAGCTTCCCGCTGGAGGCCGCGCGCGACCGGGCCGGACTGGACGCCTCGCGCCCGGCAACGACGGCCTGGCTGGAGAAGATCCATGCGCGCCCCGCCTATCAGGCCGCGCTGGCGGCGGGCGGCCCCTATCGCTACGCCTGAGTTCGCGGGCCTGCGGAAGGACTTCTAGGGCGTGCGCCGCTGTGCCATAGGAGCGGGGCAACACCTGCGCGGAAGGAATGCCCCCTGCTCCCGAGCAAGACCCAGATCGTGATCGTCGGCGGCGGTGCCGCCGGACTGGAACTCGCCGCCAAGCTCGGCGCCCGTTACGGCCGCAAGCGCCACGACATCATCCTGGTGGACCGCAACCGGACGCATATCTGGAAACCGCTGCTCCATGAGGTGGCGACCGGCTCGCTTGACGCCAATCTCGACGAGGTGGGCTATCGCAGCCACTGCCACCGCTGGGGCTATCGCTATTTCTACGGCACGCTCTCGGGGATCGACCGCACGAACCGCCGCGTCCACCTTGCCGCGGTGCAGGACGAAAAAGGGCGCGAAGTGCTTGCCCCGCATTCGATCCGCTACGATTACCTGGTGCTGGCCTTCGGCTCCGTCACCAACGACTTCGGCACGCCCGGTGTTGCCGAGAACTGCACTTTCCTCGACAGCCGCGCGCAGGCCGACCGTTTCCGCGACAAGCTGCTGGACCAGTGCCTGCGCGTCTCGCGCGCGATGACCGCCGATCCGGCCAGCGATGCGCGGGTCAAGGTGGCGATCGTCGGCGGCGGAGCAACCGGGGTGGAACTGGCCGCTGAACTGTTCAACGCCGCCGATGCACTGGGATATTACGGGCTGGAAGTGTTCGACCGGGGCCGCCTTGACGTGACTCTCGTCGAAGCCGGTCCCCGCATCCTGCCGCAATTGCCGGACCGACTGGCCGGAGCCGCGCATCAGGAACTGGAAACGCTGGGGGTGCGCGTCCTTGTCGATACGCCCATCGTCGAATCCACCGCCGAAGGAATGGTCACGCGCTCGGGAGAGCGGATTGACGCCGACCTTCAGGTCTGGGCGGCGGGCGTGAAGGCCCAGCCCATCGCCGAGGGCCTTGGCGGGCTGGAACTTGCCAGATCGGGCCAGATCGTGGTCCGCCCCACCCTGCAAAGCGCCACTGACGACAGGATTTTCGCCATCGGCGACTGCGCCTCCTGCATCCTGCCGGGCCGCGACCGGCCGATCCCGCCGCGCGCGCAGGCGGCGCACCAGATGGCGGACGCCGCCTTCGCGAACCTCAAACGCGCGATGGAAGGCAAGCCGCTCGTCGATTTCGTCTACAAGGACCATGGTTCGCTGGTGTCGCTGAGCCGGTTCTCGACCGTGGGCACGCTCATGGGCAATCTGGTGGGCGGCCGCATGGCGGTGGAAGGGCGGCTCGCCCGGTTCATCTACCTATCGCTGTACCGGATGCACCTGCTGGCGATCCATGGCTGGATCAAGGGTTCGGCGCTGATCGCGGTCAGCCACGTCAACCGCATCGTCCGCCCCCGCCTGAAGCTACACTAGATCGTCAGCCAGTGGGGGCCGGCCCGCTGCTTTCGCGCCGGACCAGCTCGAACCGGAACACGGGCGCTTCGTCCGGCGCGCCGACCAGCGCATCCACGACGGCGCGCCCCATCTCCTCCAGCGGCTGACGGATCGTGGTGAGCGGCGGCCAGGTGGTGGCGCTGGCGGACGTATCGTCAAAGCCGACGATCGACACGTCATCCGGCACGCTCAGCCCGGTGCGATGCGCATATGTGAGCACGCCCAGCGCCATGGCGTCGTTCGTGGCGAAGATCGCGGTGGGCGGCGCTTCGCCGGCGAGCAATTGTTCCCCGGCGCGAAGGCCGGAATCGAAATCGAAGCTGCCCGGCACGAACCGGACGTCCCCGGCCGGGATGCCCGCTGCTTCCAGCCCGTCCCGGAAACCCTCGACCCGGGCGAGCGCCGCGCGGTGGTCCGCCGGCGGCGCGATCACGCCGATCCGGCGGTGCCCCAGTTCGATCAGGTGATCGGCGATCATCCGCCCCGCCGCCCGCTCCGGTGTGGGAATGTTGAAGCTCTCCGTCACCAGCGATCCTGCCAGCCGCGCACAGGGCAAGTCGAGTTCCGAAAGCCTTTGCAGCAACGCCCTGTCGTCCGACAGCGGCGGGGCCACGAATACGCCGTCGGGCCGAAGCGCCGCCACCAGCCGGTCGAGTATCTCGAAGCGCTCGTCACCGGACAGCGGCATCGGTTCGACAACGAGATGGTAGCCCAGTTCGCGGCAGCGGTTTGCCGCGCCCACCTGGATTGCGGAAGTGTAGCCGGGGGTGGGGTTGTTGTAGAGGAAGGCCAGCATGAACGAGCGCCCCCCGGCCAGGCGGCGTGCCGACTGATTCGGCCTGTAGCCGAGCCGGTCGATCGCTTCGGTCACCCGCGTGCGCAGATCCTCGCTCACATTCGGCGCTTTGTTGACAACGCGGGACACGGTCTTGATGGATACGCCTGCCGCGGCAGCAACGTCACGAATGCTGGTCATTTGCAGGCCTTGCCACACAAGATTGCGGTTGAGAATGGTTTTACGGAAATTCCCGGCCGTTCTCCGGGATCGTCGCATAATCGCGGCGTGAATGCCTCCCTGCAGGATTGCCTTGATCGATCGCGCATTGCGCGCTAATCATCCGGTACAACGTTGTCATCTCCTCCAAAGCCGACAGCGCTGGAATCCCGGGTGCGGCCCTTTCGCCGAAAGGCGAATCGATCGCACCCGGGATGACAAACCAATAAGAACGACATGGGAGATATCGCGGTGCTCACCACGGCAGCCGACACCGGCTCGGGCTGAACCATCGCCCCGGACGCCCGCGCGTCCCCACCCTTCATCCCTGAATTGGCGCGTGGAACGCGCCCGGCAGCGCGAGTCGAGCAAAAATCATGGCCTTCACGTCAGCGATCACAAGTTCCGAACCGAGCGAGGAAGCCCCCGGCGGTCATGTCGACGCGCCGGAGCTGCGCTATTTCGTCATGGCGCTGTTCTTCATCTTCGGCGGCATAACCAGCCTGAACGACGTCATCATTCCCAAGCTGAAGGAGCTGTTCACGCTCAGCTACACCGAAGCGATGCTGGTGCAGTTCTGCTTCTTCACGGCCTATGCGGTGATCGGCATTCCCGGCGCGATGCTGGTACGCGGGATCGGCTACATGCGCGGGGCAGCGGCCGGGCTGGCGATCATGATCGTGGGCTGCCTGGCCTTCATTCCGGCATCGCAGACCGCCACCTACTGGCTGTTCCTCGCCGCCTACTTCGTGCTCGCGGCGGGCGTGGTGATCGTCCAGGTGGTGGCCAACCCGCTCATCAGCCTGCTGGGCAAGCCGGAAACGACCAGTTCGCGCCTGACCTTCGCGCAGGCCTTCAATTCGCTGGGCACCACCATCTTCCCGATCGCCGGCGCCGTGCTGATCCTGGGCAGCCTTGCCGCCGTTTCGGCGCACGACCTTTCCGGCGCCGCGCTCGATGCCTATCGCCGCGCCGAAAGCCAGGCGATCGTCCACGGCTATCTTGCCATTGCCGGCGCGCTCGCGCTCGTCATCGCCGCCGTCTGGGCCTTCCGCAACCGCCTGCCGCCGCAGCAGCACGGCGACCATGCAGGATTCGCCGGGTTCGACCTGCTGAAGCGCCCGCGTTTCCGCTTCGGCACACTGTGCATCTTCCTTTACGTCGGCGCCGAAGTCTCCATCGGGTCGCTGATCGTCAGCTACCTCATGCAGGACCACGTCATGGCCCTGCCGGAACAGTCCGCCGGCAAGCTGATCGGGCTTTACTGGGGCGGTGCGATGCTGGGGCGCTTCATCGGCTCTGCCGTCCTGCGCGTCCTCGATCCCGGACGGGTGCTTGCCGTCAATGCCTTCACGGCCATCGCCCTGCTCGCGCTTTCGGTGGCGAGCACCGGCACCGTCTCGGGCTATGCGCTGCTGGCCGTGGGCCTGATGAACTCGATCATGTTCCCCACGATCTTCAGCCTCGCCTGCGAGAAGCTGGGCGCCCGCGCGGCGGACGGTTCGGGCATCATCAACGTGGCGATCTGCGGCGGCGCGCTGGTGCCGCTCGCCACCGGGGCGCTGGCAGACCTGACCGGCGGCAACCTGGGCATGGCGCTGGTTCTCCCCGCGCTGTGCTACGCGGTGATCGCCGGGTTCGGCGTGTCCGCCCGGCGACCTGCCCCGGTTCCCGAAACGGAAGCCCTCAGATCAGGGGCTTTCCCGCCGATTTGACGATCGCGCCGCCCTTCATCACGAAGCCGACGTTTTCCAGCACCTTGACGTCGGCCAGCGGATCGCCGTCCACGGCGATGACGTCGGCATAGCGGCCAACCTGCAGCGTGCCGACATCGGTGCTGCCCAGAAGGTCGGCGGCATTCCCGGTCGCCGTCTTGATCGCGTCCATCGGGGTCATCCCCGCGTTTACCAGCAGCGCGAATTCCTGCGCATTCTCGCCGTGCCGGGAAAGGCCGAAGGTATCCGTGCCGAAGGCGATCTTCACGCCCGCGGCATAGGCATCGTGCAGGTTGCGGCGCAGCAGCGGCGCAATGGCGAGCGCTTTTTCCGCGGTGGAGGGGTTGAGCTGCTCGGGATGCTCCTTCGCGCGCTGGTAGACCCGCTCGCCGACCAGCATCGTCGGCACGAGATAGGTCCCGTGCTGCTTGAACAGCTTGTAGCTTGCCGCATCGGCGTAGGAGCCATGCTCGATCGAATCCACGCCCAGCTCGATGGTATGGTCGATCGCCTCCTTGCCATGGGCGTGGGCAGCCACCTTCATCCCCAGCGCGTGGGCGGTGTCGATCACCGCCTTGATCTCCTCGTCCGTCATCAGCTGGTGCCGGGGATCGTCGCCGATGGACATGACCCCGCCAGACGGCATGATCTTGATAAGGTCCACGCCTTCGCGCTTCAGGCGCCGCACCGCCAGCCGGGCGGATTCGGGGCTATCGACCACATTGTCGCTGACATGGGGAATATCGGCGAATTCCACCCGCAGGCCGTTCACCGCATCGCCGTGGCCGCCGGTCGGGCCGAGCGGAGTGCCCGCAACCCACATGCGCGGACCGGGAACCACTCCGCCCTCGATCGACTTCCTGAGCGCGACGACCACCTGGGTATCGGCCCCGCAATCGCGCACCGAGGTGAACCCGGCCAGCAGGGTGTCGCGGGTAAAGACCGTGGCCTCGATCGCATCCTCGAAAGCGCTGCGGGTCACGCTGTTGCGGATCGGATCGCCGGAATGCCACCCCGCCGTGATGTGATCATGCGTATCGATGAGGCCGGGCAGGACCGTCTTGCCGGAAAGGTCCACCACTTCGGCGCCTTGCGGCGTGACGAAGCCGGGCTGGATCGCGGTGATGCGCTCATCGGTAATCAGGATCGACACGTTCTGGCGCGCGGCCGCGCCGGTGCCGTCGATGAAGCGGCCGGCATGGATGACGATATCCTTCGCGCCCGCGCTGCCACACGCGCCGGCGGCAAGCGCCAGCACACTGCATGCGATCGCCGCCGCACGTTTCACCGAACCCATTGCCCCCATCATATCCCCCTGAATCGAAGCCAGATCTGCCGATAAATCAACGTTGCGCGGCGCGGGCGGACCGTCAATGGCTTTCGCGCCGCCGCGCTGCTCTCAGGCCGGTCCGGTGCTGCCCCGGACGATCAGTTCGTGCGGCAGCATCAGGTGCGAACCTTCTCCCCCGGCGGTGCGGCGGAATTGCGGATCGACGAGGATATCCACCGCCGCCGCCGCCATTTCCGCCTTGGGCTGGCGCACCGTGGTCAATTGCGGCCATGCCGCGCGCGACGAGGGCGCATCGTCGAACCCGCACAGGGACAGCGTTTCGGGAACGGCGATGCCGTGCTTCATGGCGGTGATGAGCACGCCCAGCGCCATGTCGTCGTTGGAGGCGAAGATCGCCGTCGGCCGGTCCTTCAGCGCCAGCAGCCGTTCGCCCAGCGCCAACCCGGACCGCGAGGTGAAATCTCCCCGCACCACGCTGGCCTCGTCGATATCGACGCCGGCGGCCGCCATGGCCGCGCGGAAGCCTTCCTCACGGCGGGCCGATGCGCTGTGGCTGAGCGGCCCCTGCACGAAGCCGATGCGGCGATGGCCGAGGCCCAGCAGGTATTCGGTCACTTCCCGCGCCGCGCCGCGATCGTCCATGCGCACCGTGCCGGAACCGGTGGGGGCCTTGCTGGGGGCGACCAGTACGGTGGGCAGCCCCGCCTCCGCGAAGATCGCCATCAGCGCCGCATCGTCGCAAATCGGCGGGGCGACTATCGCCCCGTCCAGCCGCAGCGCCGCAATGCTGGCGCGCACTTCAAGCGCCCAGTCCGGCGCGGCAAGGTCGACCGGCTCCACCACCAGGTGATAGCTGCGCGCGCGGCAGCCCATCAGGGCGCCGTGCTGGACATCGGCGGCATAGCCGGACACCGGATCGTCGATGAACAGACCCAGCAGATAGGAGCGCGAGCTTGAAAGGCTGCGGGCGAAGGCATTGGGCCGGTAGTCCAGCTCCGCCACGATCCGCTGCACCAGATCGCGCAGTTCCGGGCGGACATGCGCTTCGCCATTGATGACGCGCGAAACGGTTTTCGGCGAGACGCCTGCCCTTGCGGCGACATCCTTGATCGTCACGATACTCATGCCGCCACCTCCCTCGGCCGCCGGCACATGCCCGCGAACCCCGCGATCCCCGCATAGCACAGCGCCGGAAGCAGCAAGGCCGGAAGCAGGCCCGCGGCATCGGCGGCGGCCCCGGTCAGGATCGGAACCACCGCTCCGCCGACCACGGCCATGCACAGCCACATCGAGGCGAGCGGCGCCTGCCGGCTGTCCTGCGGCATCGCCAGGGCATAGATGGTGGGATACATGATCGCGTTGCAGAGCCCCACCGCGATCAGCGCGGCGGCGCCTGCCGCTCCGGGCAGCACGGTGGCAGCCACCGTCAGCGCGATCGCCGCCAGCGCGGCGTAAAGCAGCAGGCGCGCCTCGGCCATGCGCGTCAGCATCCACGCGCCCGCGAAGCGCCCGACCATGGCGCCGGCCCAGTAGAGGCCGACCAGCCTCCCCGCGCTGACCGGTTCCAGCGCCAGGCGTTCGGGCAGCATCAGCACGTTCGTCATCAGGGTTCCGATCGTCACTTCCGCGCCCACATAGACGAAGATCGCCGCCGTCCCCCATCGCAGCCGGCGATCGCGCAGGACGGAGAATATCTGCCGCGACCAGTCCGGCGGGAGCATCCTGCCCGCGCCGGCAGGCGCCGCCGACAGCAGGGCGCGGTGGCCGACATAGAGGGCCGACAGCACCGCCAGCACCGCGCCGATCGCCACGAACGGGACGGATGCCGTTCCGCCGCCCCGATCCCCCGGCGTGATGTTCGCCAGCAGGAACGGCGCGCTCAGCACGGGGCCCAGCACCGTGCCCAGGGAATTGAAGCCCTGCAGCAGGTTGAGCCGCACCGCCGCCCCGCGAGACGGCCCGATCACCGTGACCACGGTGTTGGACGCGATCTGCAGGACCGTCTGCCCCGCCGAAAGCAGCAGCAGCGCGCCCAGTACCAGCAGGAACTGCCGCATCCCCTGCGCCAGCGCCAGCGACAGGCATCCCGCCGTCATGACCGACAGGCCGATGGCGATCGCCCGCATGTACCCGATTCGCACCACCGCCAGCGCCGCCGGTAGGGCGAACAGGAGATAGCTCGAATGGAAGGCAAGCTGGACGAGCAGCGCGCCCTTGTAGTCCAGCCCCAGCACCGCCTTGAGCTGCGGCACCAGCAGGCTGACGGATGCGCTCAGGAAGCCGCCGATGAAGAACACGCCGATCGAAAGCCAGAACAGCCGCCTGACGAGGGATTCCTGCGCATCGGACGGCAGAACGGGTGGGGCGGTGCGCGACATGTGAGGCATCTATGGCACTGCGCCCGGGATGGCAAAAGGACTGTTTCCCCGAAGACACAGCACCGGCCTTATCCTGACCCAAGCCCTGACATCGATGTCAAATCAGGCTTGACAACGATGTCAGGGCTTGGGCATTGCACCCTCACAAGTAACAAACATTCGGGAGGATGACATGACGAGGCACGATCTCGTCGCGGGCACAGCGCTCGCGGCTTGCCTATTTTCCGTATCTGCCGCTCACGCCCAGGATGCCGCGGCATCGGCGCAGCAGACCGTTTCCGACAACGATATCATCGTTACCGCGACCCGCCGCGAAACCACCCTGCAATCGACCCCGATCGCGATCTCGGCCTTCAGCCAGGAAACGCTGACCAAGAACGGCGTCAAGGACGTGACCGACCTTGCCCGTTTCGTCCCCTCGTTGCAGTTCAACCAACAGGGCGACCAGTCGGCCGTGCTGCTGACGTTGCGCGGCATCGGCAACGACAGCGCCTATACCGAAGTGGCCGACCCCGAAGTCGCCATCTACATCGACGGCGTATACTCGCCGCGCTCGCAGGGCGCATCGGTGCTGATGTACGACATGGAACGCGTCGAAGTGCTGCGCGGCCCGCAGGGCACGCTGTTCGGCCGCAACGCCACCGTCGGCGCGCTCAGCCTGATCTCGGCCAAGCCCAAGCTCGGCGAATTCAGCGGCAACCTCGAACTGACCGCGGGCAATTACGACCGCTTCGGCATGCGCGGCGCGATCAACATCCCCGTCACCGATACGCTGGCCTTCCGCGTCGCCTTCGTCAGCGACCGTCATGACGGCTATGCCGATTACCAGGCCGCGCCCGACATCGTCGGCATCAACAAGTCCGCCTTCGTCACTTCGGGCAAGAAGTACTACGCGGCGGACCAGCAGTCGGGCCGCGTCTCGATGCTCTGGCAGCCGAGCGACCGCTTCAGCTGGAACCTTTCGGCCGAAGGTTTCCTCGACAACGGCGCGCCGGTCATCGGCCTGCTCCAGACCCCGCGCGCGGGCACCAAGCGCTGGTCCACGCTCAGCGATACCGCGCCTGAAACCGATCGTTACTCGGTCGCCGTGCGCAGCACGATGAACTACGACATCACGGACGGCATCCAGCTCAGCTACATCGGTGGCTGGTCGCGCATCGGCGGCAGCACCCGCACCGACGCCGACGCGGGCGCCCTGCCCCCGACCGGCCAGGTGGACGCGGACGGCAACGACCTGCCGCTCGGCGCCTTCAACGAGAACGCCACGCTCTCCTCGCGCTATGACTTCCAGAGCCACGAACTCCAGCTCAAGTCCACCGGCGAGAACGACATCGACTGGATCCTCGGCGCCTATTACAGCCACGAGAAGAACAAGATCCGCTTCGATATCGACCAGCGCAACGGCTACCGCGACGGCACCTTCAGCTGGGCGGGCAGCTTCATCCAGGCCAATCGCCAGATCGATAGCCGCGCCGTGTTCGGCCAGGCCGTGTGGCATGCGTCTGACTGGCTGCGCTTCACCGGCGGCCTGCGCTACACCTCCGACAAGAAGCAGGACATCGGCGGCCGTAACGTGACCTTCTCTGGCGAAGGCTGCACCGATGCCGACAAGGCCCCCGGCGGCGCCTGCACCGGCGGCATCTTCGGCGCCTATCCCGGCGCCACCGCCGCGCAGCTGGTGGACCTGCTGCCCGGCTTCTCGATCTCGAACAACGACGTGAAGGGCAAGTGGGACAAGCTGACCTACCTCGCCCGCGTCGATGCCGACATCGCGGCCGACACCCTGGGCTATGCCAGCATCTCCACCGGCTTCAAGTCGGGCAACATCCAGGACAATGCCGGGCTGACCGATCCGGAAACCCTGACCAACTACGAAGTCGGCCTCAAGACCCGCCTGCTCGACCGGGCCGTGACGCTGAACCTGGCCGCCTACTATTCCGACTTCAAGGGATACCAGGTCAACCAGGCCGTCACCTTCCGCGACGATGAAGGCAATGTCGTGCGCAGCCAGATCGTGACCCAGAACGCCAAGGGCGCGAAGGCTTACGGCCTGGAAGCGGAAATGAATGCGGCCTTCACCGCCGCGGACCGCCTGAACTTCTCGGCCACGCTGCAGAAGACCAAGCTGGACGATCTGGAAAGCGTCGACGGTCGTCTCTACGACGGCGGCAAGGCCTCCTCGATCGTGCAGCTCAAGGGCAACGAACTGGCCCACGCGCCGCGCTTCTCGGCGACGCTGAGCTACGAGCACGACTTCGAACTGGCGAGCGGCGCGCGGATCACCCCGCGCTTCACCACGCACTACGAGACCAAGAGCTGGCTGAGCTACTTCAACGGCGATGCCAATCCCTTCGTGAATGCCAACGATCCGGCGGACAACATGCCCGACCGCGGCACCAACGGCACCTCGTGGGACAAGCAGAAGGCCTACTTCCGCTCGGACGCCTCGATCCGTTTCGAGCCGGCTGACGGCAAGTACTCGGTCGAAGCCTTCGTCCAGAACATCGAGAACGGACACATCCGCACCGGTGCCGGCGCCTTCGGCGCGCCGCGCTACGATCCGGTGTTCCTCTCGAACCTCCAGCCGCCGCGTACCTGGGGCGTCCGCGCCCGCGCGAGCTTCTGATCGAAAGCTGAAAGGACAGGACAATGACGACCGACTATCCCTCTTCCGGTCGCGTCGTCATCCTGGGCGGCGGCACGGCCGGATGGCTGTCCGCCGCCTATCTTTCCCGCACGCTGAAGATGGCCGACGTCACGCTGGTGGAATCCGGCGAGATCGGCATCATCGGCGTGGGGGAAGGCACTTTTCCCACCATCCGCACGACACTGGCCGGCCTCGGCATCGGCGAGGCGGAATTCCTCGCCCGTGCCGACGCCACCTTCAAGCAGGGCGTGCTGTTCGATGGCTGGGCCACCGGCAGCGACAGCTACTTCCACCCGTTCAACCTGCCCGTCGGCGGGGAGGACGAGGCGCTGCTGCCGCACTGGATCGGCGATGACAGCGCCGCGCGCCCGTCATGGGCCGATGCGGTCACCGTGCAGGAACAGGTCATCCGCGCCGGTCGCGCGCCGAAACGGGCGGAAGACCCCGATTTCTCCGGCCCGATGAACTATGCCTATCACTTCGACGCCGCCCGTTTCGCCGCCTATCTGCGCGACATTTCGGTGGCCGCCGGCGTTACCCGCATCGAAGGCACGGTAGCCGCGGTCGAGCGCAAGGACGGCAGCGGCGACATCACCGCCCTGATGCTGGCCGATGGCCGCCGGATCGAAGGCGATTTCTTCCTCGACTGCTCGGGCTTCAGCGCGCTCCTGATCGGGCGGACGCTGGGCTCCCCCTTCACGTCCTGCGCCGGCAGCCTGTTCAACGACCGGGCGCTGGCGATGCAGGTTCCCTACGCCGAGCCCGGCGCGCCGGTGCGGCCCTACACGCTGGCCACCGCGCACGAGGCAGGCTGGACCTGGGATATCGGCCTCAGCGAACGCCGGGGCGTGGGCTATGTCTATTCCAGCAACCACTGTTCGGACGACGAGGCGGAAACGACCCTGCGCCGCTATCTCGGCAGCGAGGGCGCCGCCCTCACCCCGCGCCAGCTTCGCTTCGAGACCGGCTACCGGGAGACCCAGTGGATCGGCAACTGCGTGGCGGTGGGCCTTTCCGCCGGGTTCTTCGAGCCGCTGGAATCGACCGGCATCATGCTGATCGAAGCCGCGCTGAAGATGATCGGCGAATTCCTGGTTCCCGGCGACCGTGGTGCCCGCGCGGCCGCCGCGCGCAGCTTCAACCGGCTGATGGCCGCGCGCTTCGAGCGCATCGTCCATTTCCTGAAGCTCCACTATTGCATCACCCGCCGTACCGACACCGCCTACTGGCGGGACAACGCCGATCCGGCCTCGATCCCCGAAGCCTTGCAGGACATGCTGGCCCAGTGGCGCCACCGCCCGCCCTCGCGGTTCGACTTCGTGGTCGATCTGGAGACGTTCCTGCCGCCGAGCTACCACTACATCCTTTACGGCATGGGCTTCGAAACACGGCTTTCCGCCGGTATCCGCCGCTACCCCGGCGCGCAGGAAGCGCGGGACGTCTTTGCCCGCGTCCGCGCCGCCCATGCCGGAGCGCGGGCCGCCCTGCCCGATCACCGCACCCTGCTCGAGCGCTATCACGCCCGTTCCGTCCCCCGCTTTTCCAAGGTTTCCCGATGACGATGAAGATTGCCGCCCTGCTTGCCGCGCTGACCATCGGCAGCAGCCTGACTTCGCCCGCCCTGGCGCAGCAGACCATAGCGCCCGCCGCCGCAACCGCCCCAACCGCCGGCACCGGCCAGTCGGCAGAGGCGCGCGCCGATGCGCTGGTCAAGGCGATGACGCTGGAAGAGAAGCTGCAGCTCGTCCACGGCTACTTCCCGCCGCTGGCCAAGCCCGCTGTGCCGATCGCGATGATCCCCTCGGCAGGGCACATACCCGGCATCCCGCGCCTCGGCATCCCGACCCTGCGTGAAAGCGACGCCAGCCTCGGCGTTGCCAACCAGATCGAGCAGCGCAAGGGCGACGTGGCCACCGCGCTTCCCGCCAGCATCGCCACCGCCGCCACGTTCAACCCCCGGCTCGCCTACGAAGGCGGCGCGATGATCGGCGCCGAAGCGCGCGCCAAGACCTTCAACGTGCTGCTGGCGGGCGGCGTCAACCTTACCCGCGATCCCTGGAACGGCCGCAATTTCGAATATCTCGGCGAAGACCCCCTGCTCGCCGGCGTCATGGTGGGCGAGCACATCAAGGGCGTGCAGAGCAATCACATCGTCTCCACCATCAAGCACTTCGCGCTCAATTCGCAGGAGACCGGCCGCACCGTGCTCGACGCGCGGATCGGCACCGCCGAACTGCGCGAAAGTGACCTGCTGGCCTTCCAGCTCGGCATCGAAAGCGGCCGCCCCGCCTCTGTCATGTGCGCCTACAACAAGGTCAACGGCGACTATGCCTGCGAGAACGACTGGCTGCTGAACAAGGTCCTCAAGCAGGACTGGGCCTACAAGGGCTGGGTCATGTCCGACTGGGGGGCCGTCCACTCCACCGAAAAGGCCGCCATCAACGGTCTCGACCAGGATTCCGGGCAGGAACTGGACGACCAGATGTTCTTCGACACCAGGTTTGCCGAAGCGGTGAAGGCCGGGCGCATCCCGATGGCCCGCCTCGACGACATGGTCCGCCGCATCCTGTTCGGCGTGATCGACAGCGGGCTGATGGACAATCCCGTTCCCGAGAGCGCCCAGCCCATCGACTATGCCGCCCATGCCCTCGTCGCCCAGCGCGCAGCGGAGGAAGGGATCGTCCTGCTCAAGAACCAGGGCAACCTGCTGCCGCTGGCCAAGACGGCGAAGAAGATCGTGCTGATCGGCGCCCATGCCGATGTGGGCGTGCTTTCCGGCGGCGGTTCCTCGCAGGTCCGCTCGGTGGGCGGCGCGCCGGTCGAGATTCCTTTGACCGAAGGCGCGGCCGCCTCCTTCGCGCGGATCACCTGGCATGCCTCCTCGCCGCTGAAGGCGATCCAGGCGCTGGCGCCGGGGGCCAGCGTCACTTACGTGGATGGCAGCGATCCCAAGGCCGCCGCTGCCGCTGCCAAGGGCGCCGACATGGCGGTGGTCTTCGCCTGGGCCTGGCGCACCGAAGCGCAGGACCCCGAAAGCATGGCCCTGCCGGACAACCAGGACGCCCTGATCGACGCGGTCGCAGGCGCCAACAGGAAGACGCTGGTGGTCGTCGAAGCGGGCGGGCCGGTGCTGATGCCCTGGGTCAACCGCGTGCCCGCGATCCTGCACGCCTGGTATCCCGGCCAGCGCGGCGGCGAGGCCATCGCCAATATCCTGTTCGGCGATGTCGATCCCTCGGGCCGCCTGCCCATCACCTTCCCGGCCAGCATCGCGCAGGCGCCGCGCCCGCAGCCGCTCGGCCTTGCCGAACTCCACGCCGCCGATGCCCGCCGCAGTGCCGGGGACAAGACCGTCTACGGCATGAGCGGCGGCGTCGCTCCCTTCCCGGTGGACTACCCCGAAGGCGCCGATGTCGGCTATCGCTGGTATGCGGCAAGGAACGAGAAGCCGCTGTTCCCCTTCGGCCATGGCCTCACCTACACCAGCTTCCGCTACGCCGGCCTCAAGGTCACCGATGGCGCGAGGCTGACCGTCGAGTTCGACGTGACCAACAGCGGCAAGCGCGAAGGCGCCGACGTGCCGCAGCTCTATGTCGAGGCGAAGAGCGCTGCGGGCACCCGGGCCTATCGCCTCGCCGGGTTCGAGAAGGTCTGGCTCAAGCCCGGCGAGACCCGCCACGTCTCGCTGACCGTCGATCCGCGCGTTATCGCCCGCTTCGACAATGCGGCGCCGGGCTGGGTTCTCGATGCAGGCACATATTCGCTGCGCATCGGCCATTTCGCAGGCGACGCCGCCCTGGCAGGTTCTGCCCGCCTCGACCGGATGACGGCAAGGCCGTGATCGCCGACGCTGCCTGATAGCCACCCTTTGCAGGAGACTTCATGACCCGCCTTTCCCCCGCCGCTTCCCTGTCGATCCTTGCCCTGGCGCTGGCCGGTGCGGCGGGCGCGCAATCGCCCTCCCTGTCCGCATCTTCCGTGGCCAATCCCGCGATCTGGCCCAGGGTAAACGCCCAGCCCAAGCGCGATCCGAAAGTGGAGAAGCGCGTCGATACGCTGATCCGCGCCATGTCCGTGGAAGACAAGGTGGGCCAGCTCATCCAGGTCGACATCGGCTCGATCAAGCCCGCCGACGTGGTGACCTACAAGATCGGTTCCGTGCTGAACGGCGGCAACAGCGGCCCCTATGACGACGAATACGCCTCTCCCGCCAAGTGGCTGCAACTGGCGGACGAGTTCTACGATGCCTCGATGACCCGCAGCGACGGTCGCCCGAAGATCCCGATCATCTGGGGCACCGATTCCGTCCACGGCAACAACAACATCGTCGGCGCCACGCTCTTCCCGCACAACATCGGCCTCGGCGCCGCGCGGGACCGGGACCTGATCCGCAAGATCGGCGAAGTGACCGCGCTGGAAACCGCCGCCGCCGGGCTCGACTGGACCTTTGCGCCCACGCTGGCCGTGGTGCAGGACGATCGCTGGGGCCGCACATACGAAAGCTATGGCGAGGAACCGGAAATCGCGGCCGACTATGCCGGCGCGATGATCGAAGGCGTTCAGGGCAAAGTCGGCACAAAGGACTTCCTCGCCCCGAACCACCTGATCGCCACGACCAAGCACTTCCTCGGAGACGGCGGCACCGGCGGGCGCGACCAGGGCGACACGCGGGTTTCGGAAGAGGTGCTGCGCGACGTCCATCTCGGCGGCTATCCCGCCGCGATCGAGGCAGGCACCCAGTCGGTCATGGCCAGTTTCTCAAGCTGGAACGGCGAGAAGATGAGCGGCAATGCATCGCTCCTGACCGGCGTGCTCAAGGAACGCATGGGCTTCGACGGCTTCGTGGTGGGTGACTGGAACAGCCATGGGCAGGTGAAGGGCTGCACCAACGAGGACTGCCCGCAGGCGATCAATGCCGGGCTGGACATGTTCATGTATTCCGGCCCGGGCTGGAAGCAGCTCTATGAGAATACCCTGCGCGAAGCGAAGGACGGCACCATTCCTGCCGCCCGTCTGGACGATGCGGTGCGCCGTATCCTGCGCGTGAAAGTTCGCGCTGGAACCTTCGACCGTGGTCGCCCGTCGAGCCGCGCCGTCGCGGGCAAGTTCGATGTGATCTCCAGCCCCGCCCACAAGGCCATCGCCCGGCAGGCGGTGCGGGAATCGCTGGTTCTGCTCAAGAACGAAGGCGTCTTGCCGCTCAAGCCGAACGCCAGCATCCTCGTGGTGGGCACGGCGGCGGACAGCGTCAGCCAGCAGGCGGGTGGCTGGTCCATCACCTGGCAGGGCGCGGATCTGCCCAACAGCGCCTTCCCCAACGCCACTTCCATCTGGAAGGGCATCGAGGAAACCGTGAGCGCGGCAGGCGGCACTGCGACTTACGCGCCCGATGGCACTTTCACGAAGAAGCCGGACGCCGCCATCGTCGTCTTCGGCGAAACGCCCTATGCAGAATTCAAGGGCGACATTCCCAACCTCGAATACAGCCCCGGAGACAAGCCCGACCTTGCCATGCTCAAGCGGCTCAAGGCGGCAGGCATCCCGGTCGTCGCCGTGTTCCTTTCGGGGCGTCCGCTCTGGGTGAATGCCGAGCTCAACGCATCGGATGCCTTCGTCGCAGCTTTCCTGCCGGGCAGCGAGGGCGGCGGTGTGTCCGATGTCCTGTTCACCAGGGCGGACGGTGCCATCAATCACGACTTCAAGGGCAAGCTCAGCTTCTCCTGGCCCAAACGCCCCGACCAATACGTGCTCAACCGCCGCGATCCCGGCTATGATCCGCTTTTCCCCTTCGGATACGGCCTGTCCTATGCTGCTCCCGGCAAGGTTGCACGGCTCGACGAAACCCGCCCTGCCGACATGGCGCAGGCCACGCCGGGCGTGTTCTACGGGGCCGGAAAGGTGCCGCCGGGCTGGTCCATCGATACCGAACTGGTAAAGCAATCCGGAATGGATCGCCGCGCGCAGGAGGATGCCCGCCTGTTCACCTGGGCCGCCGGCTCGCCCGGCCGGGTCGCCATCGTCGCACCGCGCCCTCTGGACCTCTCGCGAGAGAGCAACGGTGAAATCAGCCTCGTCGTCCAGTACCGCCTCGGTGACCGTCCGGCCACGCCGGTAAGCATCGGCGTAGAGAGCGGCGGCAAGACCATCAGCGTGCCGGTCGGCGCAACCCTGGCCAAAACGGCGCCGGGCGAATGGGGCTCTTTCGCCATTCCGCTGCAATGCTTCGCCAGTCGCGGTGCCGACATGCACGCCCTGACCGCGCCGCTGGTGCTCTCGGCCACCGGGCCGCTGTCCATCGCCGTCTCCGACGTGAAACTGGACTACATTTCCATGCCGATGAACGCCTGCGGGGACTGAACAAAGGCCCCCTGCCCGCCCTTCCCCCGCGTCCGGCACCGCCGCCGGACGCGGGCATTGCCACGGCATCTCCCTGCCGTCAGCGGGAACTTGCCGTTGTTGCGGGACACGCCCGGTTGGCGTAACCGGCCCGCCTGCCGGGAACCGACGCTTGCGGTTCGCTTTGATGGGCTGATGCCCTTGTCGTTTTCGGCCGGTTCTGCCTCGACACCGCAGGCGCTATCGGGCTGTCGACTATCGATAGCGACTAAAACCTTGACATCAGAGGGTGTATACTTAACCTTACTTAGGTTTCAAGCCCGCTATCCTGATGATTTTCAAGGGTATTTCATGCCCAAGAACGCGCCGAAAGCCTTCGAGACGACACCGGCGGTCCTTTGCGCCCTGCTTCTCGGCCGCATCCAGGTCGGCATTTCACGAGCCGGCGACGGCACCTTGCAGATCCTGGCGGCACGTCTGATCCGCGAAAGCCTCATGGCCGCGCTCCGACAGGAAGGGCACGAATTCACTGACGAACGCTTTTTCACCTGGTACGCAGGCCTTGAAACGCTTTCGGATGGTTCACGGCCTAGTTTACGCCCGCCCAAGGCCCTCTGCCAAGCCATACTCACCGAATTCCGGCATAGCCCTTGGCAGGAACTGGCCGATGCCTCGGAGAGCCTCCTGAAGGCATTTCTGGCCCCCACCGACTTTCTGCGCGGCGGGGAACACGAAGATACGCATTCCGTCATTTCGGAAGCTCGCAGCCTTATTGGCGGGCTTGACGCCGCTGACGATGCCCTGCCCTTCGATCCGGTGCGCATGCTTTTCGCGGCGGCTGCGCGGACCGCGCGCTTCGCCCGTCAGGAAAGAACCCTCGATCTGATCGGCGGTATCGCGGTGGAACGCGAGGATTTGGCAAATTCGCGGTGGGCGCTGGATATTCTGGCCGGGGGCTATCTGGCCCCTCGCCACGGGCTCCCCGTCGCGATGCCGATCCCCGGGCTCGTCGTCTTGCCTCTCGCCCTTCCCGATCCGGACATGCCCGGCGCTGCAAATGCGGATGAGGCGGCAATTTCGGCGCTGCACGATGCGCTCTTCCGGCTCGACCGCTGGCTGGGGGACGCGGAAAGGGATGCCGCCCTGCTGCGCGCTCGCCTTCAGGATCGGCGCAGCAGCGGCCGTGCGCTTCAGCTGGCCCGAAAGCTGTCAGGGTTCGGAGCATTGAGAGGTCGCCAGATCGAGGAACTGCTCGGCGCTTCGCGGCCGGGTGTCGGCGTGATCGTGAACAGCCTCGAAGCTGCGGGGCTGATCGCCACCCATGCTTCACGCAACGCGGCGCGCCTTCATAGCTATGCGCCGGGAGATAGGGTTTCCGATCCCGCCGAAGTTTCGGGGCTCGATTCCTCCTCGCCAGACATCGAGGAATACGAGGCATCGATGCGCCGAATCGACGAACTGCTGAGCCGCTCCTCCTTCGGCGAATAGTCCGACCGGGCAAAGACCGCACGATGCCCTGGCAGTTCGATCCTACAGAGGTGGTTGTCCGAAACGGCTTTGATAACGGACGGTGTGCCGCAAAGGCGGTCTGACGCACAAATCCTGCCTCGATGCCCAGTTAACCGGTGATTTCGGGCCCGATGGACCGGAAAGCCGCAGAAATCTGCGGATTTGCAGGGCTCGCCGTGAGAACGCAGAAACGACACCTGGAGAGGGTTGGGGTGCGGCGAGGCTATCATCGCGCTGTACGGGCTTCTGAGGGCAAATTTCGGGGTATCTGTTTGCGGGCTGGGCGCGGTTGATTCGAATTTGAACCTCGTCTGGCGGTTCGGCGTCGATTTTGCTGCAATTCGGGCGGCCGGGGCGGATCTGATCCCTGAGCCAATTGAGCGACAACCTAAAATGAGGACGCGGGCTTCCACTCTGTGCGGCGAGTGCGGTGAGGGCCTCATCGTCGCCACGCGGTAAGGATCGCGCTTTTTTTTTTGCGATTGCCGCGGCCGCCAGTGTTGCTGGCCTGCGCGGCCGGCAGTCCTCGCGCTGCGCCCTTCCCTCATTCAGTCCGAAATTGAACTTCGTTCTGCGTTAGAATCCTTTTTAGAAGGAATCATTTAGAAGGTTACGCGCGGCCGAACTGCGCGTGACTCGCGCAAGCGTTGCGATTCGGCGAATTGGGGCATTCCCGATATGTCGTCTCTCCGTTCCTGAAGTGACGTTTGACGCGTTCCCGAAGGATCGGGTACCTGTTCCCGAAAGGTCGAGCTGGTGTTCCCGATAGGTCGAAGCATGGCGACAGGGCGTTCCCGGTGTGTCGAAACCCCGGAAAACCGTGGCTCAATTGAATCAGTTTTTCCGGGGGTCACCTGATAAAGGTTCAAAGCACTGCTCGTGCGCTGCATTCGGCAGGTTCACGCCGAGCGGTTCATCGCAGAACGCGACACTTCGGGAACGCCTCCCCTGCGAACCCCTGTTTCCCGGAACGGGAGGCGTTCCTGCGAGCGAGATGATCAGGCCTGCACTGTTCGCCCCTCAGCGTTTGGTTGGGGCCGCTGGATAGGGGCGCGGCAAGCAAGTGCGCACGTGAAGCAGGAATGTCGCCGCGGTGCGGGAAGGGTCAGCGGGCCCGGGCATTCCCTTGAGGGCGGGTTCGGTAGAGAGACCGCCTGACTCGGCCTCCCACCCTGCCCTCTCGGAATCGGGATTTGCAGATGGGTTTTGCCTGCCGATGGGAAATTGGATGGGGATTTCGCAAGGGAGCGCCGCAGGGCTTCAGACCCGGGCGGGGAGTGGCATCGGCGGGGCAGACCCGGCCGGGAGCCGGTCTTGGGTGTCACGCGGGCAAAGAAAAACCCCGGAGACCGTCGCCGATCACCGGGGCTGTCATGGATGGAGGTTCCGCCGTCTGGCCGAACGGGCGGCTAGCCGCGAAGCATCTGGCCATTCTTTTCGTGATGGCGCTTGACCCAGCCCACGAACGCACGCTGCCAGTCGGCGGGGGTTCGTTCCGGCGAGGCGGCGACCCAACGTTCGAACTCGGCGTGAAGGGCATGGAGGTCCCAGCCCGGGCAGTTCTGGCGAAGATAGGCGATGGTCTCGTCCGTCATGAAGCCGCGCGTGGCGGCATCGGAAAGACCGGAGACCGTGCGGCGGATGAGCTGCCGCGCATCGACGGCGGCCGGTTTCCCCGGGGAAACAGGTGCGTTGCCGGCATCCGGTGTAGTTGCCTTGGAGGCCCTGGTCTTTACCGAAATCTCGACTTGCGCCGCAGGTTCGTCGGCTTCGGCCGTTCCGCCCGGCAGCGCGGGCTCGGCCCCGCCCTTCCCGTCCACCCGCCGCATGCGGATCATGGGTTCGCCGTCCTTCGCCGTTTCGACGGACAGGGTATATCCCGGAAGTTCGTCCTTCTCGACGAGCTTCAGCATTTCGAACTTGAAGCGGCGATACTGCCCTTCGGCACCCGACTTTTCGAAAAGAACCGGCATGGTGATGGCAAAACCGCCCTCGCCTGCGCCGCCGGCATGCTTGCGGGCGACCTTGTAAAGCCAGCGTTCCCGCCCGCCTGTGATGTTGAAATAGGCGCGATCGATGGAGAGCACGCCGCCCTTCATCATCACGCCTTCCCAGAACCAGTTCGACAGTTCGATGGTCATGCCGCGCGAACGCTCCGTTCGTTCGTCGACCAGCTGGGTCCAGCCATCAAGCCAGGAGAACGTGGCTTCCCGGCGGTTCTCGGCACGGATATTGGTCTTGATGGTGGTGGCCACGAGGCGGTCCAGCGCCTGGCCGAGCAGTTCATAGGCACGGCCCGTAGTCGGGCGGCCGATCGCGCGGAGCAGGTCGTATGGCATGAGGTGCAGCTTGCGGGGCACGTCGTTCACGCCGCGCCGGGCCATGTCGGCCAGCATGCTGGCACAGTAGATCAGGATATCCGCATCCCAGATCGTGGCCATGCCATAGTCCGGATTGGCGGAGACGTGGACCCACAGCTTGCCGTCCGGGCTCGTATAGTCGATCGGCTTCACGCGCTTGGACTTGGCGAGGCTGAAGAACGGACGCTCCATTATCTCGCGCTGGTCGCGCATCGGCAGGTTGGCGATGTAGGGGAGGAACAGGTCGAACTGTTCGGATGTCGTCTCTTTGTTCGGGCGACTCATCATTTCATTCCGACCGAGGGCCCATGCGAGGGCAGGTGACAGGGTATTCCGGACACGACCCGGCGATGTTTCCCCGGGGAAACAGGACGAGGCGGATTCGGGTGATTCTTGCCATAATGGCGAGGAGGGCAGGGCGGGGCAAATCGCCGCGAAGCTTGGTTGTGCAGAACTTGTGCGTGGTTTTTGGCGCGGTTTCACCGCGCCAGACTGTAGAAGCCGGTGCGGAAGCTGCCTGGAACGGCGCCGATCGCCGCAAGTCTGGCGAGATGATGTTTCCCCGGGGAAACAACCGGGGGGAAACAGGAGGCCGATAAAGAAAATGCAGGGACACCGGCCCCTGCATTCTCATGTTTCGGATCTGAAGTCGGCTTTCGAAAAAGCCAGACCGGGCAAAAGGAAATGCCCGCGAGGGCCGCCGGGATTTCCGGCGGCAGAAACAGGACGGGGCGCCGTCGCCCCGTTCCTGCCCCCATGTCACGTTTGCAGGCCCCGGCCTTCCTCGTCGAGCTGGACGAGCAGGGCCCGGACGGCGGTGAGCACTTCTTCGCGGCTCGCACCGGAGCCCGAATGAAGACGCAAGGTCACGCCCTGGCGGTTGCTTGACTGGACCGATGCCATGGGGCGGCCGTGCCTTGAGGGGATCACCACCGGCTCGGGCTTTGCCCTGTCCATTTCGGGAGCGGCGAGCAGGGCCTTGAGTACATCGGCAGCGGGCAGGGCAGGGCGACCGTCTGCGCGGCGGCCGGCCTGTTCCCGCGCCAGTCGGGTTGCTTCCTTGCGCACGGCGGCCGCCTTGTCCCGATCGTCCAGCAACTGGGCGAGGGGGTAGGCCGGCTTCAGCTGCACATCGGCAGGGGAGGCGAAAGCGGACAGGACGGCGTCCGGGATGCCCGCGACCTTGAGCATCTTGGAAAGCCAGCCCTTGGAGAGCTTGAGGCGTTCGGCCATGCGGGTCATGTGGTTACCGTAGTGATCGCGCAGGGCCTGGGCATAGTTGCGGGCGCGTTCGAGATCCGACACGTCCTTGCGGGCACGGTTCTCGAGATCGGCAAGCCGGAAGGCGGCTTCGTCATCAAGCTGGGCGACTTGCGCCACGAACTGCATGTCGGGGTAGGAATGCGCGCGCAGCCAGGAGATCGACCAGTGGCGGCGCGTGCCGGCGATCACTTCATAATCGTGATCGGCATCTCCCTCGACCCGGCGCACCACGGCGGGAACCTTCTGGCCCCCTTCGGCGACGATGGAGTCGATCAGTTCCTGGCAGGACTCCTCCGAAAGGTGCGCATAGCTGCGGGCGTTGCCCGGCCAGATGCGGACACGGGCCGGATCGAGGAGAAGCTGGGTCACTTGCCGCACTTCGCCGGAAGCGACGCGGGCCAGTGCGCTTTCGCGGCCGAGCAGGGTCGTGCCGCGGGTCCGTTCGGTGCGCAGGCGCGGTTCGGGAGCCGGGTCGGCGGCGGTAGTGGCATCATCCAGCGGCGTTTCGGCGGTGGACGCGACCTGGTCTTCGCCCCCCAGATCGTCGTCGGAAAGCAGCGCTGCCAGATAGTCGGATTGCTTGCGGGCCATGGCTTACCTCGAAGGACGCGCGAGATGGAGAGGTTTGAACATAAGGCGAACAAAGTCGCCGTCTGAGAGGTTTTTTCCGATGCAGGGCAGTGGCTTAGCCATTGACGAGAAGTTCCTCGTCAACCCGCTGCGAGCGGCCCCAGCTGGTGCGGACGAGCTGCTCGATCTGGCCCATGGCTTCATCGAGATTGGCCTTGCAGCGCTTATGCGTACGGGGCGTGCCGATCGGCTTTTCCAGTTCGTAGACGGTCATCATGCGCAAGGCCGCATGGCTGATCTCGGCGCTCTCCAGGATGGGCACGGGAAGCAGAGCCGGTCCGAAAGTCTGCTCCATGATGGTGCGGACCATGTCGTGGCTGGGATCGTTGCCGTCGAACTTCGAGCAGATCAGGCGCACGAAGGAATAGTCCACCGAGATGCCCGCGCCCACGAGCTGTTCGAGCACCTGATCCATCATCGACAGGAACTGTACGGTCGAGCAGAAGTCCGGCGTCGTGGCTGCGAGCGGAACGAGCAGGGCATTGGCTGCCTGCATCACCGCAAGCGAGATCGTGCCCAGTGCCGGCGGCGGATCGAGGATCACCACGTCGTAATCCCGCGCGAGATCCATGAGGCCCGCCTTGAGCTTGCGGAAGCGGGCGGCCAGAACGGACTGTCCGTCCGAACCCGCAGCCGCCAGTTCGTATTCCACATCGAACAGTTCGAGGTTCGACGGGATCAGGTCCACGTTCGGCCACGGCGTGCGCTTGACGGCATAGAGCAGGTCGGCCTGCGTCGGGTCGATCGAGAGATAGGGGTAGAGCGTCTCTTCGCGGGTGATGTTGAAATGCGGGTTGAAGCCGAACAGCGTCGTCGTGGTCGCCTGGCTATCGCAATCCACCACCAGCACGCGGTAGCCTTGCACCGCGAAATAGTGCGCGAGGTGCGTCGTGACCGTGGACTTGCCGACGCCGCCCTTGAAGTTCTGGACCGCGATCATGGCGGGAACGTCGAGCGGGGCACGGGCGGGCGAGGCGCCCAGCACTTCGCGCATGTGCAGCATTTCCTCGACCGTATAGCCGAGCCGGCGTCCGTTTCCGGCAGCCGGAGGTGGCGGCAGGCGTCCGTCGTCTTCGGCCATGCGAATGCGATTCGTGGAGCAGCCCAGCAGGGTCGCCGCTTCGGCGATTCCGAAACGGACATTGAGACCCTTGCGGCTTTCAGGCAGGAAAGCCTTGCGCCGCAGCCGCTCGATCATCTTTTCGCCGGCCTGAGCCATCTCGGCAATACGCTCGACTTGTGAATGCATGTTCTGCCCGCAATATACTTTTGAACGATTTTGCAGGTATATGCATGAACCGATGTTCAGTCGAGCACAAATACAGGAAACAGAATGCCGATTTGAACGGTCTGTGGATATTGAGTCTGCAACGGCATTCGCGGTGCTGAAAGTTCACCGCCTCGTCTGACGGGCTGCGCAGGTGTTCAAATCGCGCGCCAGCGCCTCACCATTGCGAATCCTCCGCGGGGCCTGACTCTTCCTGCCACTGCGTGAAATGCGGCAGGATCTCCTCGGGAATCTCGGCCCGAAAGGCTGCGTCCATCGGATAGTGAGGCATGGCTTCGGCCACCGCGTCCAGCAATGCGAGGCCCTGAACGCGGTCCTTAGGGCGCTTGAGCGGGTTGCGCTTCGCCTGCGCGGCCATCCACAGCTTGTGAAGCGCGAACCAGCGCGGGTCCGGCGCAACGATCCGTGCCGGGGAACCATCGCGGCAACCCACCACCTGATCCACCGGACGGCCAAGCAGCAGCCATTCCTGTTCGGGCAGGGGAACCGGCCGGGGCTGGTCCCTTCCGCCGAGGGTGGCGGCACGCGAGGGCGCCACCAGCAGTTCCACTTCATAGGCGCGGGCGTTGCGCGCCTGGAAATCGCGCTCGGCATTGATCGTGAAAGTCGAATCCACCGCCTTGAGCATGTCCCATACCCGCCGCTCGTTCTCCTGCGCCGAGCGGGAAACCCAGGCGAGGTCGAAATCTTCCGTCTCGTCGGGCAGATCGATCCTGCCGTTGGCCTCGACCATGTAGGCGGCGATCGCATTGGTGCCCACGACCAGCAGGTGCGAACCGAGCAGGGCACGCCGGTCGCACTCGCGCAGGATCGGTCCGGCGTCAGATGACAGCAGCGGCAGACGAAGCGCGCGGTAGAGTGCGGCGCTTTCGGCAAGGGCGGGGCGGAGGCCGCGGATGCGCTCCTTCAGGGCATCCTTGCGCGAATGATAGTCATGGAATTCGGCTTCGCGTTCCGGCGTCAGCGGGCCGAGGCTCTTGCCGTTGCCGCCGCGATCGAAGATGCGGTAGAGATATTCGCGGCCGCTGACCGTCTTGCGCCGCAGATCGTAGGGAAGGGCGGCCAGGTCGCGCTCGGCGTCGATCCATACCTCGTAGCGCTGGCGCAAGTTTACCAGCAGGCGCGATTGTTCGTCACTGAAGGGGCGGATGCGGGGCATGAACGTTTATCCCACAAATATCGGATACGGTAAAGTTGTGGGATAAACGGCCAAATTCCAAGCTAATGAAGGCCTCCATTAGCGGCATTTCGGGCTGCGCGGGCTTCGTCCCTGTCGCGCTTGGCCAGGTAGAGCCGTGCATCTGCTTCGTCGAGGAGGATGGTGAGATCGTCGTTCCGGTCATTGGTCACAACCGTTCCGATCGCGGCGGAGATGGCGATGGTCAGGGTGCCGATGGTGAAGGGCTGCGCGATGGCCGAGACCAGGCGCTGGGCGAGAAGTTCGGCTTCCTCGCCCCGGTGCAGGCCATATTGTAAAACCGCGAATTCGTCTCCGCCGAGGCGGGCGACGATGTCGCCGCTGCGGATCGCGCCGCGCAGCCGGTCGGCCACGAACGCGAGCAGGGTATCCCCTACGGCATGGCCGTGTTCGTCGTTTACCGGCTTGAACCCGTTAAGGTCGAGATAGTGAACCGCAACCAGCCCGGAGGCCGAGATCAGCCGCGCGTTCTCGTCGAAGTATTCGCGCAGGGCCAGCCGGTTCGGCAGCGCCGTAAGGCTGTCGCTGCGGGCGAGCGTGACGGAGAGCAATCGCTTCACGGTTTCCGTCTGCACGATCTCGAAACGCATCGTCAGCGCCTGTATTCCACCCACGAGGTAGGCGGTGGTAACGAGCGCCAGTCCTACGTAGATCGGCGTTGCACGCGCAAAGGCCACCGCGATGCAGGGACCGGCGGCCGCAAGCAGGGAGAGCCCGGCAATCTGCGGACGCCGCCCGACACCTGTGACGACCCCTGCGCAGAATCCCATGACGACGCATATGGCCAGCATGTGTGCTTCGGGATTTTCGAGCGAAAAGACATAGGCGGCAAGCGCGCCGAGAAGAATCGCGAAGCCCACATAAGGGATTGCGAAGGCGACTTCGAGCCGCCGGGCCTCTCGGCTGTGAATGACGGCGGTCAGCACGCGCGCGCGCAAGCGCCGGGCCACTTCTATGCGCGCGGCCCATGTCAGGAGCGCGGCCGTTCCGATGACGAGGATCGTCCCATCGCCCTCCGCGCGGTAGATCAGCACGAAGAACATCGCGAAGACCACGAGCATGTACATGGCCTGTGCGATTGTCTCGTAGAGGCTGCGCACGAGTTCGACGTAGACCCTGTCCGAAAGGGGCTCGGCCGGATTTCCCGCGGTTGACGAAATCACGATCATCTCTCCCAGTGGCCTGCGCTCACGCTGGCGCGACGCCGACTTTATTGTTGTCCACGATCTACGGCATCGCGGCACCGTCTGCCAGTTTTGCCGAGGTGCTTTAACTTCCCGGTTCGGCTGGGTATCCCTGCCACATGAACCTGCGTCACATCGAGGTGTTCCATGCGGTCTACTCGACCGGGTCGGTGAGCGGCGCCGCGCGGCTGCTCAACGTCTCGCAGCCTGCGGTCACCAATCTCCTGCGCCATGCCGAGAGCCTCCTGGGGTTTGCCCTGTTCGAACGATCCCGCGGGAGACTGGTGCCGACCGCCGACGCGCACGACCTTTACGAGCAGGCGGACGAGATCCAGGGACAGGTATACCGGCTTCGCGAAACGGCGCGGAACATGCGGCGGGGCAGGGGGCGCACGCTGCGGCTTTCGGTGCTCCCTTCGCTGGGCATGGAACTGCTGCCCGCTGCGCTGGCCGGATATCTGGCCGGCCATTCCGGCGTTTCCATCGAACTCCACACCCTGCACCACGGCGACATGCCGGCCCGGCTCTATGAGCGGGAGACCGATGTGGTGATCTGCTACACGCCGCCGCGCGAATCTCCGGTGGCCAGCGTGCGGCTCGGCATGGGCGAAATGGTCGCCTGCTACCGCGAACAGGACATGCCGAATGCTCCGGCACGGCTGCCGCTCGGGGAACTGGCCGGCCGGCCCTTCATCTCGACGTTCGACAGCGGGCCGCAGGCATTGGCCATTGCCGCAGAACTGGAACGGCAGGGCGTGGAACTGGACGTGGCAGGGGCATCGCGGACCTATTTCGTTGCCGCGGCGATGGCCCGTGCGGGGCTCGGCGTGACCATCGTGGACCTTCATACTGCCCTGGCCATGAAGGGGCCGGAGATGGCGATGCGGCCGCTCGATCCGCCGCAGTCCTATGAAATTCACGCGGTTTACCTGGAGGCTCGCCCGCCTTCGCGACTGGCGCTGGATTTCCTCGATCATCTTGTCGCCGTCATGGCGGCGGCCGGCTGATCCGGCAGGGCTTGGCCTATAATCGCAGGCTATGGGTTGGCCGGATGTCGGTATGCGCGCCGGGCGGACGGGGCTGCTAATCATGCGCCAGTCCCACAGCAGCAACGATGGATGGCGTTAACATGATCTCCGGCCCCTTTCTTCTCTATATAGGCGACAAGCGTAACCCTCTCGATGTGAAGACCTCGCGCGGGTTGGCCGCGTTCCGTCCGCAGGACTGCATCGGGGAACTGCGTGAGCCGGATGGCCCGCTTTCGCTGGGGCTGCCGTGCATGACGGTGGAGCAAGCGGCGGCGGCAGGTGCGCGGGCGCTGGTTCTGGGGATCGCCACGAGCGGCGGCCGGCTTGAGGAGGCGATGATCCCGCATATTCTCGCTGCGCTCGATGCCGGGCTCGACGTGGTATCGGGCCTGCATCAGCACCTTGGAGAAGACGCCCGGGTGCGCGAGCGCGCGGCAGCGCTCGGCCGCAGGCTTATCGATGTCCGCGCCGCCCCGGCCGGGCTCAAGGTCGGCAACGGTGCACGGCGGTCCGGACGGCGCCTGCTTACCGTGGGAACCGATTGTGCGGTGGGCAAGATGTACACCTCGCTCCACCTCGTGGCGGCGATGAACGCGCGCGGCCTTCCCGCCCGCTTCCGTGCGACCGGCCAGACCGGAATCCTGATCGCGGGCGAAGGCGTGGCGATCGACTGCGTTATCGCCGACTTCATTTCCGGTGCGGCCGAGGCGCTTTCGCCTGCCCGCGAGGATACCGTGTGGGATGTGATCGAAGGGCAGGGGTCTCTGTTCAATCCCTCCTTCGCGGGCGTGTCGCTCGGGCTGCTTCACGGCGCGCAGCCGCAGGCGCTGGTCCTGTGCCACGAAGCCGCGCGTCCGCACATTCGCGGGTTGCCGCATATGCCGGTACCTGATCTCAAGGCCTGCCTCGAAGAGAACCTGCGCTGTGCCCGCCTTACCAGTCCCTCGGTGGAGGCGGTTGGCGTATCGATCAACGGGTCCGGTCTTGCGCCGGAGGATGCCGCCGATTTTCGCGCCCGGATCGAGGACGATCTCGGCTTGCCCTGCGTCGATCCGCTGGTGACCGGGATGGACGCGCTGGTCGATCGGATCGCGGCCGGTAGCTGGGCGTGATGCGCCGCCTTTCCGCCCGCGCCGATCGGCACCGTCTTGCGCAGCCTTTCGCCATCGCACGGGGCACGCGGGAGGCCATCGACCTTGTGACCGTGTCGATCGGGCAGGACGGAAAGATCGGGCGAGGGGAGGGCGCCCCCTCCGCCCGCTACGGCGAGGAGGCGCAATCCGTGCTGGCGCAAGTGCAGGCCATCAGGCCCGCCATCGAAGCGGGGCTGGACCGGCAGGGACTGCTCTCCGTCATGGCGCCCGGCGCCGCGCTAAACGCCGTGGACTGTGCGCTCTGGGATCTTGAGGCGAAACTGTCTGGGGTCGCCGTTGCCGACCGTCTTGGCCCTCTGCCCGGCGGGATCGTGACGGCCATCACCGTGGGTATCGACAGGCCCGAAGGCATGGCGGCGCGGGCCCGCTTCCTTGCCGGCGCGAAAGAGGCGGATGGTCCTGCGCCGCTGCTGAAGATCAAGCTGGACGCCGATGATATCATCGACCGCGTTCAGGCTGTGCGTGAGGCCGCACCGCTGGCCCAGCTCATTGCCGATGCCAATGAAAGCTGGGACATGGCCTTGCTCGAAGGCGTTCTGCCGGCGCTGGCCGCCGCACGTGTCGAACTGCTGGAACAGCCCTTGCCGGCTGGCGCGGATGAACCGCTGGAAGGCTTCGCCTCTCCCGTTCCCCTTTCCGCAGACGAATCCGCGCATGTCGCGGCCGAGGTGGAGTTGCTTGCCTCCCGCTACGATTATGTGACCATCAAGCTCGACAAATCGGGTGGACTGACCGGTGCGCTGGCTCTGGCCGAGGCGGCGCAGGCAGCGGGAATGGGGCTGATGACGGGGTGCATGCTGTGCTCCTCTCTGTCGGTCGCCCCGGCATGGCATCTCGCCGCGCGCAGCCGTTTCGTCGATCTCGATGGACCGCTCTGGCTGGCAGCCGACCATCCGGGCGGGAGCGTACTGGAGGAGGGGCTGCTCCGTGCCCCAAGCGGTCTGGGATGGGGTTGGTAAGCGCCTGTCGTCGCTTCGATTGAAGTCGTTCCGACCTGTATTTCGCTTTGGGAGCCTTGCGCGCGTCTTGGCTCGCGGTGATCCCCATTCGGGACGTGTCATGCCTTTTGCGTGCCGGAAGCTCTCGCGTTCCGCCCCTTGCGCACGCGCCAGACCAGACCGATGTTCCGGATAAAAATCATTATAAATCATATTATTAGTCGGTAGTGACCGCGACGGCTCATCGCGTCCGCCGCCTGTAGGCCGCATCCCGCCATGGTTACCGGTTTCTTATCCCCGAAAGGCTTTCCCGGCGCCTGACACCTCTCTTGCGCATTCCTTCATGCGGCTGCCTCGCCCTGCAAGCAGGCTGGTGCAGGCAATTGCCGCCCGATGGAGCCGCTCCGGCTCCAGTTCGGGATGCCGGGCGAGTCCATGTCCTTCATCTTTCAGCAAAAGCCCCCCCACGCACCACTTTCCGCATCTGGAAACACGAACCTTAGGCAATGACGCGAAAATGACGGTTCTGGCATTCCTACCCCACCGCTCGCGCATCGTGCCGCAGGACAAGCGTTTGTCCCGGCGCCTGGGCCTCCTGCTGGCAGGGCTGCTTTTGCAGTCGGCACCCTGCCAGTCGGCCCAGGCGCAAATCCTGGTTCCCGTTCCCCAGTCACCCACGATCGACCGCGACCGCATCGACCGGCAGGATCCGAACGTGCCCCGCGTGCCGGCGCCGACCCAGGTTCCGCAGGCACAGCCACCCGTCGTGGCCGGCACGTCGAACACCCCTTCCAGAGGCCCCGGCGTGATGCTCAACGCACTGCGCTATGAAGGTTCGACACTGCCGAGGGCCACGCTCGACAAGGCCGTTGCCGCCTTCATCGGCGCGCCGCTCAATCAGGACAATCTTCAGAAGATCGCCAATGTCATCAGCGCGACTTACGCGCAGAGCGACATTGCCTTCTACGCCGTGACCGTTCCGCCCCAGGTGCCCACGGGCGGCGTCATCACCATTCGCGTGCTTGAAGGACGGATCACCGAGTACGCGCTGGACGGCAAGACCAAGAGCACGCCGACCCGGCTGATCGACGCACAAGTAAAGCGCCTGATGCGTGAAACGCCGACCCACAAGTCGAGCATCGAACGCACCATCTCGCTGCTGCGCGACATTCCCGGGCAGACGGTCCAGGCGAGCCTCAAGCCCACGGCCCGACCCGGCGAGCTCGCGCTCGACCTCAAGGTTGAACGCAAGCAGATCGACGTGACGCTGAACGTCAACAATGCGGGTGTCGTCAACGTCACCACCGGCGTCCAGTCGCAGGTCGGCGTCAGCGTCAACGGGGTGCTTCGCGAAGGGGACACCACCCGGCTTTCCGGCAACGTACCCTTCAACCCGGAGCGCTATCAGTTCTACTCGGTCAGCCATGCCACGCCGATCGGCTCGAACGGAACGACGCTGGGGGTGAGCGGTGCCTATGTCCGCACCAAGACCAAGGACCTCGATATTGTGGGCGAAGCGAAGCAGGCGGGGATCGCGATTTCGCACCCCCTGATCCGCTCCTATCGCCGCAATCTCTCGTTGAGCCTTTCGTTGGACGGCACCAACAGCAACAACTATTTCCTCGACACGACGTTCGGCGGTTTCAAGACGCGCGCGGTTCGTCTCGGTACGGTATGGTCGTCGATCGACAAGACCGGCGGCTATGCAATTTCGACGAGCCTCAGCCAGGGGCTCGACGGGCTCGGCGCGCGGCCGATCGAAGGCTATTCCGAAGCCGGATTCCGCAAGGCGAACGTTCAGATCACCGCGGTGAAGGAACTGAGCAAGACGATCTCCGTCAGGGCGACCGTGCGCGGGCAGTATACGCGAGACAAATTGCCGACCACGGAACGTTTCTCTCTCGGCGGTGACGAGGCGGGTATGGCCTACCGTGTCGGCATCATCACAGCGGACAAGGCCGCAGCAGGCGGGCTTGAAGTGAACTGGCGGGTGGCTGGGAAGCCGGCTGCCAGCGCACGGGGGCTCACCGTCTTCGCCTATACGGATGCCGCCTTGGCGCACAGCTATGCGAGGCCGGCTTACGCCCTCGCCTCCGAGAACGTCACGCTCGCGACGGCGGGCGGAGGGGTGAGAATCACGCCGATCAAGGGGTGGACGGCGAGCGCACAAGTTGCGGTTCCTGTCAAGTCTCCATATGAGTATTACAGCAAAAAAGCGCGCTTCTTCTTCAGCGTCAGTCGAACAGTCTGAATTGCGCTTTTGCGTGTACGCAAAAAGCCGGCGTCCCATGGGCGCCGGCTTTTCTATCCGCGGTATCGATTCAATCAAAGGGATAGAGAAGACGATGAAAAACGTCTGGGAAGTCTGGCCAAGCGCACTCACTACAGCGGAATGCGACGCGATCGCCAAGCGCGCCGAAAATTACGGAGAGCAGGACGCTACCATAGGGTTCACGAACTCGCTTCGCAGCGATCTTGGATATCGGACGTCGAGTGTCCGCTGGCTCGATGTTTCGCGCGAGAAGGACATCGTTTCGCGCATCATGGATTTCGTTCGCCCTTCGAACCGCACCAACTTCGGCGTCGAGATCGAAGCGCCGTACGAACTTCAGTTCACTGAATACCGGGCGACAAACAAAGGGCATTACGATTGGCATCAGGACGTATGGCTTGAATCGCCCCGCCCTTACGCCAGGAAGCTTTCCGTAGTTGTCCAAATGTCGTCGCCGGAGGAGTACAAAGGCGGGCAATTCGAATTCTTCGGCATCCCCAATCCGGGGGGCCAGTTCGCCCCGCGGGGCAGCCTGCTGATCTTTCCTTCGTTTCTCCAGCACCGGGTCCTGCCGGTGGTCGAAGGAAAGCGGCGCAGCCTTGTGACATGGATCGAAGGGCCGAACTGGCGCTGAACGGGCTTTGGCTGGCGCTTTGCGATGAACATTCCCGCTCTCGCCGCTTCGGCTCCGGCGCATCCTCTTGTCTGCCTGGCGGCAGTGGCCGCACTGCTCCTGCTGAGCGGCGCTGCGATCTGCATGGATCTGGCATATCGCCGAATTCCCAATCTCGTTTGCGTCGCCGTTGCTCTATGCGCGGTTCCGTACTGGTTCGGCATTTCGGGCTGGTCTGGAATGTTGAGCCTTGGCGGGCAACTGGCGATTTCACTGGCCCTGACGTTGCCCTTGGCGCTCGCATTTGCATTGCGACTGATCGGCGGCGGTGACGTGAAGCTTATCCTGGCCATGGTGCTTTGGGTTGGAATGGCGAAAGTCGGGACGATGGCGCTCGCCGTCGCCGTGATCGGGGGGATGTTGGGCATTTCCCTGAAGCTCCTGAACCTGGTGTTCTGGCGCATCCGAACCGACAACCTGCCTTATGGCTTGGCGATCGTCGCGGGTACTTTCGTTGCCATGGCCGGCGACCTCGGCCGGCTGCTGGCAAATGCGTGCCTCGCGGCGGCATAGGGGGGCCTCGGGCGGGGGAATTGCAGCCGAAACGCCCTCGAAACCCCGCCGCTGCCGGAAGCTGCGCGGGGCTGTCGGCAAAGGGGCTGTAAATTACGCAAGTCCATGCTCAGCAGGCATCGCGCATCACGGGCTGGCGGATAAACGCCTCGAAAATCCGGGTTTCATCCGCAAATTCAGCTTCGCCGTCATCGCGGGGCGCCGCTGCCCAAAGCCCTCGATCCGAACTCAATTCGGCTGGCGAACGGGCCGCCGGCGTGGTCCCCTAAGGGCCGAACACAATTCACAAGATACCAGGGAGTTCAACTTGCAGCGCACATCGTCCGTCATGGGAATTCAGCTATCGGCGCGTTTCGCCGCAGCGGCTTGCGCGGTGTCGGTGGCAGCGATCGGCCTCGCGTCTCCAGCCCTTGCCGCTCCTTATGGTCCCGACGCGACGACGCCGGGCGAAGCGGCGGTGGCGGGGGCACTGGATGCGATCGCCAATCCCGCGACCAGCACTTATGGGCCGATGCTGGATTCGATCGACGATCTGCCGGATGCCTCGCAGCGCGCGGCCGCGCTGAACCAGCTGAGCCCGCGTAATTATCGGCTGCTGCCGCGTCTCGCCATCCAGTCGATGGACGCGACGGACCGGGAGATCCGGGGCTATCTGGTCCAGCGCCGTGAAATGGCGCTTGATGCCGGGCCCGATGTGCCGAGCAGCGGCGACAAGACGATCACCTTCATGCTCAGCTACGGCCTCAAGCAGGGCAAGTATGAGGCCCGCACCGATCGTCCTTCTGCAAATTCGGACAGCCGGTCGATCCGCGCCGGCGTCGATATCGCGCCGGTCGAGGGCATGATCCTGGGCGCGACGCTGGGTATCGACGGTCTCGATGCCAATCTCGACCGCAGCCAGCAACCGCGTATCACCCAGTTCAACGTGAACATCGGGCCCTATGCCAGCTATACGAACGGCAAGTTCTACGTCGATGCCACTGCCGGATACAACCGGAGCTACTACAAGCTGCGGCGGCAGGTGTCCTGGACCGGGTTCACGGATCAGCTTCAGGCCCGTGCAGATGGCGATAACGCCGCAGGTACGGTCGAAGCAGGCGGAATTCTGCAAGTCGGCGCCTTTCGGGCGCAACCGTTCGCCGGATTGCAGTATCGATACGCCGACGTCAGCGGGTTTGCGGAGCACGGCGGCACCGCCGCGCTGGGTGTCGCAAGATACAAGACGGAATCGCTGCGCGGATCTCTCGGCTTGCGCACGACGGCGACGGTCAAGAAAGGTTCATGGGCGATCCGGCCGATGGTCGAGGCGCAATGGCAGCGTGAACTGCGTTCGCATCCCGACAGCCGGATCGAGGCGATCTTCCTTGACGGAGGCACCCCGATCTTCACGCTGCCCGCCGGTCGCTATGCGCGCAATGCCGCCATTGTCGGCGCAGGGCTGACCGCAGTTCACGGCGACCGGACCGCGCTTCGTCTTTCCTACAACGGAGAACTTGCGAAGGACCGCCGCGTCCATGCCTTTGCGATTACCGCCAGTCGCCGCTTCTAGGCGAAACGTGCCGCAAAACATCGTTCGAACTGACTGTAACGCTGCGGGAAAGCCGCCGATACGAACATAGTTTAACGCGGCTCGGGCGCAGGAGCCCGATATGAAGGCGGTTCGGGTCGGGAAATGATGGAGGGCTTGATGGCCGGTTTTGTACGAGACATTCTTACGACGCTCTCTTACGAACCCCATCCTTCCGAAGGGCCTGGCGTTGACGGCGAAGCGTTATCGCGGCTCGACCAGAGACTGGCCGGGTTCGTGCAGGGCGGCGGACGGGCGCGGACGGCGATCTCGATCCGCCCTGCCGATTGCAGCGTCTGGGATGGAAATCCGCGCGACGTGCCAGGACTGTCGGCTGAAAGCTGCCGTTCGCTTATCGAATCCATCGCGCAGGAGGATGGGAACCGGATTCCCGTGCTGGTAAGGCACAATCCTCCCGGTTCTGATCATCCCTATCAGTTGCTGGTGGGTAGCCGGAGGCGCTTCTCGGTTGACTGGCTCAATCACAATGGGCGACCGGAAATCCGGTTGACCGCGCTCATCGTGGATCTCACCGACGAGGAGGCGTTCCGCCTCGCGGATATCGAAAATCGCGAACGCGAGGATATCACCGAACTGGATCGCGCTCGCAGCTACCAGAATGCGGTCGATCGCTTTTATGGCGGTGTGCAGTCGCGGATGGCCGAAGCGCTCAACCTGTCGAACAGCCAGCTCAGCAGGTTGCTTGCGTTGGCGCAGATGCCGGACGATGTCGTAAATGCTTTCGCCACACGCGATGAATTGCGCGTTCGCCATTCCGAAGTTCTGACGCCGCTTCTGCGCCGCCCGGAGCAATGCCAGCGCGTTCTCGTAACCGCGCGGCAGATCGGTGAGGAACAACAGCGTCTCGCGGCCTCCGGGGAGCGTATGATTCCGGCCGCGACGGTGTTGAGCCGCCTCAAGGAGGCAGGCAAGGAAGGCGATGCGCGAAAGGGGAACGACACCCCCCTGATCGTGGGAGACGCACGGGTAGGCAGGATCAAACCCGCACGCGAGGGTGTTTCCGTCGATCTGATTGTCAGCGAGGATACCGATATCGATGCCTTGCTACGGGCCCTGCGGGTCGCGCTGATCGATAGTCGCAGACAGTTGCCGGCCGATGCCGATATCGGCGACGACGGATTCTCATGATCTAGTTTACGACCTAGCTGAGAAGTGTCTGCCGCTTTCGCGGCGCTTTTCGGGCTTGGCGCCTGAAGACGCGGGAATTGCGCGTCTGTCAGCTATCGCGCGCTCGCCTTGCGCGTGATGCACTGTTCTACCGTATTTTCGGAGAGCGACCGGTTCTCCGCCGGTTTTGCCGCCATGCGCTGCGTGCGAGCGGCGGGCTTGTTGTCGTCGCCATCCCCAGGATTACCGGACCAACCGATTTTTCGCCCGGTTTCGGGAGCGGGGTTTGGCGGAGCGAGGCGGCTACGGGCGGGTGATGACGGTCGCATATCTCCCGGCAGCAGAGGTGGTATTCCGACTCTGAAGCCGGGGCCTCGTGTGCTGCGGTCTGATGCCCCGGTTCAGGCGTAAAGCACCGGCTGTGCCGCCCTAACAACACTCACTCCGGCTTGATTGCCAAATCCAGGCATAAGCGCGGATTGCGTGCGCTGCGCGGCCATTTGCGAGCTTCAATCCAGCGAAAGGCTGGCATTTTCGCGGGATTATATCCCAAAGTCAGTAATTTGCGTGGGGCGAAAGGCATATCGCGCATTCCCGAAGCGGGACTGGTTCCGGGCCAGGGACAGCAGGTTCTGCGCGGTTCCTTCTCGGCGAGAGGAGCCCTCCATGATGCGCTTAGGCTTCGGCGCAGTGGGCAATTTCCATGGAGGTTAATCGAGATGCCGCGTCAACAACCGCGCCGTTCCACAAGGCATGTCCTGCTTTGTGCGACTGCAATTCCGCTTCTGCTGTTGGGTGCCTGTGCCGATGGAGTCGGCTTCAGGGTTGGCGCCGGCGGTGGAGGATCACCGTCCGGTCCGACTGGACCTACCAGCCCGACTGGCCCCACCGGCCCCACCGGCCCCACAGGTCCGACCGGCCCTACCGGCCCTACCGGCCCGAGTGATCCGAGCGGCCCGACTGGCCCGACTGGCCCGACTGGCCCGACTGGTCCTACTGGTCCCACAGATCCTACTGGCCCGACTGGCCCGACTAATCCGACCGGCCCGACCGGCCCCACCGGCCCCACCGGCCCCACCGGCCCAACCGGTCCCACCGGCCCAACCGGTCCCACCGGCCCAACCGGTCCCACCGGCCCAACCGGTCCCACCGGCCCAACTGGTCCCACCAGCCCGACTGGCCCAACCGGTCCAACCGGTCCCACCGGCCCGACCGGCCCAACCGGTCCCACCGGCCCCACCGGTCCCACCGGCCCGACCGGCCCCACCAGCCCGACTGGCCCAACCGGTCCGACTGGCCCTACCGGCCCGACTGGTCCCACCGGCCCGACTGGTCCCACAGGTCCAACCAATCCGACCGGCCCAGCAGGCTTCACCGGGCCGCTTGCCGGTGTGACTGTGGGTGGTGGCGGGCTGCTTGGCCCCAGCGGCTCAGGTACACTGATCGATGTCAATGTGGCCCCCGGCACAGCGACCACGAACGGAAGCGGTATCGCGGTCGACCTGCTCACGGGTGATGGACAAGTCGTCAACGTGGCGCTTCCCACCACGACCGAGCAAACGCAACAAGCTCTCGCGCCGCTGGGTTCGTTGACTGGCGCCTTGCTGGGCGATCAGGTCGGCGGAACGGTGACGCAGTTGACCAATGGCCTTGCACCCACCGTGGCCACGGTCACTTCGACAGTAGACAGCATCACTTCGCCCCTGCTCGATACGGTCAACGGCGTGCTGTCGCCCGTGCTGGGCAATGGCGGGCTGCTGTCGCCCGTCACCGGCCAGCTCGGAGGGCTCATTGATGGACTGACCGGAAGCCTTGGAGGAGGCAATACCGATCCCGCAAGGACTTACGATGGGCCATTGCTGGGTCTCGACCTGGGCAACAATGTCCTGACCGGACCGAGCAGCGGGGATACGCTGCTGGGCCTCAACGTCCTGTCCGAAAACCCCGGCCTGACTTCGGGACAACTGGTAACGGCCGACGTGCTTTCGAACGGCAACGTAGTCGACCTGACGCTGCCGACTACGGCCGAAGGCGTGGCAGCCGGACTGGCACCCCTGGGCAATCTCACCGGCGCGCTTCTCGGCGAGCAGGTTGGCGGGACAGTCGATCAACTGACCAATACGCTTGCTCCCGTGATCGCTCCGGTAACCGCGATCGTGGATAGCGTGACGTCTCCGTTGCTCGATACCGTCAACGGCTCGCTGGGCGGCATCGTTGGTGGGCTCGGTCCTGTCGGCGGATCTTCGGTCCTCGCCCCGGTAACGGGCCTCGTCGATGGTGTGCTGGGCGGCCTTACGGGCGGCACCAGCGACGGCGGCCTGCTGGCGCCGGTCACGGGTCTTGTCGGTGGTCTCACCGGCGGCACGACGGACGGCGGCGTGCTTGCTCCGGTGACCGGGCTTGTCGACGGTGTGCTGGGCGGCCTTACGGGCGGCACCAGTGACGGCGGCCTGCTGGCGCCGGTCACGGGTCTTGTCGGTGGCCTCACCGGCGGCACGACGGACGGCGGCGTGCTTGCTCCGGTGACCGGGCTTGTCGACGGTGTGCTGGGCGGCCTTACGGGTGGTACCAGTGACGGCGGCCTGCTGGCGCCGGTCACGGGTCTTGTCGGTGGTCTCACCGGCGGCACCAGTGACGGCGGCGTGCTTGCCCCGGTGACCGGGCTTGTCGACGGTGTGCTGGGCGGCCTTACGGGTGGTACCAGTGACGGCGGCCTGCTGGCGCCGGTCACGGGCCTTGTCGGCGGTCTCACCGGCGGCACGACGGACGGCGGCGTGCTTGCTCCGGTGACCGGGCTTGTCGACGGTGTGCTTGGCGGCCTTACGGGCGGCACCAGTGATGGCGGCCTGCTGGCGCCGGTCACGGGCCTTGTCGGTGGTCTCACCGGCGGCACGACGGACGGCGGCGTGCTTGCTCCCGTTACCGGTCTTGTCGGTGGCCTGACCGGATCGACCTCCGGCTCGGGAACGGGGACGACGACCGGTTCGGTACTGGCTCCGGTAACGGGCCTCGTCGGATCGCTGCTCGGCGGTCTCGGGAAATAATCGCTATGTGTGCCCGGCGCCCCACAACCCCATGGCTGGGCACACAAACGACCCTCCCCTTCTGAAACGGGGGGCGGGGAAGAGGAGGCAGTCCCGGCGACGGGGCTGCCTCTTCGATTCTGTCGTCAGAGATATTGTGGAATGGCCGGGATGGAGGAAATCAGTTTCTGCGCCGACGCAAAATGAGCCGGAATGAGCATTTAACCATTTCGGCCGTCATGGCAGGGATTTTCGGGCCTTGCCGGGGCTTGGCCCGCAGGATTTCCGTTATCGGGTAAGCCTTTCCGGGATTTTGCGTGTCCATGGCGGCTGTCTCCCGGTCTGCACATCGCGCTTGGTTACCAACGCAGTGACCTGATCGGAACCGCACTTCGGGACATGGCCGGGGCGGCTCCTTCTGGACGCGATCCAGCACGCGGCGTGGTTCTATCGTGAATTCCAATGAAGCCGGCGAAGGCCGACAGCACATTGGAGAAGACCCATGGCGACACGTTGTTACCCCAAGTTCAAAAGGCACGTCCTGCTAGCGTCGACCACGCTTCCTTTGCTGCTGGTCGCGGCATGTGCCGGAGGAGTGGGCTTCGAGAGCGGTAATCCCACCGGTCCGAACAATCCCAGCGGCCCGACGGGCCCTACCGGTCCCACCGGCCCCACCGGCCCCACCGGCCCCACCGGCCCCACCGGCCCCACCGGCCCCACCGGCCCCACCGGTCCCACCGGCCCCACCGGCCCTACCGGCCCTACCGGCCCTACCGGCCCTACCGGTCCTACCGGCCCTACCGGCCCTACCGAACCAACCGGTCCCACAACCTTCACCGGTCCGCTTGCCGGGGTCGGCGTCGGTGGCACCGATCTGCTCGGGCCAAGCGGTGCGGGAACGCTGATCGATGTGAACGTGGCGCCGGGCACGGCTACCTCGAATGGCAGCGGCCTCGTGGTCGACGTGCTGACGGGAGACGGAAAGGTTGTGCAGGTCACTCTGCCCACCACGACCGCGCAGACGCAGCAGGCTCTCGCGCCGCTGGGTTCGTTGACGGGCGCTCTTCTGGGCGATCAGGTTGGCGGTACGGTGACGCAGGTGACGAATGGCCTGGCGCCCACCGTTGCGACGGTGACGTCCACCGTGAACGGCATCACCTCGCCCCTGCTGGATACCGTCAATGGCGCCCTGTCGCCGCTCACCGGCGAGACCGGGATACTGGCTCCGGTCACCGGCCAGCTCGGCGGCCTCGTCGATGGGCTGACGGGCGGCCTGGGCGGGGGCAGCAACGATCCCGCGCGCACTTACGATGGGCCGCTGCTGGGGCTGGACCTCGGCAACAACGTGGTGTCCGGGCCGAGCACGAACGATACGCTTGTCGGCCTCAATGTCCTTTCCGACAATCCAGGCCTTACTTCGGGGCAACTGGTCACGGCCGATGTGCTTGCTGACGGCAACGTCCTCGCAGTCACGCTGCCGACCACCAGCGAAGGCGTGGCCGCCGGGCTGGCGCCGGTCGGCAATCTGGCTGGCGCCCTGCTCGGCGAGCAGGCCGGCGGGATCGTGGATCAGGTGACGACAGGTGTGGCACCCGTGATCGCGCCGGTAACGGCCACTGTCGATGCCGTGACGTCGCCGTTGCTCGCCACTGTCAATGGATCGCTTGGGTCTATCACCGGCAACCTGGGGACCGGAGCAGGTGCGGGATCGCTACTTGAGCCGGTGACAGGGCTCGTCGGCGGGCTAGTCGGAGGCCTCGGGAATGGTTCGACCGGGACCGGCGCGGTGCTGGCGCCGGTGACAGGGCTGGTCGATGGCCTGACCGGCGGTCTCACAGGAGGGCTCACGGGAGGCGGAAGTGGTTCAGGGGCTGTCCTCGCGCCGGTTACGGGTGTCGTCACCTCGCTGGTGGGCGGTCTTACCGGAAGCACGTCCGGCTCCGGTTCGCTGCTGGGCGGACTGCTCGGCGGTTCCGGCAACTGATTGGCCGGCCCGTGCAGGCTGCGGCCTGCGCGGGCCTCCCCGCCACAACCCCTTCGGATCGCGCCAAGATGATCGACCTCGACAAGATCAGCCCGCCCAATCGTTGCAGCAATTACCTTCTGATCGTCCGCCTCGACAACGCGCGGGCCATCGCCTCTGTCTATGGCGGGGATGCCGTGACGGCCGCTGTCGCGCATCTTGAGGAGGGGATCGCGGCGAGCCTCAACCCCGCGCGGATATGCGGGATCGATGGCGACGAGATCACCGTGCTCGCCCATGCGGCCTTGCTGGATGCGGATTTCGTCAGCACGCAGGTCGATGCATTATGCAGGGCATTGTGCCTGTCGCCTGTGCAGCATGGCGGCAACCGGATATTGCTGTCGGTATCTGTCGGATACAGCGATCCGGTGCCGGGAATGCTTCCGGAAGATCGTTCGGAAGCCTGCCTGGCTGCCCGGAAACGCCTCGAGGCCGCCTGTTCGCCCGGTGCCGGGCCGATGCCTTCCACGGTGCAGGGACAGGCGCGCTACCGAGACGACATGACGCGCGCGGTACGGTTCATAGACCAGTTTTCCGGCGGGGAAACGTTCTTCGCATGGCGGCCGGTTTTCCACTCCCGCGATCCCGATCTGGTCCTGCAGCACGAAGCTTTGCTGCGCGTCTCCGGCCCGCAGGGCGAGCAGGTGGATTGTTCCGCCGCCTATGCCGCTCTCGAGCGGCTGGGGTTCGTCCATCTTCTCGATCGCGCTCTGGCTCTCAGGGTTCTCGAGGAACTGGAATCCGATCCGCGTGCTGCGCTGTCGATAGCCATCTCTCCGCAGAGCCTGTCCTTCGCGCTTGGCGGCCCCGATGCCGCGTGGACCGAGTTTCTCGATCGGATTGAGCACAGGCCTGCCGACGCCGCCCGGCTCACGCTCGAGTTCCATGAATCGGCCGGTTGCCGGTTCTGGCCCGATACGCTCACGTTCCTGAATACACTTCGAGAGCTGGGCGTGCGCTTTGCGATCTCAGGCTTCGGCGGTGGTCATGCTGCGACCCGGCAACTGGCCGTCCTGCGGCCGGATGCGGTCAAGCTGGATAGCGCCTTCCTGCGCACCGCCACGCTCTCGGACCGGAATCGCGCGCGGATCGGGCACCTGATCGGCGAGGCGAAAACGCTCTGCAGCACTGTCATCCTCAGTGGCGCGGAAACGCCAGCCCAGATCAGGCTCGCGGTGGAGGAGGGCGCCGAATGGCTTGCCGGCGCCCGTCAGGGGCGGGCCGGAATCCCGCGCAACCGGCCTTCCCAGCGGCGCGAAGGGCTCGCGGCAGGGCCGGGTTCCCGGGCCGCCGTCTTCGCGCCTGTGCTTCCCACGCCGACCCCGTTTTCCCCGGCGCCCTTTTCGACCGGCCGGGCGAGACAGAGCCCGGTGTTCTGAACCTGCCCACACGACTTTCCGTGCCGGTGCTCCGGACGGACCATGACAAACGAAAGGAAGCTGCGATGACGAACGACAAGGTCCAGCGTGCACGCGATCTCCTGTGCATCGCACTCGAGATGCTCGACGAGTGCGAAACATTCGTGACCGGAGCACTGGTGTCCGGCGCAATCGATTCCCTCGATGGAGAGCGCGGTCCTTCCGGGCCCGTGGTGGAACGCCCCAGTTTGGAGCGCCGTCCCCGTCTTGTCGCGCCGACGATGCGAAGCTGCGCATGAACCTGGGTCATCACACGCTGCCGGCCCGGCTCGATCGGGCGGATTGCTCCAGCCCGCCCCGGTTCAGCCTCCTGCTGGACACGCAGGTGATCGCTGATGGGCATTCGGCCGAAGTATATGTGCACAATCTCTCGCAAGGCGGCCTTCTCGTGGAGGGGGATGTCGAACTGGAGGTGGACGATCCGATCGAGATCGACTTGCCGATGGCCCCGGGGGTCCCGGCAAGGGTCGTATGGCGCAGCGACAATTTCTTCGGCTGCCGGTTCGAAACGCCGATATCCGCGGCTGTCCTCGGTGCGGCCCGGCTTCGCGCCGCGCCGGTCGTGTCGGCAAGTGAGCCGGCTCCTGCGCCAGCCCAGGAGGAGGAAGGCGACGCCGATGGTGCTGGCGGCCAGGAATCGTTGGCACGCCGCCTGCGGCGTCTGCGCAAGCAGAACGGCTTCAGCCAGGGCGCTCTGGCCGAGCGGATCGGCGTCAGCAAGCCGACGGTCTGGGCATGGGAGCATGGTCGGGCGAGGCCGCAGGATGGCCGCATGAAAGTGATTGCCAGTGCGCTGGGCACGTCCATCGACGAACTCGAAGGCCTGCCCCGCAAAGACGACCTGGCGTTCGTCATGACGCAGTATCGCGACCAGATTGCGGCGCATTTCAACGTCGCACCGTCAAAGGTACGCATCGTGATCGAGTTTTAAGACCATTGGTGAGCGCGGAGCAATGCTCCACAGGTTATCCTCATGAAAAGCTGGTCTTTGGCTCGTTCATTTATTGATAATGGAGCGTAGTTATAGGATGGGTAGGGGACCAGTGGCGGCTGGTGCTACACGCCACGTCGTCACGGGGAGGATCGAGATCGGATGCACGACGCGCAGGCCAGGGTACTTGTCCTCGATGATTTCTCGGCGATCGTCGAGGAATTGCTTACGCTGATGTCGCTTCACGGCATTCCCGGCATGGGTGCGTCCAATCTCGGCGAAGCGGTTACGGTTCTGGAGCGGAGCCCTGAAATCAGCGTGATCGCTTGCGATTTGCGGCTCGACCGGGAATCCGGCCTCGACATCGTTTCGCGGGTTCGCGAACACCCCGAGCTTCGCACCCGGCATTTCGAATATCTTTTCATTACCGGGGACCAGATGCGGCCCGAGATGGTGTCCGGCACCTCGTGCTACATGATCTTGACGAAGCCGGTCCAGCCGCAGGAACTGATCCGGATGATCCGCAAGCTGCTGGCAAGCGAGGCGCCGGCGTGAACCTTCACGACCCGGATCTGGCGGCGCTGCGCGCCGAGCGCGACGCCTTGCGGGGGATTGTCCATGAACTGAAGACGCATGTCGGGCTGACCGTGGTCAGCGATCTGCGTCTCGATTCCGCCGCGACCACGATTTTCTTCCGAAGCGAACGCGCGCGCGCGGGAGAGCAGCCGGAAGGTCTTCTCGTGCATCCCGAGGATATCCGCCGTCTTGCTGCGCTCGCCGGGCATTCCGACGTTGTCACCGACTTGCGCGTCGGCCCGGGCGGAAGCGGCAGCCTCACGCTCCTCCTGCGCGAGAATCTGGGCGGAACCCATTGGTCCAGCGCGGTACTGCTGAACATGCGCGAACCGCGCCACCTGCATCATGCGATTGCCGAAAAGGCGCGGCTTGCAGACCTGGGCGAGCGGGCTCTCACGCTAGCGCATGAATTGCGGCAGCCGCTGTTCACCATCTCCATGGCGAACGAAAGCCTGCGCCTTATGCTGGACCGCGCTGATACCACGCGCTCGCGCCTGCACATGGCGGCGGCGCGTATCGCGGCGCAGGTGCAGCGTGCCCAGACCATCATCAAGCGCACCCTTTCCGACACGCGGGACGAGGATGTCCTGCCCGGCAGCGCGGATGTCATGGATGCCGCGCGCCATTCCGTCGAGTTTCTCGAGGCGCTGTTCGATCGCATCGGCATCCGGGTCGAGCTGGACAGCCGCGGCCTTGTCGCCTGCGTCGATCTCGACCGGGTGGAGCTGGAACAGGTCTTTGTCAATGTCCTGCGCAATGCGGCGGACAGCATACAGTCGCGCCGGGAGCAGGGTTGGGATGGGCAGGGCACCATCACGATCGCTCTGGAAGTCGAGGCCGGACAGATCCGCTGCATGATCGCGGATAATGGAGCGGGCCTTCCGCCCGATCTTGCGCAAGTGGCGTTCGAACCGTTCTTCACCACCAAGGCGCACGAAGGCACCGGACTGGGTCTTCATATCTGCAGGCAGATTCTCGAACGCGCGCATGGCGCGATCCGGCTGGTTTCGGGCAATGGTGAAGGCACAAGTGCCGAAAGCGCGGGGGCAGAGGGTGCGCGAGTGGATATCAGCCTGCCGCTGTCGAAGGGAATGGCATCGTCAGATGTCGTCGCGGCCTAGCCTGATGACGAAGCGGGTTGGCTGATTCCGGCGCAGGAGCGAGCGGAAATCGCCTCCTGCCTCGATCGCGACCTGCTCTACCAGCCAGAGCGTGGCGTGGTCTATCTTGCGGCCCGGAGCCGGCTTGTCGTCCCCGTCGATGCACTGGACGGTAATCACGACATGGGCGGGCGTGATCGTTGCGCGCAGCAGGACCTTGCCCTTCTGCTTCTCGTTGTTCGGGCCGATGAAGCCGCCGAAAGCGCTGAGCAGTGCCGCCACCGCCATCATTTCCAGAGCGCCGTGATGTTCCGGAACGAGATGGTCCAGCGCGTTTCCATGCAGTTCGACGGTAACGCCGTGGTGGCGCACGTTCGACTTGGTGGCCGCGATCGCCCTGTCGAGCGCGCTGCGCACGTTGAGCCCGGTCACGTCCTTGTCACCGTTGCGGCCGAACCAGCGGAAAAGACCCAGGATGAAGGCCGCCACTTCCGTGTGAGAGGAAACCCGGCTTACGCGGTCCAGCAGCTGCTTGCGGCTTTCCGCATCGATGTCGAGCTGCTCGACGATGTAGCGCATGTTGCCGTTCGCCATCGATATGACGTTGAGCGGCTGGGCAAGGTCATGCAGCATTCCACTGGTGATGCGGCCCAGGAGCAGGTCGCGCGTGACGGGGACCAGACCGTCTTCTCCCCAGGCCAGCAGGCGCGCGTCCACCATTGCGAGATGCCGCGCCAGCCCGGCGCCGAGGAACGCCGCGCACAGCGAACCGATGAGGATCGCCGCTGTCGCCATCGGGCCGCTCATCAGGAGAAGGCCGCAGAAGCTAGCGGTTGCCAGAAGCAGCGCGACCACCCAGCTCCAGCGCGGGGCGCGCAGAAGGACCGGAACCAGACCGCGCGAAACGAACGCAGCCGAAGCGATGAGGATCAGCAGGGTCCAGTAAGCGGGGGAGGTCCGGGCTTCGGGCATGAACAGCAAGGTGACTGCGAGAATGCCCGAAATTATCAGCGCCTTCAGGGTCTTGTGCAGAACGAACAGGGCGCCGGCGGCCGCCGCGCCGATCAGGCCGGCAGCCGGAGCGAAGGCCGAGGTGAAACCCAGGCACAAGGCGCAGACTGCGATTGCGGCGGGATAGAAGCGGGTTCCATCCTCCCAGGCGCGAAGCCGCGTTCCCAGGCTGGAAGCGCGTGCATTGCGGCGGCCGTCGTCCGGGGCCTGTTCTGAAGCGAGGTCGGGCCGAGGCGCCTCCGCGGGAGACGCGGCGGGCACGAATTCGACGACGTTGTTACTAGAAAGGTCCATGTTCGATCTGCCCCCCGGCGGACGCTGGGTCTCCGGAACAAGGATGGTCGATGTGGGCTGCCCCCGGTCGACCTGAAGATTGCGGAATGTCCTTGCATCTCGCAACTGCGAAGGAAAGAGAAAATAAATTCACGTTAGGTCGTAAGTAAATCAGCTAACGGTCATTTTCATCATGTCGCCGAAAAGGCGATTACAAAATGTTAATCCCCTGAAAAATCGCACTTCACGCCTCAAATCGCCAGGTGTGCATAAGTGTGCCAATTCGCAACAGGCTGGTTGAATGCCTAAATTGCCATTGCGTCTGCATCCATTTTCGCCCTCAATGCTGCAATTCGGAACACGGGAAAGAACCGATCCGAACATGTTCGCTTGGGTTGCAGTTCCATCTGCGACGAGTTGAACTGCTGGATTGCCGCGCAATTTGCTCGAGCAAGACAAGGAAGCGCGTTGTCCTCAAGTTGAGCCGGACAATCGACTTGCGACGATTCCCCTCGCATCGGCTATTTCTCCATATCGGATGAATTCCGAGAACCGCTATCATCCATACGCAAGACGGCGATTGCGTCCGTTCATCGACGTAGAAATCTCCACATCGGATCGTCGGGGCAGTCGATCCGGTTTGCGTAAGCGCAAGGGATAGGGGGAATTTGGCATGCGCCTTGGTTCGAAAGCGAAGCTCACAATCGGCGTCGGCCTGATTGCTGCTTGCAGCTTCGCTTTTCTTGGCGTGCGTGAGCTCGGCCGGGCTGCGAAGCCGGTGGCGGATGCCGCCGCACGGGTCCCTTCGGGCAAGCCGGAACCGGCGCTTGCAGTGCTTGCCGCCACCACGCGTGACATCAGGACGGGTGAGACGATCACCGCCGACATGATCCGCAATGCGAAGTCCGATCCGGCGAAGTTCCCCACCGCTGTAACACCTGCCGAGATCATCGGAAAAGTGGCGACACGGGACATCCAGGGCAATTCGCTGATCCCGCGCACGGCCATCGCGCAGGAAACCAAGCTCGCGATCCGGGTGCCGATCGGCATGCGCGCCATCAGTATCGACACGACGGCGGAAATCGCCGTGGCCGGACTGGTCCGGCCAGGTGACCGGGTGGACGTGCAGGTGGTCTATCCGGGCGAGGATGCCCTGAGCGGCGCGCGGGCAAATGGCGTCAGCCGCGCGCGCACGCTCCTGCAGCGGGTTCCCGTGCTGGCCGTGGGCGAGGCTGTCGTCGGCGCCCAGCCGGCCGGCGCTGTCGAAGGCGCGGTGAGCGCCGAGCCGCCTCCGGCACGCACGGTAACCCTGGCACTTTCGCCCGAGCAGGTTTCCGAGCTTTCGCTCGCGAAGAGCACGGGCGCGCTCTACCTGTCACTGCGCAACCCTGAGGACAATGTGGAAGTCGCGGTGGCGCAGGCTGCCTCGATGTCCATTCCCAGGACCGCGCCCGCCTATGCCGCGCCGCGTCCGATGCAGGTCCAGGCGCCAAGGCCGCGCCCGGCAGCCCGGCCCGCATCCCGCCCTAAAACAAGCCAGCCCTCCGGGTCGCAACCCATCGAACTGGTGGTCGGAGGAAATAGCCAAGTCATCTATTCGGGGAGTGGATCGCGTTGAAAGCCATGATTGCCTCCTGCCTGCTGGCCTGCGCGTCGACGCTGGCCCCGGCCTTCGCGCATGCGCAGGAACAGGAGAGCCTGCAAGTCGACGATCAACGCACCCTGTCCTTCCCCAAGGCAATCGGCCGGGTGGAAGTCAGCCGCGAAAACGTGATCGGCATTTCGGCGCCTACGGCGCAGTCGCTGCGGATCAAGGCGTTGGCGACCGGGGATGCGCTCCTGACCGTCTTCGCGCAGGACGGCACCGTGCTGGGCGAGCGAAACGTGCGGGTCGGCGCGCCGGGAATGTCGGCGCAGAACGCGAACTATCGTCCGGGCGAGAAGGTCGTTGCGGTGGACGTCCAGTTCGCAGCCGTGTCCAGTTCCACGCTCAAGGCGCTGGGGTTCAGTTTCTCGAAGCTGGCCGGAGATCTGCAGGGCGCGGTCATTTCGCCTAGCAGCCTCAACAGTGCCAGCTTCGGTAACGATGGCCTGTCTATCGACAGTTCGGCGCCGATCCAGAGCGCCTTCAACCTGTTCCTCTCTGCCCGCAATCACGGGATCGGGGCGATCCTCAGCGCGCTGTCTTCCAACGGGCTGTCGCAGTTGCTCGCGCAGCCGACGCTGCTGGTGCGTTCGGGCGAGCAGGCCAGCTTCCTGGCCGGCGGCGAGTTTCCCGTCCCGGTGCCGCAGAACACCGGCGGCACCGGCAATACGATCTCGATCCAGTACAAGGAATTCGGCGTTCGCCTGTCCGTGACGCCTTATGTTCTCTCGCCCGAGCATATCGTGCTCAAGCTTTCTCCCGAAGTCAGCGAACTGGACTACAACAACGGTGTCCAGCTTCAGGGCTACGTGGTTCCCGGAATTCGTCGCCGCTCGGCAGAGACGACCGTGGAACTGGGCAGCGGCCAGAGCTTCGTGATTGCTGGCCTCAACTATAGCAATAGCGCGGTGACCAAGGACAAGGTGCCTTTCCTCGGCGATATTCCGGTGCTCGGCGCCTTCTTCAAGCGCCAGCAGAACCAGAAGGAACGGCAGGAGCTGATCATCGTGGCCACGCCGCGCCTGGTCGAGCCCGATGCGGTTCCACCGCTGCTGACGAATGCCACCCGTAAACTCGATCCCGGCATCGGCGACATGATCGTCGGTAATGACGGGGTGGAGAAAGCCGTTGCCGCCTTTGGCGTTGTGAGGCCCTGACATGCCGAAAATCCACCTTCTCTCGGTAGACCGCACTCTGGCGCAGCGCATTGCCGAAGCGATGGGCGAGCATGTCTCGGTCGAGATCGTGCAGTCGCTCGACCAGGGCGATGTCGATGGGCCGGGCATCGTCGTGATCGATCACGCCTCGGTGCCGGCGGAGCGTTCGCTGGCCTCGTCGATCGGGGAAGTGGCACAGGCCGCGCCCGGACGCGCCGTGGTTGTGGCCACGGAGGATATGTACGCCGGGCAAGTGCTGCAGGCGATCCGGGCCGGCGCGGCAGACGTGCTTCCGCGCAGCGCGAGCGGCACCGAAATCTCCGAAATCCTGACGCGCGTGCTCAACAGTGCGCTGGCCACGCAGGGCCGGCTGGGCCGCCTGACCATGGTTCTGGGTAACGATCGCGAGGCAACCGCGATGCTGGCCACCGACATGGCCCTGGCGTTCAGCCTCAACCAAACCCCGACCCTGCTTGTCGATTTTACCCTGCCTTCCAGTACGGCCGAAGCCTATCTCGATCTCAAGGTCGATTATGGCCTTGCCTCCGCCGTCGCCGATCTCGACCGGATGGACACCAGCCTGCTGGCCGACGCACTGGCGCGCCATGAGGCGAGCGGGCTTTCGCTCATCACCTTCGATGGTGGCACCGGCAGCGAGCCGGTGGGCATCGGTCCCAATGATGTCGTCGGCCTGATCCAGCTGCTTCGCGCGAATTTCGTTCAGGTGGTGGTCTGTGCCGGAAGCCTGCGCCATGGCGGATTGCTGCGCGAACTGGCGTCGCAGGCTCAGGCGATCGAGATCGTCTGCAGCCAGTCGATCCGTGAACTGGAAGCGTGCCGTCGCCTCATGGACAAGGTGTCGCTCGACACTGCCAGCGGATCGCGCACGCGGCTTATGGTATGGGACTATGAACCGCGCATCCTGCTCGATGGTCGCCGGATGGCCGACGCGCTGGGTATCGAGGCGCTCATGGGCGTGCCGACCGACCGGATCCGGACTGCGAACGCGCTCAATGCCGGGCGTCCCCTGATGTTCGACCGGGAAAGCGGACCGTACATCCAGGCGGTTCGCCGGGCCTGCAACATCGCCGCGCCCGTGAAAAGCGGCAAGGGCAGCATCGACCGGATGCGCCGCGCGATCCTGCGCTCGGTGGAGCGCACCGCATGAGCCTTCTCACCAACGAGGAACTGCACGAAGGGCTTTCGGCCGGCCGCCGCAAGTCTGCGGTGACACAGCCGTCCGCGCAGCGGATGAGCGACAGTTACCAGGCGGTCAAGGCGCTCACTTGCCAGCAGGTGATCGAACAGCTGGAAACCCAGGGCGTCACCGCGGAATCGCTCGACCAGCGCACCCTTAGGCACGAGATCGAACAGGTCATCAACAGCCGCAGCCGGCGCGGGCAGCTTGCGCTCAACAGCGCCGAGCGGCTGCTGCTGATCGAGGACGTGGAAGACGAAGTCGTCGGCCTGGGTCCGCTTGCACCGCTGCTGCGGGACAACACGATCGACGACATCATCGTCAACGGCGCCAATACCATCTACGCCGAGCGCGGCGGTCTCTTGTCGCGGGTGGAAACGCGTTTTCGCGACGACGCGCATCTGATGAATATCATCCAGCGCATCGTCGGTCCGATCGGGCGGCGCGTGGACGAGGCGACACCGTTCTGCGACGCGCGCCTGGCTGACGGTTCTCGCGTCAACATCGTCATTCCGCCCATCGCGCTCGACGGGCCGCTGGTATCGATCCGCAAGTTCCGCCTTCAGGCGCTGACCCTCGACGATTGCGTCGCCAGCGGAGTGATGAGCGCGCCGATGGCGACTTACCTCACCAGCGCGGTGCGCTCGCGCCTCAATGTCCTGATCTGCGGGGGCACCGGTGCCGGCAAGTCGACGCTGCTCAACGTGCTCTCCAGTTGCATCGGCAATCATGAGCGGCTCGTGACGATCGAGGACGCGGCCGAGCTGCAGCTCTGCCAGGACCACGTCGTCCGGCTGGAAACCCGTCCTCCCAATGTCGATGGCAGCCGCGAGGTCAGCTCCCGCGATCTCGTCCGCAACGCGCTGCGCATGAGGCCCGACCGGATCATCCTTGGCGAGGTGCGCGGCGTGGAAGCCGTGGAGATGCTTCAGGCCATGTCGACCGGGCATGACGGTTCGATGGCAACCCTGCACGGCAATTCGCCGCGCGACGCGCTTTCGCGACTTGAAATGCTGCTGGGCTTCGCGGGGCAGCAAAGCGACATCCGGGCAGTGCGCCGTTTCGTGGCCAACAGCGTCCATGTGATCGTCAATATCCAGCGCCTGAGCAGCGGCGTCCGCCGCGTGACTTCGGTGACCGAGGTGACCGGCGTGGAAGGCGATGCCTTCACGCTCAACGAACTCTTCCGCTTCGATGAGCAGCCGCCGATGTCCGGGGAAGGGACGTTCCAGACGCTGTCGCCCCGGCCCTATCATGCCGCGCGGCTCAAGGACTATCCGATGCCGAGCCTGACCAAGACCCGCGTCGCCAATGGAGTGGCCGCGGCATGGTGAGCGGCGGGGCCTATCTTATCCTTGCCTTCCTGATCGTGGGCCTGATCGCGTTCTACCTTACCGGCGAACGCGCCAAGGGCCTTTCCGCCATCGATCGCCGTCTTGCCGCGATGGCCGGTCCCGAAGCCGCGCCGGTGCGTTCTGTCACCGCCATATCGGTGCCGGAGCGGATCGCTCCGCTCATGGCGCAGGCCCAGCTCGAAATCACGGTGCCGACGGTACGACTGCTCGCCGGCATCGGCCTCGCGCTGGTCTTCCTCGTGCTGGTGCTGGCCGGACCGGTCGCTGCACTGGCCCTGCTGCTAGGACTGCCGATGGCGGGCCTGTCATGGCTTCGCGAGCGCGCCCGCAAGCGCGTGGAGGCGCTTACCGAAGCCCTACCGCTCTATCTCGACGGTGTGCGTCAGCTTCAGGCGGTGGGCAATTCGCTGTCACAGGCACTGGCACGCACCTTGGCGGATGCATCGCCGGTCGTCCGCTCCTATTTCGACACGGCTGCGCGGCGGCTGGAAATGGGCGCGCCGGTAGCCGAGACGATGCAGCAGCTTGCCGACCGCATCCAGGTGCCGGAAGTCTCGATGATTGCGGCCGCCATCCGCACGAACCTGCGCTACGGCGGTTCGATCGGCGCGGTGTTCGGCAACCTTTCGCATATCCTGCGCGAACGGCTGCGCATCCGGCGCGAGCTCGTCGCGGCAACCTCGGAGGCGAAAGTCAGCTCGCGCGTGCTGATCGCCATGCCGCTTCTGGCAATGGTGGGGTTGGTGCTGATGAACCCCTCCTATCTCGAGTTCTTCATCAAGGACCCGCGCGGGCAATCGCTTTCGCTCGTCGCGCTGGGGCTGGAAGCGGTGGGCGTGCTGATTATCCGCCGCATGCTGAGGCTCGAATTCTGATGCAGTCGCTGGCCTCCTTCCTGCTTTTCGGCCTGGCCCTTGGCAGTCTGCTGATGGTGCTGGCCGGAGTGCGCCTGCTGAACGCAGACAACCGCCTGCGCGCCCGCATCGACGGTGCCTCGGGCGCTGCCACGGGATTGACGGGCAAGTTGCCGTTTCCCTTGCCGCGCATGTTCACCGTGCGCGGGCGCGACCGCAGCGAAATCGAACAGAAGCTGCGCAAGGCCGGCTACTTCGAAGCCAATGCGCTGGAGACCTTTGCCTGGCTGCGGCTCGCCGCGGCGGGCGGCGTTGCCCTTGCCTCCATGGCGACTTGCTTCGTCATCAACGGCAACCCGCTCCGTCCGCTGTTTCCGACGCTGGCCCTCGCGGGACTGACCTACATCGGCGCCAAGTATGTGCTGCAGATGCGCGCAGCGACGCGTGAGCGGATACTGACGGCTGAATTCCCCTTCCTGCTCGACCTGATGTTGATGATGCTGGAAAGCGGCGTCTCGCTGGACCAGTGCTTCCGCGGCATAGCCCGCGAGGAACGGGTTGCGGTTCCCAATCACGCCCGGCTGGTGGCCATGCTGGTCGAGGATCTCGATCGCGGTCAGGATTACCAGCTGGCGTTCGATCGCTGGGCCTCGCGCGTGGCGGTAAACGGCGCACGCGAACTGGCCACGGTGTTCCGCCAATCGCTGTTCCACGGCATGGAGCTGGTGCCTTCGCTGCGCGAATTCATCCGCGAATTCTCGCAGCGCCGGGTCGCTCGCGCCCGCGAAGCCATCGGCTCGATCACGGTGCGCATGGTAATCCTGATGCTCGTGTTCTTCATGCCGGCGCTGTTCATCGTGCTGGCGGGACCGCCGGTTGCCGCCATTCTCGATACTCTTGGGGGGGCTTCCTCATGACGATCCGACACATTTACAGGTATCTCGCCGCGACAGGCGGCCTGACGGTGCTCGCCGTGGGAGGCTTGCCCGCGCATTCGCCGATCGCGCCTGCGAAGGCGGCGGAGGCGCTCGATCTCGATCAGGGCGGATCAACCCGGTCGCTTTACCTCGTGCTTATCCAGCAGGCCCGCAAGGATGGCCGGCAGCGCGCCGCCCTCGCATTCCTCGACGATTTCGATCGCCAGTATCCCGGAGACCGCGAAGCGCGCATCCTGCGGGTCAACTGCCTCCTTGACCTTGGCCAGATGGGGCAAGCGCAAACTGCCCTCGCGCTGATCCCTGCGACGGATCGCAGCGCCGAGGCGATCGAGATCCGGGGGCATGTCCTGGCTGCGCAGGAACGCTGGCCGGAAGCCATCGCCGAGTATCGCGCGGCGTTGAGGGCGAGCCCCGCTAATCCGCTCACCAGCAATGCGCTGGGCTATGCGCTGTTGCGGCAGGGGCAGCCCGGCGAAGCGATTGAGGCCCTCAAGGGCGCTTATGACCTGGCGCCCCGGAACGAGGTGGTCCGTAACAACCTTGCTCTCGCGCTGACGGTCGCCGGTCGGCGGGGCGAAGCCGACGCGCTGTTGTCGAAGGTTCGCGATGCCACGGAAAAGGCCAGGCTGCGTCAGCAGATTGCCGAACAGGCGGCGCTGATGCTGGCGCCTCCTGCCACCGCTTCGCGGGAGCCGTGACGATGGGCCGCCTTGCTGCATCGCTGCGATCGCGCCGCCTGCGCCCTTTGCGGGAACTGCGCGGCGATCAAGGCGGCGTGATCGGGCCTATGGTGGCGGTTCTGGGCGTGTCGCTGGTTGGCGCGGCGGGGCTCGCGCTGGATGTGGGGCTCTATTATCTCGGCAACCGGGACCTACGCGCCGCTACCGAGGCGGCAGCGCTGGCGGCTGCGATGAACCCGCTTCAGGCCGAAAGCCGTGCGCGGGACTATCTCGTTCGCAACGGTTACGATGCGTCGGTTCTCAAGTCCGTGCAACTGGGCCGTTATTGCGCGGATTCCGGCCTGTCGAGCGAGCAGCGTTTCGATGCCACGATGGCCCGCTGCCCCGGAAACGGTCTTGCCAATGCCGTTCGTGTGACCACCGGAAAATCCGCCCGCCGCTATCTCACCGGGGTTCTGGGCGATGCCAGCCCCATACCCGACCTGGGAGCTACCGCTTCGGCGGCACGGGTGGACGAGGCGGGCGTCGGGATCACCTCAGGTCTTCTCACCGTCACCAATTCCCTGGTCAATCTCGTCAACGACCTGCTCGGCGCGTTGCTCGGCATCAAGCTTCGCCTTTCGACCGCCGATATCGAAGGCATGATGAACGGCGATGTCGATGCCGGGCTGTTCTTCGATGCCCTCGCCCGGAACGCCAATTTCACCGGCACTTACGGTCAGCTCGTGCAAGGCAGCTACGGACTGAAGGACGTGGCCAATGCCGCCGCCAGCGCTACGACCAATCCCGCGACCAAGGCCGGGCTGACAGCCTTCGCCTCGCAAGTGACCAATGGCTACCAGGTTCCGATGGCAGGGTTGTTCGGTCTCGGCGTGTGGAAGAACATGCCGGTGGGCGAGGCCGACGTGAAGCCGGCGCTGCGTGCCGGGATGAATGCCTACCAGCTCATCTCGTTCGCCGCGCAGGCAGGCCCCGGGGCCATCGATCTTTCCGATACCGTGAGCCTGCTGGTGCCGGGCAGCACGGTCAGGGTCGGGGCGGTGGCGTCCGGACCGATGGACCGCCCCCGTTTTTCCTTCGGACCTGCCGGAGAGACCGTTGCCGGAACCTCGATGCTGCGGCTGCAGGTGCTGATCGAACTGGTCAACCTGAAGCTGCCCGTGGTCAAGGACCTGCTCTCGGCGGAGATTCCCGTCATTCTGGATGTGGCGGCGGCGCGGGCCGAAGTCGCGTCGATCAACTGCGCGGGCAGTACGGAGCAGAAGGTCGACACCCGGGTGACGGTCAATGCGACGAGCGGTCTGGTCAATGCCTATATCGGCACTGCGCCGACCAATGCGATGACGAAGCCTATCCCGTCGCTGACCGCGGCCGACATCAAGCAGGCCAGTATCATCAGCTCATCGTTGCTGGGCATCCCGATCATCGATGTAAAGGCGCGCGCGATCGCGCAGCCGGTGCTCGGCAACAGCGCCGCGCTGGTGTTCGGACCCGGCGGGCAAGGCACTATCGGCACGCCGGCAGCACCGGGGCGCTCCGCGTCGATCGGCAACGGATCGCAGGTCGGCCCGCTCCTGACTTCGCTCGTCAGCAGCATTTCGGCACCGGACGGCCTGCAGGTCAACCTTCTGGGCCTTTGCATTCCGCTTGTTTGCGAGGCGAACACCGCGGCGGTGCGGTCCGCGCTTCTCAGCGCCATCGTGACCCCGGTCAGCGCACTGGTCGGCGGGACGGTCGATCCGCTGCTCGACAATCTGTTGGCGGCGCTGGGGATCCAGCTCGGTCACGCAACAGTATGGGTAACAGGTGCGCGCTGCGGCGTGCCCGTATTGATCTAGATTTCTTAAGACCGGAGCCGGATACCTCCACCGGTTACGGAATTTTAATCGGAGGAAATGGGGAGTATTGAGCCATGAAAACCATTCGTAAGCTTTTTGCGCGTCTGATCGCTGATGAACGCGGCCTTACGGCTGTTGAATATGCAGTGTTGGGAGCAATTGTGGTGGGGGCCATCAGTTCTATCGGAACTGCATTCGGAAGCGGCCTTACCGGCGCCTTCCAGACGATGATCGACAATTTCTCCTGACAAGGATGATGCGCATGTCAGCTGATCCGATCCGTCGACTGCTGAAATGCGACAGGGGCATGGCAGCGCTGGAGTTCGTTTTCCTCGCTCCGGCGCTGCTCGCCCTGGTTTTCGGGATATTCGTCTATTCGATCTACTTCAGTGCTCTCATCGGGGTGCGTCATGCCGCAGCCGAAGGCGCCCGCGCCGCGGTTGCGGGATTGTCGACTCAGGAACGTGTATCGATTGCAGAGACACGGGCCAAAGAAGTGATCGACGGCTACGGGAAAATTCTTGGCGGAGGTTCGTCGCCGGTGATCACGGCGGCATCGGATGGTACCGGCGTGTTCAAGGTAAAGGTCAGCTATGACATGGCTGCCAGTCCCATCATGAAGTATGGGAATTTCATCCCATTGCCATCATCCAATCTGGAGGCAAGCGTGATCGTGACGAACGGGGGATACTGAATGGGCGGGATGGGATACTTCAATATAGCAGTATTGATATTGCTGCTTCTGCCGGCGGTAGTCCTGCCGTGGGAAGGGCGAAAGCCTTCCGATCTGCTTTATGTGGCGATTGCGCTGGGCGGCCTGGCCTTCGCGGGCGCTCGGGGCGGCCTGCCGGCGGTCGGCTGGTCGGTTGCCGCCGGATTGGGGTGCCTGCTGCTGGTAACCGCGGGCGTGGCTGCGCTGCGCACCGGAATGCAGCTCCAGATCCTGACCGGCGGCCAGATCAAGCTGCTGGCGGCGGGGGCAACCTGGCTGGGCGTCGAGGGGGCGCTTTTCGTGATTGCGATCACGGCGCTGACCCTGCTGGCTCTGGCAGCAGTCCAACAGTTCCGGACCGTCGCTCGACGGCCTGATTCGGCGGCCATCATGGCCATCGCCATCTTCTGCGTCGGACTTCAGCAAGTCCTGCCCGGCACCTAGCGGCCCGCTCAGACGAGGTTATTTTGCACATGAACGTGATGACACCGACCTGGCGAACGCGACTTGGGGCCATTCTCAATCCGGGACCGGCCAGCGCGGAAAATGAGAGCGAATATCCGGTGCACGACGATACGCCGCCCGAGCCGGTCCTTATCGTGGATGACGACGAGGACTTCGGCAGCGAGTGTGCGTTCAGCCTCCAGCTCATGGGGTATGAGCCGGTTGTCGCAACAAGTGCAGAAGAGGCGATGGAGCTGTTCGAGGAGCACGAGATCTCGATCGCGATCGTCGATTACAATATGCCCGGACAGGATGGCATCGCGCTGATCCACGCGCTTTCGCAAAGCGCCGAGATGCGGGGGCGGCGGCTCCAGTTCATCATGGCCACAGGCTATGCCAGCAAGGATGTCGCCATCGACGCGATGCGGGCTTCCGCTGTCGACTTCCTGGAAAAGCCGGTCAACCAGTCGGATCTCCGCAAGGCGTTGCAGCGTATCAAGGGATTGCGCCAGACGCCGGAGGCGAGAGGCTCGCTGCTGGGAAAGATTTCCAGCCTGAGCACCGAACTTCAGCGCCTTGCGATCCTGATGGATGACCCGGACGCTTCCGCGCGGCGGGCCGATGTAGCTCCTTCAGATGAGATCAAGGCGCCGGTCGCCGGGGTTAATGCGCCCGCTTCCGAAACCGGGCAGTTGACGGATTACATCCGGGAACTGCTGCGCAAGGAAATGAAACGCAGGGAGATCGGCGGCGGCGAACTGTTCGGGGATCCAGCCTGGGAAATGTTGCTCGATCTTCTGCTGGCCAAGATCGAAGGCCGGCGCGTTTCGGTATCGAGCGCCTGCATCGCCTCCGGCGCACCGATGAGCACGGCGCTGCGGCTGGTGCGGCGACTGGTTGGGGAAGGTGTGCTCTGTCGATTGCCAGATGAGCAGGATCGTCGTCGTCACTTCCTGATCATCAATCCCAAGTTCGAACTGCCCCTGCTGGATTATCTTACCGAACAGCTTCGCCAGCGGTCGGCTGCTTCCACCCGGTAGCAGGGCGCGGGCTGACTCGAAAATTCGGCGATCAGGAACGCTTTGTTTACCAACAATCGTTAGCAAAGCCGCCGTTCCGACCTACGTGAATGGCCTGATGACTACCGACCCGCGGACAATGTTGTTCATGTCAAATGCGATCGCCTTCGTGGCGTCCGCATTCCTTATGCTGGAATGGCATCTCTTGCGGGAGCGGTCGCTGGCATATTGGAGCGCCGGTTTCGGCGCGATCGTGGCGGGCTGCACGATCACGCCGCTGCGGGAGCAGGGGTTCTTCATTGCGGGCATCTGGGTGGCCAATGGCCTCCTGGTGGTGGCGCATATCGCGTTTCTCTTCGGTACTTCCGCCTTCGCCGGAAAGCGTCCGCCCAAGGCATGGACATGTGTGCTGATCGCCTGGTTGGCGATGCTGGCCGTGCCTGAGGGGCCCGCGCGAACGCAGGTCCTGGCGCTGACCAATTCGCTGATCGTTGCGTTGCTCTCGCTCAAATGTGCGGATCTGTTGGGCGGGCTGCGCAAACGGCGAGACCCCGATACCACGGTGCTGGCCTTCGCCTTTCTCGGGCATGGGGCATTCTATCTCTTCAAGGCTTTCGCGGTGTTTCTGCCTGGGGCCTTCATCAACTTGACGCATTACAGCGGCCTGATGATTTCGGTTTCGCTGTTCGAAGGGATCATGATGGAAGTGGCCCTTGCGCTGTCCATTGTCGGCACGCTGCGTCGGCGCCGCGAACAGAGCATCGTGAAACTGGCCGAGCACGACCCGCTGACGGGGCTGCTCAACCGCCGTGGCTTCGAAGCGCGCGCGAATGCCCTGCTGCGTGCGGAAGCCGGCCAAGGGGCCTTGCTGCTGCTCGATATCGACCATTTCAAGTCGATCAACGATGGCTACGGACATCCTGAAGGGGATCGTCTGCTGATCGCCTTGGGTGTGTTCCTCAACTCGGCCCTGCCCGAAAATGCGGTCTATGCCCGGCTTGGTGGAGACGAGTTCGCCGTTTTGCTACCCGGTACCAGCGCCTTGTCGGCGCTGACGCTGGGCAAGACTCTTTGTCAGGGCTTCGCCAGGATCGGAGCGCGGGGGAACGGCGGCACGCTAAGCATCGGCTGCGCGACATATTCGGAAGGCTCGCTTGCGCTGGAAGAACTGCAGGCGATTGCCGACAGGGCGCTTTACGACGCCAAGCGACAGGGCAGGAACCGTTCAAGTCATCGCGATGCGACGCCTGCGGATACGGCCTTGTCCAGCATTCCAGCGCTGCATGAGGCGCACGTTCCCGCGACTTCGGCCGACGTGCTTTCGATCGCGGCCGCGTCGCCGACCCGCGCCTGAGGAAGCGTTAGGGCCGGTTATCCACCGGCGCGAAACCGCAGGCGCGAATCCCCGCCGTAAATCGAGGCATCCCGCTTGAGAAACCTTTACCAAAACAATACCTAATCAAGGTAAGTGATACAGTTTGGACCGGGGGGGACAAATTTGCGATCGACCAGGGTATTCAGCGGAAGACAGGAACTGCATGGCGCGGCTGCGCCGGGAGCCTTGGACAAACAGGCGTTCCGGCTGCGTGATCTCGTGCCGGCGGCGGTTCTCCTCGCTTCCGGGCTGACCGCCCTGCTGGTGGCTTCGGTCTGGAGCGATGCCGCCGATGGCAAATACATCGTCGTGGCCCCGACCGACTGGTCGTTGTCGCGAACGATCGGTCTTGTCCGGTCGGCTGACGGCCGGCTTCTCCAGCGAGCCAGGATTCCCAACGTCATCTTCGCTTCGTCCGCCTCGCCGGACTTCGCGTCTCACCTGCGCGCTGCCGGCGCCTGGCTCGTGGAGCCGGCGCCCCTGCCGCCGGGGTGTTCCATTTCCGAAGAAGGTTCCGTGCCGTGATCGGTGTTCTCGACAAGTTGCGCAACCAGTTCGGCCGCTTCCTGATACCCCTGTTCTGGGGGCATGTACCGCTCCAGGCCGTGGTTGCACACGCGATGGGGCTATCGCCGATCCGGGCGGGGCTTGCCGCCGCCATCGTCGCTCTGGCCTACCATCTTACATGGCGACGCTGCGGTACGGCGCCCGCCACCCGCTATCTTTCGGCGGTCGCCCTGATGGCGGAACCGGCGATGCTGCTGTTCCTGCTTCGCGGACACCCGTGGCAGATGGACATGCATATGTACTTCTTCGCCATGCTGGCCCTGACCATCGCCTGGCTGGACCGCGAGACCATCCTCGTGGCGGCGGGGGCGATTGCAGCGCATCATCTGCTATTGCTCTACCTGCTTCCCTATGCGGTGTTCCCGGCTGCAGGCAATCTGGAGCGGGTCCTGCTTCATGCGTCGATCGTCGCTTTCCAGACTGCCGTGCTGATCTGGCTGAACAAGATGCTGCTCGCCAGCTTCGACCGGATCGGCCGCATGAGCGAGGAAATCGTCGCCAAGAACGCCGCGCTGGAAGCGCGCACGCGCGAGGCCGAGGATGCGACCCGCGCCAAGAGCATGTTCCTGGCGAACATGAGCCACGAGATACGCACACCCATGAATGCGATCATGGGCTTCTGCCATCTGGTTGGCCGCACGAACCTTGACGACCGGCAGCGCGGATATGTCGAGCGGATCAGCGGCGCTGGCGCCTCGTTGCTGAGGCTCATCAACGACATCCTGGACTATTCCAAGAACGAGGCGGGCAAGCTGACGCTGGAAGCGAGGCCTTTCGATTTGCGCGCGGCGATTGCCGGGCAAGTCCAGCTTCTCACGGTGGAGGCAAGTGCCAAGGGCGTGCAGATCGTCTCGCAGATCGATCACAAGGTTCCGAGCGCTGTAATCGGAGACGAGTTGCGGTTCTCGCAGGTCGTGCTCAATCTCCTCAGCAACGCCGTGAAGTTTTCCAACCGGGGCGCGGTGACGATCGCGGTCGATTTGCGTTCGCGGGATTCCTCGCGGCTCACGATCGAGCTTTCGGTTCGGGATCACGGCATCGGTATGTCTGCGGAGCAGCAGGCGGGCCTGTTCAGCTCGTTTTCCCAGGGGGACAATTCCACCACCCGGCGGTTCGGCGGAACGGGTCTGGGGCTGGCGATCTGCCGCCAGATCGTGGAGCAGATGGGCGGTGACATCGGCGTGGAGAGCGCGCCGAACCTTGGCAGCACCTTCACCTGCCGGATGGTCTTCGCAGAGCACGCGAACAGGCGCGCAGATGCGATGCCCGCACCGTATCTGCGCCGGCTTCGCGTTCTGGCGGCGGACGACAACGCAGCCGCGCGTCAGGTCGTGGAGGAGATCTTCAACGACTGGCAGATGGACGTCGATCTCGTTTCCTCCGGGGACGAGGCGGTGGCCGCCTTCGCCAGTGCGGCGCAGCAGGGGGCGGCCTATGATCTCGTCCTGCTCGACTGGAAGATGCCGGGCATGGACGGCATGGAGGCGGTGCGGACTTTGCGGCGCATGCAGCACGGCGCGCCATCGCCGGTGACGCTGATCGTCACTGCCTATGCGATTGACGAGATGGCGGCCGAAGCCGGAGAGGCGGGGGTCTCGGCTTTCCTCACTAAGCCGATCGACCCGGCGGCTCTGCTGGATACGATCACCTCGTTGTTCGCCGAGGCGCAACGGGCGCCCGCTCCCAGGCAGACGGAATCGGTGGCGGAAGGCAAGGTCGAGCCGCATTTACGGGGCCTGCGCGTCCTGCTGGTGGAAGATAACGAGATCAACCGAGAGATCGCGATAGAGTTGCTCACGCACGCCGGCCTGATCGTGGACAGCGCGGAAAACGGCCGGATCGCCTGCGAAAAGGTCATGGAACACGGCGCTGAATATGCCGCGATTCTGATGGACGTGCAGATGCCGGAAATGGATGGCATCGAGGCAACGACGATCATCCGCGAAACCTGGACGGCGGACCAGCTGCCTATCATCGCGATCACCGCTCACGCCTTCGAAACCGAACGGGAGCGCTGCCTGTCTGTCGGCATGAACGATCACGTCGCCAAGCCGGTCGATCCTTCGCAATTGCTCCGTACTCTCAATCGCTGGCTGAAGCCTGCCGTCGGATTGCTCGCGGCGGAGCCCGCGGGGCCCGATGTGCCCCCCCACTCTCCGGATGCGCTGCCCCGGCAGCTCGGCCCGTTCGATCTCGAAACCGCGCTCAAACGGGTGAATGGCAAGGAGGCCCTGCTGCGCAAGCTGGTCATCAGCTTCGCCAATTCCTATGCCCATGCCGAACAGGAACTGCGTGAGCGGATTGCGGCGGGGCAGATCGGCGATGCCCGGCGGCTGGTGCACAGCCTCAAGGGCGTGGCGGGCTCGCTGGAACTGCGCGCGCTGCAAGCCTGCGCGGCAGAGGTTGAACGTCTGCTCGCACAGGATGCTGTTGCCGAGGCGCAGTCTGCACTTGTCGGGCTCGTTCCAGAGCTGAACAGAGCCGTGGCCGCTGCCCGCACACTTTCCACGGAGCCGCCGCCGCCATCATCCTTGGGACTGGTTCTGCCGGTGGACACCGGCTCCGATCTCGGCACCATCCGCGAGGAACTGCGCGGCTTGCTGCATCGTCGCAGTCTGGGCGCGCGGCATGCCTTCGAAAGGATGGCGCGGGCGATGGGCCTGTCCGATGCCGAGCGACTGAATCACCCCCTGCATTGCGCACTCCAGAAGCTCGATTACGTCTCGGCTCTCGCCCTGCTGGATGACGTGCCCATGGAACCTGCGGGAAGCAGCCGGGCGGCCGCATCGGAAGGCATGCCTTCGTGACCAAGGCGACCATCCTCATCGTCGATGACGATGTCGCGAACATCGAGATCATGAACGCCGTGCTCGAAGACGATTACGACGTCTGCTTCGCCATGTCGGGCGAGGAAGCGATCGAAACGGCGCGGACGGTGGACCCGGACCTGATCCTGCTCGATATCGTGTTGCCGGGGCTGGACGGTTTCGAGGTTTGCCGGGAGCTCAAGGTCGATCCCGTGCTGGCGGACGTGCCGATAATCTTCATGACCGGCCTCGACGATTCCGAGGACGAGATGAGGGGCCTTTCGCTAGGCGCGATCGACTATGTGGCCAAGCCGATCCAGCCCGCCATCCTGCGGGCTCGGGTGAGCAACCATGTCGAGCTGAAGCGCCTTCGCGACAAGCTGGCCGAACTGGCGGTAACCGATGCGCTGACCGGGCTCAGCAACCGGCGGCAGCTTGAACGGACGCTGGAGGCAGAGTGGTCCCGAATGTGCCGCAGTGGTGACTGGCTGTCGGTCATCATGCTCGACATCGATTTCTTCAAGCAGTTCAACGACACCTACGGACATGTTGCCGGAGATCGCTGCATCGTCATGATCGCGGCCACGCTCAACCGAGCCTTGCGCCGCGTTACGGCGGTGACGGCCCGTTATGGCGGGGAGGAGTTCGTGTGTATCCTGCCCGGCGCGGACCCGGCTTCCGCGCGGCAGGTCGCGGAGGAAATCCGCAGGCAGGTCAACGCGTTGCAGATCCCTCACGAGACATCGCAGGTCAGTTCCTACGTTACCGTCAGCATCGGTGTCGCCAGTGCGCGCTGCACTGGCGACATGACGCCTGAACGGTGGATCGCGGAAGCGGACAAGCAGCTCTACCTTAGCAAGGTCGGAGGCCGGGACCGGATCGTCGGAACCCAGTTCCAGGTGACCTGCCTGGGTTGACGGCTGCGTCAGGCCGGCTCGGCAACCCGTTCCGGCTGCATCAGCCGCTCGGCGATGCGGTCCGCGACGGTCGAGGGCGGGAGTGCGTCCTGCGCCGCTTCATCGAGAAGCGCAGACACGCGGGGGCCGATCTGAAGGACGCGCTGGCGGACTTCATCGGTGCTTTCGTGAAGGTACTCGGCCGAGACGTTGATGATGCCGCCTGCATTGGCGACGTAGTCGGGCACGTAGACCAGCCCGCGTTCCAGCAGGAGGCCGGCGACATCTTCGCTGGAGAGCTGGTTGTTGGCTGCTCCGCAAACGATCTGGGCCTGCAGTGCCGAGACGGTTGCCGCATCCAGCACGCCGCCAAGGGCGCAAGGCGCGAAGACATCGGCGGCAACTCCTGAGATCTCGCTGACCGGCACGATGCTGGCGCCATGCTTCTCGGCGATCCGCGCGCAGCGGGCCGGATCGATATCGGCCACGACGAGCCGGGCGCCGGCTTCAGCCAGCAGATCGCACAGGTGTGCACCGACGTTACCGACGCCAAGCACCGATACCGTCATGCCGGAAAGGCCGCCGCCGAAACGGAACCCCGCAGCGAAGCGCATGGCCTCGAACACTCCGAGCGCGGTCCAGGGCGAAGGATCGCCCCCGGCGCGGCCGGGCAGTGCCGTGCGGCCGGCCACATGGTTCGTGTGGCGTGCAACCGCCTCCATGTCCGATACGCTGGTGCCGACATCCTCTGCCGTGACATAGCGGCCTTCGAGCCGTTCGACAGCCTCGCCGAAAGCCTCGAACAGGGCTGTGCGGTCGAACGCACCGGCCAGACGGCGAAGCACGGCCTTGCCGCCGCCGAAGGGCAGTTCGGCCATGGCGTTCTTGTAGCTCATGCCTTCGGCCAGACGCACAGCGTCTGCCATGGCGGCGCTTTCGTCGGCGTAAGTCCAGAACCGGCAGCCGCCGGCAGCCGGTCCGCGCGCGGTGGAGTGAATGGCGATTACACCGTCAAGGCCGGCAGCTTCGTCGTAGAGACGGACATATTCCATCGGCGGCGTCATGCGGCTGGCGCGGGCGACCATTTTCGAACTCCAGTCGGGATTGGCGTAATTGCCGCAAGCATTGTCGCAGGCCGGGCGGGAGATTTCTCTCCTCATTTGGGTGCGGGAAGCTAGTTTTGTGGCAAGACTGACCCGAGAATACATGATATGAGAATGAAATGACCGAACTTGATCCCTATGAGCGCAAGATTCTCCGCGAGCTGCAGCGCGATGCAGGCCAGACTACGGCGCAGATCGCAGAACGGGTGGGCTTGTCCTCTTCGCCATGCTGGCGCCGGATCGATCGGCTTGAGCGCGAGGGCTACATCAAGCGGCGGGTGGCGCTGGTAGATCGAAAGAAGGTCGGCCTCGATGCCCATGTCTTTGCGCAAGTGAAGCTCAACGCCCATGGCCGCGCCAATCTCGACGAATTCTCCGCCAAGATCCGGGAATTTCCAGAGGTTCTGGACTGCTACGTGCTGATGGGCTCGATCGATTTCCTGATCCGCGTCGTCGCCGCCGATATCGAGGCTTACGAAAAATTCTTCTTCGAGAAGCTGTCTCAGCTTCCCGGCGTTCAGGAAATCAACTCGATCGTGGCCTTGTCGGAAATCAAGGCGACGACCGAGTTGCCGATCTGACCGCGTTTTCCGGGACGCCGGCGCTCGGAAACGCGGCGTTCGCCTTGCGGCGGGCCAGTGGAAGCAGGCCGAGGCCTGCACCGGACAGGGCAAGCGCCAGGTCGATCGCCACCGAACTTGCGGGATGGGTCGGCGCCAGCGCGAAATGGCCTATCCCCGTCGCCAGCAGTGCGAGCCCCAGCGCTGTGCGCAGGCGCGCCGAAGTGATTTCGGCCGGGCGAAGCGTTGCGGCCGCGAGGCCCAGTACCAGCAGGCCCCAGAACACCGGAACCAGCGGGGCTTCGGCACCCGCAATCGCCCGCAGCCAGTAGACCAAGGCCAGCGCGAGCGGACTGCCCCAGATCGTCACCGCCCATTGCGCTTCAAGGCGGGTGGAGGGCCGCCCGCGCGCACGGCGCTTCATCAGCCAGAGCGTCGTGCCCGTCGAGATGATGGCGCAGAGCGCGAGGCCGAAGAGGAAATAGGCGATTTCCACGGGCACACCGCCAAAAGTGCCGAAATGCATCTTGTAGATCGAGGCGATGGCCTGCTGGCCGGTCCGTCCGTCCGAGAGGCCGACATTTCCGCGATAGTTGCCGGTGCCTCCGAACAGATAAGTCTCGCCGTAGATCAGGCGCCGGTCGTGGTCGGCAAGCACGGCAATCTGCTGGCCAGCGGTGCCGGGTTCCTCGATCGTCACATAGGTCACGCGGTGACCGGGACGGTGAGCGGCCATCCATGCCAGGGCCCGGTCCGCGCGGGCTACGGGTGCAGGGCTGGTATCGGCCTTGGGTTCGGCCCCGAACAGGGGGCCGTAAGCAGCCTCGAAGTCACCGGCATGGCGTTCCGCGGCGATGGTCTGGAATACCAGTTGTCCCAGGCCCAGTATGGCGCCGGTGAAGCCCAGCGCGGCCACGAACGGGAGCAGCCAGACGCCGAAGCGGTTGTGCAGGTCGGACCGGCTGAGTTGCGGCCTGCCCCGCAGGCGCATGCGGAAGGCATCGCGGAAGATGCGCGGATGGGCGATCACGCCGGTGACCGTTGCTGCGCAGAGCATGATGCCCAAGGTTCCGGTAAGCAGCAGCCCCCAGAACATCGGCAGGTGCAGGTAGTAGTGGAGGAAGAGGACGAACTCGGTCCAGACGTGCGCTTCCGGGGCATCGTAGCGCCCCGCGGCGTCGACGTAGGCCGCACCGTTATCGGTCGTCACGACCACGCGCGGAAGGCCCTCGGTCGGCAGGTGGATGAAGGCGTGAGTGGTTGGCTTTCCTTGCCGCGCGAGCAGGCCTTCCAGAGCGCGCTGGGCGGCTTGCGGCGAGATTTCGGCCATTTCGGCGGCGGAGGGTTCCTCCCAGCGCTGCAGGTGTTCCTGGAGGACGACCAATGCGCCGGACAGGCAGACGAGATAGAGCGCAGCCCCTATCAGCAGCCCGATTGCGGCATGGCCGGCAAGGGCGCGCTGCACTAGTCCTTCGGAAGGCTTCACATTGCCAGCCATGCAATCCCTCCAACCAGTGCGACCGCGACCGGCGCGGGGATCATCGCCGAGAGAGTCCTGCAGGTCATCTGCCAGCTTGCCATCGCAATCCACAACAGGGGAAGCAGGAAAAGCGCCGTTGCCGCGGCATCGGCTTCGTGGCTGCCGGCGCGGAACATCGCGCGTTGCACCACCCAGGCGAGCCATAGCCCGGCAGCAAGATCCAGCCCGACGACGACAAGGAACACGCCGCAGCGACGGGCGATATCGGGCCAGTCCACCGGGCCGACCGGCAGCGGCGCGGGCGCCCTTTCACGCGGTGTGCGCTGCGGCGCCGGGGTAGCGGCAGCGGCCTGCGCGATCACGGCCAGTGCCATCGTCATCGAGACGGTTGCGCCCGCCGTCAGTCCCCAGGCGCCTTCACCGGCTGCCAGCAGGACCGTGGCAACCGCCATCGCCGTCCATGCGATGGCCACCACGGCCCTGCTGCGCTGCCATCCGTAGCGCAGCAGCAGCGGACCGGCCGCACAAAGCGCCAGCGCGCCGGTGAGGGTTGCCCCGGCCATCGTCAGAAACTGAAGCCGACCGTTCCGCGCACCGTGCGCGGAGCACCGTAGTAGGCCTGGTCCCACTGAAGGCTTGTCCAGTACTTCACATTCGTCACGTTATCGACGTTCACTGCGAGCGACACGTTCTTCGTCACCTGATAGCGGGCCATGAGATCGACGATAGCATAACCTTTCTGCGTCATGGTCGCATCTTCGCCATCGGCGGTGAAGGCTTCGTAAAGCTGCGATATCCTGCTCTGGTACCGGGCCGAAACACCCATGCGCAGTTCGTCGAGCGAGGGCGGGGAATAGACCGCGCTCAGCCGTACCGTGTGGCGCGGAATGAAGGTCCGGGCTTTATCGCCCTGGTCATCCTCGATATCGACATAGGCATAGCCGCCCGAGAGCTGAAGGCCCGGCAGCGGCTCGCCCGCCACATCGACTTCGACGCCTTGCGACCTGGCGTTGACACCTCTGTAAAGCGTCTGGCCAAGGTCGGGATCGAAGCCGATGGATTCGGCCACATTGTCCTGCCTGGTCTTGAAGACGGCCACGGCGGCGGTGAGCCTGCCATCGTTCCACGCGCCTTTGATGCCGGCCTCGTAGGTTTCGCCTTCGAGGGGATCGAGGATCGATCCGTCCGCTGCGAGTTGCACCTGCGGGCTGAAGATCGTCGCATAGCTGGCATAGGCGGTGAGAGTGCCGGTGAGATCGAAAGTCAGGCCGGCGAACGGCAGGAACTTGGTCCGGTCGAACGAATAGGGCGTGTCATAGGAGATGCCGGTTCGCTTGGCATTGGTGACATTGCCGCCGATCATGACCTTGAGCGGATCGGCCAGCGAGATGCGTGCCAGGCCGTAGACACTGGCGATCTTGGTCTTGAAGTCGGCCGTCACGGCATAGTCGCCGAAGTTCGGGTAAGCGAAATCGCCGTCAAAGGCGCTGTTACCCGGCAGAGCGACGCCGATGGCATCTGCATCCACCGATTCCTGCTCGACCAGACGGGATTCTCCATAGTTCACGCCAAGGACAACGTCATGCTCCTGCCCGCCCAGGTGGACCTTGCCAGTGACATGGGCATCGATGGTGGTCTCGCGCAGCCTGTCGAGATAGGCGCCGGGATAGGAAAACAGTCCATCGCCGGTTTCGGGATCCTGTGCGCCGTAAACATAGAACAGCTTGGAATCCTGGTCGCGGGCGCGGCGCAGAACCGAGATTTTGGCGTTCCAGTCTTCGCTGAACTGATGAGTGACATCGGCAAAGAAGTTGCGGTCCAGCGAGTACCAGGACGACCACGGCTGGGCCGAATTCGCCGAACGATCGTAGGTCACTGGAGAGCCATCGGCATAAAGAAACGGCAGGGCGCCCCAGCTTACGCCTCGGGGGTCGCTTTCCTGCCAGGAATATCCGGCGGTAACGACCGTGTCCGGTCCAAGGTCGGCCGCGGCAACACCGTAAAGCGTCAGCAGCGACGAATGGTAGTAGTCGAGATAGGAATCGCCCGTGTCATAGGCACCTACGAAGCGCGTGCGGATGCTGCCGTCTTCGGTCAGCGGCGTGTTGATGTCCACGTCGCCGC